>NZ_JAABNR010000003.1 GCF_009925085.1 Stagnihabitans tardus | reverse complement strand
TTGGGAAAGAAGGGCCGAAGCCGGTCCATCTGGGCTTCGGTCAGCCAGAACAAGTTGCTCATAAATCAGGTCTCCTGGCCGACCGTGAATCACGGTCTTAGAGCGTGATCAATGGGTCCTGACCCTAAAGACTCGCCGCCTCATAGATCGGCGCGAGGCTCGCGCCCCAATCGCCGTCATAGAGCTTCAGCCATTTGTCGGCCTGGGTCTCTTCCGTCGCCAGGGTCCGCATCAGCGGCGCGAGGAAGCGTTGTTCGTCCAGGCCGCGTGCCGCCAGCCCCGCATGGGACAGGGCGACCGATGCGCGGGCCAGGTCGATCAGCTTGACGTCATCCACCTCTGCCCGCAGGCCAGAGACGGAGGCTGCGACCCGCAGGGCCTCGCGCTGGTCGGCGTCCAGCGCCTTGACCAGGTCCCAGGCGGCGTCCAGCGCGGCGTCGTCATACATCAGGCCGACCCAGAAGGCGGGGAGGGCGGTGATATGGGCGGCGTCTCCGCAATCGGCGCCGCGCATTTCGATGTATTTCTTCACCCGGGCCTCAGGGAAGACGGTCGTCATGTGGTCAGCCCAATCCGAGAGCGTCGGCTTTTCGCCGGGGAGCGCGGGGAGCTTTCCCGCCAGGAAATCGCGGAAGGACTGCCCCAGGGCGTTGATGTATTTCCCGTCGCGGTAGACGAAATACATCGGCACATCCAGGACCCAATCGACATAGGCCTGGAAGCCCATGCCCGACTGGAAGGCAAAGGGCAGCATCCCCGTGCGGGAATTGTCCAGGCCCCGCCAGATGCGCGAACGCCAGGATTGGTGGCCGTTCTTCGCCCCGTCAAAGAACGGCGACGAGGCGAACAAGGCCGTCGCCACTGGCTGCAGGGCAATCGCCACCCGCAGCTTTTTGACCATATCGGCCTCGGAGCTGTAATCCAGGTTCACCTGGACCGTGCAAGTCCGATACATCATCTGCGTGCCATGGGTGCCGACGCGGCCCATGTAGTCGGTCATCAGCCGGTAGCGGCCCTTGGGCATGACCGGCATGGTCTCGTGGCTCCACTCGGGCGCGGCGCCGATGCCCATAAAGCCGATGCCCAGGGGCTCGGCCAAAGAGCGGACCTCTTCCAGGTGGTTCAGAAGCTCCGCATCGGTCTGGTTCAGGTTCTCGACCGCAGCGCCCGAAAGTTCAAACTGCCCGCCGGGCTCCAGCGAGATCGTGGCGCCATTCCGAGAGAGCCCGATGATATTCTCGCCCTCGCGCATCGGCTGCCAGCCGTAGCGATCCTGCAGGCCCGCGAACAGGGCCGAGATCGACCGATCCCCCGCATAGGGCAAGGGCGCATGGGTATCCTTGAGGAAACCGAACTTCTCATGCTCGGTGCCGATGCGCCAATCGGATTTCGGCTTGCAGCCCGAGGCGACAAGCTCCGCCAGCTGGTCGAAGCTTTCGATGGGGCCGCCACCGGATTGAGGAATCGACATCGGCAGAACCTTCTTGCAAGTCAGGTGCGCAGAGGTGGCTTGGCCCGCGCGTCAAGTCAAGTGAGCATCACGAAAGGTCATGACCGCTGTGTGACGGCGGAGATGCGGCGCCAGATCACCCGGGCCTCGGACAGGCTCTCGGGCGGGGGGCTGTCCAGGGCGGCCACCAGGGCGGCGGTGTCCAGGCCCGGCAGGTTGGCGAAGGCGTCGAAGAGCCGCTCGGCCCCCGCCGCATCGACCGGGATCAGAAGCGCCTGGCCGTCCGATTGCTTCAGCCGCCACATCCGGGCGCCGCGCACGGTCATCAGGCGGATCTCGGTCAGGTCGTTCAGGGAGAGGAAGCCGCCCATGTCGGGGGCGAGGTAGCCCACCTGGCCCTCGTCGAGCTCGACCATGCCGGGGGCATTCACGGCCTGGACAAAGCGCGTGCGGCGCCAGGCGTTCAGGGCCAGGGCCGCCCCCAGCGCGGCGATGATCAGGCCCAGGGGAATCAGGATCAGCCCGCCCTGGGCCGCGACCCAGAGGCCAAGCAGGGTGACGGCCCCGGCGCCGATGGCCTCGCGGTGGCGGCGGAGCAGGGAGGAGAGATCGGGGCGCGAGGTCCAGAAGGGCTTAGCCATGGATCACCTCCGGGTCATGCAGCAGGATCAGCGACCAAGAGCCCACTTGGCCAAAGCCGATGCGGCGATAGGCCCGGGCCGCGGGCTCGGAGACGGCAAAGAGCGTGGCCCGCGCCGCGCCAGATGCCGCGATATGCAGCGCCACGGCCCGCCCGGCATGGCCCCGCTTGCGCCGATCGGGCGGCGTATAGACCCCGCCCACCTGCACGATCCCCGGTATCCGGGCATTAAACCCCGTCATCGCCAGGGGGGTGCCCTGATCCATCAGAACCACATGGCTGCGGTTCTTGGTATAGGTGGCATAGCTCTCTTCCACCCGCTTGGGCGCGCGGTCTGCCGGGGTGCCCAGGGCCGCAAGCTGATAGTCCAGCATCCAGGATTTGATCACCGCTTCCGGCGCTTCGGACAGGGGGAGGATCTGACCGGGCCCCTGGGGGATGGTCAGGTCCGCGACATCCAGAAGGAAATGCGGCTCGTCCTGGTCCAGGGTCTTGGCGGCGCGGGTCAGGTCGAGCGCGGCTCCAAGGCCACGGGCCCAATCGCGCACCCCCACAATTCCCGAGACCTTTCGCCCCGCCAGAACTCCTGCCGCCGCGCCATAATCCCCCGAGGGCAGGAAGGGCATGACCATGCCGCCATCGGTCAGGGTCAGGACATCGGTGATCTGCCCGGCGCGCCGGGTCAGCCAGAGGGTGACGGCATAGGGGCTGCCGCCCGCCATGCCGTGATGGGCCAGGTTGTTCAGCGGGAACATCGCCTGATGCGCATGGGGCATCAGAAAGGCTTCGATCTCGGCTCGGTCGGCCTCGGTGGCGCGGATCATGCCTGGGATCATCGCCAGTCCCCCAGGTTCGCCTGCCACAGCGTCAGGGCGGCCACGGCAGCGGTATCGGCGCGCAGGATGCGGGGGCCGAGTGACACCGGCGTGACGAAGGGCAGCGACCGCAGACGCTCACGCTCTTCGGGGGCAAAGCCGCCCTCGGGGCCGATCAGGACGGCCCAGGGGCCGGGGGAGGCCTGCAAAAGCGCGGCCTGGCCCTGGAGGCCCTCGTCGGCCCAGAGGATGCGGCGGGCGGGGTCCCAGTCCTTCAACACCCGCTCCAGGGGGCGCAGGTCATCGACGGGCGGCACGAAGGTCGCCTCGCATTGCTCGGCGGCCTCGATGGCATGGGCCTGGGCCTTGTCCTCGCGGAAGCGCTCGTTGGTATAGCGGGTCTGGACGGGCAGAAGTCGCGCCACCCCCAGCTCCACCGCCTTTTCCACGATGAAATCGCAGCGCGCCTTCTTGATCGGCGCGAAGATCAGCCAGAGGTCGGGGGGTGCCACCAGGGGCGCGCTCAAAGCCTCGGCCCGCAGGATCCCGCTGCGCTTGGCCGCATGTTCCACCCGCGCCAGCCATTCGCCATCCCGGCCGTTGAAGACCTTGACGACGGCGTCTTTTCCAAGCCGCATGACGTTGAACAGGTAATTCGCCTGAGCCTCGTCCAAGGCCAAAGCTTGCCCCGGGGCGAGGGGCTGGTCTAGATACAGCCTGATCTTTGCCTCTGTCATGACGAGGAACCTATGTCCGAGACTCCGAAAATGCCAGAGGCAGCACCCGCCCCGGATGCGGCTTCGCTCAACAAGGTCGCCGATGCGCCGAAAGACAACTGGGTCGACCTTTACGCGCCTGAGGCGGCCAAGCCCTATCTGCGGCTTTCGCGGGCGGATCGGCCCATTGGGACTTGGCTTCTGTTCTTTCCCTGTCTTTGGGGCGTGGCGCTGGCGGCCCTGGGGTCGGGCTACAAATCCTGGGACCTTTGGCTGGCAGTCTCTTGCCTGGCCGGAGCCTTCTTGATGCGCGGGGCGGGCTGCACCTGGAACGACATCGCAGACCGCCATATCGATGCCAAGGTCGCCCGGACTCGCTCGCGCCCGCTGCCCTCGGGCGCGGTCAGCGTGACCAAGGCGCTGTTGTGGATGGTGGGCCAGGCGCTGGCGGCGGCGGCGATCCTGTTCTCGTATAACGGAACGGCCATCGGGCTGGGCCTGGCCTCGCTGATCCTGGTCGCGATCTATCCCTTTGCCAAACGCTTTACCTGGTGGCCCCAGGTCTTTTTGGGCCTGGCCTTCAACTGGGGCGCGCTTTTGGCCTATGCCGCCCATACCGCGACGATCACCCCCGAGGTCGTGGCGCTTTACGCCGCTGGCATCGCCTGGACGCTTTATTACGACACGATCTATGCCCATCAGGACCGCGAGGATGATGCGCTGATCGGGGTGAAATCCACCGCCCGCCTGTTTGGCGACAAGACCCGCGCCTGGCTGCGGCTGTTCATCGGCCTGACGCTTGGGCTGATGGGGCTTTCGGTGATCCTGGCGCTGCGGGCCCAGCCCGATATGCTGAAGATGGCCATCGCCTTGGCCGGGGTCTGGGCCATGGGCTGGCACATGGCCTGGCAGATGCAGAAGCTGGACCTCGACGACCCGGCCTCTTGCCTGCGCGCCTTCCGGGCCAACCGGGATGCGGGCCTTATCCCTGCGCTGTTTCTTGCCGCCGCCGCGCTGCTGTGATTGAACGCCCCGCCCCCCAAGGCTAAGCAGCGGCAATGACCGAGATTCCTCCTCTTGCGCGCCGCCTCTCGCCCCTCTGGCTGGGACTGGGGGGATTCGCCCTCGCCGCTGTCCTGTCGCTTGGCGCGGGCATGGGCCTGTCGCGGCTGATCGAAAGCTCGACCGAGCGGGTGGTGCGGCTGAAGCTGATTGCGGCGGGGCATGACTGGGCCTCGGTGGCGAGTGATGGGCTGACCGTGACCCTGACCGGGACGGCGCAGACCGAGGGCCAGCGCTTTGCCGTGGTGAACCTGGTGGGGCAGATCGTCGATTCCACCCGCATCGACAGCCAGATCGAGGTGACGCCTCCCGAGGTCATCGCCGCGCCCCGGTTTTCGGTCGAGATGCTGCGGGGCGACGACGGCGTGCAGCTGATCGGCCTGCTGCCCGAGGGCGAAGACAAGGAGGCCCTGACCTCTGCCGCCAAGGCCCTCGCGCCCTCTCCCATGGACATGCTGGAAACCGCCGCCTATGCCGCGCCCGAGGGCTGGGCCGAGGCCCTGGCCTTCGGGACCGAGGCCCTGACCCTGCTGCCCCGGTCGAAGATTTCGGTCTCGGCGGAGGGGGTGAATATCATCGCCATCGCGGGCTCCGAGGTGGAAAAGCGCCAGTTCGAGGCGGCCCTGGCCAAGGCCGCGCCCAAGGGGCTGCGGGTGACAACCGACATTTCCGCCCCGCGCCCGGTGCTGACGCCCTTTACCCTGCGCTTCGTCCTCGACGCCAAGGGCGCGCGGTTCGACGCCTGTTCCGCCGATACCGAGGCGGCCAAGGCCAAGATCCTGGCCGCTGCGGGGATCGAGGCGGCCTGCACCGTCGGCATGGGCGTGCCCTCGCCCTCCTGGGCCGATGCGACCTCGGCGGCGATTGCGGCGGTCAAGGCCATGGGCGGCGGGACGGTCACCTTCTCGGATGCCGATATCACGCTGGAAGCCGGGGAGGATGTGACCCAGGCCGCCTTTGACACCGCCTTGGGCGATCTGCGCGCCGGGCTGCCGGATGTGTTCTCGCTGCAAGCCTCGATGCCGGAAAAGGCCAAGGCGGCGGTCTCGGGGCCCTTGCTCTTCACCGCGACGCTGGAGGCCAAGACCCACAAGGTCGATCTGCGCGGGCCGCTGTTGGATGAGCGGATGACGCTTGCCGTGGGTTCCGTCGCCAAGGCGCATTTCGGCGCCAGCAAGGTCCATGTGGCGACGGTCCTGGACGCCTCGGTCCCCGAGGGCTGGACGGCGCGGGTCTTTGCGGGGCTGGATGCGCTCGCTGTGCTGGACAGCGGCATGCTGATGGTCAAGGCGGATATGGTCGAGGTCACCGGGGTTTCGGGTCTCAAGACCGCGTCTGACCGGGTGAGCCAGCTTCTCAGCCGCAAGCTGGGCCAGGGGCAGCGCTTCAAGGTCGATGTGGATTACGACAAGGCGCTGGACCCGATGGCGGGCCTGCCCACGCCCGCCGAATGCCTGGAGCGGGTGCAGGCCGTGATGGCCAAGCGCAAGATCGCCTTTGACCCGGGCTCGGCCGAGATCGCCGCCGAATCCGCCGCGATGATGGATGCCCTGGCCCAGGCCCTGAAGAACTGCGGTCCGATCAAGATGGAGATCGGCGGCCATACCGATGCGCAGGGCTCGGCCGAGGGCAACCTGGCCTTGTCCAAGGCGCGGGCCCAGGCAGTGCTGGTGGCGCTCCAAGGGCGGCTCGTCGATGTCTCCGCCATGCAGGCCGTGGGCTTTGGCGAGGGCGTTCCGGTGGCCGACAACGGCACCGAGGCCGGGCGGCTGGCCAACCGCCGCATCGAGTTCCGCCTGATCGAACCCGGCCAGGGCGATGCGACGCTGGCGGGCCTGGTGGCGACGGCGGGCACCGGCCCGAAGCTGGAGTTCGAGACCGGGGCCGATGGCGCGCCTCTGGCTCCGCAAAAACCCGTGCCGCGCCCCAAGCGGCGGCCCGCAGAATGATCAGGATGACCCGATGAACCGCATGCAACTGACCTTCGCCACGGCCATCGTCCTGTTCCTGGCCTTTGGCCTGGGCTGGCTGGCCCATTGGCTCTTGCAGCGCCTGACGCGGGTGGCGGGGGGCGATGTCTCCGAGATGGACCACCTGGCGCAAAGCCTGCACGAGGCGGAGGAACAGCGCGACCAGGCGATCCTCTATCTCGAGGCGCGCGAGGCGGAGCTGGTGGGGCAACTGGCCTCCTCCGATGCCGAGTTGCGCGCGGCGATGGAGGGTCTGCGCGATGCGCGGGCCGAAAGCGAGGGGCTGAAGGCCTATATCGAAGAGCTGCAAGGCCGTAAGGGCTGAGGTTGCGCCGCGGAAAGGCGGCCTTGCCAAGGCGCTCCCCTGGCGGGAGTTGGCCTCTTCCCTTCAGTCAGGCCCTTCCCTGCCCCGGCCTCACCCCCTAGGCTATTCCCCGAAAGAGGTGCCCCATGACAAACCCGCATTGGATCTACACGCAGACCATCAAGACCTTCGCCGCCGGAGCCGAGCCCCCCTTCGAGGACCCGTCCGAGCTGATGCACACCTGGGGCAAGGTCTGGGGCATCGACAATGATGTAGGCCGCATCCGGTCGATCCTGATGCATCGCCCGGGACCGGAGATGCAGGTCATCGACCCGTCCAAGCGCCTGGCCGAGATCGGGTCCTATGGAGATCCGGAAGTGGGCTGGTATTTCCAGTCCGACACGCCGCCCGACATCCCCCTGATGCAGGCCCAGCATGACGCCTATGTCGCAGCCCTGCGCGCCGAGGGCGTCGAGGTCCATTTCGTCGATGGCGAGGCGGGCAACCGGCTCAAGCAGATCTACACCCGCGACCCGCTGATCATGGTCAAGGGCGGCGCCATCGTCTGCCGCATGGGCGCCCGCATCCGCCGGGGTGAAGAGCTGGCGATCACCCGCACGCTTGCCCGCCTCGGCATCCCGATCCTGCGGACGATCTCGGGCAATGGCATCATGGAGGGCGGGAGCTTCGCCTGGCTGAACGAGAAGACCTGTGCCATCGGCGTCGGCGTCCGCGTCAACCGCGAAGGCGCCAACCAGGTCGGCGAGGTCCTGGCACGGCAGGGGGTCGAGCTTCTGATCGTCGAGCTCACCGGCTATGACATCCACCTGGATGTCTCTTTCCTGATGATCGACAAGGACTTGGCCATCCTCAACCCGATGGGCCTGCCCTATTCCTTCCTGGAAGAGCTGACCCGCCGCGGCATCCGCTATATCGAGACCGATCCGGGCGACGACCCCTGGATCGTGAACTCCATCGCCATCGCGCCGGGCAAGATGCTGATGCCCGAGGGCGCCACCAACCGCACCTTGGACCGGCTGGCGGCGGCGGGGGTCACCTGGGCGACCGTGCCCTATGCCGCCAACCACAAGAACGGCGGCGGGCTGCACTGTTCGACCACGCCGCTCATCCGCGACAAGGTCTGAGGGGCGCTGCCCCTCGGGCTTCGCCCTCACCCCGGGATATTTGGGCCAAATTGAAAGACATTTCGATTTGGCCCAAAGCCCGAGCCGGTTGGGCCTGCCAAGGCCCAGAGGCGAGACATAGGCTTGCGCGGAACGCGCTCCTTACCTTTCGCCTTCCAGGTTCAGCCAAAGAACCTCGGCCTCTGACAGCTGCAAGGCCGCCCCGGCCAGGGTCGAGACGATCTCACCGGGAGACCTCGGCCCGATCAGCGCGAAGCTGGGGAAAAGCTGCGACAGCACCCAGGCCGTCGCGATGTTGTGGGCAGAAACGCCCTTTTCCACAGCCAGGGCCTCGGCCCGCCGCCGCCGCTCGGCATTCCGCTCGCTGCCGAAGCAGGTCTCGGGTGCGGTATCGGCGGGCAGCCGGTTGCGCAGTTCCTCGGGCAGGAAATAGCCCCGCGCCTGGGAGGACCAGGACAGGTGCGCCACTTCTCCGCGCCGCAGGAAGCTCAGCATGTCCGGCGTGTTGGAGGTCACGCAGCCCGCCCAGACCGGCTTTTCCATCACCGCCAGCGAGAGGTTGTTGTTCAGGATCGACATGCCCTGCAGCCCATGTTTCGCCGCATAGGTATTGGCCTCGGCCATCCGGCGCGGAGTCCAGTTCGACCCGCCGAAAATCCCGATCCTGCCTTGGGCGCGCAAAACGTTCAGCGCGTCGATGAACTCGCCCACCGGCACCTGCGGATTGTCGCGGTGCATGATATAGACCGGCGCGAAGTCCAGCCCCAGGCGGTCCAGCGAGATCTCCAGCTGCGCCCCGATTGATTCCGGGTTGCAGTAGGGCGTATGCGCGCCCTTGGCGATCACCACGACCTCACGCGCAACCCCCCGCGCCTTGATCCAGTCGCCCAGCACCTTCTCATGCAGCCCGCCGCCATAGACAAAGCCGGTGTCAAAGGCATTGCCCCCGGCCTCCATGAAAGCGTCCCAGACCAGCGCGCCCTCGGCCACGGTATTGCGGTTGTCGCAGCCGATGATCAGCTTGGAGACCGCGCCCACCCCCGCCAGCTCCGCCTTGGGAATCTGCGGCAGCCCCTTGGGCAGCACGCCCGGCGTCTTGCGGTTCGTTGCGGGCGTCTCGGCAAAGGTCCGATAGCCGACCTCGGCGCGCCAGCGGTCCAGGGTCTCGTTGTTGCCGATCGAATCGGCATGGGTCGGCGCCGGATGCACGCCTTGCAAGCCCCCCGCCGCGATGGTCGCCGAAACGGCCTCCGCCTCGAAGGCGAAGAGCATCCGCTCATCGCCCAGCACTTCGCTGCGCGACACGCCCCCCACCGTCACCGTGATCGAGGTGGTCGAGGGCCCGACATTCCGCCCCGGCACCCAGGGGTCGGCAATGACCAGGGTCCCCTTGTCGCCGGTGATCGTCGCCGAATTGTCCATGTTCCGCGCCACGGCCACCGCAATCTCGGCCACAAACCCACTGGCGAAGCCCAGGATCCCATGCGCCACCGCATCGACGCCCGTCTCTGCCAGCACCCCATGACCGCGCACGACAGAAGGGTTGGCAAAGCCCTTGCCCTCCGCCGCCCCCGCGATCAGCCGCGCCAGCGACACCGGATAGCCGCCGACATCGAGGATCCCGCCGCCGCCCAAGGCCATCTCGTAAAGCCTTGATCCCTCACGGTAAGGCGCGTTGAAGCCGAACTGCGTGCGGATATGGCGCGGAGTCCCGATCTCACCGGAGGCGATGATCTCCAGCACCCGCGCGATCTGCGGATGGCAGCGATACATGAAGGCCTCCATGAAGAAGCGCCCTTCCTGCGCTGCCACCTCGGAAATCGCCACGACCTCGGCCGCATTCATCCCCGCAGGCTTTTCGCAAAGCACATGCTTGCCAGCCCGCAGGGCGGCAATCGACAGCTCGGCATGCCAGGGATGCGGGGTGGAGATATAGACGGCATCCACCCCCGGATCCGCCATCAGGCCCGCATAGGTGTCATGCTGCACCGAAAGCCCGTATTTCTCGGCAAAGGCCTGGCGCCGCGCCGCATCGCGCCCCGCGACCGCCACCAGCTTGCCCGACTTGGATTGCGCCAGCCCATCCGCGAAATTGTTCGCGATTGAGCCGGGGCCGATGATTCCCCAGCGAATGGTCATGATGATCCTCCCTCGATACTGGCATGCTAGCAGTCGCACCGCCCCGAAGGAAGAAAGTTTTAGTAAATTTTAGCAGACCCGTCCCGCAGGCGCCAAAGCCTTTGAAGGGGGGTCGATCCCCCCTTCAAAGGCCCACCCGTCAAAGGTCGCCCCTTAAAGGCGGACCAGCTTTTCGTATTCGGTCGAAACGCGGCGGGTCAGCTCACCCACCTCGAAGTTATAGGGCCCGATCGACCCCACCGGGGTCACTTCCGCCGCCGTGCCGGTCAGCCAGCACTGCTCGAAGCCCTCAAGCTCTTCCGGCATGATGTGCCGCTCATGCACCACGATCTGCATGTCGCGCAGCATGCCGATGACGGTCTGCCGCGTGATCCCGTTCAGGAAAGCGTCGGCCTTGGGCGTATGGACCTCGCCATTCTTGACGAAGAAGATATTCGCGCCCGTCGCCTCGGCCACATAGCCGCGATAGTCGAACATCATGGCATCCGAGCAGCCCTTGGCCATGGCCGCATGCTTGGACATGGTGCAGATCATGTAGAGCCCGCTCGCCTTGGCCGCCGAGGGAATCGTCTCGGGCGAAGGCCGCTTCCACTTGGAAATGTCCAGCTTCGCGCCCTTGAACTTCGCATCGCCGTAATAGGCGCCCCAGGTCCAGACCGCGATGGCCAGCTTGACCGGGTTTGCGCTCGCCGCCACGCCCATCTCGTCCCCCGCGCCGCGATAGGCCAGCGCTCGGACATAGGCATCGGTCAGCCCATTGGCCTTCAGCGTCAAGTCCTTGGCCGCGTTGATTTCCTCGACCGTATAGGGGATCGGCATGTCCAGAAGCTCGCCCGAATACAAGAGCCGCTGCGAATGCTCGGTCGACTTGAAGATCTTGCCGTTGTAGCAGCGCTCGCCCTCGAAGACGGCGGAGGCATAGTGCAGCGCATGGGTCAGGATGTGCACATTGGCCGAGCGCCATTCCACCAGCTTGCCATCCATCCAGATCAGCCCGTCGCGGTCGTCATATCCTGCCATTTCACCCTCCGATTTTGCGAATGTTGCGCCTGTTAGGTCCACTTCGGACATAATATTGCGCGAAATCGGGGTTTGGCTATCAGTTGTGTCCGACAATGTCAACAAGGCTGACGTAATTCCTGGCTGCATTTGCAGCTTGGAACGGCAACAGGGCTGACGTAGATTCGACCAAGGGAGGATGCCATGGCAGAGAATACCTCGGGCAGCGAAGGTCTGCTTTTCCTGACCGACGAACAGCTGCGCAAAGGCATCGAGGCGATGTTCTTCGCCTATCGCGGCTTCACGGCCGATCCCGACCGCATCCTCGAAGGCATGGATTATGGCCGCGCCCATCACCGCGCGATCCATTTCATCAACCGCACGCCGGGGCTGACGGTCTCGAACCTTCTGGCGATTCTGGGCGTGACCAAGCAAAGCCTGAACCGGGTTCTGCGGACGCTTTTCGACGACGGCCTGGTCGAGGCCCGCGTCGGCCGCACCGACAAGCGCGAGCGCCGATTGCACCTGACCGACAAGGGCCAGGCCCTGGAGCGCGCGCTGTCCGACGCCCAGCGCGCCCGGATGCGGGCGGCCTATCGGGCCGCAGGGCCGCAAGCCGTCCAGGGCTTCCGCACCGTGCTGGAGGCCATGATGGACCCCGAAATGCGCCGCCAATACCTGCGCGAGGAGGGGCTATGACCGCGCCGGACGCTCATCTTCTGATCGTCGATGACGATGAACGCATAAGGGGGCTTTTGCAGAAGTTCCTGATGCGCAACGGGTATCTCGTGACCACCGCCCGCGACGCCGACCAGGCGCGGCGGCTGATGGCGGGGCTCGATTTCGACCTGATCGTCCTGGATGTGATGATGCCCGGCATGGATGGCATCAGCTTCACCCGCGAAATCCGCGCGCGGATGGCGGTTCCGGTCCTGCTTCTGACTGCGCGCGGCGAGTCCCAAAACCGCATCGAGGGGCTTGAGGCCGGGGCCGATGACTACCTGGTCAAGCCCTTCGAGCCCAAGGAGCTTCTGCTGCGCATCAACGCCATCCTGCGCCGCGTGCCCCAGGTGAAACCGCCCGAGCCCGTCAGCCGGACGCTGAACCTCGGCCCCTTCCGCTATGACCCCGACCGGGGCGAGCTTTGGCGTGGCGAGGAGCTGATCCGCCTGACCGCGACCGAGGCGCAGCTGATGCGGATTTTCGCGGCGACCCCGGGGGCTCCGGTCCCGCGCGAGAAGCTCGGCGCCGATGAGGGCGGAGACCGCGCCGTCGATGTGCAGATCACGAGGCTTCGCCGCAAGATCGAGGACGACCCCCGCCAGCCGCGCTACCTGCAAACCGTGCGCGGCGAAGGCTATATGCTGCAACCGGACTGAGCCTAGACACCCGGCCCTTCCGGGCCAAGCGCGGGGAAGCCCATGAAATTGCCACTGGAAATGCGCATCCGGCGCATGAACAAACGTCTGACCGAGCTGGAGCAATGGGTCGCGCGGGAAAGCCTGCCCCTGGCCGATTGGACGCTGGACGGCGCGCCCGTGGCCATGGGCACCCGCTGGCAGGACCAGGGCCAACCGCGCCGCTTTGCCCATCCGTCCGTCGAAATCCCCGCCCATTGGCCGCTGCATGAGACACGGCTCCAGCTCTGGCTCGGCGGAGAGGGGCTCTTGCGCATCGGCGACCAGTCCCATGGGTTGAACCCGCCGCATCAAAGCTTCCCCCTGCCCTCCCGCCGTTTCGCCATCGAGGCCGATTGCGTGGCGCGGCTGGAGCAAGGCGTCCCCGCCCGCGACGCCGCCCTCACCCGGGCGGAGGTCGTCTGGCAGGAAGAGGACCTCCAAGACTATATCCTCCTCCTGCAGCAGGTCGTGGAATTCACCCGCACCCTCGGCGGGCACGAGGTCGAGGGCTGGGGTGTGCCGAACTGGTTCCCCCGCCGCCCGCATCCCGACCACTCCGACCCGCATCCGGCCTGCGACCCGGTGATGTCCCTCGCCGAGGCGAGCTTTCACCTCCTCGACTGGCCGACCGAGACGCAAGCCTATCTCCGCCGCATCCAACACACGGCGGAAAGCCGCGAGATCTGGCGGCTGCCGGACCTGTCAGGCCCGCTGACCCCCTTGCCCGAGACCGCCCGGGCCAGCGTCCTCCGCGCCCGCGATCATCTGCGCGAGGGCCTGAGGGCGCTGCAAACCCGCTTCCCGCAGCAAGGCGAGCTGGCGTTGACGGGGCACGCTCATATCGACCTCGCCTGGCTCTGGCCGATGGACGAGACCCGCCGCAAGGCCCAGCGCACCTTCCACACCGTCACCCAACTGGCGAAACGCTTCCCCGAGTTCCGCTTCAACCACTCCACCGCGCAGCTTTATGACTTCGTGGCGCAGGACGACCCCCAGCTCCTTGAGACGATCAAGACCCTGGTGGCCGGCGGTCAGTGGGAGCCCATCGGCAATATGTGGGTCGAGCCCGACACCAACATGCCCTGCGGCGAAAGCCTGATCCGGCAGGTGCTGTATGGCGCGGCGCATTTCGCCCGCGTCTTCGGGACGACCTCGACGGTCGCCTGGCTGCCCGACACCTTTGGCTTCTCCCCCGCCCTGCCGCAAATCTTGGCGCAAGCCGGGCTGACATCGGTCTTCACCATCAAGACAAACTGGTCCGAGCGCCACAAGCTGCCGCATGACCTCTTCCACTGGCAGGGGCTCGATGGGTCCCAGGTGCTGATGCACACATTCGAGAACCCGGCCAATGGCTATAATGCCGAGATCGGGCCGAGGGCGGTGCTTTCGACCTGGAAGGACTATATCGACCGCGACCTCGTTGGCGAATCGCTCCTTTGCTACGGCCATGGCGATGGCGGGGGCGGCCCCACGGAAGAGCAGGTCCTGAAGATCCGCCAGCTCGCCGATTTCCCCGTGGTGCCCAGGCTGCGCCATGTGAATGTCAGCGACTGGTTCGGCAGCCTGCCCCCGCGGATGATCCGGACTCCGGCGACCTGGGTGGGCGAGATCTACCTGGAATATCATCGCGGCACGCTGACGACCCAAGGCCGCACGAAATACCTTCACCGCCGTGCCGAGCGCGCCTTGGTGACGGCGGAAATCCTGGGCTCCCTGGTGGCCCTGCGCGGAGGTGCCCTGCCTGCGCCGCTGACGGCGCAATGGCATGTGCTTTTGCGCAACGAGTTCCACGACATCCTCCCCGGCTCCTCCATCGCCGAGGTCTATGCCACGGCCGAGGCCGAGTTGGCCCAGGTCGTGGCCCAGGGCTGCGCCACCCAGGCCCTGGCGCTGGATGCCTTGGCCGCCCGTCACAAGGGCCCCCATCCCGGGGTCGTCGTGGTCAACCCCGACCTGCAAGCCCGCCCGATGCGCCTGGTGCTGGACCAGCCCGTCGCGGGATCGCAAGCGACCGCCGAAGGCCATCTCCTCGCCTCCCCCGAGGTTCTGCCGGGCCTTTCCGTCACGGCCCGCACCCAGACGGCGGCTCCGGGGCCGCTGACGGTCAGCGCCTCCCACCTGGAAAACGCCTTCATCCGGGCCGAGATCGGCGCCGATGGCACGATCACCAGCCTGGTCGACAAGCGCACGGGGCGCGAGGCCCTGGCCGGGCGCGGCAACCAGGTCTGGGCCTATGTCGACAAACCGCGCTATTTCGACGCCTGGGATATCGAGGAGGATTACACCGAGAACGGCCAGGAGCTGCTGGCTGAAAGCATCGCGGTCTCGGAAACCGGCCCTCACCGCGCCTCGGTGACCGTGACGCGGCGCTTTGGCGCCTCGACCCTGGTGCAGCACTATCGGCTGTGGGCCAATGCGGCGCGGCTGGACATCAGGACCGAGGTCGATTGGCACGACCGCCGCATCCTGCTTAAATCGCGCACGCCTTTGGCCATCCACGCGCAAGAGGCTCTGTTCGAATGTGCGCTTGGCGTGATCTCGCGCCCCACCCATCGCAACACGCCCCGGGACTCCGCCAGGTTCGAAGTCGCCGCCCATCGATTCGCCCTGGTCCAGGAGCGCGGCTTCGGTGTGGCGCTTTTGAACGACGGGAAATACGGCCACCACGTTCTGGGCAACGAAATCGGCCTCAGCCTCTTGCGGTCACCCGTCTATCCCGACCTTTTCGCCGACGAGGGGCGCCAGGCCTTCACCTATGCGCTCTTGCCCTTCAGCGGCGATTGGGAGGACCAGGTCCTGCCCGAGGCCCAGGACCTGAACCAGCCGCTGATCGCCAGGGGGGCAGGGGTCAGCCCGGGCCAATGGCAGGGCTTGAGCCTGCTCGGCCGCGTGGCGCTTTCGGCGCTGAAGGTGGCCGAGGCGGGTGAGTCCTTGATTTTGCGGGTTTACGAACCCGCCGGCGGGAGGGTCGCGCTGCGACCAAGGCTGGCCGAGGGCTGGCAGGTCGAGGGCGGCGCGACGCTTCTCGAGGCGCCCGCTGCGGCGGTCGAAACCCTGTCTCCCTTCCAGCTCGCCAGCCTGCGTTTGCGGCCCAGCCAGGCGTCATAAGGCATTTTAACCAAATCCTGACGCGCCGCGGGTCCCGGATGACGGGGCCGGCGGCGCCTGCCTTTTCAGCGAAACCAATTCTTAAGCGGCGGGGTCTATTCGATGGAAGACCCGGAAACCTCCGGGATGTCCGCGTAACACCTTGGTTGATTCGTCATGAGAGATGCCCATGCCGCATGACTGGAAGATTTTCGAAACTGAGGATCGGTTGAGCATCACGCCAACCGATCCACTGATGACCTTCCTGCAAGGCCACAGGGACCAGCCGGTTCGCGTCTCGATGCGCCACCAGAAAAGGCCTGATTCCCGCGTGTTGCAGGTCCTTCTGACGGCTTCGCGCAGCTGGAAGGGGCGCGATCTTGGCTTTGACGTGTCCGACTTGCCCCCCCGGCTGGTTCAGGACTTTGCCCGCCTTGGGCTGACCGCTGACAACACTGGCTGGAGTGGATTGAAATGACCTTGAAGGTTCTTGCCATCGACGATTCCAAGACGATCCGCGAGCTTTTGCGCAGCGTCATGGAAGAGGCGGGCTTCGACTATACCTCTGCGGTGGATGGCGTCGACGGGGTCGAACGCTATGCCGAGGTGCGGCCCGATATCGTGATCACCGATATCAACATGCCGAACATGGATGGCTATGGCGTCATCGATGCGATCCGCAAGGGCGACATCGACAACCAGGTTCCGATCCTGGTGCTGACCACGGAAAGCGGCGACAAGCTGAAGCAGCGGGCGCGTCAGGCAGGGGCGACCGGCTGGATCGTCAAGCCCTTCGACGATGTGTCGCTGGTCTCGGTGATCCGCCGCGTGACGGGGATTGGCTGACATGGGCAATCCGATCCTCGACACTTTCTTCGAAGAGACCGAGGAGCTGCTGGAATCGCTGGCCGAGGGCCTCGAGTCGATGCAGGGCGCCGAGTTTGACAAGGAAACGGTCAACTCGGTCTTCCGCGCGGTCCATTCGATCAAGGGCGGCGCCGGTGCCTTCAAGCTGAACGAGCTGGTCAGCTTTGCCCACAGCTTCGAAACCGTGCTGGACGAGGTCCGCTCCGAAACGCTGGAGCTGACGCCGCAGATCATGCACACGCTGATCCGCTCGGCCGACCATCTGACCGACCTGGTGGACGCTGCCCGCTCGGGCCGCTCCATGCCCGAGGATGTCTCGGCCGGTTTCCTGTCGGCGCTGCAGGCTTGCCTCGGCGAAGGCAAGATCGAGGCCGTCGATGCCTGGGACAATTTCGAATTTGCCGCCGTGACCCTGGATATCGCGCCCATCGAAGAGCCCGGTGCCGAGGCGGAGGGAGAGGCTGCACCTGCGGGTTTCAGCATCGCCTTCAAGCCCCATGCCGCGCTTTACGCCAATGGCCACGAACCGGCGCTGCTGTTTGCGGCATTGGCCGATCTCGGCCAGATGACCACGACGGTCGACCTGTCGGCGGTGCCGGAATGGGACGATCTGAACCCGACCGAGCCCTACCTGTCCTGGACGATCGCGCTGCGCACCGACGAAAGCGAAATCGCGGTGCAAGAGGTGTTCGAGTTCGTCCATGGCCTCTGCGACCTTGTGATCTCGCCGCTGACCGATCCCACGCCACCTGCCAAGGCCGAGCCTGTGCCCGAGGCGAAAGCTGCGCCAGCTCCGGCTCCCCAGGCCGCCGCACCGACGGCGCCTGCGGGCCCCTCGGCCACGGCAGAGGCGCCCAAGGCCGAGGCGCCGACCATGTCGGACCGTGCTGCGGCTGCCGTGGCGGCGCTGAAAAAGCCGGAAAAGGGCGACGATGCCGAGGCCAAGGCGCCGAAAGCCACCTTGCGGGTCGATCTTGACCGCGTCGATCGGCTGATCAACGCGGTGGGGGAGCTGATCATCAACCAGGCAATGATCGCCCAGCGCCTTCAGGACATGACCTCGACCCGCGATGACGACCTCGTCATGCATATCGAGGATTACCGGCTTCTGGCGCGCGACATCCAGGAAGGCGTCATGGCCATCCGCGCCCAGCCGGTGAAATCGCTGTTCCAGCGCATGTCGCGCATCGTGCGCGAGGCGGCCGATGCCACGGGGAAGATGGCCGAACTCGTCACCTCCGGTGAAGGCACCGAGGTCGACAAGACCGTGGTCGAGCGTCTTGCCGATCCCCTCACCCACATGATCCGCAATGCCGTCGACCATGGCCTTGAAAATCGCGAGGCGCGGGCGGCATCGGGCAAACCGGCGATGGGGACGATCAAGCTCTCGGCCTCGCATCGCTCGGGGTCCGTGATCATCACCGTGCGCGACGACGGCGCGGGGCTGAACCGACCCAAGATCCTTGAAATCGCCAAGCGCAAGAACCTGGTGGCCCAGGATGCCGAGCTCAGCGACAGCGAGATCGACCAGCTTCTGTTCATGCCCGGCTTCTCGACGGCGGCCACCGTGTCGAACCTTTCGGGACGCGGCGTGGGTCTTGACGTGGTGCGCAACGCGGTCACGGCGCTGGGGGGGCGGATCTCGATTTCCACCACGCCCGGCCAGGGGACCGAATTCACCATCATGCTGCCCCTGACCCTTGCGGTCATGGACGGGATGGTCGTCACGGTCGGCGGCCAGACGCTCGTCGTGCCGATCACCTCGATCATCGAGACGATCCGCCCCCAGCCCAGCGATCTGCACCGCATCGGCACGGATGAGACGCTTCTGTCGATCCGCGGTCGCATGATCCCGGTCGTCGATGTCTCGCGTGCCCTGGGCTTCCCTTCGCCCGAGATCACCGGCTCCCCCCTGCTTCTCCTGGTGGAATCCGAAGGTCTGGGGGAATGCGCCCTGGTCGTCGATGGGGTGCAAGACCAGCGCCAGGTCGTGATCAAGAGCCTGGAGAGCAACTTCGGCTCGGTGCCCGGCGTCTCGGCCGCCACCGTGCTTGGGGATGGGCGCATCGCCCTGATCCTGGATCCAGATGCCGTGGCCGGCGGCCGTTCCGGCTATCACATGCCCAACATCCTCTCCAACGCGGGAAGGACCGCTTACGCCAATGTCTGAAGAAAACGCCAAATCAGAAGTCGAATTCGTCACCTTCTCGGCCGGCGATCAAAGTTTCAGCATCGAGATCACGCAAGTGCGCGAGATCCGGCGGTGGAGCCCGGTGACCGCCCTGCCCCATGCGCCGCAGGAAGTCCTCGGCGTCATGAACCTGCGCGGCTCGGTCATCCCGATCTATGACCTCGCCGCAAGGTTCGGCCTGGGCCAGACGCCCGAGAATCCGCGCAATGTCATCGTGGTGGCCATGCATGGCGGCCAAACCGTCGGCCTCTTGGTCGAGGCCGTGTCCGAGATCCTCTCGGTCTCGCGCGATCAGATCCAGGAGACGCCGGACATCCGCTCGGAAATGGCGCGGCAAAGCATCACCGGGGTCATCCCGATCGAGGCTGGGATGACCCGCGTCATCGACCTCGGCGCCGTTCTGCACCAGGCAGGCCGGACGCTGCAATGAGCTTTCCCCTCCCCTCCACGCCCCAGGGCGATGACCGGATGCAGGACCGGATCAAGTTCTCGGATGCCGATTTCAAGGTCATCGCCGATCTCGCGATGCGCGATTTCGGGCTGAACCTGACCTCGGCCAAACGCGACCTGGTTTATTCGCGGCTCTTGAAACGGCTGCGGGTGCTTGGGCTGGAAGACTTCCGGGAATACTGCGCCCTGATCTCGGGGCCGAATGGGACGGATGAGCGCAATGCCATGCTCTCGGCCCTGACGACCAATGTGACGCATTTCTTCCGCGAAGAGCACCACTTCAAGCTCTTGCGCGAAGTGGCGCTGCCCGGCCTGATCAAGACCGCGAAAGAGGGGGGGCGCGTGCGCATCTGGTCGGCGGGGTGTTCGGCGGGGCCAGAGCCCTATTCGCTGGCCTTCACCGTCCTGTCGATGTTCCCCGAGGCCGCACGGTCGAACTTCCGGATCCTCGCCACGGATGTGGATCCCGAAATCCTGAAGAAGGCCGAGGCCGGCATCTATCCCGAGGACGAGCGCAAAGGCATCCCCGAGGCCTTCAACCGTTTCACCGAATCCGCCGGCCCGGGGAAATTCACCATCGGCCGCGCCGCGCGCGAGCTGATCACCTTCGGGCGGCTGAACCTGATCGAGGATTGGCCGATCTCCGGTCCCTTCCAGGTGATCTTCTGCCGCAACGTCGCGATCTATTTCGACAAGCCGACGCAGTCCAGGCTTTGGGCGCGCTTCGGTGACTTGCTCAGCCCGGGTGGCCATCTGTGCATCGGCCATTCCGAACGGGTCCTGGGCCCGGCCGAACAGATGTTCAAGGCCGTCGGCATCACCGCCTATCAGCGTCACCCCGGTATCGGTCGTGGCGCCCCATCTTTCGAGGAGCCGAAAAAATGAGCCTGCGCGACACGATCCGCATCATGGTGGTTGACGACATGTCGGTGAGCCGCGCCCTGATCACGCAATCTCTGGAAGAGATCGGCATCACGAAATACCAGACCGAGAACGACGCCAAGGCCGCACTGGGCAAGATCGTCGCGGCTCCGGTCCACCTGGTTCTTTGCGACATGAACATGCCCGGGATGAACGGGCTGGAGCTCTTGCACGCCCTGCGCACCAACAAGACCACGGCGCGCATCGGCTTCATCCTGATCACGGGGCAACCCACGCCCGAGCTTTTGCGCATCGGGCAAGAGCTGGGCCTGAACAACCTGATCCGCAAGCCCTTCACCACCGCGACGATGAAAGCCTCGATCGAGCGCGTCGTCGGGCCGCTGTAAGGAAGGGCATCATGAAGGAACCCCTCCCGCCCCTGCTGGAGCGAACGGCCGCCATCCTCGCCGACAGCGCCCGGCTCCTGCTGCAGATCGAGGACAGCATCGCGCCGCTCCTGGCGCGGCCGCCGCATGGCAGCCAGATGCCCGAAACTGTGGCGAACTTCCGGTCCTCGGTGGTTTCGCTGCAGAAGATCGACCTGCTCAGCCAGACGCTGGAGGATCTGTCGTTCTGGCTGGATGACCTGGCGCAGACCGCGCGCCATGCCGATGACGAGGGGGTCTTCGCTGAACAGGCGATGCGCCGCCTGCGGCTGGCCGACCTGCGGCAGCGCCTGTCCGGACAGGGCGCCAGCGTGGAGCCGACCTCCGAGCCTGTGCTGTTCTGACACCGTCGATGGGCCGGGCACCGCTGTCCGGACCGAAAACCGAAATCGCGATTAATCCGGCCTTAAATCGCCCACGCCATGCTGAATGCAGATGAGTCGACCTGTGGGACGAAAGGAAGAAGGTAGAACATGTCCTTTATGACATCACTTCCGCTGAGGGTGAAACTGCCCGGCGCCATCGTCGGCATCAGCATTTTCGTCGCCGCAACGGTTGGCTTCATCGGCATCCGGCAAATGTCGAACCTGGCGGAGCAACAGATCGCCCAGACGATCATCCGGGATGCGACCACGGGCAAGACCATGGTCGAAAACTTCTATGCCGATCTCACGGCCGACATCGCCGACATGTCGGGCTCGCCCAATTCGGTGGCGGGCTTCCGCCGCCTGACGCTTGGGTGGAAATCCTATGGGCCTGACGGTGCGGCCAAGGCGGTCGAGGATTACATCACCAAGAACCCCCATCCGCCGGGGGAGCGTCAGAAGTTCGACAAGCCAGAGTTCAAGACCACCTACAACGACCAGCACGCGGCCTTTCACCCCTCTTTCCGCCGCTGGACCGAGATGCATGGCTATTACGACATGTTCCTGATCTCGCCCGAGGGCGACATCATCTACACGGTGATGAAAGAGACGGATTTCGGCACGAACCTTCTGACTGGCTCGGACAAGGACGGCCCGCTGGCCGAGGTCTTCGCTGCGGCCAAGGCAGATACCGCGGGCAGGGTGCATTTTTCGGACTTCATGAAATATGGCCCCTCGAACAATGCGCCGGCCGCCTTTGCCGCCTCGGCCATCGTGGACGAAAAGGGGGTCTTCCTCGGCGTTCTGGCCGTGCAGATTTCCGACAAGCTGCTGACGACCTCGCTGACCAGCCTGGCAACGCTGGGCGAGACCGGCGACATCGTGATCGTCGGCGCCGATGGCATGGCGCGAACGAACTCGCGGTTCGAAACCGGGCCCAAGGTGCTGGAGCCCATTCCCTCGATCACGGCCGTCATGGCCAATAACCCGGCGCCTTTCACGCCAGCCGAACTCGCCCCGTCCGAGGGCATCGCCGCCGGCGAGATCGTCTTCGCCCCGATCGCGATCCAGGACCTGTCCTGGCAGGTCGCCGTGCGCATCGACAAGTCCGAGGCGATGGGCCCGGTCTATGCCTCGACCCTCTCCGCGGTCATCGGCAGCCTGGTTGCGGCCGCCCTCTCGGCCCTCATCGGCTGGCTGATCGCCCGCAGCATCGTGCGCCCCGTCGAGCGGATCTCGAACTCGGTGCGGCGCATCGCCGAAGACAACCTCTCTGACGTCGTGCCCGATTCCGATCGCGGGGATGAACTGGGCGATATCGCCAAGTCACTGGACGCGCTGCGCGAAAAGCTGGGCATCGCCGCCACGCTGGAACGGGATCGCAACCGCCACTCCGAAGAGCAGCGCGTCGTGGTGGAGGCGCTTTCGGTCGGTCTGCGCGACCTTTCGGCTGGCAACCTGACCCATGTGATCGAGGGCAATTTCGGCGACTACGAGGCTCTGCGCATCGACTTCAACCAGGCAGCAGAGCGCCTGTCCGAGACCATGGCCGTCGTCGTGGAAACCGCCGAAAGCATCCGCTCCCGGGCGCGCGAGATCAGCCAATCCTCCGAGGATCTGTCGACCAGGACCGAGACCCAGGCCGCCACGCTGGAGGAAACCGCCGCCGCGCTGGATGAGCTGACCGCCTCGATCCGTTCCGCAGCCGACCGCGCCCGAGAGGTCGAAGGCATCGTCCGCTCCGCCCGGTCCGAGGCCGAGGAAAGCGGCAAGGTCGTCGCGGGCGCCGTCTCGGCCATGACCGAAATCGAACGCTCGTCGGACCAGATCAGCCAGATCATCGGGGTCATCGACGACATCGCCTTCCAGACCAACCTCCTGGCGCTGAATGCGGGCGTCGAGGCGGCAAGGGCGGGCGAGGCGGGACGCGGCTTTGCCGTGGTCGCGGCCGAGGTGCGGGCGCTGGCCCAGCGCTCTTCCGGCGCGGCCAAGGAAATCAAGGGCTTGATCTCGGCCTCGACGCAACATGTCGGCCGCGGGGTGGAACAGGTCGGCCGGGCGGGCGATGCCCTGGCCAATATCGTGAACCGCGTGACCCATATCTCCTCGCTGGTCTCATCCATCGCCTCGGGCGCGGCCGAGCAAAGCTCGGGCCTGGGCGAGATCAACCTGGGCGTCAGCCAGTTGGACCAGGTGACCCAGCAGAATGCCGCCATGGTCGAAGAGGCCACGGCTGCGGCGCAGTCGATGAACCAGGAATCTTCCGGCCTCTCCGAGCTCGTTTCGCAATTCCGGGTCCGGGGCAGCCGATTCGGGGCCGATGCCGGCTTCCAGCCCAGCCACATGAACAGCGTGGTCGATTTCCCCCTGCCCGCGGCCCCGCCCGTCGTGCAGATGAACCCGCTGGGCGATTTCCAACTGGCCGAAGAGCCCGAACCGGAGTTCGAGGATCTGCCACCCCCCGCCCCTGCCGCGGTCGATCTGCCGGAGCCTGCACCGATTTCGCGCAAATCCGCCGCATCTTCTTCGACGAGCTCAACGAAGTGGCAGGATTTCTGATCCAGGCTGTCTTGAAGCCATCCACCAGCAGCAGGGGGAGTTTGCGTGTCTGCCATCACCATTATCGTTGCCGGTGGAAATCCGGCCATGCGGATGAAGCTGGTCAAGGCCATGGAGGGGCGGCCTGGCCTGCGGGTCATCGGCCAGGCATCGGATCTTCCCGCCACCTATACGGCGGCAGAGGCGATGGAGCCTGACCTCGTCCTCGTGGCGCGAGACCTGACGCAACTGCCCGAGTTCAGCCTGATGCGGTCACTGTTTCGCGCGCTGGACGCCCGCTGGATCGCCGTCGACCATCGGAGCTTTGGCACGGGGACGTCCCTTGGGAAAGAGCAAGCCGGGGACCTTGACCCGATCGACACCTCTCAGCCCGCCGATGCGATCTGCGCCCAGATTCGGGCCGCGATGCAAAGCCCGGTGTCGAAGCAGCCAGCGCCTTCCATCTCGCCCCCGCTCCGCAGCCTGACGGCGGTCGGCCGCTCGAGCAAGCTGATCCTGATCGGGGCCTCGACCGGGGGGGTGGATGCGCTTCTCACGGTGCTTTCGGCCCTGCCGAAGGATTGCCCACCCATCGGCGTGGTGCAGCACACAGGTCAGGGCTTCAGCGAAAGCCTGATCCGCCTGCTGGATCGGCGTTGCGCGCTCAATGTCGTCGCGGCACAAGACGGGATGGAGCTTGCGCCGGGCCATGTCGTGGTCGCCGCAGGCTGCCCCGGCCACATGCGGCTCAAGTCGACGAAACCCTTCCGGGTCAGCGTGGAACAGGGCCCGCCGGTTTCGGGTCACCTGCCCTCGGTCGATGCACTTTTCCATTCGGCGGTGGGCTCGGCCACGCATGTGGTGGCGGCGCTTCTGACCGGGATGGGGCGCGACGGGGCCGAGGGGCTCTTGGCGCTGCGAAAGGCGGGGGCGATGACCATCGGGCAGGACGAAAGCTCCAGCGTCGTTTACGGGATGCCGCGCGCGGCATGGGAAATCGGCGCAGTGCGCCAGCAGCTGGCCCTGGGCGACATCGCCGGGGCCATCCTCAAGGCCTGTGCCCAGGGAAATGAAGAAGGACGGATCGCATCGTGACTGTCGTTACCGAAGGAAAGATGGTCTATGTGGTGCAGGGGACCTACTATGTCTCCAAGCACCCTGAGGCAAAGTTTTCAACCGTTCTGGGCTCTTGCATCTCGGTCTGCCTGTTCGACCCGGTGGCGGCCATGGGGGGCATGAACCACTTCCTGCTGCCGGCAGGGCGGGGCACCGATTCGGGGCACATCCGCTTTGGCGTCAACGCAATGGAACATCTGATCAACGAGCTGTTGAAAAGCGGCGCGATGAAGTCGCGGCTTCAAGCCAAGCTTTTCGGCGGGGCCCGCATGTCGGCGACGCTTTCGGATATCGGCAAGCAGAATGCCGCTTTCGCCCATACCTTCCTCGCGAACGAGGGGATTCCCATCACCTCGGAAAGCCTGGGCGGCACCCTGGCACGGCGGGTGATCTTCACGCCCTCCACCGGGGCGGCCAAGCAGCTCTTCGTCCAGGCCGACGAGGTCGAACTGAACGAGGTTCCGCCGCCGAAGCCCAAGGCGCCGGTCGTCAACATGGAGCTTTTCTGACAGGTTGATCTTGCAGGGCCTGCCCCTGCAAGATCGCCCGAAAGCGAGGCGCCATGAGCATCGAGGACATCGAAACCCCTGCCGTCCTGGTCGATCTGACCGTGGTCGAGGCCAATATTCACCGGACCCAGCAGGGCTTCGACCAACTGGGCCTGGGGTTTCGCCCCCATATCAAGACGCACAAGATCCCCTACCTGGCGCGGCAGCAAATCCAGGCCGGGGCCATCGGCATCGCCTGCCAGAAGATCTCCGAGGCAGAGGTCTTCGCGGCAGAGGATTTCGACGATATCCTCTTGTGTTACAACCTCTTGTCGCCCGACAAGATCGCCCGGGCCCGGGCCATCGCGGAAAAGACCCAGCTCTCGCTCGTGGCCGACAACCTGGAGGTTGTGGCCGCCCTCTCCGAAGGGTTTCGCGGCGTGGATGAGCCGCTTGCCGTGCTGGTCGAATGCGACACCGGCGCCGGGCGCTGCGGGGTGCAAAGCCCGCAGGCGGCCTGCGACCTTGCCGTCTCGATCGCCCTGGCCAAGGGGCTGCGATTCGGCGGGCTGATGACCTATCCCCGCGCCGATACCGAGGACCAGGTCGAAAGCTTCCTCTCCCAGGCCCGCGACCTGATCCTGAAAGAGCTCGGCGCCTGCCCGACGATTTCCGGCGGGGGCACGCCCTCGCTGAACCATGCCGGGCGGATGCCATGCCTGACCGAATATCGCGCGGGGACCTATATCTACAACGACCGCTCGCTGATCGCGCGCGGCGCCTGCCTGGAATCCGATTGCGCGCTGACCGTTCTGTCCACCGTCGTCAGCCGCCCGACCCATGACCGCGCCATCCTCGACGCCGGGTCGAAAAGCCTGACCTCGGACCTCTTTGGCCTGACCGGTCACGGGCTGATCCTGAACTACCCGGGGGCCGAGATCGTGGCGCTCTCCGAGGAACATGCCCATGCCGATTTCCGCCATTGCGCCACGCGGCCCACGATCGGCGAGAAGCTGCGGATCATCCCGAACCACGCCTGCCCGGTGTCGAACCTGGTGGATCAGGTCGTCTTTCTGCGCGGCGAAGACGTCTGGAGACCCTTTCCCGTCGCTGCCCGGGGTTGCGTGATCTGACCTTAGGCCGCACATTCGGCCCATGACCCTGCTTTTCACCCATCCCGATGCCAGCCGCCACCGCACCCCGCCCGGCCATCCCGAACAGGTGGCCCGCGTCGCTGCCGTGGAAACCGCCCTCGCCCCCCTGGGCCTCACCCGGCGCGAAAGCCCCCTGGCCGAGGAGTCGCTTTTGCGCCTCTGCCACCCCCAGGCCTATATCGACCGGATCAAATCCGCCGAGCCCGCCAGTGGCACTGCCCAGATCGACGCCGACACCTGGATGTCGCCCGGCTCCTGGGATGCCGCCCTGCGCGCCGTGGGCGGGGCCTGCGCCGCCGTGGATGCCGTGCTTTCCGGCCATCCCAATGCCTTCGTCCTCGCCCGCCCCCCCGGCCACCATGCCGAGACCGCGACGCCGATGGGCTTTTGCCTCTTCGGCACCGTGGCGATTGCCGCGAAACACGCGCTGAAGAGCGTCGCCAAGGTCGCCGTCGTCGATTTTGACGTCCATCACGGCAATGGCACGCAGGACCTTTTGTGGAACGAAAACAACGTTCTCTTCATCACCAGCCAGCAGATGCCGCTCTGGCCCGGCACCGGAGACGCCAGCGAAAAGGGCGCCCATGACCAGATCATGAACCTCCCCCTCCCCCCCGGCAGCGGAGGCACCCAGATGCGCGCCGCCTATGCCCCGGCACTCGCGCGCCTGCGCGCTTTCGCCCCGGACCTGCTGATCATCTCGGCCGGGTTCGATGCGCATGAGGCCGATCCGCTCGCCCAGCTGAACTGGGTCGAAGAGGACTACACCTGGCTCACCCGCCAGCTTTGCGACCTTTGCCCCCGGGTGGTATCCGTGCTGGAAGGCGGCTATGATCTTGACGCCCTGGGCGCCTCTGCCGCCGCCCATGTCGCCGTTTTGCAGGAGCAGTCATGACCGAGAAACCCATCGCCGACCTCTCTTTCGAAGAGGCCATGGCCGAACTTGAACGCGTCGTGGGCGCGCTGGAGCGGGGCGATGTCGCGCTCGAGGCCTCGATCGCGCTGTATGAACGCGGCGCGGCGCTGAAGGCGCATTGCGCGGCCAAGCTCGCCGATGCCGAGGCCAAGGTCGAGCTGATCCGCGCCGCCGAGGGCCGCGCCGTGGGCACCACTCCCATGGACGCAGCGTGAGCTTCAAGACCACCATCGCCGCCGATGCCCAGGCGATCCAGGCCGCGCTGCAAACCGCAGTGGTGGGGGAGGAACCCGTCATCCAGGCCATGCGCTATGCGCTGAACGGCGGCAAACGCCTGCGCGGCTTCCTGGTGCTGGAATCCGCGCGGCTCTTTGGCCATGGCAACGCCCTGCCCGCCGCCTGCGCGGTCGAGGCCTTGCACGCCTATAGCCTCGTCCATGACGACCTGCCCGCGATGGACGATGACGACATGCGCCGGGGCCAGCCGACCGTCCACAAGGCCTGGGACGAGGCGACCGCAATCCTGGCAGGCGACGCGCTCCAGACGCTCGCCTTCGAGCTTCTGACCGACCCCGCCTTGGGCCCGGCCGAGCGCCGCATCGCTCTTGTTCGGGGCCTGGCCCAGGCCTCGGGCGCCGAGGGCATGGTCTTGGGCCAGGCGCTTGATATTGCTGCCGAAACCGCCTCCACCCCCCTGACGCTGGACCAGATCACCAGGCTTCAGGCGGGCAAGACCGGCGCGCTGATCCGCTTTTCCGCCGAGGCCGGCGCGCTGATCGCGGGCGAGGACCCCGCGCCGCTCCGCCAGTATGCGACGGCTTTGGGCCTGGCCTTCCAGATCGCCGATGACATCCTGGACGTGACCGGCGACCCGGAAAAGGCCGGCAAGAAGCTCGGCAAGGATGCGGCGGCGGGCAAGGCGACCTTTGTGTCGCTTCTGGGTCTGGACGAAGCCCGCGCCCGCGCCAAGTCGCTGGTGGCAGAGGCCTCCGACGCCCTCGCCCCCTATGGACCCAAGGCCGCGACCCTGATCGAGGCCGCCCACTTCGTCGTCACGCGAGAGAGCTGAATGGACCGTCCCGTCACCCCCACCCTCGACCGCGTGAAGCTGCCGTCCGACATGAAGCGGCTTTCCGACCGCGAGCTTCATGCCCTGGCGGGCGAGTTGCGAGCCGAGACGATCTCGGCGGTTTCGGTCACCGGCGGCCACCTGGGCGCGGGGCTTGGCGTGGTAGAGCTGACGGTGGCGCTGCATGCGGTCTTTGACGCGCCGCGCGACAAGATCATATGGGATGTGGGTCACCAGTGTTATCCCCACAAGATCTTGACCGGCCGCCGCGACCGTATCCGGACGCTCCGGACCGAGGGCGGGCTCTCGGGCTTCACCAAGCGGTCAGAATCCCCCTATGACCCTTTCGGCGCGGCGCATTCTTCCACCTCGATCTCTGCGGCCCTGGGCTTTGCCATGGCGGCCGACCTGGGCGGAGACCCCGGCGACGCGGTGGCGGTGATCGGCGACGGTTCGATGTCGGCGGGCATGGCCTTCGAGGCGATGAACAACGCCGGAGCCCTCAAGCGCCGCCTCTTCGTCGTGCTGAACGACAACGAGATGTCGATTGCCCCCCCGGTCGGCGCGCTGTCGTCCTATCTGTCGCGGCTTTATGCCCAGGCTCCGTTCCAGGAGTTCAAGCAGGCCGCCAAGGGCATGGTCAGCCTCCTGCCCGAGCCGCTGCAAGAGGGCGCGCGGCGGGCGAAAGAGATGCTCAAGGGCATGACGGTCGGCGGCACGATGTTCGAAGAGCTGGGGTTTTCCTATGTCGGCCCGATCGATGGCCATGACCTGGACCAGCTCTTGCCCGTCCTGCGGACGTTGAAGGCGCGGGCGACGGGGCCGGTGCTGATCCATGTGATCACGAAAAAGGGCAAGGGCTATGCGCCCGCAGAGATGGCCGCCGACCGTGGCCATGCGCGGGCCAAGTTCGACGTCCTGACCGGCGAGCAGAAGAAGACGCCCTCCAATGCGCCCAGCTACACCAAGGTCTTTGCCGAAAGCCTGGTGCGCGAGGCCGAAAGCGACTCGCGCATCGTCGGCGTGACCGCCGCCATGCCGGATGGCACGGGGCTTGACCTGTTTGCCGGCCGTTTCCCCAAGCGGATGTTCGACGTGGGCATCGCCGAGCAGCATGCGGTGACCTTCTCGGCGGGCCTTGCGGCGGGGGGGATGAAGCCCTTCTGCGCGATCTATTCGACCTTCCTGCAGCGCGGCTATGACCAGGTCGTGCATGACGTGGCGATCCAAAGGCTCCCGGTCCGCTTTGCCATCGACCGCGCGGGGCTGGTGGGGGCCGATGGCGCGACCCATGCCGGGAGCTTTGACACCGCCTTCCTCGCCAACCTGCCCGGTTTCGTGGTCATGGCGGCGGCGGACGAGGCCGAGCTTGTCCACATGGTCGCCACCGCCGCCGCCCATGACGAGGGCCCCATCGCCTTCCGCTATCCGCGCGGCGAGGGCATGGGCGTCGAGATGCCCGCCCGTGGCATCCCCCTGCAAATCGGCAAGGGCCGGGTCCTGCAAGAGGGCAACCGCGTCGCGATCCTGTCCTTCGGCACCCGCCTGTCCGAGGTCCTGAAGGCCGCCGAGGCCCTTACCGCCCGGGGGCTTCAGCCCACCATCGTCGACGCCCGCTTCGCCAAGCCCTTGGACCGCGAGCTGATCCTGCAACTCGCCCGCCACCACGAGGCGCTGATCACCGTCGAGGAAGGCGCCGTGGGCGGCTTCGGCTCCCATGTCGCCCAGCTTCTCGCCGAGGAAGCGGTGTTCGACCGGGGCCTGAAATACCGCTCCATGGTCCTGCCCGATATCTTCATCGACCAGGCCAGTCCCGAGACGATGTACAAGGTCGCGGGCATGAACGCCCCCCAGATCGAGGCCAAGGTGCTGGAGACGCTGGGGATCGGGGTCGTGGGGTTGAGGACGTGACAGAGGCGTCTAGTCAGTTCACTAACCTTTGATACACGACAGGAGATAGATTCTGGCTTTAACCTATCACCCAGCCCGCGGTTCCATTGTTACTGTTCGGTTTGAACCGGGCTTCCTCCCACCCGAAATGGTAAAGCGCAGGCTTGCAATTGTTCTCTCTCCTGCGATCCGTTCTCGTCCTGGCCTGTGCACCGTGGTCCCCCTGAGCACAACTCCGCCAGAAAAGCAGATGCCCTATCACTGCACCTATACGGTGCCGTTTGAGATGCCAAAGGGTTGGGGCAACATCGAGCGCTGGGTAAAGGGAGACATGGTCACCACTGTGGGATGGCACAGGATCGATCTGCTCTCACTTGGCAAAGACAAGGCAGGCAGGCGCCGTTACCAAACAGAGGCCATTGATACCGATAGTTTTACAAAGATTAAACGTTGCGTCCTGCATGGTCTGGGCTTCTCGCCTTTGACAAAGCACCTCTAGATGCCTATGTTGATAGCGTGGCGGCTCTGCTCATGTCATCCGCATTAAGACCCTTCCAAGGGCCGCTGGCCAGCGTAACGAAAGCAAGTTATAGGTCAGCGCTGTGGGGCCCCGCTTCGGCGGGGCCTTTGCATTTGAAAGAAGCGGGCCATTGATGAAACTCGCCTATATCTCCCAGCGCGGCCACGGAGCCACCGGCACCTGCCTGACCGAGGCGGCCGAGATCCTGACCCAAGCGGGGGTCGCCCTGCAAGGCACGGTCACCGTCCCCGACCCCTGCATTGATCCCACCTGCGACATGCTGATCCGCGTCCTGCCCGATGGGCCTGTCATGCGGATCAACCAGAACCTTGGGAGCCAATCCAAGGGCTGCCGCCTCGACACCGGGGCGCTGGAGGGCGTCGTGATGGAGGTCTCGCGCCACGGGATCGGCGGCCGAGTCATGATCGTCAACAAGTTCGGCAAGCTGGAAGCCATGGGGCGCGGTTTCGTGCCCCTGATCGCCGAGGCCCTGGGCGCGGGCACCCCGGTCATCGTCGGAGTCAATGCGGTCAACCTGCCCGACCTCCTCTCGTTCGCCGGGGACCTGGGCCAAGAGCTCCCCCCCGATCCGCAGATGATCGCCAATTGGGCCTTGGGTCAAATCTGAATAGCCTTTGACTAACCCAGGGTTCAATCGAATTTAGTTCCATTTACGCCGAACCCTGTCATCCTGACCCATAGCGAATGGGGTGCATCATGGGAATCGAGGTCAAAGCGGCGCGTGAGCTGGCGGAGAATGTCTCCGCTCCTTTCGAGCGCGCCCATGCCATGCCGAAATCGGTCTATACCGACGCCGACTTCCTGGCCTTGGAGCAATCGCGCATCTTCGCCACCGAATGGATCTGCGCCGGTCGCGCCGAGACCCTGCCCAACCCCGGCGACTACATGACCCTGACCATCGCCGGAGAGCCCGTCATCGTCTTGCGCGACGCCACCGGCATCCGCGCCATGTCCAACGTCTGCCGCCACCGCATGTCGACGCTCCTGGAGGGGCGGGGGCATACCAAGCTCATCGTCTGCCCCTATCACGCCTGGACCTACAACCTCGACGGGACGCTCCGGGGCGCGCCCGCGATGCAGTTGAACGGCTCTTTCTGCAAGGAAGACAATGCCTTGCCGCAGGTGCGCTGCGAGATCTGGCAGGGCTGGATCCTCGTGACGCTGAACCCCGCCGCGCCCTCGCCCGAGGTCACGCTGAAAGGCGTGCGCGAGCTGATCCCGGCGCTGGATATGGCGACCTACACGGAAACCTATCGCGAGACCTTCCGCTGGGCGACCAACTGGAAGGTGCTGGCCGAGAATTTCATGGAAAGCTACCACCTGCCGATGTGCCACAAGGGCACGATCGGCGGGGCCTCTCGGCTGGAAGAGATGGTCTGCCCCGAGGGGACCGAGGCTTTCAACTATCACTCGATCCTGAAGGACGACCGCGTCCCCCTGGCCCTGGCGCATCCGTCCAACACCACGCTGCAAGGCGAGGACCGGATCAAGACCTGGCTCCTGGCGATCTATCCCTCTTTGCTGATCACGCTGACGCCGGGGTATTTTTGGTATCTTTCCCTCACCCCCGACGATCCCGGCCATGTGAACGTGCTCTTCGGCATGGGGATGAGCGCGGATTGGCTGGCCGATCCCGAGGTGCCCGCGCATCTGGCCAAGGTCAAGGCGCTGCTCGATGAGGTCAACGCCGAGGACAAGGGCTGCACGGAAAAGGTCTACCAGGGTCTTCTGTCCAGCATGGCGAAGCCGGGGCCGCTGAGCCACCTGGAGCGGCCCAATTACGAATTCGCGCAGTATCTGTCGCGCAAGACGAGGTAAGTCATGGAAAAGGTTCAAGCCCTGGTCGTCGGCGGCGGCCAGGCGGGCATTGCGATGTCCGAGCATCTGCAACGCATCGGCCTGCAACATGTCGTGCTTGAAAAGGCCCGCATCGCCGAGAATTGGCGGACGGCGCGCTGGGACAGCCTGGTCGCCAATGGCCCGGCGTGGCACGACCGCTTTCCGAACCGGACCTTTTCCTCGGACCCCGACGGCTTCCCGGGCAAGGAGGAGGTGGCCGATTACATGGCGGGTTATGCGGCGCAGATAAACGCACCGATCCGCACCGGCGTGACGGTGACCAAGGTCCGCCGCTTGGACAGCCGCGCGGGCTTTCGTGTCGAAACCAGCGCCGGAGACTTCGAGGCCGATTACGTGATCTCGGCCACCGGGCCGTTTCAAAAGCCGGTGATCCCGCAGATGGTGGAGGACCCTGCGATCACCCAGCTGCATTCCACCGCCTATCGCAACCCGCAAAGCCTGCCCGAAGGCGGGGTTCTGGTGGTCGGCGCGGGCTCGTCGGGCGCGCAGATCGCCGAGGAGCTGCGGCGCGCGGGCCGCAAGACCTGGATCGCGGTGGGCCCCCATGGGCGGCCTCCGCGCGCCTATCGGGGCCGCGATTTCTGCTGGTGGCTGGGGGTCCTGAACAAGTGGGACATGGAGTATCAGCCGGGCAACGAACATGTGACCATCGCGGTCTCGGGCGCCTATGGTGGGCGGACGATGGACTTCCGCCGCCTCGCGCATGAGGGCCTGATCCTGACCGGCCGGGCCGAGGCCTATGACAACGGCGTCATGACCTTCGCGAACGACCTCGCGGCGAACATCGCCAAGGGGGACGCCGATTACCTGGCCGTCCTGGCCGAGGCCGACGCTTTCGTCACCGCCCATGGCCTGACCCTGCCCGAAGAGCCCGAGGCCCATGTCATCCCCCCCGACCCCGATTGCGTGACGCATCCGATCCGGAGCCTCGACCTGAAGGCCGAGGGCATCCGCACGATCATCTGGGCCACGGGCTTCGAGAACGACTATTCTTGGCTGGATGTCCCGGTGGTGAAGGACAACAAGCCGCAGCACAAGCGCGGCGTGACGGATGTGACGGGCTTCTATTTCGTGGGCCTGCCCTGGCTCTCGCGCCGGGGCTCGGCCTTCATCTGGGGCGTCTGGCACGATGCGAAATTCGTGGCCGATCACATCGACAAGCTGCAAAATTACCTCGCCTATCAAGGAGCTGCCGAATGACCACCCACCGCCGCATCCGTCCCTTCAACACGAAGGTGACCTATCCCGAACAGAACCTGGACAACGACCTCTGCCACGCGGTGGTCACGCGCGGAGGCACCACCGTCTGGTTCCGCGGCGCCTGCCCGCAGGACCTGGATACCTCGGAAAGCCTGATGACCACCGACCCGGTCGCCCAGACCCACAAGGTGATGCAGAACATCCAACAGCTGATCGGCGAGGCCGGCGGCAAGATGGAGCACCTGGTGAAGCTGGTCGTCTACCTGACCGATGTCCGCCACCGCGAAGCCGTCTACCGCACGATGGGCGAGTATATCAAAGGCGTCCACCCGGTCTGCACCGGCCTGACCGTGGTGGCCTTGGCCCGCCCCGAATGGCTGGTCGAAATCGACGCCACCGCCGTCATCCCTGATTGACCCCCCGGGGAGGCGCTGCCTCCCCGGACCCCTCCGGGATATTTGTGCCAGTATGAAAGACATACCCCTTTCATACTGGCATAAATATCTCTGGGGGTCCGGGGGCAAAGCCTCCGGGGCTATCCGCTGGAGCCACGCATGACCTTTTCGCTTGTTGCGCTTTGTGAAGAGACCGGACAGTTCGGGATGGCGATATCCTCGTCCTCTCCGGCAGTGGCGGCGCGTTGTGCCAATGCCCGGGCCGGGGTGGGGGCGGCGGCCTCGCAGAATGTCACCAACCCGGGGCTGGGGCCCCTGATGCTGGACGGCATGGCGCGGGGGCTTTCGGCGGAGGAGGCCGTGGCGGCTGCGGTCAAGGCCGAGGCTTACCCGGAATATCGCCAGCTTCTGTGCATCGACCGACAGGGCCGCACCGGGGTTTGGTCCGGCGAGAAGGCGCTTGGGGTCTGGGGCGCCGCCGAGGGGCGTTGCGTCGCGGCGGGGGGGAACCTTCTGGCCGATCCGGGGGTCCCCTTGGCCATGGTCCGGGCCTTTGAGGGTGCCAAGGGCCATCTCGGCCACCGGCTGCTGATCGCCATGCGGGCGGCGCTTGCCCTGGGCGGAGAGGCGGGGCCGGTGCATTCCGCCGGCCTCTTGATCGTGGGGGAACATCCCTGGCCGCTCGCGGAACTGCGTTGCGACTGGGAGGAGGGGGATCCGATCGCCCATATCTCCCGTGCCTGGGAGGTCTATAGGCCCCAGATGGCGGCCTATCAGACCCGGGCCTTGGACCCCCGCGCCGCGCCGTCCTATGGCGTGCCGGGCGACAAGTGAGCCTGCGCTTCACCCTGCGGCAGCTGGAATACCTGGTCGCCGTCGGCCAGGCGGGCTCGATCACCCTGGCGGCGGAGAGGCTCAATGTCTCGGCCCCCTCGATCTCGACCGCCATTGCCGCCTTGGAGGCCGAGTTCGGCCTGCCGCTCTTCGTGCGCAAACATGCCCATGGCCTCTCGCCCACCCCGGCCGGGCGCGAGATGATAAGGGCCGCCGCCGAGACCCTGGCCTCGGCGGCGCGGCTTTCGGACCTTGCGGCCACGGCGCGGGGCACGGTGGCGGGGCGGCTGACCGTGGGCTGCCTGCTGACCTTTGCGCAGATCGTGGTCCCGCAACTGCGGCGCTCTTTCCTGGCGCGCTATCCGCAAGTGGCCTTCCACCAGGCGGAGACCCACCAGGCTGCCCTGATCGAGGGCCTGCGCGATGCCTCGCTGGACGCCGTCCTGACCTATGACCTTTCGCTGCCCACGGATCTCGAGTTTCTTGAACTCGCCACCCTGCCGCCCTTCGTCATGCTGGGGCCGGATCATCCCCTGGCGGATCGGCCGATCCTGACCATGGCAGAGCTTGCGCCCCATCCCCTCGTGCTTTTGGACCTGCCGCTCTCGGCCGATTACTTCCTGGGTTTCTTCGAGACGGCGGCGCTGCGGCCCCGGATCTCCGAGAAATCGCGTGACATGGCCGTGGTGCAAAGCCTGGTCGCCAATGGCTTCGGCTATGCTTTCGGCAATGTGCGCCCCCTGTCGGACCGAGCGCCGGACGGGCGGCCACTGCTCTTCCGCCCGCTGCAAGGCGTGGCGCCCTTGCGGATGGGGCTCTTGACGGCCCAAGGCGCGGCCGCCTCCCTGACCATCCGCGCCTTCATCGACCATGCACGCGAGACCCTGCCCGCGCTTCTGCCGGAGTTGACGATATGACTTATGACCTTCTGTTCCAGCCCGTGAAGATCGGCGCCAAGACCGCCAAGAACCGCTTCTACCAGGTGCCGCATTGCAATGGCGGGGGCTATCGCGACCCCTCGGCTGCGGCGGCGATGCGGGGGATCAAGGCTGAGGGCGGCTGGGGGGTGATCTTCACCGAACAGACCGAGATGCATCACACCTCGGAAATCACCCCCTTCATCGAACTGCGGCTGTGGGAGGACAAGGACATCCCCTCCATCGCCAAGATGGCCGCGGCAATGAAGACACATGGGGCGCTGGCGGGGATCCAGCTGGCCTACAGCGGCATCAACGGGCCGAACATGTACACCAAGGAGGTGCCCCTGGCGCCCTCGGCCCTGCCCATCCGGACCTTCACCAACGACCCGGTGCAGGCAAGGGCGATGGACCGGGAGGATATCCGCAACCTGCGGCGCTGGTTCGTCAATGCGGCGAAGCGCTGCAAGGTGGCCGAATTCGACCTGATCTGCCTTTACGGCGCCCATGGCTTCGGGATTTTCCAGCATTTCCTGAGCCGCGCGACCAACCAGCGCAGCGATGAATACGGCGGGTCCTTGGAGAACCGCTCGCGCTTTGCCCGTGAGGTCGTGGCGGATATGCGCGACGCGGTGGGGGATGACCTGGCGATCACCATGCGGGTGAGCCTCGATGAGACCATCGGCGACCTTGGGTTTTCGAATGCCGAGGTGCGGGATTTCATCGCGATGAATGCCGAGCTTCCCGACCTTTGGGACCTCGCCATGGGGACCTGGGAGGATTGCTCGGGGCCTTCGCGCTTCAAGGCCGAGGCGGCGCAGGAGGACTGGGTGCGGGGGATACGAGAGCTCTCGCCCAAGCCCGTGGTGGGGGTGGGGCGGTTCACCTCGCCGGATGTGATGGTGCGGATGGTGAAATCCGGGGTGCTGGATTTCATCGGCTGTGCGAGGCCGTCCATCGCCGATCCGTTCCTGCCGAAGAAGATCCAGGAGGGGCGGATCGAGGATATCCGCGAATGCATCGGCTGCAATATCTGCGTGACGGGGGATATGACCCAGGGCATGGGGCGCTGCACGCAGAACCCGACCTGGATGGAGGAATGGCGCCGCGGCTGGCATCCGGAGAAGATCGCGGCCAAGGGGGAGAGCCAGACGGTCCTGGTCATCGGTTCCGGCCCCGCGGGCCTGGAGGCGGCGCGGGCCTGCGCCCTGCGGGGCTACGATTTGGCCGTGGCCGAGGCCCTGGAGGTCTTTGGCGGGCGGGTCACGCGGGAACGCACCCTGCCAGGGCTGTCGGCCTGGGGGCGGGTGGCGGATTACCGGCTTTATCAGCTGGGGCAGCGAGCCAATGTGCAGATGTATCAGGGGTCTCGGTTGACGGCAGCGGAGGTGCTGGAGTTCGGCTTTCAGCACGTCTGCGTGGCCACCGGGTCGCGCTGGCGGGCGGACGGCGTGGCGCGGCAGCATGTGGTGCCGATGCCGATTTCGGGCCGGGTCTATACGCCGGATGACCTGATGGCGGGGGATGTGCCCTCGGGCCATGTGGTCGTCTATGACGACGACCATTACTACATGGGCGGGGTTCTTGCGGAATTGCTGGCGACCAAGGGGGCGCGGGTGACCTTTGTCACGCCCTCGGCCTATGTCTCGGATTGGACGGCGAATACTTTGGAGCTGTCGTCGATTTACCGCAGGCTGAGCGGTCTGGGGGTGACGATCCGGCTGAATACGGGGGTGACCCGCGTCGGCCCCGGTGCGGTGGAGCTGAACTGCAGCTACACCGACCGGCGCGAGGTCCTGGACTGTGACGCCGTGGTCCTCGTGGCCTCGCGCGTGGCCGAGGACGGGCTGTATCACGATATCATGGCGCGGCAAGTCGAATGGGCGGACCATGGCCTGCGCTCGGTGCGGCTGATCGGGGATGCGGCGGCGCCTGCACCCATCGCCTGGGCGACCTTTGCCGGCCACCGCTATGCAAGGGAACTTGACGAGCCCGACTGGGGCGACGCCCTGCCCTTCCGCCGCGAAGTCACCGCTCTCGAAGACTGAATGGGGGAGGACTGAATGCGCGTGCAGCTTTGGGACCGTCCGGGGGCTTGGGAGATCGCGCTTCAGGGCGAGCGGATCGCTTCGGTGACGCCCAGCGCGGGGGAGGCGCTTGGGCTGGCGCTTCCGGCTTTCGTCGAAAGCCATGCGCATCTTTTCGCGGGCGGGGTTGCTTTGGGGCAGTTGAACCTCTCGGCGGTGCATTCCGAGGCGGAGTTGCGGGCGGTCTTGCTGCCCTTTGCGGCGACGGTGCCCGAGGGGGAAATGGTCTGCTGCTTCGGCGCCAATTACGACCTGATGGGCGGGCGGCCCACCCGCGCTGCCTTGGATGCCGTGCTGCAGCGCCCGCTTTACATCGTGGCGACGGATTACCACTGCGCCTGGGCGAACTCCGCCGCCCTTCAGGGCGTGCCAGAGGCCCCGGGGGTCGACCTGGCGCTGGGAGAGCTGCATGAATTCGCCGCCATGGACCTCGTGGGCCGCAAGGCGCCCTCGGGGGGGCGGCAGTCGCTGGGGCTTTTGGCCGCTGAACCCGAGACCCCCGACCCCGAGCGGGACAAGGCCCTGATCCGCGCGGCCATGGCGGAATGTCTGCGCCACGGGATCACCCGCGTGGTGAACATGGACGGCAACCTCTATCAGGCGCAGCTTTTCACCGAGCTGGCGGAGGAGGGGCTGCCCATCGACGTCTCCCTGCCCATGACCCTGGTGGCGGGGATGGAACCGGACCGCCTTGACGCGCTGTTCGCGGCGGCCCGGCGGCCTCCGGTTGGAAGGCTCAGCTTTGGCCGGGTCAAGATGTTCATGGATGGGGTCTTCGACACCCATACCGCCTATCGCGTGACGGATTACCCCGACCGCCCGGGGTTCCGGTCGGAGCCCCTGATCGGGGCGGAGTTTGTGGAGCTTTGCATCCGCGCCGATGCCCTGGGGCTTCAGATCGCCACCCATGCGGTCGGCGACGCGGCGGTCCGGGCGACGCTGGACGGCTACGAGGCCGCCCGCATCGCCAACGGCGCCCGTGACAGCCGCCATCGGGTGGAGCATATCGACCTCCTCCACCCGGACGACCTGCCCCGGTTCAAGGCCTTGGGCGTCACGGCCTCGATGCAGCCGGTGCATCCTCCGGGGCTGGCAGGGCTGCCGCTGGAGCCCACGATCTCCATCGTCGGGGCCGACCGTTGGCCGGACAGCTTCCCCTGGCGGGCGCTTCATGGCCAGACCAGGCTCTGTTTCGGCACGGATTGGCCGGTCTCGCCCCTGTCACCACTGCATGCGATCCGCTGTGCCATGACGCGGCAACCCTGGGCGCCGGGGAACCCGGATCAAAGGCTGACGCTGACGCAAGCGCTTCAGGCCTATACGACGACCGGCGCCTGGGCGGATTTCGTGGACCACGCTCTGGAACCCGGCGCCCTGGCCGATATCGTCATCCTGTCGGGCGACCCGTCAGACCCCGCGACCCGGGTGCTGGAGACCTACAGCCGGGGCGTCCGCAGCGCGTTCATCGCCTGAACCAGGGCCTCGGTGATGGCGGGTTCCGAGAGGGCATGGCCCGACATGGGGATCAGCCGCAGGCTGCATTTCTCCCAACCCCGGGCCAGGGTCCAGGCGCCGATGGGCGGGCAGATCATGTCGAGCCGGCCCTGCACAAGGGTCGCGCCGATATGCTCGATCTTGGATCGGTTCGCCATGATCCAGCCATCGCTCTCCAGGAAGCCGCGGTTCTGGAAATAGTGGTTCTCCAGCCGGGCAAAGGCGCGGGCGTAGTCGGCCGGACCCTCGCCCCAATAGGCATCCGCGCCGACCGAGGCCAGCGCGTTCTCCCAGTTCGACCAGATGCGGCCGTGGCGGATTTCCTCGGAGAGGTCGCCGGAAAACAGCCTGCGGTGATAGGCGGCGATGAGGTCGTGGCGTTCGTCCTCGGGGATGGGCGCCACGAAGCGCGCCCAGAGGTCGGGGAAAAAGACCCCCGCGCCGCCCGCGTAGAACCAGTCGAGCTCGGCCTTGGTCATCAGGAAGATGCCACGCAGGACCATATGGGCCACGGCGCCCGGATGGGTGATCGCATAGATCAAGGCCAGCGCCGCGCCCCAACTTCCGCCGAAGAGGATGAATTTCTCGATCCCCAGGGCCTCGCGGATCACCTCGATATCGGCGACCAGGTCCCAGGTCGTATTGGCCTCGACGCTGGCATGGGGGCGCGAGCGTCCGCAGCCGCGCTGGTCGAACAGCACCACGCGATAGACCGAAGGGTCGAAATAGCGCCGCATCGCGGGGGAACAGCCGCCCCCCGGCCCGCCATGCAGCACCAGGACCGGCACGCCCGCCGGATTGCCGCATTGCTCGACATAGATGCGGTGGCCGTGGCTGACCTCCATCATCCGCTGGTCAAAGGGCTCGACCGGCGGGTAAAGGAAATCTGTCGCACGTTTGGGGCCTGATCTCTGGTCCATTCCGCCTTATATAGGCAGCAGCGTCCGACATGAAACGGAGATTGCGATGCAGACCACGATCGACCCCGCCGAAGTTGCCAAATTCGAGGCGATGGCTGCCGAATGGTGGGACCCGAAGGGCAAGTTCAAGCCGCTGCATCTGATGAACCCCTGTCGGCTGGACTATATCACCGCGCAGATCGCGGCGGAGTATGGCCGCGACCTGAAGGGCCCGCTGCCGTTTCAGGGCCTGCGGGTGCTGGATATCGGCTGCGGCGGCGGGCTTCTGTCCGAGCCCATGGCGCGGCTCGGCGCCACGGTCGTCGGCGCCGATGCGGCGGCGCGCAACATCCCCGTGGCGCAGGTCCATGCGGAACAGATGGGGCTGAAGATCGACTACCGCTTCACCACCGCCGAAGACCTTGCGGCGGCTGGCGAGCGCTTTGACGTGGTTCTCAACATGGAGGTCGTGGAACATGTCGCCGACCCCCAGGGCTATCTGACCGCCTGCCAGGAGCTCTTGAAGCCCGGCGGGATCATGATTTGCTCGACCCTGAACCGGAACCCGCAAAGCTTCATGATGGCCATTATCGGCGCGGAATGGGTGATGCGCTGGCTGCCCAAAGGGACGCATGACTGGCAGAAATTCATCACCCCGGACGAGCTTTATACCCTGATCACCCGGGCGGGGCTGACCCCCCTCGACCGCAAGGGCATGGTCTTCAACCCGGTGACCTGGTCCTGGCGGCTTTCCGCGCGGGATCTGTCGGTAAACTATGTGACGACCAGCCGGAAAGAGCCCATGGTCTGAGCGGCGGTTGCCCTTTCCCGCCCCTTTTGCGATGATCCAGACAGGGTAAAGGGGTGCGCGATGCGGTTCGGTTTGGCTTTGGTATTGCTGTTGGCGGGTCCGGCGGCGGCGGATATCAGCCTTGTCATTCAAGGTGACAAGGCGATGCAAAGGGCGGTCCGCGCGGCCTCGGGGCTCTCGGAGGACGGCAAGACCGCGCTTGACCTCTATACCGATGCCCAGGCCGAATATGGGCGGCTGATCTCGGCGCTTTATGCCATGGGGCATTACGGGCCGGTGATCAGCGTGAAGATCGACGGGCGAGAGGCCTCGACGATTGCCCCCCTGGATGCGCCCGCGCAGGTCCGGTCCATCGTGGTGACGGTCGATCCCGGCCCTGCCTTCGCCTTTGGCGCCTTGCGGCTGGCGCCTTTGGCGGGGAATACCGAACTGCCCGAGGGCTTCAAGACGGGCGAACCCGCCTATTCCGGCACGGTGCAGGATGCCGTCACGGCGGGCATCGACGGCTGGCGCGAGGTCGGCCATGCCAAGGCAGGCGTCGGGCGGCAGGCGCTTTCGGCCGATCACCAGGCGGGCACGCTGTCGGCTGATATCACCCTGGCCCCCGGCCCGGTCCTGCGCTTTGGCGGGCTTGCGGTCTCGGGCGCCAAGACGATCACGCCGCAGCGCATCGTCGCCATGGCGGGCCTGCCCACGGGGCGGACCTTTAGTGCCTCCGAGGCCACCCGCGCCGCCGAGCGTCTGCGCCGCAGCGGGGTGTTTTCCTCGGTGACCCTGTCCGAGGCCGAGGGCATCACCCCGCCCGATATCCTGAACTTCTCCGCCGAAGTGGTCGAGGCCAAGCCGCGCCGCTATACTTTCGGCGCGGAATGGGCGACGGATGACGGCGTCTCGGTCAACGGCTCCTGGCTGCACCGCAACATCTTCGGCGGCGGCGAGCGGCTGGAGATCACCGGCGCCGCCAGCAATATCGAGGCCGGGACCAGCGGCATCGACTATGACCTGGGGGTCAGCCTGAACCGGCCCGCCTCTCTGGGGCCGGATACCGCCCTGTCGCTGTCGACCGACTTTTCCCATGTCAACGACGATGACTATTCCGCCAATACAGTGACGCTGGGCGCCGGTTTCACCCGCTATTTCACCCCGACCCTGACCGGGACGGCGGGGCTGGGGGCGAGCTACAGCCGGGGCAAGGATGCGGCGGGGGATTTCACGCAGAGCAGCCTTTCGGTGCCCATCTCGGTCACCTGGGACCGGCGCGACAGCACGACCAGCCCGACGAAGCTGTTTTACCTGAACGGAGAGGTCAAACCCTTCGTCGGCTTCGGCGATACCGATACCGGCGCGCGGCTGGCCTTTGACGCGCGGGCCTACAAGTCGGTGGGCAAGACGGTCCTGGCGGCGCGGTTGCAGGGCGGCGCGGTCGTGGGGGCCAGCGCCTTGGGCACGCCGCGCGACGACCTGTTTTACTCGGGCGGCGGCGGGACGGTGCGGGGTCAGCCCTATCAGTCGCTGGGCTTTCAGATCACGCGGGATGCGACCTCGGTCGGCATCGGGGGGACGCAATTTGCGGCGCTTTCGCTGGAGGCGCGGGTCAAGGTCACGCAATCCATCGGCGTCGTGGGCTTTGTCGATGCGGGGACGGTGGCGATTGCGGGTGAGGGCGACTGGCACGCGGGCGCCGGGATGGGGCTGCGCTATGAGACGGGCTTGGGCCCGGTGCGGCTGGACCTGGCGGTCCCGGTCGGTGGCGACACCGGCGACGGCTTGCAGATTTACGTCGGTTTGGGACAGGCCTTCTGATGCGCAAACTCGCTCTCCTTCTGTGCCTTGTGCCGCAAATGGGCCTGGCCGATGCCGCCGAGGACAAGGGCTGGATCGTCAACTGGCTGCAAGACAACCTCTCGGGCGCGGGGCGCAAGGTCGAGATCGATGGGTTTAAGGGGGCTTTGTCCTCCCAGGCCAGCCTCGAACGCCTGACCATCGCCGACGACCAGGGCGTCTGGCTGACCCTGACCGGGGTGACTTTGGACTGGAGCCGCTCGGCGCTTTTGTCGGGGCGGGTCGAGGTCAATGCCTTGACGGCAAAGGAAATCGATCTCGCCCGCCTGCCCGAGGGTGAAGGCACCACGGCCGAGGCGGGGGGCTTCTCCCTGCCCGAACTGCCGGTTTCGGTCTCGGTGGCGGGGGTCTCTGCGGAGGTCATCCGGCTCGGCGCCCCGGTCCTGGGCGAAGAGCTGACGGCCAGCCTGACGGCCAACCTGACCTTGGAGGGCGGTGCGGGCACCGGTCACCTGGACCTGACGCGGACAGATGCCGAGGGCCATGTCCGCGTCGCGGCGAGCTATGGCAATGCGGATGGCGTCCTGTCGCTGGACCTCGATGCGGCGGAGGCTGCGGGCGGGATCGCGGCGCGGAAGCTGGGCGTGCCGGGCGCGCCCTCGACCAGCCTGCGGATCGCGGGGACGGGGCCGCTGTCGGACTTTACCGCCCAGGTGAACCTGTCGACCGATGGGGCGACGCGACTGGGGGGCTTGGTGACGCTGAAGGAGGGGGCCTTTTCGGCGATCCTTGCGGGCGATCCGACGCCGGTCTTCCTGCCGGAATACGCTGCCTTCTTCGGGCCGAATGTAGCTTTGCAGGTCAAGGGGTCTCAGGGGGCTTCGGGCCTGGTGCTGGACAGCCTGGCGCTGCAATCGGCGGCGCTGACGCTGGAGGGGCGGGCGCGCTTTGCCCCGGGCGGGCGGCCGGAGCTTTTGGACCTGACGGGGAAGCTTGGGATGGGTGGCGGGGCGGTGACCCTGCCCTTGAGTGCTCCGGTGACGGTCACCGGGGGCACGCTTCAGCTGTATCACGATATCACGGCGGGGCAGGACTGGACGCTTTCCGCCAGGCTGAACGGGCTTGTCACCGCCAGCCTTGCTGCCACCGAGATCGCGGTCAGCGCCGAGGGCGACCTGGCCGAGGGGGTCTTCGACGGCACGGCCGAGGTGACGGCCAAGGGGTTGAAGGCGACGGACCCGGCCTTGGACCGCGCCTTGGGGTCCGAGGTCGCGGCCTCGGCGCGGTTTCACAGCGATGACAACGGCTTGACGGTCGAGAACCTGGGGCTGACGGCACCGGGCCTGTCGCTGGCGACGCTCGGGCGGATCGGGCTGGACGGGGTCTTCAACGGCCAGGCCTCGGGGCGGATCGACGACCTGACGCGGATCTCGGGCTATCAGCCGGGGCTGTCGGGGGCGGTGACGTTTGACCTGGCGGGCAGCGTTCAGGCGCTGACCGGGGGGTTCGACCTGACCGGCACGCTGGAGGGCCGGGCGCTGACGGTCGGTCAGGCCGAGGCGGATGCGCTTCTGGCGGGGGAGAGCCGGATCGAGGTCTCGGCCCTGCGGGACGAGACCGGGATCACGCTGCGGCGGCTGGTGGCCGTGGCGGGGGGGCTTTCGGCCAATCTCTCGGGCAAGGTGGCCAGCGCGGGCAGCGATCTGACCGGCAGCGTGGCCTTGGCGGACCTTGCGGTGATCGGGCGCAAGGGGTCCTTGGCGGCGCAGGTCCAGGTCACGGGCACGCCCGCGCAGGGCAGTGCGAGCGCCAAGCTGACCGGGCAGGATCTTGGCATCGGCCAGGCCGAGGTGGACAAGCTTCTGCGGGGCGCCTCGGTCATCAGCCTGGAGGCGACGGTCTCGGATGGAGCCCTGGTTCTGCAAGCCTTTGATCTGAAAGCCGATCAGCTTTCCGCCCAGGCCGCCGGGCCGCTCGAAGGGCTGCAAGTCACCGCCCGGCTGGCCAATCTTGGGCTTTTCGTGCCGGAGTTTCCGGGGCCTGTGACCCTTGCGGGCAAGGCGGGGTGGCAGGAGGGCGCGGTGCTGGACCTGAAGGTCCAGGGGCCGGGGCATATCGCGGCCCAGGTCGCGGGTCGGCTCGGGACCCGGCTGACGATCAAGGGCACGGCGGCGGCGGCCTTGGCCAATCCTTTCCTGCGGCCAAGGTCGGTCTCGGGCGGGCTGCGCTTTGACCTGGCGCTGGGGGACATGTCGCTGGCGGGGCTCTCGGGGACGGCGCAGCTGAGCGATGGGCGCTTTGCCGACCCCGCGCTGCCCTTTGGCCTGACCGGGATGGCGGGCTCGGTGCAACTGGCGGGTGGGCGGGCGACATTGCGCGCCGAGGCCCAGGTGACCACCGGAGGCACGGCGGGGGTGACCGGGAGCCTGGGGCTCGCGGCGCCCTATACCGCTGATCTGGCTATCAAATTGGCCGGGGTAAAGCTGCGCGACCCGCAGCTTTACGAAACCACGGTGGGCGGAGAGATGGCCTTTCGTGGCCCGGCCCTGGGGGGCGCCTCGATCACCGGGAACCTGAGCCTTGGCCGGACCGAGCTGCGCATCCCCTCGACGCTGGCCACGGCGACCCCGCTGGAGGGGCTGACCCACAGGGGCGATTCGGCAGCCGTGCGGGCGACAAGGGCGCGGGCGGAGGGGGATTCGGCGGACGCCAAGGGCGCCTCGGGCCCGGCCTATGGGCTGAACCTGCGGATCACGGCGCCGAACCAGGTCTTCTTGCGCGGACGGGGTCTGGATGCGGAACTCGGCGGCGGGCTGACCCTGGGTGGGACGACCCAGGCCATGGTGCCGACCGGGGGCTTTACGCTTCTGCGCGGTCGGATGGATATCCTTGGCCGTCGCATGACCCTGTCCGAGGCCACCCTGGACCTGCAAGGCGCGCTGATCCCGATGGTCCATGTCGTGGCCTCGGTCGAGGCCTCGGACATCACCGCCATCGTCACGGTCGACGGCCCGGCCACGGCGCCTGAGGTGGCCTTTACCTCCTCACCGGCCCTGCCGCAGGAAGAGGTCCTGGCCCAGCTGCTCTTTGGCCGCAGCCTCGAGACCGTCTCGGCCTTCCAGGCGGCGCAACTGGCCTCGGCGGTGGCGACGCTTTCGGGGCGCGGCGGCGAGGGGATCATGGGCAAGATCCGCGCCAAGACCGGGCTGGACAACCTGGACGTCCAGACCGATGGCGCGGGCGGGGGCAGCCTGACGGCGGGCAAGTATCTGAGCGAGAACATTTATTCCGAGGTCACCGTGGACAGCGCGGGCAAGAGCGACATCAGCCTGAACCTGGATGTGGCGCGGCATATCACGCTGAAGGCAAAGGTCGATACCGAGGGCAATTCGGGCGCCGGGATCTTCTTGAAAAAGGACTACTGACGCCGCCGCTCGGCATCGACCGCCGCGCCCAACAGCACCGAAAAGGCGCTGGCGTAGAGCCACATCAGCAGGATGACGACCGCGCCGATCGTGCCGTAGACCTTGTTATAGCTGGGAAAATTGGCCAGGTAGAGCATGAAGAGCCGCGCCGCCAGGGCCCAGAGTCCGACGGCGACCCAAAGCCCCGTGGTGAAGAGCCGGGGCTTCACGCGGTGGTTCGGGCCAAAGCGATAGGCCAGCGAGATCGAGATCAGCACGAGGAAGACGCCCAGGGCCAGGTTGGCGCGGTGCAGAAGAACCGCATCATCTCCCGGCAGGGGCAAGACCGCGATGACCAGGGGCGCCACGACGGTCGCCAGCATCGCCGCCAGCGCCAAACCCATCAGGGCCAGCGTCAGGACCAGCGCTCTCAGGTGGTGATGCCCGGTGGTCCGGTTCGGCAGGCGGTGGATCGCGTTCAACCCGCGGATCAGCGCGTCCACTCCAGCCCGCGCCGACCAGAGCGCAAAGAGTGTCGAGATCGCCGTCGCCCAGCCCAGGGGCGCACCGCTGACCGAGACCAGGGCGCGAACCTGGACATGGATCAGGCTCAACGCCTCGGGCGGGAGGACGGGGCGCAGGACGTCGATCTGTTTCTCGATGATGGCAGGGTCATACCAGGCCCCCCAGATGGCGATGATCACCGCCGTTGCCGGGAACAGCGCCAGGAAGCCGAAGAAGGCCACACCGGCCGAGATCAGGCTCAATTCGGCCTGTTCCACCCTTCGGTAGAGGTTCCAGCCCGCTGCGATGACGCGGGGCGGCAGGAAGCGGCTCAGCACGGGTCACCTTCAAAAGGAAAGGGCAGACGCAAGTGAATGCGTCTGCCCAAAAGTCTCATGCCACAGTGGCGATCAGTTGGTGCCCGTGGTCGTGGTCGTGGACGAGGAACCGCCCAGAACGGCCAGCAGAGCCAGCGGAATCACGGCCAAGGCAGCCAGCGGAAGACCACCAGCAAGCGCGACCGGAGCCGGGGCAGGCGGAGCCGGCGGGGTCGGCGTGGTTTGAGCAAAGGCGGCCGAAGAGGCCAACACCACGGCAGTCGCCAGAACGACAAACTTTTTCATTGTTACACTCCTCAGCATTTCACTTTGTTCCGGGATAGCACGAACGGACAGGCTTGATAAGCCGTTTCGTTCAAATTCAATCCACAATCCGCTGAATCAGCATGGGTGCCGTTCCAGGCGACAGTCTTTGCTCGGACTGCCTGATTTTTCCACCCTTGTCGAACCAGTAGCGATTCTCGAAGCGGTCCGCGCCCTTGTAACAGGTCTCGACCACCAGGCGCGTGTCATAGACCTGATCCAGGACCGTGACCCTTTGCGCCCCGCCCGCCGCGAAGTCGCAGTCGTAATCCATCTGCACCGGCACATCGAGCCCGTTCAGGTATTCATAGACCCGGTGGACGCTGCCCGAGGCGGCGGAGACCTGCGCGATGCCCGGCCCGGCCGAGGCCATCAGATCGGGCCCAAACCCGCGTGAGGACTGCAAAATCCCGTCCTTCAGCGTCACGGTCTCATAGCCGGGGCTTGACCAGGTCATGGCGTCCCTGGACGGGTAATAGGGCGCCATCAGCGAGGCATATTTCAGCCCCGGCAGCGCCACGCTGATCACCGGCTGGCCATCGGCCTCCAGCGCCTCGCGCAGCGTGGCCAGTTGCGCCGGATCGACGTCACCCGCGCTCCGCTGCGCCAAGAGCGCGGGAATCCGGGCAATGGCCTTCAGCGAGACCGCCGCGTCGGCACGGTCAGGCGTGTTGCCGCAGCCCTGAAGCGACAGGCCCAGCGCCAGAATCATGACCAGCTTGCGCATCATTTCCACACGCGCCCCCAATCCGCCGTGATTCGTGCGGCGTCATAGTCCCGCAGGGTCTCATACAGGCGGCCCTCGACCGCCAGCCTGGCACCGCCGTCGCGCTGGATCGGGCGGATGACGAGGTTGCGCTGCGACCGGCTGGGGCGGCCGAGGAACCAGTTCGTCGGGATATGCACGTAGATGCCCTTGTCGAAAGAGCCCTCGCCGAAATCCGCCGCCGAGACATTGGTCAGCGTCGCAAAGCCACCCATGCGCCAGCCATTGGCGAATTCGCGGCTCAGCGTCAGGGTCGCGCCGACATCCCCCGCCAGGTAGCGCCCCACATCCAGTTGCAGATTGTAGCCGCGCCCCATGTCGAGATAGCCCGAGACATGGCCGGTCGCGACGGAATAGTCGAAATGGTCAAAGCCCAGCATGCCGTCAAGGTCGCGCTGCGCGACGTAATTGGCCTCGATCCCCAGGGACCAGGCCTTGCCCTCGGGCCGATACAGCATCTCGGCCGAGACGCCGCCGAACATCCGCTCAAGATAACCCGCCGTCACGCGGCCATAGAGATTGGGGCCGAGCCGGGCGTAATAGGCCGCCGTCAGCGAATCGACGACCGGAGTCTTGACGACCTGGTACGAGGAAGCCTCGGTCCGCACATGGGGCAGGACCGAATTGCTCTTGCGGTCGTTGGTGATCCCCTGGCTCAGCGTCTTGACCACGGAGCCCGCGAAAATCAGGCCCGGCGCGGGTTCCAGCCGGAAATTGGCCCTGGCGCCGATGTTGATCTGGAACGGGTCGGCCGGGTCGAAGGTCCGCGTCTCGCCCGTGGGGACGATGGACCAGGTGAAGCGCGGGTAAAGGTCGGGGTTGGTCGCCATCCCCTCGGGCGGCGTGCCGGCCTCCTGGATATGGCTGCGGATCAAGAGCGCGGGACCGGCGCCAAGCTCGCCCTCGAACTTCTCGAGGTTGCTGCGGTAGATCACGACCTTGGTCGCCGCCATGCCGTTTTCCAGCGGCACCAGCTCGAAGACCTCGATCGAGGCGGGGACGACATAGGTCAGGGCCCGCGCGATCCGCCCGATGGGCTGCGAGGCCGCATCATAGGCCGAGCTGCGGTAGCGCACCTGCACCCGGTCATCGGTCACGTCCAGGCTTTCGATGATGATGCCCAGGTCGCGGTCGATGTAATTCTGCAATGCCGTCAGATAGCTGGCATTCACGCCCTCGGTCTCGGTCCAGCCGGTGACCCAAGCGCCCGGATCGGACTGCGGTGAGGGGCGGGGCAGGACCGGATAGGGCGCGGGGCCTGCGAGGTTGCCCGTCGGCCTCTGGTTCGGGTTGATCGAGATGGCAAGGTTCATGCCGATCTGATCGCCATACATGTAATAGGCGCCCAGGTGGAACGCGCGGCTCGGCTGGTATTCGATCCCGAAGTTGAAAGGGCTGGAGCGGCGGAAGGTGCCGCGCACCCCGGCCTCTTCGCTATAGGCATCCGAGGAATACTCGACCTTGGCGCGCCACTTGTCGTTGATCGCATATTCGATCCCGCCAAAGGGCGCGACATCGCCGCGGAACCACAGGTCATAGTTCGGCTTGCCGCCCATGCCGAAAGAGGCCTTGGGACGGGTGCCCAGCGTCGCAATCGGGTTGTAGGTGGCCAGGCGCCCGAAGCCCAGGCCCGCCGTCACCTTCAGCCGGTCGCCGAAGGTCTTGGTCGCCGCCACATACTCGCCCGCATTGATCCCGGTGCCCGCGAAATCCAAAAGCCCGATGGACAGGGCCGGACGATAGCGCCCCTCGGTCAGGATCTGGTAGCTGATGTCGAAGTTGCGGTCGTAATAGGTCTCGAAGCTGTTGACGCCAAGACATTGCGGCCCCGGGCAAAACGCGTCGTTCCAGTTGCGGATGCCGATATAGCGGAAGGTTCCGGTCAGGCGCGGGGTGAACTGGGCGGCAATCGAGTAGCGGAAGATCGGCCCCATGCGCGAGCTGTCGACCGTGATGAAGCCATCGGGCTGCATGTCGCCCGAGGGCATGTCGATCAGGCCGGTGTTGCCGATCATGTTGACCGAAGGCACCATCTCGGCCCCGGTCGCGCTTGCCATGCAGGCCAGCGCCACGCCCCCCAGCAATCGGGCGACCGAGAGTCTCAACTGCGACACGAAATACCCTTTCCTCACCGAAGCCGCTCCATCTTAGCGGCGGCGGCGGCAAATGTCCAAGCGCGAGCCTTGGTCTAGGGCAGGCGGTCCGCGAAAACCGGGGATTGCCCCTCGGCGATGCCGCCAAAACCCTCGACATAGGCGGCGGCGACGGCGCGGGCGGCCTGGGCATCGCCGGTCGCCGTGGCATGACGCAAGGATTGCAAGGCCTTGGCCATGTCCAGCTCGGTCAGGCTGCGTTCGCGCGCCCGCAGGATCTTGGCATGGGGCGTCGTCAGAAGCCCCGCGCCGATCAGCAATTCCTCATGCAACTTTTCACCGGGGCGCAGGCCGATCATGCGAATCTCGATATCGCCATCGGGGTTGGCCTCGTCCCGCACGCGATAGCCGGCGGCGAGAATCATCTGCTCGGCCAGGTCGCGGATGCGCATGGGCTTGCCCATGTCCAGGACGAAGACATCGGCCTCGGCCCCGCCCACCGGGAAAGAGCCCGCCAGCAGCACAAGCTGCACGGCCTCGGATATGGTCATGAAATAGCGGGTGACGTCTTCATGCGTCAGGGTGATCGGCCCGCCCTTGCGGATCTGTTCCTTGAACAAGGGCACGACCGAGCCCGAGGACCCCAGCACATTGCCGAAGCGCACGATGGCGAAACTGGTGCGGGTGGCGCGCTTGGCCAGGTCTTGCACGACCATTTCCGCCATGCGCTTGGAGGCGCCCATGACATTGGTGGGCCGCACCGCCTTGTCGGTCGAGATCAGGATGAAGCGTTCGACCCCCGATTCCTCGGCCGCGTCGGCCAGGATTCGGGTGCCCAGCACGTTGTTCGACATGCCCGCCACCGGATTGCTTTCGACCAGGGGCACATGCTTGTAGGCGGCGGCATGGATCACGACCTCGATCCCGTGGTCGGCCATCGCCGTCCGCGTCGCCCGCGAATCGGTGATGGAGCCCAGGAGCGGCACCAGCTCGACCCCGGCAAAGTCAGGCAGCTCACGCAGCTCGCGGTCGATGTCGTAAAGCGCCTTTTCGGAGACCTCGAACAGCACCAGCTTGCGCGGCTTCAGCGCCAAGAGCTGGCGACAAAGCTCGGACCCGATGGAGCCGCCCGCCCCCGTCACCATCACCGACTTGCCCGGATAGACGGTCGAGCCCGTGGTGATCTGGTCATCGACCGACTGGCGGCCCAGGAAGGCATCGGGCACGACGGGCGCCAGGTTGTCGATCAGCGCCTCTGTCCCCACCAGTTGCGCGAAGGAGGGCAGGGCCAGCACATCCAGCCCCAGGCTTTGCAGCCGATGCGCGATCTGCATCTGCCGGGGCGCCGAGGCCGAGGGCATGGCCAGAAGCACGCGGTCGACCTCTTTCTCGCGGACCAGGCGTTCGATCTTGTCGGGAGAATGGACCTTGAGGCCCGCAATCGTCATGGACTGCTGCCCCTCATCGTCGTCAATAAAGGCCACGACGACGATGGATTCGTGATTCTTCAACGCGGCGGCCAGTTGCACCCCCGTGGTGCCCGCCCCATAGATCGCCACCCGCCAGCGCCTTTGCCCCCAGCGCAGCACCAGGAGATAGGCGTTCAGCATGGCCAGCCGCACGCCAACCGAGCCGATGAAGAAGGTCAGCCCGAACAGCGCATAGCCGATCAGGGTGAAGTGGAAGTTCTTCAGGCCGAACATGGCCCAGAGCGCGACGACCAGAAGCGCCGAGAAATTCGCGGTCTGGGTATAGGACAGCGACTCATAGGCCTTGAGCCGGATGTTCGGGATGCCCAGCGCCGTCGAAAGCGCCGCCGCCACGGGCGGCAGGAACAGGAAGACCGCGCCGATTTGCGCAAGCTCCTCCCCCGGCCAGAGGCTGGAGGCCTCGAGCATCAGGGTGGCCAGGAGCGCGCATTCGACGATCAGGATATCGATCGACAGAAAGACCAGCCGCTTGTGCGTGCGGCTTAGCCGTTCAACCAAACCAAACAACCTGGAACGCAACGGCGTCATTTCAACAACACTGGCCTTTCGCATACTGCCGGACCACCTGCACAGAATTGGGCTTGGTCCGGTCACATCCCTGATGGAGCGACCGGTTCAGGCTATGCCCCGCAGTCTTCGGGATCAAGCCAACTGGCCTAAACTTCCGGCATAAAGCTTTCACCGACGTAAACTTGCAGCATGAAATACGGTTTCAAGCATCAGACCAAGGTCTGAACAGATGGTCCGGCGGCGTTGATACAGGATGTCGATCCGCGCCTTGCGCGGGATGCAGCGACGGCAATAGACCGCGTCGGTCTCTTCGGCGGTGCGGCAGGCGGCCAGCAGTTTCTCCTCGTGGCGGTGGAAGATCAGGGTCGCCAGCCCCGTCACCCCGGGCTTGTCGCGCAGGACTTCCGCGTAAATCTCGGGAAAGCGCTCGACATAAAGCCGCAGCGGCGGGCGGGGGCCTACGAAAGAGATATCGCCCTTCAGGATGTTCCAAAGCTGCGGGATCTCGTCCAGCCGCTTGCGCCGCAGGAAGGCGCCGGTCGCCGTGATCCGCGAAGCCTTGTTCCCGCCCGAGACCCCCTGTTCCGGCGCCACGACCGACATGGTCCGCAGCTTCCACAACAAGAACGGCCGCCCCGGGGCCTTCATCCGCTCGGCCACATAGAACAAGGGCCGCCCCTCGCGCAGGAGAAGCCACAGGCACAGGGCAGCAAAGGGCAGGGCCAGCACCGCCATTAGAAGCAAAGAGAGGACGATATCCAAAGCGCGCCGCATCATGGCCAGATGCCTTTCAACGAGGTCAGTTCCGCCACAAGCCCTTCGGGCGTCGCCCGGGGAAGGTCAAGCCGGGCGATCTCCATCTCGGCACGTGGCGTGGGGGCCGGGCGGGGCCCAAGGCTCCAGTCGGCGCCCATCGCGGTCAAAAGCGCGCCCATCGGCAGGGCGGGAGGCTGCGCCAGGTTGAAGACCCCGGGCTGCGGGTTTTCCACGATCTCCCACAACACCCGGGCAAAGGTCAGCGGCCCGATCCAGGACCGGACCGGACCGAGCGGCCCCGCCTGGTCCAGCACAACCGGCCCCGCAAGCGCCGCGCGGGTCAGCGCATCGGCGCCAAAGAGATTGCCCAGCCGCAGGATCGTCGGCGCGAAGGGGGTGAGCAGCTCCTCGACCTCCAGCTTGGCGCGGGCGTAATCGCTGACCGGCGCCGGAGGGCTGGTTTCGGTGAAGACCTGCGCCGCGTTGCCATAGACCGCAATCGACGAGACCAGCACCAGCCGGTGCCCCGGTCGCAATGCCTTGGCCAGCGCCCGCGCCGCCCGCAGGTTCTGCGACAGGTCACCGCCCGTCGTGCCCGCAAGATGCAGGATCACGGCCCCCCGGGGCAAATCCGGCGCCTTTCCCGCGCCCATATCCCAGGCCAGGTCGCTGCGCCGCCCCGACCAGACCACGCCGCGATCTGCCCAAAGATGCCGCAAAAGTCGGCCAATTCGGCCCTGCGCCCCCGTCACGACTCGGCAATTTTCCGCAAGAACTGACTTATCCACAGACCTATCCCCAAAGCCCTGCCGCATGGAGCCGCATAATCATTGACCTGCCCCCGGTGGCCAGTATGACTCTGGCCCTGACAGAACCGCCGCTGCTGGCGGGGTCACGGAGCCTCTGATGCCGTTCATTTCCGGGCCGAAAGGCCGCGTCCTTGCGTCGATCCTGCTGACCCTGCCGCTTTGGGCATGCAGTCCGCCACAGGATGTGGCCAATGTCCAGCAGGTCGTCGCGGGCTCCGAGGACGAGAGCGCCGATTTCGCCGTGCAGCCGGTGGATGCCCTGACCCTGCCGATGGTGCAGGGCTGGCCCTCCAGCCATCCCGACAGCCACCACGGCTGGATCGGCTCGGGGGGCGGCACCTCGGATCAGGTCATCGCGGGGGGCGACCTTCTGAACCTCGCGGTCTTTGCCGGGAACGAAAGCGCGCTTCTGGCCGATCCGATCCAGTTGCCGAACCTGAAAGTCTCCAGCAAGGGCACGGTTTTCCTGCCCTATATCGACGAGGTCGAGGTGGCGGGCATGACCGCCGATGCCGCCCGGTCGCGCATCCAGGAAAAGCTGACCGCGATCATCCCCGATGTGCAGGTGCAACTGACCCATGCGGCGGGCACCAAGAACTCGGTCGAGGTCGTGGCGGGGATGCCCCGCAACGGCAGCTATCCGCTGACCTCGGGCGATACGACGGTGACGGCGATCATTGCGGCGGCCGGCGGCCTGCCCGAGACGATGAACAACCCGCAGGTCAACCTGCAACGCGGTGGGCGGCTTTACCGCGTCGGCGCCAAGACGATCCTTGAAAACCCGGGCCTTGATACCGTCCTGCGCGGCGGCGACCGGATCTATGTGACGCCCGACGACCGTTACTTCCTGTCGCTGGGTGCGGCGGGGAAAGAGGCGCTGGTCGATTTCCCCAAGGACGAGGTCACGACGCTGGACGCCATGTCGCTGATCGGCGGCGTGGATCAGAACACCGCCAACCCCAAGGGCATCCTGGTTCTGCGCAACTATCCGGCCTCGGCCGTGGCGGCGAACCCGGACCGGGGGCCGTCCAAGCAAAAGGTGGTCTTCGCCTTCGACCTGACCTCGGCCGATGGGCTTTTCGCCGCCGGTCAGTTCAAGATCGAGGACCGCGACCTGGTGCTGGTGACGCAAAGCCCGCTGGTCAACACCCGCACGATCCTTGGCTTCTTCACCGGCTTCATCAGCGCCGGGCGGACGACGGCCACGGCGGTCAATTAATCGGCGTCTTCCAGCCTTATCCGCAGCTCGCGCAGGACCGGCAGCGCGGCGCGCACCCGGTCTTCGCCCACCGATTTCACCAGGTCGGCGATCAGCGGCGAGACCGCCTGAACCGCCGCATCCCGGGCCGCGCGTCCCGCCGGGCTGATCGCCACCATCTTGCGCCGCGCATCGTCCCAATCGGGCCGGATATGGATATGCCCCGCCCATTCCAGCTTGGAGAGCGTATTGGTCATCGCCCCGCGCGTGACGTGAAAGGCCTTGGCCAATTGCGCCGGGCTGCGTTCGTCCATCAGGCCCGAGAGGTGGTTCAAGACCATGAAATGCGACAGTTCCATTCCCTTGGGCAGAACCGAAGAGATGCGGGAGCGGGCGAGCTGGTCGGCCATCAGAAGCTCACCGAACAGCGAAACGGCGAGATCGTCGGTCGCGCTCATGCCGGGCCGTCGAAGTTGCGGTCGTGCATGAGGGCGGGGATGCGGCGGCGGGCCTCTTCGACCTGGTCGAGGTCGAGCTCGGCGGTGATGACCCCGGGCTCGGTCCCGGCATCGGCCAGGACCTCTCCCCAGGGGGAGACGATCATGGAATGGCCCCAGGTGCGGCGGCCCTTGCCCTCTTTCTCGGGGTGATAGCCGGTTTGCGCCGGGGCGAGGACGAAACACCCGGTCTCGATCGCCCGGGCGCGCAGAAGCACCTCCCAATGGGCGCTTCCGGTGGTGTGATTGAAGGCCGCCGGAACGGTCAAAATCTGCGCCCCGGCCTTGGCCAGGCGGCGATGCAGATGGGGAAAGCGGACGTCGTAACAGACCGTCATGCCGATCTGGGCCAGGGGCGTCCGGGCCAGGACGCAAGAGGACCCGGGGCGGAAGGCGGTGCTTTCGCGGTAGACCTCGGTCTCGGAGACATTGACGTCGAACATGTGGATCTTGTCATACCGGGCCACGATCGCGCCATCGGGGCCGATCATGTAACTGCGGTTTGCGAAACGCCCATCCGGGTCGTTGCTTTTCACCGCGAGAGAGCCGACCAGCAGCCAGACCTCGTGCTGCATGGCCACGCGGCGCATGGCGGCCAGCGTCGGGTCATGCGGCTCGGTCCGCATGGCGCCGCGCTGCTCGGCCCGGTTCGACCAGAGCCCGTTCGTGCATTCCGGCGTCAGGATGAACTGCGCGCCCTGGGCCTTGGCGCGCGCAATCAGCGCCAGGGTCATGTCCAGGTTCGCGACCGGATCATCGCTGACATTCAGCTGGACGAGCCCCGCGCGGATCATGCCAGCATCGGATCAAGCTTGCCGGCATGGTCCAGCGCGTGGATGTCATCGCAGCCGCCAACATGGGTGCCGCCGATGAAGATCTGCGGCACGGTATAGCCACCATTGGCGCGCTTGGTCATCGCAGCCCGGAGGCCAGGGTCGCGCGAGACGTCGATCTCGGTGAAAGCGACGCCCTTCTTGTCCAACAGCCTTTTGGCCGCCATGCAATAGGGGCAGGTGGGAGTGGTGTAAATCTCGACGGGTTTCATGATCTGTCCTTGGGCCGCGCTTACCATAACAAGCTAAGCCTCCTTTGCAACGCGCGCCATGACAAGAACCGATATCCCGATTGCACCGCCCGCAAGACAGGCCTCTGCCGCCGCATGCATCGTCGCACCCGAGGTCATGACGTCGTCGATCAAAAGCACATGCCGCCCCTCGACCCTGGCGCCGCGGCGGGGGTGCAGCGTCAGGGCGTCGCGCATATTGGCATGGCGGCCCTCTTTCGTCCGCCCCTCCTGGCTGCCGGTGGATTTTCGGCGCTGGAGGAGGTCCGGGCAATGCTCCAACCCCGCCAGCTTCGCCACCCGGGCCGACAGAAGCGCGGCCTGGTTGTAGCGCCGTTTCACCATCCGCAGCCAGTGCAGCGGGATGGGCACCACCAGCATGTCAGGCTTCAGGATCGGTTGCGCCGCGCGGAACATCCAGTCCCCGGCCGGACGCGCAAGGTCGATCCGGTCGGCATGTTTCAGGGCCAGCACCATCTCCCGCCCCTTGTCGCGATAGGACAAGGCCGCCCGCGCCGCCGACCAGGGATGGCTTTCGGTCAGGCAGGTGTCGCAGAGCGCCTCGGGGTCGTCCTCGCCCCCCAGGAGCGGGATGCCGCAGGCGTTGCAGACCGTCCCTGTGATGAAGGGCGTGTCGCGCCAGCAATCGCTGCACAAGGCGAAATCCGACTGCACCCGGCATCCGCAGGCCAGGCACTGCGGCGGGTAAAGAAGATGTGCCAAGGCTTGCAATCCCAACTTTGCCCCCTAATGTCCGCGCCATGACGCCAAAGCTGACAGACCGCGCCCGACTGCGTGCCAACCGCGCCCGCGCCACTGCCCTTTTCCTCCAGGAAATGGCCGTGGACGAAGTGCAGGAGAGGCTCAAAGAGGTTAACAGGACGTTTACCGCGCCCCTGGTGGTGACGGGTTTTCCGCATCTGTGGCCCGATATGCCCACGGTGGCGGATGAGGACACGCTTGCCGTGACGCCCGGAGCGCACGATCTTGTGATCCATGCGCTCTGCCTGCATTGGGCCGATGACCCGGTGGGCCAGCTTGTGCAATCCCGCCGCGCCCTGCAGCCGGATGGCTGGTTCATCGGCATGGCCTTCGGCGGCCAGACGCTGCACGAGCTCCGCGCCTGCCTGGCGCAAGCGGAAACCGAGGTCACCGGCGGCCTCTCCCCCCGCGTCCTGCCCATGGCCGAGATCCGCGACATGGGCGGGCTTCTGGGCCGGGCGGGCTTTGCGCTGCCTGTGGCCGACAGCTTTACCCTGACGGCGAAATACCGCGACATCTTCCACCTGATGCAGGACCTGCGCGCGATGGGAGAGGGCAATGCCCTGGCCTCCCGCCTGCGCCACCCCACCCGCCGCGCGGTTTTCGCCCGCGCCGCCGAGCTTTATGCCGAACTGGCGGTGGACGGGTTGATTCCCGCCACCTTCGAGATCATCACCCTGACCGCCTGGGCGCCGCACGAAAGCCAACAAAAGCCGCTGAAACCGGGCTCGGCTGCCGCGAGGCTGGCCGATGTGCTGCAATCGGTCGAAAAGAAACTCCCCAAGCTTTGACCGCCCCCGTCAAAGACCTACATTGGGACAAAACAGGAGCCCGGATGGACCGTCTCGCCCATGCCCCCGCCAATCACCCGCCCGTCAAGCCCGCCAAGGTGGGGGTCCTGGTCGCCAACCTCGGCACGCCGGACAATTACGACTATTGGTCGATGCGGCGGTATCTGAACGAATTCCTCTCGGACAAGCGCGTCATCGACCTGCCGTCGTGGAAATGGCAGCCGATTCTTCAGGGCATCATCCTGACCGTGCGTCCATCGAAATCCGGGGCGAACTACAAGTCGATCTGGAACCACGAGGCGGGGGAGAGCCCGCTGATGACGATCACCAAGGCGCAGACCGCTGCGCTGAAAGAGAGCCTTGGCGCGATCTATGGCGACAAGATCATGGTCGATTTCTGCATGCGCTATGGCAATCCCTCGACCGCCTCGAAGGTCAGGGCCATGGTCGAGGCCGGCTGCGAGAAGATCGTCTTCCTGCCGCTTTACCCGCATTACGCCGGCGCGACCTCGGCCACGGCCAACGATGCTTTCTTTGCCGCCCTGGCGAAGGAAAAGCGCCAGCCCGCCGTCCGCACCGTGGCCGAGTATTTCGACCACCCCGCCTATATCGCCGCCTTGGCTGATTCGGTCCGCAACGCTTACGCGAAACTGGACCATGTGCCGGACGTTCTGGTCACCTCCTACCACGGCATGCCGCAGCGCTATTTGATGGAGGGCGACCCCTACCACTGCCAATGCATGAAGACGACGCGGCTTCTGCGCGAGGCTTTGGGCTGGGAAAAGGGCTCGATCGACGTCAGCTTCCAGTCGGTTTTCGGCCGGGAAGAGTGGCTGAAACCCTATACGGTCGAACATGTGGCCGAGCTGGCCCGCCAGGGAAAGAAGCGGATCGCGGTCATGGCGCCGGCCTTTTCGGCCGATTGCATCGAAACGCTCGAAGAAATCCAGGGCGAGATTGCCGAGGCTTTCCACCATGCCGGTGGCGAGAGCTTTACCTATATCCCCTGCCTGAACGACGACGCGGCCCATATCTCGGCGCTGACGCAGGTCATCCAACAAAATCTGGGGGGATGGCTGTAAGGCCAACCTTTCGGGGGCCCCAAAAGCAAAAGGACGGCACGCCATGTGCCGTCCTTCGCTATTTCGGGATGCCCGATCTCAGTTCGCGGAAACGGCCGCGGCAACCACGAGGAGCAGCAGCAGCGGAACGACGAGGCCGCCGTTCGAGGACGAGGTCTGGGTCACGGTGTCGACAACCGGGGCGGCTTCGACGATCGGCTGGTTCATGCCGCCAGCGAAAGCGGTGGAAGCGGCCAGCGACAGGGCGGCGGCGAGAGCGATTTTCTTCATTGGAATCTCCGTTTGTGTATCCGGCCGCTTGTCCGATCCCCGTGCCAGGGGGGGCGCGACAGAATTGTTGCTCGTGAAGCGGATAAAAGCATTTTGGGCGGGGAATTGCAACCGCACTTGGCCCGAAACCGGCGGGTTTACGCCCCGCTCGCGTCCAAGTGTTGCCATATTACCAAGCGGTGGAAATAGAAAAGACGGCGGGCAGCCCGCCGTCTTTCCAATTCTGTAGCCGAAGCTCAGTTCGAAGCGGCAGCAGCCAGCACGAGCAGGAGCAGCAGCGGAACGACCAGGCCGCCAGCGGACGACGAGGTGGTGACAGCCTTGACTTCGGGGACGACGACTTCCGGAGCGCCACCAGCGAAAGCGGTGGAAGCGGCCAGGGTGAAGGCGGTGGCGAGAGCGATTTTCTTCATAGTAGACTCCAGTTTCAGCGCCCAGCCGAGTGTCGCAGAGGCGGCGGACGCACCCAAGATGTTCCTCGTAGTGCCGTCAAAGCAGAGCGGCCAAATCTTTGCAACAGGTTGGGGCGGTTTTTTGCCGATCTGCGCCAAGGAATCGTCAATTTGGCAACACTTGGGCCAAGAAGTGGCCCGTGCGGGGCGCAACGGACGCCCCTCCTCCGACGGGGCGGAGGGGCGTTGGGGCGGAAATCCGCGAAGGCTCAGAGGAAAAGCACCTGAGTCCCGACCTTGGCGAGGTCGAAAAGCTCGACGATATGCTCGTTGTACAGGCCCACGCAGCCATTGGACGACCGGCGCCCGATCTTGCGGGTGTCATGGGTGCCATGGATTCGGTAGGTCGGCCAGCCGAGATAAAGCGCCCGCACGCCCAAGGGATTGTCGGGCGAGCCGCCCTCGATCGACTTGGGCCAATCGGGGTTGCGCTTCAACATCGAGGCCGTGGCGACCCAGCGCGGGTTCACGACCTTTTCGATGACCGAGGTCGCGCCGCGCTTGGTCAGGTCCTCGTTCAAGGGGACCGAGGTCGGGTAAAGCTTGTAGATGGACTGATCCTCGGACCAATAGTGCAGCGCGCGCGAGGTCAGGTCGCAGAGGATCGCGCCGTTCTTCGTATTGGCGAAGAAGTCGCGCCAGTCGCGCATCACGAAGCTGGAGATATTGGCGCGCGGATTGTTCGGCGTGGTCGGCGTCTCGAACTCGGTCGAGCCGGTGAATGTTTCGGCCCTTGCGGGAAGGGCGCCGGCCATCAGCCCGGCAGCGGCGCCAAGGAACAGGCGGCGCGAGGACTTGTGGGGCAACTCGTCAGACATGCTCTGATCTCCTTGACGTCTCGATGGGGGGTTCATACAGCCTTGCGCCCCAAGCTTCAATTCACAGCGAAGTCATGCAGAGCTTTCCCGCCAAGGGTTTTCCCGCGCCGCAAAACGCGCTATGCGGGGGGCAAGCAAAGGCCCGGCGAAGGGCCAATACAGGTGTATGATGGAACGACGCTCTGCCCTTCTCCTTGGCGCCGCCGCGGCGCTTGCCGCTTGTGGACCCGCCCCGGCCCCGGCACCCCTGGGGCCCGATGGCCGCCCGCTGCCCAAGGTCTATCCGATCAAGCCGGGCGACGAATCCGCGATTTCCTACCGGATGCTCGACGGGCTGAACGCGCTGCGCCAGTCCAAGGGCGAGACGGCACTGGCCTTCAGCGCGCCGCTGATCGCCGCCTGCGCCACCCATGCCCGCGACATGGCGGTGCAGAACCGGCCCTGGCATTTCGGTTCGGACGGCTCCTCGCCCCTGGTGCGGGCCCAGCGCGTGGGCTACACCGGCAAGCTCCTGGGCGAGCTGATCTCGGAAACCTATCAGACCGAGCTTGAGACCCTGGCCGACTGGTCGGCCCAGGCCGATACGCGGGCGGTTCTCCTGGACCCGCGCGCCACCGATTTCGGCTTCGCCTGGTTCCAGGAGCCCAGCGGCAAGCTCTGGTGGGCGGCGCAAGTGGGCGCAGCGGTTTAAGGTCTAGGGCTCTGATGGGTCTGCGTAGCCCGGGGTATACCCCGGGCTTTTTCACGACCCCAAACGAAAAGGCCCCGGTTTCGCCGGGGCCTTTCGCTTTACGGGAAAATGCGGATCACGGTTCCGGGGTTCACCATGCGGTAGATCTCTTCGATCTCGCGGTTGCTGACGGCGATGCAGCCCGCCGTCCAGTCGCCCCCGCGCGCCCCGCGCCGGTTGGGCTGGCCATGGATGAAGATATCCCCGCCTGGCTTCTTGCCGGCCGCCTTGGCCGCGGCCACCTGGGCCGTGTTGGGATAGGAAATCCCCAAGCTCAGGTGATAGGCCGAACGCGGGTTGCGGTGGGTGATCACATAGGCGCCCTCGGGGGTCTTGCCGTCGCCCTCGAACTGCTTGGGCCCGATCGGGTTGCCGCCCAACTGGATGTCATAGGTCTTCACGACCTCGGAGCCCGAAAGCAGATACATCTTGCGGTCGGCCTTGTGGACCTCGATCAAGGTGATGGCCGGGCCGGTATAGGGCCGATCGCCACCGCCGAAGAGGCATCCCGTGAGCGTGACGAAAGACAGGACGACCAGGATCGCCCGAAGAATTGCGGTCATGACTGTCCCTTGCCTGCCCGGTGGTTTTTTATGCCTCTAGCCGAAAGGCGCCCGCGCGCCAACAGCCAAGATCGACCTCGCTAAAGCGTGAAGAGGAAAAGTGGGCAACGGTATTCCGTCCTTCACGCGACCGGGAAAAAACACCTAAAGCGTGAAGAGCGCCGCCAGCTCGACATGGTTCGACCAGCGGAACTGGTCGACCGGCTGGACCCAGTGCAGCTTGTAGCCGCCCTGGACCAGGATCTTGGCATCGCGGGCAAAGGTCACCGGGTTGCAAGAGACCATGGCGATGACGGGCACCTTGGACTTGGCCAGCGTGTGGCACTGCGCCTCGGCCCCGGCGCGGGGCGGGTCGATGACGACCGCGTCGATGCCCTTGAACTCGTCAGGCTCCAGCGGGCGGCGATAGAGGTCGCGGATATCGGTCGTCACCCGCTTCAGCCCCTCGGCCAGGCGGAAGCCCTTGTCCAAGGCGGTCAAGAGCGCCACGTCGTTTTCCACCGCATGAACCTCGGCATTCTGCGCCAGCGGCAGGGAGAAGGTGCCAAGGCCGGAGAAGAGGTCGATGATCTTCTTGGCGGGCCCGACGGCCTCGCGGACAAGGGTCAGAAGCGCCGCCTCGCCCTCTTCGGTCGCTTGCAGGAAGGCGGCGGGGGGCAGGGCCACGCGGGCGGCGCCCAGCTTGATGATCGGCGGGGTGCGTTGGGCGACCACTTCGCCGTTCCAGGTCAACCTCGCCAGCCCATGGGCCTCGACCAGCCGGGCGAGGTCAAGCTGCAGCTCGGCATCGGCGGGCTTGGCGTTGGTGACGACGACATCCGCGCCGGTCAGGGTGCGGGTGACGGCAAGCGTCATCTCGACCGTGCGAGAGCCGCCGATCTTGACCAGCGCCTCCAGCGCGGGAAAGGCGGCGATCAGGTCGGGATGCAGAAGCTGGCAGTTCGGGACCGGAGCGATGGTGTCCGAAGCGCGCAGGTGAAAGCCCATCAGCACCCCGCCCTTGGTCCGCCGCGCGGCCAAGGTCGCCCGACGACGGCTTCGCGGAGGCGAGGTGATGATCGGCCGCACCTCGGCCGAAAGCCCCTGCCCCTCCAGGGCGCCGCGCACGATGGCGGTCTTCCACTCGGCCACCGTGGCATCGGAGGCATGCTGCATCAGGCAGCCGCCACAGGTCCTTGCATGGGAGCACGGCGGTTTCACCCGCGAAGAAGAAGGCGTCAGGATGCGGATATCGGTCAGGGTATCGCCCTGAAGCTCACCCTCGACCTCTTCGCCCGGCAGGGTGCCCGGCGCATAGACCCCCTCTGCGATCCCGTCACCGCGATGGCCCAGCCTGGCAATGGTCAGCTTCACTCTGCGGCTTCCTTCTCGTCGGTCCCGATGAAGCCCCCGCTTTGCCTGCTCCAGTAGCGCGCGTAAAGCCCCCCAAGGGCCAGAAGCTCGGCATGGGAGCCCTGTTCGACCACACGCCCCTGGTCCAGCACGATGATCCGGTCCATTTCGGCGATGGTGGACAGGCGGTGGGCGATGGCCAGGACGGTCTTGCCCTGCATCACCCTTGTCAGGGCGGTCTGGATGCTGGCCTCGACCTCGGAGTCGAGGGCAGAGGTCGCCTCGTCCAGCACCAGGATCGGCGCGTCCTTCAGGAAGGCGCGAGCCAGGGCGATCCGCTGCCGCTGCCCGCCCGAAAGCTTGACGCCGCGCTCGCCCAGGAAGGCCTCGTAGCCCGTCCGGCCCTGGTGATCCTTCAGCCCCAGGATGAACTCATGCGCCTCGGCAGCCTCGGCGGCGGCGTAAAGCTCGGCGTCCGAGGCATCGGGGCGGCCGTAGAGGATGTTCTCCCGGGCGGAGCGGTTGAACATCGCCGTTTCCTGCGTGACCATGCCGATCTGCTGGCGCAGGCTTTCCTGCGTCACCTTGGCAATGTCATGCCCATCGATCAGAACCGCGCCCTTTTCGGTGTCGTAGAGCCGCAGCAAAAGGTTGACCAGGGTCGATTTCCCCGCCCCCGAGGCGCCCACGATGCCGATCTTCTCCCCGGCGCGGATGGTCAATGAGACCTCCTGCAAGCCCCCCTTGCGCCGCCCATAGGCGAAGGAGACATGGTCCATCACGATCTCTCCGCGCACCCGGGGCAGGTCCTTGGCGCCCGGGTCATCGGTCAGGGAATGCGGCGGGGTCAGGGTGCGGATGCCGTCCTCGACCTCGCCCAGGTTGCCGAAGATCGTCATCAGCGAGAACGAGACCCAGCCGGTCATCTGGCTCAGCCGGAAGGAGATCGCCCCCGCCGCAGCGATATCCCCCGCCGTGGCGCCCCCATGCATCCAGAGCCAGACGGTCATGCCCACCATGACAACCGGCAGAACCCCCGCCAAGGCCATCAGGTTGAAGCGGAACCAGGAGGAAATCGCGCCATATTTCATGGCGCTGTCGCGGAAAGAGCCCATGGCGTCCAGGGCCACGCGGTCTTCATGCTCGGTATGGGCGAAGAGCTTGACCGTCTTCATATTGGTGACCGTATCGACGATCTGCCCGGTGACATTGGCCCGCGCCGAGGCCCGCATGGCCGAAGCCCCGCGCACCCGTTTCAGGAAATGCCGGATAAACAGCACATAGGCCAAGACCCAGGCCACCAAGGCGCCCGAGACCGAGGGGTTGATCGCCAGCATCAGCGCGACCGACCCCACGACCGAGGCCAGGGAAAAGGCCAAGGTTTCGATCGTCCCCGTCACCACATCGGTGGCCGCCCTTGCCGTCTGCATCTGCTTTTGCGCGATGCGGCCCGCGAAGTCGTTGTCAAAGAAGGTGACCGAGTGCCCCAGCGTCCAGCGGTGCAGCCGCGACAGGATCAACGGGAAGAGGTTCGGTTCGATGATCAGCGACAGGCCATAGGTGTTCAGCCCCAGGACCACGGGCCGGGCGACCAGGTAGAAGAACAGGAACCAGGCCACCAGGTGCCCATGATCGACCATGAAGGCCGAAGGGTCCGCCATGGTCGCCGCATCGACCAGGTCGCCCAGAATCGTCGCCGAAATCGCCTCCAAGGAGCCCGCCGCGCAGGACCAGAAGACCGCCCAGAGGATCCCCGGCCAGGCCCCCTTCACCGCCCACATGAAGAAGGCGAGGGTCCCCGAAGGCGGCGCCGTTTCAGCCTTGGAGAACGGCGCGATGCGGGGACCCAGAACGAACATCAGACTTCCTCTTCGATATCTTCACCCAGGAACCCGCCGGATTGTCGGGCCCAGAGCTGCGCATATAGCCCGCCATTCGCCAAAAGCGCGGCATGGGGGCCTTCTTCGACGATATGACCACGGTCCAGCACCACGATCCGGTCCATGGCGGCGATGGTCGAGAGCCGGTGCGCGATGGCGATCACCGTCTTGCCCTCCATCACGCCGAACAGGGCCTTCTGGATCAGCGCTTCCGCCTCGGAGTCCAAAGCGCTGGTCGCCTCGTCCATGATCAGGATCGGCGCATCTTTCAGGATCACCCGGGCAATGGCAACCCGCTGGCGCTGACCTCCCGAAAGCTTGACGCCCCTTTCGCCGACATGGGCGTCATAGCCCCTGCGGCCCTTGGGATCCTCGAGATCCAGGATGAAGTCATGGCTCTCGGCCTTCTTCGCCGCCGCGATCATCGCCTCCTCTCCCGCCGTGGGGTTGGGGTAGAGGATGTTCTCGCGCACCGAGCGATGCAGGAGCGTCGATTCCTGCTGCACCATGCCGATCACCCGGCGCAAGGACTCCTGGCTGACCTTCGAGATATCCTGACCGTCGATCAGGATCCGCCCCTCCTCGGTGTCGTAGAACCGCAGGATCAGCTTGACGAGCGTCGTCTTGCCCGCGCCCGACCGGCCCACCAGGCCGATCTTCTCGCCGGGCCTGATCACCAGGTTCAGCTTGTCCAGACCCCCGGCGCCGCGCCCGTAATGGTGGCTGACGCTTTGGAACTCGATGAGCCCCTGCTTGAACTGCAAGGCGGGCGCCTCGGGCGCGTCGACCAGGGTGATGGGCTGGGCGATGGTCTCCAGGCCCTCGGCCACGGTGCCCAGGTTCTGCACCAGGTTGGTCGAGGCCCACATGATCCAGAAGGTCATCGAATGCAGCCGCAGGACCAAAGCCACGGCCGAGGCCACGACGCCCACCATGGCAAGCCCATGAACCCAAAGGTAAATCGCCAGGGCAGCGACGGACAGGATCATCAGCCCGTTGATCAGGTTCAGGACAATGTCCATCACCGTGACGATGCGCATTTCCTTTTGAAAGGCCGTGCGCGCGCCCTCGATCGCCTCGCGGGCATAGTCCATTTCCTGCCCGTGATTGGCGAAAAGCTTGACGGAATGGATGTTGGTATAGCTGTCCACCACGCGGCCCGTCACCGCCGAGCGCGCCTCGGAGGCCGCCGTCGAGGCCGGGCCCGCCCGCTTGATCGTCCAGCGCATCAGGGCGAAATAGGCCATGGCCCAGAGGATCAGCGGCACCATCAGGCGCGGATCGGCGTCAAACAGCATGATGCAGGCGCCGACAAAGGTCGTGACCGCAAAGACCGCCATGTCAAAGACCTGGAAGACCGCATCCCCCGCCGCCGGTGGCGCCTGCATGATCCGGTTGGCGATGCGGCCGGCGAAGTCGCTCTCGAACCAGCCCACGGGTTGGCGCAGCACATGGCCATGCGCCCTCCAGCGGATCATCGTGCCGAAGTTGGTCAGGATCGTGTTGTGCAAGAGAGCCACCGACCCCGCCGCCACCACCGGGCGGATGAACAGGATGACGACGGCGACCAGGACCAGGTCGAGCCAATGCGCGGCCAGGAACTCGGCCGGCGAGGTCTGGGTCATCATGTCGACCAGGCGGCCAAGATACCACAGCATGCCGACATCCAGCACGCCATTGCCCACCGAAAACAGCGCGGTGACGGTGAAGACGCCCCGGAACTCGCGCACATAGTCACGCAGAAAGGGCCAAAGCCCCTTCGGCGGCGTGTCGTTCATGGCATAGGGCTTATAGGGGTCGACGAGGTTTTCGAAGAAACGAAACATGGGGAAACGTCCAAGGAGAGTGTCAGCAAGGGAAGGCGGCGGAGGTCAGGAGCGACCGCCACGACAGGACCGGTCGGCTCAAATGAGGCGATTGGGGGTCCCGTGATCCATGCTGTTCTCCTTGTTGGGTTTGGGTGACTTAGCCGATCCGCGGCGCTTTGTCACGCGCAAATCGGCGCTGGCATGTCAGGCCAGGAGCTGATCCCGGGTCAGGGTCAAGTCGCTGGCGAGCCAGGCGGTTTCCAGCGCCTTCAGCCGCGCGCCAAGCTCGGGGCCTTGCAGGGCGGGCATCAGGTCGGCCGCCGCTACCGGGAAATGCGCAGCCGCGCCCCGGTCGATCTCTGCCTGCCAGCGCTCGGGCAGGGGCGTCTCGAACAGCGCCGCCCTTGCAAGGATCACATCGCTGGCCGGGGTGATTCCCAGCTTCCAGCCCAGCGCGGCCGGGGTTAGCGAGCTGCCCAACTGGTCGCGGAGCTGGACGATCTCGGCGGCCTCGGAGCGCGAGAGGCGCAGGTCGCCCTCGCCTCCCATCAGGCAAAGCCGCCTTTGCCAGCGCGGGGCCTGGGCGTTGAGCGTCTCGAGGTGGACCAGGGGCCCGATGCCGCGCGGATCGGCGCCGGGCAGGACCTGGGCCAGGACGCCGCTGGCCTGCATGGCGGCCAGAGCCGGGGCGGGATCGGGGGCCGAGAGCAGCTTGCGCATCTCGTGGCCCACCCTTTCGCGCGACAGGCCCTGGATGCCATCGGAAAGCGCGGCACAGGCGGCAAGCCCCTCGGCGTCGATGCCCTGCATGGGGTCGCCATAGGCCGCATGAAAGCGGAAGAACCGCAGGATGCGCAGGTAATCCTCGCGGATGCGCGTCGAAGGGTCGCCCACGAAGCGCACCCGGTGGGCCAAGAGGTCGGGCAGGCCGCCCAGGGGGTCGAGGACCTCGCCGGAGGGCTCGGCGTAAAGCGCGTTCATAGTGAAGTCGCGGCGGGCGGCATCCTCGGCAATGTCGCGCGAATAGGCCACCGTGGCGCGGCGGCCATCGGTCGCCACATCGCGGCGGAAGGTGGTGATCTCATGCACCGCGCCGCCCGCGATCACCGTGACCGTGCCATGGTCGATGCCGGTGGGGATGACCTTGAACCCGGCCTCCTCGGCCAGTTTCATCACCGTGACCGGTGCGGCATCGGTCGCCATGTCGATATCCGAGACCCGCAGCCCCATCAGCGCATTGCGCACGCAGCCGCCGACGAAGAGGATGCGATGCCCCTCCAGCGCCAGGGTCGCACAAAGCGCCTGGGTGCCGTGATGCGAGGTCCAAGGGCCCCCGATCTTCATTTTGCCCCCGCCATCTGGCGCAGGATCCGCGCCGTTGCGCCCCAGATGTAGTAGGGGCCCCAGGGCACAGCATAATAGGCCCGCATCGTCCCGCGCCACTGGCGCCGCTGGACCGTGTAGTTTTGCGGGTTCAACAGATGCGCCAGGGGCACGGTAAAGGCCTCGTCGACCTCGGAAGGGTCGCATCGGAAGTCACTGGGGGCGACACGGGCCAGGATCGGGGTCATGGAAAACCCCGTCACCGTCTCATGCGCGGGCAGGCGCAGGAGGGGGGTGACATGGGAGGGCTCGAGGCCGATCTCCTCCTGTGCTTCCCGCAGGGCAGCATCCTCGGGCGTCTCTCCGGCTTCCAGCTTGCCGCCCGGAAAGGCGATCTGGCCCGGGTGGTGCTTCAGATGCGAGGCGCGCTTGGTCAGGATGACCCGTCCCTCGCAGATGCCGACCAGGACGGCGGCCGGGCGCAAGGCGCGCTCGGCCGGACGCAGGGCCGGGTTCAGGTCATAGTCCGAAGAGCCCTCGCCCAACCGGGCGCAAGCCTCGGCCAGGCGAGAGATTTCGGTCATTCGCGCGCTTCGGCCTCTTTGCGGGCCTTTTCGGCTTCCAGCCCCAGGGTCGCGGGGTCCATCTCGTAATGGGCGCCGCAGAACTGGCAATCGGCGGTGACGACGCCCGCCTCGGTGGTCATGCGCTTGATATCCTTGGCCCCATAGATCGACATGGTCTGGCGGACCTTGTCCTCGCTGCAGGAGCAGCCGAAATGCACCTCGGTCTCCGGGAAGACCCGGGGCTCCTCTTCCGAGAAGAGCCGGGTCAGAAGCTGGGTCGGAGAGACCGAGGGGCCGATGAGCTCCATCTCTTCGACCGTGTTCAGAAGGATGTTGACGCGGTTCCAGTTCTCGGCCGGCTCGCCCGAGAGGATATCGGTGTGGTCGAGAAGCCCACCCTCCCCCGAGCCGCCCTCGCCGGTGTCCTTCATCGCCATGCCCACCTGCGGCATATGTTGCAGCATGATCCCGCCGCCGCGCCAGCTTGCTGCCTGGCCGGGGGACTGAGACCGGCCAAAGGTCAGGGCAAAGCGCGTGGGCAGCTGTTCGGACTGGGCGAAATAGGTTTGCGCGCAGTCCGAAAGGCTGGTGCCCGCGATGGGGGTAAAGCCCTGGTAGGGCGTCATATGCGGCCCCTGGTCCAGCATGACGGCGAAATAGCCCTCGCCGATCTGGGAGAAGGGGTCAGCGCCCTCGTCCAGCCGTTCCGCATCATAAGAGGCATAGGCGCGGATGCGGGCCGGGCCGCCCTCCTCCTCGGGGCCGTAGTAATCGGTGGCGATCAGCCGCGCCGGGCCCTTGCCGCGGACCTGGATCGAGAGCTTCCAGCGCAGCTTGATCGACTGGCCGATCAGCGCGGTCAGAAGCGCGGTCTCGGCCACCAGGGCCTCGATGGCGGGGGGATAGGAATGCTGGCCCAGGATCTCGTCCAGGGCGCCGTCCAGCCGCACGACACGGCCCCGCACATCGGAAGCGTCAAGCTGGAAGGGCAGGACGGTATCGTCCCAGGGAATGGTGGTGGACATGAGGGGTTTCCTGAAGGCACCGGATTCGGCATATCGGGCCTATATAAGCAGAATGGTGTCCGCACCAAGGGGGAAGCTATGATCCGGCGGTATGGCGAGGCTGTGAAAAGCGGGATGCAATACAGGCGCAGGCCGGGGGTCTATGCGGTTCTGTTGCGCGGCGACCAGGTGCTTCTGACCCACCAGGCCGAGCCCATCCCCGAGTTCCAGCTGCCCGGCGGCGGCATCGACCCCGGCGAGGCCCCCATCGCGGCGCTTCACCGCGAGGTCTATGAGGAGACCGGCTGGCATATCTCATCGCCGAAGCTGGTGGGGATCTATCGCCGTTTCACCTATATGCCGGAATACGACAAATGGGCCGAGAAGGTCTGCGCGATCTATGTGGCGCGGCCGACTTTGTGCATGGGGCCGCCGTCGGAGGCTGGCCATACCGCGATCTGGACGGAAGCGGGCTCGGCCCTGGCGCTTTTGACCAACCAGGGCGACCGGGCGATGGCGGCGCGGGTGCTGCGGGGCTAAGCTGCGGCCGTCGGGGGCATCGAGCCCCCTCCGCCCGCGTTGCCACGAGAGGCGGTGAGCGGTCGCCAAGGCGGAACCCGGGGCAGCGGGAGACACCCTCGATCTGCCTCGCCCCTGTGGCAGCGCTCGTCTCGCCGACCTTCATGCACCAGGCGAGAATGTTGCCCGGGGGGAACCCCGGGATTGGTCGGTGCTTCCCAGATCAAGCGGGACCCGTAGCCCGGGGTATACCCCGGGTCTTGCGGAAGGGTCGTGGCCCCGGTTCAAGCCCGGGGCGGCGGGGAGGGTGTGGGGCGGCGGTTTAGAAGGGCGGCGGGGTGCCCGTCACCAAGGTCCAAAGCGCGCGGAAGATCGGGGTCAGGTGATGAGCCGCGATGCCCGCCACGTCATGGATCGTCTTGGCCCGCGACAAGCCGCCCAGGGGATCGCCCTTCCAGCGCCCGCCCTCGGACTGGACAAACTGCCTCAGCCGCACGACGATCCGCCCGACAAAGCCCGCTGCGAAAACCGCGCCCCGGTTCAGCTCTTTCTGCGCCGCCGCCAGCTTTTCGGGATCATGGGCCGTCATCAGCCGGCGATTTGCCGCCTCGGCATGGCGCTCAACCATCTCCAGCGCCTTGCCAACCGAGGGCGCGAGGATTTCCGCCTCTGCAATCGCCTTCTGCGCCGCCCTGATCTGCGGGAACAACTCGCGTTGCAAGGTCGCGGGGTCGGTCTTGACCTCATGCCGGACGCCCAGAAGCGCGCGGGGATAGTATTCGGCCAGGAAAGCGTCATGTTCGACCATGAACCCCCGCAGGGCGGAGAGGTCGAACCCGTCCAGCCCCGCCGAAAGGTCCGCATCCGCCAGGACTGCCCGAATGTCATTGCCCAGAAGGTTCAGGATGCGCGGGTTCAGGGGCTGGATGCGACTCTGCTCGGCATAGTCGCGGAAGCTGTCGGCGACCTGTTGGCCCATGCGGTTCTGCACATTGGCCCGCGACAGCCGGGTCGAGGAGAACTGCAAGGCCCCCAAGAGCTCCTGATGCCGCAAGTCCGCCGCAACCTCTGGCCCCCGCTCGACGGAGACGGCAGCAAAGACCGGACCTTGCCGCTCGATATCGGCGAGGCTCTCGACAAGGATGGGCCCCTTTAACGCCGCCTCCAGCGCCGCTTCCAGACGGAAGGTCTCCTGTTCGGCGAGGTGGTCGAGGAGGGCCTTGGAGCGCTCGCCGCCGTGGAGGATGGCGGCGATTTCGGCGAGGCGGGGGTCGGAGGCAGCGGCGGGGGTGTCGGTGAAGGAGACGCCATCGTGTTCGCCGCCTTCCGCTAAAGCGTAAAGATGGGTCAGGGGGGAGAGGTCGGCGATTTCGGTAGAAGTGATGTCCAGATAGGTAAGCGAAGTCATTTCCGAAAGCGGGGAGCAGTCTTTGACCAGACTTTCATTGGCGACGAGAGACTTAAGCTTGGCAAGGGCAGCCAGTGGCACCAGATCGGCAACAAACGTGCATTCGATATTCAACCTCTCCAAGTTCTCGAGCCCCCCGAGGTGCGAAAGGTCGGCAATCCGTGTTTCACCGATGTAAAGCCGTCTCAGGGAAGCGAGCTTCGATATTGGCTCAAGATCAGTCACTGCGCTTTTGCTGAGTTCGAGTGAGATTAGTTCAGCCATCCCAGACAGGGCGGAAAGGTCGGAGACAGCCGTATTGGTAAGCTCTACTTCCCAGATATCGTGAAGATCAGCAATCTCGGGCGGCAGCCGCTCCAAATGTGCGGCAAGCTCTCGCAATGGCCCATCCTGCCCAAGATCAAGCTTCGCCGAGCCCGCCGCCTTCACCCGGGCAATCTCCGCTCGGGCTGCGGCATAGGCTTCTGCGGCGCGGTCGCTCATGTTCTGGGGTCCAATGCGAAAGGCGCCGAGGCTTCCCCCGGCGCCTTGGAAAAGGGGTTAACCAATTCCTAATGTCACAGCAGAACTTGCCCGAAATCAAGCCTTTGCACTTCTTGCACGCGTGCAAGGGTCACAGGGCGGCGATCTGGTCCTGCAAGAGCTTCACATGTTCGTCGATCATCAGCGGAGCGGTGATCCGGGCCAGGGCGGCCTGGTGCAGCGCGACATCGGCCGACAGCGACAGGATCATCCGCGACAGGGTCTCGGAATCCCCGACCGGGAAAAGCTCGCCCCAGCCGCCGACCTTTTCCTTCATGCCGCCGATGTTCGAGGCGATGACCGGGGTCCCGGCCAGCCGGGCCTCCTGGATGACGACCGGGGAATTCTCCCACCAGACCGAGGGGACGACGACCCAGCCATAGCCGCGCATCAGGTCCAGGACCTCGGTCGGGCGATAGGTGCCGCGGAAGCGGACATTGTCGGGCAGCTCCGGCTCTTTCGGCCAGAGCTCGCGGAAGCGCTCTTCGGTCACGCCGTGGATATCCAGCGTGAAATCGGTCTTCTCGTCCTGCTCGACCGCGCGACGGGCGGCGCGCAGAAGCACGTCCAGCCCCTTGGTCGGCGTCGCCTGGCCGAAATAGGCAAAGCGGCGGTGACGGTCGGGCGGGGGGGCATGGGTGCTGGCCTCTTCCGGCATCAAGCCGTTCTCCAGCACCTTGAGCTTGGCCTCGGGCAGGCCCCAGGCGATGAACCGGTCGGCGAGGAACTGGCTGGGCGAGAAGAGCACGTCGAAACAGGCCAGCATCTCTTGCAGCCGGTGCTTGCGGACGACGAAATGCGCCGGGATCAGATAGGGGAAACACAGGGCACAAGAGACCGCGCTGGATTCGGTGCAAAGCTGGCCGTTGTTGCGTTTGACCATCTGGCCGTCATGCATGCAGATCGCGATGAATTCGTGCAGGGTGCAGATCAGCTTGGCCTCGGGCCGCGCCGCGCGCAGCCGCCGCACCACGCCCGCACCGATGTTCCAGAAGTGGTGGAAGTGATAGACATCGGCCTTGTAGCGCAGGAGGATCGCGAGAAGCGCGTCCTCGTCCTCCTGGTTGGTATGCTCCATCAGGCTGCTGTCCATCGGGAAGGCCCGGAAGCAGTGGTCATGGGGCGCGAATTCGACCAGGCGGTTATGATTGGGAAACAGCGTCGGGATGACGGCCTGGTCATAGGCCGCCCCGAGGAACCAGGCGTCCTGACCGATGCTGCGCATATGTTCGAACTGCCGATGCGCGGCCACTTCGCCGCCGCCGCCCCTCAGCTTGGGGTGAGAGTGAGAGATGATGACAGTGCGGGTCAATTGGCGGTCTCCTCGGCGACGAGGCGCATGGCGCGAAGTTCGATCTGGCGGCTTTGCGCGGGAACCGGGTCGCGTCCGGGCAGGAAGGACAGGCCGGGCAGGCCGATGAAAGTGACGGCACCGGTCTTGGCCAGCGAGACCATCAGCCAGCGCATCTGGCCGGTCTGGGTCATGTGCAGGCATTCCGGGTGAACAAGCGGTTCCATCATGGACTGGTCAAGCTGCGCCACGAAGGGCTTGCCCTGCATCAGGGCCTCGGCCGCGACCTCGGGCGCGATCTCGGCGGGGCCGCTTTCCAGGTCGTCGATCAGGACGATGCAAAGCGCCCCGACCTCTTCGGCGCGGGCCTTGGCCAACATGGCGAAGGGCATGGTGTGGAACAGCGTCACGGCGGTCGAACAGATCAGGTGGCGTGCCTCGGGCGCCCAGCGCGCCAGGGGCTGATTGGCGGTCACCAGGTCGAGACGCGGCGCGCTGGCCCCGGCCTCGATCCGGTCGAAGAGGGTGGAGCGGATCAGCCCCTCGCTCGCCTGGTCGGTGATCAGGCTGACGCGGACGACATCGCTGTCGCTGCAGCGCACCAGGCGGACCACGTCGCGGCCCTGCCAATGGTCGAGGTCAAGTTCAAGGACATAGGCCAGGCCCTGGGGCGGCTGGCTGCGGTCCACGGGCTCTCCGACGCCGTTCAGGTGATCGGGGAGGGAGGGCAAGAGGTTGCCGAAGATCGTGTCGGCCTTGTCGGCGGCCACCAGGTTGCGGCGCATCAGTTCGAACTGGCCGCCGAGATCGGCCAGCCCCTTGGGCTGCACGCTGCGCAGGGTGGCAAGCGTCGTGCCGTCCTGGATCAGACCCACAAGGCAGACCGGATCGGTGCCCGTCGAAGGCTCAAGCCGCGCGGTCCCGACAAAGCCCGAGGAAACACCGACATTCAACGACCGGATCTGCACCCCGGCCAGGTCGGGCCGCATGAGCGCATTGGGGAACAGGGCGACCGGCGCGATGCCTGCCGAATCGATGATCGAGGCCTGGTGTTTGATCTCGGAGTTTTCGTCGTCGCCCATCCAGCCGTTGACCAGAAGGCGCGGCGGATTGGCGAAGCTCAGGGCCTGGTCCTGGGCCACGGCAGCGCCGGGCAGCTCGGCAAAGGGCCGGTTGGCGGCTATGGAAACCAGCCGCTTGTGCGCCTTGGCAAAGGAGGCGGGCTCTTCGATGGCAAAGACCCCATCGACCACGCCCATCATCAGGCACAGGAAGCCGTCATCCGTTGCAGCCCCGATCAGGGCGTCGATATTGGCCGAGGAGGGCGGGAAGGCAGCGATCCGATCCGGACCCGAAAGGTGCAGCTTGGTCGTCTCGACATCCAGAATCTCGCCGCCCAATTCAAAGCGCAGGATGAACCCGATCGCTCCGGTGGGCAGATCGGCACGCATATGGGTCAGCGCCGAGGTCGCCGGCAACCTCTGGTCGCCAACATGCAGAACGGCGTTTTCGATCGGCCCCTGGGTCCATCCGGCGATGCAGACAGCGTCCTGCCGCTTCATCCGAAAATAGAAATCTGTGTAGAGCATTCATCCTCCGGGTCGACACAAGCGGAGGCAGAATGCCCCACCAAACAGGGAATGGCGCGGTCTTCTGGCCACTCTTCAACGGTTTCCTTCATGACAGGCGCGTCATTCTTGTCAAGACGGGGGCAATTCGGCCGACGAAGTCCCGCCGTTCGGTCCGGCGACGGCAGCGGGGCGGAAAGCATGGCAGGTCGGGGACATGGCGTTGCGCATCGGGGGGAACGCGCCCCCGCGGGGGTCTGCCCGAAAAATGGACAATTCGAAGCTTTCTCTCTCCCCTGCCCTGCGGCGCCGGCCGCTTTGGACCTGCCAAGGGTCTCAGATGTTGAACAGGTAGTCGCCCAGGTGCGTGGCGGCTGTGCCTTGCAGGACAGCCAGCAAGGTCAGCTCCGCCGCGCTGACCTGGGCATCCGCCCCGGCACTGACAAAGCGGAAGACCCCCGTCGCGCTGCCATCGCTCACCACGAAAGCCACGCTTTGGCCCAGGCCATAGGCGCCCGAGGCCGCGCCGATCCGAGCCGCGGCCTCGGCCGTCGTCAAGCCGGTCGCGGCCTGGGTCAGGATGACCAGCTCGGCCAAGGCGCCGAAGACCGCCTGGGTCTCGATCCCGCCCTCGAGCAGGGTATCGCCATCCCCGATCGCCAGACCCGACTGCCGGAATGCGAACTGATCCTGGCCCGAGACGAAATCCGTCACCAGGTCCGTGCCCAGGGTCGTCGTCACGCGGAAGCGGTCGGCCCCTGCGCCCCCGGTCAGGACATCGTCTCCGGTGCCGCCTTCCAGCGTGTCGTTTCCCGCAAGGCCGAGCATCGTGTCGTTGCCGCCATTGCCGGTCAAGAGGTTGCCGGTGGCATTGCCCGTCAACAGGTTGTTGGCCGAATTGCCCCCGGCCAATACCGCCGAGGTGCCCGTCAGGGTCAGGTTCTCGAGCGTGGCTTGCAAGATCCAGCTCACGGCCGAGAAGACGCTGTCGATGTCGCCCGGCGTCACCCCGGTCTCGGAGACGATATCCGTCGCCGCGTCGCAGTGATAGCTGTCCGAGCCCTCTCCGCCCAGCATCGTGTCCGACCCCGCCCCGCCGTTCAGCGTGTCGTTGCCCGTTCCGCCGATGAGACTGTCGTTGCCGCCATTGCCGAAGACCTGGTCATGGCCGCCGCCCGCGGACATGACGTTGTTCGACCCATTGCCGCGCAGGACGTTGTCCCTTCCGTTGCCAGTGCCCGTCGAGGCGGTGCCGGCCAATGTCAGGTTCTCGAGCGTCGCCTGAAGCGTCCAGTTGACCGATGAGATCACGCTGTCGACCTCGCCCGGGGTCACGCCGCTTTCGACGATGATGTCGGTGGCCGCGTCGCAGATATAGGTGTCGCCGCCCTCGCCCCCGGTCATCGTGTCGCCGCCCGCGCCTCCGTCCAGCACATTGGCCCCGGCATCCCCGGTCAGGCGGTCGGCAAAGCGCGAGCCGGTCAGGTTCTCGATATTGATCAGCGTGTCGCTGCCCGCCCCGGTGACCTGGGCCCCGGCCACCGCCAGCGAGACCGTCACCGCCGCCCCGGCCTGGGCATAAGAGGCCGTGTCGCGCCCCGCCTTGCCGTCCAGAAGATTGGCCCCGGCATTGCCGGTCAGGACATTGTCCAGCCCATTGCCCGTGCCGCGCAGATTGGCCCGACCCAGGAGGACCAGGTCTTCCAGGTTGGCGCCCAGGGTCCAGGCCTGGCTGGCGCGCACCGTGTCACGGCCCTGGCCCGGGGCCTCGAGGATCGTGACGGGCTGCGAGACGACATAGGTGTCATCCCCCTCCCCGCCTTGCAAAAGCCCCTGCATCAGGGGATTGGCGATGCGGAAGACATCCAGTTGCCCGCCGTTGGCATCATTGGGCCCCAGGTTGGTGGCCGAGGTCTCGAAGACGATCCAGGCGCCATCGGCCGAAATCTCGGGGGCGCCCGAGGATTGGTTGGCGGCAGGGCCCGAGAGCTTGGCAATGGCGCCCGTCGCCAGGTCCTTGACGAAGACATCTGGCCAGCCATTGGCATCGCCCGCCACCAGGTCATCCGAAAAGCTGCGAAAGACAACAAAGCGGCCATCGTCGGAAATCGCCGCATCGGTGCTGGACAGCGCGACCTGCGCCCCGGTCGCCGTGGTCGAGACGCGGACAAAGCCTGCGGCCTGGCTCCAGGCGTAAATGTCGGTCTGGGCGCCGGTATCCTCGGCGACCAGGGCCCGGCTGGTCTCGAAGACCACGACCCCGGTCGACGAGACATCGACCCCGGTGCTGGAGGCCGCCCCGGTCAGCGCGGTCAGGTTGGTCAGGGCATGGGTCGAGGCCTGCCACAGATAGACGTCGCGCGCGCCATTGCCGGAGAAACTCGCCGTCAGGTTGGTGGCGGCGCTGGAGAAGGCGACATAGGCGCCATTGCCCGAAATGCGCCCGCCCACGGCATCGTCATTGGCATCGCCTCCGCCCGTGCCGGTGGTGATGCGCTCGACCGTGCCGGTGACGCGGTCCTTCAGGAAGAGGTCCGCCGTCGTCCCCGCGCTGCCTGAAACAAGGTTCGTCGCCACGCTGTTGAAGATCACATAGCGCCCGTCCGCCGAAATGTCGGCGCCATAGCTGACGCCATTGGCCATCGTTCCGCCAACGGCCGAGACCATCTCGATCCCCGGCCCGCCGACCTCGGTGGCATAGATCGCGCCGAAACTGGCGCCGGGGACCAGAAGCGAGAAGCTTTGAAACACCACGGTTCCGCCATCCGCCGAGATCTGCGCCCCGCCCGAACCCGAAAGGGCAAAGCGCCCGTCCCAGGTCTTGTGCTCGTTCACGACGGCTCCGGTGGCCATGTCCTTGACGATGATGTCCTGAGCCGAGTTGTCCAGACTGCCAAAGCCCGTCCAGCCGCCCGAGAAGACGACGTAACGCCCATCGGCCGAGATCGAGGCGCCGTAGCTTGCCGTAGGAGCGCCCAGGCCTGCCGCCTGGCTGACCTGTGTCAGGCCCGCAGGACCGACCGCCCCGCCCCCCTGGGCCACGATCCAGTCATTGCCCAGGCCCCCGATCAGCGTATCGGCCCGGCCGAAGCCGATGATCTGGCTGTCTCCCGAAGTCCCGGCCAAGGAGATCAGGCGGCTCAGGGGATCGGCGATGCGCCCCGAGGTGCCATCCGCGACGATCAGCGTTCCGCTGGTGAAGACGATCGTGCCATCCTGGAACCCCGGCCCGCCGGCCGAAAGATCGCCCGGGGCCAGCCCGTCCAGCCAGATCGTCTTGCCCCCGAGACTCAGCCCAAGACCCGAGGCACCGGCCGTCAGCCGCAGGTCCGCCGCCGAAAGCCCGGCGACGTCGACGATGACCTGATCAAGGTCCGGATCAACCGTCAGATGCGCGCCGTCCAGAAGTCCTGAAAAGAGATAAACCGTCATCGCCTGGGCATCCTTCTCGGGTTCAGACCGATCCTAACGCGGCGCGCCCCGCCTGGATAGGCCGGTCTTGCCGGGGGTCAAGGGACTGCATCGGGGTCGGACCCCGCGCAAGGCCCGGGGCACTGCGCATCAAGGGCCGAGGGTCGGGCGCCTTTTCGGCCTTTCGGTCTGGCGGCGGAAGGGTTGCAGGAGCAGCCGGTCGATCCACTGCTCGCGGGGGGCACGGAATTCGGTCAAACCGGTCTCCATCTGTGACCCCAGGCGCGCGGCGGGGCGGTAAGTGCCGAAGATCCGGTCCCACCACGGCAGGTTGAAGCCATAATTCGAATTGGTCTCGACCGGATCGGTCGAATGGTGGACCCGGTGCATGTCCGGCGTGACGATCAACCGCCGCAACAGGGGCTCCAGCCGGGGCGGCAACGAGACATTGCCGTGGTTGAACAGCGCCGTGGCGTTCAGGATCACCTCGAACACCAGGACCGCGACCGGGGGCAGGCCAAGCAGGGCGACCACGGCGAGCTTGATCGCCATCGACAGGACGATTTCGACCGGATGAAAGCGCAGCGCGGTCGTGGTGTCGAAATCGGGGTCGGCGTGGTGCATCCGGTGCAGGCGCCACAACAGGGGCACGGCATGGAAGACCCGGTGCTGAAAATAGATCGCAAGGTCCAGAAGCAGCAGGCCAAGCGGAACCGCGACCCAGCCCGGCAGCGACAAGAGGCCGAAGAGCCCGCCGCCCTCGATCCGCGTGGCCAGTCCGACGGCCAACAGGGGAAAGGCCAGGCGCAGGATCGCGGTATCCACGATCACCAGCCCAAGGTTGTTGGTCCAGCGGATCACCCGAGGGACCTCTTGCCGTCGCACCGGGCTGGCAAGCTCCCAGGCCATCATCGCGGCAAGGACGCCGAGGAAGGCCGCCACCCTCAGCGCCGGTTCGTGGTCCAGAAGAAAAGTCGTCATGGCGTCCTCGGGGGATTGGTGGCCGGAGCCGTCCGGCGCCCCTAGTGGTAGTCGTAAAGCTTCAGGCTGCGCTGCAGGACCTCGTCAAGCTTCTCGATCGTGTCGGGGCGCAGCTTGCGGCGGTGGTCACCGGGGGTCACCGAGCGGATGAAGCGGTTCTTGTCCTCGGCGGTGGGCACGACATCGACCTGGGCCAGCAGGGCCTCGGTCGCGGCCTTGGGCATCGGCAGGGACAGGTGCTCGGCGATCTTGGCGATCAGGCGCTTCTTCTGGAAGACATGTTCTTCATAGCGCAGCTTCAGCGTCAGGGGCGAGCGCAGGACCTCGGCATAGCCCATGAAGGCCTCGTCCATCGACCGCGCCTCTTTCAGGACAAAGTCGTTGATGTCGGTGGCCAGGGTCCGCTCGCGCTTGGCGATGAAATGGCGACGGGCGGCCTGGGCCTGTTCGCTGTCTCCCTCCGGCAGGGAATGGGAATAGGCGTCCGAGAAATACTGGCTGACCAGCGCGTCGCGGGGGTCGCGGAACATGAAGACCCGGCGCGAGCGGGCGAAGAGCGGCGCGCTGGCAAAGGCGGGCGGGCAGTTGCGGAAGCCGATATACATGTTGCCGGGGCGCAGGATGGCCGAAAGGTCGTCGTTGTGCCAGGCATCCAGCGGCACGCCGGCGTTGAAGAAGGTGCCGGGCAGGTCGACGTAATTGACGCCGTTCCGTTCGGCGATGAACTTCAGCATCTGGTTCAGCAGGCTCGACCCGCTCTTGCGCAGGCCAAGGACGAAGCGGGCCGGGCCGGGCTCGTCAGAGAGGCGGAAGCTGACGCCCTTGAACTGGATTTCGCGGGTCGGGCGGGCATCGGTCATGGGTCAAACCTCGTTGGCGGCGGCCAGCATGTCGGTAAAGACCTGCGGCGGCAAGAGCTGGCCCAGGAAAAGCGCCCAGACCCGCCACTCCTCGCGGAAGTTGCGCCAGAAGGTGATGTCCCAGGGCTTGGGGCGGTCAAGATAGTGCAGGAGGATGCCGTCCTGGACCTGGCCGTTCTGGGGCCGGAAGGGGCGCAGGAAGAAGTTCCATTGCGGCGGCAGATCGGCGGCGCGGAAGGCGATGTTCAGCGCGCATTGGTCGTGGAAGATCAGCCGGTCGGGCTCTTTCTCTGACAGCTCGATGGCCCGGGCGAGGCCGGGGCCCAGCCTGGGATGGGTGAAATCCATCGCCAGCACGCCCGAGTTGAAATAGCGCGCCGGGTCGATGTTGTTCCTTGTGGCGGCGGCCCGGACCTCGGGGCCCTCTTCCTCGACCCGCGCGGCCAGGGGGGCGCCGCCCAGGTCCAGCGTCACCAGCGGCGTCAGGTCGCCCCGGCAGATGATGTCAGTGTCGACGTAAAGCGCCCGCGAGAAGCGGTTCAGCGCCATCAGCCAGCGCGCGGCGTAAAGCCGGTAATAGGCGGCCCGCGACAGGCCGGTGCCCGCCGCAAAGAAGCCAAGCTCGACCTTCAGCGCCACGCCTTCGGTCACGAAATCGGCCTCGGAGACGATCGTGACCTCGCGGCCGAACCGCTGGGCCAGGGTCTGGATCGCGGGGGGCCAGTCGGGCGGCACGTCGGAGTCCAGAAAGACATAGACCGGGGCGTCGCTTTGGACCGGTTGACCGAAGACCGAGGCCAGGCAGGTCAGAAGCGACAGGAAATAGCGCCGGTCGGCGCAAAGATAGATCACCCCGCCGGAGTCAGGCGCCTTTGCCCCCGAGAGCCAGCGCAGGGCATCGGTCACCGGCGCCTGACCCTTGGCCGAGGCGATCAGGTCGCGGTCCAGCCGAACCAGGTCGATGAAGTGGTCGTGATCCGGACCCATCGGCGCGGCCAGGGCCAGGACGCGGTCATGCAGCCCCGCCTTGCGCAGCGCCCGCATGGCATGAAACACCGTCTCGCCAAAGCCATGGCCCTGGGCCAGGTGCGACAGGATCACCGCCCCGGCCTCGTCCCAGGCCTTGACCTCGGACAGGAGCCGCAGCGCGATGATGCCATCGGCATTGTCCAGACGCATCCCGGCCAGTTTTTCGCGGTAAAGCGCCAGGGCCTCGGCGAGATGGCCCGAAAGGAACAGCATCTCGAGCCGCCGCGAGGCCAGGTTCAGCTTGGCGGCGACGGGCTGCGTCTCGGCCTCGGTCAAGAGCGCGGCCAGGTCCGAAAGCTGGCGGCGCTGAAGATACATGTGGATGCGGGCTTGCAGGGCAAAGGGGTTCTCGGCCGCAGTGGGGGCAAGGGCCGCATGCAGCAGCGCTTCGGCCTCGGCCTCTCCGGGCTCGGGCTGCATCCCGGGCCGCACGAGCTTGTAGGCCGCCTCGCACAGGACGCTGGTCTCGACCCCGTGCAGGTCCGCCCGGCGCAGCGCCAGGGTCAGCCCGGCATGATCGCGCTGCAAGGCCGCCAGCCGGATGCGGATGCTGTCCAGGGCGGGCGAGGCGTGATCCTGCAACCCCTCCACCATCTGCGCCGCGCCCTCGGGGTCCTGGGCCTCGAGCAAGAGCCCGGCGGCAGCTGTCTGAAGCGCGGGCTCGCCGCGCAGCCCGTGCAAAAGCGCCGAGGCCCCCCGGTGGTCGTTCTGCATCAGGGCCAGCCGGGCCAGGGCGATCCGGGCCCAGCCCCGGGGGCCGATGTCGCGCAGCGCCCCGGCGAAGCGCTCGGCCGCCGCCAGGTCGCGCGCATCGAGCGCAGCCTCCAGCCGCCGCAGGTTGGCCAGTTCGGGGAAAAGCCGCAGGGCATCGGCCAGGATCGCCTCGCCTTCGGGCGTCTCGTTCAGACTGGGCGGAAAGGTCCGCAGAAAGTCCTCGTACCGGTCGGGGCCATGCGGGTTGTCGCCCAGCATCCGGGCCGTCACGGTCGGATTGGGCAGGGTCTGGCCACGATGGGCCAGGTAATGCGCCAGGGGCCGTTGCGGGCTGAGCGGGGCCTGGGTCCGGCGATACCAGGTCGGGTCGAAATGCGGCGTGACGCGGATGTCCGGCCGGCGCAGATAGTGCAAAAGGCGCGGCTCGCCATGGGGCAGGCCCATCTGGGTGGCATAGGCTTCGGGGTCGAAGCAAAGGTTCGGCCGCCGCCCCTCGGCCTCTCCGGTTTGGATATAGTGCAAGAGCGGCGGGCGGTGATACTGGGTGTCGGCGCCATATTGGCGGATATACCAGTCATGGTCGAACAGGCCCGATTCCTCGATTTCGTGCCAGGCCCTCACGGTCTTGAATTCAGGCCGCATCTCGCCATCGGTCTTGGCATCGACAAGGGCAAGGACCGCGGCGGCGGTCGGCGGCAGGGGGAGGTAGGGCAGGCAGAGGCCCTCGTTCGCCGTGCGCAGCTCGACCGGGGCCTCGGGGGTCTGCGCGACGATGCGGGCCAGGGCAGGGCGGTCAAGACGGCTCCAGCCCAGGAGATAGCCGCACCAGGTCTTGCGACCAAGCGCGCGGTCGATCCCGGGACGGTCCAGGATGGCGACGGTCTGGCCCAGGCGCTCACCGGCACACCAGGCCTCCAGCCGCTGCGCCACGCCGGGCGCCGAAGGCAGGACAAGCCAGCCGCGCAACCCCGCGCCTTCGTCGATATAGTCGCAGACCCCGGCGAAGGCATCGGGGTCGGCAATCTCCGGAGAGATCAGGTGATCGGCAGGCGGAAGGGTCGGAAGCTGCACCTTGGGCTACCTGTTCTGGGCCGTCTCACTCGGGGCCTATGCTACCCACGCCCCGGTGGAGGAGCAATAGACCCCAGGTTGCAAGGTTACCTGCGACCGTGGATGGCAAAATCCAGCAGGTCGAAAGGCAAAAGCTCGCCATCGGTCGACAGCACCAGGCGCACCCGGGTCAGGCGGCGCAGGACCTCGGGGTCGATCTGGCGCAGCGCCAGGACGAGGTTCATCGTGCTGCCCGCATCGGTGCCGCGCAGGGTGCCGACATCGACGGTCACATTCTCACCCCCGCCGTCCAGCATGAACTGCGCGTAAAGGTTGCGCGGCCGGGCCAGGGCATAGCGCAGCGTCCAGTCCATCGAGATGTATTCGGTGAGCGGCGCATCGGGCAGGACCATCTCGTAGGTGAACCAGGGCTGCCGCCGCCCCTGGGGTTTCAGCGCGATGGCGCGGGTCGTGACGCCCTTGCGGCTGCGCACCGGGTGACAGGAGAGGTCGCAGACCACGCCCGCATTCTCGGGCGAGCCGAATTGCAGGAAACCGGCGTAAAGCTCGTAGCGCTGCAAGAGCGCGGTTTCGTCCGGGCCGTTCTGGCACAGCTCGACCCAGGGCGCGGGGGTCAGGTCGACGCGCTCCATCTCGGCATCGCCGGCGGAAAGCGGTGCGATATGGGCGGGCGGCGGGATATCGGCGTCGGAGCCGACCGTGCGGGTCGCTCCCACGCGGTCGATGGCCTGGGCCAGGGCTTCGGTCGCGGCCAGCCAGTGGCGGTTGGCCATGGTCGCCGTGGCGGTGTCCGACAGGCGGCGCAGGCGGGCAGGGTCGCTCGCAAGCGACTCCAGCGCGGACAGGCAGCCCTCGACCGCCTCTTCCAGCGGCAAGAGACAGCCGGTCACGTCATCGACCACGACTTCGCTTACCGCGCCGACATCGGTCGCAATCGGCACCACGCCCTGGCGCATCGCCTCCAGCACGGTCAGGGGCAGGCCCTCGAATTCCGAGAGCAGGACAAGGACATCGGCCTCGGCAAAGGCGGCGGTCAGCTCTTCGGGCGTGGTCAGGGCCGGTTCCAGCACCGCCAGGACCGAAGGCGGCACCGGAGGCGCGCCGTCGGTCAGGATGGCGCGGCCGATGACGCGCCAGTCGATGGGCAGATGGGCAGAGCGGGCGATGACCTCTCCCAGGCGCTCCAGCCCCTTTTGCGCATCGAGGCGGCCAAGAAACATGGCCCGCAACCGCCCCGGCTGACGCGCGGACCGCTCTGCGATCAGCGCCGAAAGCCGGTCGGGGGCGATGTCGAAGCTGGGCGCATTGGGCGCCGGGGTGATCTTGTCCTCTGGGATGCCCATGGCATGGAGCCAATCGCCCAGCGCCAGGGAGCAGGGCGCGAAAAGGTCGAAGGCATGTTCATAGGCCAAGGTCAGGAAGGGATTGCCCGAGGGCCGCCCCATCGGCGACAGGTCGGCCAGGTGCAAAGAGGTGACCGTGACGGCGCCCAGCTTCTTGAGCTGGCTCATCACCGCGACGGCGGCGCCGGAATGAAGATCGACCACCGCATCCAGCCAATGAAGAAGCGCGATCAGGCGGGGATGGTTGCCCGAACTCGCCCAGCGCGGGATCTCGTTGCCGAAATAGCTGCGGTCGCCGCCGCCCCAGGGCGAGAACTCGGGGTCGCCGAGGAAGGTGACGCTGGCGATCGTGTCGCGCCATTCCTGGCTGACGGCGGCCTCACGGCTGCCCAGGATGAAGAGGTGCAGGGTCCAGCCCCGCGCCGCAAAGGCCCGGGCGAAGTTCAGCGCGACCTTTTCGACCCCGCCGAATTCCAGGATGGACAGGATCAGCCCCATGTGCCGCCCCGTGCCGCGCAGCATCGGCAGGTTGGGCTGCTGGCCCAGCCTTTGGCGCAGGATCATGTGCGACCCCGCCCGGCGGCGCAGGTCGGGCTGGCGCCAGTCGCGCAGGGAAAGCGCTCCGGCGGCCCAGTGGGACTGGCGCATTCCGTCGAGGAAGGCCAGAAGCGCCGCCGCCATGCCGCCCTCGCCCAGGGCGAAGATCGGCAGGCTGGGCGGCAGGGTCACCTGGGCCAGGGCCACGCGCGGCTGCGGCGCGGCCGAGATCAGCGACTTCATCCACGAGCCCTGGGCATCCCCCGCCGCCGCCATGAAAAGGTCGGTCGTCAGCATCAGCATTGCGGCCTCGTCCGGGCTGCGGCTGGCCTCGGGCAGGATGTGCAGGCCCATGCGGTCGCTTGGCGCATGAACCGCCAGGAGCCCCGCCAGGTGGACCTGGTCGACCATGGTTTCAAGCTGCCACAAGAGCCCATGCAGCATCCCCGCCGCCTGGGCCTCGGCCAGGGTCTCGGACCGGGTCACGACAGTCAGGGGCGGCAAGTGATGGCGTCCCGGGGCCGAGCGCGCGCGCCAGAGCCGCTGGGAATAGTCCTCGGGCGTCAGGACCTCTGACTCGGCCAGGGGATCGGTGGTCAGCCAGACCTCGTCCAGATCGACAAGAAAGAAGGCATAGCGCGGCGCCTCTTCCTGCTCCAGCTCCAGCATGGCACGGGGGGAAAACAGCGCCCGGTGCTTGGCGCGCATCCGGGCCAGGATCGGCTCGCGTTCGCGCTCGCTGTCGGCCAGCATCGATTCGGGGCGCTTGCGGTAGAGGAAGCCGAAGCCCTCGATGTTCTTGCCGCGGAAGCCCGCCTCGACGCAGGAGAGGAAGAAATCCCAATCCTCGAACCCCGCCTTGAAGGTCACGTCGAACATGACCCCGGCCTCGAAGACCTCGCGGCGGATCAGTGACCCCGCCTCGCAGGTGTTCATCGCGGTGTGCAGCAGGACGGAATAGGGGCCGGAGTAGTCATGGCCCGAAGACAGGCCCACCATGTCGATGTCGGGATAGATCCAGCCTGCCTCGGGGTCCTCGTCCAGGGCCGCCATGGCCCGGGCCATGGAATCGGGGCGCAAGGCGTTGTCGGCGTCCAGCATGTAGATCGCCCGGACCGAGGGCAGGTGGTCCAGCGCGTAAAGGATGCCATGGTTGCGTGCCGAGGAAAGCCCGCCGTTCTGTTTTTTCAGATAGGTGATCCGGTCGGGATGGGCGCGGGCAAAGGCGCGGCAGGTCTCGTCCGTCTCGGGATGGGGGCAGCCGTCGTTGACGATCAGGATGCGGATGCCGAAGGGCGCGCGTTGCGCGAGGGCGCTTTCGACCGCCTCGATCAGCAGGACCGAGTGCCGGAAGACCGGGATGACGATGGCAATGCTGGGCGCCTCAGTCATCGCGGCCCGTCAGGCTGGCAAAGGCCTCGATCCGCTCGAAGACGACGACGGCGGGATGTTCGGCCGCTTCGGGCACGCGGGCCATCAGGACCAGGTCCTGTGCGACCTCAAGCCGGGGGAGGGTGACATGAAGCTGATCCGGTTCCGCCGGGGTGACCACCTGCCAGCTCTGCGGGTCGGGCTCCTGACCCGGAGCCGCCACGGCATAGGTCAGCTCGGCCTGGGCGCCGATGCCCTCGACCGAGACCATGCCTTGCAGCCGCACCATGCCCGGACGCGCCAGGCCGGGCAGGCGCAGGCCCAGGGTCTGGCCAGGCTCGGGGCGCATGACGACGCCGCCCGCCCAATCGAGGAACTCGATCCGCTCGGGGTCGGCCGCCAGGGTCGCCGCCTCGCCCAGCGCCGCAAGACCGATCAGCCAGCGACCCCGGGTCGGGCCCGCGCTGGGCGGCAGGGAGTCGGGCGACAGGGGGGCATTGGTGCCGGGAATGAACTTCCACAGCTTCAGGGCCAGGGTCGGCCCGCCCTGGCATTGAAAGCGCGGATCGGGGTGATCGAGGGAAAGGCCAAGCGAAAGCGGCGACGGACCGGACCAGGTCAGACGCAGAACCGGGGTCTGGGCATCGGTCGACAGGGCGCGCGGCAGGGCCAGCCGCAGCCAGCCCGCGCCGGGGTCACTGACCACCCAGGTCGCGACGGTCACGGCGGTCTCCATCAGGTCCAGCGCGACGGTCAACTGGCCCTGGGCCGGGGCCGCGACCCACAGCGCCAGGTCAGACAGGCCGACACTGTCGGTCGGCAGGCGCTGCTCGGCCTCGGACAGGGCCAGCGTGGCGCCATCGGCCCGCGCGGCCAGGTTCAGGACCTGGTTGCGTTCGCATTTCGCGGTCTGCCAGACAAAAGCCTCGAGCCGCTCGAAATGCTGGAGGCTGGTTTCCGTCAACTGCCGCATCTGCGCCAGCTCGCGCATCTGCTTGACCACGCGGCCTTGCGACTGCACCAGGGCCGCGGCCATCAGGGAAAACAGCGCGGCGGGCGCCTCTGCCGGGGTCACATCGCGGCGCAGGCCCTGAAGCGTGCGGCCCGTCTCGGCCAGGTGAAGCTCGAGCCGGTCCAGGAGAGCCGCGCCCTTCGGCGAAAGGCTGAGGGCAGCGACAAGGCGGGGATGCAGGGTGTCGATGCCCAGCTCGACGCCGTCCAGCCGCAGGGTCAGGTCGTCCTCGACCACGGCGACCGGCATGGGCCAAGCGGCGGCCTGCAGGTCACATGATGCCACGAGGCACAAAGGTGTCCATGGGTCAGTCATACCGATCTCCTGCTTGGTCGGCGCCTTGATGGCACAGGGCAGCCAAGGCGTCCAGACTTTGACCGCGCAAAGCGTGAACGGAGCGGCCCGGGGATTCCCTTTATGCCCGTTTCGCGTCAGATATGTGCCAAAGCTCAAGCGGAGAAGAAAATGAAACAGCCGCGCGCATGGCAAAGGATGCTCTCGGGGCGGCGGTTGGACCTTCTGGACCCGACCCCGGTCGATATCGAGATCGAGGACATCGCCCATGGCCTGGCCTTTGTCGCGCGCTGGAACGGGCAGACCTTTGGCGACTGGCCCTATTCGGTGGCGGAGCATTCCCTGCTGGTCGAAGAGATCTTTGCCCGCACCGAGGCCGATCCGCGCTGGCGGCTGGCGGCCCTGCTGCATGACGCGCCGGAATATGTGATCGGCGACATGATCAGCCCGGTCAAGGCGGCGGTGGGGCCTGGTTATGCAGAGCTGGATGCAAGGCTGACGGCGGCGGTCCATATCCGCTTTGGTCTGCCTGCGGTGCTGCCGGTCGCGGTGAAAAAGGCGATCAAGGCGGCGGACAAGGTCTCGGCCTGGTTGGAGGCCATTCAGATCGCGGGCTTCCGCGAGGATGAGGCGGATCGGTTCTTCGGGCGCCCGCCCGAGGCGCTGCGGGGCATCGCCCTAAGACTAAGGCCGCCCGCGGAGGTGCGGACGGCCTATGTGAAGCGGCACTTGGCCTTGATGGACGGTCTTTGATCAGCGACCACGCTTGTGCGCTTTCGGCTGGGGGCCCATCAGGGTCAGGGTCATCAGGGCGTCTGCAATCAGGTTCAACATTTTCTTCTCCTCTCGGGTCTTCCGATGCTAGGGATATAGGCGCAATGCTTGGATTTCCCAAGTCAGGGAATCTTTCGACATGTAAGCTGAGCTAACAGATTACGGATTTGTAAACATGATCGACTGGCGCAGTTTCCCCTCCCTGACCGCTCTGCGCGCCTTCGAGGCGGCGGCGCGGCTGCAAAGCTTCACCCTTGCTGCGCGCGAGCTGAACGTGACCCATGCCGCCGTGGCGCAACAGGTGCGCGGGCTGGAGGATCACCTGGGCCGCGAGTTGCTTTACCGCGAGGGCCGGGGCATGGCGCTGACGCCCGAGGGGGCCAAATTGGCGGCGGCCTTGGTCGAGGGCTTTCGGGGCATCGGCCAGGCCCTGGCCGAGGTCAAGGGCGGCGGGCCCGGGGCCGCGCTAAGGGTGACCTTGACGGCGGCCTTTGCGGCGAATTGGCTGATGCCGAAACTCGGGGGATTTTGGAAAAGCCATCCCGATATCGAACTCTCGCTGAACCCGGAAAAGCGCGTCGTCGATCTGCGGCGCGAGGGCATCGACCTGGGCATCCGCTTTGGCAATGGCAAGTGGCCGGGGCTGGATGTCGAATTCCTGACCGCTGCCGATTACGTCATCGTGGCGGCTCCGGAATTGCTGGCGGGACGGGTTGATTTGTCGAATGCGGAAATGTCGGACATGCCCTGGATCATGGCCGAGGACTGGCCGGAGACTCAGACCTGGCTCAAGGGCTTTGGCCTGAAACCCGATGCGATGAATATCACCGATGTGCCGACCGAAGACCTGGCGCTTTCCGCCGCCCGCGCGGGGCTTGGCCTATATGTCGAGGCCGAGGCCCTGGTCGAACATGACGTCGAGAACGGCACGCTGCAAATCGTGGGGCGGCTGAAGGATGACAGCCTGGCCTATTACATGGTCACCCGCCCCGGGCCGAAACGCCCGGAGCTGAAGGCTTTCATCCGCTGGCTGAAGGCGGCGGTCTAGACCAGAAGGTCTTCGCGCTTCTTGCCGGCGGCCATGGCCTCGATGAACCAGCGCGGCTTGCGGCCCCGGCCCGACCAGGTGTCGGACTTGTTGGCCGGATTGGCATAGGTCACCGCCGAGGGCGCCCTTTTGCGGGTCGTGGTCAAAGCGGTCAGCTCTTCGAGCTGAAACCCATCCGCCCGCGCCAATTCGCGCAGCTTGGCGAGGGTTTCAAGTTTCTTGCGGTCCTCGAAAGAGGCAATCGCCTTGGCGACCTGGGCCTGCAGGTCTTTCAGTTCTTTCAGAGTCATCGAATTGAGATCGGCCATTCCCAGGTCCTTTCATGGTTGGGTCATGCCGGTGTTAAGAATATTGACTTGGGATGACAAGTCCAAACTTCATTTCGGGCTGCGCTTGGCCAATATGCGCTGCAAGGTGCGGCGATGCATCGAAAGCCGCCGCGCGGTTTCGGAAACATTGCGGTCGCACATTTCATAGACGCGCTGGATATGTTCCCAGCGCACGCGGTCGGCGGACATGAGGTTTTCGGGCGGGGCGGGCAGATCCTCGCCCTCTTCCAGAAGCGCCTTGGTGATGTCATTGGCATCGGCGGGCTTCGACAGGTAATCGATCGCCCCGATCTTGACCGCCGCCACCGCCGTCGCAATCGCGCCATAGCCGGTCAGCACGATCACCCGGCAATCGGGGCGCTGTTCGTGCAGGGTCTGGACCACGTCCAGCCCATTGCCATCGGCCAGCCGCAGATCGACCACCGCAAAGGCCGGAGGCCGCGCCAGGGCCATGGACTTGCCCTCGGCCACGCTGAGCGCGGTCTGCGACTGGAATCCGCGCTTGTCCATCGCCTTGGCCAGGCGCCGCACGAAAGCCTCGTCGTCATCCACCAGAAGCAGACTGCGATCCGGCCCGATGTCTTTCAGCTCTTCGGTCATGCGCCCCTCCCAAGGTCTGGGGCAGGCTAACCTAGGCGGCGCCCAGATAACAAGGCGCGGATTGCGCGATTTCCTCGGCGGTATTCTCGCGCTGGAAGACCGCGACGACCTGGCCACCCGGCTTGGCCAGGTAGGTCATCGTGGTGTGGTTGACCGCGTAAAACCCGCTGGGATCGGTCTTGTAGGCGGCCAATTCCTCCGGGTTGATCTCGAAATAGACGCGCCAGGCCTTGGTGGCGGCGGCCACCTCTGCCTCGGTGCCGGTATAGGTGCGGACATGGTCGAAGGCCGCCTGGTAGTCGGCCAGGACCTCGGGCGTGTCGCGGGTCGGGTCGACCGAGATGAAAACCGGGGTCAGCGTGATGCCCTTCTCGGCCAGGAGCCGCGCCACCTCGTCATTGCGGGCATTGTCGATCGGGCAGACATCGGGGCAATTGGCATAGCCGAAATAGACCAGGGAGGCGCCGGAGAGGATCTCTTTCTCGGTCACCGCCTTGCCCGTGGCGTCATGCAGCGCCAGGGGCCCGCCGATCTCTGCCCCCATGACCGCGCCGCCCTGGCAGGCGCCCGCGGTCTTCTGCGACAGGACGTAATAGCTGGTGGCGCCCAGCATGGCGGCCAAACCGACCGCTGCCGTGACGGCGATGACAGAGCCTATGCGCATGAGGGCCTCCAAGGCATTGATTGCGAAGCGCCTGCACCATAACAATTCCCGCAGGCAGGCGCGAGGGGGAGAGCCATGGACCAATTGCCCGGGCCCTCGGGCCGCGATTTCAGCGACGGCGAATGGGTCCGGCTGCGCACGCTGACGACGCTGCGCTGGGTGGCGATCACGGGTCAGGTCGCGGTCCTGACGGCGGCCCATACATATTACGGCCTGATCCTGCCCATCGGCCAATGCGCCCTGGCCGTGGGCGCCGCCGTGGCGTTGAACATCATCAGCACCCTGGTCTTTCCCGGCAACCGTCGCCTGGCCGATCACGAGGCCATGCTGCTTCTGCTCTTCGACCTTCTGCAACTGGTCTACCTGGTTGGCATGACCGGAGGCCTGGACAATCCCTTCCTGCTTCTGGTCATCGTCCCCGTCACGATCTCGGCCTCGGCGCTGGAGCTGAAATCGACCATCTTCCTCGGTGGGCTTGCCGTGCAATTGGTCACCGCCGTGGCCTTCGTCTACAAGCCCTTGCGCTTTGCCAGTGGCGAGATCGTGGTCCTTCCCCTGCAATTCGAGGTCGGCTTCTGGCTGGCCATCGTCTCGGGGACCGTCTTCATCGCGATCTTCTCGCGCCGGATCGCGGTCGAGATGCGGGCCATGGCCGATGCGCTCCTGGCGACGCAGATGGCGCTGTCCCGCGAACAGAAGCTGACCGACCTCGGCGGCGTGGTCGCTGCGGCGGCGCATGAGCTGGGGACTCCGCTGGCCACGATCAAGATGGTGGCCTCCGAGCTGGTCGATGACCTGACCGGTGATCAGCGCGAGGATGTGCTCTTGATCCGCGCCCAGGCCGACCGCTGCCGGGATATCCTGCGCGACATGGGTCGGGCGGGGAAGGATGACCTCCACCTGCGCCAGGCCCCCTTGATCGCCGTGGTCCGCGAGGCCGCCGATCCGCATATGGAACGCGGCAAGAGGGTCGAGATCGTCGACAACATCGGCCTGCACCTGCAACCGCGCATCCTCCGGCGGCCCGAGGTCATCCACGGCCTGCGCAACCTGATCCAGAACGCCGTGGATTTCGCCGTGGCCAAGGTCTGGGTCGACCTCGAGCACTCGCATGGGATGATCCGCGTCCGCATCGTCGATGACGGCGACGGCTTCCCCTTTCACGTCCTCTACCGCATCGGTGACCCTTTCGTGCGCACCCGTCGCGAGCCCGAGGAGGAGAAGCGGCCGGGTTACGAGGGCATGGGCCTGGGTCTTTTCATCGCCAAGACGCTGCTCGAGCGGACGGGGGCGAGCCTGACCTTCGTTAATGGCTCGGATCCCTTCTCGGGCCCCGGCATCCGGCCAGAGCGGTGCGGAGCGGTGATCGAGGTGGTCTGGGCCGAATCGGACATCCTGGCGCCGGACCACCTGGTTCTGGGCGACAATCAACCCATGCAGATCTGAAGTCGCGCATATCAAGGAAAAAAGGGAATTAATCGCTTAACCGTTCATTAACTTTGACTCCCTAGCCTCCAAGATCGGACAATCTTTCTGGGGGCGCCGGTGGACTGGCTTCTGCAAGCTGAACTTTTTCTTCTGGCCCTTGCCACGGCGGGTATCGTTCTGGGCGCCATCGCCTGGATGGAGCGGCGCCAACGCCGCGCCCCGGTTTCGGTCTTTGCCGAGGACACTTCGGCCACCGTCTTCCTGTTTGACGGAGAGGCGATGATCGACAGCACCCCGGGGGCGCGGGCGCTCCTGGCGGCGATCCCGGGGCAAGGCAGCCCCTGGGCCCGTCTCCTGACCTATCTGACCCCGCATTTCGCCGAGCTTGAGGCGCGGCTCCTGCGCCTGCCGCTGGATGGGTCGCTGACCCTGACCTCGGCGCCGGAGAAGGGCAATGCCTTGATGTTGCAGGCAGAGTTGCGTGGCGGCCTGACCCGGGTCGTGCTGACCGACCCCAGCCACCAAGTCCCCTCGGGGGGGCAGGACGTGATGGCGCTGCGCGCGATGGAGGAAGAGATCAACCTCTTGCGCGACACCGCCGCCAAGGCTCCGGTCCTGATGTGGAAAGAGCGGGCGAATGGCGATGTGATCTGGGCGAACCAGGCCTATATGCTGCGCGCCTCCGAGGTTCTGGCCGCCAACCAGGACCTGACCTGGCCCCTGCCCCGGCTTTTCTCCGAGCCCGTCAAGCGCCCGGGCCCCGCCAAGCCGAACGAAGGCAAGCGTCACACGCTGACCCTGCGCGAGGGGGGCGAGGTCTGGTATGAGGTCTCGGCGCATGAAGAGCGGGGCGAGAAGATGTTCTTCGCCACGCCGATCGACAGCCTGGTGACCTGCGAGACGGCGCTGCGCGACTTCATGATCACCCTGACCAAGACCTTTGCCCATCTGCATGTCGGCCTGGCGATCTTTGACCAGCATCGGCAACTGGTGCTCTTCAACCCCGCGCTGATGGTCCTGACCGGGCTGCCGGCCGATTTCCTGACCATGCGGCCCTCGCTTTTGTCGGTGCTGGACGGGATGCGCGACCGCAACATGATCCCCGAGCCCAAGGATTACCGCAGCTGGCGCCGTCAGCTGATGGAGATGGAGCGCGCCGCCGCCTCGGGCCTGTATGAAGAGACCTGGAGCCTGCCGGGCGGCCAGACCTACCGCGTGATCGGCCGTCCGCATCCGAATGGCGCGCTGGCGCTGTTGATCGAGGATATCTCCTCCGAGATGATCCGCACCCGCCGTTTCCGTGCCGACCTGGAGATCAGCCAGTCGGTCATGGACCAACTGGAAGAGGCGATTGCCGTCTTCTCTCCGGGCGGTCAGCTGGTGATGTCGAACGAGGCCTATGCGCGGCTTTGGGGGGTGGACCCTGCGGCCAACCTGGCCGAGGCGACGCTCCGCAGCGTCTCGGCCACCTGGCGCGACCGCTGCGCGCCCTCGCCGGTCTGGGCCGACCTGGAAGATTTCGCGGCCCAGGGCGGGGAGCGTTCGGCCTGGGGCGCGGACCTGCGGCTCCTGGACGGAAGGATGATCGCCGCCCGCTTCGTCCCCCTGGCCGGCGGCGCGACGATGACCGGTTACCGGCTCAGCGAGACGGCCTCGACCAGCCCCAAGGCGATCTTCATGAAGGACCCGGGGCGCAAGACGGCCTGAGCGGGGCCATGCGGCGCCTCCAGCCGAGAGGGTCCATTGCGCCTCGCAAAGGGCCAGGCGCAATTGACCCACCCCGGGGGAGGGACTGAGCCAGCGTCCCCCAGGTTTCTTGCCGCCGAACAGGTCTTTGAACCTGCGCAGGAAATCGTTCTCCTTCTGTCTCAGGCCGATCCGAGATCCGTGCTTTCCGGCCCCTTCCCGGACGTGTTTTCTGGCTTCCAACTCCAAACTCGGGCGAGTCATCGGTTCCTCAACGGCCTCATAAGCCTGTCAAACTCCGTCACCCCCCTGCCCCTCCCCCCTTTGCCCCGCTTGGCCCTTGGTCTAGTGTCCGCCCATGGACCAGAGCTTCGACCTTGTGGATGAAACCGACACCGCCGCCCTCGGCCGCGCCCTGGCGGGCCTCTTGGCTCCGGGGTCGGTGCTTATGCTGTCCGGCCCCATCGGCTCCGGCAAAAGCCACCTCGCCCGCGCGCTGATCCGGGCGAGGCTGGGCGAGGCTGTCGAGGTCCCCTCTCCGACCTTTACGCTCGTCCAGACCTATCCCGGCGAGCCCGAGATCTGGCACGCCGACCTCTACCGCCTGACCCATCCCGACGAGGTGCTGGAGCTGGGCCTGGAAGAGGCCTTTTCGACCGCGATTTGCCTGGTCGAATGGCCCGACCGCCTGGGGAAAGCCACCCCGCCCGGCGCCCATCACCTGACCTTCACCGCTTGCGGAGAGGGGCGGCGTCTGACGCTCTCGCCAGGGATCGAGGGTCTGCCCCAGGCCTTCCGCGACATGCAGGCCGAGGATTTCCTGACCCGCCACGGGCTGGAAAACGCCCCGCGCGAGGCCCTGGGCGGCGATGCCTCGGCGCGGCGCTATACGCGGCTGCCGGGTCTTCTCCTGATGGACGCGCCCAAGGACCAGCCCGACCGGACCGAGGATTTCACCCGCATCGCCAAGCACTTGCGCGACATCGGCCTCTCCGCGCCCCAGGTCCCCGCCGAAGACCATTCCCGCGGTTTCCTCCTGGTCGAGGACCTGGGCCCCAACCTCTATCCCCAAGCCATCGCCACCGACCCGAGCCTCGAGCGCCCGCTCTACGAGGCCGCTGTCGACGTCCTCCGCCACCTGCAATCCCACCCCGCGCCTCAGGGCCTGCCCAACCTGACAGCCGCCGATTGGGCCGAGGCGGCGGCCTTGGTGCTCGACCCTAAGACCTCCCCCCAGGCCCGCGCCGATTTCACCGGCACCCTGGCCGAGACCCTGGCCCTCGCCGATGGCCCCCGCGTGCTGATCCTGCGCGACTACCACGCCGAAAACCTGCTTTGGCTTCCACGCCAAGGCCTCGCCCGCGTCGGCCTTTTGGACTTCCAGCTCGCCCAGATGGGCCAGCCGGGCTACGACCTGATCTCCCTGACCCAGGACGCCCGCCGCGATGTCGCGCCCGAGCTCGAGGCCCATCTGATCACCCGCTTCGACCCCTCGCCCGACTTCGCCGCCGCCTGCGCCGCGCTTGGCGCCCAGCGCGCGCTGCGGATCCTCGGCATCTTCGCCAGGCTCGCGAAACAGGGCAGACCGCGCTACCTCTCGCTGATCCCAAGGGTGCAGCGCCACCTGGCCCGCAACCTGGCGCATCCGGCGCTGGCCCCCTTGAAATCCTTGTGCGACAAGCTCTTATGACCTTTCCGCTTTTCCTTTTCGCCGCCGGTTTCGGCACCCGCATGGGCGCCCTGACCGCCGACCGCCCCAAGCCGCTCGTCCAGGTCGCTGGCCAGACGCTCCTCTCCCACGCGCTGGCCCTGACCGAGACCCCGGTCGTCGGCCCCCGCTTCATCAACACCCATTACCGCGCCGAGCAGATCGTGGCCGCCCTGCCCCCCGGCGTTACCCCGGTCCACGAGCCCGTGATCCTCGAAACCGGCGGAGGCCTGAAGGCCGCCCTGCCCCAGGTCGGCGACGGCCCGGTCATGACGCTGAACACCGACGCGATCTGGACCGGCGCCAACCCGCTGGAGGAACTCGCCGAGGCCTGGAGCGACGAGATGGATGGGCTCCTCCTCCTCGCCCATCGCGACCAGGCCACGGGCCACAAGGGAGCGGGCGATTTCCTGATGCAGAACAACCGCTTGACCCGGGCGAATGGCGCGGTCGCCCCGATCTATCTCGGCGCCCAGATCCTCCGCGCCGGGCGCCTGCGCGAGATCCCCGAGACGGTGTTTTCGATGAACCGCCTCTGGGACCACCTGATCGCCGAGGGGCGGCTTTACGGTGTGCTCCACCAGGGCGGCTGGTGCGATGTGGGCCACCCGGGCGCCATCCCGCTCGCCGAGGCGATGCTGCATGGCTGAGCTCGCCTACCTCCCCCCCGGCGTCGACTTCGCCACCGAACTGGTCGAGGGCCTGCGCGCCCGCCACCCCGACCTCTCGCGCGTCACGCTTTTCGTCAACAGCCAGCGCATGGCGCGGCGCGTGACCGATCGCCTGACCCAGGGCGCGCCGAGTTTCCTGCCGCGCCTGCATGTGCTCTCCGACCTCGGCCGCCACCCGATCCTGGCCGACCTGCCCCCCGCTCCGGGTCGGCTCTCGCGGCTCCTGGACCTCTCGCGGTTGATCGAGCGCCTTTTGACCGCCCAGCCCGACCTGGCGCCAAGGGCCGCGCTCTTCGACCTGTCGCAGAGCCTCGCCGCGCTGGCCGATGAGATGTCCGACGAAGGTGTCGCGCCCGAGACCCTGGCGGGCCTCGATGTCTCGGGTCACTCGGCGCATTGGGCGCGGACCCAGGCGTTTTTGGCCATCATAGGGCCGCTTTTGCAGGGCGGCCGTGCCCGCAAGGCCGCCGACAGGCTGGCCGCGCGGCTCTCTGGCCCGGTCGTGGTGGCGGGCTCCACCGCCTCGCGCGGGGCGAACCTTCTGCTGATGCGGGCGGTGGCCGAACACCCGGAGGGCGCGCTCGTCCTGCCCGGGTTCGACCCCGACCTGCCACCCGCGGTCTGGGCGACGATGGAGGATCAGCTCTCCGCCGAGGATCACCCGCAATACCGCTACAAGCGGCTGACCGATCTCCTGGGGCTGACGCCCGCTGACCTGACCCCCTGGACCACGACGCTGCCTGAGGACCCGGATCGCAACCGGCTGATCTCGCTCTCGCTGCGGCCAGCGCCGGTGACCGACCAATGGCGGACAGAAGGAGCCTTGCTGCCCCCCCTGCCCGAGGCATCCAAGGGCCTGTCCCTGATCCATGCGCCCTCGCCCCGGACCGAGGCTTTGGCCCTGGCGCTGGCGATCCGCCAGGCGGTCGGCCAAAGGCGAAAAGTGGCTCTGATCACGCCGGATCGCAACCTGGCGCGGCGGGTGACGGCGGAGCTGGACCGCTGGGGGATCACGCCGGATGACAGCGCGGGGGTGCCGCTTGCGCTCTCGCCGCCGGGACGGCTCTTGCGGCAGGTGGCGCGGGCCTTCGAGGCTCCGGTGACGCCGGATGTGCTGGTCGCGCTGTTGAAACACCCGCTGGCCGGGAGCGGGCTGAAGCGCGGCCTCCATCTGCGCCTGACCCGCGAGCTGGAGCTTGAGCTTCGCCGCAAGGGTCCGGCCTTTCCGGATGCGGCTTTCCTGCGCGCCTGGGCGCTGGCCCGGCCCGAGGATGGCGCGGCGGAGTGGGGTCAGGCCATGGCACGCGCGCTGGACTGGCTTGGGGCGCCGGCTCCGTCCGATCTTGCGGGCCACCTCGCCCGCCACCGCGCCGCCATCGAAGCCCTGGCCTGCGAACCCAATTCCGAGCTTTGGAAGAAGGACGCTGGCATCGCCGCCCTGGACCTGATGACCACGCTTCAGGCCGAAGAGGCTGAGGGCGCCGACCTCTCCCCCAGTGACTACAGACGCCTTTTCGAGGCCGAAATCTCCGGCGGCACGGTGCGGAGCGCGGTCGTGGCCCATCCCCTGGTCTCGATCCACGGCCCGCGTGAGGCGCGGGAGGTGCAGGCCCAGGTCCTGATCCTGGCGGGGCTCAATGAGGGCATCTGGCCCGCGACGCCCTCCCCCGACCCCTGGCTGAACCGCCAGATGCGCAAGGAGGCCGGGCTTCTTCTCCCGGAACGCCAGATCGGCCTGTCGGCGCATGACTGGCAGCAGGCGGTCGCGGCGGAGGAGGTCATCCTCTCCCGCGCGCTTCGCGATGCCGAGGCGGAAACGGTTCCGGCGCGCTGGCTGAACCGGCTTTGCAACCTGATGGCGGGTCTGCCCGACCGTCAGGGCCCCGAGGCGCTCGCTGCGATGAAGACGCGCGGCGCCGCCTGGCTGGACCGCGCCGCGCGGCTGGAGGAGCCCGAGGCTCCCTTGCCGCCGGAACCCCGCCCTGCCCCCGCGCCCCCCGTGTCGGCGCGGCCTGCAAGGCTCTCGCTGACCCGGATTTCGACGCTGATCCGCGACCCCTATGCGATCTATGCGCAATATGTCCTGCGACTGCGCCCCCTGGACCCGCTGCGCCCCGAGCCTGACCCGCGCGACCGGGGCAACGCGATCCACCGTATCCTGGAGACCTTCGTGAAAGAGCGTCCCTCAGAGACGCTGACCCAGGCGAAAGCCCGGCTTTTGGCCATATCAGAGACTGTTCTGGCCGAGGAAACCCCCTTCCCCTCCGCCCGGCTTCTGTGGCTGGCGCGGATCGAGAAGGCGGCGGATCACTTCCTGTTCCAGGACCGCAAACATGGCGGCAAGGCCCAGCAGGTCGAGACCAAGGGAGAGATCGCCGTCGAAGACACGGGCTTTACCCTCTTCGGCATTCCCGACCGGATCGACGTTTTGCCGGACGGTCGCTTGCACCTGATCGACTACAAGACCGGGACTCCGCCGACCAAGAAGCAGCAGGCGGCCTTTGACCTGCAACTCCACCTCGCCGCAGCGATGGCGGAGCGGGGCGGCTTTGGCGACCCGGCGGAGGTGGGGATGATCTCTTACATCGGCCTGTCGGGCGACAAGGCCATCGACACGCCGCTGACGCCTGCCGAGATCGACGAGATTTGGGCCCGCTTCGTCAAGCTGATCAGAGCCTATCAAGGCGAAAATCAGGGCTATACCGCCCGCCGCGCGGTCTTTGACACGCGCTATCCGGGCGATTACGACCACCTTTCGCGCTTTGGGGAATGGGACATGACCGAGAAGGCCAAGACCGTGAGGCTCTCCGATGATCCCCTTTGAGGCTTTGACGGCGCAACGGCGGGCGGCGGAGCCCAAGGCCTCGACCTGGCTCTCGGCCAATGCGGGCTCGGGCAAGACGCGGGTGCTGACCGATCGGGTGGCGCGGCTCTTGCTGGGCGGGGTCTCGCCGCAGCGGATCTTGTGCCTGACCTATACCAAGGCGGCGGCGACCGAGATGCAGAACCGACTGTTCGCGCGCCTCGGCGAATGGGCGATGATGGAGGATGCGCGGCTGACCGCGGCGCTCTCTGACCTGGGCGAGACCGGGCTTGGCGCGGACACCCTGGCCCGCGCCCGCAGGCTCTTTGCCCGGGCGATCGAGACGCCGGGGGGCCTGCGGATCCAGACCATCCACTCCTTCTGTGCGTCTCTGCTCCGGCGTTTTCCGCTGGAGGCCGGGGTCTCGCCCGGTTTCGCCGAGATGGACGACCGCGCCACAAAGATGCTGCGCGCCGATATCCTGGAGGAGATGGCGACAGAGGATCCCGCCCCCCTGACCCGCGCTGCGCGCTATTTCCCGGGCGACGGCTTCCCCGATCTTCTGTCGGAAATCGCGCGGCATCCAAAGGGCTTCGACGCCAACCCCTTCCCCCCCGACAGTGCCGAGGCGCTTCTGGCGCGGGTCTTCCTGGGCGATGAGGCCGACCTTCTGGCCGCGATGATCCCGATACTCGCCACCGGCCTGAAGACCGATGTCGAGGATGCGGAAGCCCTGACGCGGCTTCTCCCCTGGGCCCCCGATCTTGCGACCCTTCAGGCGCTGGAGGACCTTTTCCTTTTCGGCGCCAAGGCGGCGGCGCCCTTTGGCGCGCGTCTTGCCAAGTTCCCGACCAAGGGCACGCAGGGCAAGCTCGGCGACCTTCTCCCCCGGCTTCACGCCCTGATGCTGCGGGTCGAGGCCGCGCGGCCGCGCAGGCTGTCGCTGTTTGCCGCCGAGAAGACGGCTGCCTTGGCGGGTCTCGCGCAGGCCTTCCTGCCGCGCTGGAATGCGCGAAAGGCGGCTTTGGGAGTTCTCGATTTCGACGACCTGATCGCCCGGGCGCGGGATTTGCTCTCGGACCCCTCGGTCGCGGCCTGGGTTTTGTTCCGGCTGGATGGTGGCATCGACCACGTGCTGGTCGATGAGGCACAGGACACCTCCCCGGATCAATGGCGCGTGGTGGAGCTTTTGACCGCCGAATTCACCGCCGGGGAGGGCACGGCTCAGGGCGGGCGGACGCTGTTTGTCGTGGGGGACAAGAAGCAGTCGATCTACTCTTTCCAGGGCGCCGATGTCGCGGCCTTTGACGAGAAACAGGCTCTGTTCCAGCGGAATTTCACAGAAGCGCGGCAGGTTTTCCAGGTCTTGCCCTTGGAGTATTCCTTCCGCTCTTCTCCTGCCATTCTGAACCTGGTCGATGCCGCGCTGGCGGGCCGCGACCCCGCCGCTCTGGGGGCAGAGGTCAGCCATCGGGCGACCAATGACACTCTGCCCGGGCGGGTCGACCTTTGGCCGCTGATCGCCGATGACGAGACGCCGGAGGATGTCCCCTTCGAGGACCCGGTCGACCTGATCCGCGACACCCATCCCGTGGCGCGGCTGGCGGCGGGCATTGCCTCCGAGATCGACGGGATGCTGAAGCGCGGGGAGCGCTTGCCGACGCGGGAGGGCTCTCGCGCCATGACGCCGGGGGATGTGCTGATCCTGGTGCAGACGCGGGGGCCGGTGTTTGACGAAGTCATCCGAGCCTGCAAGGCGCGCGGCCTGCCCATCGCGGGGGCGGATCGGCTGGAGCTGACCGAGGAGCTCGCCGTCAAGGACTTGATTGCGCTGCTGAAATTCCTCGCGACGCCGGAGGATGACCTGTCCTTGGCGGCGGTCCTGCGCTCTCCGCTTTTCGGGGTCACCGAGGCGGAGCTTTACCGGCTGACCCGGCGCCAGGGCTTCCTATGGGAGGCGATAAGGGGCCATGACAGCCCTTACGTCGCCGCGCTGCATGACCTGCGCGACCGGGTGGACTTTCTGCGGCCCTATGAGCTGTTGCAGCGCGCCCTGATCCGGCATGACGGGCGGCGGCGGTTGATCGCGCGGCTGGGGCATGAGGCGGAGGATGCGATCGACGAGCTTCTGAACCTCGCGCTGGCCTATGAGGCGGGCTCGGTGCCCTCGCTGACGGGGTTCCTCTCCTGGCTGGAGCAGGACGAGGCGCAGGTCAAGCGCCAGGCCGAGGGCGCGGGCGGGCGGATCCGGGTCATGACGGTGCATGGGTCGAAAGGGCTCGAGGCCGAGGTGGTCTTCCTGCCGCAGACCAATGACCGCAAGGGCAACGACCGGGGCGCGATGCTGCAAGACGCCGAGGGGCGGGTCTTTGCCAAGGTCGCCGCCGCCGAGGCTCCACCCGAGATTTCGGCTCTGATCCAGCGGAAACAGGCCCGCGAGGCGGAGGAGAACCTGCGGCTACTCTATGTCGCCCTCACCCGGGCGCGGTCCTGGCTGGTGGTCTGCGGCGCCGGGGAGGCGAAGACCGAGAAGGCCTGGCATGGGATCGTCGCCCAGGGCATGGCCAAGCTCGCGGCGAAAGAGATGCCCTTTGGCCTGCGCCATGAACATGGGGCCTGGCCGGAGCCTCAGGCCCCCGAAGCCGTCGCGGCTGAGACCCCGGCGCCGCTGGAGGCCTGGGTCTTTGCCCCGGCGGAAAAGATGGACCGGCCCAAGGTGACGCTCTCGCCCTCGGACCTCGGCGGGGCCAAGGCGCTGCCGGGGCTGGGGGAGGATTCTGACACCGCCAAGGCGCGCGGCACGGCTTTGCACCTGTTGCTGCAGCATCTGCCGGATCATCCGGTGGAAAGCTGGCCGCAGGTGGCAAAGGGCCTCGGCGCCGAGGCGCAGCTGGAGCGCGCCAGTGCCCTGATCCTGGACCCCGACCTCGCCCATGTCTTCGCGGGTCAGGCGGAGGTGAGCCTAAGCGCCGATTGGAACGGGCGGCGGCTCTTGGGGTCGATCGACCGGCTGGCCGGGCGGCTGATCGTCGATTTCAAGTCGAACCTGACCGTGCCGAAGCGCCCCGAGGAGGTGCCCGAAGGCATCCTGCGGCAGATGAGCGCTTATCGGCTGATGGTGGGCCAGGTGGCGGGAGAGGCCGATTGCGCCGTGCTTTGGACCGAAACCGGAGAATTGATGCAACTGCCCCGGGCCTTGGTGGACCAGGCCCTCGCCCGGGCGATCCATGACATTGCTGCAATGCCGGTAACCCAAGATGTCGTGGACCTTGACGCCCTGACCCCCGCATCTTAGGTTCCGGGTCTTGAATTCCATTGGAGAACTATCATGGGCGCTGCCACTGTTGCCGTGACCGATTCCACCTTCGACAAGGAAGTCCGCCAGTCCGACGTGCCGGTCGTGGTCGATTTCTGGGCGGAATGGTGCGGCCCCTGCCGTCAGATCGGCCCGGCTCTGGAAGAGCTGGCCGCCGAATACGGCGGTAAGGTCAAGATCGTGAAGGTCAATGTCGACGAGAACCCCGACAGCCCGGCGGCTTTGGGCGTGCGCGGCATCCCCTCGCTGTTCCTGTTCAAGAACGGCCAGGTGGCCTCGAACAAGGTCGGCGCCGCTCCCAAGGCTGCGCTGAAGAACTGGATCGACTCGGCCATCTAAGGGCTGGATCTTGCGGAAAAGGCGCCCTTCGCGGGGCGCCTTTTTCATTTGGAACCCGGTTTGGGCTCTGCGACGGGCCAGCCCAAAGCCCGCAGCCGCCAGAGGATGCCGCGCGGGTGATCATCCCAAGCGCAAAGCGATTGGTGGCGCAGATACCAAAACAGGTAGCGGCCGAAGTCCTGGGGCTTTTCGGCCTCGGCAAAGGCCCTTTGCACCCCGTCGCGCGGCACCGAGGCCGCGACATGGTGCCAATCGATCCGCGCCCAAAGCATCGCGGGCTTGTCCAGGAGAAAGCCCTTGAAGGCGACCGTCGAATTTTGCGTGACCACCAGCGCGGCCCCGGCCAGAAGCGCATCGCTGGCGGGCTCCACCGAGAGCCTGGGATAGCTCCGCGCCAGGCCCTGCAGCGCCTCGGTCTCGTCCTCGCCATAGGCCTCGGAGGGATGGGTCGTGGCGATCACCTTCCGGTCGGGCCAGTGGCGCAGGGTCTCGTCCAGCATGACCAGCGGGCTGGCCGACTGGAAGGACCGCGTCTCGGTCAGCTTGCCTTGCAGGGGGGCAAGGATGTGGCGGCCCTCCTGCGGTGCCAGGCCCTTCAGCACATGCTTGCGCCAGTTGGCGAGAAAGGTGTCGATGCGCTCTTGCGGGACATCCTGAGGGGTATAGTCGAGGCTCGCCGTCTCCCAGTCCCAGCGGCGGTTGGTGGGCTGGATCTGCCAGAAGGGCTCGAACCCTGCCGGGCGGAGCGTCAGGCAGCGCGGGCCCTCGGGTTCGTTGTTGACCACCATGTGATAGCCGTCGCGGTGGGGGATATCGGGGCGCTCGGCCTCGGGGCAGATCGTGACCTGCCAGCCCGCGCCCTGGACGGCGGCGATGACACGGGCGGGCATGGTGTTCTCACGCCTTGCCAGGCGGGCACGAGCCGGCGGCTTGAGGTAGAAATAGAGCCGCATCCCCGCCTCCCGGTTGCCGTTGGCCTTCGCCTTCCGCATATAGGAAGTCATAGCAGGAGGCGGCAATATGGCAGACGACAAGTTTCCCGGGTGGCATGGCACGACGATCCTTGCGGTGCGCAAGGGGGGTGAGGTCGTGGTGGCGGGCGATGGCCAGGTGAGCTTGGGCCAGACGGTGATCAAGGGCACGGCGCGCAAGGTGCGGCGGATCGGGTCGGGCGTGGTCTGCGGCTTTGCGGGATCGACGGCGGATGCCTTTACGCTCTTGGAACGGCTGGAGAAGAAGCTCGAAGGCTCCGTCCCCTTGGCGCGGGCCTGCGTCGAGCTCGCCAAGGACTGGCGAATGGACAAGTACTTGCGGAACCTGGAGGCCATGCTGATCGTGACCGATGGGGAGGGGCTTTACGTCCTGACCGGGGCGGGCGACGTGCTGGAGCCGGAGAATGACGTGGCCGCCATCGGCTCGGGCGGGAATTACGCGCTCGCGGCGGCGCGGGCCTTGATGGACAGCGACCTGCCGGCCGAGGCCGTGGCGCGCAAGGCCATGGCGATTGCGGCGGATATCTGCGTCTATACCAATGGCAACCTGACCGTGGAGCGGATCAGCGCCTGAGGCCTTTCTGCGCCTCCATATAGGCCCGCAGGACCGCGTTGATCCGGGTCTGATAGCCCTTGCCCTGGTCTTTGAAGAAGTCGATCAGGTCCTTGTCGAGACGGATCGACAAGGCCTGCTTCGGCTCCGGCGTGACGATGCGAGCCGTGGCCCAGTCGACCTCGATGTCGTCGGGATCAGGGCCGGGATCGGGGGCCGTGGCAAGACGATCCCAATCTGTCTGGCCCTTAGCCTTGCGGATCTCCTCGATCGTATAGCGCTTGATAGTGTTCTCGTTCATTTGTCCTGGCCGCCCTGGCGGTTATGATCCGGATCGTGTCGCCGCGCATCGTAAAGACCACACAGATGATCCGGCCTCCCAAAGGTGCGATGGCGTATCGGCGTTCTTCGACCTCGCTGCGTGCGGCCACTTCGAGATAGGGGCCCAAAAAGATTTCGGCAGCGTCACGAAAGTCGATCCCGTGCTTCTCAAGCGCCTTGAGGCGCTTGGTTTCGTCCCATTCGAACATTGATAGGTTCCTTTAACCTTCCTGCGCCTGTCATTCCTGCCTCCTTTTTTATCGCTGGTACTCCCAGCTCTTGGGTTATGCGAAAGGCTATCACTTGTATATACACCACGTCAATACAAATCTCGCCCTTGGCCTTTCCTCCTCTGCCCCTTACATCTGGACCTCTGGAGGTGACCCATGACCGACCTGACCCCGCGCGAGATTGTCAGCGAATTGGACCGTTTCATCATCGGCCAGGCGGCGGCCAAGCGAGCCGTCGCGGTGGCTTTGCGCAACCGGTGGCGGCGTAAGCGGCTGGGGGATGATCTGCGCGATGAGGTCTATCCCAAGAACATCCTGATGATCGGGCCGACCGGGGTGGGCAAGACCGAGATTGCCCGCAGGTTGGCGCGGTTGGCGAAGGCTCCGTTTCTGAAGGTCGAGGCGACGAAGTTCACCGAAGTGGGCTATGTCGGCCGCGATGTCGACAGCATCATCCGCGACCTGGTCGATGTGGCCATCGTCGACACGCGCGCCCGGATGCGGGATGAGGTGCGCGCCCGGGCCCAGGCGGCAGCGGAGGAGCGTGTGATCGAGGCGCTCGCCGGCAAGGAGGCGCGCGAGCAGACCCGCGAGATGTTCCGGGGGAAACTGCGGCGGGGCGAGCTCGACGACAAGGAAATCGAGGTCGAGGTCGAAGAAGCCGCTCCGGTCATGATGCCGGGGGCGGAGCAGATGCAGGGGCTTCAGGACCTCTTCAAGGCCTTTGGCGGGCGGACCAAGCGGAAGAAGGTCAGGGTGGCGGACAGTTACGACCTCCTGCTGGGGCAGGAGGCCGACAAGCTCCTGGATGACGAGGCGGTGAAGGCCGCCGCCTTGGATGCGGTGCAGAATGGCGGGATCGTCTTCCTGGACGAGATCGACAAGATCTGCGCCGGGGCGGAGCGGCGGGGGGCGGATGTCTCGCGCGAGGGGGTGCAGCGCGACCTGCTGCCCTTGATCGAGGGGACGACGGTTTCGACCAAGCATGGGCCTGTGAAGACCGATCATATCCTGTTCATCGCCTCCGGAGCCTTTCACATCGCCAAACCCTCGGACCTTTTGCCGGAGCTTCAGGGGCGTCTGCCGATAAGGGTGGAGCTGCAACCCCTGACCGAGGGCGATTTCGTCCGCATCCTGACCGAGACGGAGAACGCTCTGACACGGCAGTACAAAGCGCTGCTGGCGACCGAGGATGTGACGGTGACCTTCACCGAAAGCGGCATCGCGGCCCTGGCCTCGATTGCGGCCGAGGTCAACCGCAGCGTCGAGAACATCGGCGCCCGCAGGCTTTACACGGTGATGGAGCGGGTCTTCGAAGAGATCAGTTTCAGCGCACCCGACCGCTCGGGCGAGGAAATTACCGTCGATTCCGCCTTTGTCGAGACACATATCGGCGCGCTCGCCCGGTCTACGGATATCAGCCGCTATGTTCTATAGGCTCCTCCTCATCCTGGTTCTGGCCTCGTGCACGCCAAGGGGCGAGCTCGGGTTCTCGCCCTCTCCTTCCCCCAGCCGGGCGATCTATGTCGGCACGACGCGCAGCTTCGATGCGAATGGCGATCCGACCAGCTTCGACCGCAGCGGCACCCTGGGGCTGGCGCGCTATGACGTGGCGGTCCCGCCCGAGCATTTGCCGGGAGAGATCACCTACGGTCAGGACCCGTTGAAGGACTTCGTGGTGACCGGAAAGCGTCACTATGACAGCGGTTCGGCCTTTCGCGGCGATCTGGCGGCGGCCTTGGCGCGGTCGAATGGCGAGGCCATGGTCTTTGTCCATGGCTATAACACCAACTTCGCCGAGGGGCTGTATCGCATGACCCAGCTCGGGCATGACTTCAAGATCCCGGCGACCCTGGTCAGCTATTCCTGGCCCTCACGCGGGACGGTGGCGGGCTATGCCTATGACCGCGATTCCGCGCTTTTTGCCCGGGATGGGTTGGAGAGCCTCTTGCAAGAGCTGCGACAGGCCGGGGCCAGGCGCATCGTCATCGTGGCGCATTCGATGGGCACCTCGATCGCGGTCGAGGTCCTGCGGCAGCTCTCCATCGCGGGGGACCGCGCGACGCTGGACCGGGTGAGCGGGGTGATGCTGATCTCGCCGGACCTGGATGTCGATGTCTTCCGCAGCCTGGCCGAGCGGATCGGGCGCCTGCCGCAGCCCTTCATCATCTTCACCTCGCAAAAGGACAAGGCCTTGCGGCTGTCGGGCCTGATCAGCGGCGAAAGGGCGCGGCTGGGGAACCTTCAGGACGTCTCGGAGGTCGCGGATCTGAAGGTGACGCTGGTCGATATCGGCGCCTTCAATGCCGGGGATGGGCATTTCAACCTGGGCAACTCGCCCGCGCTGATCTCGCTTTTGAACCAGACGGGGGCGGTCCAGGCGCTGGTGGAAAGCGACGGAGCCTCGGCGGGGCTTTTGCCCATGGTGGTGCTGTCGGTGCGGAATGTGACGCAGGTGATCCTGCGGCCGGTCATCCAGTAGTCAGCGTTTCCGAAGATAGACGTAATAGGCGCCGCCGCCGCCGTGTTTCAGATGCGCCTCGCGCACTTGCAGCACGGCGGGGCCAAGGGGCGCCATGTGCAGCCAATGCGGGACCTGGTGGCGCAACACGCCCATGCGCTGCGGGATCGGGCCGTGGTCCGGCCCCTGCTTGCCCTTGCCGGTGATCACCAGCACCAGCCGCAGCCCCGCCGTCTGGGCGTTGAGGATGAAGCGGATCAGCTCGGGATGGGCCTCGGCGAGCGTCATGCCATGCAGGTCGATCCGCGCCTCGGGGTCGAGCTTGCCGCGCGTCATCTGGGAATGCTTCTTGGCATCCATCTGGACGGGCGCCTGGGCGAGGTGTTCGGCCGGGGTCAGGGGCTCCCAGGGTTTGGGCTTGGCGGGCTTGGCCTTTTCGCCCAGGCGGAAGGCCTCGAAGAGGGTCTTCGGCGCGCGGGGCTGGATCGGCTCGGGCAGGGGCTTGGTCTTTGGGGCGAAGATCTTCGCCATCTTCTCGGCGCGGATATGGGTCTCGGCCCGCTGGATCGTGCGGGCGACCTGGGACCAGAGGTCCTTTTCGTCGTCAGAGAGGGCGCGGCGCTTCATTCGTCGGGTGCAAGCGCGAAGGCGCGGTCGATGGGGAGGAGCATGACCAGCCGCCCGCCGTCCTTGACCGTGCCCGCGGCGAGGCCCGCCGCGTGACCCGAGCCGAAGAAGATATCGGCGCGTTGGGCGCCCTTGATGGCGCCTCCGGTGTCCTGGGCGATCATCAGGCGGTTCAGGGGGTCGGCGCCGGATTTCTCGATCCAGACCGGGGTGCCCAGAGGGACGAAGGCGGGGTCCACGGCGACCGAGCGCATGGCGGTGATCGACCGGCCCATGGCGCCGATGGGGCCTTGGTCGTCGGTCAGGCCGAGCTTGCGGAAGAAGATATAGGACGGGTTCTGGTTCAAGACCTGCGCCCCGGCCTGGGGATTGGCGCGAACCCAGGCCGCGATGCTTTGCGCCGAAAGGTTGTGCTGCGACAGGGCCCCCCGCGCCACCAGGACCGAGCCGATGGAGCGGTAGGCATGGCCGTTGCGCCCGGCATAACCCACCCGCAACATCGTGCCATCCGGCATCTGGATCCGGCCAGAGCCTTGGATATGCAGGAAAAACACATCGACCGGGTCGTCGAGCCAGGCGATCTCCAGCCCGCGCCCCCTCAGGATGCCGCTTTCGATAGTCGCGCGGTCATACCAGGTCATGCCGTCGCGCAGCTCGGGCGGGCGGCGGTAGATCGGCCATTGAAACCGCGCCGTCCGCACCGGGGAGCCCTGAAGCACCGGCTCGTAATAGCCGGTGAACAGAGCCGGCGGATGACCCAAAAGCACCGGCCGGAACAGCAGTTCGAAGAAGTCGCGCGCCGCCGTTGGGTTTGGGTCCACCGTGGCGGCCAGCTTGCAGATCGGCGCCCAGTCGGGCTGATCCAGCATGTCACAGGTTTTCAGGAATGTCTCGAAGGCTTCCAGGTGGTTGTCGGCGTCCCAATCGGGAAGCTCGGCGAAATCAAGCACTTGCGCCGGGGCCGCCATCAGCGACCCCAGCCAGAGGAAGAAAGCCGCAAGCGAGACACGCATGGCCTCAGTCGCTGATGGCGACGAGTTGCCAGTTCGGATCGCCCGCCCCCATGGTCCGCGCAAAGGCCCAAACCTCGCGCTGGCGCTGGATCGCCGTGGCATTGCCCTCGATCACCTTGCCCTCGGCATCCTTCACCGCGCGGATCACCTCTCCGGTGAAGCGGATCGAGATTTCGGCGCGCTTGCTGGCGCGGTCGAAGGTGGCCTCGGTCATCGCCAGCTCGCGGATGCCCATGAAGGAGGAGGTCACGGTCAGCCCGCGCGCCATGCGGTCGGCGACGGAGGCGTCGAAGCCCGCCTCGACCTCGGGGCCGATGAAGGGGCGGATGCGGTCGATCTCGGCCTTGTCATAGGCCATGAGGATCATCTCATAGGCGCCGCGCGCGCCCTTCAGGAACTCGGTCACGTTGAACGAGGGCTCGACGCCCTTCATCGCGGCCAGGGCGGAGCGGCTGGCCCCGTCGGGGGCGTGGTCCGAGATATCCTCGTCCAGGCTGCCGTCAACCACGGTCTCGGCCATGGACCGCGCGACCGGCGTGGTGGCCGTGGGTTCAAAGCCGTCGCGGGTGCCCAGCACCGAGCGCAACTTGATGATCAGGAAGACAGCGATGCCCGCGAGGACGAGAAGCTGGATCGAGACGGTCGTCATGTGGAACCCATACCTATGGCGAAGGCCGATTGAGATGCATATGTAAGGACTGGTGGGCCCCAAGTCCACCTTTGGCGCCACAGCTTTTTGCGGGATGGGAAAAATGCGCGTGATCTTGGGGCTTCTGGCCTGGTCTCTGGTGGAAATCGGGCTTTTCGTCGTGATCGGCGGGGCCATCGGGGTTTGGGCGACCTGGGGCGTGGTCCTGGGCTCGGGCGTGCTGGGCGTCCTGATGATCCGGGGGGCGATGCCCGCCGGCCGGTCCAAGGTGATCAGGGTCGAGGATGTCGCGGGGCCGCTCGCGCACAGCATCCTGCGCGGGTTGGCCGGGGTGCTTCTGATCCTGCCGGGCTTCCTGACCGACCTCATTGGCCTTTGCCTGCTGATCCCCGCGATCCGCGAAGTGATCATCGCCCGGATCAGGCAGCGTTTTCCGCTCCGCACCTCGGGTTTCCAGGCGGCGCAGGACGACATCATCGACGGCGAGGCCATCGAGATCGAAGCCTCACGGCTTGAGAAGCCTTCGGGATGGACCAAGCCGTGATGCCCTGCTAGACCTGTTGCAGGATTTTGGAGGGTCATATGGCCGAGGAAAATGGTGCGGCTCAGCCGCAAGTGAAAATGCAGGTTCTGGCGCAGTTCATCCGCGACCTGTCCTTTGAGAATAACGTGGCGCTGAAGGGGCTGACCGGCACCGAGATGCAGCCCGAGGTGCAGGTGGGCGTCAACCTCGACGCCAAGGCCCGCAGCCAGCCCAATACCTTCGAGGTGAACGCCAAGTTCAAGGTCACCTCGGTGAACAAGGTCAACGGCGACACGCTGTTCCTGTGCGAGCTGGATTACGGCGGCATCTTCCTGATCGAGGGCGTGCCGCAAGAGCAGCTGCACCCCTTCCTCTTGATCGAATGCCCGCGCCTGATGTTCCCCTATATCCGCCGGATCATCTCGGATGTGACGCATGACGGCGGCTTCCCGCCCCTGAACATCGACAACGTGGATTTCCTGGCCTTGTATCGCCAAGAGATCGCCCGTCGTCAGGCTGCTGCCCAGGCCGTGGCCAACTAAGCGCTTCCATCCCCGCGTTTCACGTGAAACGCGGGGCTTTTCATTGCCGTTTCGCCCAGATCGAGGCCTCGCCCAGCTTGGCGGTAAAGGCCTTGTGAGCCTCCAGCTCCGCGTCGGTCAGGCGCGAGGGCAGGGGGGTCGGTCGCGGCGCGGCCCGGGTGCTTTGCGTGGTGCGCGGCCCGGTCTGGGTGGTCGTGGCAGCCAGGGCAAAGTCCGGTTGACGGCCACCGATCAGCTCCAGGTAGACTTCGGCCAGAAGCTCGCTGTCCAACAGCGCGCCGTGCTTTTCGCGGCCCGAGTTGTCGACGCCGAAGCGGCGGCAGAGCGCGTCCAAGGAGGCCGGAGAGCCCGGGAACTTCTTGCGCGCCATGGCCACGGTGTCGGTGGCCTGGGTCATCGGCAAAAGCGGCAGGCCAACCGCCTGAAGTTCGGCGTTCAGGAACTTCATGTCGAAGCTGGCGTTGTGGATGATCAGTTGCGCATCGCCGATGAAGGCCAGGAAATCGCGGGCCACGCTGCGAAAGACCGGCTTGTCGCGCAGGAAGTCGTCGCCCAGACCATGGACCTCGAAGGCCTCTTTCGGCATGGCACGTTCGGGGTTGATATATTGGTGATAGGTCCGGCCCGTGGGCATGTGGTTCAAAAGCTCGACCGCGCCGATTTCGACGATGCGATGACCTTCCGAGGGTTCGAAGCCGGTGGTTTCGGTGTCGAGAACGATTTCACGCATGGCGGCCTCGGATATGGGCGATCAGGGCCTGAACATAGGCGCGGGTCGAGGCCAGGTCGAGCGTTTCGACGATATGGGTGGCGAGGGCGCGCTTTTCGGCGTCCGGCATCTGGCGGGCACGGATCAGGTCGAACTGCTCTTCCGTCATCGTGCCGCGCGCGAGGACCCTGTGGCGTTGCAGGTCGGCGGGTGCGGTGACGAGAAGGGTGGCATCCATCTCGGCCTGGGTGCCCTTCTCGAAGAGGAGCGGAATATCGAAAACCGCTATATCAGTGACGGTTTCAGCAAGGAAAGCCGCACGATCCTGCGAGACCAGGGGATGGACCAGGGCCTCGATCTGCGCCAGGGCGGCAGGGTCTTGGGCGATCAGCGCGCGCAAGGCGGCGCGGTCGATGCCATCCGGTGCAACCTGGGGAAAAAGCGCACGCAGGGGGGCAACGGCGGCGCCTCCGGGGGCGTAGAGGCGATGCACGGCGGCATCGGCATCCCAGACCAGGATTCCGGAATCGGCGAAGAAGCCCGCCGTGGTGGATTTGCCCATACCGATGGAGCCCGTCAGACCCAGCCGGAAGGTCATGCTTTCAGAACCGCGTCACGCAGCGCCTCATCGACCTCGGGGCGCTTGCCGAACCAGCGCTCGAAGCCCGGAGCGGCCTGGTGCAGCAGCATCCCCAGCCCATCGACGACATGGGCGCCGCGCTCTTGCGCCTCGATCAGGAATTGCGTCATCAGCGGCGTATAGACGAGATCTGTGGCCACCGCCCCCCGCTCCAGCTCCTCAAGCGGCAGGCGCAGGTCGGGCTTGCCGGTCATGCCCAGCGACGTCGAGTTGATGACCAGGCCCGCGCCCCGCAGCATCTCACCGGCATGGACCCAATCATGCACCACCAGCTTGGCACCGAAGTCGGAGCGCAGTTGCTCGGCCCGCAGCCGGGTGCGGTTGGCGATGCGGATTTCCGGGACGCCCACCTCGATCAGCGCGGCGATCACGGCCCGGGCCGCACCACCGGCACCAAAGAGCGCCACCGGGGCATTGGGGGCCCAATGCGGCGCATATTGGCGCAGGTTGGCCATGAAGCCCGCGCCATCGGTGTTATCGGCATGGACCTTGCCATCCTTGCGGAAAATCAAGGTATTGGCCGCACCGATCAGGGCCGCGCGATCGGTGACCACATCGGCCAGCGCCAGGACTTTCTCCTTGTGCGGGATCGTCACGTTGATCCCGACGAAGCCCAGGCGCGGCAGCATCTTCAGCGCCTCGGCCAGGTCCTGGGGGGCGATGTCCATGGGAATGTAATGCCCCTTGATCCCATAACGTCGCAGCCAATGACCATGCAGCGCCGGAGAGCGGCTGTGCGCGATGGGATGGCCGATGACGCCAGCCAGTGGAATTCGGGGCAACTCGGTCACGATGGGATGAAACCTCGCAGGGACAGGTAGTTCAACAGGGGCAGAAGCGGCAGGCCCAGGATGGTAAAGTAGTCGCCTTCGATCTGGCTGAAAAGCCGCACGCCCTCGGATTCCAGTTGATAAGCCCCGACGGAATGCGAAATCGCGGGCCAGTTGCGGGCGACATAGCCCTCCAGCCAGTCCGGGGTTGGCGTGACCATGGTCAGGCGCGCGACGCCGACATGCCGCCAGATCGGCTTCATATCGTGATACAGCACAAGCGCGGAGAGGAGCTGGTGGGTCTTGCCGCTGAGTTCATCCAGTTGAACGCGGGCTTCCTGCGGACTGCCGGGCTTGGCGAAGATCCTGGGCCCAAGCGCCAGGACCTGGTCGCAGCCGAGGACAAGGCTGCCGGGGTGTTTTGTCGCCAGTTTCAAGGCCTTGGCCTCGGCCAGCGCATCGGCCACGTCGCGGGGCGTGGCGCCCTCGGCCTGAAGGCTTTCGCGCAGGGCTTCCTCGTCGATGCGGGCCGGATGGGCTTCGACAGCGAGGCCTGCATTGCGCAGAAGCGTCAGGCGGATTTCACTTTGCGAGGCTAGCAGCAGCATGGGGCACCTGTGGGTAAGTCCTTGCAAAATGCCGCTTTGTTCCGGCCAAGGAAAGGGGGGATAGCAGCCAACCGCGAAAACCGAGGCAAGCGGGGCCGTGAACGAAAAGGCACTTTCCCCATGTGCAGGAGTTTCGGCCCGGGCTGGGGATGGCCGAGGCGACGGGAATTTGGGGAGAAGAGTCCGGGGAGAAGTCGGGCCCTCAACGCGCTGGACGTTAAGGGAATCTTAAGGAATTGACAGGGAAGATTGGAGCAGATGGCGCTGAGTCTTCCACAGGGTTCTTCCTGTGGAAAAGAACGTGGGTGATTTGGGCAATCCCGTTACCCACAGGGGCTATTACTATCATCATCCTTTCTCTATCTTCTTTATAAAGAGAAGGATGGATCGATGTTCGAAGCCATGAGCGATGTCCTGGGCGACTGGTACTTCTGGATCAAGACCCTCCATGTGGTCAGCGTCATCGCCTGGATGGCGGGGCTGTTCTACCTGCCTCGGCTTTTCGTCTATCACGTCGAGCAGGTGAAGGCGGGGACAGAGACGGACGACATGTTCCAGACCATGGAGCGGCGGCTCTTTCGGGCCATCATGCAGCCTGCGATGATCGCGACCTGGGTTTTCGGGCTTTGCCTGGTCTTCACACCGGGGATTGTAGATTGGTCGATGGCCTGGCCCTGGGCCAAGGCCTTCTCGGTTCTGGCCATGACGGGCTTCCATGAATGGATGGGCGCGCGGCGCAAGGACTTTGCCAATGGGCGCAACCTTTTGACGGGGCGGCAGTACCGGATCATGAACGAGGTGCCGACCTTGTTGATGCTGGTCATCGTGGCCTCGGTGATCGTGAAGTTCTGAGGGAGAGGTGCGCTGAAGCGCAGCCACCCCCGGAATCGTTGACTTTGGGGCGGGCTGCGCTTAAATGAGCCTCAGCGCGGCCGTCCGGCCATCCCGCTTTTCCATATCTGACACGCGACAGGCTGGGGGCTCCCGGCCTTTGGGGTTTTGTGCATGACCGTCGAACATCTGAATCTCTCTGACCTGAAAGCCAAGACTCCGGCGGAATTGCTGGCCATGGCGGAAGAGTGGGAGATTGAAAACGCACCCTCGATGCGCAAGGGCGAGATGATGTTCTCGATCCTGAAAGAGCATGCGGAAGAGGGCTGGGAGATCGGCGGGGACGGGGTTCTGGAAGTGCTCCAGGACGGGTTTGGGTTCCTGCGGTCGACTTCTGCCAACTATCTGCCCGGTCCCGATGACATCTATGTCGGCCCGGAGATCCTGCGGCAGTTTTCACTGCGCACCGGCGATACGATCGAGGGCGTGATCGCGGCGCCTCGGGATGGCGAGCGGTATTTCTCGCTGACCAAGGTCACCAAGATCAACTTCGACGATCCGGAGAAGGCGCGGCACAAGGTTCTGTTCGACAACCTGACGCCGCTTTACCCGGACGAGCGGTTGAAGATGGAGGTCGAGGATCCGACGATCAAGGATCGTTCGGCGCGGATCATCGACCTGGTTTGCCCGATCGGCAAGGGGCAGCGGGCCTTGATCGTGGCGCCGCCGCGAACGGGCAAGACCGTGCTTTTGCAGAATATTGCGAACTCCATCGCGGTGAACCACCCGGAGTGCTACCTGATCGTGCTCTTGATCGACGAGCGACCCGAGGAAGTGACCGATATGCAGCGCTCGGTGAAGGGGGAGGTCGTGTCCTCGACCTTCGACGAACCGGCGACGCGGCATGTGGCGGTGGCGGAGATGGTGATCGAGAAGGCCAAGCGCCTGGTCGAGCACAAGCGGGACGTGGTGATCTTGCTGGATTCGATCACGCGCCTGGGGCGGGCCTTCAACACGGTCGTGCCGTCAAGCGGCAAGGTTCTGACCGGGGGCGTGGATGCCAATGCGCTCCAGCGGCCGAAGCGGTTCTTTGGTGCGGCGCGGAATATTGAAGAGGGCGGCTCGCTGACGATCATCGCGACGGCCCTGATCGATACTGGTTCGCGGATGGACGAAGTGATCTTCGAAGAGTTCAAGGGCACGGGCAACTCGGAGATCGTGCTGGACCGCAAGGTGGCGGACAAGCGGGTCTTCCCGGCCATCGACATCACCAAGTCGGGCACGCGGAAAGAGGATCTGCTGGTCGAGAAGACCGATCTGCAGAAGACCTATGTGCTGCGCCGCATCCTGAACCCGATGGGGACGACGGATGCCATCGAGTTCCTTTTGGGCAAGCTGAAGCAGACCAAGACGAACGGCGAATTCTTCGATTCGATGAACGCTTGAGGGCATGATGGGCGACACGATCTTTGCCCTGGCCTCGGCGCGGGGCAAAGCGGGTGTGGCGGTGTTTCGTGTCTCGGGGCCGATGGCCGTGGCGGCCGTTGGGCAGCTGTGCGATGTGCCCATGCTGCGTGGTCTGCGGCGGCTGGTCTGGGGAGAGGTCCTCGACGAGGCGCTGGTGCTGCGGTTTTCGGAAGGGGCGAGTTTTACCGGGGAAGAGGTCGTGGAACTGCAGGTCCACGGCTCCGTGGCGGTGATCCGGGCGGTGTCCGGGGCGTTGCTGGAGTTGGGGCTGCGGCCGGCCGAGGCGGGCGAATTCACCCGGCGGGCGCTGGAAAATGGGCGGCTGGACTTGGCGCAGGTCGAGGGGCTGGCCGACCTGGTCGAGGCGGAGACGGAGGCTCAGCGGCGGCAGGCGTTGCGGGTGTTTTCGGGGGCGATCGGGATGCGTGCCGAAGGCTGGCGGGCAAAGCTGATCCGGGCGGCGGCGCTGATCGAGGCGACCATAGACTTTGCCGATGAAGATGTGCCGGTGGATGTGACGCCGGAAGTGCTTGAATTGATTGAGTCGTTGCGTGAAGAGCTGAGTGCGGAGATTGCTGGCTCTGTCGTGGCGGAGCGCGTCCGGGATGGGTTTGAGGTGGCGATACTCGGTGCTCCGAATGCGGGGAAGTCGACGCTGCTGAACGCCTTGGCGGGGCGGGAGGCGGCGATCACCTCGGACGTTGCCGGGACGACGCGGGATGTGATTGAGGTGCGGATGGACCTGGGCGGTCTGGCCGTGACGCTTCTGGATACGGCGGGGCTGCGGGAGACCATGGACAGGGTCGAGGCGATTGGGGTGGCTCGAGCCCTGGAGCGGGCGGATCGGGCCGATTTGCGCGTGTTCCTGCTGGCGGAGCCGGGGGAGGCCCTGATGATGGCGCCTCGGGCGGGAGATATCGTTGTCCTGGGCAAGGGGGATTTGCGGGGCGAAGGTATCTCGGGCCTGACAGGGCAGGGGGTAGATGACCTGATTGGCCAGATCAGGGCCGCACTTGAGGAACGCGTTGCGGCTGCGGGAGTCATGACGCGGGCGCGGCACCGTCATGCGATGGAAGCGGCGTTGGGGGCTTTGGAAATCGCCGAGAATCGGGTAAGGGTGGCGGGGGCTGAACTGATCGCCGAGGATCTGCGGCAAGCCGGAAGAGCGCTGGATGTCCTGGTGGGCCGCGTGGATGTAGAAAACCTGCTGGACGAGATCTTCTCCAGCTTTTGTATTGGCAAGTGAGGAGTGTTTCACGTGAAACATTTCGATGTGATCGTGGTTGGTGGCGGGCATGCAGGCGCGGAAGCGGCTGCTGCTGCGGCACGAATGGGGGCCCGGGTGGCCCTGGTGTCGATGCGGCGGGATCGTATCGGCGTCATGTCGTGCAATCCTGCCATCGGTGGCCTGGGCAAGGGGCACCTTGTGCGCGAAATCGATGCCCTGGACGGGATCATGGGTCTTGCTGCGGATGAGGCAGGGATCCAGTACCGCTTGCTGAACCGCCGGAAGGGGCCGGCCGTCCAAGGTCCGCGGGTTCAGGCTGATCGGAAGCTGTACCGCGAAGCGATCCTGCGGTTGTTGGAGCAACAACAGGGCCTGGAGCTCATAGAGGGTGAAGTTGTCGACCTGGTCGAAGAGGCGGGTCGCATCGGTGGCGTGGATCTTGCTTCCGGGGATCGCCTGTCGGCCGGCGCCGTTGTCCTGACGGCCGGCACATTCCTGAACGGTGTCATCCACATCGGTGATGTTCGTCGTTCCGGTGGCCGCGAGGGGGATACTGCTTCCATCCGTCTGGGCGAACGTCTGAGGTCATACGACTTTGCGCGGGGTCGTCTGAAGACGGGCACGCCCGCTCGTCTGGACGGTCGGACGATCAACTGGTCGATTCTCGATGCGCAACCCGGTGATGATGCGCCGGTGATGATGTCCTTTGCCAATCGATCGCCAAAAGTGCGCCAGATTTCCTGCGGGATCACCCATACCAATGAGCGGACGCATGACATCGTGCGTCGCAATTTGTCGCTTTCCGCGATGTATGGGGGTCACATCGAAGGGGTTGGGCCGCGTTACTGCCCGTCGATCGAAGACAAGGTGGTGCGTTTTGCCGACAAGAGCGAGCACCAGATTTTTCTGGAACCTGAGGGGCTGGACGATGATACGGTCTATCCAAATGGCATCTCGTCCTCCCTCCCTGCTGAAGTTCAGGAGGCCTATATCCGCAGTATCCGCGGTCTCGAAGTTGTTCGGATCATTCAGCCCGGCTATGCCATCGAATACGACTATTTCGACCCGCAAGCTCTGAGCCCTGGTCTGGAAACGGCTGTGCCCGGTCTCTATTTTGCAGGCCAGATCAATGGAACGACCGGTTACGAGGAGGCCGCCGCGCAGGGGCTGGTCGCTGGCTCATCGGCCGCCGCACAGGTTTTGGGCCGCGAGAGACTGCGATTCACCCGTCGGGACAGCTACATCGGGGTCATGCTCGACGATCTCAGGGCGCGCGGGGTCACGGAGCCTTACCGCATGTTCACCTCACGGGCAGAGTTTCGCCTTCACCTGCGCGCGGATAATGCGGATCAGCGACTGACGGAGAAGGGATTTGCGGCGGGCCTCGTAAAGGAGAGCAGGCGCGCAGCCTTTTCTGCGAAGATGTCGGCCGTCAACGCTCTGCGGCTCAACCTGGAGGAGATCAAGGTCCTTCCGGCGGAGATGCGGGCCGCCGGTCTTGCGGCGGGCAAGGATGGATCCAGGCGGAGCCTGCTGGAGGTTCTTTCCTATCCCGACGTGACTTGGGATAAAATCTACGCCCTCGCGCCCCAGGCTGAAAGTGTGGACCCGGCCATTCGTGACCAAGTCTGGTGCGATGCGCTCTACGCGCAGTATCTGGACCGCCAGGAGAACGATGCCGCCGGCTTGACCCGCCATGCCGATACGCCGATCCCGGGGGAGATCGACTACCGTGCCCTGCCAGGCCTCTCCACTGAACTCGCAACAAAGCTGGATCGGCTGCGCCCGGCGAGTCTTCGAGACGCCGAGGGTATCGAAGGCATGACGCCGGCAGCCCTGATCCTCGTCCTGGCACATTGTCGCAAGGCGGAGAAGGCAAGAGCAGCTCATGGTTGAGGGAAATCTTGAACGCAATCCGGCATGGCTGAACGTTTCACGTGAAACAATCGAGAGGCTTGAGATCTTTGAGTCGCTGGTGCGTCAATGGACCCAGCGCATCAATCTTGTCAGCCCCGCAACGGTCCAGGAGATGTGGAACCGACACATTCTGGACAGCGCCCAGCTCTATCGTCTCGCGCGACCGGGCTCGAAATGGGTTGACTTGGGCAGTGGTGGCGGCTTCCCCGGCATCATCCTTGCGATCATCGCACAAGAGCGGGACCCAGGCCGGACCCTGCACCTCGTGGAGTCCGATCAACGCAAGGCGGCCTTCCTGCGGAAGGCGGCGATTGAACTTCAGTGCCCGGTTGAGATTCACACCCAGCGCGCCGAGGTCCTGACACCCATGAGTGCCGATTGTGTCTCTGCGCGAGCTCTTGCGCCCTTGGTGGATCTGCTTCCCTTGGTCTCGCGCCACCTCATTGCGGGCGGGCGGGCCGTTCTTCCGAAGGGCATTCGGGCCACCGAAGAAATCGAAAAGGCACGGGCAGTATGGACCTTTGACTTGACGATTGAGCAGAGCCAGACCGACCCCCAAGCCAAAGTCCTCTTGATTGAAAACCTCCGTCATGTCTGATTTTACCCGCGAACGTCAGCCGATGATCCTCGCGATTGCCAATCAGAAGGGAGGTGTCGGCAAGACGACGACAGCCATCAATCTCGCAGCCGCCCTTGTGGAATCGGGAGCGCGGGTGCTGCTCGTCGACCTTGATCCCCAGGGCAATGCATCGACTGGGCTTGGCGTCGCTCCCGAGAGCCGCAAGAAGACCTCTTATGACCTTCTCGTCGAAGATGTCTCGCTCCGGGATATCATTCGCACCACCTCCATTCCGGACCTTGACATCGTCCCCGCCAACTCGGACCTGTCATCGGCGGACATTGACCTCGTGGCCAACGAAAAGCGCAGTTTCCTTCTGCACGACGCCTTGCGCCACAGTGGCGATGGAGAGTTGGACTACGATTTTCTCTTGATCGACTGTCCGCCGTCGCTCAGCCTGCTGACGATCAACGCCCTGGTTGCCGCCCACTCCGTTCTGATCCCTCTTCAGGCGGAGTTCTTCGCCCTCGAGGGCCTCTCTCAGTTGATGATGACGATCCGCAAGGTGCGCAGTGCGGCCAATCCGGCACTTCGGATCGAAGGAGTGCTCATGACCATGTCGGACGCCCGGAACCGTCTCAGTCAGCTTGTCGAGGCGGACGCCCGCCAGACCCTCGGCGACCTGGTTTTCCGCACCGTGATTCCAAGAAATGTCCGCCTCAGCGAAGCCCCCTCTTTCGCCCAGGCGATCCTCCAGTATGATCCGCAATCGCGGGGCAGCGAGGCCTATCGCAACCTCGCCATCGAGTTCCTGATGCGCCATCCGCTGGCGGCCAGGGGCGTTGCGAACTGAGGCAAGGAGAAGAAGATGGAAAAACGTGGCTTGGGTCGGGGTCTTTCGGCTCTTCTTGCAGATGCAAATCTATCCAATGGTCCGGAACCGGCGCGTCCGGTCAAGGCGGAGATGTCCGTGCCGGTCGATCGGCTGCATCCCAATCCGGACCAGCCCCGCAAGACCTTTACGCCCGAGGCGCTTGAGCAGCTCGCGCAGTCCATCCGGCAAAAGGGGGTCATCCAGCCGCTGATCGTTCGGAGCTCAAGCAAAGCTGATCACTATGAGATCGTGGCGGGGGAGCGCCGCTGGCGCGCTGCCCAACTTGCCGAGCTGCACAGCGTGCCCGTCGTCATCCGGGATTTTTCGGATGTCGAAGTTCTTGAAATAGCGATCATCGAGAATATCCAGCGCGAGGACCTTAACCCGGTCGAAGAGGCGCTTGCCTATCGTCAGTTGATGGAGCGCTTCGGTCATACCCAGGAAAAGCTGGCCGAGGCCCTCTCGCGCAGCCGCAGCCACATTGCGAATTCCATCCGTCTCTTGACGCTGCCGGAGCCCGTTCAGGCCATGATGCGCAAGGGAGAGCTCTCTGCGGGACATGCGCGTGCGTTGATCACCTCCGCCGACCCGGTCAAGTTGGCCATCCAGACGGTGCAACGCGGACTCTCCGTCCGCCAGGTGGAAGATCTGGTGCGAAAGCCGACACAACCCACCAAGGCCAGGGTTGCGCGGGACAGTGAGAAGGATGCCGACACCCGGGCAATCGAAGCGGACATCAGCGCAAACCTCGGGATGGGCGTGAAGATCGATTTTCGCGGGATCGATGGCGGTACGGTCACGATCTCGTTCCGCACGCTGGATGAGCTGGATCTGCTTTGCGATGTCCTGTCCCGGATTGACCGAAAAGAAATGATGGACCGGCTGTAATCTAGTCCAGCAACAGCTCGCGCAGGATCGCATTCAGGACCATCCGGCCCTTCCGGGTCGTCCTGATCCGATCTTCGACGCGGATCAGGAACTCACCCTCTACAAGACTGGCGAGGCGATCTTCGCGCATGGGCCTTCCGCCAAGGGCCGCAAACCTGCTCAGCTCCGCGCCCTCGGACAGGCGCAGTGCGTTCAGCAGGTACTCGGTGACGTGATCTTCCGGAGAAGAGGGTTCGCGGGCCAGCTCTCCCATCGCTTGCCGCTCGACCTGATCCAGCCAGGCACCAGGGGCGCGCGGCGCTTCGGTGGCCCAGCGTTGACCCTTGAGCGTCAATCGACCATGGGCACCCGGTCCGATGCCAGCGTAGTCTCCCAAGCGCCAGTAGATCAGGTTGTGCCGTGCCTCCTGGCCCGGTCTCGCATGGTTCGAGACTTCATAGGCGGGCAGGCCGGCCGCTTCGCAGAGGTCCTGGGTCAATTCGAACAAGTCGACCGAGAGGTCCTCGTCCGGCAAGCCCCGCAAGAGACCCTTGCGGCTGCGTTCCGCAAAGACGGTTCCATCCTCGATGGTCAGTTGATAGAGCGACAAGTGATCCGGCTCCATGGCCAGCGCCTCCATCAACTCTGTCCGCCAGGCCTCCTTGCCCTGGTCCTGACGCGCATAGATCAAGTCGAAGCTGATCCGTTCGAAGCTCTTCCGCGCCACATCCAGTGCCCGGCCCGCTTCGGCGACGGAGTGCATCCGGCCCAGACGTCGGAGGTCCTCGTCTCGCAGGGCCTGGAACCCAATCGATACCCGGTTCACGCCGGCCGCAGCATAATCGGCAAAGCGCCCCGCCTCGACGGAGCCCGGATTGGCCTCCATCGTCACTTCAAGATCATTCGACTGGGTCCAGGTCTGTCGAACGCGATCCAGGATCGCATGGACCAAATCGCCCTGCATCAGTGAAGGAGTCCCACCACCAAAGAACACGGTCGATAGCACGCGTCCCTCAGTTTCGGCGCCGATCCGATCAATCTCTGACAGATAGGCCGCCTCCCAGCGCTTCTGGTCGATCCGGTCGGCAACATGGCTGTTGAAATCGCAATAGGGACACTTCGACTGACAGAAGGGCCAGTGCAGATAGAGCCCGAATCCGCCGTTCCGCCAATCGTCGGTCATCCCTTGTAGGCCGTCACTTCGATCTCGACCAGCATTTCCGGTCGGATCAGCCCCGCAATGACCATGGTTGCTGCAGGACGAATTGCGCCCAAGTGCCGTCCCAAGACCGGAGTCAATTCCGGAACCAGGGCCGCATCGACCACGGTATATTGAACCCTCACGATGTCTTCTTGGCGAAACCCGGCCTCGGCCAGCACGCCGTCGATGGTGTCGAAGCAGTTCTCGGCTTGGGCGGCGATCCCCTCCGGCATGGTCATGGTCTTGTAGTCATAGCCCGTGACGCCGGAAACGAAGCACCAGCCGCCCTTGACCACGGCGCGGCTGTAGCCCATGGCCGCCTCGAAGGGCGATCCCGTCGAAATTTGTTTCACGTGAAACACTCCTCTACCAGCTTACGGAAAGCATCCGCCCGATGGCTGATGCGGTTCTTCTCGACTTCGCCGATCTCGCCAAAGGTCCGGCTCTCCCCCATCGGCTGAAAGATCGGGTCATAGCCATGCCCAAGCGTCCCCCGCATCGGCCAGACGATCTGCCCCTCGGCTCGACCAGAGACCACTTTCTCCGCCCCAGAAGGCTCTACAATGGCCAAAGTGCAGCAAAATGACGCTGCAAAGGGCCCCGGCCCCACCGCCTCCAGCATCCCCCAGGTCTTGCGCATCGCCCGAACGAAGTCGCGCCCCCGCGCCCCTTCCGCCCAATCCGCCGTGTAAATCCCCGGAGCCCCGCCCAAGGCCGCCACTTCCAGCCCCGAGTCATCCGCCAGGGTGACGAGGCCAGAGCCCTTGGCCCCCGCCTTCGCCTTCACCAAAGCATTCCCCGCGAAGCTCCGCTCCGTCTCTTCCGGTTCCCCCAGGCCAAAGTCCTTCAGCCCGAGGATTTCCACGTCAAAAGGCGCCAACAGAGCCTGAAACTCCGCCAGCTTCCCCTTGTTCCCCGTGGCCACCAGAAGCCGGCTGCCCCGCGCGATCTTCATGCCAGGGCCGCCTTCTGCGCGGCCACCAGCTCCGCGATGCCCTTCTCCGCCAGGTCCAGAAGCTCCCCCATCTCACCGCGCGAAAAGGTCGCCCCCTCCGCCGACATCTGCAGCTCGATCATCCGCCCGCGCCCGGTCAGAACAAAGTTCCCATCCGTCCCCGCGACCGAATCCTCCGGGTAATCCAGGTCAAGCACCGCCTGGCCCGCATAAATCCCGCAAGAGACCGCCGCGACATGATCCAGCATCGGATCGCTGACGATGGTCCCGGCCTTCAACAGCCCATTCACCGCCAGACGCAAAGCCACCCAACCCCCGGTGATCGAGGCGCAACGCGTCCCCCCATCCGCCTGGATCACGTCGCAGTCGATGACGATCTGCCGCTCCCCCAGGGCCGAGCGATCCACGCCCGCGCGAAGCGCACGCCCGATCAGCCGCTGAATCTCCTGCGTCCGCCCCGACTGCTTGCCCGCCGCCGCCTCGCGCCGCGTCCGCGAATTCGTCGCGCGCGGCAGCATGCCATATTCCGCCGTCACCCAGCCCAGGCCCGTCCCCTTCAGGAAACTCGGCGGCTTGTCCTCGATCGAGGCCGAACACAGCACATGCGTGTTCCCCATCTTGATCAGGCAAGAGCCCTCCGCATGCTTCATCACATGGGGCTCGATCACCACAGCCCGCATCTCATCCAGTTTCCGTCCCGAGGGTCGCATGCCGCACCTTTCATCCTTATCCACAGGCCAATTACGCCCGCCCGCCCCCTTCACGCAACCCTGATTGACGGTGCGATGAGTCTTGCGTCAAGATTGACGCGGGGCCCCTTCCGTCCCTACATTCCCCCCATGATCCCGAAGCCCCCACTCTCCGAGCTGAACGACCGTTCCCGTGAGGTCTTCCGCCGCGTCGTCGAATCCTACCTGTCGAACGGCGACCCGGTGGGCTCACGCACCCTGACCCGCGCGATGAGCGAAAAGCTCTCCGCCGCGACGATCCGCAACACGATGCAGGACCTGGAGTTCCTGGGCCTGCTCGACAGCCCCCATATCTCCGCCGGCCGCATCCCGACCCAGGTGGGCCTGCGCCTCTTCGTCGACAGCCTGCTCGAGGTCGGAGAGATCGACGCCCAGGACCGCTCCCGCATCGAATCCGCCCTCCCCCAGGAGGAAACCGAGGTCACAACTCTCCTCGACCAGGTCGGCGGCGCGCTCAGCCACATCACCGGCTCCGCCTCCCTCGTCCTGGCGCCCAAGCAGGAAACCGCGCTCCGCCATATCGAGTTCGTCTCGCTCGGCCCCGACCGCGCCCTCACCGTCCTGGTCTTCGCCGATGGCCATGTCGAGAACCGCGTCTTCACCCCGCCGCCGGGCCAAACCCCTTCCTCCCTCCGCGAAGCCGCCAACTTCCTGAACGCCATCGCCGAGGGCCGCCGCCTCTCCGAACTCCGCCCCCTGATTGCCGCCGAGATCGCCAATCGCCGCCAGGAAATCGACAGCCTCGCCCGCACCATGGTCGAATCCGGCCTCGCGCTCTGGGAAAACCCCGGCGAGCGCGGCGAGCGTCTCATCGTCCGGGGTCAGGCGAATCTCCTGCCCAATGCGCCCGAGGTCGACCTCGACCGCATCCGCATCCTCTTCGACGACCTGGAAAAGAAGCGCGACATCGCCGATTTCCTCGAAATGACCGAGACCGGCGAGGGTGTGCGCATTTTTATCGGTTCCGAGAACAAACTCTTCTCACTTTCGGGTTCCACTTTGGTCGTTTCTCCCTATATGAACGCCGACCGTAAGATCATCGGCGCCATAGGCGTCATCGGCCCGACCCGGCTCAACTATGGCCGGATCGTCCCCATCGTGGACTTCACCGCCCAGCTCATCGGGCGGCTGGTCTCCGAAAGGGCCAAGGGCTGACACAGAAGGGAAGAACCATGGCTGAAGAGACCGCAGCGCAAACCGAGACCTTTGACAAGGAACTGGAACAATTCCTCGCCCAGGACGGTGAGATCGAGGCTTTGAAGGCCGAGCGTGACGAGCTCCGCGACCGCTACATGCGCGCCCTGGCCGATGCCGAGAACTCCCGCAAGCGCGCCGACCGCGACCGCCGCGAGGCCGAGAACTACGGCTCCACCCGCCTCGCCCGCGACCTCCTGCCGGTCTTCGACAACCTGCGCCGCGCCCTTGCTGCCGTCACCGACGAACAGCGCGCCGCCAATGCCGCCCTGCTTGAGGGCGTCGAACTGACGCTCAAGGAGCTGACCGCCGTCATGTCCAAGCACGGCGTCAAGCCGATCGAGGCCAAGCCCGGCGACCTCTTCGACGCGCAGTGCATGGAGGCGATGTTCGAAGCCCCCCTCCCCGGCACCAAGGCCGGCCAGATCATCCAGGTGATGACCGAAGGCTTCATGCTCCACGACCGCCTCCTGCGCCCCGCGCAAGTCGGCGTCTCGTCCTTCACCGGCTAAAGCCTCGGGGTATACCCCGAGCTACGCAGCGGACCCAGAGCGCCCGCTGCCGCATCAAAGCTCTCTCGGCAAAGGCGTAGCCCGGGGTATACCCCGGGTCACCCCGCCAAACCCTTCAACTCATAGATCAGCGCCAATGCCTCTCGCGGCGAAAGCTCATCCGCGCTGACCTCCTTCAACCGCTTCTCCACCTGGCTCTCCTTCGCCACGGGTTTCGGAGCCTCCGCCACCGCCCGGAACAGCGGCAGATCGTCGATCAAGGCTTTCGAGGGCCGCTCCCGGTCGCCCTTCTCCAAGGCCTCCAGCACGACCTTGGCCCGCTCCACCACCGCCATGGGCAGCCCTGCCAACCGCGCCACCTGGACGCCGTAACTCCGATCCGCAGCGCCTTCCTTGACCTCATGCAGGAAGACGACCTCGCCCTCCCACTCCCTGACCGCCAAAGTCGCATTCCGCACGCCCTGAAGCTTCCCCGCCAAAGCCGTCAGCTCATGGTAATGCGTCGCGAAAAGCGCCCGACACCGGTTCACCGCCTGCAAGTTCTCCAAGACTGCCCAGGCGATCGACAACCCGTCCCAAGTCGCCGTCCCCCGCCCGATCTCGTCCAAAATCACCAGGGCGCTTTCATCCGCCTGGTTCAGGATCGCCGCCGTCTCGACCATTTCGACCATGAAGGTCGACCGCCCCCGCGCCAGGTCATCCGCCGCCCCCACGCGGCTGAAAATCTGCCCCACGACCCCAATCACCGCCCTCCGCGCCGGAACATAGCTCCCCATCTGCGCCAACAGAGCGATCAGCGCATTCTGCCGAAGGAAGGTCGATTTCCCCCCCATGTTCGGCCCGGTGATCAGCCAGATCGCCGGAACCCCCGCCTGCGTCAGCCCGCAATCATTCGGCACAAAGGCCACCCCCTGCCGCCGCAAAGCCGCCTCCACCACCGGATGCCGCCCACCCTCCACGACAAAGGCCCGGCTCTCCTCGATCTGCGGCGCCACCCAGTCCTCGCTAACCGCCAGCTCTGCCAGCCCCGCCGCCAGGTCGATCTCCGCCAGGGCCCGCGCCGCCGCCGCCACCTGCGCTGCCCGCTCCAGCACCGCCGCCCGCAGCCGCTCAAAGATCCCCTTCTCGATCTCCAAGGCCAGGTTCCCGGCGTTCAAAATCCGCGTCTCCAGCTCCGAGAGCTCCACGGTCGAGAACCTGACCTGGTTCGCCGTCGTCTGCCGATGGATGAAGCGCGGATTTCCCCGCATCGTGGCCTCATGCGTCGTCGTCGTCTCGATGAAATAGCCCAAGACGTTGTTATGCTTGATCTTCAGGCTTCCGATCCCGGTCTCGGCGACAAACTCCGCCTGCATCTCGCCGACAACCCCGCGCCCCTCATCGCGCAGCCGCCGCGTCTGGTCGAGCTCGGCATGAAACCCCTCCGCCACGAACCCCCCATCCCGTGCGAGCAAAGGCGGCTCCGCCACCAGGGCCGCCTCCAAGAGCCCCACCAGCTCCTCATGTCCCAACAAAGCCTCGTCAAACAAAGGCCCCCCTGCGACCAGCGCAGCCACCCGCGCCGCCCCCACTAGCCCAGCCCGCACCGCCGCCAGGTCCCGAGGCCCCCCGCGCTCCAGTGCCAGCCGAGACAGCGCCCGGTCCATATCCGGCACCATCCGCAAAGCGTCACGCAGCCCGTGCCGGTCGCCCTCGATCACCCAGGCCACCCGCCCCAGCCGTTCCCGCACCACCGCCACATCCCGCGACGGAGAGCCCAACCGCGCCTCCAACAGCCGCGCCCCGGCCGAGGTCACCGTCCGGTCGATCACCGACAGCAGCGACCCCTCCCGCCCGCCCGACAGGGCCTGCGTCAGCTCCAGGTTCCGCCGCGTCGCCCCATCCATCTGGACCGTGCCGCCAGAAGCCTCCCGCACAGGCGCCCGCAACAGCGGCAGCTTCCCCCGCTGCGTCAACTCCAGGTAATCGACCAAAGCCCCCATGGCCGAAACCTCGGCCCGCGTGAAAGCCCCGAACGAAGCCAACCCCGCCACGCCATAGAGCCGCGCCACCCGCGCCTCCGAGCCCGAGGAATCAAACGACCCCCGCCCCAAGGCCGTAACCTGAGCCCCCGCCTCCTCGACAACCTCGCGCCAGGTCGCCTCCCGCGCCTCACTGACCAGCACTTCCCGAGGCCCCAACCGCGCCAGCTCCGCCCCGAGCCGCGCCCCCGGGCAAGTCATCACCCGAAACTCACCGGTCGAGATATCCGCCCAGGCCAGCGCGCCCTCCTCCCGAACCTCGGCAAAAGCGCAAAGGTAATTCGCCCGCCGCGCCTCCAGCAAAGTGTCCTCGGTCAAAGTCCCCGGCGTCACCAGCCGCACGACATCGCGCTTCACGACCGCCTTGTAGCCGCGCTTCTTCGCTTCCGCCGGGTCCTCCATCTGCTCGGCAATCGCGACCCGAAACCCCTTGCGGATCAGCGCCAGCAGGTAGCCTTCCGCGCTATGCACCGGCACGCCGCACATCTGGATGGGAGCCCCCTGGTGTGTCCCCCGCTTGGTCAGGGCAATGTCCAAAGCCTCCGAGGCCAGGACCGCGTCCTGGAAGAACATCTCGTAGAAATCCCCCATCCGGTAGAAGAGCAAAGCCCCCGGATGCTGCCCCTTGATCTCCAGATATTGCGCCATCATCGGCGTGACGTCGTCGGACATGGGCCCCTCCCCTTATCCGGTCACAAAACCACCGCCAAGGCGAAAAGGGAACCCGTCAAGCCACTGGTAAGCCCCGCCTCCTTTGCTATTCTCGCCCCGGAAACAATCGGGCGCGTCCATGCAGAACCAGATCCACTTCGACCTGCCCCCCGAGGACCTGATCCTCGACCCGTTCCACGCCCCCGGCTTCCATGTCCTGCGTCAGCCAAAGTTCCTCTGGCGGTCGATCCCCGCCGGCCGCATCCATGGCTTCGTGGCCTCCGAACACCCGTCCATCGCCGAGCGCATCACCGCCACCCTTTCCGCCACCAAGCGCGACCGCATGTTCACCCGCGCGCTGGAAACCGCGACCGTCCCGGTCCATCTGACCGATGTCTGGTTCCGCAAGTCCTGGGTCACCCAAGGCGACCGCTGCCTGATCTCGGGCGCAGCGGGCCTGAGGCTCTTGAACCGCTATGTCTGGGAGAACGAAGAGGTCGACCCCGAGGGCGACACGACCCTGGCCGATCACTTCACCCGCCTGCAAGCCGTCCCCGGCCCCCGCCAGCTGACCCTGGCGCCGACCCTCCCCCCCGAGACCCCCATCGCCATCGAGTGCCGCAACACCTTCAACTACTACCACTTCCTGACCGAAAGCCTGTGCCAGCTCTGCCTGGTCGAGGAGACCGGCCTCAAGGGCCCGATCTACCTGCATTTCCCGAACAACGAGGACAAGACCCGCGCCTTCACCCGCGCCTTCGTCGAGGCCCTCTTCCCCGAACTCTCCCCCCGCGTGATCTTCGACCGCAGCCCCGCACATCACGACGCGGTCGTCGTGCCCTACAACTTCACCGCCTCGCTCTACCAGTTCTCCAACGCCGAACTTGACGCTTTCGAACACGAATTCCCCCCGGTCGGCGCCTGGAAGGGCCGCCGCGCCACCCGCGCCTCCCACGCCATCCTCGCAGGCCATGCGGTCGACTCCTCGCTCTTCAAGCTCCGCGCCCGGGCGCTGAAGGCGATCCAGGGCCGCGACACCTCCCACCTGCCCAAGCGCTTCTGGGTCACCCGCGAAGGCGAAGCCCGCGACCGGCGGATGAAGGGAGAGGACGAGATCCTCGACATGCTCCGCCTTTTCGGCTTCGAATCCGTGGCCTTCGAGCGTCTGGCGCCCCTGGACCAGATCGCCCTGATGGCGGGGGCCGAGATGATGATCTCCTACCACGGCGCCGGTTTCACCAACATGCTCTTCGCCCCGCCCGACGCCACCGTCATCGAGCTTGGCACCCTGCAAACCGCGCAATACCGCTGGAGCGACTTCTGGCCCCTGGCCGCCGTATCCGGCTGCCGCTACCTGACCTTCTTCGCCGATTTCGACGCCGAGGACCCGACCCGCGAGCCCCTCTTCTCCGAGGACGGCATCGTCCCCGTCCATCTCTCGCGCCTGGGCCTCGCCCGCGTCATGTCCGTCGTGGTGGCGCTTCTGGACCAGATCCCCGAGTTCCAGACCGCCGCCGAGGTCCAAATCCTGGGTCAGACCCTGATGCAACTTGGCGAATATGACCGCGCCCGGGCCTTGTTCGAGACACATAAGCACCTGGCCGAGGGTCACACCGGCCTGTCCCTGGCCATGGCCGACTTGGCCGACCACCAGGGCGACAGGGCCCAGACCCTGGCCGCTCTCTACTGCGCCTATCGCGCCGATCCCAGCGATTGGGCCGTGCTGATCCGCATGCTCTGGTGCGCCCGGGCGATGAACCAGGGCGAGCTGGTCGGAACGCTGCTCGCCACCCTGCACGACGGCTTCCCCGACCGTTTCGAGGCCTTCTCCCGCGCCCGCCCCTGGGTTCGCGACTTCTACAACCCCGACATCGCCCAGACGGCTTGAGGACCAATGACCGAAGTATCCACCCACCAGGCCGAAGAAGACGCCCGCAACGAGGAAATCCTGATCTGGCTGAACGGCAAGATCGTCCCCAAGGCCCAGGCCCTGGTCTCGGTCTATGACTCGGGCTTCATGCTGGGCGACGGCGTCTGGGAGGGCATTCGCCTCTACAACGGGAAATGGACCTTCCTCGACGAACATATCGACCGCCTCTTCGAGGCCGCCAAGGCCATCGACCTCGACATCGCCCGCACCAAGAAAGAGGTCAAAAAGGCCGTCACAGACACGCAAGCGGCCAATGGCATGGTGACCGACGCCCATGCCCGCCTGATGGTGACGCGGGGGGTGAAGACCCGCCCCTTCCAGAACCCCAGGCTCTCGCAACAAGGCCCGACCATGACGATCATCATGGAACACTCGCGCCAAAAGCTCCCAAGGCCCATCCGCCTCGCCACCGTGCCCCACCTGCGCGGCCTGCCGATGACCCAGGACCCCAAGTTGAACTCCCACTCGAAACTCAACTGCATCCTGGCCTGCATTGCCGCCGAAAAAGCCGGCGCGGATGAGGCGCTGATGCTCGACATCCATGGCTTCGTGAACACGACCAATGCCTGCAACTTCTTCATCGTGAGGAAGGGAGAGGTCTGGACCTCCACCGGCGACTACTGCATGAACGGCATCACCCGCCAGAAGGTCATCGACCTCTGCCGCGCCAACGGCATAACCGTGAAGGAAAAGAACTTCTCCCTCGTCGAAACCTATTCGGCGGATGAGGCCTTCCTGACCGGCACTTTCGGCGCCCAAACCCCGGTCGGCATGATCGACGGCAGGACCATCGGCACCGGCCAACTCGGCCCCATGACCGAAAAGATCCGCGCGCTCTACAAGCAATTGGTCGGCGCATGACCCGCAAGCACGCCCCCATCCCTTTCATCTTTTCATAAATATCCCACGGGGGTCCGGGGGTGTGAAACCCCCGGCGCTCAGCCACCAAGGACCACCATGACCCAAATAATCGCCATGTGGAGCGGCCCGCGCAACCTCTCCACCGCCATGCTCTACGCCTTCGCGGCGCGCGGAGACTGCGCCGTCTGGGATGAACCCTTCTACGCCACCTATCTTCAGGCCACGAAACTCCCCCACCCAATGGCCCCAGAGGTCATCGCAGCCGGAGAGCCCGACCCGGCCCGCGTCGCCGCCCTCTGCATGAAATCGCCATCACAGAGCCTGTTTTACCAAAAACACATGACGCTCCACATGATCCCCAGCTTCGACCGGGGCTTCCTCAAGCACCTCACCAACGCCTTCCTGATCCGCCACCCCGCCCGGGTCATCGCCTCCTATGCCCAAAAGCGCGAATCCCCGACGCTCTCCGACATCGGCTTCACCCAGCAATCCGAGCTCTTCGACCAAGTGGCCCAAATGACCGGCCAGACCCCCCCGGTCGTCGACAGCGCCGATATCCGCGCCACCCCGCGCGAAACCCTCTCCCGCCTCTGCGCCCGGCTGAACATCCCTTTCACCGAAAAGATGCTCTCCTGGCCCGCGGGCCCGAAACCCTTCGACGGCGCCTGGGCGCCGCATTGGTACAACGCCGTCCATGCCTCCACCGGCTTCGGCGACCCCGAGGGCCCGCTGCCCGACCTCCCTCCCAACCTGCAACGCCTCTGCGACCAGGCGTTGCCGCATTACGAGGCCCTGAGGAAATTCGTCTGACCCGAGGGGCGGTTTTCTTGACAGGCCAAGGCCAGCGGATATCGTCCGCCCCAGAAACAATAAAAACGAGCAGGCCATGTCGATTTCCGCCCAAAGCAGCACATTCCTCATTGAATCCCTCGGCCTGGACGCGACCGGCCGCAGCACCGACATCACCACCCTGACCGACGGCCGCTATGTCGTCGTCTGGCAAGAGGTCCTGGGCCGCCCGGTCGAGGGCATCGCCGACACCGATGGCGCGATCTTCGCCCGGATCTACAACGCCGACGGCACCGCGGTCGGAGAGGCGATCCAGGTCAACCTCTTCTCTCCCGGTGTCCAGGCCAATCCCAGGGTGGCCCCCCTCGCAGGGGGCGGCTTCGTGATCTCCTACGACTCCACGCTCACCTGGGGGACCTCCTTCAGCGACACCGACACTTTCATGGTCCGCTATGACGGAGCGGGGAATGTCGTCCCGGTCGACTATGGCAACGGCCCGGTGACCTCGGTCGATCTCGATCCCGATCAGCCTGGCGCGGCCGAGACGAAGAACTTCATCACCGGCCTGTCAAATGGCTCTGTGGCCGCGATTTCCAACGGGAATACCGTCACGGTCTATGACCCGACGGGCCAGGTCGATGGCCTGATCGACGACCTCGACGCCGCGGGCTATGCCGAGATCACCGCCGTCACCCAGCTGGCCGGAGGCAATCTCGTCATCTCGGGCAAGACGGCAAACGGGACGGCGATCCTGCGGCTGTCGGATTCCTCGGTCAACGGCGCCCCGGTCGGCATCCCCGGCCTGGTGGAGCCGGTTTTCTTCGGCACGCTGCTTGGCGCGCTCGCCAAGGATGTGCGGGTGACCGCCACCAACCCCGGCCTTTACAGCCCGACCGACCCCGAGGCCTTTACCCAGGGCGGCTTCCTTCTGACGGCCCTTGTCCCGAATGGCGCCGCCGCCTCGCGCCTCGTGCTGCAAAGCTTCACCGCCTGGGGCGCGCAGATCGGAACCGCCACGCTGAACAGCGCCATCACGCTGAACACCGGCAAGCCGGATTACGACGTCGTGGCGCTGCAGGACGGGACCTTCGTTGTCGCCTGGGTGACACAGGGCGCGAATGGTCTGGATATCCTGGCCGCGCATTTCGATTCCGATGCCCAGCAACTGGGAACCACGGTCATCATCCAGGGCAACGCGCTCGCCGGAGACCAGACCGACCCGCATCTGACCGCCTTCAACGACGGGCGGGTGATCCTGACCTATACCGATCTCGGCGCCAATCCGGTCAACGGCATCAGCGACACGCTGCATGCCGTGACCCTGACGCTCTCGTCCACCAGCGGAGGCTTGCAGCCGACCGGCGGCTCGGATGCGATCAATGGCACGGGCACGCATGACGCCATCGCGGGGCTTGCGGGCAATGACCTCATCGACGGGAAACTCGGCAATGACGCGATCTATGGCGGGGCGGGCAATGACACCCTGACCGGAGGCGGCGGCAATGACATGCTCTCGGGCGGGGCGGGGGCGGATTCCTTCTTCGGCGGTGACGGGGCGGACGGGATCTCGGGCGGCGAAGGGTCGGACTTCCTGCGCGGGGAGGCCGGGCGCGATGTCCTGCGCGGCGGGGCGGCGGCGGATCAGCTTTACGGCGGGCTCGATGGCGACAGGCTGGACGGCGGCGCGGGCAACGACACGCTCGGAGGCGGTGCGGGGGCCGATGTCTTCATCCTGCGCCGGGGTGGTGGCCTCGACCGCGCCATCGACTTCGCCGCTGATGACTTCCTGCGGCTGGATCACGCGCTTTGGCTGGCCGAGGGCGAGCTGACGGCGGCCGAAGTCCTGACCGCCCATGCTGCCGTGGTGGGGGGCAATACCGTCCTGACCTTTGCGGGGGGCGAGCAGATCACGCTGCTGAACTTCACCGCCCTCGTCGCGGGCGATTTGCAGTTCATCTGAGGCCCGAAACAAGAGGCGCCCCAAGTCAAGCCCGGGGCGCCTTTGGTCTTGCGGAGTGGGCTACTTCTTGACCCGCGCGTTGCGCGTTGCCACCAGCTTCAGCCGCAGCGCGTTCAGGCGGATGAAGCCCTCGGCGTCCTTCTGGTCATAGGCGCCGGCGTCTTCCTCGAAGGTCACGTGCTTTTCGCTATAGAGGCTGGCATCGGACCACCGCGCCACCGTCCGCGCCGAGCCCTTGTAGAGCTTGACCCGCACCGTGCCCGAGACATGTTCCTGCGTCTTGTCGATCAGCGCCTGCAGCGCCTCACGCTCGGGGCTGAACCAGAAGCCGTTGTAGATCAGCTCGGCATAGCGCGGCATGATCGAGTCCTTCAGGTGACCCGCGCCGCTGTCCAGCGTGATCTGCTCGATGCCACGGTGAGCCTCCAGGAGGATCGTGCCGCCGGGGGTCTCATAGAGCCCGCGCGACTTCATCCCGACGAAGCGGTTTTCCACCAGGTCCAACAGACCCACGCCGTGCTTGCCGCCGATCTCGTTCAGACGGGCGAGGATCGTGGCGGGCGACAGGGCCTCACCATTGATCGCGACCGCATCGCCCTTCTCGAAGGTGATCTCGACATATTCCGGCGTGTTCGGAGCCTGTTCGACCGGCGTCACGCGCTGATAGACGAACTCCGGCGCCTCTTCCGCCGGGTTCTCCAGCACTTTGCCTTCGGAGGAGGTGTGCAGCAGGTTCGCATCGACGCTGAAAGGCGCTTCGCCGCGCTTGTCCTTGGCGATCGGGATCTGGTTCGCCTCGGCGAACTCCAGAAGCTTGGTGCGCGAGGTCAGGTCCCACAGGCGCCAGGGCGCGATGACCTTGATCGCGGGGTCCAGGGCGGCGGCGGAAAGCTCGAACCGCACCTGGTCGTTGCCCTTGCCCGTCGCGCCATGGGCGACCGCGTCGGCCCCGGTCTCATGCGCGATGCGCACCAGGTGCTGCGAGATCAGGGGCCGCGCAATCGAAGTGCCCAGCAGGTAGAGCCCCTCGTAAAGCGCATTCGCCCGGAACATCGGGAAGACGAAGTCGCGCACGAATTCCTCGCGCACGTCGACGATATGGATGTTCTTCTCCTCGATCCCCATCAGGATCGCCTTCTGCCGCGCCGGCTCCAGCTCTTCGCCCTGGCCGAGGTCGGCGGTAAAGGTCACCACCTCGCAGCCATATTCGGTCTGCAGCCATTTCAGGATGATGGACGTATCGAGCCCGCCCGAATAGGCAAGGACGACTTTCTTCGGCTTGAAGGACATGGGACGCTCCGGCAAAGGGTTCCGGGCGGGAATAATCCCTTTGGCGCCGCGTCACAAGTCAGGCTGCGAAGGCTTCTTCCTGTCCGCCAAGGAATCTTGCCCGGCTTTCGGCATAGGTGGACCGCAGAAGGTCAAGATCGACCGAAAGGTCACCCTGGTTGGCCCGCCTTTCGCCGTCCTGGCAGCAGGCGGCCAGGGCCTGGAAGCCCAGGTTCAGCGCCGCCCCCTTCAGGTAATGCAGGTCGGCGGCGAATTTCTTGGCGCCCACATCGGGAGACAGCCGCGCGACGGTCTCATCCGCCTCGTCCAGGAAGAGGCCGACGACCTCTTCAAAGCCATCTTCGCCGATTTCATAGCGCAATTCGCGCACACGCGCCCAGTCGATCAACCGATCGTCAGTCATGGTCCTACCCCATTCACTTCACCCAGGGACATCGTGCCAGCCGCGTATGAACAGCGCGTTAATCCGCCCCGGGTTCGCGAGAGTTTTAGTCTTCACCACGCCTTAACCCGCGCTGGGGGAGAACAGGGTCTGAACCGGGTAAAACCGCTCCGAAATCAGGCCCTTGTTGATGATGCCCTCGCCGACCAAAGCAGACGATTCGTCCCTTGACGCCCCGGCCAGCCCGGTGCGCGTCCTGGTCGTCGACGACAGCCGGGCGCAGCGCCGCATCCTGACGATGCAGCTCGAACGCTGGGGTTACCTGGTGACCGAGGCCGAGTCGGGTGAGGCCGCGCTGGAGTTCTGCCGCAGCGAAAAGTTCGACATCGTCCTGTCGGACTGGGTGATGACCGGCATGACGGGGCTTGAATTCTGCCAGGCCTTCCGCGCCCTGCCGCATGAAAGCTATGGCTATTTCATCCTCCTGACCTCGAAATCCGAAAAAGCCGAGGTGGCGGATGGGCTGGAGAATGGGGCCGACGATTTCCTGTCCAAGCCGGTCAATTCCGACGAGCTGCGGGCGCGGCTGCGGGCGGGGCAGCGAATCGTTTCGATGCAGAACGAGCTGATCTTCAAGAACCAACTTGTCTCGACCACGCTGGGCCAGATCCAGAAGCTCTATGATTCGCTCGACCGCGACCTGATCGAGGCGCGCAAGCTGCAACAGTCGCTGGTGCGCGACCGCTATATCGACTTCGGCCTTGGCAAAGCCTGGCTGATGATCCAGCCCTCGGGCCATGTGGGGGGCGACCTTGCCGGGTCCTTCATCATCGACGAACGCCGCATCGCCTTGTTTTCGGTGGATGTTTCCGGCCATGGCGTCGCCAGTGCCATGATGACGGCGCGGCTGGCGGGGCTTTTGTCCTCGGGCGCGCCGGATCAGAACATCGCCCTGACCCTGACATCCGAAGGTGCCCGCGACGCCTTCCCCCCGGATGAGGTCGCAACCCGGCTCAACCGCATGATGCTGGAGGATGTGCAGGTCGAGCAGTATTTCACCCTGGCCTATGCCGAGATCGACCTGATTTCGGGCGAGCTGCACCTGGTCCAGGCGGGCCATCCCCATCCCTTGATCCTGCGGCGCACGGGGGCGGTGGACCGGCTGGGGAATGGCGGGATGCCGATTGGTCTGATCCCGGGGGCGGATTACCAGACCGTCTCTTCGGTGCTTTTGCCCGGCGACCGGCTTTTCCTCGTGTCGGATGGCGTGACCGAATGCCCAGGCCCGACGGGCGACCTTGGCGAAGAGGGTCTGGCGAAAATCCTGCGTGGTTCCGCGGGCTTGCAGGGCAACGAGCTTCTGGAATCCCTGATGTGGGACCTGTCCGACCATACGGGCGGACAGGATTTTCCCGATGACGTGTCCTGTCTTCTCTTCGAGTATACGGGCCCGGTCTAAACCCGGCCTTGGCCCTGTTCAGGCCGCTTCCGCCGCAGGCAGCCGCGCCACCAGCTTCTCGAAGTTGGCCATGGACTGCAGGTGCAGATAGATCAGCTCGGCCGCATCGGTCTTGACCAGTTCGGCCAGCTTATCGGCCGGCAGTTCCCGCAGCTTCTCGCGGTTCACCACGTGGAAGCCCGAAAGCGCCGATTGCCCGCCGCCCGGACGGGTCACCCGCGCCTCATGCGGCTCCAGCACACCCAGGCCCGCCAGAAGCCTGCCGAAGGCGCGCGTCCGCTGGTGCTCGGTCTGGTAGGCGTTCACGAAATCCAGCATCCGCGACAGGTAAGCCGTGCGCTCGCCATTGTCGAAAAGCTTCTCGCCCTTGGCGCCGCTGCGGTCGATGGCCGTGCAGGCCTCGTCGATGCACAAAGTATAGGTCTGCCCATCCTCGGAGGACGAGAAAACAAAGGGATAGCGGCGGACGAAGGCGGGCACATAGCGCGCATCCCAGCCCTTGTCATTGACGAAAAGCCCTGCGTCCTTGTCGAAGCCCAGGATGGCGACCGGCACGGCCTCTTCGCCGTCCAGGGTGAAGACGATGGGATATTCCTGCGCGGCCAGAAGGAACTCGGGGATCGTCACCGGGACGGAGTTCGTCGCGGCGGCAAAGCTGAAATCGGTGATCGGCGCGACAGACCAGTCGGCATGGCGCGACAGGGAAATCGGCGTCACCAGCTCGTAGAACAGAAGTTGTTTGGTCATGGCTCCTCCAGGGGATGTCAAAATGGAATAACGAAAGCACTGGCGCCAAGGCTTGCGGAATCGGATTTTGTTGTCAATCCTCCTGAAAGGTTTTGGGCAAGGCATTGGGGGCGGCTGTGAGACAAGGGGCATGGGTCGTGGCATTCTGCGTTCTGGCCTCGGGCGCCCGGGCCGAGGTCGTGGATTGCCTCGTGACCCCAAGCGCCCAGGTCGACCTGGTCTTCGCCGTGCCCGGCCTGATCGCCGAAGCGGCGGGGGATCGCGGTTCGGTCGTCCACAAGGGCGACATGCTGGCCCGGCTGGACACCACGGTCGAAGAGGTCGCGCTGAAATTCGCCCAAGAGCGCGCCGGGGCCCATGCGGCCATCGACGCGGCCCAGGCCCGGCTGGAGGCGGCAACGAAAAGCCTGGAGCGGGTGCAGTCCCTGGCCGACAAGGGCCTTGCGCCCCAGGCCGATGCCGACCTCGCCCGGCTGGAGCGCGACCAGGCCGCCAACGAGCTCCGCGACCGGCAAGAGACCCAAGCCGCCGCCGCGCTGGAGATCGAGCGCAATGCCGCGCTTCTGGATCAGCGGCGGCTTTACAGCCCGATCGACGGCGTCATCGTCGACCGCCTGGCCGAGCAGGGCGAGTTCGTCGACCGTCAGCCGGTCTTTCGCGTCGCCCGGCTCGATCCCCTGCATGTCGAGGTCATCGCGCCGGACACCGCCTTTGGCCGCGTGAAGCGGGGCGACCGGTTGGAGGTGATCTTGCAAAGCCCCGCCGATCTGCGCGTCTCGGCCGAGGTCTCGGTGGTCGATGGCTTCGTCGATGCCGCCTCGGGGACCTTCCGGATCCGCCTGGAACTGCCCAATCCCGAGGGCAAGATCACCGCCGGTTTTCGCTGCGCGCTGGACCTGCCGACGGGCTGATTGGTTAATGAAACCTCAATAAAACTTGCCCAGAATCGGTCTTCGAGCTAGGCTTCTGGCAACCACCTCGCCTTTCGCGGGGTCCATTTCATTTACCGACCTGTTTTCGGGTCATTTTTTCGCGGGGCAGACATGGGCTTCCAGAACTTCCTTACGGCTTTCGGCAATCGCGCCTCCCGTCGGAAACTGCGGGCCCCAAGGCTCTGGCAGGCCCTGACCCGCAAGACGGAGCCCAGTCTGCCGCCCCTCTTCTTCGAAACGCTCGAGCCCCGGCTTCTCTTGTCGGCGACGCCCTTCACCTTCACCGCTGCGCCCCTGATCGCGCAGAACCTGGCCATCGGCATCGTCGATGTGCTGGGTGTGCCCACGGTGCAGCTGACCAATGCCACGACCGGGGCGCTGATCCAGAGCCGGGCGCTGGTCGATGTGTCGGACATCACCCTGACCCTGTCTTCGCTGAACGACCGCGTCACCATCACCTCGGATTTCACCGGACGCGTCACCGGAACGATCATCGGCGGAGGCGGCACGGACCGCATCATCGGCGCGGCCAAGGGGGCCTATGCGGTCACGGGTCTGAACACCGGCACGGCGCTGGGCCTGGGCTTCTCGTCGGTCGAGGCGCTGACCGGGACCTCGGGTTCCGATCTCTTCACCCTGTCCTCCGTGGGCTCTCTCAGCTCGGGCATCGACGGGGCGGGCGGGACGGACCAGGTCCGCATCACCGGGGGCGCGCTTTCGACCACGATGACGGCGACCGGCACCACCACGGCTTCGCTTTCGGTCAACTCTGGCCTGATCACCCGCGTCACGGCGATTGCCAATGTCGAGACCGTCTCGGACCTGACCACGGCCACGGCCCGCAGCGCCATCGGCTCGGGCCTGGCCGAGGCCATGACGATCAGCCAGTCGCGCGGCGTCACGCTGGTGACCTTCAACGCGGGTCTCGCCTTCTCCTTCACGCAGGCGAATGGCACGGTTTCGGTGGCCGAGGGCGCGGGCCAGGGCAGCATCACGGTGACCAGCGGCCTGGGCTTCGGCAGCCTGGCGCTGAGCCTCCAGGCCGAGACGCTGGAGGCCGGGGCCTTCATCATTCAGACCAAGTCGGATGGGGCGGTGTCTTTCCTGGCCCAGGCCACGCCCATTGCGGTTGGCGGCACGATCGGCGGGATCGGCGCCTCGATCGACACGGGTTCGGCCCTCGTCACGATGAAGGGGACGACGATCACCTCCGGCTCGGTCTCGATCCGTTCGGTGGTCGAGATGACGACCACGGTCAATGCCAGCACGATTGCGGTCGGCGGGTCCAATGTCTCGGCACAGATCTCGCTGATCGGTGTCAACCTGACGGCGGCGACCTCCAGCGTCTTTGTCCAGGCCAACAGCTTCTCGGCGGTGAATGTGACGGCGACGGCGGCGGCGGGCAGCAGCTCGGGCGTCGATGCGGCCCTGGCCTATGCGCAGATGCGCAACCGGACCGAGGTTCACCTGGAAGACAGCGCCATCGCGGCAGCGACCGAGGCGACGGTCCAGGCCTTGCATCGCGGGTCGGTGCAGACCCTGGCGGATGGGCTGGCCTCGACGGCCACCAGTGCCGGGGCCATGACGGCGGTCAGCTTCATCGACAGCCTGACCCAGACCCGGCTGGTCGGCAGCTCCAGCGTCAAGGTCGGCGCGGGAGCCATGATCTCGGCGGATGGCTCGAACACGGTGACCACGACGGCCAAGGCCGGGACGGGCGGCGCGACGGGCACCGGTTCGACGCGGTCGGAGGGGCAACTGGCCGCTGCCAACGCAAGGACGCCCGATGGGGCGGTGACCGTGGCGGCCGCGGTGGCCATCACCCGGGCCCAGCACGAATCCAGCGTCCTCATCGCCTCGGACCTGGCGTTGGACGGGCCGGCCGCGCTGATCTCGGCGCGCGGGACGCAAAGCCTGGTGACCACGGCCGATGCCTCGACCGCTTCGGGCGCCGTGGCGGCGGCTGTGGCGATGAACCTGGCCAACTCGTTGGAATCGGTGCATGTTTTCGGCAAGGTTTCCACGGCCTCCCCCCTGACCATCGAGGTCGGAGAGCGCGATCTGCGCAGCCCCACGGTCGTCGAGGCCAATGCGACCTCGGGCGCGGGGTCGACCAAGGTCGCCGGCGTGGCGGGAGCCCTGGCGCTGAACGACGTGGACGACAGCCGCCGGATCGTGCTGGCGACGGGCTCGGCCCTGGTCGCCTCGGCGCCGGTGCAGATGAACCTGCGCGCCAATGCCATCGACCGCGCCACGGCCAAGGCGGCTGTGACCGGGACGGCGACTGTCGGCGTCGGCGCTTCGGTGGCGCTGAACCTGTCGAACCGCGATTCCGACATCACGCTTGACCTTGGCGCCTCTGTTTCGGTCCTGTCCGGTGACCTTTCGATGGCCATCGACACGGTGACGGCAGCGATCACCACGGCGCAGGGCGGGGCAGCGGGCGGGATCGCCACCTCTCCCGCCTTTGCCATGACTCTTTCGGACAACGACTCGACCCTGGCCCTGCGCGGCGGGCCCGACATGGACCTGGCCAAGGGCATCTCGGCCAGCCTTCTTCACCGCGAGACCGTGACGACCACGGCCCAGGGCAGCGCTTTCGGCTCGACGGCGGCGGTGGGCGCTTCCGTGGCGCTGAGCTTGGGGCAGCAGGATGCCCTGGTGCAACTGGACCGCGTGATCGCGGCGCCCTCGGCCAGTTTCTCGGCGCGGCAGATGCTGGACACCTCGACGGTGGCGATTGCGGCCTCGGGCGGGGCCAAGTCGGGCAGCGCCACCAATGCCGATCAGCAGGGCACGGCGGCGACCGATTTTGCGGGCAAAGAGGCAGGGACGGGTCTTTCGACCCCTTCGGCCAACACGACCCAGGGCCAGATGGGCCTGGCCGCAGCCCTGGCCATCGGCTTGCAGCACGGCTCGACGACGGCGCGGGTCAGCGCCTCGGGCGGGGTCAAGGGCGGCAACGCCTCGGTGACGGCGGGAACGGATGTCGATGCGACCGTGACGGCCGATGGCTCCGTCGTCGTTGCCTCGGCGGACAAGGCGGTCAACATCGGCGTGGGCGCGGCGGTGGCGCTGAACCTGGCCGAACTGCCGACGACGGCGGAGGTCCTGGGCAACATCGACGGCGGCGCGGTGATCTCGGCGACCGAGGGCGACGGCGCGGACCTTTCCTCGCCCGGTCGTTCGGTTCTGACGACCAAGGCGGTTGCGGGCTCTGGCGCCTCGAGCTTTGGCCTGGCCGGGTCCTTTGCCCTGACGCAAGAGCGGCTGGAGACGACGGCGCTCCTGGCCGATGGCGCCTCGGTCAGCGGAGCGCTGCGGCTGGCGGCCTCTTCGGCGGTGACGGTCGATACCCTGGCCACGGCGGATGCGAAACTGGGCGCGGGCTCTGGCAAGGCGACGGGGGCCGGCATCGGCATCGGCTTCGGCCTCTCGCTGGTCAAGGGTCAGACCACGGCCACGGTCGGAGGCCTGGCCAGTCCCGGGGTGGTGAGCCTGGCCATGCAGGCCGACAGCGACCGGCTGATCACGACGCGCGGCCAGGCCGGTGTGGCCGGAGCGGGCGTGGCCGTCACGCCCTCGGTCGCCATGACGATTTCCGACACCGTGGCCCGGGTCGCCTTGCCTGCCGGAGCGGCGATCAGCCTTTCGGGCCCGCTGAGCCTTCAGGCCACCAACAAGGTCGATTCCACGACGGAATCCCGGTCTTCGGCGGCGGCCTCCACCGCCGCGCTGGGCCTGTCCTTTGCCCTGTCCAGTCTTGAGGATTCCGCTGCCGTGACGGTTCAGCGCGGCGTCACGGCGACGGGGATTTCGCTTGTGTCGAGCCTGATCATGGACGGCAAGACCAAGGCCGAAGCCTCGGCGGCGGGCGTGTCGCAGCCCGCAGGCAGCTCGACGGACACGGCGGATGAACAGACCGCCGAAATGTCGGCCTTTGCCAGCGGTCAGGGCTCGGGGCTGGCCACGGGTCTGCCCTCGGCACAGGGGGCGGAGGGTGGCTTCGGCCTGGGCGCCGCCGTGGCGCTGGGGCTGCTGGGCGGGTCCTCGCTGGTGCAGGTCGGTGCGGTGCCGCTGGTTTCGGCCGATGAGATCTCTGCCCGGGCCCTGGCCGATGTCGATGGCGAGACGGTGGCGGATGGTTCGGTCGTCGCGCAATCGGCGACGACGCGGCCCTCGGTCGGGATCGGGGCGGCCGTGGCGATCACCGTGGCCTCGACCTCGGTCCAGGCGCTGGTGGAGGGCACGCTTTCCGCCGCCAAGGCCCTGAGCCTTGAAGCGGGCATGGCCGATGACAAGTCCGAGACCCTGCGCGACCAGATCACCACCCGGGCCGTTTCCGGCGTGGGTTCGGGCGATCTTGGCGCCTCGACGGCGGCGCTGACCGGGGCCTTTGCCCTGACCAAGGGCAATGTCGATGCCACGGCGCGGATGGCGGCGGGCAGCTCGGCTTCGGGGGGCGATGTTTCGCTGGCATCGGCCCGCAAGACCTTCCTGTCCACCACGGCGACGGCGGATGCGACCAGCGTCAAGGGGCGCGGCCTGGGCATCGGGGCCGCGCTTGCGCTGACCCTGGCCGATATCGACGCCACGACCTCGGTCGAGGCGGGGGCCGGGCTCTCGGCCCTGGGTCTGCTTGCGATGTCCAGCAGTTCCGATACCACGGTGACCGGGGCGGCCCAGGCCGGTGCGGCGGGCGGCAAGGTGGCGATTGCGCCCTCTGTGCTGATCGTCTCGGCCACGGGCTCGGCCCTGACCGAGCTGCAAGGCGGGGCTGCGACGACCACGGGCAAGGCCACGCTTTCGGCGCTGGACACCCTGACCGTGACGGTCAATGCGGGCTCTGCCGCCAGTGCCACGACGGCGGCGCTCGGCGTCACGGTGGCCCTGGTGATCGACGCGCAGACCGCGACGGTCAGTGTCGCGCGGGCCCTGGTGGCCGAGGGGGATATCTCTCTGACCGCCACGCAGAAGACCGATATCATCGCGGGGGCCGTGGCTTCGGCCAAGGGCGTGTCCGAGGCGACGACGGGCACGGGGGCTTCGGATGCCACGGGGCAGATGGGCAGCCAACTGGGCTTTGCCAATGGCTTGCAGGGCACTTCGGCGACCGCGCCGGCGGCCCAGGGCTCTTCGGGCAGTTTCGGTCTTGCGGCGGCGCTGGCGCTGTCGGTGATCAATGGCGGCGTGCTGGCCCAGGTGACGGCGACCGGTGCGCTGACCTCGACCGCCGGAGCGGTGACGGTCGAATCCCAGGCGGATTCCGACAGTTCGATCACGGCGGATGCCAGCGTGGTCAAGGGCACGGCGGCCTCGGACCCTGCGGTGGGCGTGGGCGCGGCGGTGGCGATCACCGTGGCGACCCGCCAGACCCGAGCCCTGGTCGAGGGCGCGATCTCGGCGGCGAGTTCGGTGCGGGTGGCGGCCATGATGGCGGCGGATCCCGAAAGGTCCTTCCTGCAAGCCAAGGCGGTTTCCGGCGTCGGCGCGACCAAGGCCGCGGTCTCGGGCGCCTTTGCCATGATCATCGACGGGCTGAGCTCCAGTGCCAGCCCCGGCACGGCTGCCTCGGTCTCGGGCGCCTCGATGGAGTTCGAGTCGATCACCCAGACGGTGGCGATCGCCACGGCCTCGGCCGATGGGTCCCTGGGCAGCGCCGGGGGCGGCGTGGGCGTCGGCGCGGCCATGGGCATCGTCCTGACAAATGGCCAATCCATGGCCAATATCGCCGGAACAGTGACGCTTGTGGGCGGAGCGCTGAAGCTGAATGCCGTGTCCGAACGCGGCATCGGCGCGGCGGTCAAGTCCGGCGCGACGGGGGGCAGCGTCGGCGTCGCCCCCGCCGTGGCCCTGACCATCGACACGGCGCGGACCACGGCTTCGCTGGCGGCTGGCAGCGCGCTCTTGCTGACCGGAGATGTCGCGATCACCGCCAGGGCCACGCTGACCTCGGTCAACATCGCGGCCTCGGCCGGGACGGGGACCACGGCGGGCCTGGGCGTCAGCTTTGGCCTTGCGGTGATTTCGGGCGATGTCCGGGCCTTCAGCGCCCGCGCCATCACGACCGATGGCGCCATTTCGATCGGCGCCAGCAGCAACTCCGACACGATCATGAACATCCAGGCCTCGGCCGGAGGCGTCAGCAGCACGACCTCGGGGACGGCCTTGCCCCAGGCCGATGCGCAGATCGCCCGCGAGACGGCCTTTGCCGGAACCCTGGGCGGCACGGTGGCGACCCCGCCCTCGGCGGCAACCTCGGGCGGGAAATTCGGCCTGGCGGCAGCGATTGCGCTTTCGATCGTCACCGGCCGGGTCGAGGCCAGGGTCGATATCGGCGCCCCGCTGGTCAGCCGGAACGCCAGCATCGAGGTCAAGGCCCTGTCGGATGTCGATTCCACCATCATGGCCGATGCCAGCGTGGTGAAGGACAATCCTGCGACGCGGACCGATGTCGGCGTCGGCGCGGCTGTGGCGCTGAACCTGGCCAACCGGACCACCCTGGCCCGGGTGCGGGCCGACCTCACGGCCTTCAAGGGCATCGAGATCATGGCGGGCATGGCGCCGGATGGCACCACGGTCAACCGCTCGACGCTCAACAGCCTCGCCGTTTCGGGGGCCGGCGGGAACAATGTCGCGGTGGGCGGCTCTTTTGCCATGAACCAGGTCAACCTCGACGCCTTGCCCGAGATCGGCTCGGGCGTCGTCCTGGATGGCGGAGCGGTCGGCGTGAAGCTTGGGGCCGTGACCCTGGTGAAGTCCGACGTCAAGGCCTCGGCCAGCGCGGCGCTTGGGGCTGCGGGTGGGACGGGGGTCGGCGTCGGCGCGGCCTTTGCGCTGAACATCCTGGATTCCGATGCGACCATCGCACCGCTGGCAAGCATCACCTTCAAGGGCGCCGGCCTGACGCTTGAGGCCAACACAGACACCGAATCCAGCCAGACTGCCCAGGCCGGAGCCCGCGATGGCACGGTCTCGGTCGCTCCGGCGCTTGCGCTGGTGGCGGCGACGAACACGGCCTCGGTCACGCTGTCGGGCCTGGCCAAGGTCACGCTTTCGGGCGGGCTGACGCTTGACGCCAAAGAGCGCACGATCACCACGGGCACGGCGGAATCGGCGGCGGGGTCCGGGGGCACGGCGGTCGGCGCCGCGGTGGCCCTGGCGGTGATGGAGAACAGCGCCTCGGCGCTCTTGGCGCGTCCGGTCACGGCCACGGGCGACATCTCGGTCCTTGCCGCGCGGCAGACCGGGGTGACGCTGAACGCCAAGGCGCTGGCCTCGGGGGCGACGCAGTCCTCGACCGGAGGATCGGCCAATGGGGATCAGCAGATCGCGCGGGAGCTGGGCTTCCTGAACGGGGCGGGCGGCACCTCGGGCGCGGCGGCACCCTTGCAGGCGCCCGATGCCAATGGCACGGCCAAAGGCGTCGGCATCGCGGCGGCCCTGGCGCTCTCCATCGTCACCGGAGGGGCCACGGCGGAGATTTCCAGCGGCGTCCAGACCACGGGATCGGTCTCGGTCGCGGCGCGGGGCGATACGGACAGTTCGGCCACGGCGGATGGCAAGGCAGTGGGCTCGTCCCAGCGTGGCGTGGGCGTGGGGGCCGCGGTGGCGGTCAACATCGTTCCGGCCTCGGTCCTGGCGCGGGTCAGCGCCGGGGTGGAGAGCGCGGGTCTGAAGATCACGGCGGCCGGGCTTGAAAACGACCTGACCCCAGTCAACACGATCTCGGCCCGGGCGGTTTCGGGGGCAGGGGCGGCCAATGTCGGCGTTTCGGGTGCCTTTGCGCTGAACATCCAGACCATGAAGTCGACGGCGATCCTTGCGGCCTCGACCGCGCAGGCGCTGACCGGCGATGTGGCGATCCTGTCGGATTTCGCCTCGGACAACACGGCCATCGGGTCTTCGATGACGGTGATCGAGGGCGGAACTGCGACCTCTTCCTCGTCCGGTGTCGGGGTCGGTCTGTCCTTCGGGCTGAACCTGGTGCAAAACGACGTTCTGGCGGCCGTGGCGGATGGCGTGGCGATCTCGGGCGGCCAAAATGTCTCTATCAAGGCGGAATCCGACATTGTCAGCCTGACCAAGGCCAAGGCCGGGTCGGGTGGCAGCGTCGGCATCTCGCCGTCTTTGGCGCTTCTCGTCTCGGGTTCCACGACCGAGGCGCGGCTGGGGACGGGCACGGCCCTGGCGCTGACGGGCGGCTACGAGGCCACGGCGCGGCAAAGCCATGATGCGACGCTGGAGTCCGATTCCTCGGCCAAGGCCGACAAGGTCGCCGTCGGCGCGGCGGTGGCCCTGGCCATCCTGCCCGAGCGGGCCTTCATCACCACCTCGCGGTCGATCACGGCGGCAGGGGATATCACGCTTTCGGCCGATCTCTTGTCGAATGTGGCCAGCACGGCCAAGGCCTCGACCAATGGCGTGACGCCGGGGGCAGGGCCCTCGACCGCCAATGCCCAGACGACGGCGCTGTCGGGCTTCGCCGATGGGCTGACCGGACAAAGCACGGCGGCGACGACCGGAGCCCAGGCGGGCGGAGCGGGCGGCAGCCAGGCGGTGGGCGTCGCGGCAGGCCTGTCCGTGAACATCCTGAACGCCAGGTCCGAGGCGATCCTGCTGACCGGGCTTTCGCTGGTCAGCGGCGGCCAGGTGACCCTGCGCGCGGCGATGGATGTGGATGCCAGCGCCACGGGCGACGGCTCGACCTCGGACACCACGGTGGGCGTGGGGGCGGGCGTTGCGCTGAACGTGGTGGCTGCGAACAACGAGGCGCGGGTTGACGGCCAGGTGAAAGCCGCCGGTGCAGTGACGATCCAGGCCCGGATGAGCGCCCAGGGCGACGGACGCCATGCGCTTGCGGCCGAGGCCATCGCCGGGGCGGGCAAGACCGAGGTCGGCGTGGCCGGTGCCTTTGCCATGAACATCTCGACCATCTCGACGACCGCGCGCCTGACCGGCTCCATCGAGAGTCAGGGCCAGGTCACGATCTCGGCCACCGGGCGCACGCAGGACACTGCGACGGCGCGGGCCAAGACCAGCGGCTCTGGTGCCGAGGCCCGGACCGTGGGTGTCGGCGCGGCCATCGCGATCAACATCCTGGACGACGATGTCCTGGCCGAAGTCGCCGAGGGCGCGGGCCTCGGGGCCCTGCAGGGTCTTTCCATGACGGCCAATGGGACGCATTCCGGCTTTGCGACGGCCAGCGCTGGCACGGCGGGCTCGGTTGCCGTCAGCCCTGCGGTGGCGCTGAACGTGGTGTCCAACCAGACGGCGTCGAACCTTCTGGCGGGCGCAGACCTGGTGACGCTGGGCGCGGCAGAGCTGATGACGACCCATTCCGGCGCCTATTTCACCACGGCCGATGCGGCTGCGGGCGGCGCGAATGTCGGCGTTGGGGCGGCGGTCGCGGTCAATATCGTCACCGATGCGGCCCAGGCGATCCTGGCGCGCAATCTCACGGCGGGCGGCGCGGTGACGGTCCAGTCGGTCAGCCGGATCGGCAGCAGCGCCACGGCCAAGGGCGGCGCCAAGGGCAATTCCGGTGACGCGGGCAATGCCGATCAGCAGGCCAACCAGGCGGTGAACAACAACGGCGCGATCCTGTCCGAGGCCGGGGCCCAGACCCTGCCCAAGGCCGAAGACGCGGTCCAGACCGGCTCTGACACGGCGCAGGGCGCGACCGGACGCAGCGCCGGGGCGGTGGGCGTCGGCGCGGGGGTCGCGGTCAACATCGTCACCACCGAAAGCCGGGCCGAGATCCGCGACGGTCTGACCGTCCGCTCGGGCACCGACCTTGGCGTCAAGTCGACGTTGGAGATCGACGCGGGCGCCCATGCCGAGGGCACGGCGCTTTCGTTGCAGAACAAGGCGGGCATCGGCGCGGCGGTGGCCTTGAACGTGGTCACCGCCTCGAACCTGGCGCTGGTGGGCAAGGAGGTGACGCTGGAGGCGGGCAAGTCGCTGGAGGTCTCGGCGCTGCAACCGACGCCGGAAAAGGGCACTTCGGCCAACGGGATCTTTGCGCGCGCCTTCGCGGGCGGCGGCGCGGACCAAGTCGGCGTCGGCGGCTCGATCGCCGTCCAGGTCACGACCTTCGAGGCCCTGGCGCGGCTGGGTGACGGCTCGGTGACCAAGGTGCAGGGCGATGCCCTGGTGCGGGCGGATTCCTTCTGGGAGGTGCAGAACGCTGCCGCCGCCGGGGGCTTTGGCCAGACGACGGGCGTCGGTGCGGCGGTGGTGGTGAACATCGCGACCATCGGCGGACATGCCGAGGCGCGGGGGACCAGCCTGGACGTGGCGGGCGCCCTGAAGATCGAGGCGCAGACCTCTTACGCGCCGATCAAGACCAAGCTGGTGGCCGGGGTGGATTACGAGATGACCTCGATCGCCCTGGGTGGCGGGGTGACAACGGGCGCGGCGGGGGTTGGCGGGTCGGTCACGGTGGATATCGCCAATATCGACACACAGGCCCTGATCGTTCCGAATGCGCTGGTGAACCAGGCGGGCCTGGCGCCCCTGGTCAATCAAAGCGTCACGCTCAGCGCCTTGCAAAGCGTCGTCCTGCGGTCGGGCACGGGCGGTTTCGGCGGAACCTTGGGCAATGCCGGCGTGGGCGCGGGCATCACGGTGGGCGTGATCAACGACACGGTCAGCGCCGAGATCGGTGATGGGGCGACGGTGAATTCCGCCGGTGCAGTCTCTGTTTTCGCCTCGGGCGCGGTGGATCGCGTCGGGATCGCGGGCAGCTTTGGCCTGTCGCTTGGGACGGTGGGAGTCGGAGGCTCGGTCCTGGTCGATGTGCTGAACAGCCGGACCACGGCGCGGGTCGGCACTGCGGCCAAGGTGGCTGCGGGCGGGCTCACGATCTCGGCGGGCGACAATGACACGCTGGTCTATGTCGTGGGCGCGGTCGGTGCTTCGGGCAATGTCGGCGTGGGTCTTGCGACCTCGACCGTGACCCATATGGACCGGGTCGAGGCGCTTTTGGGCGACAGTGCCACGGTCACGACCTCGGCCGGGCTGCGGGTCCTGGCCAATTCGGTCGAGGACCTCTCCATGGTCACCGTGGCGGGGGCAGGCGGGGCGACGGTGGGGGTTGCGGCCTCTCCGGCGGTTTCCGTGCTGAACGAGACGACGACGGCGCGGATCGGCAATGCGGTCAACGTCGTGGCGACCAAGGGGGTCGGCGAGAGCTTTGACGTCGATATCAACGCCAGCGACACGACGCGCAGCTTCAAGGTCACCGGGGCGGCCAGCTTTGGCGGCTCGGCCGGGGTGGGCGCCGGGGTGGATACGACGACGCTGATCAAGCGGACCGATGCGATCCTGGCGGCCACGGCGCAGGTCGCGGTCCAGGGATCTTTGGAAATCCGTGCCCGGAGCCAGGAGGATGTCACCTCCTTGGTCATGGCCGGGTCGGGCGGTGGCGTTGCGGTCTCGGGCGCGGTGGGCGTCGTGGTGGCCGATCTGCAAACCCGCGCCTTCATCGAGGGCACGGCGGCCAATGCGCCGGTCAAGACAAGGGTCGATGCCCAGGCCAATGTGATCGTCGAGGCGCTGGACCAGTCGGAATACGACCTTTTCGCCGGAGCCGTCTCTGTTTCGGGCTCGGCCTCGGTCGGGGCCTCGGCCTTCGTGCCGGTGGTGAACAAGCGGACCGAAGCCTTCATCGGCACGGCGGCGGATGTGACGGCCCGGGCGCGGGGCGCCTTGGGCTTTGTCCTGGATGGCACCTATGGCGAGGTGGTGAACGAGCCGGACAAGAACCCGACCGATGTGACGGTGCGCGGGTCCGGGGCGGGGACGATGCCGATCACCGCGACCAAGGGCAAGGTGAATGGGCCGATCACCGACACCAATGGCGATGCGGTGGACACGAGCTATGAGGGCCACCCGCGCGCGGGCTTCGCCATCTCGCTGGTGCCGAAGAATGCGGGCGTCCAGGGCGTCGTCGTCTCGGCGGTCTCTGCCGATGACGTGGCGACCATGGCGCTGAACGGCGGGGTTTCGGGCGGGGTCGCGGTGGCCTTGTCGGGCGAAGTCGGGGTTCTGAACATCACCACCTCGGGCCGGATCGACGATGCGGCGAAGATCAACAAGGCCACGGGCGTCGAGGGTGCGGGCCAGGATGTCCAGGTCCTGTCCAATGAAAAGCTGGTGGTCCTGGGCGTCGCGGGCGCGCTGTCGGTGGCGGGGGCTGTCGCGGTCTCGCCCTCGGTGGCGGTCAGCGTCATCAACCTGGTGACCGAGGCCAAGATCGGAGCGGGCGCCGATGTCGAGGCGCAGGACAGCGTGATCCTGCGCGCGAGGGCCAGCGAGGATATCTCGACCTTCGTCATGGGGCTTGCGGCTTCGGGGACGGCGGCGGTGGGCGGTTCGGTCGGCGTCGTCGTGCTGAACAGCCAGACCACGGCGCATCTGGGCCGGATCGATGCCGAAGGCGACGCGGGGGCCACGCTGTTCGCGCGGCGCGATGCGGCGATCATGGCGACCGACGACACCAAGGTGACGATGATCGAGGGCGCGCTTGCCGGGGCCCAGGTCGGCATCGGCGGCTCGGTCGGCGTGGCCACGATCACCAAGGACACCAGCGCGCAAGTGGCCGGCTTCTCGACGGTCACGGTCCTGGGCGAGACTGTCGGAGGCCAGGGCCTGGCCGCCGCGCCGCTGGATCAGCGCTGGGACAATACCAAGGAATTCCGTGGCTTGATGGTTCAGGCCGGGGCGGATGAGCGGATCGAGACCCTGGCCATTGCGCTCGGCGTCGGCGCCTTTGTCGGCCTGGCCGGAGCGGTCTCGATCGCCGTGATCGACAGCGACACGACGGCGCGGATCGGCACCGGGGCGCAGGTCAACCAGGCCGCGCTGGGCGGGGTTGGGCAGCAGGTCCGGGTGGATTCGCTGAACCGCGTCACGGGCACGGCGGGTTCGGGCGGGGTCGGAGGCGCTTCGGTCGGCCTCGCGGGGGCCCTGACGGTGGGGGTGGTGCGCAATGCCACGACCTCGGTCATCGACGACAATGCGCGGGTGCAGGCGGGCGGCAAGATCCACGTCATCGCCCGGTCCTCGCAGGACATCACCTCGGTTGCGGCCAGCGGCGCGCTGGGCGGCTTTGCCGGGGCGCTGTCCATGGGCATCTGGAACATCGGCGGCGACTTCAATTCGGGCGGGGGCGAGGCGTCGGAATCCGATTGGGCCTCGACCTACCAGGCGGCGCTGACGGGCAATGAGGCGGTGCTGTCGGGAAGCAAGCTGATCTCCTTCTCGGGCTCGCGGGTGGATGCGGCGACCGACCAGATCATCATCGGAACCAAGGCGAATGGTCTGCGCGACGGAGACGCGGTGATCTACCGCTCCAGCGGCGGGACGATTCCGGGGCTGGTCTCGGGGCGGACCTATTACGTCGTCGATACCGGCAAGACCTTTGGCCTTTCGGAACGGCCCGGCGGTCCGATGATCGACCTGGGCTTCACGGTTGGGCGCAGCACGCATACGCTGGAGCTGGCGGATGGCGCCCGGGCCAATGCCGGGGTGACGGATGCGCGCAACCGCGTGGCGGGTTCGGGTCAGCCGAACCTCTCGTCCAGCCTCGTCGCGGATCCCTCATCCGAGGGCACGACGGCGCGGTTCGGCACGGGTGCCATCGTCATCGCACGGGAGGACATGAAGCTCGCCGCCTCGGATGACCTGGACTTCTTCCAGGTCGCGGGCAACGTGGTCGCGGGCGGCGCGGGCGTCGGCGCCTCTTTCGCCATCCTGGTCCATGACATGCCGGTCAAGGCAGTGATCGAGGGCGACAGCCAGATCCAGGCCCGCAGCACCGGCCTGGTGATGGAGGCGCGCTCTACCGAGGATATCAGCCAGATCGCGGTCGGCGGCGGGATCGGTGGCGGCGGCACGGTGACGGGCTCGGCCACTATCGCCGTCCTGCAAGAGACGACGACGGCGCGGATCGCCTCGACGGCGCAGGTTTCGACCGATTTCAACACTGGCGGGCGGCCGGATGTGAGCCTCCTGGCGCGGGACGAGACCGCGATCTCCAATGTCTCGGGGGCTGCGGCCTTCGACGGGACGGCCGGGGTGGGCGTCGGCCTTGACGTGGTGAGCCTGTCCAAGGACACGCTGGCCACGGTCGATGCCGAGGCCGTGGTGACCAGCGAGGGCTCGGTCCTCCTGCGGGCGCAATCCACCGAGGATATCGGCTCGGCGGTCTTTACCGGCGCGGTGGCGGGGACGACGGCGGCTTCGGGTTCGGCCTCGGTCATCGTGGCGAATATCCGCACCACGGCGCAGGTTGCGGGGTCTGAAACTACGGGGGCCACGGTCGATGCCCTGGGCAATGTGGTGATCGAGGCCGCGAGCGATGGCGAGATCGACATCTTCGCCGGCGCCATCCAGCTTTCGGGCGCGGTGGGCGTGGGCGGAGGTGCTGCGGTTCCGGTGGTCAAGCGCGTGACCCGGGCCGAGGTGGGCGACAACGCCAAGGTCACGGCCCTGGGTCTTTTGGGCGCGGACGAGATCCGGACGGGGACCTATCACGACGACTTCACCCTGCCGGGCACGGGGGATGTGGTCTCGACCGATGCGGGCGGCGGCTCTTCGGGCTATGGCGACCAATCGGTCAGCAAGGACAAGGGCAGCGAGGTTCCTGCCGGCCAGGAAACCCGCGACACCGATTACGACGACAGCTACGAGGGCTTCTCGGGCGCGGGCAAGGTGCATCACGCGGTGGCCGATGTGGCGCAGCGGACCGGGGTGCTGATCTCGGCCACGGGCAGCGACGACATATCCTCGATCGCGGCTTCGGGGTCGATTTCGGGCCTGGTCTCGGTCAATTTCTCGGGCGCGGTGGCTTCGGTGGAGAATACGGCCACGGCGCGGATCGGGCGGGCCCTGGTCAATGCGCCGGATGCCAGGACGCCGGGCAATGGCCAGTCGGTGCTGGTGCTGGCGGGTCAGGACCTGACGCTTCTCTCGGTGGCGGCGGCGATTGCGGCCAGCGGTGGCGGGGCGGTCTCGCCCTCGGCCTCGGTGGCGATGGTGGGTCTGCGCACCACGGCCGAGATCGGCGACAGCGCCCAGGTGACGGCGGCGGACAGCGTGATCGTCCAGGCCTCGGCATCCGAAGAGCTTGCGGTTCTGGGTGCGGGCGCGGCGGTGGGCGGAGCCCTGGGCTTTGGCGGGACTTCTGTCGTCCTGTCCCTGGGCAACGACACGACGGCGCGGATCGCGGGCGGAGCCGTGGTGACGGCGGATGGCTCGGTGCGCGTGGGCGCGCAGGATGACACGCGGGTCTTTGGCCTGGGTGGCGCGCTGGGCGCCTCGGGCACGGCGGGGGTTGGCGCCTCGGCCGATGTGGTGGTGATGCGCAAGGACACCCAGGCGCTGATCGAGGGCGGGGCCGAGGTCCTGGCGCGGGGTCAACTGGCCCATGGCACGGGCGGAAGCGCGCTGACCGGGATCAATGCGGACACCGGGGTGATTGGCTCTGAGACGGGCCTGCGCGGCGTGATCCTTGACGCGCGGTCCTCTGAAGACGTCACGCTGATCACCTTTGCGGGTGGCATCGGCGGGGGCTTTGGCCTGGGCGGCGCGGTGGCCGTCATCGTGTCGGACAGCGATACGCGGGCCGACATCCAGGACGGCGCCGTGGTGACGGCGGGGGATGGGAGCGGCGCGGCCATGGTGGTCGTCGGCGCCTCCAACGATTTCAGCGCCGATACCTTCACCGGGGCGGGCGGGCTTGGCCTTGCGGGCGTCGCGGGCGCGGTCACGGTCGGCATCCTGCGCAACGGGGTCGAGGCGCGGATCGGCGCGGCCCAGGTCACCTCGGAGGGCGATGTCCGGCTGCGGGCGCTTGCCACCCGGAACGTCGAGGGCATCGTCGCGGGCGGCGCGCTGGGGGCTGCGGCCCTGGTCGGCTCGATCTCGGTCTGGAACCTGGGCGGGACGGTCAACAGCGGATACAGCTATCAAGAGCAGACCGCGACCGGCTCCGGTCCGGACGATGCGGGCCTGTCGGGTGGCGCGACCAAGTCCGCGGACGGGCTGAACGGTGGCGATTACATCACCCCGCAGGACCAGGTCCTGAGCGGGTCGGATGGCAAGAAGGCCGACGGCTGGGAGCGTATCCTGGACGGGCGGAACCAGGGCACCGGCGGCGGCTCGTCGCGGGTGGCGCTGATCAGCGGCGGGGCGCGCAGCGATGTGGCGGCGGACGGGCCGGATGCGACCGTCCTGGGCAGCCAGTCCCTGACCCCCGGCGATATCGAGGGCACCGTCGCCCAGGCCGAGGGCAGCACGATCACCACCGATGGCGCGCTGGATGTGCAGGCGGCGGACCATCTGCGCTTCAGCTCGGTCGTCGGCGGCATCGTCGCAGGCGCCGTGGCGGGCGGGGCCTCGGTCACGATCCTGAACAACTCGATGGGCGTCAAAGCCCTGGTCAGCGGCACGATCATCGCCGGAGACCTGAACCTTGACGCCGAGAGCTTTGCCAAGACCCGCAGCGGCGCCTTCCTTGGCGCGGCGGGGGCCGTGGTCCTTGGGGCCCAGGTCTCGGTCGTGAACGACACTTCGGTGCGGCTGGCCAAGGTCTCGGACGGGACGATGGACATTGCGGGCAACTCGGTCGTGGCGGCCAAGCGGACGGCGCAACATGTCGTCCAGACCCTTGGCGTGACGCCGATTGCCGTGGCGGCGGCCGGGGTCTCGGTGGCCGTGGCCAATTTCGCCGGTTCGACCGCGGCGCAGACGACTTCGACGGCCAGCTTCAGCGACCTGCGCGGCACGGCGGGCACCCTGTCGGTCCGCGCCGATAGCGATGCCGTCGTCAAGACCGAGGCCTGGGGCTTCATCCTCGGGGCCTTTGCCCTGAACGGGTCGGTTGCCTGGGCCGAGGACAAGTCCACGACCCGCGCCAGCCTGAGCGGGCTTCTCTCCCTGCGCGGCGCGGCCGATGCGACGGCGACGGCCCTGTCAGAGGTGCGCGCCAAGGCCTCGGCGGTGAGCCTGGGCCTGGCGGGGTCGCTGTCGGCCGGCGTGGCCGTGGCGCGGATGGTGCCGGTGGTGACGGCCGAGGTCATCGCCTCGGGCCAGGCCAAGACCCTGTCGGCCTCGGCCCGGCTGAACCCGACGCCGGATGCCCAGCATGGCGCCTATGCGCTGACCTGGGCGGCTTCGGGCTCCTTGGTCCTGGGCGCTTCGGGGGCGATTTCGGTGGCGACGGCGGCGCCCACGGTGCTGGCCTCGACCAATGGGCGGGCGGACAACCGGGTGGCCTTCGCCAAGGCCGGGCTGAAGTCGGATGCCCAGTCCATGGGCTTTGCCGGAGGCTTCGTCGGCATCGGCGCGACGCTGGGCTTTGCCACCACGGCGGGCAGCGTCAATGCCGAGGTCAAGGGCATCTCGGCCGGAGCGGTCGCGGTCAATGCCATCGCCGACCTGCGGGCCAATACGCTCAGCCAGGGCGTCTCGCTGGGGATCATCGCGGACACCTTCAACGCCGCCATCTCGGATGTCTCGACCGTGGTGGGCGCGACGCTGACGGGCAATGTGCAGACCGGCCAGCCGGGGGTCATCCTGGTCAACACCGATGTCACCGGAGCCGCGACGGCCAATGGCGCGGGGACCCAGGTCGGCGCGGCCTTGGCCGGGGCGACGCTGACCTTCGCCACCTGGCGGAGCAGCGCGACGGCCTCTTCGACCGCGACGATCCAGGCGGCGACGGCGGTCTCCATCACGGCCTCGCAGAACGGCAAGGCGCTCTCGAATTCGGGCGGCTCGGGCGGGTCGAACCATGTGGGCCTTCTGGCCGCCTATGGTTCGGTGTCGCGCGCCACCGACACGTCGCAGACGCGGGCCGAGCTGGGGGGCACGGTGACCGGGACCGGCGCGCTGAAGGTCGTCTCCAGCGTGACCTCGGACACCGAGGCCAAGACCTCGGACCGCAGCTTCACCTTTGCGACCATCGGCATGTCGCAGGCCCTGGCGACCAACCGCGCCATCGGCACGGCCATCGTGCTGGGCAATGCCAATATCACGGCCCCGTCGATCGAAGTCTCTTCGGCGGGCAATCACTACAGCCGCGCGGATGGAGACGGCGCCTCGGCCGGGATGCTCTTCGGCCTCATCGGGGTCGAGGTGGTGAACACGATGCGCACCCAGGCGCTGGCGACCGTTGCGGCCGGGGCACGCCTGACCGCCGCGGGCCAGTTGCGCATCCTGTCCGACAACACTTCCGAGGCCGATGGCTCGGCCCATGGCGCGGTGGGAGCGCCCATCGCGGTGGGTGTGACGGTCGGACGGATGGACATGGGCGTGACCTCGCTGACCACGGTGCAGGCCGGGGCGCAGATCACGGGTGGAACGGTCACGATCAAGGCGACGGGCGGGCGCGATCCGGCGGCGGTGGCCGCAGATTACTCCTGGACCACGACCGATGTCAGCACCTCGCAGGACCTGATCCGGGTCGATGACCATGGTTTGGTGACCGGCCAGCAGATCATGCTGGGCACCAATGTTGCGACCTCCTGGGGCGATCCGGGCCGGGTCTATTCGGTCCTGACCGTGGACGGAGACCCCTCGGCCATCCGGCTTGGCGCGGGCTTCGACGCCCAGACCGGGGTGGATCCCACGAAGGACCGCATCACCTTTGCCAATCCCCATGGGTTCAAGACCGGCGACCAGGTGATCTACAACGCCCAGGGCGGGACCTCGATCATCAACAGCGCCTCGCCGCCTGCCACGCTCTTCGTCCTGGTCATCGATGCCCAGACGATCAAGCTGGTGAATTACAACCCGGTCAATGGCTTGACCGGCAAGTCCTTCGACGGCGCAGACGTCAACACGACCAATGGCCAGATCACCATCACCAACCACGGGTTCACCGAGGGAGAGCTGGTGACCTATCACCCGCCGACCCAGGTGACCTTCTCGGGCGCCCAGGTCGATCTGAACAGCCTTGGCACGGCCTTTGACACCACGACCAACACGATCCGCCTGTTGAACCACCAGTTCCAGACCGGCGACCGCGTGGTCTATTCCACCACGCTGAACGGCGCTTCGGGCGGGACGGCGCTGGGCGGGCTGGCTTCGGGGACCTCGTATTTCGTCATCCGGGTCAATGCCAACACGATCCGCCTGGCCTCGAGCCTCGCCAATGCCAATGCGGGAACGGCGCTGGCGATCTCGACCGAGCTGTCGCAGGGCGATGCGGCCTCGGACCAGGCGCGGCAGACGCAGCACGCGCTGCGCCCGCCGGCCGGAAGCGGCTTCTCGGGCGCGGTGGGCGGGCTGACCGATGGGGTGGCCTACAAGGTCAACCGCATCGACGCCAACACGATCCGGCTGGTCAATGTCGCGACCGGCGCGGCGATCACCAGCTTCAGCAGCGCAGGCGGCTCGAATGCCCATAGCCTTCTGCGGGAGGGTGTGGACCTGCGCGCCCGCAGCGGCACGCAAAGCGTCTATATCGACATCACCTCGACCGACAGCGGCACCTTGACCGGCGCCGGTGGTCAATCGCTGACCGACACGATCAGCCTGCCCTCGGACGGCCGCTCGCGGCTTCTGGTCGATGGCTTCGTCGCGGGGCTTGGCGGCGGAACCTCGAACACGGCTTCGCTGAACTACTTCGGGACGGTCAAGGTCGATATCATCGGCTCCAGCCTCTCGACGACGCGGATCAATGCGGGGTCGCTGGAAATCTCGGCCCTGCACAAATACGACGCCAAGGTGAACACCTCGGCCGGCGGGGTGGGGGGCCTGGCCATCGCCTCGGCGCGGGCCAATGCCAGCTACAACACGATCACCACGGTGCAACTGGGCGCGGATGCGGGCACGGGGGCGGTGCGGATCGTGGCCAGCGGCAATGCGCTGATCCAGGCGCAGCAGGCGACCAATGGCGGGGCGACGGCGGGGGCCTCGGCGGTCTCGGGCCTGAGCTTTGCCGATGCCGATGCCACGACGAACTCTGTCAACCAGACGACGACGGCGGTGGGGCGCAACACCTTCATCGAGGGCGCCTCGGTGACGCTGCGGGCGACGACGAACCAGGACCTGGCGACCGTGATGGATGTCTCGGCGGGCGGTCTGGGCGTTTCGGCCAATGCGGGCGAGAATCCGAACTCGGGGACCTTCGTGCTGACCGGTTCGGGGTCTTTCGTCACCATCGGGTCCGCGGCGCAGGTGCGGGCGTCGAACACGCTGACGGTCGATGCCAATATCAACGGCTCGCGGACCGAGACCAAGGCGACGACGCACAGCGGCGCGGCAGGGGGCGATTCCGATGCCCGCGCCCGCAGCGACGTGCAGGAAAGCGCCAAGGTGGTCGTCACCTCGGGCGCCATCCTGCAGGGTCTGGCCAAGGTCGTCCTCGATGCGCGGATCATGAACCACGCGGTCGAGGTCAAGGGCCGCGCCAACCTGTCCGGCGCCCTGGGCGACACGGATGCCGATGCCTTCGTCTCGGGCCGTTCGGCGGCCACGATCGAGGCCCAGGCCGGTGCGCTGATCCGCACGCCGGACCTGGAGGTCGATGTCAGCCAGGGCGCTCCGGGCCTTGTCGTCGACTTTGCGGCGGTCAAGAACGGGGCCTTCGGCGATTTTGGCGAGGAAAGGAGCAGCTCTACCCTGGATCAGCCGCAGGGCATCCAGTTCGACGCCAATGTCGAGCTGATGCGGCGGCCCTCGGGCAATGTCGTCCTGGTCATCGGCACGGATGGCCGCATCACCCAGGCGCAGAACGCGACGGCCGAGGGTGTCGGCGTGGGGGTCGATGTCGATGCCGACGGGCGCATCGTGGTCGACGCCATCGCGACCGAGGCCGATGGCGAGGCGACCTTCACCGGCGGGGCAGGCTCGACGCTGAAAGGCTCCGGCGGGGTCTGGACCGTGCAAAAGGGCCTGGGGTCGGTGAGCATCACCAACCTCTCGACCTCGACCCTGGTCTTGAACGCGATCAACACGACCAATGACACGACCTCGGTCGCGGCGCGGGACGTGGAGTTGAATGTTGCGAGTGCCGCGACCTTCACCTTCGACATCGTCACGAAATACGACATCGCCTCGGGGACGACCGATGACCAGCGCGTCACGATCCAAAGCCGGGGCGGGGTCGAAATCGCCGGGCGGATCAACAATCCGCTGGGCGTGACCTCGATCACCGCGACGGGGGCGATCCTCAAGACCTCGGTCGCCGGGATCATCGTGACGCGCGGGCTGGTGCTGTCCGCAGGGGGCAATGTCGGCGGCACGATGGCCGATGGCCGCCTGACGGTGGAGTTCGTCAAGGCCGATGGCAGGACGCCCGACGCCAGCTTTACCGTCGGCGGCGACCTGTCGTTCCAGGGCAATGTCTCCAAGCGCGACACGGCGGCCGGGGCGGTCACGGTGACGGTCTCCAAGCTTCAGGTGACCGGCGCGGCCGACCTGGTCCTGGCCGATGCGGTGGTGGCGACCAATGTCTCGGCCTCGGTGCCCAACGGGATCGTGGTGGGCGGTGGCGGCTTTGCCAGCGGCTATTTCCGCGAGTTCTTCCAGCCGGACAGCACCGGTGGAACGCTCTCGCCCGACAAGGTCGCGGTCTTTGGCACGGCCACCGGGGCCAGGGCCAGCACGGTCTGGAACTTTGCCGGCGTGGCGGTGGGCAGCGTGACCGCGACCGGGGTGGCCAGCGCGGGCACCACGGTGACGATCAACGGGCTGGCGGCGGGCTTTGCGGCCCTGGCGGCGGCACGGACCACGGTGCTTGACAATTCCGCCCCGGCGACGACGCTTGTCGCCGAGGATGAGGATTGGTCCGCGCCTTCGGGCATCAGCGGCGCGATCGATTGGTCGGGGATGGCGGCGTGACGCTGAAGGCATGACAGAACACGGGTTCGACGCGCTGGCCTTGCCCGAGGGCGGGCCCTGGGCCGAGCTGCGCCAGGCCGCCTCGGCGCCGGATTACGCGCAGTTCTGGCTGGCCCTGCAGGCGCGGCAACTGCCCGGCGCGCGGCTTGGGGTGGTGATCTTCGGCGACCCCGACAAGGGCGGCTATGCGCCTTTGGCCGTCCATCCCAAGGGCACGCTGATCGGGCCGGACCTCGCCCGGGCCGCCGAAAGCTGCCTGGGCGAGAAGAAGGGCATCCTGCGCGAAAGGCCCGGGGCGGATGGCTCGGTCTGCATCGCCTGGCCGGTCATGGTCGAGGACCGGCTTCTGGGTGTCGCGGCCTTTGAGCTCGCTCCGGGCGGGGAGGCTGCGACGCTGTCGGCGCGGCGCCTGCAATGGGGCGCGGCCTGGCTGGAGCTTCTGGCGCGGCGGCGGGTTCTGGTGCCGCCGCGGCGCCTGGCAGATGCGATGGACATGGCGGCGGCCTTGGCCGAGGCGCCGAACCTTGCCGTGGGCCTGCGCGGGATGGTGTCGGAACTGGCGCTGCAGATGGCGGCGGAATGGGTGGCGCTGGGCCAGGTCGGCGCGGTCGATACGGTGGTCGATATCCCGGCTTTGTCACACCGCGCCTCGGCCGTGGGCAAGACCCAGACCCGCCGCGCCTTGCAGATGGCGATGCAAGAGGCGCTGGACCAGCGCGAGACCCTGCTGCATCCCGGCGACGCCACGCTGATCCGCCGCGCCCATGAGGAGCTGGCCGAGGTCGCCGGGCCGGGGCCCCTGGTCTCCCTCCCCATCGCCGAGGAAAAGAGCCGCGCCGTCGCCGTCCTGACCTTGCAACGCGGCCCCGATGCGCCGGGCTTCGCCCCTGCCGAGGTGGAGTTCCTGCGGCTTTTCTGCGCTTGGATCGGGCCGATCATGGCCCTGAAAGCGCGGGAGGAGATGGGGGTCTTCCGCCGCCTTGCGCAGTCCCTGCACAAGGGCCTTTCGGGGCTGTTCGGCGCCAAGAACCTGGTCTGGAAAGTCTCTGCGCTGGCCTTTTTGGCCCTGGTCGGGGTCCTCGCTTCGATCGACGCCCCCGACCGCGTGACGGCCCAGGCCCGGCTGGAGGGCTCGGTTCAGCGTGCCGTGACCTCGCCCATCATCGGCTATGTCGCCGAGGTGCGGGCGCGGGCGGGGGATGTGGTGACGGCGGGGCAGGTGCTGGCCCGGCTGGATGACCGCGACCTGAAGGTGGAACACGCCCGCTGGCAGGCCGAACGCGACCGCTGGGCGCAGGAATATGCCTCGGCCCTGGCCAAGGACGACCGCGCGCTGGTCGGCATCACCAAGGCCCGCATCGCCGAGGCGCAATCGCGGCTGGACCTGGTCGAGGACCTGCTGCGGCGGATCGAGATCACCTCTCCCATCGACGGGTTGATCGTGGCGGGCGACCTCGACCGCCTCGTCGGCGCCCCGGTGCAGCGCGGCGATATCCTCTATGAGGTCGCGCCCTTGGACGACTACCGCGTCACGCTGGACGTGGCCGAGCGCGACCTGACCTTGTTGCGTGAGGGGCAGGGGGGCACGCTTCTCCTGACCGGCCTGACCGAGGTGCAGATGCCGCTGACCGTCACCCGCATCACCCCGGTCTCCCATGCCGCCGAGGGTCGCAATGTCTTCCGGGTCGAGGCGGCCTTGGACCGGGGCTCGGACCTCCTCCGCCCCGGCATGCAGGGCTGGGCCAAGGTCGAGGTCGGGGAACGCCGCCTCCTGACCATCCTCACCGAACGCGCCGAGGCCTGGATCCGCATGCAGTTCTGGCGGTGGCTGCCGTGAGGCGGATCCTCTTTTCCACCGCCTGGTATCGGGTGGCGGGGCTCAAGCCCAAACTCCGCCGCGAGGCCGCCATCCACCGCCATGTCTATCGCGGCCAGCCCTGGTTCGTGGTGGATGACCGGCTTTCGGGCCAGATGCACCGCTTCTCCGCCGCGACCTTCTCCTTGGCGGGGCTCTTCGATGGCACCCGCACAGTGGACGAGGTCTGGCGCCACGGGCTGGAGAAGCTGGGCGACCAGGCCCCCACGCAGGACGAGGTGATCTCTTTCCTCGGCCGTCTGCATGCCACGGGCCTCTTGACCGCCGAGGTCTCGCCCGAGACCGAGGATATCTTCCGCCAGCAAAAGGCCGAAGGGCGCCGGGGCCTGATGCGGGCGCTGGCTGCGCCGTTTTCGATGAAACTGCCGCTCTTCGACCCCGACCGCGCGCTCACCGCGATGGAGCCCCTGGCGCGGCTGATCTTCTCGGGCTGGGGCCTGGTGGTCTGGCTGGCGGTGGTGGGCCTTGGGCTCTGGACCGCCATGCTGAACGCCGACCGGCTGATGGGGGATGTGGCCGACCGGGTGCTCGCCCCCTGGTCGCTGGCCGTCATGGTCCTGGCCTATCCGGTGATGAAACTGCTGCATGAACTCGGCCACGGATTGGCGGTGAAACGCTGGGGCGGGCGGGTGCATGAGGTCGGGCTGATGTTCGTCCTTTTCGTGCCCTTGCCCTATGTCGATGCCTCTGCCGCCACGGGCTTTCCCTCGAAACGCGCCCGGGCGGTTGTGGGCGCTGCGGGGGTGCTGGTGGAGCTGTTCCTCGCCGCCATCGCGCTCTTCATCTGGCTCCAGGTCGAGCCCGGCCCGCTGCGCAGCTTTTGCCATGCGGTGATGGTGCTGGGGACGATCTCGACGCTTCTGTTCAACGGCAACCCCTTGATGCGCTTCGACGGCTATTACATCCTCTCGGACCTGATCGAGGTCCCGAACCTCGCCCAAAGGTCGCAGGCCTGGCTGGGCTGGCTTGCCCGGCGGTCGATGGGGATCGAGGCGCAGAGCCCGGTGACCGCAAAGGGCGAGGCGGGGTGGTTCTTCTTCTACGGCCTGGCCTCCTTGGCCTACCGCGTCTTCCTGGCGGTTGTGATCACGCTTTTCGTGGCCAGCGCTTACCCCGTGATCGGCGGAGTCCTCGCGGCCTATGCCGTGCTTCTGATGATCGTCCTGCCCTTGGTCATGACGGCGCGGGTGCTGGTGACCGACCCGGGCTTCAAGTCGAAACGGCGGCGGGTGGTCTTGACCCTGGCCTCCGTCGCGGCCCTGGGCGTCTGGGCGGTGGCGGGGGTGGAGCTGCCTCGGCGCGCCCTGGTCCAGGGTGTCTCGGTCGCGCGGGAGGATGGGCCGGTCCGGGCAGGGGCGGAGGGGTTCGTGACGGAGATCCTCGCCACGCCAGGGTCGCGGGTTGTGCGGGGCGATCCGCTGATAAGGCTCAGCGATCCGACCGTCCAGACCGAACGCCGCGCGGTCGAGGCCGATGTGGCCGCCCGCCAGGCGCAGCTGCGGGTGGTGGAGTTCTCTGACCCCGTGGAGGCGACGCTGGTCCGCGCCGACCTCCGGGCCTCTCAAGCCGCCTTGGCCGAGTTCGACGCCCGCGCCGCGACCCAGGTGCTGCGGGCCGGGCAGGATGGGGTTTTCCTCATGGAGAAGCCGCAGGATAGCCTCGGCCGCTTCGTCCAGCGCGGCACGCAATTGGCGGTGGTGGCGCCGGAAGGCCCGCCGCTCATCGCCGCCGCCGTCCCGCAAGAGGCCATTGCGGCGATCCGCTCGGGCCTGACGGGTGTGACGCTTTGGCCGATCCGCCCCGATCCCGTGCCGCTCGCGGCGAAGCTCGATCGCATCGTCCCCGGGGCGTCGAATGACCTGCCCGACCCGGCGCTTGGGACCAATGGCGGCGGAGAGGTCCCCTTGGACCCCCGCGCCACCGACCACCTGCGCAGCCTGCAACCGATCTTCCGTGTCGACGTGGTCCCCCTGATCTGGGAGGCCCCGCCGCGCCTTGGTGAACGTTTCATCCTGCGCTTTGACCTGGAGCCCGAGACGCCGCTGGCCTGGGCCGTCCGAACGCTCCGCCGCATGGGGTTGGAGCATTTCGGATGGTGACCTGGCCGCTCACGCGCTTTTACCCGGAACGCGCCGAACCTGCGGGGGCGCGTGTCCCCACGGCCTTTGCCGTCAAGGGCAAGGCGCGGGAGTTTGCCCGGGCGGTTCTGGCCTCTGCCCCCGAACGCAGCAGCCTGCGCGGCAAGGTGGGCTTCGATGACCTGGTCCGCAACATGGCCGTGGTGGCAAAGGCGGTGCAGGCCGAGAAGGGCTATCTGCCCCATGACGTGCAGCTGATTGCGGCTTTCGAGATGCTGCAGGGCAAGCTGGTCGAGATGCAGACCGGAGAGGGCAAGACGCTGGTCGCCGTCCTTGTCTCGGCGATCCATGCCATGGCGGGGCGGCGGGTGCATGTGATCACGGCCAATGACTACCTCGCCGCGCGGGATGCCGAGATCATGGGCGGGATCTATCGCCGCCTGGGCCTGCGGGTCGAAGCGATCCCGGAGGGCGCAAGCGACACCGACAAGGCGCGGATCTACCGGGGCGATGTGACTTACCTGACGGCGAAACAGGTGATGTTCGACCACCTGCGCGACCGGATCAAGCTGGGCTCGACCGCCGGGTCGGCCTGGCGGCGGAACCTGAAAGTGGCGGTCAACCCGGGCGACTTCCTTTTGCCGGGGCTGGAGGTCGCGGTGATCGACGAGGCGGATTCGATCCTGGTGGATGAGGCCGTGGTGCCCCTGATCCTATCGCAGTCCTCGGGTGCGGCGGGGTTGGGGCAGATCGGGCGGGTGGCCCTGGACCTCGCGCGCGGGTTGGAGGAGGACAAGCACTTCACCCACGACCGCCGCCGCCGCGACCTTTGGCTTTTGAAGCCGGGGCAAGAGGCGCTGAAGGCCGATGCCCGCGCCATGGGGGGGATCTTTCAAAACGCGCTCTGGCGCGAGCAATATGTGCTTCAGGCGCTGATGGCGCTGCATATCTTCGCCCGCGACCGGGATTATATCCTGCGCGACGGGCGGGTCGAGATCGTCGACGTGAACACCGGGCGGACGATGAAGGACCGGTCCTGGGAGCGCGGCCTGCACCAGATGATCGAGGCCAAGGAGGGCGTGGCCATCACGGCGCCGAATGAGACCATTGCCCGGACCTCCAGCCAGACCTTCTTCCCGCGTTACCTGCGGCTTTGCGGCATGTCGGGGACCATTGGCGAGGTGCGGCACGAGCTTCGCCGGGTTTACGGGCTCGACTATGCGGTGATCCCGACGCGGCTGCCCTCGCGAAGGGCGCATCTGGGGGTGGTGGTGCATGAGACGGCGGACCAAAAGCGCCGCGATGTGGCGCGACGGGCGGCCAGGGCGGCGGCAGAGGGCCGGGCGGTCTTGATCGGCACGCGGACGGTCAGCGACAGCGAGGCGCTGTCACTTGTGCTGGCGGAAGAGGGTGTCGCGCACCAGGTCCTGAACGCCAGGCAAGACGCCGAGGAGGCCGCGATCATCGCCGGGGCGGGTGCTCCGGGCCGGGTGACGGTGGCGACCAACATGGCCGGGCGCGGCACGGATATCGCTTTGCCGGCCCAGGTCGTCGCGGCGGGCGGCCTGCATGTCATCGCGACCGAGCGTCACGACAGCCGCCGCATCGACCGCCAGCTCTTTGGCCGCGCCGCGCGGCAGGGCGACCCGGGCTCTTGCGAAGAGGTCCTCTCGCTGGAGGACGACCTGCCCCGCCGTTTCCTGCCCAAGTGGCTGCGGCACATTCTGACCCGCCCCGGCCTTGGCTGGCTGGCCGACCGCGCGCTGGCCCGCGCCCAGGCCCGGGCCGACCGCCGCACCGCCCGCCAAAGGATCGACCTCGCCCGGATGGAGCGGTATCTTGCCGAAAGACTTGCCTTTGCCGGGGCGGGGGTCGCCCATCGCGACCCTTCGCACTGATTGTGCTTGCCAAATCAGGTGCAAATGCAACACAGATTTCGCGTCTGAAGCGATTTTGACAGGCTGTTCATAATGACGCTGCAAGACTCTGATCCTATACTGCATGCTGTGCGGCGAACGGGGGCAAGCATGGACCTGCTTGGCAATATCGGACCGGAACCGACCAGCTATTGGCAGGCCGTGATCTCTGCGGCCGGTCTTGGCGTGTGGGATTACGACATTTCGACCGGGGAAAAGCACTATTCGCGCCGCTGGCATGAAATCCGCGGCCTGATCCCCGGTGGTCCCATGCCGCAAACCGATGAAGAATGGTATGACATCGTCCACCCCGACGACCTGGCCATCGCCCGCCACTACACGACCCTGATCAACGAGGGCCGCGCCGACGAAGTGTCCTTCGAATACCGCGAGAAGAAGCCCGACGGCGAATGGGTCTGGATCATGTGCCGGGGCCGTGCCATCGGGCATGACGCCCAGGGCCGGGCAACCCGCTTCGTGGGTGTCGATACCGACATCACCGCCATGAAGAAGACCGAGGACGAGCGGGCGCTCTACTCCAAGCAGCTGGATATCGCCCTGACGGTCGGCAAGATCGGCGTCTGGCAATACAATGCCAAGACCAACTCCGTGCATTGGGACCGCCGCCTGCGGCAGATCTACGGTCTCCCAGAGGACCTGGACCCCCTGCCGCGCGACATCTGGGAAAGGTCGATCCATCCCGACGACCTGGAAATGGTGCTCGAGCGGACAGCCTGGGGCCAGTCCAGTGGAGAGGATTACGACCTGGACTACCGGATCATAAGGCTTGAGGATGGCGTGATCCGCCACATCCGCAGCCGCGTCAGCCTGGTCGAAGACGCGCCCGAGGGGCTGAGCTTCATGGGCGTCAACTGGGACATGACCGACGACATCCAGCGCAGCCTTCAGCTGGAGGAAGCCAAGCGCGAGGCCGAAGAGCGGCTTTATCAGCTGAGCCTGGCGCATAAAGAGCTGGAGTATCTTTCGAACCACGATCCCCTGACCGGGCTGCACAACCGCCGCTCGTTGCGCAGCTACCTCTCCCAGCTTTGCCCCGATGGGCGGCCGCCGGACGGGACGGGGTTCCTCTTGTTCGACGTGGACCGTTTCAAGCGGGTGAACGACCGCTTCGGCCATGCCGTCGGCGACGAGATGATCGAATGTGTCGCCCGCGCGCTGACGGAAAAGCTGACCCAGGCCGAGATCATCGCGCGCACCGGCGGGGATGAGTTCCTGGCCGTGATCGCTGCGGGCACCGGCTATGATCAGATGGTCCACCTGGGCCAGGCGGTGATCGACCACGCCCGCAGCCTGACGCGCCATCAGGGTGAAGAGATGACCGTCTCGGTCGGCATCGCCATGGCCGACAAGGAATCCTCGGTCTCGGATGTGCTGACCTGGGCCGACCGGGCGATGTACAAGGCCAAGCTGATGGGCGGCGCAGTCGCGGCCCTGGCCTGACATGGGGTCGTCGGTGCGGCTGATTCCCCTTGGCTTGACCCTTGCCCTGGCGGTCCAGGGCGTGGCTCTGGTCTTCTTCCTGCTGGATGCGGCCGAGGAAATGGCCCATGACCCCTCGGACCTGCACCCCTGGACCGAGGGTCTGGTGGCGGTCGCGCTGGGCGTCGGCATGGCCCTGGTGGCGCGGGCGCTGGTTGACAGCCTGCGCCGGGCCCGGGCGCAGAGCTCGGCCCTTGCGATTGCCTCCGGAGAGTTCCGCCGCGTGATCGAACAGAGATTCGACGACTGGCACCTGACCGCGGCCGAACGCGAGGTGGCGCTTTTGTCCCTTCAGGGCCACGAGATCGACCGGATCGCCGCCCTGCGCGGTGCGGCCCTGGGCACGGTGCGGGCGCAACTCACGAAAATCTATGCGAAATCCGGCACGGCGAATCGCGCCCAGCTTGGCGCGGTCTTCGTCGAGACCCTGCTGACACCTCCCGCTGCCCCGCCCGGACCAAGGTCCGAAGCCGCGACGACAGAGGTCGTAAGCAAAAGCTGACGGCGGGTTTGAGGGTCTATGAGGATGGTTCAGAGGGCCGATTTACAGACTTTGGTCGATTGACCGAAAAGGGGGATTCCCCGGCCATGGCGGCAACTCAATCCCACGATGGACCTCGCCATGACCCTTCCTTCCAACAAGATCCAACTCGTCCCGACCGTCCTTTCCGGCGGCGGCTATACCCTGACCTCGGACTTTTTCGGAGATCTCGCGACCGTTCCGGTTGGAGGTCTTGCGAAAGGCAATATCGCGGGCCTGTCCGACCTGAACGGCGACGGGCTGGCGGATTTGGCCATCGGCGCGCCGGGGGATGACGACAAGGCGGTCAATGCGGGCCGGGCCTTCGTCATGCTTGGCGCCTCGGCCCCGGGGGTGTCGGAGAAATTCGCGGATTACCTTCCCGATGTCCTGATCATCGACGGTGTGAACGCGGGCGACATGGCAGGCTTTGCCATGGCGGGGATCGGCGACCTGAACGGCGACGGGCGCGGCGAGATCCTGGTCTCGGCCCCCGGGATGGTGGCCAATGGCGCGGCGGATGCCGGGATGGGCTTTGTCCTTTGGGGCATGGCTGCGGCCAATGGGGCCGGGATCGACCTGGCCGATGTTGTGGGCAACGGGGCCGAGGGCTATTCGATCCGGGGTCAGGCCGCTGGCGACCTGGCAGGGTGGTCGATGACCTCGATTGCCGACATGAACGGCGACGGGCTGGCCGAAGTGCTGATCGGCGCGCCCGGGAATGACGCGGGCGGAGCCGACGCCGGGGCGGCCTATGTCGTCTGGGGCAAGGGCACGGGGACGACGGTTCAACTGAACACCGTTGCGGCGGGGACGGGCGGGTTTGCGATCCAGGGCGCGGCTGCGGGCGACATGATCGGCAAAGCCGTGGCGGCGCTGGGCGACCAGGGCGGCGACGGCAAGGCCGAGATCCTTCTGGGCAGCGCAACCGCTGATGGCGGCGCGGGGGCGGTCTGGGTCGTCGATGGTCAGGCCTCGGGCGGCGCGGTGAGCCTTGGTGCCCTCGCCTCGGGTTACAAGATCAGCGGCGAGGCGGGCTCGGGTGCGGGGGTCTCGGTCACCAGCGCGGGCGATGTGAACGGCGACGGGCGCGAGGATATCCTGATCGGCGGGACCAACGCGGCCTGGCTTGTCTACGGCCAGGCGGGTCATGCCGATGTCAGCCTCTCGGATGTGGCGGCCGGGGTCGGTGGGGTCAAGATCACCGGCGGCGCGATGGCGGACCTGCGGGTCCTGGGCAATGCCGACCTGAACGGCGACGGCATCAAGGACCTGATCCTCGGCACGCCGCATGATGCCGAGGGCGGGGCAAACGCCGGGGCGGTCTATGTCGCCTGGGGCGATCAGCTTTATCGTCCGGTGTCCCTGGCCGACCTGTCGGCCTCGATCGGTGGGGCCAAGATCGTGGGAGCGGCGGGCAGCCTGACGGGCATGTCGCTGGCCTTGACCCAAGACCTGAACGGCGATGGGCGGGTGGACCTGATGATCGGCGCTCCGGGTGTCGGAGAAGGGGTGCAGGTGCTGTATACCCCCTCTTCCTGGACGCGGGACGACAATGTCTATGGCTCTGCGGCGGCGGATCTGATCGGCGCGGGCTATGGCGGGCCGCATCACGCCATCGGCGAGGGGGCGGATTCGGTCCTGGGCCTGGGCGGCAATGACACGATCGAGACGGGCGGCGGCAATGACACGCTGGAGGGCGGCCAGGGTGCCGACAGCCTGATCGGCGGGGCAGGCGATGACCTCTACCTGGTCGATGCGGGCGATGTGGTGGTCGAGGCCTTGGATGGCGGCATCGACACGGTGCAAAGCGCGCAGAACCACAGCCTGGCCGAGAATGTCGAGAAGCTGGTTCTGCTCGGCGCGGCCGAAAATGGCATCGGCAACGCGCTGGACAATACCTTGACCGGCAATGTCGCGGCCAACTGGCTGGTGGGCGGGGCTGGCAATGACACGATGATCGGCGGCCAGGGCAACGACGCTTACCAGGTCACCGAGGCGGGCGATGTGGTGATCGAGGCAGCGGCGGGCGGCACCGACACGGTGCGGGCCTCGTTCGACTATATCCTGGGCGCCAATGTCGAAAACCTGATCCTGGAGGGCGCGGCGCTGAAGGGCACGGGCAATGCCGGGTTCAACGCGATCACCGGCAATGCGCTGAACAACGTGTTGGACGGCAAGGCGGGGATGGACACGCTGCGGGGCCTCGGCGGCGACGATACCTATTATGTCGATGCGACGCTGGACCAGGTCTTCGAAAACGCTGGCGAGGGCAATGACAGGGTCAATGCCAGCGCGGATTTCACCCTGCGCGGCGAGATCGAGACCCTGGTCCTGACCAGGGCGGGTCTGCGCGGCACGGGCAGCGAATATGCCAACACGATCCTGGGCAGCGCGGGAGCCGACAGCCTGGACGGCGGTCTGGGCGCCGATAGCCTGGCTGGCGGCAGGGGCGACGACAGCTACTTCACCGACGGCCTGGACACGATCACCGAGGCCAAAAACGCAGGTATAGACACTGTTTACGCCTCGGTCGACCTGGTCCTGGGCGCCAACCTGGAAAACCTGGTCCTGACCGGGGCCGCGCATGTCGGCACGGGCAACACGCTGGCCAATACGATCACCGGAACCGCGCTCGCCGATACGCTGAGCGGCGGGCTTGGCGCGGATACGATGGTGGGGGGCCTGGGCGACGACCTTTACCGCGTCGACAATGCGGGCGACGTGGTGACCGAGACCGGGGGCCGCGACACGGTCCTGGCCTCGGCCTCCTGGACCATGACGGAGGGGGTCGAGGTTCTGACCCTGACCAAGGGCGGCCTGACCGGCACGGGCAACCTGGGCGACAACCAGATCAACGGCTCGACCGGGCGCGACAGCCTTGTGGGGCTGGAGGGCAACGACACGCTGGATGGCGGCGCGGGCAATGACACGATGGTCGGCGGAGCGGGGGATGACACCTATATCATCGACTCCTCGGGCGATGTGATCATCGAGACCTCGGGCCTGGATGTCGCTGTCCTGATGCGCGACGGGCTGACGGTGACGGGCGATGTCGAGATCATCCGCCTGGGCGGCACGGCGCATAGCCTGACCGGCAGCGCCAGCGACAATATCCTGGAGGGCGGCACGGGCAATGACTCCATCGACGGGGGCGCGGGCAATGACCTGCTTCTGGCGGGCGAGGGCGATGACGAGCTTCATGCCAGCTCGGGCCATGACGTTCTGTCGGGCGGGGCGGGCGACGACCGTTACCGGATCAACGGCGCCTCTTGCGAGATCGAGGATTTCCTCGGCGATGACACGCTGGACGCGTCCGAGGGCACGGGCAATGACTATATCGACCTTTCGGGCAACACCGACAGCGTGATCGAGGATGAAAACTGCCATATCGGCGGCGGCGGCAGCACGGCCTCTCCGCTGGATGTGCAGTTCCTGCAAGACCTGACCGGCAGCTTCGGGGATGACATCGCCACGGTGCGCGGCCTGGTGCCGCAATTGGTGGCGGCGATCCAGGCGGTGCAGGCCAACGCGACCTTTGGCGTCAGCTCCTTCATCGACAAGCCGATCTCGCCCTTCGGTGTCTCCGGGGAATGGGTCTACAAGCTGGAACAGGCGCTGAGCGCCGATGCCGCGACGCTGCTGGCGACCTATAACCGCATCAGCAATCTCTCGGGGGCCGATGGTCCGGAAAGCCAGATCGAGGCGCTGATGCAGCTGGCGCTCCATGCGACCGAGACCGGCTTCCGGGCGGATTCCGCGCGCTTCGTGGTGCTGTTTACCGATGCGCCCTTCCATGTGGCGGGCGATGGTGCGGCGGCGGGGATCCTGACGCCGAACAATGGCGACGGTGTGATGGATGGCGGCGGGATCGGCGAGGATTACCCGATGATCGCGCAGCTCGCCACGGCCTTGCAGGCCGCGGGCATCATCCCGATCTTTGCCGTGGCAGGCGGCTACGAGTCGACCTACCAGGGCCTGGTCACCCAGCTTGGCCGAGGCGCCGTGGTCACTTTGGGCCTTGATAGTGCCAATATCGTGAGTGCGATCACCACGGGCCTGACCACCGCGACCCAGACCCATATCGAGAATGCCGATTGCGGCATCGGCAATGACACGGTGATCGGCAGCGACGATGACAACAGCGTCTCGGGCGGCGCGGGCAATGACAGCCTTTCGGGCGGGGCGGGTCTGGATGACCTCAAGGGAGGCTCCGGCGTCGATATCCTCGCGGGAGACGATGGCGATGACCGGATCGAGGGCGGGCTTGGCGGGGATGACCTTTCTGGCGGCCTGGGCGGCGATACCTTCGTCTTTACCCAGCGCGACAGCCTGCGGTCGGGCTCGGACGTGATCCGCGACTTCACCTCGGGCGAAGACCATATCGACCTGAGCGCCATCGACGCCGATACGCTGACCTTGGGCGACCAGGGCTTCGCCTTCATCGACGCCGCCGCCTTTGGCCATGTCGCCGGGGAGCTGCGCCTGGCCACCGTCGGCGGTTTCCTCCAGCTTCAGGGCGATACGAATGGCGATGGGCTGGCCGATTTCGTCCTGCGCTTTGACCTTGCGACCGGGATGGCTCCGGTTGTTACTGACCTGATCTTGTAAGGAAACCTGATGAACATTGGCGATTTTCCCTCGGGCCCGATTTACTTCCTGGGGACCAATGGGGCCGATACCCTGACCGGCACGACCTCGGGCGATGTGCTCATGGGCTTTGGCGGCAATGACATGCTGTCGGGCGGCGATGGAGCCGATACGATCGACGGAGGCTCGGGGACCAACCGCATCGATGGCGGGGCGGGCAATGACCTGATCGTCATCGACCGGACCGCGACCAATGGCGCCATGCTGACCCCCGCCACGGGGATCGTCGGGGGGGACGGCTATGACACAGTCTCTTTCGCCGGAACCATGGCGGAGTTTCACGTGGTCAACACGGTGGGCTTCGGCATCACGGTCACCGACCTGGTCGGCGCGGCGCGGACCATAGCGACGGGGGTCGAGCATCTGAAGTTCACCGATGGCGATATCTGGCTGGTCGATCCGAACCTCAATGCGCCCGTGGTCTCGGGCGTGGTGACCGCTTCGACCATCGAGGACGGGCTGCCGGTCTCGGTCGATCTTCTGGCCCTGGCCAGCGACCCGGACCCCATTTCCGCCTTGTTCGTGACGGGTCTGGGCGCCTTGCCCCCGGGGGTCACGGTCAGCGGCTCGGTCCTGACGCTGGACCCGGCGGCGTTTCAATACCTCGGCCAGGGCGTGACAGAAGTCGTGACCCTGGCCTACCAGGTCAGCGACGGGCTGCATGTCACCGATGCCTTCGCCCAGGTGACGGTGACCGGAGAGAATGACGCGGCCCAGTTCCTGGGTCTGGCGGGGACCGTTGGCGAAGAGGGGGGCATGGCCTCTGGCGCCGTTGTCGTGACGGATATTGACGCCGGAGAGGCCGTCCTGGCCACCCAGGGCGTCTTCGCCGGCGCCTTCGGGGTCTTTGCCGTGACAGGCGGCGCCTGGAGCTACCAGGTCGATGCAGATGCGCTTCCGGTTCAGGGCATGAGCACGGGGCAGGTGCTGATCGACAGCCTGGACCTGGCCTCGGTGGATGGCACGACGGCGGCGCTTTCGGTCTCGATCACCGGGGTGACGGATCCCTTGGTTCTGGGGGGCCTTGGGGCCGACCGGATCAATGGGCGCGGGCTGGCAGAGCGGATCTACGCGGCCGAGGGAGCGGACACGGTCCTGGGCAATGGCGGCGCCGACACGATCGACGGCGGGGCAGGAGCGGACCGGGTCCTGGGCGGGGATGGTGCGGACCGGATCATCTGGGACGCGGCCGACGGCTTGGCCGATGGCGAGTCGGGTTATGACACGCTGGTCATCAAAAGCGCCGCCACGGTGACGCTTTCGGCTTTGGACCAGGTCGCGGGCGATGCGGGCCGCACCCGGGGTTTCGAGGCCGTGGATGCCAGCTTGAGCCTTGGCTCCGTCAGTCTGACAGGCTCGGAGGGGGCCAACCGTCTGACCGGAGGCTATGCCGATGACCTCCTCGCCGGAGGCCGTGGCGCCGATGTCCTGACCGGGGGCCTGGGCGCAGACCGCTTTCTCTTTGCCTCGCGCGGCGGGGTGGACCATGTCACCGACTTTACCCTGGGTGAGGATCACCTCGTGTTCTCCGCCCAGGCGCAGGCCCAGGTCACCTGGACCGAGGTCGGCGCAGATACGAGGGTCGAGATCGCGGGAACCGTGGTCATCCTCGACAACCTTCATGGGCTGACGATCCAGGACTTCATCTTCGGCTGAACCCAAGGCGCCGGGACCTGGGGCAATCCGGTCCCGGCGCACTTGACCCAAGGCGGCGCTTGGGTCTATCCAAGGCCCGACGGGCGACCGTCCGGAGCCAGACATGTCACGCCTTTCCGCCCTGTTTCGGCCTATCCTCTTGTTGCTGCTGATCTTCTCGGCGCAATTCCAGGTCGGCCTGATGCCTGCCCAAGGGGCGGAGGGCGGTATGGTCATGGTCATCTGCTCGGGCGAGGGGCCGATGATGATGGTGCTGGACCCCGCGACCGGAGAGTTCCGGCCCGCGCCGCCCTCGACGAAGAAATCAAGCTGCGACTGGGCCGCTTGTGGCCTGGCGATCGAGCCGGTCCAGACCTCGCCGGTCTTTCTGAGCCGCGTGACCACGGCAGCCCCGGTGATCGAGGCCGATATCTGGCGGCCCGCGCATGATCCGCGCGGCATCTGGGCAAGGGGTCCTCCGCGCCTGGTGTGAACCCTTCCCTTCACATCAGATATCCGAGGACAAAATGGTCTCTGTCGACGCGGGCGAAAGCGCCCCGGCGGGTCAAACCCGCATTCAACGCCTGTATTTCGCCGTCTGGCGCTGGCACTTCTACGCCGGGCTTTACGTCATCCCCTTCCTTCTGATGCTGGCCTGCACGGGCCTGATCATCCTTTGGGTCACCGCGATCTCGCCGGAATATGGCGACCGCATGGCGGTGACGCCGGGCGACAAGGTCCTGACCGTCACCGAGCAAGAGGCCGCCGCAATCGCCGCCGTCCCCGGCACGGTCGACAAATATGTCGCGCCCATCGACGCCGAGAAACCGGCTCTGTTCCGCGTCCAGACCGCAGATGGCGCGGTCATGGTCGCGCTGGACCCCTATAGCGGCCAAGTCATCCATCAGCGGCCCGAGGCCGGGACCTGGAACGACTGGGCCACCACCTTGCACGGCACGCTTCTCTTCCCCGGCGAGGGCGAATGGTGGGGCGACCTGCTGATCGAAATCGCGGCCTCCTTGGGGGTTCTTTTGGTCGTCTCGGGTTTCTGGATGGCCTGGCCTCGCAATGGAGAGAGCTTTTCCGCCATGTTCGTGCCGAAACTGGCAGCGAAGGGGCGGGCTTTCTGGAAGTCCACCCACCGCTCGGTTGGAGCCTGGATCGGGATCGTGCTGTTCTTCTTCCTGGTCTCGGGCCTTGCCTGGGCGGGGATCTGGGGCGGCAAGTTCGTGCAGCCCTGGAACACCTTTCCGGCCGAGAAATGGGGTGCGCCCTTGTCGGATCAGACCCATGCCAGCCAGAACCACACCGGAGTCAAAGAGGTCCCCTGGACGCTGGAGCTGACGCCGCTGCCGGAGTCTGGCTCGACCGTGGGCGTGGAAATCCTGCCGGAGGGCACGCCGGTCGTGCTGGAGACGGTCGTGGCCCTGGCCCGCGCCATCGGCTTTGACGGCCGCGTTCAGGTCACCAAACCGGCGGATGAGACCGGGGTCTGGACGCTGAGCCGCGATTCGATGTCTTACGACTCGCCCGACCCGACCTCGGACCGGACGGTTCATATCGACCAGTATACCGGCAAGGTCCTGGCCGATGTGCGCTATGCCGATTACCCCGTGGTGGGCAAGGCCATGGCTGTGGGCATCGCGCTGCATGAGGGCCAGATGGGCTGGTGGAACATCGCGTTGAACCTGGCCTTCTGCCTGTCGGTGATCTTCATGTGCATCGGTTCCGTGGTGATGTGGTGGGTCCGCCGCCCGGCCAAGGCGCTGCGGCTGGCGGCTCCGCCCCTGCCCACTGAAGTTCCGGTCTCGGGCTGGATGGTGCTGGCGATCCTGCTCCTGTCGCTCACCATTCCGGTTCTGGGCCTGACGCTTTTGGCCGTCCTGGCACTGGATCTGGTCGTCCTGCGCCTGGTCGCGCCCTTGAAGCGGCTGGTCTCCTAGGGGCGCGAATCACCCCTTGAGGCTCGTCCTGGCCCGCCGGTTCCGCCGGCGGGCCTTATGCTGCACCGCAGCATAAGGCAGCGCGGTTTTTGTTTCATTTCAAGCCCTTTCCTGCCATGCCGCACCGCGCCTAGAACCCGGTTTGCATATAGTATTACTTTTGCTAGGGTGGAAACACGGTGCGGGAGACACCGCAGACCTTTGGGAGGAATCATGAAGACCTTTAAGAAACTCGCGCTCGCCGCGGGGATTGGCGCGCTTTTGTCCACGACGGCCATGGCAGATGGGCTGGTGGTGGGCTTCAGCCAGATCGGATCGGAATCGGGCTGGCGTGCGGCGGAAACCTCGGTAACCAAGCAAGAGGCCGAGAAGCGCGGCGTCGATCTGAAGTTCGCCGATGCGCAGCAGAAACAAGAGAACCAGATCAAGGCTTTGCGCGGCTTCATCGCCCAGGGCGTGGATGCAATCCTGATCGCTCCGGTCGTGGCCACCGGCTGGGATGAAGTCCTGGGCGAAGCCAAGGATGCGGGGATTCCCGTGGTTCTCCTGGACCGTGGCATCGACGCCTCGCAGGACCTCTACCTGACCTCGGTCGCCTCGGACCAGGTCAAGGAAGGCGCCGTGGCCGCCCAGTGGCTGGTCGACACCGTGGGCGACAAGCCCTGCACCATCGTCGAGCTGGAAGGCACCGTCGGCTCCTCGCCCGCGATCAACCGCAAGAAGGGCTTCGACGACACGATTGCCGCCCATGCCAACTTCACCATCTCGCGCAGCCAGACCGGCGAATTCACCCGGTCGAAGGGCAAAGAGGTCATGGAAGGCTTCATCAAGGCCGAAGACGGCGGCAAGAATATCTGCGCCGTCTATGCCCATAACGACGACATGATGGTCGGCGCGATCCAGGCGATGAAGGATGCGGGCCTGAAGCCGGGCACCGATATCCTGACCGTCTCGATCGACGCGGTTCCGGATATCTTCTCGGCCATGGCGGCGGGCGATGCCAATGCGACGGTCGAGCTGACGCCGAACATGGCGGGCCCGGCTTTCGACGCGCTGGAGGCCTTCCTGAAGGACGGCACCGTCCCCGAGAAGTTCATCATCACCGAGTCGAAGCTTTACACCCAGGCCGACGATCCGGCTGGCGAGGCCGAGCGTCGCAAGTCGCTGGGCTACTGAGCTCCCTCCGCCGGGGGAAACCTCGGCGGAATTACCTTGCCTCGGGTCGCGGCCCGAGGCTTTCTTTTGATGGGGGGGATCAGCATGGAACCGATGTTGCAAGGGCGAGGCCTGGGGAAGGTCTTTGGCGCGCACCAGGCGCTGGCGGGCGTGGATATCGACCTCTTCCCCGGAGAGGTCCATGCGCTTTTGGGCGAGAATGGCGCCGGGAAATCGACGCTGATCAAGATTTTGACCGGAGCCTATCAGCCGGATTCGGGTGCTGTGGTGCTGGAGGGCGCCGAGGTCGCCTTCCGCGATCCCCTGCAGGCGCAAGCCGCCGGGATCGGGACGGTCTATCAAGAGGTGAACCTGGTTCCGAACCTCTCGGTGGCCGAGAACCTCTACCTCGGCCATCAGCCGATGCGTTGGGGGATGCTGAACAAGCGCGCGATGCATGACGGGGCGCGGGAGATCCTGGCGGGCTACGGGCTGGAGATCGACGTTCGGGCGGAGTTGGGCAGCTTTTCGGTGGCCGTGCAGCAGATCGTGGCGATTGCCCGGGCGGTGAAGCTCTCGGGCAAGGTGCTGGTCTTGGACGAGCCGACCGCCAGCCTGGACCGGGCCGAGGTCGAAAGCCTGTTTGAGGTCATCGCCAAGCTGAAGGCGCGCGGGCTGGCGGTGGTTTTCATCACCCATTTCCTCGACCAGGTCTTTGCGATTGCCGACCGGGTGACCGTGCTACGGAATGGGAAACTGGTCTCTACACAGGCGATTTCGGGCCTGTCGCGCACCGATGTGGTGCGGATGATGCTGGGCAAGGACGTGGTCTTTGCCCATAGCCCGGTGACCGAGATCGGGGCCAGCGGCCCGGCCTTGGCGGAGTTCAAGGGTCTGGGCCGCAAGGGCTCGGTTGCGCCCTTCGACCTGACCCTGCACCAGGGCGAGGTCGTGGGGGTCGCGGGGCTTTTGGGAAGTGGCCGGACCGAGATGGCGCGGCTGATGTTTGGCGTCGATTTGGCCGATACGGGGTCCATTTCGCTGGGCGGGCCGCTGACCCTGCGGTCTCCGCGCCAGGCGGTTGCGGCGGGGATGGGGTTCTGCCCCGAGGATCGCAAGGTCGATGGCATCTTTGGCGAATTGTCGGTCCGCGAGAATATCGTGATCGCCTTGCAGGCCAAGCTTGGCTGGTTCAAGGCCCTCTCCCGCGACGAACAGGACGACATCGCCGGCCGCTTTGCCGAGGCTTTGGACATCCGCGCGGCGGATCACAACATGCCGGTCAAGCTCCTCTCGGGGGGGAACCAGCAGAAGGTGATCCTCGCCCGCTGGATGGCCATCGACCCCAAGCTTCTGATCCTGGACGAGCCAACAAGGGGCATCGACGTCGGCGCCCATGCCGAGATCGTCCGCACCATCAACCGCCTCCGCGAGGATGGGCTGGCGCTGTTGGTCATCAGCTCGGAGCTGGATGAGGTCGTGGCCTATTCCTCCCGCGTCGTGGTGATGCGCGACCGGGCCATGGTCGCAGAGCTGAAGGGTGCCGATATCGCGCCGCAAGTCATCGTGCAGGCCATCGCGGCCCAGGAGGCCCCATGAAACTGCGTGTGCAGAGACTGATTACCCCGCAAACCATCGCCCTTGTCGCGGTGCTTTTGTTCAACTGGCTGCTGTTCCCCGGGTTTTTCTCGGTCGAGTGGAAGGACGGCAGGCTCTTTGGCTCCCTCATCGACGTCTTGAACCGGGGGGCGCCTGTGGCGATCCTGGCCATTGGCATGACCATGGTGATCGCGACCAAGGGCGTGGACCTGTCGGTCGGCGCGGTCATGGCGATTGCCGGGGCGGTGGCCGCCACGGGGGTCGAAAGCGGCCTGACGGTCTGGCAGGCGGTGCCCCTGGCGCTGGTCGCGGGGCTGCTCTGCGGTCTCTGGAACGGCGTTTTGGTGGCCGTTTTGGACATCCAGCCGATCATTGCGACCCTCGTCATCATGGTGGCGGGGCGAGGCATCGCCCAGCTGATCACCCAGGGCTTCATCGTCACCTTCAACGACCCCTCCTTGATCTACATCGGCACCGGCAGCGCCTTGGGCCTGCCCATGCCCGTGCTGATCGCCGTTGCGCTCTTGATCCTGACCACGCTGATCGTCCGCCGCACCGCCCTGGGCCTGTTGGTCGAGGCCGTGGGCGTCAACCGCTCCGCCGCGCGGTTTGCGGGCATCTCGGCCATGTCGCTCTTGATCTTGGTCTATGTCTTCTCGGGCTTCTGCGCCGCCGTGGCAGGCATCATCGTCGCCGCCGATATCCACGGGGCCGACGCCAACAACGCCGGCCTCTGGCTGGAGCTGGACGCGATCCTGGCCGTCGTCATTGGGGGGACCTCTCTGCTTGGAGGCCGCTTCTCGATCCCCATGGCGGTTCTGGGCGCCATGATCATCCAGGCGATGAACACCGGCATCCTGGTCTCTGGCTTTCCGCCGCAGTTCAACCTGATCGTCAAGGCGGGCATCATCATCGCCATCCTGGTCCTGCAATCCCCGGTCGCCTCGCGGCTGTTCAAGAGGGCGTAAGTCATGAACCGTTCCCTGCGCCCCCTGGCCGCCACCGCCGTCATCTTCATCCTGGCCTATGCGGCAGCGGCCTTTCAGTTCCCGACCCTGGTCTCGACCCGCGTCCTGGGGAATTTCCTCACGGACAACGCGTTTTTGGGCATCACGGCGGTCGGCATGACCTTTGTGATCCTGTCGGGCGGCATCGACCTGTCGGTCGGCGCGGTCATCGGCTTTACCGGAGTCTTTGTCGCCGTGATGATCTCTTGGGGCGGCTATCACCCCGCCGTGGCCTTCGCCATTGCGCTCGCCGTCTCGGCGGCTTTCGGCGCGGCCATGGGGGCCGCGATCCACTGGCTAAAGGTGCCAAGCTTCATCGTGACGCTGGCGGGGATGTTCCTTGCGCGCGGAGCGGCCTCGGTCATCTCGGCGGATTCGATCCCGATCAACCACGAGATCTATGACTGGATCAGCCAGGCCTATTGGAAAATGCCGGGCGGAGGTCGCCTGAGCATGATCGGCGGCGTCATGGTCCTGGTCTTTGTCCTCGGCGCGCTTCTGGCCCACCGCACCCGGTTCGGGGCCAATGTCTATGCGCTCGGCGGCAATGCCCATTCGGCCGAGCTGATGGGCGTGCCGATCGGACGCACGACGATCCTGATCTATACGCTGTCCTCGACCCTCGCCGGCCTCTCGGGCATTGTCTTTTCGCTTTACACCCAGGCGGGATATAGCCTTTCCGCCGTGGGGGTCGAGCTCGATGCCATCGGCGCCGTCGTCATCGGCGGCACGCTCCTCACGGGCGGATACGGCTTTGTGGCCGGAACCTTCATCGGGGTGATGCTGATGGGGCTTGTGCAAACCTACATCATCTTCGACGGCACCCTGTCCTCCTGGTGGACAAAGATTGTCATTGGCGTGCTTCTCTTTATGTTCATCCTCCTGCAACGGCTGGTGTTCCGCGCCCAAGCCGCGCGTGCCTGAGGGGAAAAGAACGGAATGGCCGAGCCCGGACAATTGATCCGCTCCCTGTCGGGGAGGCCAGCGGCGCGGAACTTCCATTCCTTCGTCATCAACGAGATCGGCATGGGCGTCGCAAGCGGCGCCTTCCCGGTGGGGTCCACCCTGCCGGGCGATGCCGAGATGATCGACCGCTACGAGGTCTCGCGCACCGTGTTGCGCGAGGCGATCAAGACGCTGGAGGCCAAGGGCCTGGTCGAGGCACGGGCCAAGGTCGGAACCCGCGTCCTGGCGCGCAACCGCTGGAACTTGTTCGACCGCCAGGTCCTGTTCTGGATCTTTCACGCCACGCCCGAGCCGGGCTTCACCGACAGCCTCTGTGAAGTCCGCGCGGGGCTGGAGATGCAGGCCGTGACCCTGGCCGCGAGCCGCCGCCAGGCCGAGCAGATGCGGATGATGCGCTATTGGCTGGCCCAGGCCCATGTCTCGGCCGCCATGGTCGAAAGCCACGGGCTGGCGGTTTTCGAGATCCACCGGCTGATGGCCGAGGCAAGCCAGAACCCCATCCTGCGCTCGGCCACCGGCCTGGTGGAATTCGCCCTCGCCATGGCCCTGCGCGGTCAGATGCAGGCCGGGGTCACCGATTTCGCCGCAGAAAAGACCGCCGCTTACGAGGCCCTGATCACCGCCATCGACAAGGGCGACGGCGCGGGCGCCTCTGCTGTCATGGCCGGGATCCTCTCTGCCGACCGCGGCTGGATTCGCTAAACCTTTCATAAATTCCCGTTACATTTCAGATTGTTGGCCTTTTCATGAAAGGTCGGCAGGCTGCCATGATTCAGCCACCGCCGCTCCTGCCCTGCCGCTCACCTTGGCCCTGTCGGATCATTCGGACCGGGGGCAGTCATGGCGATCATCGAGGCGACGACAGTTGCGGGCTTTACCGTCCGTGGCGATGTCATCACCATGCGGCATGTGGGGATGAACCTCGCGCAGGGCTATGAGCGCTTCGGCACCCTGCCCTGGGAGAAGTTCGACGAGGTCCAGACCCAGATCGGCGCGCAACTGGTGCGTTATCCCGGCGGGACCGAGGCCGAGACGCTGTTCGACTATGCCAATCCCCAGGCGACGACCGCGATTTCTCCGACCGGCCAGGTGATGCAGCTGACGACGCCCCAGGCCTTTCTGGATTATTGCCGGGCGACGGGGACCCAAGCGACCTTCATCCTGGCCACCGAACAGCTCTTGACCTCTGGCGCCTATGGGAGCCGGGATTTCGACGCCTCCAAGGCCGGGCTCTTGCGCGACTATGTCCGCTATATCCTGGAGGAGGCGGGGCCGGGCGGGGTCGCGACCTTCGAACTTGGCAACGAATATGCCGGTTACATGAATGCGGTCGAATATGGCAAGGTCGCCAGCACCATGGCCCTGATCGTCGATCAAGAGATCGACCGCTATTACGACGCCCATCCCGGCGCGACCCGGCCCGATATCGCGGTCCAGGTCTGGGGCGTCAGCGCCGGAGAGGCCCTGTCAGTCGCCGACCTCTTTGCCCGCAACGAGAATGTGATGGCGCAGTTCTCAACCGCCGAGCTGGCGGCCATCACGGCGACGACCACGCATTTCTATTACACCGAGGGCAAGTTCCTGGGCCAGTCCAACGCCCATACCTATGACGCGCTGCCGGGCACGCTGGGCGGCGTCCTGCAGATGATGAACACCTGGCAGACCGCGGCCGGGCGGGAGCTGGACACGGTGTTTTCGGAATGGAACGTCCATTTCAAGGACCCGCAGAGCTTTGGCCTGCAACAGGTCCCGATCCTGCTGGAGATGTTCCAGACCCTCGTCACCCTCGGCGTCGACGAGCTGGACATCTGGTCCACCATGTACAACGCCTCGGCCTTGGCGGATTACCGGGGGGCGCTCCAGGCCTCGGGGGCGCTGATGCAGATCATGGCCAAGGAGGTCGTGGGGATGAAGGTGGCCGAGGTGCCGGTGACTTCGGACAATTACGACATCCACGGATTTTCCAGCGGCGCCAAGGTGATGCTGTTTGTCTCCTCGATGGCCGATGGGACGATCCAGCTGTCGATGGACCTGCAAAACTACCTGGACCGCTATGACCTGGCCTCGGCGCGGGTGATCGGGGTCGATGCCTCGGGGGCGGATGGGGTCTACAAGAGCTATACGGGCCTTGCGCCCTGGGAAGAGCCTGATGCCCCGGTGCGGGTGACGGCGCAGAACCTGGCCTCTTTCCTGTCGGGCGGGGTCTATGCGACCCAGCTTGGCGCGCATGAGACCCTGGTTCTGGAGCTGAACCGGGCGCCGATCCGGTTCGGGTCGATGTCGGCGGACAACATGGCGGGGCGCGAGAATACCAATGACCGCATCGACGCCATGGCCTCGAGCGACAAGATCTATGGGCTGTCGGGCGATGACACGCTGTTCGGCGGCGATGGCAATGACGCGCTTTGGGGCGGGGTTGGGTCGGATCGGCTGTGGGGTGGCCTGGGCAACGACGACATATGGGGTGGCGATGGAGATGACACGGTCGAGGGCCGCTTCCAGTCCGACACGGTGCGCGGCGGGGCGGGCGACGATTATGTCTCGGGCGGGGATGGGGCGGATACGCTTTGGGGCGGGATCGGCGCCGACGGCTTCATCTTCCGCGCCAAAGAGACGGGGACCGACCTGATCCGCGACTTCCGGGCGACGGACCAGGATTTCCTGATCTATCAAGGGACTGCTGGGGTGACAGCGTCGAATTTCACGCTGGAGCGCAAGGTGATCGCCGGGATCGGCGGCACGGGGGCCGAGCTTTTGGTCCATTGGGGCGGGATGAACGGTCCGGTGCTGGCGATCTTGCAGGACGCGGGCGGGCTTGGCAGCCTGATGCTGCAAGACGGTGTCAGCGGGGCGATGCTGAGCCTGTCTTGACCGCATAGCTGGGTGATTTCCGGCGAACCTGGCGGCGCAGACCCGCGATGGCGGCGGGCAGGGTTGCGAGGGGTTCTGACAGCATCAGCCGTTGCAGGGGGCCCCAGGTCTCGGTCTCGCGGAAAAGCCGGGTCGCGGGGTGATCGGCGAAGGGCACGGCCACGGCACAAAGGCGGGGATTGCGCGCCATCAGCCAGCGGGTGGCGGCCTTGTCGTCCTTGTGATGCGGGTCAAAGAGGATGACTCCGCCGGGCAGGGTGGCGGTGGCCTCTTCCAGCAGCGCCTCCCAGCCCTCGGGTGGCGCAGCGGCATAGACCTTGGCGCGCTTGGGCCAGCCCAGGGGCGCGGGAAAGCGGGGGGAGACGAGGATGACCTCCTCGGTCCCCAAGGCGCCGGCGAAGAGGATGGCGCCGAAGGCCCCCATGGAAATCCCCAAGGCCCGCCCCTGACCCGGGGTCAGGCGCAGGGCCTCCGCAAGGTCGGGGTTCAGATACCAGTCATTCGCCGCCGTCTGGACATGGACCTGCGCAAAGCCCGCCGCCGTTTGCGACAGCCGCAGGGGGTCGAACCCCCGCCGCTCGGCGTCGAAATTGTCGAATGTCGCCCAAAGCCGCCCCTGGCCTTGCTGCGTCACCCGCAGATGTGCGCCGTCAAAGAGCCGTCTTGGGTCCAAAGCTCTCCACCCAGTCGATCATCTGCGGCAGAAGGATGCGCTGGTCGTAACGCTCCAGCGCGGTGCGGCGGGCGGCGATGCGGATGGCGTCATAGGCCTCGGGCTCGGCCAGGGCATGGATCAGCTTGGCCGACCAGCCCTTGACGTCGAAGAAATCCACGAGGCTCCCGTTCACCCCGTCGCGAATGACCTCTGTCACCGGAGCGGTCGACGAGCCCACGACATGGGCGCCGGCCGACATGGCCTCGATCATCGACCAGGAGAGGACGAAGGGATAGGTCAGGTAAGCATGGGCGCGGGAGATCTGCATGATCGCCACGAACTGGTCGTAAGGCACCTTGCCCATGAAATGCACGCGGTTCATGTCCAGCTTGTCGGCCACTTCCGACAGGATCAGCTCTTTCCAGCCCTTGCGGTCCTTGGGCGCCGAGCCATAGGAGACCTCGTCCCCCCCCACGATCACCACCTGGGCATTGGGCCGCGCGGCCATCACCTCGGGCAGCGCCCGCATGAAGGTGTGGTAACCGCGATAGGGCTCGAGGTTGCGGTTGACGAAGGTCAGGACCTCGTCCCCCGCATGCAGGATGCGGCCGTCGGGCAGGGTGACCTGGGCCTGCGGATTGGGCGCCATGACATCGGTGTTCACGCCGTCATGGATGACCTTGATCATCTCGCGCAGCTTGGGCGGGAAGGTCGAGGCCTGCCATTCGGTCGGCGCAAGCCCGGCATCGGCATGGAGGAGCGATTGCCCCAGGTGCCCCGCCCGGCCCTGGGCGATCATCACCTGGTCGAAATTGGGCGGGTTGAATTCGGGGTCGAAACCCACATCGGCGCCGCGTCCCTTGTAGTAGAACTCGGCGTAGATCAAGAGCTTGGCCTCGGGCCAGACCTCTTTCAGGAAGAGCGTCTCGCCCCAGCCAGAATGGCCGAAGATCACGTCGGGCACATAGCCCTTGGTTTGGCGCAGCTGCATGCAGGCGCGGGCGACGGTGACGCCTCGGTCGCTCATCTGGGTGTAGTTGCGGCCCAGCCTCGTGACGGCGGGATCGACCTTGGGGGCCTCGTGCTTGTATTTCAGCACCGGGATCGAGCTGTCGCGGGTATTGGCGAAATCGGTCAGGGCGATGCACTCATGGCCGCGCTTCTTCATCTCGGGCGCAAGATACAGGTATTGCCCCGGGAAATTCTGGTGGACGAAAAGAAGCTTCATATCACGGTCCCGAAAGCGGCCTGCATCAGGGCCTTGGTATAGTCGCTTTGCGGTCGGGCGAAAATGGCCTCTGTCTCGCCCTGTTCCACCACGTCACCCGCGCGCATCACCATGACCTTGTGGCTCATCGCCCGCACGACGCGCAGGTCGTGGGAGATGAAGACATAGGCCAGCCCGTGGCGGCGTTGCAGGTCGCGCAGGAGGTCGACGATCTGGACCTGGACGGTCATATCGAGCGCGGAGGTCGGTTCGTCCAGCACCACCAGCTTGGGGTTCAGGATCATGGCGCGCGCAATCGCGATCCGCTGCTTTTGCCCGCCCGAGAATTCATGCGGATAGCGGCTCATCATGGCGGGGTTCAGGCCGACCTCTTCCATGATCGCGCCCACCATGTCGCGGCGGTTGCGGCCGGGTTCCAGGCCATGCACCCCCAGCCCCTCGGCGATGATCGCCTCGGCGGTCATCCGGGGGGAGAGGCTGCCATAGGGGTCCTGGAAGACCACCTGCATATCCCGCCGATAGGCCCGCATCGCGCCGGAGCCGAGGTCGGAGATATCCTTCCCGTTCAGGTAAACCCGCCCCTCGGCATCGGTCAGGCGCAACACGCCGAGCGCCAGGGTGGATTTGCCCGAGCCGCTTTCGCCCACCACGCCCAGGGTCTCCCCGGCGCGGATGGCGAAGCTTGTGGGGTTCAGCGCCTTCACATGGCCCACGGTGCGGCGCATCAGGCCCTTGGTGATCGGGAACCAGACCTTCAGCGCCTCGGTCCGCAGGACCTCGGGGGCGTTCTCGGGCACGGGGTCGGGGGAGCCCACGGAATGCGCCGCCAGCAGCTTTTGCGTATAGGGATGCTGGGGGTTGGCGAAAATCTCCGCCGTCACGCCCTGTTCGACGATCTCGCCGCCCTGCATGACGCAGACCCGGTCGGCGATGCGGCGGACGATGTTCAGGTCATGGGTGATGAAGAGCATCGAGAGCCCTTCCGATGCCTTGAGTTCCGCCAGAAGGTCCAGGATCTGCGCCTGGATCGTCACGTCCAAAGCGGTCGTCGGCTCATCGGCAATCAGCAGGTCGGGCTTGTTCGCCAAGGCCATGGCGATCATCACGCGCTGCCTTTGCCCGCCCGAAAGCTGGTGCGGGTAAGAGGCCATGCGGCTTTCCGGGTCGCGGATGCCGACCTTGGTCAGAAGCTCCACCACCCGGTCGCGGGCTTTGCCGCCGCGCAGACCCTGGTGGAGCGAGAGGCTCTCGGTGATCTGGCGCTCGACGGTGTGAAGCGGGTTCAGCGAGGTCATCGGCTCTTGGAAGATAAAGCTGATGTCGTTGCCGCGCACCCGGCGCAGGGCGTTTTCCGAGGCGCCCACCATCTCGGCCCCGGCATAGCGGACCGATCCGGTGATCTCGGCGGATTCGGGCAAGAGGCGGACGGTGGAGAGCGCGGTCACCGACTTGCCCGAACCCGATTCGCCCACCAGGGCCAGGGTCTCGCCCTTGTTCAGCGTGAAGGAGACGCCGTGCACGGCCTGCGTGACCTCGCCCTCCTGGCGGAAGCCGACAGAGAGGTTCTGGACGGTCAAAAGGCTCATCGGAAGGTCCGGCGCGGGTCAAAGGCATCGCGGACGCCTTCGAAGATGAAGATCAAGAGGCACAGCATGATGCCCGAGGTGAAGAAGGCCGTGAAGGTCAGGTGCCAGCCGCTGAGGTTGTTCTGCGCCTGCCGCGTCATCTCGCCAAGCGAGGGGTAAGAGGCGGGAAGACCATAGCCGAGGTAATCGAGCCCGGTCAGCGCGCCGATGGCTCCGGTCACGATGAAGGGCATCATCGTCGTGGTGGAGACCGTGGCATTGGGCAGGATGTGGCGGAAGAGGATGACCCAGCCGGGGACGCCCAGGGCCTTGGCGGCGCGGACATATTCGAAGTTCCGCACCCGCAGGGTCTCGGCCCGCACCAGGCCCACCAGGCCCATCCAGCCGAAAGCCACCATGACCGCCATCAAAAGCCAGAAGCTCATCGAGAAAATCGAGGCGAGGAAGATGATCAGGTAAAGCTGCGGGGTCGAGGAGATGACTTCCAGCACGCGTTGCAGGACAAGGTCCACGCGGCCGCCGAGATAGCCCGAGAGCGCGCCGACGATGACGCCGATGATCGAGGTGATGGCGGAATAGATCAGGCCGAAGGTGACCGAGATGCGGAAGCCATAGATCGCGCGGGCCAGCACATCGCGGGTCGTGTCGTCGGTGCCGAGCCAATGGGTGCCATCGGGCTTGGTCGGAGCGGGGCCTGACAGGTCGTTGATCGTGTCATAGGAGAACGGGATCGGCGCCCAGATGATGCGGCCCGGGGTGAAGCCATCCAGCCCCGCGCCATAGCTGCCATCCTCGACCCCCGCAATGATCTCTTTGGGCGTGTCGAGGCAATCGACCAGGCCCCCGGTCAGGATCAGGCACTGGACCTCGGGGCTCTTGTAATCGGCCTGGGTTTTGAAATCGCCGCCGAAATCGGCCTCGGAATAGAAGGTCAGGAAGGGCGCGCGCCATTCGCCCTGGTATTGCACCAGAAGCGGCTTGTCGTTGGCGATCAGCTCGGCGCACAGCGACAGGCCGTAAAGGATGGAAAACAGGATCAGCGAGTAGAAGGCCCGCTTGTTGGCCTTGAAGTTCCGCCAGCGGCGCTGGTTCAACGAAAGTGGCGTCATCGCTGGGGTCTTGGGGTCGATCTTCATCGACTGAGTCGAGGGGTCGATCTTCATCTCCGGGCCTCGAAGTCGATGCGCGGGTCGATCAGCATATAGGTCAGGTCCGAGATCAGAGTGATCGCCATGCCCATCAGGGTCGAAACGTAAAGCGTCGCGAAGATGATCGGGTAATCACGCCCGACGATGGCGTTATAGCCCAAGAGCCCCAGCCCATCGAGGGTGAAGATCTTTTCGATGAACAGCGACGACCCGAAGAAAACGCCGATGAAGGCCGAGGGAAAGCCCGCGATGACGATCATCATGGCGTTGCGGAAGACATGGCCATAAAGCACGCGGCTTTCGCTCAGGCCCTTGGCGCGGGCCGTCATGACATATTGTTTGCCGATCTCGTCCAGGAAGGAGTTCTTGGTCAAGAGCGTCAGCGTCGTGAAGGCGGTGATCAGTTGCGCCGTCACCGGCAGGACGATGTGCCAGAGATAGTCCTTGATCTGCTCGATCAGGGTCATATCCGCAAAGCCATCCGAGGTCAGGCCGCGCAGGGGGAAGATGCGGAAGAACGACCCTCCGGCGAAAAGCACCATCAAGAGCAGGGCGAAGAGCAAGGAGGGGATGGAATAGGCGCCGATGATGATTCCGCTGGTCCAGACATCGAAGCTGGACCCGTTCTTGACCGCCTTGCGGATGCCGAGCGGGATCGAGATGAGATAGGCCAGAAGCGTCGACCACAGGCCCAAAGTGATCGAGACGGGCAGCTTGTCCACGATCAGCGCCATGACGGATTCGGATTTGAAATAGCTCTCGCCGAAGTCGAAGGTCAGGTATTTGCCCATCATGATGAAGAAACGCTCGACCTCGCCGATCTTTTCCTTGCGGCAGGCGGGGTCCTTCAGTGAAGGCGTGCCGGTGAAGGCGGGGTCGCAGACGATGCGGGCGAAGCCGAATTCGATCTCGATCTGGTCCAGGAACTCGGGCGGCAGGCCACGGGCGCCGAGATAGGTGGAGTCTTTCTCCTGGTCGGAGTCCTTGGTCTCGGACCCGCCGCCCATCAGCTTGTCGGCCGCCTCGCCCTCGCCCTCCAGCCGGGCCGAGAGCGTCTCGATCGGGCCGCCGGGCACGGCAAGGGTCAGGGCGAAGTTGATCAGCATGATCCCGATCAGGGTCGGGATCATCAAGAGGATGCGCCGCAGGATATAGACAGGCATCAGCGCAGCACGCCGTCAGCTTTCAGCTTGTCGCCCTTGGCGGCGTCATACCACCAGAAGGAGGTTTGACCCAGAGCATAGGGCGGCATCTTTTCGGGATGGGCATATTGGTCGTAATAGGCCACCCAGGAGCTGGCCTTGTACCATTGCGGGATCCAGAAGCGCTCGGCCAGCATGACGCGGTCCATGGCATGGGTCGCCGTGACAAGCTCGTCCTTGGTCTTGGCGCCTTCGACCACAAGGGCCAAGGCATCGACGGCGGGGGATTTCAGCCCCATGACGTTGTAGGACGAATTGTCGGCGGTTTCCGAGCCGTAGAATTGCCGCATCTCGTCGCCCGGCTCCATGGTGGCCTGGGCACCCGAGGTGATCAGGTCGAAGTCGAAAGAGGGCGGCTGGGTGCGGTTTTCGTATTGCGCATCGTCCACGTTCATCAGCTTGGCGTCGATGCCCAGGGCTTTCAGGTTCTCGATGAAGGGGTTGTGGACCCGGTCGAACTGCGGATTGTCGTTCAGGATTTCAACGGTCAGAACCTGACCATCCTTGCGGCGCAGCCCGTCGTCGCCGACCGTCCAGCCCGCCTCGTCCAAGAGCGCGGAGGCCTTGCGCAGGTTCTTGCGGTCCAGCTGATCCTCGCCCGAGACCGGGGCCTTGATCGGCTCGTCCGTCAGGATCGAGGCCGGGACGAGGCCCTTGTCCACCAGGGGCTGCAGGATGGCCTTTTCCGCATCAGAAGGCACGCCAGAGGCCGCGAGGTAGCTGTTCTCCCAGATCGAGTTGATGCGGGTGTAAAGCCCGTAGAAGAGCGACTTGTTCGACCATTCGAAGTTGAACATCAGGCCGATGGCCTCGCGGACACGCGGGTCCTGGAACTTCTCGCGGCGCAGGTTGAAGACATAGGCCTGGCCGCTGGCCTTGTTGCCGTTGGGGATCTCGTCCTTCTTCACCGTGCCGTTCTGGATGCCGGGGAAGTCATAGGCCGTGGCCCAGTTCTTGGAGGAGCTTTCGATGCGGAAGGTATAGGCGCCGGCCTTGAAGGCCTCAAAGGCGGCATTGGGGTCGCCGAAATACTCGAACCGCAGGGAGTCGAAATTGTTCTGGCCCTTGTTGATCGGCAGGGCCTCGCCCCAATAGCTCGGGTTGCGCGTCCAGACCACGGTGCGGCCCGTCACGGTGCGCGCCTTGTCCAGCTGGTAAGGGCCGGTGCCGAGGAAGGTTTCGAGGCTGCTTTCCTCGAGGTCGCGCTTGTTGGCGGTAAAATCGGCCTTCGAGAAGACCGGGAAGCCGCCCATCTTGGCGGGAAGATCGCGGAAGGGCACGCCGGGCTTGAAGGTGAATTTCACCGTCAGGGGGTCGATGACCTCGGCCTTGTCGACCTGGGTCGAAAGGATGGTGCGGAAGTCCGAAAGCCCGTGGTCGCGGAACTGTTCGTAGGAAAAGATCACGTCCTCGGCTGTCATGGGCGAGCCATCGGCGAATTTAACATCGTCGCGCAGGTGGAAGATCACCCAGGACCGGTCGGCCGGGTACTCCATCGTCTTGCACATCAGGCAATAATACGCGCCGATCTCGTCCGCCGTGCCGGTCAGGATCGTCTCATAGGGCAGGGTTGCGCCTGCACCCGGGACGCCCTTGATCGAATAGGCGTTCAGCGTGTCCCAGGTGGCGCCCACGGCGGCCATCGAGATCTCGCCACCCTTGGGGGCATCTTGGTTGACGTAATCGGGGGTGAAATCGGGCCCGTATTTCAGATCGCCAAAGGTCGAAATCCCGTGGGAGGTGATGATGTCCTCCGCCCGCGCCTGATGCGCCAGGGCGGCCATCAGAACCATCCCCGCGACCCCAAGCCGCCAATCCCGCACCCGTGCCACCGCCACCGACTTCATGCGAACCTCCGCCCGTTCAGGGTTTCTTTGGGGGAAAGGTAATGCGCTTTGCAAAAGGTCCACAAGCCGCGATTGCGTGAGCAGTTGCGTGATCAACGAAAAAGGCCGCCCGAAGGCGGCCTGTCGTGGCGCGTGGTGGCCGATTACTTCAGCGTTTCGAGATAGGCGATCAGGTTGGCGCGGTCTTCGGGCTTGGGCAGGCCCGCGAAGCCCATCTTGGTGCCGACCACGACCTTCTTGGGGTTTTCCAGGAAGGCGTAAAGATGCTCGGGCGTCCAGGCCTCGGTCACGGCCTTCATCGCGTCGGAATAGCCATAGCCCGCAGCGGCGCCCGGCTGGCGGCCCACGACGCCGTTCAGATGCGGGCCGGTGCCATCCGTCCCGTCGATCTTGTGGCAGGACTTGCACTTGCCGAAGACCTTCTCGCCCGCGGCCGCATCGGCGGCGCCAGCGACATCGGCATAGGCGACCTTCACGGCCGCCTCTTCGGCCGGAGCCTCTTCGGCCTCGACGGCGGCGGGATAGACCGCCTTGGCATGTTCACCATGGCCAGCTTCGCCCAGGCCATAGATCGAGCTGGCAGCCCAGGCCCCGAAGAGGAAGAACAGCAGCGCCCCGCAAACGGCGCCAACGATCTTGGTCATGGTCATCGTGTCGAACATGCAGCACCTTCCCTCAGGCAGTTCTTTGGCGGCTATCTACCCGCTTCCCCCTTGTCCTTGCAAGGTGTAGCAAGCCGCGCAAAGGCCGCTTTGGGTCCATTTTTTCGAAAGGGTTGCTGCAATGTCGGCTCGCATCGCGTTTCAGGGCGAACTTGGCGCCTATTCGCACCAGGCCTGCGAGCAGGCCCGACCGGGTTGCACGCCCGTCCCCTGCACCACCTTTGAAGACGTGGTTGAGATGACAAGGTCCGGCGAGGTCGACATGGGGATGCTGGCGGTCGAGAACTCGACCTATGGCCGCGTGGCCGATGTCCATTCGCTTTTGCCGAAGTCGGGGCTGCATATCATCGACGAGGCCTTCGTGCGGGTCCATGTCAACCTCCTGGGCGTTCCGGGCGCCAAGGTTCAGGACGTGCGCGAGGCCCATGGCCATGTGGTGATCCTGCCGCAATGCGCGGGGTTCTTGCGTGCCCATGGCATCAAGGGCCGCGTCAGTTCCGACAATGCCCGCGCCGCGCGCGAGGTGGCCGAGGCGGGCGATGTCTCCCGCGCGGCGCTGGCCAGCGAGTTGGCGGCGCGGATCTATGGGCTGGACGTGCTGGCCCGTCATATCGAGGACCACCAGAACAACACGACGCGCTTCCTGCTGATGTCGCGTGAGGCCGATCTCTCCCGCCGCGCCGAGCAGATGATGACGACCTTCATCTTCCGCGTCCGCAATATCCCGGCAGCGCTTTACAAGGCGCTGGGCGGCTTTGCGACCAATGGCATCAACATGACCAAGCTGGAAAGCTACATGGTCGACGGCAGCTTCACCGCGACCGAGTTCTATGCCGATGTCGAGGGCCATCCGGATGACCCCGCCCTGCGCCGCGCGCTGGACGAGCTGGCCTATTTCACCACGCATCTGAGCATTCTGGGCGTCTACCCGGCCGACCGAAAGCGCTAAAGCGCTTCAGGCAAAACCGGTTCCCCCTTTTGCCTGAAAGCTTGGGAGCCGGTCGCCTTTCGACCGGCAAAACCGGCTCCCACTTTTGCCTGAAAGGCTGGGAGTCGGTCGCCTTTCGGCCGGCAAAACCGGTTCCCACTTTTGCCTGAAAGGCTTAGCGCCGCAGGCTGGCGGGGCGGCGGAAGCGGTCCTCGATCTCGACCGCCAACTGGCTGATGCGGTTCGAATACTGCCGATCGACCTTCTTGCGCGCCAGTTTCATGCCCTGGACATAGAGCCGCGCCGCGATGGTGCGCGGCTTGATCTCGGTCTTGACCTCGATCCTCGTGCGGGCCGAGGTCAGGTCCATCAAGGCAATCGAGACGGTGATATCGGCCAGGGCCGCCTGGGCCGAGACCTCGAGCCGGTCGGGCGCCTGGAAGCTGTGGACAGCCAGCGTCGCCTTGCGCTGCTGGCCGCGGAACTGGAAGCCCACGGCCCAGCCCATCCCTGCCGCCTTTTGCGCCAGGCGGTCGGTCCGGGTGACCTCGGCGCCGCGCCGCATGGCCATGCGCTCCCAGGCCTCGAAATCGGTGATCTCGGCCCAGACGAAGTCCACCGGAACCTCGACATCGTATCGCGCCACAAGCTTCATTCTGCCATCCCAATGCTCTGCGGGGAATCTGGAGTGAAACGCCGGGGCTTGCAAGGGACCGAGGGTCGCAGGGAGCGGGAAAATCTCAGCGTGATGAACAGCGGATCAGGGTCTTCAGCCCCCCGACCTCTCCGGCCAGGTGGCGTGCATAGGCAAGGGGGACCGCGGCCAGGTCGATTTCCTCGGCGATGAAGGCATCGAGCCTGGGGGAGGGAGGGCGGATTGCCCATCTTGTCGCGCCGAGCGCCTGGGTTTGACCGTTCGACCGGCAAAAGCGGACCAGCAAATCATCGCTCTTGGTGTCCTTCTTCGCGTTTGGTATGACTCGGGGAATTCCGCCCGCGCCTCCTTAGGGGCGCCAAGCCATTCGTGTAAAATACCCAAGACCCATAGCCATGTTCTTCACCTACCTCGCCCGTCTCCTGGCTCGTCTTACCTTCCTGCTGAGCCTCGCCGTGATGCTCTTCGCCAGTCCGCCCCTTTGGAAGAGGGACCTGACTGCACCGATCTGGGCCTTGCCGCCCGAGGTCTTCATGGCGACGTTTGCCTTTGGCCTTCTGATCCTCTTCGTCGGCGCCCTGCTTGGTGTCTTGACGGATATCAGCAAGACTCTGGCGAAGACCAAAGAATGACCGTTTGGCCTTCACCCGGCAAACTTGGCCGCTGAATGCTTGAGGACTTCGGATGAACCCCTTGGAGCTTCGGTCGCGCCTGGAAAATTTGAACCCGGAAACGCCACGCCATCGTGCCCTGGAGCATGAATTGCGTGAGGGGGTCGGCTATGGTGCTGCCTGGCATCGGTCCCAGAAGGAGCACTGGACGGGCTGGTTGGCCGAATATGGCGGTCCGGGGGCCTATGGTCGCAGTGAGGCAAGTCCCAGGGACGCAGCCTTCGTGTGGAGCCACATCCAATGTGCCCCGATGCTCTTCTGGTTGGCCGAGGCGCTGGACCTCCCCCCCGCTGACCTTGACCGCGCTTATCGTGCTGTCGTCGATGCCCCCAAGCGGAACGCCTCCCAAGGTGCAGCTTTCCGGCGAGTTTTTCCTTGGCCTGCCATTGAGGCTGCTCTTCCGAAACCGAAGCGGACTTTGGCGGGGCAATTCAAGAGGCTGTGGACGGGATAGGTTCCAAGTCTTCGGGCCGATCTGCATAACCGAAAATGGTATAAAAAGTGGTAGTGGTTTCCTGAGTCCCAGAAAAACCACTCATTTTCAACTACTTGCAGGGTGGATTTGGTGGAGCAAAGGGGGATCGAACCCCTGACCTTATCATTGCGAACGATACGCTCTCCCAACTGAGCTATTGCCCCATCCGCGACGCGGCTTTTCGCGGATATGCCCGGGATTGTCAAGGCCTAAGCCGAGGAGCCGCGGAGGATCAGCTCGGGGGTGATCTCGATGACCCGGGGGGGCTGGGGGGCGTCGAGGAGCGACAGGATCAGCTCGGCCGTCCGGCTTCCGATCTGGCGCGGAAAGGGGTTGATCGTCGACAGGGCTGGCACGCAGACGGCGCCCACGTCGTAATCTCCGAAGCCCGCGATCTCGATGCGCTCGGGGACCGGGACGGCGCGGCGCTGGCATTCGGTGAGCGCGCCAAAGGCCGAGAGGTCGGAGACGCAGATCACCGCCTGGGTGTCGGGGAAACGGGCGAGGAGCAGGCCCATGGCCATGGCGCCCTCGGCCATCGAGATCGGCGGCGCGCCGGCGTCGATCAGGCGGTGGGCCTCCAGCCCGTGGTCCTGCATGGCCCGGATGAAGCCGCGGCGCCGGTCGGTGCCGCGCGTGTCGCGTTGGGCGTCGCCGCCGATGAAGGCCAGGCGCGTCAGGCCGCGGCGGACGAAGTGGTCGACCATGCCCCGCACGGCATCCGCGTTGGAAAAGCCCACGACATGGCCGATCGGGTCCTCGGGCAGGTCCCAGGTCTCGACCACCGGGATCGCGGCGTTTTCCAGCATGCGCCGGGCGCGGTCGGTGTGGCGGCCCCCCGTCACCACGATGGCCTCGGGGCGGCGGCGCAGGAACTGCTCGATCAGCCGCTCCTCCTCCTCCATGTCGTAATCGGTATAGCCCAGGAGGATCTGGAGGTCGCGGGCGCGCAGGCCCTCGGACAGCCCCCGCACGGTCTCGGCGAAGTTGGCGTTGTTGATCGAGGGCACGGTGACCGCGACGAAATCGCTGCGCTGGGACCGCAGGTTCGAGGCGGTGGAGTCGAAGACATAGCCCAGGGTCTCTGCCGCCTGCAGGATCGCGGCGCGGGTGGCGTCCGAGACCGAGGAGTCGCGCTTGAAGGCGCGGGAGACCGTCATGGGCGAGACCCCCGCCGCTTTGGCGACATCGGCCATGGTCGGGGGCTTGCGGGTCATCTCAGGCTCCGTAGGGCTTGGGCGATGATGTCGGCGAGCGGCTGGTCGATGTCAACGGAAATGGCCTCGTCGGGGCCGGGGGGCTCGAGGGCGGCGAATTGGCTGTCGAGGAGGGAGGGCGGCATGTAGTGGTTTTTCCGGGCTGCCATGCGGGCTGCGATCAGCTCTTTCGAGCCGGTCAGGTACAGGAACTGAACGTCGCCCGCGAGGCGGATTCTGTCTCTGTAGCGGCGTTTCAGGGCCGAACAGCCGATGATGCAGTCGCGGGCCAGGGTCTCGGCCACGCGGTCGAGCCAAGGCCAGCGGTCCTCGTCAGTCAGCGGGATGCTCGCCCGCATTTTCTCGACGTTTTCAGGGGGATGCAGGTCGTCGCCATCGACATAGGGCAGGCCGAGGGCCCGCGCGATCCCCTCCCCGACCGAGCTTTTCCCGCAGCCCGAGACGCCCATGACCACGAGTTTCATAGCGAGGCCGTGATGCCGCCATCGACATAGAGGATATGGCCGTTGACGAAGGACGAGGCATCGGAGGCGAGGAAGATGCAGGCGCCTTGCAGCTCCTCCACCCGGCCCCAGCGGCCGGCGGGGGTGCGTTTCTCCAGCCAGGCCGAGAAGGTCGGGTCGGCCACCAGGGCGGCGTTCAGCGGCGTGTCAAAATAGCCGGGGGCAATGGCATTGCATTGCAGCCCGTGCTTGGCCCAGTCCGTCGCCATGCCCTTGGTCAGGTTGCCGACCGCGCCCTTGGTGGCCGTGTAAGGCGCGATGGATGGGCGGGCGAGGGCGGTTTGAACCGAGGCGATGTTGATGATCTTGCCCTTGCCTCTTGCGATCATGTGCCGCGCGACAGCCTGGCCCACGTTGAAGACGCTGGCGATATTGGTCTGGAGAAGGCGCTGGAAGGCGTCCTCCGGGAAATCCTCCAAGGGCGCACGGTGCTGCATGCCCGCGTTGTTCACCAGGATGTCGATGGGGGAGTGGGCGTCGAAGGCATCGACCGCCGCGCGGACCTCCGCATGGTCGGTCGCATCGAAGGCCAAAGTCTCTGCACCGGCGATTTTCGCGGCCGCATCGGCCAGTTTCGCCCGATCCCGCCCGTTCAGCACGACCTGCGCGCCTGCCGCTGCCAGGCCCTGGGCCAGCGCAAAGCCGATCCCCTGAGACGATCCGGTGATCAGGGCGCGCCGCCCCTTCAGGTCGAACAATTGCATCATGCCCCCTCTCGACAGTTCCGCTGCGAGTCTGTTATCGATAACACAAACTGTCAAGGGGGCCGACATGAAAGCCATCGTCATCCATGCCGCAAAGGACCTGCGGATCGAGGACCGCGAGACCGAGGCCGTGGGTCCGGGGCAACTGGGGCTGCGGCTGGCGGTGGGCGGGGTCTGCGGGTCGGACCTGCATTACTACAACCACGGCGGCTTTGGCGCGGTGCGGCTGAAGGAGCCGATGATCCTGGGCCACGAGGTTTCGGCGGTGGTGGAGGAGATTGGGGCGGGGGTGAGTGGCTTTTCGAAGGGCCAGTTGGTCGCGGTCTCGCCAAGTCGCCCCTGTGGGGCGTGCAAGTTCTGTCTGGAGGGCCTGCCAAACCAGTGTCTGCACATGCGGTTTTATGGGTCCGCGATGCCTTTCCCGCATATCCAGGGGGCGTTTCGTCAGGCCCTGGTGGCCGATGCCAGCCAATGCGTCGATGCGACCGGATTGACGGCGGGGGAGGCCGCGATGGCGGAACCCCTGGCCGTGACGCTGCATGCGACGACGCGGGCGGGGGGGATGCTGGGGAAACGGGTGCTGGTGACGGGCTGCGGGCCGATCGGGGTTCTGTCGATCCTGGCGGCTCGGCGGGCGGGGGCTGCGGAGATCGTGGCGACCGACCTGTCGGACTTCACTTTGGCCATGGCTTTGAAGGTCGGCGCGGATCGGGTGATCAAGGCGGGGCCGGAGGCTTTGGCGGAATACAGTCTCGATAAAGGCCATTTCGATGTGCTTTATGAGTGCACGGGGGTGGCTTCTGCGCTGGCGCAGGGGATCGGGGCGCTGCGTCCGCGCGGGGTGATCCTGCAACTGGGGCTCGGCGGCGACATGACCCTGCCGATGATGGCGATCACGGCGAAGGAGCTGGAGCTGCGGGGCTCCTTCCGCTTTCACCCCGAGTTTGCCGTGGGTGTGGGCCTGATGCGGGCGGGGCTGATCGACGTGAAGCCGCTGATCACCCATACGGTCGGGCTGGCCGAGGCTGAGGCCGCTTTCCGCCTTGCCAGTGACAGATCCCAGGCGATGAAGGCGCAGATTGCGTTTTGACCCGCCCGCCTTGCGCCAAAACCGGTTCCCATTTTTGGCGGGCTTGGCTCAGGCCGTCTCTCCCGGAACCAACCTTGTCGGCAAGACGGTGACCTCTTGCGGCGCCTCGCCCCTGATGCGGGCGACCAGGGCCTCGGCGGAGGCCTTGCCGATGGCGGTGGTGGGCACGACGGTGGTCGTCAGGCGCTTGGGCAGGACCGAGGCCGCCTCCATGCCTCCCCAACCGGCGATGCCGAGGTCTTCGGGCACGCGGATACCGCGCGCCTGGCAGAAATGCAGCCCACCAATGGCCATTTCGTCGTTGTGGAAGTGGACCACGTCCAGCTTGGGGGAGCGGGCCAGCAAAGTCTCCAGCCCGTAATAGCCCTGGTAGAAGCCCGGGCGGTCCAGGAGGACCTCGCGGTCGACCAGGGGGTGGCCGCCCGCTGCCAGGGCCTCGGCGAAGCCCTCCATCCGGGCGCGGCCCATGACATCGGCCTGGGCGAGGGCTCCGACATATCCGGCTCTGCGCCTGCCTTTTCGCAAGAGGAACTGTCCCATTTCCGCCCCGCAATCGCGGTGGGAAAAGCCGACCGAAAGGTCGATGGGCGAGGTCGTCAGGTCCCAGATCTCCACCACCGGCAGGGCGTTGGACCGCAAAAGCTCCACCGTCCCCGCCGTATGCACGCGCCCCGTCAGGATCAGCCCCGCCGGACGCCAGGAGGAGACCTGGCGGACCCAGGCCTCTTCCTCCGCCGCTTCATAGGCATTGGTGCCGATGATCGCCTGGTAGCCGAGGCGAGACAGCGCCCGCTCCACGCCGTCCAGCACCTGGCCGAAGAGCCCCGAGGTCAGCCTTGGCACGCAGATCCCCACCAGCGTCGAGGCCTGATCCGCGCCGAAAGCCGCCGCCAGCCGATTCGGGATATAGCCCAGTCGCGCCGCCGCCTGGGTCACCCGGTCCTTCGTGTCATCCGAGAATCCCGTCCCACCGCGCAGCACCCGGCTGACCGTCATCTTCGAGACTCCGGTGGCGCGGGCGATATCCTCCAGCGAGGCTTTTCCCTTTCGCTCCAAGGGCTTGTCTCCTGCCATGTTATCGATAACTCTTTTTTCTTGACATCGCGGCCCCCGGGCCGCACCCTTGGACTACGTTACCGGTAAACCTGACTGTAACAGGGCGCTGGCCGCGTGGGGAGGAATTTCGATGAGCATGTCCGAGGAGGGGCTGTTCTTCGATCGCGTCGTGAAAAGCTTTGGCGGGACGCAGGCGCTGAAGGGCGTTTCGCTGAAGGTTGGGCGTGGCGAGATCGTGGCCCTGTTGGGCGAGAACGGCGCGGGGAAATCGACCTTGATCAAGGTCCTGGGGGGGATTCACCGCCCCGACCAGGGCCGCGTGATGATCGACGGGACCGATTATGCCCATGAGGCTGGCAAGGCCGGTGGGCAGAAAGTGGCCTTCATCCACCAGGACCTCGGCCTCATCGAATGGATGAGCGTGGCGGAAAATATCGCGCTGGCCCTGGGCTATGCCAAGAAGGGTCGCCGGATCGACTGGGCGGCGACGGAGGCTGCGGCGGACCGGGCCTTGGCGCTGGTGGATGCGGATTTCCCGGCGACGGCGCGGGTCTCGCGGTTGACGCGGACGCAGAAGAGCCTGGTCGCCATCGCCCGCGCCTTGGCGGCGCATTGCGACTTCCTGGTGCTGGACGAGCCGACGGCCAGCCTTCCGGCGGATGAGGTGGAACGGCTCTTTACGGCTCTGCGCCCGCTGAAAGAGAAGGGGGTGGGGATGATCTATGTCTCCCACCGCCTGGACGAGATCTTCCGCATCGCCGACCGCGTGGCCGTGCTGCGCGACGGGCAGATGGTGGGGATGCGGCCCATCGAGCATACGACTCCCGAGGAACTGGTGGGGCTGATCGTCGGCCGGAAAGCGCGCGAGATCAACCGGCCGGAGGTGCTGGAGGGCCCCGCCATCCTGACGGTGCGGGGGCTGCGAACGCCGCAGGTCGGGCCGGTGGATTTCGACATCCGGCGGGGAGAGCTTCTGGGCCTCGTCGGCCTGCGCGGGGCGGGGCATGAGGACGTCGGGCGCGCCTTGTTCGGTGCTTGCCGTCACCAGGGCGCCATCAGCCTTGAGGGCGCGGCGCCCGACCTGACCGACCCGCAATCCGCGATGCGCTCGGGGATCGGGCTGGTGGCGCGGGACCGGGTGGGGGAATCGGTCGCTCCGGGTCTGGCGATCCGTGAGAACCTGTTTCTGAACCCCTCCGCCATGGGGCGCGGGCTTTTTGCGCTCCGCAGCGCAAGGACGGAGGAGCAGGCGACCAAGGCCATGGGCAAACGCGTGGGTCTGTCGCCCAACAATCCGACGCTGGCCATCGAGGCGCTTTCGGGCGGCAATCAGCAGAAGGTCGTTGTCGGTCGCTGGCTGGATAGCGCCCGCCGCCTGCTCATCTGCGAGGACCCGACGGCGGGGGTCGATGTCGGCGCCAAGGCCGAGATTTACCACCTGATCTACCAGGCGCTGGCCTCGGGGATGGGGGTGCTTGTCGTCTCCACCGACTTCGAAGAGGTCGCCAACATTTGTCACCGCGCCATCGTCTTTTCCCGCGGCCTTGCCGTGGCGGAACTGACCGGGGCGCAGCTTTCCACCGAATCCCTCATCCAGGCCGCCTCGGCCGGAGAGGCTGCCTGAGGTCCCAATGCCCGGTATCGAATCCAACGCCATCGAGCCCACCAAGGACGAGCTGAAAGGCCTGTCGACCCCGCGCAAGCTGATGCGGCTGGCGCCGACCTATGGCCTGGTCATCCTGATGTTCGGCCTGGTGATCCTGTTCAGCGTCCTTCTGCCGGACACCTTCCCCACGGTCTTGAACGTCCGGGCAATCCTGTCGGACAAGGCGATCATCGCTTTGCTGTCGCTCGCGGCCATGGTGCCGATGGCGGCGGGGCGGATCGACCTGACGGTGGGCTATGGGATCGTGCTGTGGCACGTCCTCGCGATCTCGTTGCAGACGATGTATGGCCTGCCCTGGCCCCTGGCGGTGCTGATTGTCATCGTCCTGGGCGTCATCGTCGGCGCCCTGAACGGCATCCTGGTCGAGGTCGCGCGGATCGATAGCTTCATCGCCACTTTGGGCACCGGGACGATCCTTTACTCTCTGGCGCTGTGGCACACCGGAGGCCGCCAGATGGTGGGCGTCTTGCCCGATGGCTTTTTGGGCATCAGCGGGACCTTCGTCTTCGGCCTGCCGATCACGGCCTATTACGTCGTCGTCGTGACCTTCGCCCTGTGGATCATCCTGGAATACACGCCCATCGGCCGATACCTCTATGCCATCGGCGCCAACCAGCGCGCGGCAGAGCTGAACGGCATCCCGACGCGCAAATTCGTCATCGGAGCCTTCGTGACCTCGGGGCTGATGACGGCGGTGGGGGGCGTTCTTCTGGCGTCCAAGCTGCGGATCGGCCAGGCCTCGGTGGGGCTGGAGTTCCTGCTGCCCGCCCTGGTCGGCGCCTTCCTGGGAAGCACCACGATCAAGCCGGGGCGGGTCAATGTCTGGGGCACGATTGTCGGCGTCATGATCCTCGCGGTCGGGATCTCGGGCATCCAGCAATTCGGCGGCTCTTTCTGGGTCGAGCCGATGTTCAACGGCACCACACTGCTCATCGCCATCGGCATCGCGGGATACGCGCAACGCCGCAAGGGCGGGAAATCATAAATACAGCCCCGCGCCGTAGGGCGCAAAAAACAGCACTGGGAGGAAAACATGCTGAACCGGAGAAGCTTTACTGTCTCGCTCATCGCCCTCGTGGCGGCCAGCCCGGTCTTTGCGGATGCCATCGGCGACGCCAAGGCCTATCTTGAGAAATACGCCACGCAGGTGACGGTGTTCGACGGCCCGACCGAAGGGCCCAAGGCCATGGCGGGCAAGAAGGTCGTCGTTCTGGCTGGCGACATGAAGAACGGCGGCATCCTGGGCGTGGTCAACGGCATCACCGAGGCCGCGGCCAAGATCGGTTGGGAAGTGACGGCGCTGGATGGCGCGGGCTCGGTGCAAAGCCGCGCGGCCATCTTCGGCCAGGCCCTGGCGCTGAAGCCCGATGGCATCGTGATCGCGGGCTTCGACGCGGTCGAACAGCAGGCGAGCCTCGAGCAGGCCAAGGCTGCGGGCATTCCCATGGTCTCGTGGCACGCGGGTCCGGTGATCGGGCCGGATCCGGCCTCGGGCGTGTTTGCCAATGTCTCGACCGACGCAATGGAAGTGTCGGCGGCGGCGGCCAAGTGGGCCTTTGTCGATGCAGGCGGCGCGCCGGGCGTGGTGATCTTCACCGACTCGACCTATGCGATTGCGATTGCCAAGGCCGACAAGATCAAGGCGACGATTGAAGAGCTGGGTGGCACGGTGCTGGAATATGTCGATACGCCGATTGCCGATACGTCGAATCGGATGGGGCCGCTGACGACCTCGCTGTTGCAGAAGTATGGCGAGAAGTGGACCCATGCTCTGGCGATCAACGACATCTATTTCGACTTCATGGGTCCTGCCCTCGCCGCCGCCGGCATCGCGGGCGACGGCGCGCCCAAGGCCGTGGCTGCGGGCGACGGGTCGGAGAGCGCCTATCAGCGCATCCGTTCGGGCCAGTACCAGGCCGTCACGGTGGCCGAGCCTCTGAACCTGCAGGGCTGGCAGCTGGTGGATGAGCTGAACCGGGCGCTGAATGGCGCGCCCTGGTCGGGCTATACCTCGCCGCTGCATGTGGTGACCAAGGACAACGTCGGCTTCGACGGTGGCGACCGCAACACCTTCGACCCGGGCAATGGCTACCGCGAGGCCTATGCCAAGCTCTGGGGCATGTAAGCTTCCACGGGCTTGATGGGTGGGGCGCCGGGAGACCGGCGCCCTTTCCTATTCGCGGACCCAGACCTGCATCGGGTTCGGGCCCCGGTTCGCCCAGATGTAATAGGGCACGGCAGTGAGGGGGCTTGGTTGCTCCGCAGCGGGCGTGGTGGTGTAGAGCGCCGTGGGCGTCTGGGTCGCCTGACCTGTCGCTGTGACCGTGGCGATGCCGCCCAAGAGGTCTGTGCGGAAGGTCGCGGTCAGCGCCGCGCTTGAAGGCAGGCGCAGGCGGTGGAGCGGAGCCTCCTGGTCCCGACCTTCCAGGCAATAGACCAGCGGGCCGCGCTTGATCGCCACGCGGCCGATATCGGCCTTGACCTCGGGATGGGCATAGACCCGGTGGGGCGGCATGGGCAGGTGAAGCTCCACCACGTCGTCTGCCCATTGGCGGTGGATGCGCAGATAGCCGCGTTCGGTCGTCATCGGGATCGTCTGGCCGTTGACCCTCGCCGTCGCGCCTTCGCACCAGGAGGGGATGCGCAGCGACAGGGTGAAGGCGCGGTCGGACTTGACCTGGACGCGGATCGCGCCGTCCCAGGGGTAGTTGGAGCTCTCGGTGATCTGCGCCTGGCCCCCCGCCACGGGCAGGGTGGCGCTGGCGCCGCCGTAGAGGTGGAGGGCGATTTCGTCCTTGGCCGCCCCGAAGACATAGCCGCCGATCGAGGCCACGAGCCGCGCCACATTCATCGTGCAGCAGGGGCAGGGGTGCCATTCCCAGCGCTGGTGCGTGCCGTCCGACTCCAGCTTGTTGTCGTAGAAATAGGTCTCGCCGTCGCGCGACAGGCCGGCCAGCGCGTTGTTGTAAAGCGCAAGCTCCAAAGTGTCGGCATATTGGCCGTCGAGGTCCAGGTTCAACATCCGCGCGGCCCAAAAGACCATGGCGACCGAGGCGCAGGTCTCGGCATAGGCCGTGTCGTTGGGCAGGTCGTAATCCTGGGTGAAGCCCTCGTTGCGGGCCGAGGGGCCGAAGCCGCCGGTCACATACATCCGGGTTTCGGTCACATCGCGCCAGAGCCGCTCGCAGGCGGCTTTCAGCCCGTCGTCGCCGTGTTCGGCGGCAAGGTCGGCCATGGCGGTGTACATGTACATGGCGCGGACGGCGTGGCCCACGACCTTGGTCTGCTGCCGCACGGGCAGGTGGGATTGCGAGTATTCATAGGTGCCCTGGCCGTATTTGCCCGGTGCCTCGCCCCGGGCCTCGGCCTCTTGGTCGAAGTAATGCGGCTGCGCGCCGCGTTCGTCGATGAAATAGGTGGCGAGGTCGAGGAATTTGCGTTTCCCCGTGGCATGGAAGGCCTTGACCAGGGCCAGCTCGATCTCCTGGTGGCCGCAGTAGCCGCGCTTCTTGTCGGGGCCGAAGGTCGCGGCGATGTGGTCCATGTAGCGTTCCATCACGGCCAGCATCCGGTCGCGGCCCGTGGCGCGGAAATAGGCCACCGCGCCCTCCAGCAGGTGGCCTGCGTTGTAAAGCTCGTGGTTGTCGCGCAGGTTGGTCCAGCGGTTCTGCGGCTCGCGCTCCAGATACCAGCAGTTCAGGTAGCCATCGGGGGCCTGCGCCTTTTCCAGATCGGCGACGATTTCCTCGATCTGCGCCTCGATGACCGCATCGCGGCGGTGGGTCAGGGCGTAGCTTGCCGCCTCGACCCATTTGCCGATGTCGCTGTCCCAGAAGATCTCGGTGGTGAAGCCGTTGGGATGCGGCGGGATCGTCGTCGGCGGCACGGGTTTCGGCAGCTTCAGGCTGCGCAGCATGTTGAACTTTTCCAGCTGCTTGTGCTGGCTGGGGATGGTGCGGGTCAGGACCGTCTCCAGCCGTTCCGACCAGAAGGGCCCGGTGATCTGGACATCGGAGAAGGGGACGGAGGCATAGCGGCGCATGTCAGGTGCTTTCTCGGTGGATGAGGGTGCAGGGCAGGCGGTGGGTGCCGGTGATCCGGGCGCCCTTGATCATGGCAGAGAGCTGGCGTCCGGCCTCGGCCCCCAGCGCGGTCAGGTTCATATCGACCGAGGTCAGCGCGGGGCGGCAGGCAGAGACCATCACGTCCCAGTTGTCGAAACCGACCAGGGCCACGTCTTCGGGGCATCTGAGGCCGGCCTCGCGGAGCGTGTCGGCCACGCCCCGGGCGATCTGGTCATTGCCGCAGAAGATGGCGTCGGGGGGATCTTGGAGCAGGCGGGCCATGGCCTCGCGGCCCCAGGCCTCGGACCAGGGGCCGTGGAGCAGGGCTTGGGGTTGCAGGCCAGCGGCGGAAAGGGCCGCGCGCCAGCCGATTTCGCGCAGGCGCACGGCCTCGAAATTGTCAGGGCCGGTGATATGGGCGATGCGGCGGCGGCCCTGGGCGATCAGGTGTTCGGTGGCGAGGCGGGCGCCGCCCTCGTCGTCGGGGAGGAAGGTCAGGGCGTCTTCGCCGCCTTGGCTGAAGACATAGATGACGGGGATGGGCAGGCCCTGGATCTCGATCGAGGGGCGGCGGTCGGCGCGGCGCGAGGTGACGACGAGGCCGTCGATCTGCTTGGCCAGCAGTTGGTCGAGATGGGCGCGCTCGCGGTCCGGGTCGTCGGTGGCATTGGCCATGAAGACGCCGATGCCGTCCTCGGAGAGGACACGCTCCAGCCCCTCCATGATCGGCATGGTGAAGCGGCCGAAACTGTCGTTGGAGATCAGCCCGACCGAGCCGGAAAGCCCGGTATGCAGCGATTTGGCGAGGAGGTTGGGGCGAAAGTTCAGCGCGCGGATGGTGGTCATGACGCGGTCGCGGGTGGCTTGCGAGAGGGAGCCCGTGCCGTTCAGCGCCTTGGAAACCGTGCCGATGGAGACCCCTGCGGCGCGGGCGACGTCGTGGATGGTGGGCGTGCGGCGGTCGTCTGACATGGGGGCCCTTGGCTTGGGAAAACGTTTTCCTAGCGCTCAAGGTGGCGCTGGATGAGCCTCTTGTCAACGGGGTGAAGGGGGCTCTGCCGACTGTGGGGGCGGAGATGAGGCCCTGGCGTGGCCCTGCCGACTGTGGGGGAGGGCTCTGCCGACTGCAAGGGCGGGTGGGGCGCCGGGCGTCGCCCTGCCGACTGGGGGGGAGGGCTGGTGATTTGGTTTTCCCGGGGCTCCGTCGTCCGGGGTTTCGGCCTTCCCGGGCCTCGGTCGTCCTGGGTTTCAGCCTTCCCGGGGTCTCCGTTCTGCTTGAAATGCGGAGGATCTGCGAGGGGGGCCTTCCCCCAGGATCAGTCCTCGTCCTCGACCGCGCCCCGGGCGGATTTCACGCCAGCACGGACCTTCTTGGCCACCAGGCGGCGCTGGATCGAGCCATAGGTCGGCTTGGTGGCAATGCGCCGCTTGGGCACGACAAGGGCGGCGCGGATCAGTTCGGCCAGGCGCTCGCGGGCGATCTCGCGGTTCTGGGCCTGGGAGCGCGTGTCCTCGACCTGGAGCACGATGGCGCCCTCGTTCGTCCAGCGCCGTCCGGCCAGCCGTTTCAGCCGCGCCTTGACGGGCGCGGTCAGGTGGGGCGAGCGCTCTGCCTCGAACCGCAATTCGACGGCGGTCGAGACCTTGTTCACATTCTGCCCGCCCGGGCCCGATGACCGCACGAATTGCTCGGTCAACTCCCAATCGGCGATATGCAAGTGTTCGTCAATGATCAGCATGGTTTCCAAAACGAGAAAGGGTCGCGCGATGCGACCCTTCCCGAGTTCCAAGGAGATGGGCCAGTTAGGGCATCCATCCAACCTGGATTAGATTTTTCAAGGGGTTGCCCTTAGAAAATCATCCTCCCGGCTGTCCCGACACCTCTCTCCAATATCACTCTCGACACTGGATCACCTCCTTTCGAATTGGTTATCGATAGGGTGAGTCTGACAGGGTTTCGCGCTTTGTCAAAAGCTTTCCGCGCTCGGCCGGGCCAATTTCGCGATAATTAGACGGAATGGCAGCAGACCGAACAAGGCGATGGCAAATTTGACCGCCCAGTCGGCCAGGCCCAGCGAAACCCAGTAGGGCACGAGGGGGCCCCAGCCCAGCAGGGGCCCGATCTCACCCGCCCAGCTCACGTCGTTTCCGGGCTCCAGGAAGGTCAGGAAACCGGCGAAGGCGATCGTGAAGAAGACGACGGAGTCGAGCGTCGAGCCGAAGATCGTCGCCACCAGGGGCGCCCGCCACCAGGCCGCGCGGCGCAGGCGGTCGAAGATGGTGATGTCCAGAAGCTGGCCCAGCGCGAAGGCGGTCAGAGAGCCCAAGGCGATGCGCAGCGTGGTCAGGCCGGGGATCTGCGCGGCCACGACCGAACAGGCCAGGCCCACGACGAAGCCCGCCAGCACGACGATGCGCGCCGCGCGCTTGCCCTCCAGCCGGTTGATCACATCGTTGACGAGGAAGGTGAAGGGATAGGTCAGCGCGCCCCAGGTGAGATAGGCGCCGAGCGGGTGGTTCACGAGGATATTCGAAGCGACCACGAGGATCGCCATGGCAGTGATGCCAGGCAGAAGCGTTTTCATGTCATTTCCGTTTTTTACAAGGTCGCGGAGACTTGGCCCATGATGGGACGGGCGGCAGATACGCCGCTCCGGTCAATCCGGCAAGCGATATTCCACCAGTTCCGCGCGAAAGACCTTCAGGAAATTGTCGTCCGAGACCATCGAGGCCCGCAGGCCCTCCGTGTCGCGCCAGAGGCTCAGCCCCTCCAGGTTGTCATGGGCGCCGAGCGGGGTTCGCAGGATGACCTCTCCCTCCGTCGCGCCGATGTCGAAGCGGCGCAAACGGCTGGCGAAACCGGCGGGGCCGGCGAAGAGCCGCTCCAGGAGGTAAAGCCGCCCCCGGTCGTCGAAGGCGGCATCGGCGACCAGCCAGAAGGGATCGGCCTTCAGGGTATGGCGCTCCTCCCAATCCGTGCCCGACCAGACATAGACCGGAAGGAGGCCGGGGGTCAGCGGCGCCTCGGGGATCAGCCAGAGCTCGCCTTGGGGGGAGAGTGCCAGGGCCTCGAAGGCGGTGTTCGGCGGGAAGCGGGCGAAGACCATGGGGCGCCGCATCCGCTGGGGCACCGCGCCGAGGGCGTCAAAGGCCAGGACCCGCGCCGTGCCCTCGGTCGAGATCCAGAGCCGCCCGTCCGCCGCAACCGCAAGCCCCTCGGTGTCGTTTTGCCCGGGGCGGAGCGGCTTGCCATTGGTGTCGAGGATCGGCTCCAGCCGCCCGGCCTTGACCTTCGTGATCCGTCCTTCGGCGTCCCGCGTCAGGCTCAGCCGCATCAGCCCGCCCTTGTCGGTCATCACCAGGCCGCGCAGCCCATCCGGCGACAGATGCAGCGCCGAATATCCTCCGCCCGGAAGCCCTTTCAGGTCATGGCTTTGCAGCCAGCCCTCTGCGGGCAGCGGCCCGGCGCTGCTTTGCATGCCGACCAGCCAGAGGCCAAGGATCAGTCGGCCGAGAGAACGGAAGCGCATTGGGCTGGCAGGTCGGACATGACATATTGGCGCGGGTGCTTCTTGGGCGGCGTCTTCGGGGCGTTTTTCACCGGCTTCGGGTGCAGGTATTCATCCGAGACCCACCACATCAGCGTGTCATCGCAGCCATTGCCGCCCTTCGACAGCTCCGACACCGAGGGTGTCTGCGTCTCGCATTGGGTCGCGCCCTTGGGGCATTTCAGGCGGACATGCATATGGTCATCATGCCCCGCCGCAGGGCGCAGCTTTTGCAGCCAAGCCTTGTCGGCGGCAGTGGCGGTCTTGCAGATCTCGATCTTGATGGCGGCGGCGACGAAAATCCGGTCGACGCGCGGGTCCAAGGCCGCCAGCCGCAGCATCTCGCGATGGGCCTGCGAGTAGTTGCCGTTGACCGAAAGCTGATCCTCGGTCCGGATCGAGATGGCCGAGAGCTTTTCGCGCTGCTTGCGCGACAGGTCCAGCCGGTCGGGCATCGTGTACCAGATGTCCACGTCCAGCCCGGTCTGGTGGCTGGCATGGCTGGAGGCCGACGGCCCGCCGCGCGGTTGGCTCAGGTCGCCGACGTAAAGCCCCTTCCAGCCGACCTGGGTGACGGCGGCCGAGAGGTCCATGATATACTGCACCAGCACCGGCTGGCCCCAATTGCGGTTGCGCGACAGGCGCATGGCCTGCCAGGTCGGCCCGCTTTCGGCCAATTCGACATTCCCCGCCGCGCAACCGCGGGAGGTGGAGCCCACGGGCATCGCAGGTCCCGAAGTCGGCAGGGGGACGGCGGCAAAGAGCTTGGCGGCCGTGGTTTCGGCAGAGCCCCCCCCGGCGGCCAGCGCCAGTCCGGCGGCCAGCGCCAGGGCCTTGATCCAGCTTTTCATCTCTCCCCCTTGGGCTTCACCCAGCCCAGCAGCACCATCCCCAGAAGGAACAACAGGATCAGGGGGATGGCAATGCCCATGCGTTGGCTTCCGCTGATCGTCGTGGCCAAGGCCACCGCCGCCGGCGCAATGAAGGAGGTCACCTTGCCCGACAAAGCATAAAGCCCGAAGCCCTCGGTCGCATGCTGGGGCGTGGTGTGGAAGACCATCATCGTCCGCGACGAGGATTGCAGCGTCCCCCCCGCCGCCCCGATCAGCATGCCGCAGGCGTAGAAGATCTTGTCCGCCATGCCCGGCGCCAGCGCCACGCCGTAGAAGCTCTCCGGCGTCATCCCTGCGATCACCAGGCAAACCGCGATCAGCACCCAGATCGAGACGACCATCACGGGCTTCGGCCCCCGCGCCGAATCCGCCCGGCCTCCGATCCAGGAGAAGACCGCCGCCGCCAAGGCCCCCGCGATGCCGAAGACGCCGATCTGGGTGATGCTCCACCCCAGGACCCCCGCCGCATAGACCCCGCCAAAGGCATAAAGCGCGTTCAAGGCGTCGCGGTAGATCATCGAGGACCCAAGATGGGCAAACAGCGAGGGCCTTTGCGGCAGGCTGCGGATCAGGGTCATCAGGCTTTGCAGCGCGCGGCCCGCGCCTGTCGCCACCCTTGGCACCTCGCGCACCCACAGGAAGAAGGGCGCCATGAAGACCACGAACCACAGCGCGGTAAAGGGCCCGACCGACCGCGTCCCCTCCCGCGCGGTGGCGTCCAGGCCAAAGAGAGGGTCCAGCCCGATCAGCGTCTTGCCCGTCGCGCCGTTCTCGGCCAAGAACAGAAGCATGACGACCAGCGCCAGGATCCCGCCCAGGTAGCCAAAGGCGAAACCATAGCCCGAGACCTTGCCCATTTCCTCGTCGTCGCAAAGGTCGGGCATCAGGGCATTGGTGAAGATCGTCGCGAACTCCATCCCGATCAGGCCGAGGCCGAACCAGATCTGCGCCATCAAGAGGTCGGGGGAGGAGGGGATCAGGAACCACAGCATGAAGGAGCCGAGCACATAAAGCCCCGAAAAGCCCCAGATCCAGGGCATCCGCCGCCCCGCGCCATCGGCAAATGCGCCGAGCAGGGGCGCCAGGACCGCGATCAGGATGCCGGTGATCGACTGGCCCCAACCCCAATAGGCCTGGGCCGCGGCGCTGGCGGCCTCGGGGGCCAGGCCCTGGGTCGCGAAATGCGCCGTGGCGACCTGCTGGAAATAGGGGCCAAAGACAAAAGTAAGAAGCAGGGTGTTATAGGGCTGGCTTGCCCAGTCGAAGAACCACCAGCCCCAGATGCGCCGCCTTGCCGAAACCTGGCTTGCCGTTCCCATGCCACAACCCCATCTTTTCCCGCGATGAAGCCCCAAGCCCCGCAATTAAGCAAGCCAGAGATTGCGGAAGCCCCGGGTTCAAGCTACCACATCTACGCAACCGAAAGGGAAGCTCATGACGTCGATCCTGCAAATCCTTCTCCTGGTCCTGGGCGTCGCCCGCTGGATCGTCCTTGTCCATGTCATCATGAGCTGGCTGATCAACTTCCAGGTCCTGAACCTGCGCCAGCCCCTGGTCGCGCAGATCTGGTACGGGCTGAACCGCACGCTGGAGCCGGTCTATGGCCGCGTCCGTCGCCTGATCCCGATCGGCGGCGGCATCGACTTTGCGCCGCTGATCGTGCTTCTGGCGATCTATGCGCTGGAAATCGTGGTCCGCAACAACCTCTACAGCTTCCATTAACCCGGCCTTAACCAGGATTGGGGCATAAGTCCCATGTGTTCCAGATTGACCCCATGACCGCACCGGAAGAGCTGCTCCACCAAGTCTGGGGCTTTGCGGGCTTTCGGCCCGGCCAGGAAGAGATCGTCCAGGCGGTCATCGCGGGGGAGAACACGCTGGCCATCATGCCGACGGGCGGGGGGAAGTCGTTGTGCTTCCAGCTGCCTGCGCTTTGTCGCGATGGGGTGACGGTCGTGATCTCGCCGCTGATCGCGCTGATGCGGGACCAGGTCCGCAGCTTGCGCGCGGCGGGGGTCGAGGCCGGGGCCCTGACCTCCGGCAATACGGAATCCGAGACCGAGGATGTCTTTGCGGCACTCGATGCCGGGCGGCTGAAGCTCTTGTATCTGGCGCCCGAACGCCTGGCCCTGCCCGGCACCCTGCCCATGCTGCGCCGCGTCGGCGTCAGCCTGATCGCGGTGGACGAGGCGCATTGCGTCAGCCAATGGGGCCACGACTTCCGCCCCGACTACCTGCGCATCGGCGAGCTGCGGCGGACCATGGGCGTCCCCCTCGCCGCCTTCACCGCCACGGCGGACGCCGAAACCAGGGCCGAGATCGTCACGCGGCTCTTCGACGGCGTCGAACCGCGCACCTTCCTGCGCGGCTTCGACCGGCCGAACATCCGCCTCTGCTTCGCCGTCAAGGACTCCCCGCGCGAGCAGATCCTGTCCTATGTCAAGCTCCGCAAGGGCCAGTCCGGCATCGTCTACTGCGGCAGCCGGTCCAAGTGCGAGGTCCTGGCCCAGGCCCTGCGCGAGGCGGACCATCCGGCGATCTATTACCACGCCGGGATGGACCCGGAGGAGCGTCGCCAGGCCGAGCTGCGCTTTCAGCAGGAAGACGGGCTGATCGTCGTGGCGACCGTTGCCTTCGGCATGGGCATCGACAAGCCCGATATCCGCTGGGTCGCCCATGCCGACCTGCCGAAGTCGATCGAGGGTTACTACCAAGAGATCGGCCGCGCCGGCCGCGACGGCGGCCCTGCCGATACGCTGACGCTTTACGGGCCGGAGGATATCCGCCTCCGCCGCAGCCAGATCGACGAGGGCGCCGCGCCCTTGGAGCGGAAGGAGGCCGACCACGGCCGCCTGAACGCGCTTCTGGGCCTGGCCGAGGCCACGGCTTGCCGCCGCCAGGTGCTTCTGGGCTATTTCGGCGAGGACTCCGGCCCCTGCGGCAATTGCGACCTCTGCGAGCGGCCCGCGAAGCTCTTTGACGCGACCGAGGCCGTGCGCAAGGCCCTGTCCGTGGTGCTGCGCACCGGGCAACGCTTCGGCGCGGGCCACCTGATCGACGTGCTGACCGGGACGCCGACCTCCAAGGTCAAGGAGCGCGGCCATGACCAGCTGCCAACCTATGCCGCCGGGAAGGATCTCTCGAAACCCGCCTGGGGCGCCGTCTTCCGCCAGATGATGGGCCGCGACCTGATCCGCCCCGACCCCGAGCAGAACGGCGGCCTCTACATGACCGAGGCCGCGCGCCCCGTCCTGCGCGGCGAGGTCCAGGTGACGCTGCGCGCCGATACGGTCGAAAAGGCCTCGTCCTATGTCGCCAAGGTCAACACCCAGCTGGCCGATGACGACCTGCCGCTGCTCTCCGCGCTGAAAGCGAAACGCCGCGCCTTGGCCGAGGCGCAGGGCGTCCCCGCCTATGTCATCTTCCCCGACCGCACCCTGATGGAGCTGGCCGAGAAAAAGCCCCAGACCCTGGACGAGATGTTCGGCATCACCGGCATCGGCGTGAAGAAGCTGGAAAGCTACGGCGAGGCGTTTTTGCAGGTCATCCTGGGCGGCACGGCCGAGATGCCCTCCCCGGCGCGGCGCAAGCTGGTGGGTCGCGAGGCCGGGGCGATTTTCGACCGCCTGGCCGAGACGCAGCTCGCCCTGTCGCGGGGCGAGGATGGGACGGGCAAATACCTGAGCTGCACCGATTCCACGCTGCGCCAGATCGCCGAACGCCGCCCCGCCAGCCTCGACGAGCTCTACCATGTCCAGGGCATGGGCGAGCAGAAGGTGGAGCGCTTCGGCCATGCCTTCCTCGAGGTTCTGCGCAAGGCCTGAGGCTCCGGGTCGGGGCCCGGAGCAGCCCTGCGCAAGATGGCAAATGCTGCGCAGCATTTACGCTTCGTCAAGCATGTTTCGCTGCGCAGCAAGATGATGATCCAGAAAGAAAAACCGATTTCCTTCCCACAGCCTTTCCCGCTCCATTTCACTGGTCCAAGAAGATCCTCGGCGGGGTCCGGGAAGCAGACAGACTCCCCGGGGTCTCCGCAGCGGCAAACGTTTTCCTTGAAACCCCGGGCAAGGGGGACTAGCTCTGTGCCTCAGCCAGAAGGAGCCCCGAATGTATCTCGCCGCCCCAGACCGTTACGACCAGATGCAATATCGCCGCAGCGGGCGCTCCGGGCTTTTGCTGCCGGCGATTTCGCTGGGGCTCTGGCAGAACTTCGGCGGCACCGATGTCTTCGAGACCTACCGCGCCGTCCTGCGCCGCGCCTTTGACCGCGGCGTCACCCATTTCGACCTCGCCAACAACTACGGCCCCCCCTATGGCTCGGCGGAGGAGAATTTCGGCATCATCTTCGCCAAGGACTTCAAGGCGCATCGCGACGAGCTGATCATTTCGTCGAAAGCCGGTTGGGACATGTGGCCCGGCCCCTATGGCCTGGGCGGGTCGCGCAAACATGTGCTGGCCTCGGCCGATCAAAGCCTTCGCCGCATGGGGCTCGACTATTTCGACATTTTCTACTCGCACCGCCCCACCCTGGACGTGCCGCTGGAGGAGACCATGTCGGCCCTGGTGCAGCTGCACCGCCAGGGCAAGGCGCTTTATGTCGGCATCTCCTCCTATGGGCCGGAGCGGACGAAACAGGCCGCCGCGATTCTTCGGTCCGAGGGCGTGCCGCTTTTGATCCACCAGCCCAGCTATTCGCTGGTCAACCGCTGGATCGAATTTGGTCTTCTGGACGCGCTGGAAGAGGTCGGCGCGGGCTGCATCGCCTTCTCGCCCCTGGGCCAGGGGATGCTGACGGCGAAATACCTCGACGGCGTGCCGCAGGATGCGCGGGCGGCCAAGGGCGGGTCCTTCAACATGAAGCTCCTGACCGAGGAAAACTTGGGCCGCATCCGCGCGCTGAACGAGATCGCCAAGCAGCGCGGGCAGAGCCTGGCGCAGATGGCCATCGCCTGGGTGCTGCGCGATCCGCGCGTCACCTCGGCCCTGATCGGGGCGCGCAACGTGGCGCAGCTGGACGACTCCTTGGAGTCCTTGAAGAATCTGTCTTTCACCGAGGCCGAATTGGCCGATATCAACCATCATGCCACCGAAGGCGGCATCGATCTGTGGCGGGGGCTCAGCGACTGATGCGCATCGTTTTCACTGGAGGCTCGGGCAAGGCCGGGCGTGACGTCATCCCCTATCTGCTGGCCCAGGGTCACCAGGTCCTGAACGTCGACCGGGTGGTCCTGAACCACCCCGGCGTCCATACGCTCCTGGCCGATCTGACCGATGGCGGCGAAACGATGAACGCGCTCTCCTGCCATTTCGGCTATGAGGGCTATGCCGCGCCGGGCGGCCCGGCACGCCCGGATGCGGTCGTCCATTTCGCCGCTGTGCCGCGCATCCTGATGCGGCCGGACAATGCGACCTTCATCGAAAACGTGACTTCGACCTACAACGTGATCGAGGCCGCGATGAAGCTGGGGATCCGCAAGGTCATCGTGGCCTCCTCCGAGACGACCTATGGCGTCTGCTTTGCGGAAGGCGACCGCGACTACAAGGAATTCCCGCTGACCGAGGATTATGACGTCGACCCGATGGACTCCTATGGCCTGTCGAAGGTGGTCGGCGAGAAAACCGCCCGCGCCTTTGCCGAACGCTTCGGCGCCGACATCTATGCCTTGCGGATCGGCAATGTCCTGTCGGTCGAGGACTATGCGAACTTCCCCGAGTGGCTCGCCAACCCCTTGATCCGCAAGCGCAATGCCTGGAGCCATATCGACGCCCGCGACCTCGGCCAGATCGTGGACCTCTGTGTCCGCAAGGACGGTCTGGGCTACCAGGTCTTCAACGCGGTGAATGACAATATCACCGCGCGGGAGCCCACGCGGGATTTCCTGGCGAAAGTGGCGCCGAAGACCCCGATCAAGGGGGAGCTGCAGGGCTTCGACGCGCCGCTGTCCAATGCCAAGATCCGCAAGGTCCTGGGGTTCAAGCAGAATTACGACTGGCGCGACCTGGTCTGATCATTTTGCCAAGCGCAGGGCTGCCGCCGCGATCCGCTCCAGCGGCAGCTCTTGCTCGACGGCACCGGCAGCCATGGCCTCTTTCGGCATGCCATAGACGACACAGCTCGCCTCGTTCTGCCCGATGGTCGAGGCGCCGAGGTCGCGCATCTCTTTCATGCCCTTGGCCCCATCGTCGCCCATGCCGGTCAGGATGATCCCCACCGCATTCGACCCGGCAAAACGCGCGACCGAGCGAAACAGCACATCGACCGAGGGCCGGTGGCGCGAGACCATGGGGCCGTCGCGGACCTCGACCATGTAATGGGCGCCCGAGCGGGCGAGCAGGGTGTGCTTGTTGCCCGGCGCGATCAGGGCATGGCCGCGCAAGAGCCGGTCACCGTTGCGCGCCTCGGACACGGTGATGGCGCAGATCGAATCCAGCCTTTTGGCGAAGGCCGCCGTGAAGCTTTCGGGCATGTGCTGCACGATGACGATGGGCGGGCAGTCCATCGGCATGCTTTCCAGGAGGACGCGCAGGGCTTCGGTCCCGCCGGTCGAGGCGCCGATGGCGATGATCTTCTCGGTCGTTCGCAGCATGGCCGCGCCGCTGGGTGCCGGCAGCATCGCATCGGCCGAGAGTTTCGGCGCGACGGGTGGCGGGCTGTGGATCACCTTGACCTTGGCGCGGGCGGCGGCAAAGACCGCTTCCCGCACCTGGGCGGCGGCCTCTTCCAGGAATTGCTTCACGCCCAGTTCCGGCTTGGCGATGACCTCGACCGCGCCGGCGGCCAGGGCGGCCAGCAAGGTCTCGGACTTGTCGGCCACCAGCGACGAACAGATGACCACCGGGATCGGATGCTGCGCCATCAGTTTCTTCAGGAAGGTGACGCCGTCCATTCGCGGCATCTCGATATCCAGGACGATCACGTCGGGCAGGACATGCCGCAGCCTTTCGGCCGCCGCGAAGGGGTCGTTGACGGCGGCAATGACCTCGAACCTGGGGTCGGCCGCAAGGATATCGGTCAGCGCCCGCCGCACGACGGCGCTGTCGTCGACGATGAAGACCCGGATCGCGCCTGCTTTCTTCCCGCCGGCAGGTCGGATCGCTGTGGGCTGGTGGGTCATGGGCTCATACCTTTCGGAAGATCGAGGGGCCGCATTGGGTCAGGCCGGGAGGCAGGCCATGGTGGCTGTCGCTGTGCCCCAGGAGCAGATATCCGCCGGAGCGGATCCTTGCGCAGACATGGCCGAGGCAGGTCTGGCGATCCTCGAGGGCGAAATAGATCAGGACGTTGCGCAGAAAGACGAGGTCGGCCAGCGGAAAGTCGGGCAGGGGTTGCAGCAAATTGGCCTGAAGAAAGCTGGCGCGGCTGCGCAATTCCGGCGCGACGCGGAAGATCGGCATCCCGTTCTCTGTCGCCACGCCAGGGCGCGAGCGCAGGAAATACTGCCGCTTGTCCTCCTCGCGGATGCCCGCCATCTCTGTCGCGCTAAAGACCGCCCCGGCCGCCCGCCGCAGCACGTTTGCCGAGATATCGGTGCCGATCATCCCCCAGCGCAGCCCGCCCGGGATCGCTTGGGCGAATTGATCGACCACGATCCCGGCCGACCAGAGCTCTGGCCCGGTGGAACAAGCCGCGCTCCAGATGGTCAGGGGATGCAGGCGCCCTGCGCCCTTGTCGCAAAGACTGGGCAGGCCCGTCTTGGCCAGCCAGTCGAAATGCGCGGGCTCGCGGAAGAAACTGGTCGTATGGGTGACCAGCATTTCGACAAGCCGCGCGGTCTCCGCCTCTCCCTTGGGGCCCTCGAGGATCGAGAGATAGTCCTCGTAGCTTGCCAGGCCCAATGCATCGAGCCTCCGGTTCAGGCGAAAGGTCAGGAACTGCTCGTTCTGCGGATCGACACGGATGCCCGCCACGGCCTTCAAGCGCTCGACGAGAATCCTCGCGATGCGGCGCGACATGCGCCGACCCTCCTGGGGGAATGGGGCGTCGATTGTCTGGGCATAGTCCGGCATGTCAGTCGAAGTCAAAGGGCCCTTTCAGCCCTGATCTGTCCTGCGGCGCCATGCGCAGTGCCTCACGCAGGTCGATCACATAGACCAGCGCCCCATCCAGCCGCGTGACGCCTTTCATCGCGCCGGAGGCCCAGGTTCCGGGCACCTGCGGCACCGGGTCGATGACCGAGGCCGCGATCTCGATCACGCTGCGCACCCGGTCGGCTGCGATGGCCACGGTTGGTGCGGCATCCTCGGCGAAGTCGAGCACGATCAGCCGCTCATCCGCCTCGCCATGGGTGCGACGGTGCAGGCCCAGCGGCAAGCTCAGGTCCATCACCGGAATCCCCTGGCCGCGAATGTCGATCATCCCCATCAGGTCCGAGGTCGCGTTGGGCAGCGGCGAAATCTCTTGCGCATCAAGAATCTCGCGCACATTGGCGACATCCACGGCAAAGGTCTGATCGCCCAGGTCGAAAGTCACGAAGGTCGATGTTTCGGTCTCGATCGGGACGGCGGCGCCAAGACGGCTGCGCAATCCGGGGCGTGGGTTCGAGGTCTGGTCAACTGCCTGCATGGGTCTATCCGCCGGAAGGAGGGGGTGGCGCGCCCGTCGCGCCACCCTTGGGTGTCAGAACCGCTCGAAGTCCGAGTCCTTCACGTCGCCTTCCGTCAGGTCCAGAACCATGCCTGTGGTCCCGTCCATGACGCCGCGCTGCGAGGGGGCGCGCCACTGGGCTGCGGTGCTGGACGGCGCCGGGCGGCCGGAACGCGGCGCGGCAGCGGGCCGCCCGTCCTTCTCATCCAGCTTGAAAAAGCTGATGATGCCGTGCAGCTGTTCGGACTGGGCCGCCAGCCCATCCGAAACCGAAGCGGCTTCGGTCGAGGCCGAGGCATTGCGCTGGATCACCGTATCCAGTTGCCGGATCGCCTGGTTGATCTGATCCGCCCCGGTGTTCTGCTCGCGCATCGCGGCTGAGATCTCTTGCACCAGGTCCGCCGTGCGCTGGATCGAGGGCACCAGGGTCGTCAACATCTCGCCAGCCTTGCGGCTGACATCGACCGTGCGGCCCGAGAGCTCGTTGATTTCACCCGCTGCCTGCTGGCTGCGTTCGGCCAGCTTGCGCACCTCGGAGGCGACGACGGCAAAGCCCTTGCCATGCTGGCCGGCCCGCGCCGCTTCGACCGCGGCATTCAGCGCCAGGAGGTCGGTCTGCCGCGCGATCTCCTGGATGATGGTGATCTTGTCGGCGATGGTGCGCATGGCTTGCACGGCCTCGCCCACCGCCTCGCCGCTTTCCTTGGCCTGGGTGGCCGCATGGGTCGCGATCTTTTCGGTCTGCGCGGCATTGTCGGCCGATTGCCGGATGTTCGCGCTCATCTCCTCCATGGCCGAGGAGGCCTGTTCCGCCGCCGCCGCCTGTTCGGTCGCGCCCGAGGACAGGTCCTCGGCGGTCGAGCTCATGGCATGGGCCGAAGAGGCCACGCTTTGCGACGAGACGGCCATGTTGCCCACCACGTCGCGCAGCTTGGTCAGCATCCGCTCCAGCGCGATGCCCAGGGTATCCGCATCCGACCGACGCTTGGTCGTCACGGTCAGATCCCCGCGCGAGATCGCCTCGGCCGTCGCGGTCATCGCCTTGAGCGAACCGGTCATCTCGCCCATGGCGGTCATCAGGTCGCCCAATTCGTCCCTCGAGGTTGCGTGGACATCGGCATTCAGGTCGCCCTGTGCCACCTTGCGGGCTGCACCCACGGCGCGGTTCAGCCCGCGTGTGATCGAGACCACGATCAGGACGGCCCCGATGATGCCCGCCCCGATGGCCAGGCCGGCAAAGGCCACGATCAGGGACCGGCTGGAGCCATAGGCCTCGGCCGCAGTGGCGATGGTTTCGGCGGTTTCGGCGTCGACAGAGGTGATGACATCGGCCAGCACGGTGTTGCGGCGCGTCACCAGCTTGCCCAACTCGCCAAAGAGAATGAGTTCGGCCTTGTTCTCGGAATTCTCCACGACGAGGCGAACCACCTCGGAACCGGTCGTCAGCACCGCCTGGATGGCCTTTTCGAAGGCCTCGTATTCCAGCCGGTAGCGGCCGCCGTTCATTTCGTTCAGCCGCTGCAATTCGGCCTCGGTCTCGGTCATCAGGGCCTGCAATTCGGCCGAAAGCTCGGCGATGGCGCCATCTTCCTTGTGCGAATCCAGGACCGAGGTCTTGAGATTGACCCGCAAGGCCAGATCGCTGACGACATCCACCTGGTTGATGAAGGGATCGACCCCCATGGCGCCCGAGGCGATGACCGCGTCCTGCAAGCTGCCTTCGCGTCGGCCGACCTCTTCGGATTCCTTGACCACATTGGCCACGACCAGGGCCCCGGATTCGGCGCGGCTGCCCGTGCGCGAGAGTCTCAGCACCTCGTCGCGCTGGGTGGCGATCAGGGTGCTGACCTGAACCAGTTCCTCCAGCGCCTTGGTGAGCAACCCGTCGTCCAGCTTGGCCAGTTCGTCAAGTTCGGCATTCTGCTCCGTCCGCAGATCACCGAGAGTCTCTTCGATGGCCAGCATCTCTTCCTCAGTGGACACCAGGATGTGACGCAGGGTCAGGTAATCCATCCGCGTCCAGATCTGCCGCAGGTCCCCCGCCAGCTCGACCTGGCGGTTGTTCACCGTCGCCAGTCTGTTCACCTCGGTGTTCAGGTCTTCCAGCGCATTGAGCCCGATCCAGGAAATCGCCCCCAGAAGGACGAGGATCAGTCCGAAAGTCGCGCCAAGCTTGGTCTTTATGGTCAGTTTCATGACAGGTCTCGCTCAATGGAGGGGACGGGAGCCGGTTTCGGGCTCGAACAGGGATTCGGGTTCCAGGATCAGGACCAGGTCACCGTCGCGGCGGATCGAGCCGCGAACGAACTCGATCGGCCAGGGCGCGCCCCTTGGGGGCAGGGGTTCGATGCGGAGAGGGTCGATTTCCATCACCTCTTCAACGCCATCGGCCAGAAGGGCCAGCCTGTGGCTTTCGGCACCGCGCGGGATATCCAGCACGACGATCCGCCCGTCGTCATGGTCGCGGGGCGGCATCTTCAACCGGCGCCGCACATCGACCAGCGGCACCACCGCGCCGCGCACGTTGATCAGCCAGGGCGCCATGGCCGAGGCATTGGGCACCCTTGTGCGCGGGATGGCGTTGATCACCTCGTGCACATGGCGCACGGGGATCGCGAGGGATTCGCCGTTCAATCGCAGGATCAGGGACATTTCCGGCCCTGTCTCTGTCTCGTCCATCGGGGGAAGTGCTTCCATCGTGACCTCAGGCGGCAAGGGCTTGCGACGGGCTGTCCAACAGGCGCCGCAGCAGCGAAGTTGTGTCAAGGATCAGGGCTACGGTGCCATCGCCAAGGATCGTTGCGCCGGCAAAGTCGGCCAGGTCGGCGTGGAAGGGCGACATGGGCTTGATGACGGTCTGGTGCTGGCCCAGGATGTCATCGACGACCAGGCCCATCCGCTGCCCCTCTGCCCGGACGATGACGACGCGGCGCCGGGCCACGCCATCGACGGGCACGCCGAAGACATGGGCCAGGTCGACGAAAGGCACCATCTCGTCCCGGATGGCCAGCATGGTGCGGCCGCTGTCGCGCTTCAGCTCGGTCAGGTCGAACTCGACGCATTCATCCACGGCGATCAGCGGCATGACGAAGATGTCGCCGCCCAGTTGCACCAGAAGCCCGTCGATGATGGCCAGCGTCAGGGGCAGGCGCAGCGAGATCAGCGTGCCCTCGCCCTTGCGCGACATGACCTCGACCGAGCCGCGCAGGGCGGAGATCGTCGTCATCACCGCATCCATCCCGACCCCGCGCCCCGAGACGCTGGAGACCTTTTCGGCGGTCGAGAAGCCGGGGGCGAAGATCAGCTCGGCCAGCTGGCTTTCGGTCGGCGTGGCTTCGGGAGCAAGGATCCCGCGTTCGATGGCCTTTTGCCGGATGCGCTCATGATCCAGGCCCTTGCCGTCATCCTCGATCGTGATGAGGATTTCCCCGGCATCCTGACAGGCGGCCAGGCGGACGAGGCCCTGGGCCGGCTTGCCCGCCGCCACGCGTTCGGCCGTGGATTCGATGCCGTGGTCGACCGAGTTGCGGATCATGTGGACCAGGGGTTCGGACAGGCGGTCGAGCACGTTCTTGTCGATCTCGGTTTCGCCGCCCTCGGTTTCCAGGATCACTTCCTTGCCCAGTTCGACCGACAGGTCGCGGACCACGCGGCGGAACTTGCCGAAGACCGTCTCGATCGGCAGCATCCGGATGGCCAGCGTCGTGTCGCGCAGGCCCCCGATCAGGCGCTGAAACTCCTCCACCAGGCCATCCAGCGTCGAATCGCCAAAGCGAGAGGCGATCTGGTTCAGCCGCGCCTGGGCGATGACCAATTCGCCCAACTGGTCAAGGATGGCATCCAGCTTCAACGAGGGAACGCGCACGGTTTCGGGATTGTGCTGTGCCCGGCTCGGCGCCGTGCTGCGGACCTGCGCCGGACCCTCTGCCTTGGTTTCGACCTCGGGCGGGGCAATCTCTGTGATGGTCAGTTCGGCGTCTTCGGCAAAGATGAAGACAGCCTCGATGGCCGCGCGACCCTGGGTCGTGTGCAGGGTCACATCCCAGCCCAGATGGCTTTGCGTCGGGTCCAGCGTCGCCAGGGGGGCCAGGCCCTGGGCCAGGCATTTCACCTCGCACTGGCCAAGGCTGGCCAGCTCCTCCAGCAAGAGGTCGGGGCGCATCCCGTGCATCAGCGCATTGGCGGCGGGTCGGAAATGGACCATCCAGCCCCGCTCCGCCGGGGCGACGGGCGGGGGGGCGAGGTTTGCGGCCCGGGCAAGCTGGGACAGGATCGAAGCCGCCTCGGGCGAATTGGCGAGGGCATCCGTCCGCTCGGGGTCGCCGCCCGCATCCAGAAGGGCAATGACATGGTCGCGCCCGGCAAGGGCCGCATCCAAGAGCGGACGCGTCACGGATATCTTGCCCATGCGGACGAGGTCGAAGGCATCCTCGAAGTGATGGACAAAGGCCGAGAGCGCCGGGAAGCCGAACATGCCGCCGCCGCCCTTCAGGGTGTGCAGGGCGCGGAAGACGCTGTCGACGGCCTCTGGCGGGGCGGCCTGTTCCAGGTCGAGAAGCATGGTCTCGAGCTGGGCCAGAAGGTCCCGCGCCTCGATCACATAGCTTTGGACGGCGGGGTTCACTTGCATCGGGTCAACCCGCCAGCTTTCGTGTGACGGTAAGAAGCATGTTCGCGTCGAAGGGTTTGTTCAGCCAGCCGGTGGCGCCCAGCGCCTTGCCTTCGGCCTTGGCCTCGGGGCGGGATTCGGTGGTCAGCATCAGGATCGGGATGCCGGCGCCCTTGGCGTCGGACCGCGCCTTCTTGATGAACTCGAACCCGTTCATCACCGGCATGTTCAGGTCGACGATCACCAGCGACACGGGTTCGGAGCGCAGCCTGTCCAGCCCCTGAAGGCCATTCTCGGCCTCGATCACCCGGTAACCCGCATTCCCCAGGGTGAAGGCGACCATGTCACGGATGGCCTTGCTGTCGTCAATCGAAAGGACGGTCTTTGACATGTTCCCTCACAAGAGATTTTGTGCGGCCAGAAGGCGTTGTGCCTCTGGCCCGAAGTGCTGCGCGATGCCTTCGGCCCGCAGGTGGGCCGCGGCGGCGAGACAAAGCTGAAGCGAGATCGTCGAAGGATGCCTGCATCCTTCGACCTCGGTGAATTCGATGGTGAAGGGGCCGGGCCCGTCCATCAGGCCCAGGAGACGGGCACGGTTGTCCTGCGCCTCACCCACCGAGAGGCGGGCCGATATCAGAAGAAGATCATCGCCAGACAGCGTCGCCGACATGCGAACCTCACCAAGATGCACGAAGATGGTGATAGGACCGGAAGGTGAACTGCCGCTTAACAGTCACGCCCCGACCGAGAAAATTTTCATTGCTCCGTCCGGGCAGGATTAGCCTTCCGTTAGGGCTTGTCTGTCAGCCTTCACCCAGGTCAGGGAAGGGCTGTGCAATGGTATGGACGACACGGGTTCGCGAAATCAGGGCGGACGTGATCGATGGCATTGCTTCCTTGTCGGATACTTTGGGGGCAATGCAGCGTCTCATGGCCGATCTGGCGGGCCAGATGCGCCTGGTGATCGAGGCTCAGGGTGCGCAGGGCGGCAAGATCGGACGCTTCGGGGTCCTTTTGGGCGAAGTCGTCGCCATCATGTCCGATTGGGAAAGGCGGCTGAACGATCCTTCGCGCCGCCTCCTGCTGGACGGGATCACGGGCGACCTTGCCGGGCTCAGCCGAATCCGGCTGTTCTTTCATTTCCTGGCGACGATCACGGCCATTCAGATCACGCGCGAAAAGTCGGTCGAGCTGATGTCCTTCGTGGACGACCTGAAATCCATGCCTGAGAAGATCGAGGTCGAGCTGGCCCGCGCCCAGACCGGGGTCGAGAACTTCCGCAAGGCGCAAGAGCTGATGGCCCGCGATGCCTCATCGGGGGCGCAGGTCCTGGCCCGGGCCGAGGAAAAGCTGGGCACCGTCGCGATCACCCTGGTCGAGGCGGAACAGGCGGCCGAGCGGGCCTCGGCCGATGCGGCCCGGCTGGCGCATCGCGCGATGGAAACCGCCGAGGCGGCGATCGTGCGACTGGTCAGCGCCTTTCAATTCTCGGATTCCGCCGCCCAGAGGCTGGAGCATGTCGAGGCGATTCTGGCTGCGGGGTCCCCGGGCTCTGCCCATTCTGCCCTGGCCGCTGCGCAGTTGCAGGCCCTGGCCGATGACCTCGCCGCGATCGTGCGAGAGCTGGGCGACAGCCTGGGCGCCATCGGCCAGCTTGGGCGTTCCGTGCTCGAGGGCCTTGCCCCGAGCCAGGAAGAGATGCGCAAGATGCTGATCTCGCAAAGCCATATCCAGGGTCTCTTCTCTGCCGCGACCGAGACCGCCCGCCCCGCGATGGAGCGGATCAGCGGCCAATGTGACCGGCTCGCGGGGGAGATTTCCGAGGTTCTTCTGCGGCTTGAGGCTTTGGATGACATCGGTCAGGCCATCAGCCTCGCCGCCGTCAATGCCCGGGTCAAGGCCGCCCATGCGGCGCTGGCCAAGCAGGAGCTGGGCTATATCGCCATGGCGGTGAACGAAAGCGCGGGCCAGGCGGTCTCGACCATCGCCGTGGCGGTCAAGGGAATGGGGCAACTGCGCAGCCAATTGGATGCGCTGGATTATCCCGGCATGGCAGCCAAGCTGACCGAGCTGACCGAGGTGGTCGAGGCGATCCAGAGCACCCTGGCCAAGGCGGAAGACCGCGAGACCCGGATGTCCGAGGTCGAGGGCAAGATTTCGGCGACGCTCGACCAGCTTGATGCCGTGACGGCGGCCAGCCAGCAACGGCTTTCCAGCCTGCCGAGGTTGGCGCAGACCATGGCCTCGGCCGCGCAAGAGATCCGGCAAGGCGCGGCGGGGCGGCCCGACCCGCGCCTTCTCTCGACGCTCTTGCCGCTCTACACCATGGCCCGCGAGCGCGAGGTCCACGCCCTCTTCACCGGCGAAGAGGTCCAAGTCGAGGCCATGGCCGAAGATCTCGACTCCATCCTGTTCTGAACCGCAGAAATCCGCATTGGACCTTTCGTCGGAAGTCTGGCGTTAACCTTGAGCGGTTTTATTGTCGCCGGGCCCGCTCCGTGCTATCTGCCCGCCCATCACCGAGTGAAGGAGAGACCGCATGGCTGCGGATTACATCGTCAAGGACATCGGCCTGGCCGAATTCGGACGCAAGGAAATGACCATCGCCGAGACCGAAATGCCGGGCCTGATGGCCTGCCGCGAGGAATTCGGCGCCTCCCAACCGTTGAAGGGCGCCCGCATTGCCGGCAGCCTTCACATGACGATCCAGACCGCGGTCCTGATCGAAACGCTCAAGGCGCTGGGCGCCGATGTGCGCTGGGCCTCCTGCAACATCTTCTCGACGCAAGACCATGCCGCGGCCGCGATTGCCGCCAATGGCACCCCGGTCTTCGCGATCAAGGGCGAAACCCTTGAAGACTATTGGGATTACACCGACAAGATCTTCCAGTTCGGCGGCGAGGGTGGCACTTGCAACATGATCCTCGACGATGGCGGGGACGCGACGCTTTACATCCTGATGGGCGCCCGGGTCGAGGCCGGTGAGACCGACCTGATCGCCGTGCCCACCTCGGACGAGGAAGTTTGCCTCTTCAACCAGATCAAGAAGCGCCTGGCGGCCTCGCCCGGTTGGTTCACCAAGCAGCGCGCCGCGATCAAGGGCGTGTCCGAGGAAACCACGACGGGTGTCCATCGCCTGTACGAGCTGCACAAGAAGGGCCTTTTGCCCTTCCCGGCGATCAACGTGAACGATTCGGTCACCAAGTCGAAGTTCGACAACAAGTATGGCTGCAAAGAGTCGCTGGTCGACGGCATCCGCCGCGCCACCGACACGATGATGGCCGGCAAGGTCGCGGTCGTCTGCGGTTATGGCGATGTGGGCAAGGGCTCGGCGGCAAGCCTCCGCGGCGCGGGCGCCCGCGTCAAGGTCACCGAAGTCGATCCGATCTGCGCGCTTCAGGCCGCGATGGATGGCTATGAAGTCACCATCCTGGAAGACGAAGTCGCCACGGCCGATATCTTCATCACCACGACCGGCAACAAGGACGTGATCCGCATCGAGCATATCCGCGAGATGAAGGACATGGCCATCGTCGGCAACATCGGCCACTTTGACAACGAAATCCAGGTCGCGGCCCTTCGCAACCACAAGTGGACGAACATCAAGGAACAGGTCGACATGATCGAGATGCCCTCGGGCGCCCGCATCATCCTCCTGTCGGAAGGCCGTCTCCTGAACCTCGGCAATGCGACCGGCCACCCGTCCTTCGTGATGTCGGCGTCGTTCACCAACCAGACCCTCGCGCAGATCGAGCTCTGGACCAAGGGCAAGGACTATGCCCCCGGCGTCTATATCCTGCCCAAGGCCCTGGACGAAAAGGTCGCTCGCCTGCATCTGAAGAAGATCGGCGTCAAGCTGACCGAGCTGCGCAAGGACCAGGCCGATTATATCGGCGTCAAGGTCGAAGGCCCCTTCAAGGCCGAGCACTACCGCTATTGAACCGAAAAAGGCCCGCCGGGGACTGGCGGGCCTTCTCCGATCCCGAACCGGGTCGTAAAGCTTGGTTCAAATCGTACCGCACTGTGAAGAACAGGTTAACCGGGGCGCCTTTGCCGCTCACGGGGAAAAAACCGGGATTATTCCCGGTTTTTGCTTTTCCGGGCGGCAAGACCTGCCTAAGTTATCCCCATGCGTCAGGAAGACCACATCGCCCGCTATGCCGCCGACCTGGCCCAGGCCTGTGGCATGCATCCCGACCTGGACCTGCTGCACGGCGTCGTCACGGCCTGCGGCCCGCTGATCTATGACCCCGCGACCGAGGCGCTGACGCCCCAGGACCTCCCCGCCTTCCGCAAGAGCCTGATCCGCAAGCTGGGCCCGCTGCCCGCCGTCGACGAGGCGATCCAGGCCGCCTGGGAGACCTATGAGACACCGGGCCCCCGCTACCGCGCCGTGCTGTTCTATATCTTGGTGCAGCATTTCGGCAAACAGGCGCTGTTCCGGCCAAAGGCTGGTTAAGGCTCAAACTTTCGCTTCTTGGCCTTGGACAGAGCCCCACGATTCGGGCTAGCTTCTGTCCATGGGCATCATGTCCGGGACCTTTTATCAGACACGTGCGAGCTGGGAGCACGTGGGGTGGATGAGGGGTCCCTAGGGGTGGGGGCCCCTCATTTTTTTTGGCCCCCTTGATGTGGCCCCAGGATTTCGCCGTCGCGCGCAAGGGGCATCGCAACCGCAGCCCGGTTGGATGGCTGCACAGCCCGCCTGCCAGCCGTCCAGGGCCACAGGCAGGATCACTCTACAGGAACAGCGACAGGACCAGGCCCATCAGGGTGCATCCCACCACGCTGTTGACCCCATCCAGCACCGTCAGCTTGAAGGGCCGCCCGGCAAAGGCATAGTTCATCGTGACCCAGGGCGTGATGAGAAAGGCCCCGATGCCGAAGCCACCCATGATGCCCTCGCCTACTGTGTCCAGCCCGCCCATCAGGAAGACATGCCGCATCATCCCGGCGACCAAAAGCTGCATCACCCCGCCGATGACGAAGGGCAAGGGGCTGCCATTGCCCTGCGGCTTGCCATCGAACATGGGAATCCCCGCGGCCTCGGCCCAGGGTTTCGACATCTTCGTATACCAGAAAGCCGCAAAGCCATAGGCGGCGGCTGCGGCCAGAAGCACGGCGAGATATTGCATGGAACCCTCCCTTTTCGGCGAGGTTAACGCTGCTTTCCCCCGGCGCAAAGCGCTTTGCGGGCCCTGGGGCGGGGCGCCCTCAGGGCTCCACCCCACCCAGGGCGCAGATGATCCGCCATTCGCTTTCCCGCACCGGCTGGACCGACAGGCGGGAGTTGTTGATCAGCACCATCTCCTCCAGCCCCGGCGTGTGCTTGCATTCCTCCAGCCCCACGGGCCGCTTGAAATGCGCGATGGGGCGGAAGTGGACGCAATCCCAGCGCGGGTCATCGGTCTTGCTGTCGGGTGCCGAAAGCCGTGTGACCTCGACCAGGCCCACGATCTCTTTCCCGATGTTGGAATGGTAGAAGAAGCCCTTCTCGCCGATCTTCATCAACCGCATGTTGTTGCGCGCCTGGTAGTTGCGGATGCCGTGCCATTCCTCGTCCTGGGGCAGCTTGTCCCAGAGGCTTTGGAACGAGATGACATTGGGCTCGGATTTGAACAGCCAGTAGCTCATCCGATCACCTTCTTCCATTCGCGGATCTCGACCGAGGCAAAGAGCCCCGCCTTGGCATAGGGGTCATTCGCCGCCCAGGCCTGCGCCTCCGCCAGGCTTTCGACGTTCAGGACCAGCATGGAGCCCACCATGGTCTCGCCCTCCAGGAAAGGCCCGGCGAGTTCCACGCAAGGCGAGGCCTTGAGGTATTCGACATGGGCCGGACGGTTGGCGAGGCGCAGGTCCAGGGACCCCGGTTTGTCGATGCAGATCAGGACGGCGCGCATTCATTCCTCCTTCAGGGGGCGGGTCATCAAGAGGCGGATCGCCTCGGGCAAGCTCAGGTCATGGGCGATCAGCCGGGCGACCATGGTGGAAATCGGCATCTCGACGCCCATCCGGGCCGAAAGCCGGGCGACGGCCTCGGCGGTGGCGGCGCCCTCGACGGTGACGGAGGCGTCAAAGGCCTCACCCCGGCCCAAGGCGAGCCCAAAGCGCAGGTTGCGCGACCCGGTCGAATTGCAGGTCAGAACGAGGTCGCCCAGGCCCGAAAGCCCCATCAAGGTCTCGGGCCGCGCGCCCAGGGCGCCCGCCAGCCGCTGCATTTCGGCAAAGCCCCTGGTGATCAGCGCGGCCCGGGCGCTTTCGCCCAGGCCTGCGCCGATGACAACCCCCGCCGCGATGGCGACGACATTCTTCAAGGCGCCACCAAGCTCGGCCCCGACTACATCCGTCGTGCGGTAAAGCCTCAGGGTCGGCGTCGAGAGCAGGGCCTGAAGCCCGCCGTCATCGGGCCCCGCCAGCGTCAGCGCGGTCGGAAGCCCCGCCGCGATATCGGCGGCGAAACTCGGTCCGGTCAGGACAAAGGCGCCCTCGCCGATCACCGCGCTTGGCCCTTTCAGCGTCGCAAGGTCGATCCCCTTGCAGCAGGCGACAAGCCGCCCTTGCAAAGGATGCTCCGCCAGAAACCCGGAAAGCGCCTGCATCGGCAGGGCGAGCAGCAGAGCCTCGGCCCCCTTCAGGTCATCCAGGTCACCCGTCAGCCGCACGCCCTCGGGCAGGGCGACGCCGGGCAGACGCTCCGAGCCCGGATCGCGCGCCCAAAGCGTGACCCCCCGCGCGGCCAGCGCAACAGCGAGCGCCCGGCCAAAGGCCCCGGCTCCGACAATGCCGATCACGCTTTGGCCCCCTTCTTGCCCGATCCGATCATCGGCGCGGCCATGGCGTCCAGGGGCCAGCGCGGCCGGGCGGTCAAATCCGCCGGGTCCACCAGCCCCGCCTGCAGCTTCTCGATCCCCGCCCAGGCGATCATCGCCGCATTGTCGGTGCAAAGCCGCAAGGGAGGCGCCGTGAACCCCACCCCCGCCTTCTCGCAAACCCCCTGCAAGGCCGCGCGGATCACCGAATTGGCCGCCACGCCCCCCGCCACGGCCAGCACCGGAGCCTCCGACTCCGCCAGCGCCCGCCGCGTCTTCTCCGCCAGCACCGCCGCGACCGCCGCCTGGAAGCTCGCGCAAAGGTCCGCGCGGTCCTGCCGGCGCAGGCCCCCATGTTCCGCGATCAAGGCATCCCGCGCCCGCAGAACCGCCGTTTTCAACCCGGAAAAGCTCATGTCACAGCCCGGACGGTCCAAGAGCGGCCTCGGCAGGGCGAACCGCTTCGCATCCCCCTTCAACGCCTCGGCCTCCAAGGGCGGCCCACCCGGCTGCGGCAGGGCCAAAAGCTTGGCGACCTTGTCGAAGGCCTCCCCCGGGGCATCGTCGATCGTGCCACCCAGCCGCCGGAACTCCCCCGGCCCGCTGACCATCAGGAACTGGCAATGCCCGCCCGAGACCAGGAGCATCAGATAGGGAAACTCCAGCCCATCGGTCAGGCGCGGTGTCAGCGCATGGCCCGCCAGGTGATTGACCCCCACCAGCGGCAGCCCCGTCGCCGCCGCGATCCCGCGCGCCAGCATCACGCCCGACAGGACACCGCCGATCAGCCCAGGACCAGAGGTCACCGCCACGGCGTCGAGGTCGGCCAGCCCAACCCCCGCCTCGGCCAGGGCGCGGGCGACACAGCCATCCAGCTTTTCCGCATGGGCCCGCGCCGCGATTTCGGGCACGACCCCGCCAAAGGGCGCATGCAGCGCCGCCTGGCCCTCGACCACCGAGGACAGAACCGCCCGGTCCGACCGCACCACCGCCGCCGCCGAATCGTCGCAGCTGCTTTCGATGCCAAGAAGGGTCAGCACCATCTCGCGTCCTTGTTTGAAACCCGCCCCCGAGGTAACACCGATGCCATGAGCGCACAACCGCGAGCCCTGATCCTCTTGACCCGGCCCGCGCCGCAGTCGGAGAGGTTTGCGGCCGCTCTGGGGCTCGATTGCCTGATCTCGCCGCTGATCGCGCCGCGCTTCCTTTTCCCCGCGATCCCCCCGCATGAAGCGCTGATCCTGACCTCCGAGACCGGGGCCCTGGCGGCGCGCGGCCTGGCGCCCTGCCGTGCCTTTTGCGTGGGCGACCGGACGGCGGCCACGGCGCGGGCCCTGGGCTTCGACGCCACCAGCGCCTCGGGCGATGCCGAGGCGCTGATCGCGCTGATTCTCTCCGCCCCCGTCGCGCCGCTTTTGCACCTGCGCGGGCGTGAGGCGCGGGGAGAGATTGCCGCGCGCCTGACGGCCGCAGGTGTGCCCACCGCCGAGGCCCTGGCCTATGCGCAAGAGGAACAGGACCTGACCGCCGAGGCGCAGGCCGCCCTGCGTGGCCAAACCCCCGTGATCGCTCCGCTTTTCTCGCCCCGCAGCGCCCAGATCCTGGCCGCCGAGGCCAAGCGGATCGGCGCCACGGCCCCCTTGCGCGTCGTGGCCATGTCGCAAGCCGTGGCTCAGGCGGCCCGCAGCCTCGACCCCTCGGCCCTGATCGCCGCCCGCCCGGACGGCGATTCCATGCTGGAAGCGACGCTTACCTTGTGGAACCGGCTGGCTTTGGCTTGAAGCCGGGGGCAGGGCAGCATTACCTAGGGGGGAGTACAGGAGGACGTCATGGCCGAACCCGAGGTTATCGAGATCAAAGAAGAGCCGAAGGTCGAGGTCCCGCCTCCTGTGGTTGAAAAGCCGAAACCCGCGCCGCGTCGGTCGGCCCTGTGGCCGGTGCTGGGGGGCGTCGTCGCGGCGGGCCTGGGCTTCGGCCTGGCCCAGGTCGTGCCGCAGGGCTGGCCCCTGCAGGCCCCGGCGACCGATCCCGGCCTGGCCCAGGCGGTGGAGCAGGTGGCGACCCTGACCGCGCAGGTCAAGGAGCTGAGCGCCAAGCTCGAGGCGGCGCAGGGCCTGGCCGACCGCATCGCCAAGCTGGAGGCGGCTCCCGTGGTGGACCTGGGCGCGCTGGATCAACGTCTGACCGCGCTGGAAGCAAGGCCCACGGCGCAGGGGGCTTCGGCCGATCCGGCGGCCTTGGCCAGCCTGCGGGCCGAGGTCGAGGCGATGAAGGCGCAAAGCGCGGGTGTCGTCTCGCCCGAGGTTCAGGCGCAGCTGGATGCCCAGGTGAAGGCCACCGCCGACAAGCTGGCGCAGATCGAGGCCCAGGCGAAAGAGACCGCCGCAGAGGGGGTCCGCCAGGCGGCTCTGCGCCAGATTGCGGCGGCGATGGATTCCGGCGCGCCCTATATCCGCGCCGTGGTCGATCTGAACGACCTGCCGTCGGTGATCGCCGAACATGCGGCGACGGGCCTGCCCTCGCTGCCCGCGCTCCAGGCCGCTTTCCCGGATGCCGCCCGCGCCGCGCTGGAGGCGAGCCTCAAGGCCGACATGGGCGCCACCTGGTCCGAGCGGGTCAAGAACTTCCTGCGGGCGACGACCGGGGCGCGCGCCCTGACCCCGCAAGAGGGCACCGACCCCGATGCCGTCCTGTCGCGCGCCGAGGCCGCCCTGGCCAAGGGCGATGTGGCGGGCGCGGTGGCCGAACTGGGCGCCCTGCCCGAGGCGGGCAAGGCCGCGATGGCCGACTGGCAGGCCCTGGCGCAGCTGCGGCTCGATGCCGAAGCCGCCCTTGCCCCCTTGATGGAGTAGGCCGATGCTCTGGTCGCTTCTGCGGATATTGTTCTTTGTCACCCTGGTCCTGGTCCTGGCCTTTGGCGCGGATTACCTCTTGCAGGCCGATGCGGTGATGCGGGTGTCCTTTGCGGGCTACGAGATCTCGTTGCGGCCCCTGCCGCTGGCGATTGCGGTCCTGCTGATCACCCTGGCAGGCTGGCTGGTGATGAAGGTCCTCGGCCTGGTCGTGGCGGTCATCCGGTTCTTCTCGGGCGATGAGACGGCGATCAGCCGCTACCTGGACCGCGACCGCGAAAGGCGGGGCTTCCAGGCCCTGGCCGATGGGATGCTGGCGCTCGCCGCCGGAGAGGGGCGGCTGGCGCTGATCAAGGCGCAGAGGGCGCAAAGCTACCTGGACATGCCGGCTTTGACGGGGCTCTTGACCGCCCAGGCGGCGGAGGTCTCGGGCGATACGGCCAAGGCCGAGGGGGCCTACAAGGCGCTTCTGGCTGATCCTCGGACGCGGTTCGTGGGGATCCGCGGCCTCTTGAACCAGAAGCTCGCCGAGGGCGACAAGGAGACGGCGCTGAAGCTGGCCGAAAAGGCCTTCGAGATGAAGCCGCGCGATGCGGCCTTGCAGGAGGTGCTTTTGAAGCTGCAATCCGGCGCCGCCGACTGGAAGGGCGCGAGGGCGACCTTGCAGGCCCAGGCGCGGGCGGGGGTTCTGCCGAAAGAGGTCTGGAAGCGGCGCGATGCAGTGATGGCTTTGCAAGAGGCCAAGGTGGTCGTGGATGAAAGCGCCTCGATCGAGGCGCAGGAGGCGGCGATTGCGGCCAACAAGGCCTCTCCGGACCTGATCCCGGCGGCGGCTATGGCGGCGCGCAGCTATATCGCCAAGGGCGACAAGAAGAACGCGACGCGGGTCTTGAAGAAGGCCTGGGAGGCGCGGCCCCATCCCGACCTGGCGGCGGCCTTTGCCGAGATCGAGCCGGAGGAGAGCCCGGATGCAAGGGTCAAGCGGTTCAAGGTCCTGACCGCGATCCGGCCGGAGGATGCGGAGACGCGGCAGCTTTTGGCGGAACTTTCCATCGCGGCGGAGGATTTCCCGGCGGCAAGGCGGGCGCTAGGTGACCTGGCGGTGGTGAAGCCTACGCAGCGGTCCCTGGCGATCATGGCCGCCATCGAGCGCGGTGAGGGCGGTGACGAGGCCACCGTGCGCGCCTGGCTCTCCAAGGCGCTGACCGCTCCGCGCGGCCCGCAGTGGTGCTGCGACAAGTGCCAGGCGGTGCATTCCGCCTGGGGCCCGACCTGCGAGAATTGCGGCGGCTTCGATACCCTGTCCTGGCGCGAGCCGAACGAGGTCTCGGGTCCCTCGGCCACCGGGGCAGAGCTTTTGCCGGTGATCGTCAACGGCCCCAAATTGAAAGAGCCCGAGCCCATCGACCTGGAGGCCGTGGGGCGACGGGGGAACTAGGTGGCGGGCCGGGAAGTGCCCGGCACGCTCCCACCCGCGCCGCTTCGGGGACTTACGCGGCGCCACTGGCGCCACGGTTCCCCTCGCACCCGCGCGCCGGGCACTTCCCTTCGCTACAGCGTCTCCACCGAGGTGATGGTGGGCAGGTGTTGGGCCAGCTCTTGCCAGCTTGCCCCGCCGTCCTTCGTGGCGAAGATCGAGCCGGAGTTGGTGCCGAAATAGACCCCGCCCGCGCGGTCGGTGGCCATGGCCTGGCGCAGCACGGTGAAGAAGCAGTTTTCCTGCGGCAGGCCGTTGCCTTGCCGCTCCCAGGTCTCGCCGCCGTCGCGGGAATGCCAGACGGCCGCCGAGGCGCCGGGCGGGAAGCGGCCCGCGCTGTCGCCGTTGAGCGGCAGGGTCCAGATCCGCAGCGGGTCTTGCGGATGGACCGCGATGGGGAAGCCGAAGGTCGAGGGCAGGCCTGCGCTGATGTCATCCCAGGACCGCCCGCCGTCCCGGCTGCGGAAGACGCCGTGGTGGTTTTGCTGGTACATCAGGTCGGGGCTGCCCGGCGCCCGCACCATGTTGTGCACGCAGGAGCCGATTTCCGACGGGTCATGGTCATGGCCGTCATGGGCCGCGGCGTTGGAGGCGCGGTTGCGCCGCTCCCAGCTTTGGCCGCCGTCCTCGGAGGCGAAGACCCCGGCGGCCGAGATGCCGACCCAGAGCTTCTCCGGCGCCGCAGGGTCGCCGACGATGGTGTGCAGCACCAGGCCCGCGGCACCGGGCCACCAGTCCTCGCGGCCCGGGAAGCTGGCCAGTGCGGGTTGCAGGGTCCATGTCTCGCCATCGGTCGATTCAAACAGGTTGGCGGGCTTGGCCCCGGCCAGGACCTTGCCGCCTACGATCCCCAGCGACCAGAAGGTCACGATCTGCCCGGTGAAGGGCGCTTTCGGGGCCTCTGGCGCGAACCACTCATCGGCATTGCCCGAGGCGAGCTTGGACAGCGTCCAGCTTGCCCCCCGGTCCTCGCTGCGCCAGATGCCCGCGCCGTGGAACTCTCCGCCCCCCGCCGCGTAGAGCCGCCCGGTTGCCGGATCGCCGATCACATGGTTGATCGGCCAGCCGTCGCAAAGCGGACCGGTCAGCCGGCCCTCTTCCAGGATGAAAACGCCCTTCGTCGTGCCAATCAGAATCTGTGTCATAAAGCTCTCCCTTTGATATCAAAGTAGCGAGAGCCTGTCGATCAATCAAGCGTGTCTGACAGCCAATGCTGCATGATGAACTGCGCAATCGCCCCCTTGCGGGAGGGCTTGATCTTGGGATGGGTGCCAGCAAAGGCCGAGAGGAGCTCTTCGCGGGTCACCCAGATCGCCTCTTGCAGCTCGGCGGGGTCGATGGTGATCTCGTCGGACAGCGCCTCGCCCCGGCAGCCCAGCATCAGGGAGGCGGGGAAGGGCCAGGGCTGCGAGGTCAGGTAGCGGACCTCGCCGACGCGGATGCCGGATTCCTCATGGACCTCGCGGCGGACGGCGGCTTCGACCGTCTCGCCGGGTTCGATGAAGCCCGCGAGCAGGGAATACATCCCCTCGGGCCAGTTCTCGTTGCGGCCCAGGAGGAGCCGGTTGTCGCGGGTGATCAGCATGATGACGACGGGGTCGGTGCGCGGGAAGTGCTGGGCGCCGCAATCGGGGCAGGAGCGCTGCCAGCCTGCCAGGATCTGAACCGACTTCGCCCCGCAACTGGCGCAATGGCCATGGGTCCGGTGCCATTCGATCAGGGCGCGGGCGGTGGCGGAAAGCTCTGCCTCGCGGGGAGTCAGGGCGGCCATCACGGCGCGGAGCTCGTGGAAGCCCCAGTCGGCAGGCAGGTCCGGGTGGCGCTGCACCTGGGTGTCGGTGAAGCCCGTGGGGGTGATCTCGGCCTCGGGCGTCCAGGCGGAGATGTCTTGCGCGAAGACCGGGGTCTCGGGCTCGCCCAGGAAGATCGCAGAGCCCGCCGCCCCGGCCAAGGGATGGTCCGAAGCCAGCCGCGCCAGCCGCCCCGCGCCATCCAGAAGGATGCGCCCCTTCCACAAGAGGATCACCCAAGCCCCGGGCCAAAGCGCCGCCGCCGTCTCGCGCAGGTTGGCCGCGCGGTCCAGGCCGGAGCCGCCGAAAGTCACCGTCTCGCCCAAGCGCATCTGCACCTCCGTTTTGCATGTCATGCCAGTTTCACGAAGCGCGGGAAACTGGAAACCATGGAAATTGCGGCAGTTTTGCCACCTAAGGTTGAAATGGTTAACAAGATGCATCCTTTTGGGTTGCAGGGATCCAAGAGTTGGACTGTAAGAAATTGTCGGCGGAGCGAACCGCCAGACAGGGGACAGCGCGAAGGAATCTGGCAAGAGATGGGCTATCCAAGCCGATCGCATGGGCAGACACTGGCCCGAAGCACAACCCAAGGTTGCACGACATGAGGACGGGTGCCTGTGTCAGGCTGCGGATTCTGGCCACCACCGACCTTCATGCCCATGTGATGCCCTGGGACTATCATGCCAACCGTGCCAGCCCCTCGGCGGGCCTTGCGCGGACTGCCAGCCTGATCCGCAAGGCCCGGGCCGAGGTGCCCGGCGCCCTGCTCCTGGACAATGGCGATTTCCTGAACGGCAGCCCGATGGCCGAGGTTCCGGGCGGGCGAAATCCGGTCATCGCGGCGATGAACCACCTGGGCTATGACGCCGCCACGCTGGGCAATCACGAGTTCTCGCATGGGCTTGCCGCGCTGACCGAGGCGCTGGCGGACTGCCGCTTTCCAGTGGTCTCGAGCAACATGCTCCGGTCGCGCGGGGCGACGGTGGCCGAGGACCGCTGCATCGCTGCGCCCCGGCTGATCCTGCGACGAGAGCTGCGTGATGCGGCGGGCCGGGCCCATGAGCTGCGCATCGGCGTCCTGGGCTTTGCGCCGCCGCAGGTCGTGCAATGGGACAGTGCGGCGCTGGGGGCAGAGATGGAGGTGCGCGACATCCTCGAGGCCGCCCGGCATCATGCCGCAGCGCTGCGGGACGAGGGGGCGGACCTGGTGATCGCCCTGTCGCATTCCGGCATCGCGGGATCGGAGCCCGAGCCGATGATGGAGAACGCGACGGCAGCCCTGGCCCGGTTGCCGGGGATCGACGCCCTGGTCGCCGGTCACACGCACCTGGTCTTTCCGCAGGCGGGCTCTCCGCTGCAGCCCGGGCCAGCTCAGCCCGGGATCGACCCGCTGGCCGGGACGATCCATGGCAAGCCCGTGGTCATGCCGGGGTTCTTCGGGTCTCATCTGGGGGTGATCGACCTGGACCTGGAGCGCGGGGAGAAGGGCTGGCGGGTCAAGGCCGCCACGGCGGGACTGCGGGCGATTGCCGCGCGAGGGCCGGGCGGGCGGCTGCGCGCCCTGACCCGGTCGGACCCCGAGATCCTGGCCCTTGCCGCCCCGGCACACCAGGCAACGCGCGCCTGGGCGGGCGAGACCGTGGGGCGGACGCTTCGTCCGATCCACAGCTTCTTTGCCATGGTTGCGCCCTCGGCGGCCGTGCGGCTGATTGCCCTGGCCCAGGCCGAGCATGTCGCGCAGCTCTTGCGCGGCACGCCGGACCAGGACCTGCCCGTGGTCTCGGCTGCGGCGCCCTTCCACTGCGGCGGGCGGGGCGGGCCCCAGAACTATGTCCATGTCGCGGCCGGGCGCCTGACGCGGCGCCATGTCTTCGACCTTTACCCCCATCCCAATGCGATTGCGGCCCTGCGGATCACCGGGGCGGGGCTGGCCGACTGGCTGGAACGCGCCTTCAGCCAGTTCCACACCATCGGACCGGGGGCCCGGGATGCCGAGCTGGTGGATGCCGACTTCGCCCCCTTCAACTTCGACACGATCGAAGGCCTGACCTGGGAGGTCGACCTCTCTGCGCCGCCGCGCCACGATGCGCGCGGGGTCATGGTCAATCCAGGGTCGCGGCGAATCTGCGACCTGCGGTGGCAGGGGCAGGCGCTGGACCCGGACCAGCGCTTCATCCTGGCCACCAACACCTACCGCGCCTCGGGCAGCGGCGGCTTTCCGGTCGGGCGCCCTCAGGACCTGGTGATCAAGGGACCGACGGCCAGCCGCGCCATTCTGGCCGGGCATATCTCGCGGCTGGGCGCGCTCTTGCCCGATGCGCCGCCCTCCTGGCGCTTTCGGCCGCAACCCGGGGCCTCGGTGACCTTCGACAGCGCGCCCGGGGCGCTCGGCCACATCGCAGAGCTCTCCGCGATGCGCCCCGAGGCCCTGGAGCTGACGCCAGAAGGATTCCGCCGCTTTCGCCTGCACCTGTGATGCGCTAACAGGGGGTCTGACCCCGGAGCCCGCCATGTCCGCGCTTTACGATGCCCTTCTCTTCGACCTCGACGGCACGCTGATCGACACCGAAACCATCGCCATGGCCTCGGGGGCGGCGGCCTTTGCCGCCGTGGGCCATCCGGTGGAAGAGACCTTCCTGCATCGCCTGATCGGGGTGGACCAGCCGACCTCGGTGGGGATCATTCTGGGCCACCGCCCGGGCATCGACCTTGACGCGCTGAACCGGCTCTGGGCCGAGGGATTTCAGGCCGGAATGGCGGGGGGGCTGACGCTGAAGCCCGGGGTCTTCGAATTGCTGGAGGCGACGCCCGGCCATATCCACCGCGCCGTCGTGACCTCTTCGGGGCGCGAGGGCGCGCATCACAAGATCCGGCTTGCGGGGCTGGCGCCGTCCTTTGCGACCGTGGTGACGGTGGATGACGTGACGAGGCCAAAGCCCGACCCGGAGCCCTATCTCCTGGCTGCCCGCATGCTGGGCGTCGACCCGCGCCGCTGCCTCGTGTTCGAGGACAGCGAGACCGGTGCCGAGGCCGCCCATCGTGCGGGCTGCACGGTCGTGCAGGTCCCCGACATGCTCCCCTCGCAAGGCCGCTGGGCCCATCATGTGGCTGAAGACCTGGTGCTTGGCGCCCGAATGGCGGGCCTCCTGTAACCGCAGCCAAAAGGAGCGCGTGCCGCGCAAGTCTTTTCTCTCGCCTCTGGGCCGCAGGCGGCCCAACCGGCTCGGTCGCAGCTCTGCTGGGGATATTCCTGAACAGATGAAGACAAGGGCCGCTCCCCTCCCCTTTCACATTTGCCCAAATACTCCCTTGCGCCATCTGCCCCCCCACCCCCCTCCTTTCAATTTGGCCCAAATACTCCCTTTCGCCCTTCCCCCAAGCGCCCCCCCTTTCATACTTGCCCAGATATCCCCGCCGGAGGCTCCGCCCTCTCCCCCCGCGCTGTCTTGCGCCGGACTTGCGCCCGCACTATATGACGAGTCGAGAGGTTGGCGCGGGCGAGTGCCTCGCCAACCCGGTCAGGTCCGGAAGGAAGCAGCCGTAACGAGCCCCACTTGGGTCGATGTCAGCCTCTCACCCCTTCAGCCGCCGGAGAGAGCCATGCCCGACTTTGCTTTCCCCTTGGCGGGGCGGATCTGAGATCCTGGCCCGCCGGACTGTCGCTTGCAGATCGCCCCACGAAGATCCGGGGTCTGCGTGATACCTGATGCGGGATATCTTTCATGACATTTGACTTGAACGCCCTGGGATGGGGCGAAGACTTTGCGGCGCAGGGTGGCGCGGGGCGGCCCCTTCGGGTGACCTCGGTGCATCGGGCGCGGCTGATGGGCCTCGGGCCCGAGGGCGCGGTCGAGCTGATCCCGCATTCCAGCCTTTCCACCGGGGATATCGCGGTGGGCGATTGGGTCATGGCCGAGGGCATGGTGGCGCTGCAAGTGCTGGACCGCCGCTCCCTGGTGCAGCGCAAGGCGGCGGGGACGGGGCTCGCGCGGCAACTGATTGCGGCCAACCTGGATGTGCTGTTCGTCGTCTCCTCCTGCAATGCCGATTTCAACCCGGGGCGGATGGAGCGGTTTCTGGTGCTCGCCGCCCAGGCCGGGGTGACGCCGGTCGTCGTCCTGACCAAGGCCGATCAATGCGACGACCCGGAGGTCTTCCGGCGCCAGGCGCTCGCCCTGGCCCGGCAGATCGCGGTCGTCGTGCTGGATGCCAAGCGGGGCGATGTGGGCAGCGCTTTGGCGCCCTGGTGCGGGCCGGGGCGGACGGTGGCGCTGTTGGGGTCATCGGGCGTCGGCAAGACGACGATTGCCAATGCCCTGACCGGGGGTCAGGCTGCGGTGCAGGACATCCGCGACGATGACGCCAAGGGGCGGCATACGACGACCGGGCGCTATTTGGTCGCCATGCGGGGCGGCGGTTGGCTGATCGACACGCCCGGCATGCGCGAGATCCAGCTGACCGATGCGGCCGAGGGCATCGACATCCTCTTCGAGGACCTGGCCGAGCTCGCCACCGAGTGCAAGTTCACCAACTGCCGCCACGCCTCCGAGCCCGGCTGCGCGGTGCAGGCGGCGGTTCGGGCCGGAGAGATCCTGCCCGAACGCGTTTCCCGCTGGCAAAAGCTGGTGGCCGAGGCGGAGGAGAATGCGGTCAAACTCTCCCGCTCTCGCAAGGCGCCGGGCAAGGGTCGGCGGCGCTAGACCCGCTCCAGGGCGATGGCGATGCCCTGGCCCACGCCGATGCACATGGTCGACAGCGACTTCTGCCCCGGCTTCAGCTGCAAGGCCGCCGTCCCGGTGATCCGCGCGCCGGACATGCCCAGGGGGTGGCCCAGGGCGATGGCGCCGCCGTTGGGGTTCACCCTCTCATCGTCATCCGCGATGCCCAGCTGACGCAGGGTCGCCAGACCCTGAGACGCGAAGGCCTCGTTCAGCTCGATCACGGCAAGGTCGGCGACCGTCAACCCCAACCGCGCCAGGAGCTTGGCCGAGGCAGGCGCAGGCCCGATCCCCATGATGCGCGGCGGAACCCCCGCCGTCGCCCCGCCCAGCACCCGGGCGATGGGGGTCAGTCCGTGCTTGCGGGCTCCGGCTTCGGAGGCGAGGATCAGCGCCGCCGCCCCGTCGTTGACGCCGCTTGCATTCCCCGCCGTCACCGAGCCGCCCTTGCGGAAGGGGGTGCCGAGCTTGGACAGGGCCTCCAGCGTCGTCGCGCGGGGATGCTCGTCGCGGTCCACCACCAGAGCATCGCCCTTGCGCTGGGGGATCACAACCGGGGTGATCTCGGCGCCCAGCCGACCATTGGCTTGCGCGGCCGAGGCCTTGGCCTGGCTGCGCAGCGCGAAGGCGTCCTGGTCCTCGCGGCTGATCCGGTAATCCTCGGCGACGTTCTCGCCGGTCTCGGGCATGGAATCGACGCCATATTGCGCCTTCATCAGCGGGTTGACGAAGCGCCAGCCGATGGTCGTGTCGTAAATCTCCGCGTTGCGGGAGAAGGCGCTGTCGGCCTTGGGCAGGACGAAAGGCGCGCGGGACATCGATTCGACCCCGCCCGCGATCATCAGGTCGGCCTCTCCGGCCATGATCTGGCGCGCGGCGATCAGGACGGCATCCATGCCAGAGCCGCAAAGCCGGTTGACCGTCGTCCCCGTGACGCCCACGGGCAGGCCCGCCAGCAAGGAGGACATGCGGGCGACGTTGCGGTTGTCTTCCCCCGCCTGGTTGGCGCAGCCGAAGATCACGTCGCTGACCGCCTCCCAATCAACGCCCGCATTGCGCGCCATCAGCGCCCGCAGCGGCACCGCCCCAAGGTCATCAGCGCGGACTGCAGAGAGGCTCCCGCCAAAGCGGCCAATCGGGGTGCGGATGTAATCGCAGATATAGGCGTCCATTCAGACCTCCGGGACGTTCAAGTCAAGGACGGGGCCGTCCAGATGCAGCTTGGCGCCCGTCATGTTTTGCAGCTCTTCCAGCGAGACCCCCGCCAGCTTCTCGCGCAGGATGAAGCGGCCCGCAATGTCGATCACGGCATGGGAGGTATAGACCCGCGTCACGCAGGCCACCCCGGTCAGGGGCAGCGTGCAGCGGTCCAGAAGCTTGGGCTTGCCGTCCTTGGTCACATGTTCGGTGATCACCGCCACGCGCTTGGCCCCATGGACAAGGTCCATCGCGCCACCCACCGCCGGGACCCCCTTGGGCCCGGTCGACCAATTGGCCAGGTCTCCGCTTTCCGAGACCTGATAGGCGCCGAGGATCGCCACATCCAGATGCCCGCCGCGCACCATGGCAAAGCTGTCGGCGTGGTGGAAGAACGAGGCCCCCGGCTTCAGCGTCACGGCCTTTTTGCCGGCGTTGATCAGGTCCCAGTCTTCCTCGCCGGGCTCGGGGCTTTCGCCAAAGTTCAGGATGCCGTTTTCGGTGTGAAAGATCGCCTCGCGGCCCGGGGGCTGGAACTTGGCCACCATCTCGGGGAAACCGATGCCGAGGTTGACATAGGCGCCATCCGCGATGTCTTGCGCCGCGCGCCAGGCGATTTGAGCGTTGGAGAGCTTCAGCATGGATAGGCCGCCTTTTGCCGGTTCAGGGTCTCTTCCTGCTTGGGGTTTTCCACCTGCACCACGGCTTGCACGAAGATGCCGGGGGTGATGACGGCTTCGGGGTCGATCTCGCCGATGACCGAGACCTGGGCGATGGTGACCTTGGCCGCCGTGGCCATCAGGGGCGAGAAGTTGCGCGCCGCGGCCCGATAGGTCAGGTTGCCGAAGCGGTCGCCCACCTGCGCCTTGATCAGCGCGAAATCAGCCTTCAGCCAGCGCTCCTGGACGTAGGGACGGCCTTCGAAGACCTCGACCGGTTTGCCTTGGGCGAGGTCGGTGCCATAGGAGGTCGGCGTGTAAAAGGCCGGGATGCCCGCGCCGCCTGCTCGGATGCGCTCGGCGAGCGTCCCTTGCGGGACCAGCTCCAGTTCGATCTTTCCGGCCAGGTAAAGCTCGGTGAAGACCACCGGATCGGCCGAACGCGGGAAGGAGCAGATGAGCTTTGCCACCATCCCCGCCTCGATCAGCGCGGCCAGGCCCACATGGCCGTTGCCTGCGTTGTTGTTGATCACGGTCAGGCCCGTCGGATGCCCCGTGGCGTGGAAGCGGTCGATCAGCGCATGGATCAGTTCGATGGGCGAGCCCGATCCGCCGAAGCCGCCGATCATCACCGAGGCGCCATCGGGGATGCCCGAAACGGCCTCGGTCAGGCTGGGAAGTGTCTTGTCCATGAAATCCCCCTTTGGCCCTGTGATTGCGCCCGCTTGGGCCCTCGCTCAAGTCATTTTGTGCGCCTGTTGATCTTTGTTCACTTATCGTGCATTCTTGTGCGCATGGTGAACAAGACCGACCTCATCGCCTCCTTGGCCAAGGGCCTGCGCGTGCTGGAGAGCTTTGGCGACCACCCGCGCCGGACGATTTCCGACGTGGCCGAGGCGACGGGGCTGGACCGCGCCACGGCGCGGCGCTGTCTTTTGACGCTGCATGACCAGGGTTACGCCGATTACGACGGCAAGTTCTTTACCCTGACGCCAAGGGTGCTGCGGCTGGGGATCGGGGCTTTGGCCGCCTTGCCCCTGGCGCAGGTGGTGCAGCCCTGGCTGGATCAGCTGTCGGATCAGATCGGCCAAAGCTGCTCGGTCGGCATCCTGGACGGGACCGAGATCGTCTATATCGCCCGTGCGGCGCAAAGGCGGGTCATGTCGATCGGCCTTCTGCCGGGGTCGCGGCTGCCGGCGCATTGCACCTCGATGGGGCGGGTGCTGCTGGCCGCGCTGCCCGAGGCCCAGGCGCGGGCCGTGGTGGAGGCAAGCGACCTCTCCCCCCGGACCTCGTTCTCGCGGACCGATCCGGGGGAGGTCATGGCGGAGGTCGCCCGCGCCCGCGTGCAGGGCTTTGCCTGGGTCGAGCAGGAGGTCGAGCTTGGGCTGAGGTCGCTGGCCGTGCCGCTTCTGAACGAACAGCGCCGGGTCGTGGCGGCGCTGAACACCGGGATGGCGGCGGTGGGAGCGCCGGATGCGGCGCTGGTGACCGCTCTGTTGCGGGTGCAAGAGGCGTTGCGCCGCGTGCTCCGCTAGCGCTTCAGCGCGGCGGCAAGGCGGTCCACGCCTGCGTCCGTCGTCATGACCCCGGGCGAGAGCCGCAGGGTCTGACCCCTGGCGTCGGTCGTGATGCCCTGGGCGCGCAGCGAAGCGACCAGGGCTTGGGCGTTCTGCGTCTCGGGCAGTTTCACCATGACCGAACCGCCCCGCCGCGCCTCATCTCGCGGGGTGACCAGCGAAAGGCTCAATTCATCGGCCAGGTCGATCAGCCGCGCCGTCAGCTTGCGGTTATGGGCCAAGATGGCCGCCTTGTCCTGGGCCGCATGCCAATCGAGCGCGGGCAGCGAAGCCACCGCAGCGATGACCCCCGGCGTGCCATTGTCAAAGCGCCGGATATCGCCCGCATAGGAAAACCGGCTGATATCCCAGTTGAAGGGATTGTCCTGGCTGAACCATCCCCGCAGCTCGGGCTGGCAATGCGGGATCAGGCGCGGTGAGAGGTAAAGCACCCCCGCCCCCGGCGTCCCGCACATCCATTTCAGGGAGGTCGAGACCGCAAAATCCACCTCCGGCGCCATGACGTCAAAGCGCAAAAGCCCCGCCGCCTGGGTGATATCCACCCCCACCAGCGACCCCATCCGCCGCCCATGGGCCACCATCCGGGGCAGGTCGATCCGCGCCGAACTCGTGGACGACACCCAGGTCAGAAGCGCCAGCCCCACATCCGGCGTCCAGGCGTCGAGGAAATCCTCCTCCTCGACCGCCGCAGCCCCCTGGCGCAGCGCCACGGTCTTCAACTCGAAGCCGTATTTCTGACCCATGCCCTGCAAGAGGAAATGGTTCGACGGAAAGCAATCCGCCGCCACCAAAAGCTTTTTCCCCCGCAGATGGCCCGGGGGAAGCGAGATCAGCAGCGCATGAAAGGCCTGGGTCACGCTTTCGAACGTCGTCAGAGCCCCCTGCGGCGCGTTGATGATCGCGCTCCACCGGTCGATGAACCTTTGCCGCAGCGGCAGCACATGGCCCCATTGGCTGTCATCCGCCGTCCCCCAACAGACCGCGAAATCGGCCATCGCAGCCGCCAGGTCGCGCGCCTTGGCCGGGTATTGGCCGATGGAGTGATACAGGAAATAGCTCTCGCCGGTCATGGGGCACCTCCGCCGCCTAGGGGTAGGGGGCTTCTCGGGCAGGCGCAAGCCTTGAGGTCCGGGGTGCTTTCGCCCATATCTGGACGTGAAAGGGGAATCCCCATGCATGATCTGAACGACCTGACCGCCCGTCTTCTGGCCGAGGCCAAGAAGGCCGGGGCCCAATCCGCCGATGCCATCGCGGTCCATGGCCAAAGCCAAAGCATCGACATCCGCAAGGGCGCGCTGGAGCAGGCCGAGCGGGCCGAGGGCGTCGAGGTTGGCCTGCGCGTGCTGATCGGGCATCGGCAGGCCTGCGTCTCGGCTTCGGATGTCTCGGCCTCGACCCTGGCGCGGCTGGCGGAGCGGGCGGTGGCCATGGCACGCGAGGCGCCCGAGGACCCGACGGCGGGCCTCGCTGACCCCGACCAATTGGCGCGGGACTGGGACGCCGCCGCCCTGGAGCTGTCGGACCCCGCCGAGGAACCCTCTGCCGCCGCCCTGGAGGCGGGGGCGCGGGCGGTGGAGGCTGCCGCGATGCGGCCCGGCGTGGTGCAGGTCGAGGCCTCGGGCGGCTATTCCCGCCGGGCGATCCATCTGGCCATGTCGAACGGGTTTTCCGGCGGCTATGGCCGGACCTCTCACTCGCTGTCCGCCGTGGCCTTTGTCGGTGAAGGCACCGGGATGGAGCGCGATTGGGCCGCCGAGGGGCGGATCTTTGCCGCCGACATGCCAGGGGCCGAAGAGATCGGCGCAAGGGCGGCGGAGCGGGCGCTGGCGCGGCTGGGGGCCTCGAAGCCGCCGACCGGGGCCTATCCGGTGGTGTTTGACGAAAGGGTGGCCTCGTCGCTGGTGGGCCACCTGATCCAGGCGGTGAATGGGTCGATGATCGTGCGGGGGACCTCCTGGCTGCGCGACAAGCTTGGCGCCCAGGTCCTGCCCAAGGGTATGTCGGTGATCGAGGACCCTTTGCGCAAGCGCATCCCCGGCTCGCGGCCCTTCGACGGGGAGGGGCTGGCGACGAAGCGGCGGGTGATCGTGGATGACGGCGTCTTGGCCGGCTGGACGCTGGACCTGGCGACGGGGCGCAAGCTGGGGATGGCATCGACCGGGAATGCCTCGCGCGGGACGGGGGCGCCGCCTTCGCCCTCGACCACGAATATCGACCTGACGCCGGGGGGATATACCCGCGAGGACTTGCTTGCGCAGATGGGGACGGGGCTTCTGGTGACCTCGCTCATCGGTTCGACGATCAACCCGACGACGGGGGATTATTCGCGCGGCGCCAGTGGGTTCTGGGTGGAAAACGGCCAGATCATCCGCCCGGTCAACGAATGCACCATCGCGGGCAACCTGATCGAGATGCTGGGAGGCCTCATCGCCGCCAATGACGCCAAGGACCACCACGGCACCCGCGTGCCCTCGCTTCTGGTGCAGGGGTTGATGCTTGCCGGAGAATGACCTCGCCTTGATCCTGGGCGCGGCAGAGGCTGCGGGGCGGATCGCCCTGGGCTTCTGGCGGCAGTCTCCCAAGGTCTGGGAGAAGCCCGATGCCCAGGGCCCGGTGACCGAGGCCGACCTGGCCGTGAACGCGCATCTGGAGCGGGTCCTGCGGGCGGCGCGGCCGGGCTATGGCTGGCTGTCGGAGGAAAGCACCGACAGCCCGGCGCGGCTGGACTGTGCCACGGTCTTCGTGCTGGATCCGATCGATGGGACGCGGTCCTTCATCGAGGGGGCGGAGAGCTTTTCGATCTCGCTGGCCGTGGTGACCGAGGGTCGCCCCGTTGCCGCCGTGGTGCATCTGCCCGCGACCGGTGTGACCTATGCGGCCCATGCGGGCGGGCCTGCGACGAGGAACGGCAAGGGGATTGCGCCCAGGGCCACGCCGCCGTTGCCGCAGGTCCTGACCAACCGCACCGCGCTGGAGCCGGAGTTCTGGCCGGGCGGCGTGCCGCCCTGCAAGCGCAACTTCCGCGCCTCCTTGGCCTGGAGGTTCTGCCTGGTGGCGGAGGGGGCTTTCGACGGGCTGATCTCGATGCGGCCGGCCTGGGAATGGGATACCGCGGCGGGGGCCCTGATCGCGGAGCGGGTGGGGGTGGTGGTCAGCGATCCGTCCGGGCGGCCCTTGGTCTATAACGCGGCGCATCCGCAGGCGGAGGGGCTTCTGGTGGCGCCGCCGGGGCTGCATGGCGATTGGATGGCGCGGCGGAGGGCGTGAGCGGAGCGGTGCGCTGAAGCGCACCCTACGCCACACGAGTAGGGTGCGCTTCAGCGCACCGTAACCCCCGAACCCTTCACTCCCGAACCTTGGGCGTCAGGAGCTTCGCGGGTCGCAGGGCCTCTGCCGCCTTGAAGAGCCCGAAGGTCTGGTTGACATAGTTCACCACGCCGCCGATCTGCTCCATGTATTTCGCCAGCTCCGGGGTGCGTTCGGCCTCGACCACTTGGACGGGCCTGTCCGGCCCCTCGGCCTCGAACTGGCAATAGAACAAGGGCTCGCCTCGACGCAGGATGATGTCCTTCTCGGGCTCGTGCCATTCGAAGGCCCACATCAGCGGCCTCGGCCAGGCGTTCAGCGGGAAGCGGCCGCCGAAGATCGTCCCCGGGAGCGGATTGGGCCGGTAATGCGCAAAGGTGCCGATTTGAGAGATATAGACCAGCTCGTCGGCGATGAAGCAGTAGGGCAGCGACATCTGCACCGTGGGGCGGTCAGGATAGCGCCACTCGGCCTCTGACACCAGGGTCAGAAGCTCGTTCAGCTTGTTGCCGCGCACCGGGGAGGCCGCGCCCAGGCGGTTGACCAGGTGCGGCTTGCCCTTGTCGTCGCGGCCAAAGCCGATGTGCAGATCGAAGGGGCATTTCACCACGAAATACCGGCTCTCCATCTGGATCACCGCCGGGCAACGGCTGGCCGACTTGGAATGCGCCTTGTTGGTCTGGCGGAAGATCAACCGCTCCGGCGGGTCATAAAGCACCGCCCCCTTGTCCGAGGTCAGGAACCAGCCGACCGTCACGGGGCCAGAGCGCGGGCCCTCTTCGGGGCGGTCGAAGGTGACGTTGATTTCCACGGAAATCTCCTTTTTCCGCGAGATGACCGCCCCCGGCCTGCAATGTCAATTCCGGTCGACCAAGGCCTCTCCGGCGCGGCGGTCCAGTGTCAGGAAAAGCGCGGCGGAGGTCAGGCCAAGCGCGCTCAGAAGGACGAAGACGAAGGGGAAGTTGCCAAGGTCGGTGGCCTCGACCCCGCGCCACCAGCCAGCGGCCTCCAGCCCCATGGCGGCGAGGGTGATGCCCAAAGACCCGCTCAGTTGTTGCAGGACCGCCGTGAAGGAGGTGGCGGAGGAGAGCTGCTCTTTCGGCACATCGGCATAGGCGATGGCATTGAGCGCGGTGAATTGCAGGCTGCGCGACAGGCCGCCCATCAGAAGCAGCATCAGGATGACCAGGGCGGGGGTCAGGGGGGTGAAGAGCGCGGGCGCAAGGCCGAGGGCGGCGGAGACCAGGGCGTTGCCGATGAGGACGCCCCGGAAGCCAAAGCGCCTGAGCAGCGGTTGGGCGGCGAACTTCATCGCCATGGCGCCGAAGCCGGAGACGAAGGTCAGGGCGCCGCTTGCGAAGGCGGACAGGCCGAAGCCCAGCTGGAACATCAGTGGCAGAAGGAAGGGCAGGGCGCCGACTCCGACCCGAAAGAGCGTGCCCGCGGTGACCGAGATGCGGAAGGTCGGCAGGCGGAGCAACCGCAGGTCGATCAAGGGCTCGGACGCGCGGCGGGCATGGGCGACAAAGGCGATGAGCAGGGCAAGGCCTCCGACCAGGAGGGAGGCCACCAGGACCCCTGGCGCCAGGTTCAGGCCGGCCAAGGTGGCTCCGGTCAGGAAGAAGGCCAGACCCGGGCCGGCCATGAGGAAGCCCTTCCAGTCGAAGCGGCTCGTGGCCTCTTCGCGGATGTCGGGGATCAGGAGCGTGGCGAGGATGAGGCCCACCACGGAAAGCGGAATGTTGATCCAGAAGATCCATCGCCAGTTCCAATAGGTGGTGATCCAGCCGCCCAGGAGCGGCCCGATCACCGGCCCCATCAGCGCGGGCACGGTCAGCCAGGCCATGGCGCTGACCAGCCCCGCCTTGGGCACCGACCGCAGGACGATCAGGCGGCCCACGGGCACCATCATCGAGCCTCCGATGCCCTGCAGGGTGCGGGCGAAGACCAGTTGCCACAGGGTCTGGGACAGGCCGCAGGCGATGGAGCCCAGGGTGAAGACCAGGATGGCCGCGCGAAAGACATGCCGCGACCCGAAGCGGTCCGCCGCCCAGCCCGAGGCCGGGATGAAGACCGCCAGCGCCAGCAGGTAAGAGGTCAGGACCAGTTTCAGATGGATCGGATCGGTCGCAAGATCCAAGGCCATGGCGGGCAGCGAGGTCGAGAGGACCGAGCTGTCGATATTCTCCATGAGCAGGGCCACGGCCACGATCAGCGGCACGACCCGCTTCATGGCGGCTGGGGGAAGGGCAATCGTCATGCCCGCCACCTTGGCCCAAGCCATCGCCAAGGCCAAGGGGGCGGTTCGGGTTTGGTGCCGGGGCGGATAGGGCGCAGACAGGGGGATTGGCTTGCGCTAGCGTGGTGGGAAACGGGGGGGGGACCATGGACGCGGATGTGATCATCATAGGCTCTGGCATGGGCGGGGCGAGCCTCGCGGCGGGGCTGGCGGGCTCGGGCAAGAAGGTGCTGGTGCTGGAACGCGGGGAACGCCTGCCCGACAGCCCCGAGGCGCGGGACGCCGAGGCGATCTTCGGCCGCAGCCATTTCAAGTCGGACGAGCATTGGTATGACCCCGAGGGCCGCAGCTTCCACCCCGGCAATTACTACATGGCCGGGGGGAACACGAAGTTCTACGGCGCCGTGGTCTTGCGTTACCGGGCCGAGGACTTTCGGCCCCTGAAGCACCTGGAGGGCACGACCCCGGGCTGGCCCTATGGTTATGAAGAGCTGGAGCCCTGGTATTGCAAGGCCGAGAAGCTCTACGAGGTGCGCGGCGCACTGTATCACGATATGACCGAGCCGCCCCATTCCGAACCCTATCCCTTCCCGCCGGTTCCTGATGAGCCCTCGGTGGCCGACCTGGCCCGGCGGTTGCGGGCCCAGGGGCTGAACGTGGGTCCTGTGCCCCTGGCGGTGGATATCGACAAATGGCTGAAGCGGGCGCCGACGACCTGGGACGCCTTTCCCGATACGACGGGGGCGAAGAAGGATGCGGAGGGGGTGCTGAACAAGGCGCTTTTGTCGCCGAATGTGACCCTGCGGACGGGGGCGCGGGTGACGCGGCTTCTGGCCGAGAAGGGAAGGGTGACGGGGGTGCAGCTTGGGGCGGAGGTGCTGCGGGCTCCGGTGGTCTGCCTCTGCGCCGGGGCGGTGCAGTCGACGGTGCTGCTCTTGGAGAGCGGGCTTGCGAACTCCTCCGACCAGGTGGGTCGGAACTTCATGAACCACAATATCTCGGCCGTGATCGCCTATTCGCCCTTCCGGCGGAATACCTCCGTCTATGAGAAGACCATCGGCTTCAACGATTGGTACCTGACGGGCGGGCCGGGAGGCGCGCCTTTGGGGAATGTGCAGATGCTGGGCCGGATCACCGGGCCGATCATGGCAGCAGAGGCGGGGTTGCCGCGCTGGTTCGCCGGGCATTATGCCGATCATTCCATGCATATGATGACCATGTCGGAAGACCTGCCCATGCCCGACAGCCGGGTGCTCTGGCAAAACGGGCGGATCGTGCTGCAATGGAAGCGCAGCAACTTCAAGGCGCACCAGATCCTGACCGATCGTTTGAAATCCGTGCTGCGCAAGGCGGGCTGGCCCCTGGTGCTTTCGAAGACCTATGAGAAGAAGCTGCCTTCGCACCAGATGGGCACGGCGCGGATGGGGCTCGACCCCCGGACCTCGGTCGTGACGCCCGACCTGAAGGCGCATGACCTGGAGAACCTCTACATCGTCGATGCCTCGGTCCTGCCGACCTCTGCCGCCGTGAACCCCTCCTTGACCATCGCGGCGCTGGCCCTGCGCGCTGCCGCCCATATCGGAGCCCAATCGTGATCCGCCACATCGTCCTGATCCGCTTCCGCAAGGAGGTTTCCGAAGACAAGATCGGCAGCATCCTCACCGCCCTGACCCCGCTGTGTGCCCGGCTTGGCGTGACCTTTGCCGCCGGGCGGTCTGAAAGCCCGGAAAAGATCGAGCGCGGCTATATGCATGGCTTCACCATCGACTTTGCCGATTGGGAGGCCCTGGCGACCTATGCCAATGACCCCGAGCACAAGGCTTTCGGCGGGCAATTGGTGGCCCATGCCGAGGGCGGGATCGAGGGCATCCTGGTTTTCGACCTGTCGTTCTGAAATATAAAAGCGCTCATTCGGGAACCCAGAGGCGATGCAGCCAGAATCCCTTCTCCGCGCCCTTTTCGCCCGGGCGGTCGAGGTCGCCGACCCGATGGCGAGCCTCGCCGCCCATCTCCCGCCAAGGCCCAAGGGCCGGGTGGTCGTGATCGGCGCGGGCAAGGCCAGCGCAAGGATGGCCGAGGCGGTGGAGGCGGCCTGGGGCCCCTGCGAGGGCCTGGTCATCACGCGCTATGGCTATCAGCGGCCATGCCGGGGGATCGAGATCGTCCAAGCCGCCCATCCGGTGCCCGATGCCGCCGGGGTGGCCGCCACGGCGCGGATGCTGGAGCTTGTCGCCAGCCTGACACATCAGGACTTCGTCCTGGCCTTGATCTCGGGCGGGGCCTCGGCGCTTTTGTGCGCCCCGGCGCCCGGAATGACCCTGGCCGAGAAACAGGCGGTGAATGCGGCCCTCCTCGCCTCGGGCGCGCCGATCGGGCAGATGAACCTGGTCCGCAAGCACCTGAGCCGGGTGAAGGGCGGCCAGCTCGCCGCCGCCTGCAAGGCGCCGATGCTGGCCCTGATGATCTCGGACGTGCCGGGCGATGACATGGCGCTGATCGGCTCGGGGCCGACGGTGGGCGATGCCTCGACAGCCCGGGAGGCGGCGGCGATCCTGACGCGTTGGGGCATCCCGGTGCCTGTGGCCCTCCAGCGGTCGGGTGTGGTCCCCCCGGGAGACCCGCGCCTGGCCCGGGTGACGAACCGCATCTACGCCGCCCCCTCGCAATCGCTGGCCGCCGCCAAGACCCTGGCCGAGGCCGAAGGAATCCCCACCCGTATCCTCGGTGATGCGCTGGAGGGCGAGGCCCGCGAGGTCGCCCGCCAGATGGCCCGCCTGGCGCGGGAAAAGGGGCCGCTCCTCCTCCTCTCGGGCGGGGAGCTGACCGTGACCAAGCGTGGAGACGGCATCGGCGGCCCCAATGCCGAATTCGCCCTCGCCTTGGCGATGGAGAGCCTGCCGATCCACGCCCTGGCCTGCGACACCGACGGTGTGGATGGCGCGGCCGAGGTGGCGGGCGCCATCGTCACCCCCGACACCCTGACCCGCGCCCGCGCGCTGGGCCTGGACCCGCAAGCCTTCCTGGACCGCAACGACGCCCACAGTTTCTTCGCGGCGCTTGGCGACCAGGTGATCACGGGGCCCACCCTGACCAATGTGAACGACTTCCGCGCCATTCTGATCCCGGGGTGAAGGCGGCAGGGGCAGGAGCCTCCGGCGGGGATATTTGGGCAAGTATGAAAGGAGAGGCGCTCTTTCCCTTTCACACTGACCAAATATCCCGGGGGGAGCCGAAGGCGGGGGGGCAGCGCCCCCCGTGCTACCTGTCAGCAAAAGCCGCCCTGGCAGAACCAGCCGCCGGGGATGTCGGCACCATGGGCGTAATAGAGCCAGAGCCTTTCGCCGCCCTCGACCTCGACCCGCCAATAGTCGCGCGGGCCGTTGCGCCAGTGGGTGTCGTCGAACCACCATTCCGGCGCGATGCGCTCGGGGCCTGCTGCGACGCGGGTCGTCAGATCGCGGCGGCGCCAGCGGAAGCGGGCGGGGGGCGTGGGGTCATCGGGGGCCTGCACGGGCTCGGGGCTCCACAACAGGAGCGGGCGGGGGGCGCGGGATTTGGGCCAGGGCGCGGGATGGGGCTCGGACCAGGCCGCGGCCAGGGTCTGGGCCGCCTTTTCCGGGATATGGCTTTCGGAGGGGTGGAGCCGTGTCACCGCCTCGGTCCCCAGTCGGGCGCCCAGCCGTCCCACCAGGTCGGCCAGGGCATGGGAGGGGTCGTTCCTTTGCCCCGCCGCCTCGGTTGCGGCGACCTGGCCGCGGTGCTGGACGGCATGCAGGGGCTCGGTCTCCAGGGCCTCCAGCCGCAGGCAGTCGATGCCGAAGCCGGGGTCGATCTTGTCCAGCTTCAAGAGGATCAGCGGGCGGATGGCCTGGGCCTCGTCGGTGGGGCGGGCGAGGCCGATGTCCAGACGCTCGACGCGGCCATCCGCGCGCCAGGCCTCCAGCCGCAGGCGACGGGCGCCCCTGGCCTGGCCGCGCAGCTTCTCGCAAAGCGGCGGCAGGATGCGGTCCAATCCTTCCGTGATGTCCTCGGTCAGGCCGATCGGGTCGGGGAAGGTCAGCCTTGTCGCGAAATGCAGGGGCGCGCGGGCGGGGGCCACGGGCTCGATCTCCAGCCCGAGCGCCTGGTCCAGGCGGCGCAGGCTGTCGGCGCCGAAGCGGCGGGCAAAGGCGGCGCGCGGCAGGTCGATCACGTCGCGCACCCGGCGCAGCCCCAGGCGGTGCAGCGATTCGACCACCTGGGGCGAAAGCCGCAGCGCGGGCAGGGGCAGGTCGGCCAAGGCGCCGCGCATCTGGCCGGGCGCCGCGATCACGCCCTGGGCCAGCGAGAGCGCCTCACCCTCGGCCCGGCGCCTGGCCGCGCGCGACCGCGTCGCCCGGGCCTCTTGCGCGATGGCGTCGCCGTTCCTGTGCGGGCGTGGGTCGCTCCCGGCAAACCGCGCGAGCGCCCAGGCCGCGCCTCGCGTATCGGCCACCGCCGCCCGCACCGTGAGCCCCAGGTCGGCGCAATCCTGCTCGGCCTGGGCCAGAAGCGCCGCCTCTCCGCCAAAGAGATGCGCGCAGCCGGTCAGGTCAATGACCAGGGCATCGGGCGCCTCTTCGGCGACCCAAGGCGAGAACTTGCCCGCCCAACGCCGCAGATGAGTCAGGAAATCGGCCTCGGCCAGGGGGTCTGCCGCCTGGGTCGAAAGCCCCGGGCACATGGCCGTTGCATCGCGCAGGGGCTGACCCTGCCGCAGGCCCGCCGCCTCGGCCAGGGGGCAAAGCGAGACCAGGACCTGGGCGCCGTTCTGATCGGCCACCACGGCGAAGGGCATGGGCAAGGTCTCGCGCCGCTGGCGGAGGCAGCGTTCGGCGGCGAGGCGGGGGAACCAGAGCGAGAGGATTCGGCGATGGGACATGCCACATGTTCTCATTTCGTTCCAAATTTTCCAAGCCCCGCCGCCTGTCTCTGTGGCGCGGCGTGGATTTTTCCAATGACAAACGCGTGAGGGCCCGGCTTTCAGACTAAAGTCCGTATCAACTGTCACAGGGCCTGACTTATAGTCGAACCATCATTCCTGCAGGGAGCAAACAATGAAATTCGCAACCAAACTCATGGTGCTGGGCGCCGTTCTGGCCGGTGGTATCGCCTTTGCCGAAGGCGCCAATGACCCGGACGTCAAGGCGCGCCAGGAGCTGATGGGCACCTTTGGCGGTGCGATGAAGGCGCTGGGCGACATGGCGGGTGGCAAGGTGGCCTATGACGCCGCTGCGGCCGAAGCTGCCAAGAAGGCCCTGGTCGACGGTTCGGCCGGCATCGAAGCCGCCTTCAAGAACAACGCCACCGACCCGGCCGGCAAGGCCAAGCCGGAAGTCTGGACCGCTTGGGACGACTTCGTGGCCAAGGCGGGCGACCTGAACACCGCGGCGGGCGCCCTGGACGTGACCAGCGCCGAGTCGATCGGTGCGGGCATGGGCGGCATCGGCGGCGCCTGCAAAGCCTGCCACACCGCCTACAAGGCCTCCTGAGCCGAATCTCGCAGCCGTTCTTTACCAGTGACAAGGTGCCCCGGGCTTGACCCGGGGCCTCTTTTTATCCGCAGGTCAGGGCAATGATGCGGTCACCTGAGTCAAGGCTGACATTCAGGCGGCTTTCCGAGAAATCTTCGGTCACGGCATCTCCGGGGCGGATGACCCGCAGGTTCTCTTGCGGGCCAAGGGCCGAGAGGGGCTGGCCCAGCAGGGATTGCAGGCTGGCCGCGCCGCAATCTTTGCCCGTGGGGGGATAAAGCACCCAAGTGCTCGGCGCGGGAGCGCAGGAAGCGAGCAGGGGCAAGGCCAGGATCAAGCGGCGCATCGTGACCTCATCTCCGAAGGGTGCCGAATTTTCTGCGAAATTTCAGGGTAGCGCAAGCCGGGCCCGGGCGCCTGGCCGGCGATGTCGGGAAATCCCCGGCAAAGTGGCGGGAACGGCGTTGCTTTTCCGGGGCTTCTGCGGGAATTTGGGCCCAAACCAATTGGGAGATCCATTCATGCGCACCCGTGCCGCCGTCGCCGTCGCCGCCGGTCAACCCTTGCAGGTCATGGAGGTCAATCTCGATGACCCCAAGGAAGGCGAGGTCCTGATCGAGATCAAGGCCACCGGCATCTGCCATACCGACGAATTCACCCTCTCGGGCGCGGATCCGGAGGGGATTTTCCCCTCGATCCTCGGCCATGAGGGCGCGGGCGTCGTGGTGAAATGCGGTCCCGGGGTCAAGACCCTGAAGCCCGGCGATCACGTCATTCCGCTTTACACCCCCGAATGCCGCGAGTGCCCCTCTTGCCTCAGCCGCAAGACCAACCTCTGCACCGCGATCCGGGCCACCCAAGGCCAGGGGCTGATGCCCGATGGGACGACGCGGTTCTCGATGCTGGATGGCACGCCGATCTATCACTACATGGGCTGCTCGACCTTTGCCCAGCACACCGTCCTGCCCGAGATCGCGCTGGCCAAGGTGCGTGAGGACGCGCCCTTCGACAAGATCTGCTATATCGGCTGCGGCGTGACCACCGGCGTGGGCGCCGTGCTGAACACGGCGAATGTCGAGGCCGGGGCCAAGGCCGTGGTCTTTGGCCTGGGCGGGATCGGGCTGAACGTGATCCAGGGCCTGCGGCTCGCGGGCGCCGACATGATCATCGGTGTCGACCTGAACGACGAGAAGGAAGAATGGGGCCGCAAGTTCGGCATGACCCATTTCGTGAACCCCAAGAAGCTGGCCGAGGGGACTTCGGTGGTTCAGGCCATCGTGGACCTGACCAAGACGCCTTTCGACAAGATCGGCGGGGCGGATTACTCCTTCGACTGCACGGGCAACGTCAAGGTCATGCGGGACGCGCTGGAATGCACCCACCGCGGCTGGGGTCAGTCGATCATCATCGGGGTCGCTCCGGCGGGCGCCGTGATCGAGACGCGGCCCTTCCAGCTGGTCACCGGCCGGGTCTGGAAAGGCACGGCCTTCGGCGGCGCGCGCGGCCGGACCGATGTGCCGAAGATCGTCGACTGGTACATGGACGGCAAGATCGAGATCGATCCGATGATCACCCATATCCTGCCCCTGGAGCGCATCAACGAGGGCTTCGACCTCATGCATGCCGGGAAGAGCATCCGGGCGGTCGTGGTGTTCTGACCGGAGGCCGGGGGGCTGCCGCCCCCCGGACCCCCCGCTTCAAGGGGAGCACCATGCCACTTGTTTCTTGAACCAGTGGCGAACCAAGTGGCAAACCCTTGAAAATCCCCGTGGATATTTGGGCAAATGTGAAAGGGGAGGGGATGGCTTCGACCCCTGGGCTGGTGTTCTTGACGGGAAAGGGCGTGGGCTTCACGCTCCACCCCTATGACTATGACCCCAAGGCCGAAGCCGTGGGGCTCCAGGCCGCCGCTGCGCTGGGGATCTCTCCCGGGGTCATGCTGAAGACCCTGATGGTCGAGGTGGATGGCAAGCCCTGCTGCTGCGTGATCCCAAGCGACCGGCAGCTTTCCATGAAGAAGGTCGCCTCGGCCTTCGGGGGCAAGGCGGCGGAGATGATGGCGGTGCCAAAGGCCGAGAAGATGACCGGCTACAAGGTCGGCGGCATCTCTCCTTTTGGACAAAAGCGGGCGGTTCCGACGGCTTTCGAGGTTTCGGCTTGCCAAGCCCCCCGGGTGTGGATCAATGCAGGACAGAGGGGGCTTTTGCTGGGCATCGCGCCGGGCGACGCCCTCGGCGCATGTGGCGCGGGGGCCCTGCCCCTCATCGCCTGAAGGAGAGACCAATGGCCGACCGCACCCCGCGCCTTGCCCTGCTGATCGACGCCGACAACATCCCGGCGCGACATATCGGCGCAATCCTGGAAGAGCTCGCGGCCTTTGGCGAGCCCACGGTGCGGCGGGTCTATGGCGACTGGTCCAGCCAGGCCCTGGGCCAGTGGAAGGAAAAGGCCCGCGACCTGGGGCTGGTGATGCATCAGCAATCGGCCAATACCAAGGGCAAGAACGCCTCGGATATCGGCCTCGTCATCGACGCCATGGACATCCTGCATGCGGGCAAGGTGGATGGCTTTGTGCTGGTGAGTTCGGACAGCGACTTCACCCGGCTCGCCAGCCGGATCCGGGAAGACGGGCTCCAGGTCATCGGCGTGGGCGAGGCCAAGACGCCCGACAGCCTCCGCAAGGTCTGCAACCGCTTCCTTCTGATCGAGAATTTCGTCGGCAATGCCGCCCCGGGCGCAGAACCCAAGGACGAGCCGCGCGCGCAAGAGAGGCAAGAACCCCGTGAGCCGCGCCCTGAAAAGCGTCCGGCGCTGGAGGCGCTGCCGCTGATCCTCGATGCGATGCAGAAGATCGACCCCGAGGGCGACTGGTATTCGCTGGGCGTGATCGGCAACTTCCTGAACCGGCTTTACCCCGACTTCGACCCGCGCAGCTTTGGCGCGCCCAAGCTTTCGGACCTGGTCCGCCGCTTGCCGCGCTTCGAGGTCGATGCCCGCACCCCCGGCCATCTTTTTTTGCGCGACCGGTCCTAAGGTCTGAAGGCAAGGCTATTGAATGGTGGTAAATAATCCGTGACCCTGATCTCGGGGCATGCGAAAAGAAGCCATGGCACCCGGCTGTCCCGATTTTGAAGAGTTATGTGAATTCGCGCTCGGTTATCTGATCACGGGGCGCGGCGACGCCCGCCAACTTGCTGCGACCATGGTCAAGGCCTATCCCGATCTGCCGGTGCTGGAGCTCGTCCTGATCCTCTCTTCGGCCGCCTCCGGGCTGGAGAGCACCTTCTCAAATGCCGAGGCGCGGGCCCAGGCGGTGGACGCCTGGCGCATCGCGGCGCTTTTGGCGGTGGACCTGCACCTGATGGCGGGGCATCACGCCAAGGGGCAGAAGGCCCGCGACCTTCTGGGCTTTTGGGAGGCCGAGGACGATTTCTTCCTGCGGGCGGGCTGAGGGTCAGACCATCTTGATGACGTCCTTGCCCACCGACAAAGCATAGCCGCGCCGCGCCACGGTCTTGACCAGAAGCTCGGCCACGAGCTGGTTGCCAAGCGCATCGCGCAGCCGCTTGATCCGCGTCGCCCCCGCCGCCTCTTCGCAATCATGCTCGGCCCGGCCCGAGATCACCGCCTCGATCTGCGCCCCGGTCAGGACCTCGTCGTCCAGCCGCGCTTCGGCCAGCACGGCCAGGGTCTCCAGCGCCGCATCGGTCAGCTGGAATTCGTGGTCGTTGATCGTCACGGCCCTTGTCTCGCGGTTGACCACCATCCGCGCCACCTGGATCCCCGACTTCTGGATCAGCGAAATCCGCCGGTTCAGCGTCACGATGGAGGCCAGGAAGACCACGACGGCGACCAGAAGCCCGGCTGAGAAGGCCATGAGGATGAAGATGACGACCAGGTAGGTCCGCTGCACCTCGGCAAAGATCGTGCCGGATTGGGCGAGGATCTCCAACAGCTTGATCTCGGCATTGTCGCGCAGGTCGCTTTCGACGAAGAGCCGCTCGATCGACCGGTTGAAGGCATCGGCATCGGGCAGGCCCAGGTAGACGAAGAGCGCCGCCGCCAGGACGATGGCCACGACCGCGCCGATGCCAATCGCCACGACGCGCTGTCCGGCCTTCAGGCTGTCAGAAACGGAGGAAGAATTCACCGGCACTCGATTGCCTTTCGGACAGGCCCTCGGGCCCGAAAGTGGAGAGGATTTGCAGCAAAGTCCAGCCAGCGGCCTGGAGCCGCCCGACCAGTTCGGCCTCTGCCGCGCCCGTGTTGCCACAGGCGGCGTCGCTGATCTGGCTGACGCCGTAAGCCAGCTTCAGGGGATCGTCCTGTTTTGCCTTGTAATCGGCATAGCATTCCGCCTGCACGGGACTGGCCAAGAGGACCAGCGCGAAAAGAATGATTCTGCTCATGTGCGTTCTCCGCTTCTTGGGCGGAACCTTGCGCATCGCCGGGCTGTTATACAATAGCAAAGGGTTTTGCCCACATCCTGCCACAATCCCGCCCCCCAATCGTCGCCCGAACAGGGTCCGATCCGCAAAGGGGGCGTGGTCCGGGGAATCGGCCTGTTGAATGGTGGAGTTGTGATGACGGAGTTGCCCTTGCAAGACACCGGCTCGGCCCTGCGCGATTGGGCCGAAGACCTGTTGGACCATGCGGCGGGCTTTGCCCAGGCCGCACTGGACATGACCGCCCTGGCCCTGGTCGCGGGGCTTTTGTGGATGGGCCAGCCCGAAGGCCCCGCCCCGGTTCAGACCGCGCCGGGCCCCATGGTCACCGCCAACTGTGTCATCGACTGCATCGAGACTTTGCCGCTGGCGACCCCCCTGGATGAGCCCATGACCTCCGCCCTGACGGCACCCCTGGCGGTGTCCCTGACCTCGGGCTCTTGACCCCCTGGGCCCCGGCCCGTTACCTCGGGCCATGGACCTTCCCGATTTCTCCTTCGAGACCGAAGCTCGCGCGCGCGGCTTCCTGCGCATCGCCGGCGTCGACGAGGTCGGGCGCGGCCCCCTCGCCGGGCCGGTGACGGCGGCGGCGGTGATCCTGGACCCTGACCGCATTCCCAAGGGGCTGCGCGACAGCAAGACGATCTCGAAAGCCGCCCTCCCGGGGATAGCGGCCGCGATCCATGCCTCGGCCCAGGTCGCCATCGCCCATGCCAGCGTCGAGGAGATCGACGCCCTGAACATCCTGCAGGCCGCGCTTATGGCCATGCGTCGGGCGGTCGATGCCCTGGGCGCCGATCACGTCCTGGTCGATGGCAAGTTCATCCCCAAGGGTCTGACCGGCCAGGCGCTGGTGAAGGGCGATGCGCGGTCATTGTCGATCGCCGCCGCCTCGATCGTGGCCAAGGTGGAGCGTGATCGGATCATGGTGGATTTGGCGCAACAATACCCAGGCTATGGCTGGGAGAAGAACGCAGGTTACCCCAGCCCGGCGCACAAAAGGGCGCTTCTAGATTTGGGGGTCACCCCGTTTCATAGGCGTTCGTTCAAGCCCGTCCACAATATCTTGTATCAAGAACATTCTGCAAGTGCTTGATTTAAATAACATTTGACGATGATTCGCCTTTGACTCAGAATCCACCTCACAAGATCCGGGAAAAACCGGTCACGAATTGAGGGCGAGATGGCTGTGAAGACGAAACAAGCAGAGGCGCAAGCCCTGCCGCTGAATACGATTGTCCCGGGCGACTGCATCGAGGTGATGCGCAGCCTGCCTGCGGCTTCGGTCGACCTGATCTTTGCCGACCCGCCCTACAACCTTCAGCTGAAGGGCGATCTGCACCGTCCCGACAACTCCCGCGTCGATGCGGTCGATGACCATTGGGACCAGTTCAGCTCTTTCGCCGTCTATGACGCCTTCACCCGCGACTGGCTGGCCGCCGCCCGCCGCATCCTGAAGCCCAATGGCGCGATCTGGGTGATCGGCTCCTATCACAACGTCTTCCGCCTGGGGGCAGAGCTGCAGAACCAGGGCTTCTGGATCCTGAACGACGTGGTCTGGCGCAAGTCGAACCCGATGCCGAACTTCCGGGGCAAAAGGCTCACCAATGCCCACGAAACCCTGATCTGGGCGGGCAAGGAAGAGAACAGCAAATACACCTTCAACTACGAAGCCTTGAAGGCGATGAACGACGGCGTTCAGATGCGCTCGGACTGGATGATCCCGCTTTGCACCGGTCATGAGCGGTTGAAGGATGAAAACGGCGACAAGGCCCATCCGACGCAAAAGCCCGAGGCCCTGCTTCACCGCATCATCCTCGCGACCACCAACCCCGGCGACGTGGTGCTGGACCCCTTCTTCGGCACCGGCACGACCGGGGCCGTGGCCAAGATGCTGGGCCGCGACTTCATCGGTATCGAGCGCGAGGAGGCCTATCGCAAGGTCGCCCAAGACCGCATCGACCGCACCCGCCGGCTGGATGCCTCGGCCTTGGAGGTCACCGGATCGAAGCGCGCCGAGCCGCGCGTCCCCTTTGGCAATGTCGTCGAACGCGGCATGTTGCGGGCGGGGGAAGAGCTCTACTCGCTCGGCTCGCGCCATGTCGCCCGCGTCCGCCCCGATGGGACCATCGTGGGCAATGACGTGAAGGGCTCGATCCACCAGGTCGGCGCGCATCTGGAAGGCGCGCCCTCCTGCAACGGCTGGACCTATTGGCACTTCAAGCGCGACGGGCGGCTGATCCCGATCGACATCCTGCGCCAGCAAATCCGCGCCGAGATCGAGGCCGACGAGCGCCCCGCGCATTGACCCCGGGCGGTGCGCTGAAGCGCACCCTACCCCCGGCGGTGGGTTTCACCCACCCTACCACATGCCTGCTGCGCGGTCCGCCCGTGCGGCCAACTCCCCCGCCTTGTCCTCAAGGCGGGGCTTTTCGGCTTTCATACTTGCCCAAATATCCCCGCCGGAGGCCCCGCTTTCCTCACGGAGCGCCCTTGGGAAGCGGAGTCCGCCCCTCATTATACTCCGTCCAATCGGTGATATCCGGGTAGAACTGCTTGCGCCATTCCCGCACGCGGCGGTTCATCACCGAGCGCCACTTGCGCGGATAAAGCGCCAGGACCCCCATGACCGGATAGCCATAGGGCAGCTGAGGCGCGGCCTCGGCGCCGTAGTTCTGCAACAGGGGAAAGCGGCGGTCGGGCTTGTAATGGTGGTCGGAATGGCGTTGCAGGTTGATCAAGAGCCAGTTGGACGCCCTGTGGCTGGCGTTCCAGGAATGCTGCGGCAGGACATGTTCGTATTTCCCATCGCCCAGGTGGCGGCGGGTCAGGCCGTAGTGTTCGATGTAATTGGTGATCTCCAGCTGCCAGATCGCCACCAGGGCCTGGAAGATGAACAGCCCAAGCCCCGCCCAGCCGCCGACCCACAGCGCCAAAAGCAGCATGGCGCCTTGCAGGGCGGCATAGATCAGGAAAGGGTTCTCGCGGGTGAAGGGCCCCTTGCCCTTGCGCCGCAGCATCGAGGCTTCGGCGCGCCAGGCCGAGACCGGGCTTTCGCGCAGGACCCGGGCGAAGAAGGCGTGGAAGCCCTCGCCATAGCGCGCGGTCACGGTGTCGCGCGGGGTGCCGACGTAAAGGTGATGGACCCGCAGGTGCTCGCTGCGGAAATGCGAATACAGCACCGTGGAGAGGAGGAGATCGGCCAACCAGCGCTCCAGCCGGTCGGATTGATGCATCAGCTCATGGGCATAGACGATGCCGATGGTGCCCGACATGATGCCCTGGCCGAAGAAGAGCGCCAGCTTCTCGGCCCAGTTCAGGTGATCGGCTTGGGGGACATACCAGAGCATGACCAGAAGGATCAGGAACTGCACCGGGAACCAGACCAGGGTGATGAGGCGGTAGAAGGTCAGATCCTCCTCCGGGGTCTCAAGGTCGGCATTGTCCGGGTTCTCGCCCAGGACCATGTCGAGGAAGCTGTAGAGCCCCCAGGTGTAAAGCGGCATCACGAGAACCGCCCAACCGCCATGCGCCATGCCAAACAGCGCAATGGGAAGGGTGCCGAGCGACAGCCAGAAGGGCGCCGCCTGTTTGAAGCTGGCCATCTGTTCCGCAGGGATGATCGACATGGGTGCAACCTTCTGTTTGCCGCCAGATTACGCCCCAGCCCCGCGGCATCAAGCGCCGCTTTGCCGCAGGGCCAGGGCATGGGCCTTGCGCATCAGCGTAGGCAGGTCTTGCGGCGAAAATGCGTTGGACCCGTGGAATTCTCCGCGCGTCGGGGCGGCATCCCGCGCCACCAGGACCCGCAGGTTCAGGTGGAAATGGGTGAAAGTATGCGTCACCGTCCCGGCCTCCTGCCAATCCGCCTCGGCCGGAGGCCCCGGGTCCGACCCGTCCCAGCCCGCGCCCGGAAAGCCCAGGGTGCCGCCCAGAAGGCCCTTGTCCGGCCGACGTTCTAGCAGAACCGCGTCGCCGTTCCACAGAACCCAGACCACCCCCTCCCGCGTGGGTTTGGGCGGCTTGGCCAGCTTGCGCGGCAGGGTCGCTGCGATCTCTCGGCCCTGGCAGCCTTGGACCCAGGGGCAGATCGTGCAGGCCGGAGACCTGGGGGTGCAGACCGTGGCGCCCAGGTCCATCACGGCCTGGGCGTAGTCTCCGGGACGCTCCGGGGGCGTCAGCCGGGCCGCCGCTGCGACCAGCTCGGGCTTGGCCTGGGGCAGGGGAGTCTCAATCGCAAAGACCCGCGCCATGACGCGTTCGACATTGCCATCCACCACGACCTCGGGCCTCCCGAAGGCGATCGAGGCCACAGCCGCCGCCGTATAGGGCCCGATGCCGGGCAGGGACCGGAGCCCCTCGAGGTCCGAGGGGAAACCGCCCCGCGCCACCACCGCCCGGGCGCAGGCCAAAAGGTTCCGGGCGCGCGCATAATACCCAAGCCCCGCCCATTCGCGCATCACATCGCCATCTTCGGCACCGGCCAGGGCCTGGACCGTCGGCCAAAGCGTCGTGAACCGCGCGAAATAGGCCTTCACCGCCGCCACGGTCGTCTGTTGCAGCATGACTTCGGATAGCCAGACCCGGTAAGGGTCCGCCAAAGCGCCCTTCACCCGCCAGGGCAGGTCGCGGCCATGGGCGTCGTACCAGGCCAGCAGGCTTTCCGCGCTCACAACCCCATCACGCAAGTTTCAGCCCCCCAAGCCGCATTCCTCTGGCCCCTCGCCTGCCCTGCCGTTTACAATAGGTCAACACTTGCGCAGGACCAGATGGCCCCTAAACCCGATTCCCCACCCAAGATCTCCCGCCGGATGCGCGGGTTCGAAGCGGCTGGGCAATTGCTGACCAGCCGCATCCGCGCGGCGGGCGAGACGCGGGGCTTTGCCGTGGCGCGCCTTCTGACCGCCTGGGACGAGATTGCGGGCGATGCCGCGCCGATGACCCGGCCGGTCAAGGTCGGCTATGGCCGCGAGGGCCTGGGCGGCACGCTGACGCTTCTGGTTCAGACCGCCCATGCGCCCATGGTGCAGATGCTGATCCCCAAGCTGATCGAGCGGGTGAACGCCGCCTATGGCTATGCCGCGATTTCCCGCATCATCCTGACCCAGACGGCGGCCTCTGGCTTTGCCGAGGGCCAGACCCCCTTCCAGGCCCCCAAACGCGCCCCCGATCCCGTCGTGGTCGAAAAGGCGCAAGACCTCGCCGCCCCGGTTCATGACGAGGGCCTCAGGTCCGCGCTTGAACTTCTGGGCCGGAACATCTTAACTCGCCGCAATCCGCAGAAAGGACCGACATGATCCTCACCCGCCGCAACCTGCTCGCCGCAGGCGCCGCCACGATCGCTCTCCCCGCCTTGGCCGAGGGCGAGACCCCGGCGGCCCCGGTCATCACCGACATGAGCATCGGTTCCGCCGACGCCAAGGTGGTGATCGACGAGTTCCTGTCCTTCACCTGCCCGCATTGCGCGAATTTCCACAATGCCTTCTACGCCAAGCTCAAGGCCGACTATATCGACACCGGCAAGCTGCGGCTGGTCTACCACGAGGTCTATTTCGACCAGCTGGGGCTTCTGGGCGCGATGATGGCGCGTTGCGGCGGCGAGATGAAGTATTTCGGCATCACCGACATGCTGTTGGAAAAACAGCGTGACTGGGCCGGGGCGGGCGATCTGCAAGCCGCCGTGGCCGAGATGAAGAAATTCGGCGTGGCCGCTGGCATGACCGAGGCCGATATCGACAAATGCCTGCAGGATCAGGCCATGGCCGAAGCCATGGTCGCGCATTACCAGGAGTCGATCGCGACCGCCTTCCCGAACGACAGCTTCGAGGGCACGCCCTCGTTCCTCTTGAACGGCGTGGTCAACAAGGACATCTTCGAGGGCATGGACTACGAGGCCCTGAAGGCGATCATCGAGGCGGAACTCGCGAAGTGACTCCGCTGCATGGGTTGAAGGTCGTCGAGCTGGCGCGGATCCTGGCGGGCCCCTGGGCCGGCCAGACGCTCTCGGACCTGGGCGCCGAGGTCATCAAGGTCGAGGCGCCCGAGGGCGATGACACCCGCCGCTGGGGGCCTCCCTTCATCACCCATGACGGCGAGACTTCGGCCGCCTATTTCCATGCGACCAACCGGGGGAAGAAGTCGGTCACCTGCGACTTCCGCACGCCGGAGGGGCAGGCCCAGGTCCGCGCTTTGGTCGCCGATGCGGATGTGGTGATCGAGAATTTCAAGGTCGGGGGCCTGGCGAAATACGGGCTGGACTATGACAGCCTGGCCAAGGTGAACCCGCGGCTGATCTACTGCTCGATCACCGGCTTTGGTCAGACCGGGCCCTATGCGCATCGGGCGGGCTATGACTTCATCATCCAGGGCATGGCGGGCCTGATGTCGGTGACCGGAGAGCCCGAGGGCCAGCCGCAAAAGGTCGGCGTCGCGGTGACGGATGTCTTTACCGGCGTCTATGCGGCCACCGCGATCCTCGCGGCCCTGGTGCAGAGGGCGACGACGGGCAAGGGTCAGCATATCGACATGGCGCTGATGGATGTGGCGACCTCGATCATGGCGAACCAGGCGATGAATTACCTGGCCACCGGGGTGGCGCCGCAGAAGATGGGCAATGCGCATCCGAACCTGGCGCCCTATGCGGTCTTCGACTGCAAGGACGGCTGGATCATCCTGGCGACCGGGAATGACGGGCAATTCGCCAAGCTCTGCGGCATCCTGGGGCTGGCCGAGATGGCCGAACACCCCGATTTCCTGACCAATGCGCTGCGGGTGCAGAACCGCGCCGAGATGACCCGCCGCCTGACCGAGGCGACCAAGGCGATGACCAAGGCCGACCTCCTGGCGGCTTGCGAGGCGAGAGGCGTCCCCGCCGGGCCGATCAACGACCTGAAGGAGGTCTTCGCCGACCCGCAGGTCGTGGCGCGCGGGATGCAGATTGCGCCGGATGGCGTGCCGGGAGTGCGGACGCCCATCACCTTCTCGGGCGCCGACCTGGCGCTGGACCGCCCGGCGCCAAGGCTCGGCCGCGACGACTGAGGCGGATTTGCGGGGGGCTTTGGCGTGTCCGGCGAGCGGACGCAAATCCCTTCCCGGGCGCGGAGGTCTTGCCCCCAAGCCTGACGGCAACGATTGGCGGGCTGCGTGTTGAATTTCAGCCCTTTTCGAACGGGAAACCGCTTGGAATTGCCGCGCAATCCCCTGGTGCAAGAAGGGGATTTTCCTGCAGCCCGTGTTGCGAAGGGGCGCGCCGGCCTCTTTGGAACAGGGCCCAGGGTGAAAGGCGCGCTTCCCGGGCCTTGGGCACCTTCTTGTGGGGGCAGGGAGGCGCCCCCGCATTCCGGCTTGATCCAGGCCGCAACCCTGGGTGAGGCACGATCTCTCACCGAGCGAAGGATCGCAGCGGGCCTGGTGATGAACCCGCCATTTCGGACCTTGTCCGCAGTGTATTCTTGTCTCCCTTCCGCCCCCTGACCGATCTCGTTGCACCTGGGCGTTTCAGGCCACGGGGGGCTAGGCGGAAAGCGCGGTGGGCGCCTCGACCCCGGCCTGGGTGTTGAAATAGGCGATCAGCCGGTTCAGCCGCGCGATCTCGGCCATCAGCCCATCGACGGCCGAGGCGGAATCCGAGGCGAGGCGGGCGTTCTGACCGGTCTCATGCTCCAAGCTGGTGACGATGTCGGACACCGCCGTGATGCCCGCCGCCTGTTCCTTGACGGCGGTGGAGATCTGGCCGACCGCCTCCACCACCTGGTCGACCGAGTCGTGAATCTCGACCAGGGATTTGCCGGTCGCCTCGACGAATTTCACGCCATTGCCCACATTGCGCGTCGATTGGCCGATCAGGTTCTTGATCTCGGACGAGGCATCGGCGGCCTTGTTGGCCAGCATGCGCACCTCATGCGCGACGACGGCAAAGCCCTTGCCGACATCGCCCGCCCGCGCGGCCTCCACCGCGGCATTCAGCGACAAGAGGTTGGTCTGGAAGGCGATGTCATCGACATAGCCAGTGATCTCGTTGATCTGGCGAGCATTTTCCGACACCAGCCGGATCGCCGAAATCGCCTCGGAGGCCACGTTGCCGCCATTCACCGCCGCGCCGGACGTGCCCTCGGAGAGTTGGGTCGCCCTTGAGGCATTGCTGGCATTGGCCTCGACCGTGGCGGAAAGCTCGACCATGGTTGCAGCCGTCTCATGCAGACGTTCGGCCTGGCGCTTTGCACGCGAGGACAGGTCGCGCGCGCCGTTCTGGATCGGTTGCAGCTCGATCCGGATGCGGTCGGCGGTTTCCTTGATCTGATCGACCAGCTCGGCCAGCTTCTCTCCGGTCGAGTTGCCGTCGCGTTGCAGGTCGGCAAAGACCCCCTGGTAATCGCCCGTCATCCGCGCAGAGAGATTGCCCGCCGCATAGTCGCGCAGGACAGAGGAAATCGCCCCCGTCGCGCCCTCGACCGCAGTGAAGACCTGGTTCATCTGGACGGCGATCCCGCGCAGGTCTTCCTGGGCGGCGGTTTCTTCCATCCTCACGGTCAGATCGCCCGCGGCTGCCGCCATGGTCGCCCGACCAAGTGCAGCCTGAAAGGCAGAGAACTCTTGCTCGAGCCGTTCGGCGGCAAAGCGCATCTGCGCCACCTCGTCCCGCGAAGACCCGCTGTCCCCGGCGCCCGACATGGCCCTGAGCCGGGCCGCCAGTTGGGCGACCGACTTCGCCACGCGGCGCGAGAAGAAGAGAACGATCCCCGCCACAAGCAGGATGGCCGCCAACATCAGGCCCGCCGTCAGGATCAGCTTGGTCTTCATGTCGGCGCGGGCCTTTGACACATAGGCATTGGCATCGGTCTGCGCGATTGTCGCAATCTTCAACGCCTGGGCCAGAACCTCTTGCGCCTGGCGGTGCAAGAGCTCGGATGTCGGAATCTCGGCCGATTTGGTGAAGCCGAGCAAGATCTTGGCCCCTTCGACCCATTGCGTCTTGGCCGCCTCGAACGTCTCGATGGCCTTTTGCATCTGTTCGGACAGTGTCGCGGATTTCATCGAGGTGATCGAGGTGTCGATCAGGGCTGTCTTGATCGTGAAATCCTTGCGCACCTTGGCCATGTCGACCATTTCGGTCATGGCCTCGACCTTTTCAACGACCTTGCGGGCATCGTTCAAGCCCTGGGTCAGGGTATTGGCCGCGTTCAAGGCGTTCAACGAGGCGGACACCACCTTGTCCTTCTCAAGCGAGATGGCCCAGGCGGTATATCCCATGCCGAGGCTGCCAATGATGGCGGTCATGCCAAGCAGGAAAATGACGATCAGAAGTCGGGTCTGGATGGAGAGCATGTCAGTTCGCCGGCAATACAGGAGTGGAGATGGCGCTGGTTTCTTCGGTCAGGGTTTCGAGAAAGGCGATGATGGCCTTGCTGTCTTCCGGTGACAGGGTGATTTGTGCCATCGAGGGACTGAGACTGGGTCTCTGGATGACCTTCTTCGCGTAGTGGTCCAGGACCGCGCCCAGGTCTTTCAGGGTTCCGTCATGCATGAAGGGCGCGCGAAGCGCGATGTTGCGCAGGCCTGGTGTCTTGAAAGCGTGTTCGTTCAAGGGGTTGGACGGATCGATTGCCAGGCGGCCCGGATCATTCCCGGGCAGGCCGATGTCATGGAACTGATTGTCGGTGAAGTTCCAGCCCGTATGGCAGTTGGCACAGGCGCCCTGGCCTATGAAGAGCTCGAATCCGCGCTTGGCCTCGGCCGAGATCGCATTCTCGTTGCCCTCGATCCAGCGGTCGAAGGGCGCCCAGCCCGCAACCAGCGTGCGTTCGAACATCGCGATGGATTTCAGGATCGAGCCTTCGCTCAACCCCTCACCCGGGAAGAGCTTGTCGAAGGTCTCGGCATATTGCGGCACGCGGGAGAGCCGCTCGACCACCTGGGACATCGTGGCGTTCATCTCGACCGGGCTGGTGATCGGTCCCTTGGCCTGTTCCTCCAGCGTGGCGGCGCGACCATCCCAAAAGAGCGGGCTGACCCAGGCAACATTGATCGTCGTCGGCGTGTGGCGGCCAAGCGGCACACCCGCCGCGCCGATGAACCGGGCCGAGGGCGCCTCTGATCCGAAGGAGGGATTGTGGCAGGAGGCGCAGCTGAGATTCTGCGCCCCCGAGAGTCGGGGGTCGAAATAGAGCATCTTGCCCAGGGTGGCGATGCGCGGATCATAGGGCGCATCGGCCGGGAAGGGCACGGTCAAGGGGCGGCGGTAGCTTTCCTTGACTTCTTTCGAGACTTCGGCGGTTGAGACGCTCGCGCAGGGCACGACAAGACAGAGGGCAAGGATGGCGCGGCGCATGGCGGTTTCCTGAAACAAGACCGAGTCAGTCTAGGAACCGCTCCTGAATATTCCCCTAACGTCCGAGATCGGCTTGGTCAGACCGCAGAGAAGCCGTTGTCGACGAAGAGTTCTGTCCCGTTGACGAATTCCGCATCATCCGAGGCGAGGTAAAGCGCCGCCCTTGCGATATCTTCGGGCAGGCCGAAGCGCCCCTGGGCGGCCTTCATCGCAGCCTCCGAGACATCGACCCCAAGCGCCGTCAGGTCGGCGACCTCGCGACGGCCATGGGGGGTGAGGATGAAGCCCGGGCAGACGGCGTTGCAGCGGATGCCACGGTCGCGGAACTCGATGGCGATGGCCTTGGAGAACATGGCGCAGGCGGCCTTGGTCGCGTCGTAAAGCACCTCGTTCGGCGTGGCGTAGAAGCCGGAGATCGAAGCGGTGCAGACGATGGCGCCCTTGCCCTGGTCCAGCATCATGGGCAGGACGGCGCGGGTCATCAGGTACATGGACTTGACGTTGATATCGAAAAGCCCGTCCCAGTCCTCTTCGCTGGTCTCGAGGAAGGGTTTGATGACGATGGTGCCGGCATGGTTGAAGAGGACGTTCACCGGCCCCAGCGCGGCGCGCACCTGCGCGACAGCAGCCTCCACGGGGCCCCGCCGACTGACATCGGCCTCGGCAAAGACCACCCGGTGCCCTGCCGACTGCAAGTCCTGCGCCAGGGCCTGTCCGGCCTGGACGTTGCGATCGATGATTCCGACGGCAGCTCCCTCGGCGGCGAACAACCGCACCGAGGCCTCGCCGATCCCGGTCGCCCCGCCCGAAATGATCGCAACCTTGCCCGCCAAACGACCCATGTCAGCCTCCCTGTTTCCCGAAAGGCTAGCAAGGCCCCGGCAAAAGGAAAGGGGCGACCGAAGCCGCCCCTTGTTCATTGGTCCAAAAATATCCCACGGGTGCGTCCATCGCTGCGCCATGGGTCCGAGCACCGATGAACGCGGCGGGGGTGTGAAGCCCCCGCTCTTCGGGTGGGTGCGGGGGGCGCGCAACCCCCTGCGGCCAACCTCAGGCGACCACGGTCGCCACATGCACGCCACCGCGCGACAGGTGCGAATAGGGGCAGATGAAATGGCCGCGCTCGGCGATCTTTTCGGCCACGGCCTTGTCGACGCCCGGCATCTTGACCTCGAGCGTGATGGCCAGGCCGAAGCCGCCCTCCGAGCGCGGACCGATCCCGACCTTGGCCGTCACCGTCGCATCCTCGGGCACCGTCCCCAGCTTTTCGGACTGCGCCGCAAAGCGCATGGCACCCAGGTAGCAGGCGGCATAGCCAAGCGCGAAGAGCTCTTCGGGATTGTGGCCGAGGCCCGTCCCGCCAAGCTCTTTCGGGGTCGCCAGCGTGACGGTCAGCTGACCATTGGCCAGTTTGGCCAGGCCATTGCGGCCGCCGCCCGTCGCGGTGGCTTCGGTGAAATACTTCGGATCGACCGTCATGGGAATCTCCATCGTTTGCGATTAAGTCGTTAGCGATTGAATATCCCTCCCCTTCGATTCGGTCAACTTGCTTTTTAATCGCGCGCGATTTAATCAGATTGCATGAGCCAGCTGACCCTGCCTGACATGATCTGCTTTGCCCTCTATTCGGCCAACCACGCCATGCAGAGGGTCTATCAACCGCTGCTTGCCCCCCTCGGCCTGACCTATCCGCAGTTCCTGGTGCTGATGGCGCTGTGGGAGGAGGACGGCCGCCGCGTCACCGACCTTGGCCGGGCGCTGGGGCTGGAGTCCAACACCCTTACCCCGCTCTTGAAGCGGATGGAGGCGCAGGGCCTGGTGGCGCGGGCGCGGGATGAGCAGGACGAACGCCAGGTGCGGGTGACGCTGTCCGAAAAGGGCGCTGGGCTGAAGGCCGAGGCGGGCCATATCAGCCGCTGCATCTTCGACGCCTGCGGGCTGGAGGTCGAGAGGCTGACCGCGCTCCGCGACCAGATCACCGCGCTGCGGGACCGGCTAGCCGGCTGAGCGCCCAGGCGGCGGCTTCGGCCACCGTGGGGTCGGGGTCCTCCCGCAGGGCCTCGGCGGAGGCGGCAAGCGAAGGGTCGCCCGAGTTCCCGATGGCGTAAAGCACGTTCCGGACCATGCGATCCCTGCCGATCCGCTTGATCGGGCTGCCCGCGAAACGCTCCCGAAAGGCGGCATCGTCCAGGCTCGCCAACTCGGCCAGGGGCGGGTTGCCGGTGCGGGAGGCATAGCCGATTTCCTTCGCCTCGGCCGCGAACTTGTTCCAGGGGCAGGCGGCGAGGCAGAGGTCGCAGCCGTAGATGCGGTTCCCCAGGCCCTCGCGCAGGTCGAGGTCGACGGGGCCCTTGTGCTCGATGGTCAGATAGGAAATGCAGCGCCTTGCGTCGAGTTGATAGGGCGCGGGGAAGGCTTTCGTCGGGCAGGCCTCCAGGCAGGCGGTGCAGGAGCCGCAATGGCTGACCTCGGGGGCGTCTTTCTCCAGGTCGAGCGTGGTGAAGATCGCGCCGAGGAAGAACCAGTTGCCAAGGTCGCGGGACAAGAGATTGGTGTGTTTCCCCTGCCAGCCCAGGCCCGCGGCCTGGGCGAGCGGCTTCTCCATCACCGGGGCGGTGTCGACGAAGACTTTGATCTCGGGCACCTCCCCCGCCTTTTTCGCCTCGGCCACCAGCCAGCCGCCAAGCCGTTTCAGCCGCCGCTTGACCAGGTCGTGGTAATCCTTGCCCTGGGCATAGATCGAGATCTCGCCATGATCGGGCGGCGTTGGGCTGCGGGCACCCGGATAGACCTCGGCCAGCATGATGACCGAGCGCGCCTGGGGCCACAAAGCGGCGGGGTTGCCGCGCCACTCCATCCGTTCGGCCATCCAGGACATCTGCCCATGCGCGCCCTGGGCCACGAAAGCCGCCAGCCGCTCGGAGGCCTGCGGGATGGCATCGGGCGCGCAGATGCCCATGGCGGAGAAACCCTCCTCCATGGCCCGGGCGTGGAGTTTGTCTTTCAGAGTCATCCCAAAGGCATAGCACGGGAATTTTCGCCCCGCGACCTCTTGGCGGTCTTGCAGCGGGCGGGGTCTTATCCCAGATCAAGGGCAAGGCCGATGAAGCGTGCCACTTTGGGCGCTTCGGACGGTGCTTCAAAGGAGAGTAACGATGAATTTGGAGAAATTCACGGAACGGTCGCGCGGCTTCTTGCAGGCCGCCCAGACCATCGCGATGCGGGAAAGCCACCAGAGGCTGGCGCCCGAACACCTGCTGAAAGCCCTGATGGATGACGAACAGGGGCTCTCGTCCAACCTGATCCGCCGCGCCGGGGGCGAGCCCGCCCGCGTGGTCGAGGCTTTGGACCTGGCCCTGGGGAAACTCCCCAAGGTCACAGGCGATGCGCAGCCCTTCACCGATCCGGGGCTGGTCAAGGTCCTGGACGAGGCCGAGAAGGTCGCCAAGAAGGCGGGGGATTCCTTCGTGCCCGTCGAGCGGGTGCTGATGGCTTTGTGCCTGGTCACTTCGGCGGCCAAGAGCGCTCTGGATGCGGGGGCGGTGACGGCGCAGAAGCTGAATGCGGCGATCAACGACATCCGCAAGGGGCGGACGGCGGATACGGCCTCGGCCGAAGAGGGCTATGATGCGCTGAAGAAATATGCCCGCGACCTGACCGAGGCGGCGGAGCAAGGCAAGATCGACCCGATCATCGGCCGCGATGACGAGATCCGGCGGACCATGCAGGTCCTGAGCCGCAGGACCAAGAACAACCCGGTCCTGATCGGCGAGCCCGGCGTGGGCAAGACGGCGATTGCCGAAGGGCTCGCGCTGCGGATCGTCAATGGCGATGTGCCCGAAAGCTTGCGCAACAAGAAGCTGATGGCGCTCGACATGGGGTCGCTCATTGCCGGGTCGAAGTATCGCGGCGAGTTCGAAGAACGGCTGAAGGCGGTCTTGAACGAGGTGACCTCGGCGGAAGGGGAGATCATCCTCTTCATCGACGAGATGCATACTCTGGTGGGCGCGGGGAAATCGGATGGCGCGATGGATGCGGCCAACCTGATCAAGCCGGCCTTGGCGCGCGGGGAGCTGCATTGCGTCGGCGCCACGACGCTGGATGAGTATCGCAAGTATGTGGAGAAGGACGCGGCCCTGGCCCGGCGCTTCCAGCCGGTGATGGTCTCCGAGCCCACGGTGGAGGATACCATTTCCATCCTGCGCGGCATCAAGGAGAAGTACGAGCTGCACCACGGCGTGCGGATCGCCGATGCGGCGCTGGTGGCTGCGGCGACCCTGTCGCATCGCTACATCACCGACCGTTTCCTGCCCGACAAGGCGATCGACCTGATGGACGAGGCAGCCTCCCGTCTGCGGATGGAAGTGGACTCCAAGCCCGAGGAACTCGACGCCCTCGACCGCCAGATCCTGCAGCTGCAGATCGAAGCCGAGGCCTTGAAGAAGGAAGACGATGCCGCCTCTCGTGACCGGCTGGAGAAGCTGGAGAAGGAGCTGGCCAATCTGCAGCAGGCTTCGGCCTCGATGACGGCGACCTGGCAGGCCGAGCGCGACTCCTTGGAGAAGGCGCGGGATATCAAGGAGCAGCTGGACCGCGCCCGGGCCGAACTGGACGGCGCCAAGCGCGAGGGCAACTTCGCCAAGGCCGGGGAGCTGCAATATGGGCGCATCCCCGCGCTGGAGAAGGCCTTGGCCGAGGCCGAGACGCGGCAGGGCCAGGCCCTGGTCTCGGAAGCCGTGCGGCCTGAACAGATCGCGGAAGTGGTCGAACGCTGGACCGGCATCCCGACCTCCAAGATGCTGGAGGGCGAGAAGGAAAAGCTTCTGAAGATGGAAGAGCAGATCGGCAAGCGGGTTGTCGGCCAGAAGGCGGCGGTCACCGCTGTCTCGAACGCCGTGCGGCGGGCGCGGGCCGGGCTGAACGATGAGGGGCGGCCTTTGGGCTCTTTCCTCTTCCTCGGCCCGACCGGCGTGGGCAAGACCGAGCTGACCAAGGCCCTGGCCGAGTATCTCTTTGACGACGATAGCGCGATGGTCCGCATCGACATGTCGGAGTTCATGGAGAAACATGCCGTCTCGCGTCTGATCGGCGCGCCTCCGGGCTATGTCGGTTACGATGAAGGCGGGGTGCTGACCGAGGCCGTGCGGCGGCGGCCCTACCAGGTGGTCCTCTTCGACGAGGTGGAAAAGGCCCATCCGGATGTCTTCAACGTGCTGTTGCAGGTGCTGGATGATGGCGTTTTGACCGATGGCCAGGGCCGGACGGTGGACTTCAAGCAGACGCTGATCATCCTGACGTCCAACCTGGGGGCCTATTCCCTGTCCCAGTTGCCCGAGGGCGCTGACCCGACTGGCGCCCGGGCCGAGGTGATGGAGGCGGTGCGGGGTCACTTCCGCCCCGAATTCCTGAACCGCCTGGACGAGACGATCATCTTCGAGCGCCTGGGCCGGGGTGACATGGGCGCCATCGTGGACATCCAGCTGAAGAAGCTGGAGGCCCGGCTCGCGGCGCGCAAGATCACGCTGGAGACCGACGCGGCGGCGCGGCAGTGGCTGGCGGATGAGGGCTACGACCCGGTCTATGGCGCTCGGCCCCTGAAGCGGGTGATCCAGCGGCATCTGCAGGATCAACTGGCGCAGATGATCCTGGGGGGCGAGGTGCTGGACGGGTCCACCGTCACGATCTCGGCGGCACCCGATGGGCTGGTGATCGGGGACCGCGTCCTGCGCTCGACCAAGGAAAGGCCTGCGGAAGTGCGGGTGCATTGAGGTCCGTGCAAACGGATGGGACCAGAAGGTCCAAAAGGAACGGGGGGAGCCAGAAGGCTCCCCCCGTTTTTGGCGGGCTGGCAAGGCCCACCGGTTCGGCTTACATCGGCGGCAGGATGACGCTGTCGATGACGTGGATCACGCCATTGGTCGCCGCGATATCGGCGGTCGAGATCACCGCGCCGTTGACTTTCGCGCCGCCCTCCAGCGTGAAGGTCAGCTCGCCACCCTGCACGGAGGCGGCCTTCATGCCCTCGGTCAGATCAGCGGCCATCACCTTGCCCGGGACGACGTGATAGGTCAGGATGGCGACCAGCTTGTCCTTGTTCTCGGGCTTCAAGAGGTCTTCCACCGTGCCCGCGGGCAGGGCGGCAAAGGCGGCATCGGTCGGCGCAAAGACGGTGAAGGGGCCGGGGCCCTTCAGGGTCTCGACCAGGCCGGCGGCCTGAACGGCCGCGACGAGCGTGGTGAAGCTGCCCGCGCCGACGGCGGTGTCGACGATGTCCTTGTCCTGGGCGAAGGCCGGGGCAGACAGGAGCGAGACGGAAGCGGTCAGGGCCAGAAAGGTTCTGCGGATCATGGGGTCACCTTGGTATCTGCCGGGATTGGCACGGAGTTTACGGGCGAAAGTTTCACCCGGTTCACCTTTTCCGCCTGAATTCAAAGTGATGAGCGCGTGATTGACGCGGGCCTTGGTCACGCTAGTCTGAGGCGCTTTGCACAAGGACGCGCGATGACGCCGAACGAGACCCTGCTTCTGGCCCTTCTGGTGATCTTCGCCCTGCCCTGGGCGCTTTGGCGGCTGTGGGGCAAGATCACGCTGCCGCTGGTCGTGGTTCAGATCGTCGGCGGCATCCTCTTGGGGCCTGGCGTCTTCGGCGCAGTGGCCCCCGGGCTGCATGGCGAGATATTCACCCCTCAGGTCATCGCGTCGCTGAACGCGCTGGGGCTTTGGGCGGTCACGGTCTTTGTCTTCATCGCCGGTCTGGAACTGGACATATCCGAAGCGCTCGCCAACCGGCGCGAGACAGTGACGGCGGCGGGCTTTGCGCTGGGCGTGCCGCTGGTGCTGGGGACGCTGGCGGGTGGGGTGCTTTTGCAGACCGAGGGCTGGATGGGCGCGGCGGGCCATCCTTGGCAAACGGCATTGGGCATCGGCATGGCCTGCGCCGTGACGGCCCTGCCGATCCTGATCTTGTTCCTGGATCAACTGGACCTGCTCCGCCGACCCCTGGGGCAACGCATCCTGCGCTATGCCTCGCTGGACGATATCGCGATCTGGGCGGTGCTGGCGCTGATCCTTCTGGACTGGACGCGGGTCAGCCGGCAACTGGGCTTTGTCCTGATCCTTCTGACCCTGTCGCCCCTCGTTCGGCGGCTGGTCCCCCGGCTGAGGCCGACGGACCGCTGGCCCGTGGCCCTGGTCTGGATGATCGCGCTGGCCTTCGTCTCGGACTGGGCGGGGCTGCATTTCATGGTCGGCGCCTTCCTGGCTGGCGCGGTGCTGGAGGCGCGGTGGTTCGACGTGACCCGCGTCGACCGCCTGCGCGAGGCCTGGCTTCTGGTCATGATGCCGGTCTTTTTCCTGTCGACCGGGCTGCGGACCGGGTTCCAGGCCGGAGGCTGGGTTGTGCTGGCGGCGGCTCTCCTGCTCCTGGTGGCCTCGGTCGGCGGCAAGCTCCTCGGCGTCTGGCTGGCGGGGCGGCAACTGGGCTGGGGCCGCGAGACCTGGGTGATCGGCTGGCTCTTGCAGACCAAGGCGCTGATCATGATCATCTTCGCCAATATCCTCCTGGACAAGGAGATCATCTCGCCCGCCGCCTTTACCGCGCTTTTGCTGATGGCGGTCGGCTCCACGGTCCTGACCATGCCCGTCGTCACGCGGCTGCTGTCACGGCCCGATCTTTCACGCCACCGTGACGCGGTGAAATGAAACAAACGGCGGTTTTCAACGTATCCTCCTTAGCACCCCAAGGAGGAGCCGCCGATGAAGACCCTGAGCTGGTCCGATGTGACCCCCGAGAAACTGTATCTGAACCGCCGCCAGATCATGGCGGGGGGGCTGGCCCTGGGCCTGACGCCCGGCCTAGCCCGGGCCGAAGAGCTGACGCCCAACACTTGGGAAGAGATCACCGGCTACAACAATTACTACGAGTTCGGCACCGGCAAGGAGGACCCTGCCGCCAATGCCTCGATGCTGACGACGCAGCCCTGGACGGTGAAGGTCGATGGGCTGGTGGACAAGCCCGGCGACTATGACCTGGGCGAGCTGCTGACGGGCCTGACGGTCGAAGAGCGCATCTACCGCTTCCGTTGCGTCGAGGCCTGGTCGATGGTGATCCCCTGGAACGGCGTGCCGCTGGCAGCGCTCTTGGGCAAGCTCGGCGTGCAGCCCGGGGCCAAGTATGTCGCCTTCGAAACCCTGGTGCGACCGGAAGAGATGCCGGGGCAGAAGATGGGAATCCTGGACTGGCCCTATCGCGAGGGTCTGCGGCTGGATGAGGCGATGCATCCCCTGACGCTGATGGCCACCGGGCTTTACGGCAAGCCGCTTCCCAACCAGAACGGCGCTCCGATCCGGCTGGTGGTGCCGTGGAAATACGGCTTCAAGTCGATCAAGGCGATCGTGCGGATATCGCTGGTCGACCAGATGCCGCAGACGACCTGGAACATGATGGCCGCCAACGAATACGGGTTCTATGCCAATGTGAACCCGACGGTGGATCACCCGCGCTGGAGCCAGGCCTCCGAGCGCGTCATCGGGGCGGGGCTCTTCGGCGGCCGCCAGGACACGCTGATGTTCAACGGCTATGGGGACCAGGTTGCCAGCCTCTATGCCGGGATGGACCTGGCGGAGAATTACTGATGGAGGCGCTGAACCAGGGGCTCCGCCGCATCCCGACCTGGAGCCTCTATGTCGTCGGGCTGGCCGTTGCCGCATGGGTCGTGGTGCCGGGGTTATCGGCCATCGACCCGGTGCGGGACATCGAAAGGGGGCTCGGCCTCTGGGCCGTGCGCTTCCTTCTCCTGGGGCTGATGATCACGCCGCTGCGCTGGGTGGGGGTGAATGCGCTGCGCTTCAGGCGGCAGATCGGCCTTGTGGCCTTCGGCCTCGTGGTGCTGCACCTTCTGACCTGGCTGGTGCTGGACATGGGCCTGCGCTGGGACCAGATCGCCGACGACCTGGTGAAGCGCTGGTATATCATGATCGGCATGGCGAGCTTTGTCTTGCTGATCCCCCTGGCCGTGACCTCGAACGACCGCTCGATCCGCTGGCTGCGCAAGACCTGGGTTCGGCTGCACAAGCTGGCCTATCCGGCGGCGATCCTGGCCGTGGTGCATTTCATCATGGTGCAAAAGGTCTGGGGGGCAGAGATTCTGATCTATGCCGCGATCCTGGCAGGGCTCCTGGCCGCAAGGGTCTGGAAGTTCGGTCCGAGTCGGGTGGTTTGGGGCTAGGCCATGCTGCGACTGCGAAAGAAAGTTGCGGCAAACCCCCTGACCAAATGGTTAAGATTTCGTCAACCATCGGATTTCGCGGGAAAATCGGGAAAAGCAAAGAAAATGCGACAACCGTGCTTTTTTCCTCTTGCGGGTTTTTTGGTGTGGGCCTAAACACCGCTTCACCGAACGACGGTGCGGACGGAACGAAGCGAAAGCGACGGGAAGCGGCGAACGAAGTGAGGTTGAACTACTGGATACGAGGTTGCGGGACGCGCCAAGGGATTGGCGGTCTGGTGATTTTTGTGTCTGCTGCTCTTTGAAACTGTAATGAACGAAGGGATATGCGGGCGGTTTGGGCGCATCGGCGTCTGAAAGCTAGCATATCGGCCTTGTAGGGAAGTTGGGGAGACCTGATGGACCGATGATCAAGGTGTCAG
>NZ_JAABNR010000002.1 GCF_009925085.1 Stagnihabitans tardus | reverse complement strand
GGCCGCCTCAAGGACTGGCGCAGGATCGCAACCCGCTACGACAGATGTCCCAAGGTCTACCTCTCGGCCATCGCACTCGCCGCAACTGTCATCTTCTGGCTCTGAAACTCAATGAGTCCTGAACCTAAGCGCCATCCTTACCGCCCAGCGGGCCCCCGTTTGCCTATCGCGCTCAGTCTTCCCTTTTTTCAGATCAAATCTACTTAGCCATTCCCGCAGCATCCAGTCTCCCTCCAAGCCATCATTCGACTGGGTCAAAGAGGTCAGCCAAAGCTCCTTTCTTTGGATCAAAGACAAAAAGACCTGAGGCGAGCAGTAATGAAAAATCTCGTCCGGCATGCGGCCCTCCAAATGTGGTCCTGGCGCGTAAGGCTAACGGCACAACATATCCGACATCAACCCTCCCCCCTTGCCCCCCTCCCCCCAGCCCCCTACTCTCCCCTGCATGGACACCAAACCCGACAAAGGCTGGCGGGGCACGCCGGAGCTGTGGCTGGATGCCGCCTATGACCTCCTCGTCGAGGGGGGCGTCGAGGCGGTCAAGGTCATGCCGCTGGCCGCGAAACTCGGCCTCTCCCGCACCTCGTTTTACTGGCACTTCCCCGACCGTGAGGCGCTGCTTGCCGGCCTCATCACCCGCTGGGAAAGCCGCAACACCGCCCAGCTTGTCGCCCGCTGCGAGGCCCCGGCAAAGACCATCGCCGAGGCCATGCTCTCGATCTGCGACCTCTGGATCACGCCCGCCCTCTTTGATAGCCGTCTCGAATTCGCCATCCGCACCTGGGCCCTGACCGATCCCGCCCTGGCCACAACCCTGGCCGCAACCGACGAGACCCGGACCCAGGCCCTCACCGCCCTCTTCCTCCGCCACCATTTCCCCGCCCACGAGGCCGATACCCGCGCCCGCGCGCTTTACCTGACCCAGGTGGGTTATATCGCCATGCGGACCGAGGAATCCCTCTCCCAGCGCCTCTCCCGCATCCCCGATTACGTCCTGATCTTCTGCGGCCAATCGCCAACCCCGGCCGAACTCTCCGCCTTCCAGGCCCGCCACCCATGCTGACCAACCCCCAGGCCCGCCGCCTCTTCCTGGCCTCCCATGCCCTGGCCGAGGCCCCGACCCTCCCCGCCAAACCGCAAGACATCGGCGCGCTGATCCACCGCATCGGCTTCGTCCAGGTCGACAGCATCAACACCGTCGCCCGCGCCCATCACATGATCCTCTGGTCGCGCCGCAACGCTTACCGCCCCGAGACGCTGGACAAGCTCCTGGCTGGGCGCCAGCTCTTCGAACACTGGACCCATGACGCCTCGATCATCCCGACCGAATTCCACCCGCATTGGCACCACCGCTACCAAGAGGCCGAGGCGCGGCTGGCAACGAAATGGGCCTCCTGGTTCCGCCCCGGCTACGAGGAGCAGTTCCAGACCATCCTGCAGCGCATCCGCGACGAGGGGCCCCTGACCGTCTCGGATGTCGGCCAGGATGAGGACTCGGGCCAAGGCGGCTGGTGGGACTGGAAGCCCTCGAAGACCGCGCTGGAATGGCTCTGGCGGACCGGCGCGCTGGCCATCACCCGCCGCGAGGCCTTCCGCAAGGTCTATGACCTGACCGAGCGCGTGATCCCCGAAGCCCACCGCCACCCCTCCGGCACACGCGCCGAGATGATCGACTGGGCCTGCAACTCCGCCCTGGACCGCCTCACCTTCGCCGACCCTTCCGAACTGCGCGCCTATTGGCACATCATCACCCCCGTCGAGGCCAAGGCCTGGGCCGATGCAGCGCTAAAGCGCGGCGAGGTCACCCAGACCCTCCTCCAGGGCGCCGATGGGACCACGAAAAAGACCCTCACCCGCCCCGAGACCCTGACCGCGGCCCCGCCCGAGCCCCCTTCGCGCCTGCGCATCCTCTCCCCCTTCGACCCCGCGCTCCGCGACCGCGACCGCGCGGAGTTCCTCTTTGGCTTCCGCTACCGGATCGAGGTCTTCGTCCCCGAACCCAAGCGCCAATACGGCTATTACGTCTTCCCCGTCCTGGAAGGAGACCGCCTCATCGCCCGCCTCGACGCCAAAGCGCGAAGGGACCAGGACGCCCTGCACCTCCGCGCCCTCTGGCCCGAACCGGGCATCACCTTCACCAAGGCCCGCCAGGCCAAGCTCGACGCCGAACTCGCCCGCCTCGCCCAATTCGCGGGCCTCTCCCTTGTGACCCGCGAAGACGACTGGCTCCGCTAATGTTTTCAACTTGGCTCAAATATCTCTCGGGGAGGTTTGGAGGGGCAGACAGCCCCTCCAAGGGGTCCGCCCAAGGCCGCCCTAAGGCCAAATAACCCCAAAGCATAAGTCCAACCGCCAAGCCGAATTGGACAAACCTTCGCCCCTGCGGCAAAGCAAATGCAACCCACAGGAGGCCCCTATGCTCGACCAAGTCACCGACCTGCGCGCCCTGCTCAAGGATCCGACGCTTCTGCCGAACAAGGCCTATGTCGCGGGCCAATGGATCGAGGCTGCCGACGGCAAGACCTTCGCCGTCACCAACCCGGCGCGCGGCGATGTCATCGCCCATGTCCCCGACCTGACCCGCGCCGACGCCGCCCGCGCCATCGCGGCCGCCGACAAGGCCCGCCACGGATGGGCCCAGCACACCGGCAAGGAGCGCGCCGCCGTGCTGCGCAAGTGGTTCGACCTCTGCATGGAGAACCTCGACGACCTCGGCACCATCCTGACCGCTGAACAGGGCAAACCCCATGCCGAGGCCAAGGGCGAATGCGCTTACGGCGCCTCCTATATCGAATGGTTCGCCGAAGAGGCCAAGCGCATCTATGGCGAGACCATCCCCGGCCATCAGCGCGACAAGCGCATCACGGTGATCAAGCAGCCCATCGGCGTGGCCTGCTCGATCACGCCCTGGAATTTCCCCAACGCGATGATCGCCCGCAAGGCGGCCCCCGCCTTGGCCGCCGGCTGCGGCTTCGTCGCCCGCCCTGCCGCCGAGACGCCGCTTTCGGCCATCGCTCTCGCCGTCCTGGCCGAGCGCGCCGGCGTCCCCGCTGGCGTCTTCTCCGTCATCACCTCGTCGCGCTCCTCCGACATCGGCAAGGAATTCTGCGAGAACCCGAAGGTCCGCAAACTGACCTTCACCGGCTCCACCGAGGTCGGCCGCATCCTCCTGCGCCAGGCCGCCGACCAGGTCCTGAAATGCTCGATGGAACTCGGCGGCAACGCCCCCTTCATCGTCTTCGACGACGCCGACCTGGACAAAGCCGTCGAAGGCGCGATGATCTCGAAGTTCCGCAACAACGGCCAGACCTGCGTCTGCGCCAACCGGATCTATGTCCAGGCCGGGGTCTATGACGCCTTCGCCGAGAAGCTGGCGGCCGCGGTCAACAAGCTCTCTATCGGCGACGGGCTGAAGGCGGGCACCACCACTGGCCCGCTGATCAACGAAGACGCCGTCGCCAAGGTCGAAGAGCATATCGCCGACGTCCTGGCCTCGGGTGGCAAGATCGTCACCGGCGGCAAGCGCCACGCGCTCGGCGGCACCTTCTTCGAGCCCACCGTGGTGACCGGCGTCCTGCCGACCGCCAAGGTCGCGACCGAGGAGACCTTCGGCCCCCTCGCCCCCCTCTTCAAATTCGACACCGAAGAGGAAATCATCGCTCTGGCCAATGACACGATCTTCGGCCTGGCCTCCTATTTCTACTCCCGCGACATCGGCCGCATCACCCGCGTCCAGGAGCAGCTGGAATATGGCATGGTCGGCGTGAATACGGGTCTGATCTCGACCGAAGTCGCCCCCTTTGGCGGCGTCAAGCAATCGGGCCTGGGCCGCGAAGGCTCCCACCACGGGATCGAGGATTACCTCGAGATGAAATACATCTGCCTCTCGGTCTGAGCGCCAAGCCGGACCAGATGGCCCCCCGCCCTGGCGGGGGGCCAATTCATTCCCGCAGGTCCCAACTGTAAGTCGTCGAATCGCGCAGCTTGCGGATCTGCGGGGCCAGGGCCTCGACCTGATCGGCGGGGATCGGGCCGGGGTGGCGCAGGTAGGACCAGTCCAGGACCAGGTCGCCGTGGTCCTGGTAGCTGGAGAAACTGTAGTCGAAAGCCCTGGAATAGAGGCTGAACCCCTCGGGCGGGTTCAGGGTTTGGTCCTGAACCGCGACCCGGGTGGTCTGGCGCAGCGACAGCGGCCCGCCCAGTCCCAGCGCCCAGCGGCGCGGCGCGGGCAGGGGCAGCGTCAGGTCGCCGAACAGCTCTCCGGTTTCGAAGCGCATGTCGCTCAACACGCCCGAGGCCTCGACCGCCGCCGCCGTCATCCGTGCCATGGCCAGTTTGGTCACCACGCCGGCCTCCCGGTCGTCGGTCACCAAGAGCTTTCCGACCGGCTCCATCCCGTCGAATGTGTCCAGATACCAGGACAGGAGCTCCGTCTGGGCATCCTCTTCGCTGGCGGTCGCGAGGCTTGCGCGCTCATCGTCGCCCTTGCGCCCGCCATAGCGCGTCTGAACCACAAGGAACATGCCCAGGTCGTTGACCTCGAAGGATTCGTCCACCTCGACCCAAGCCTGGGTCTTTGGGTCATAGGGCACGGGCTCCAGCACCTTCTGGCCGGGGCCGGTCAAGGGCAGGGCAAAGGCCACTTCGGGAACGGCCTGGGTCGCCAGGCTCCCGCCCTGGAGGCTTTGCGTCGGATCGACCCACCAGGTCTTGCCGCCCAGGGAAATCCGCAGGATCGCATGGTCAAAGACCCAAAGCGCACGCGGCTGGAGCGGCAGCCCGCGCCCCTCGTCCAGGTCGGTCAGTGCGACATCCGAGGCGATGCCGAGGAAAGCGAGGCTCTGACGGGTCAGAAGCGCCTTGTCCTTGCAATCGCCATATCCGGTTTCGACCACCTCGGCGGGCTTGCGCGCCAGGTAGCCCCCGGCGCCCATCGACAAGGAGACATAGCGGATGTCGTCCTGCACGAGCCGCAGGACGGCCAGGGCCTGGTCCTCGGGCGCGGGATGGGCCTTGGCGATCTCGGTGAGCCTGGCCTGCCAATCGGGCGGCAGGGGGTAATCGGCCCGGTAATGCGGCGCAAGCGCGGCCACGACCGGCCCCCAATCCGCCGCCTCCGACAGGCGCACCGTGGCATAGGGATCGGCCTCCATCGCGGTCATCTCTTCCAGTTCGACGCCCTGATCGCCGCGCAGGGTCCACTCCAGAAGGCGCGCGCCCTGCCAGCCGGGGCCCTCGGTCGCGGTCAGGCCGGCCAAGTCCGGAACCGGATCGGCATGCAGCGCCCGCCCCGCCGGCCAGTGAAAGCCGAAATGCACGAGGTCCATGGGCAAGTCGGTCTGCAACGGCATCGAAAACGCCAGGGGCAGGTCCGCGATATAGGGACGGCGACGGGTGACCCAGGCGAATTCGACCAGGTCGCCGACCTTGACATCGGGCACCTGGTAGACCGCCGTCAGCGACCCGTCGAGGATTCCGACCTCGAGCCCGGTCTCGCGCCGGATCACCTCGGGCCGCACCCGGTCGGCGAGGTCAAGCGCCTGCCCGCCCCGCCAGCGCCGCAGGGCCACCAGCGTCACGGTCTCTGACCCCGGGTCGAAGTCCAGTTGAAAGCTCGCCGCGCCTTCGACCCCGGCCCGGGTCACCGCCGCCCTGACGAAGCGTTGGAAGTAGACCTCCTCCCCTCCCTCCAAGACGACCTGGACATCGACCATCACGTTGTGCACGCCGCCCTGGTCACCCGGCTGGCGCGTCACCTTCTCGGGAAGGGGCAGGAAAACGGCCCAGTCCGGCGCCTCTCCCCTGAGGACGCCCTCGGCCCGCGCCACGGAGCCCAGAACACAGACGACAACAAGCACAAGGCGCGCGAAACAGCGGAAGGTCATGGAAACTCCGTTTTTCCGAAGCTTAGCAAGGGCAAGCCGATTTTCAAGACCGGGTTGGGGGCGCGTGTTATCGCCTATCAAGCCCGCGTTTTTGTCTAACTTCGGCCCCTGCCCCATCTCTGGCTTACCCGACGGCGACAAACCCGCCGCAGAAAGGAACCAGAGATGCTGCCTCTTCTCTCCCTCAAGTCCAAGGCCCTCACTGCCGCCCTGATCGCGGCACTGGCCCTCCCCGCCCCGGCGATGGCCTGGGGCAAGAACGAACAGAACTTCACCAAGGGCGTCCTCGCCGCGATCATCGCGGGGGCGATCATCAAGGACATGAACCGCCAGGCCCATGCGAGGCCGCAACCGCAACCGCAGCCCGTCTACCAGCCGCCCGTCTATCAGCCTCCGGTCTACCAGCCGCCGGTTTACCAGCAGCCCCCCGTCTACCAGCCCGCCCCTTCGGTCTATTCGACGGCCGCCGCCCAGGCCTTCAACTCCTATTCCCGGAATGAGCGCCTGCGCATCCAGTCGACCCTGGCCAACTATGGCTATTACCGCGGCGGCATCGACGGCGCCTTCGGGCCGGGCACCTACCAGGCCGTCACCGCCTATGCGCAATCCCAGGGCCGCCTCGCCGACCTGAACACCCGTGGCGGCGCCTATGGGATCTTCGACGGCCTGATCTACTGAATTACCCAGAAGGCGCAGAAGCCTCGAGCAGTCTTTCGACACAACCCTTTTCCGTGCGAGTATCCCCGGAGGCGGCGTCCCCCCGCCTCCGGGTTTTCCCTATCCCAAGGCCCCTATCCCAGGGCCCCTATCCGAGGGCCCTTGCCAGGTCCTCGACCAGGTCCGCAGGATCCTCCAGCCCGACCGAGAGCCGGAAGACCCCCTCCCCCGCCCAGGTCCGATAGCGTTCAAGCGCCGCCCCCTCCATCCGAAAGGTCGAGGCCTGGATTTCCGCCGTCGGGATCAGCACGCAGATCGACCGCTGATGACCCAGCGAAAAGGCGTAATGGATGACCCGCAGCCGCTCGGCCATGGCCCGCGCCATGGCATGAGGCTCCGCGACCTGGAAGGTGATCATCCCCCCGCCCAGGTCCATCTGCCGAAGCGCAAGCGCGCGTTGCGGGTGATCCTCGGCCCCGGGCCAGGTCACCTTGGTCACCTTGGGATGCGAGGCCAGGAACCCGGCCAAGACCGCAGCATTTGCGCAGGACGTCCGCAGCCGGGGGAACAGAGTGTCGATCCCCCGAAGGATCGCCCAGGCATTCTGCGCCGACAGGGTCGCCCCGAGGTAAACCCCCGACCGCGACCGCAACCGCGCGATGAGCGCCTTCCCCCCGATGACCGCGCCGCCCAGGGCATCGCCATGGCCATTCATGAACTTGGTCAGCGAATGAATGACCAAATCCACCCCATGCTCCAGGGGACGCGTGATCACAGGTGTCGCCAGCGTCGAATCCACCGAAACCAGGACGCCCGCCGCATGGGCGATCTCGGAAAGCCCCCGCAGATCCGTCAACCGCAGGATCGGGTTGCAGGGGCTCTCGGCATGGATGAGCCGGGTTTCAGGCCGTATCGCCGCCCGCACCGCCTCGAGGTCGGAGAGGTCCACCGCCGAAACCGAGATCCCGAAATCCGGCAGGATCCGAGTCGCAAGCTCGAAGGCCCCGGCATAGCAGACCTCCGAGACCACCAGGTGATCCCCGGCCTTCAAGAGCCCGAAGAAGACCGCCGCAATCGCTGCCACCCCGGTCGCGGTGCAAAGCGCCTCCTCGCCCCCCTCCAGCGAGGCCAGCCGCGCCTCCAGGGCCCGCACGGTGGGATTGGTCCAGCGAGCGTAAAGATAGGGCAGATCGGTCAGGTCGGCGCCCTCGGCCGAAAACCCCGCCGCCCCGGGCACGAAGACATTGTTGACCGAAGCCACCAGGTTCGGCGCAATCGCCCCCGTGACGGGATCGGGCCGCAGCCCCCCGTCCAGGGCCCGCGTGGCCGGGCGCATCGGCACATCCTCATGCGCCACGCCCGGCAGTGGCTGACTGGTCAACTCCATGGCACCCCCCTTGTTTCCCCCGCTTTTCCTCTGCCGCGCAAACCCACGCAAGCCAAAAGGGGCACCCAGCGGCGCCCCTTTCAACTTGGTTCAAATATCTCCACAGGGGGTTTGGGGGACGTGAAGTCCCCCAAGCGTTCCGCCATCCCGCCCTCAGGCGTGCAGAGCCTCAGGCTTCTTCTCCAGCGCTTTCGGCGCTGTCACCCCGATCTCGATCCGGCGCGGCTTCAAGGCCTCGGGCGTTTCGCGGATCAGGTCGATATGCAGCATGCCATTCTCATGCACCGCACCGGCAACCTTCACATGATCGGCCAGCGCAAAGCGGCGCTCGAAGGCGCGGGTCGCGATGCCGCGATGCAGATAGGTCCGGGGCGCGGTCTCGGGCGCGCGCTTGGCGCTGACGTAAAGCCCGCCCTCCTTCACCTCGACCGTCAGCTCATCGGGCGAGAACCCAGCCACGGCGATCGAGATGCGATAGGCATCCTCGGCGGTCTTTTCGATGTTGTAGGGCGGATAGGTCGGCTGCGCCACATCGGCGGCGACCCGGTCCATCAGGTCGGCCATCCGGTCAAACCCCACGGCGGCACGGTAGAGCGGAGAGAAATCAAAAGCTTGCATGGCATCCTCATCGAGCGATACGAAAGGCCCTCCCCCTTGGGACGGGCGGTGAACCGGACCCCATCCGGGCATCCGATACGCTCAATCTGGGAAGCGCGCAGCGGCGTTTCAAGACCCTCAGGGCGCCTCGGTCGCCGGAGGCTTCACGAATTTGGCCGAGCCGCTCGCCTGGCCGCCCGACAGGACCTGCACATTGCCCGGCCGGTGATCGGCCTGCTTCAACGCCTTGGTCAGAGCTTTCAGCGGGATCTCCAGGCCTGAGCCCAGCGCCACCTTCTGCCCCTGCAAGTCGGCCTTGGCCGAGACGACCGAGACAATCTCGACCCCCTCGGGCCCGATGCGGAAGACCGGCGCCCCCGAGGAGCCGAAATCGACATCGCAGGTCATGACCAGGATGCCCTCTTGCCGGTCGACGACCGAGCAATCCTCTTGCAAGGAGGGCGTCTCGGCCCGCTCCTGCGCGTAAGAGACGACGCCCACCCTCTCGCCTGCCCCGGGCGCGCGGCCCACGGCAAAGGGCTTGACCCCGGGCAGAAGGATCGGCTGATCCAACTCGATCAGGGCGATGTCATCGGCGACACGGTCCAGCGCATCCTCGCCGCCATAGGCATAGTCCGGATGGGCCACGGCCTGGCGGACGCCGCGATAGGCCTCGGCGCGGCCATTCTGCCAGCCCGCCAGGAACTTGATCTCTTCGGGTTTCAGCCGCGCCCCGGTCTCCTTGTCAAAGAGGCAATGCGCCGCCGTCAGAACCAGTTGCGGCCCGATCAGCGCCCCGGTGCAAAAGCCCCTGTCGCCCAGGACCAGCTTGCCCACCGCCTCCCAGCCCTTGCTATCGTTCAGCGTGTTCAGCGCCACCAAGGGCGCCTCGGCGGCTGCGGGAAGCGCCAGGGCGATGGCAAAAGCGGTTTTCCAAAACAGGGCAGCGGCGCGCATGAGACCTCCGGGTTTGTCCCGGGATAGCGGCTCAACCCGGCGGAATTGCGGCAGGGGTCGGGTATTCAGGGGGCCAGCCCCTTGGGCAGAGGCCCGCCCGTGGCCCAATCCAAGAGGCTGACCGTATGCACCACCGGCACGCCCGCCCCCTGCCCGATCTGCACCATGCAGCCGAGGTTCCCCGCCGCGATGACCTGAGGCGCCTTGGCCATCAGCGTCTCGACCTTGCGCCGCCGCAACTCGGCCGAGATCTCGGGCTGCAACAGGTTATAGGTCCCGGCCGACCCGCAGCAGAGATGCGCATCGACGGGCTCCACCACCTCGAAGCCCGCCTTTTGCAGAAGCTCCTTCGGCAGGGTCTTGATCTTCTGCCCATGTTGCAGCGAACAGGCCGCGTGATAGGCGACCCGCAGGCCGCCCTTCCCCTGGGGCAGGCCCAGGGCGGCCACGACCTCGGACACATCCCGCGCCAGGCCCGCGACCTTTGCGGCCGCCTCAGTCCCCAGAAGCTGACCATAATCCTTGACCGTCGTCCCGCAGCCCGAGGTGGTGATGACCAGCGCATCCAATGGCTTGGCCGCATGTTCCGCCATCACCGCCCGCACCTGGGCCTCGGCCAGGGCCTTGGCGCGACCCTCGGCCCCCATGTGCAGCGGCAAAGCCCCGCAACAGGCGATGTTCTTCGGAATGACGACCTCTGCCCCCAGCCGCGTCAAAAGCCGGATCGTGGCCTCGTTGATCTCGGGGTCCAGCGCCTTTTGCGCACAGCCCGTCATCAGGGCGACCCGCATCTTCGGCGCCGCCACGCTATAGGTCTGCGGGTCCTCGGCCCGCGAAAGCGCCGGAAGCCGCCTCGGCGCCAAGGCCACCATGCCCTTGAGCCGCCCCGGCAGGAAGCGGGCCAGGGGCCGCACCAGCCCCGCGCCAAACAAAGCCAGGCGGAACCGCGTCGGATAGGGCAGCACCCGCAGAAGGATCCCGCGCAAGAGCCGCTCTCCCAGGGGCCGCCGGTAAGTCGCCTCGACGTGGGCGCGGCCCAGTTCGATCAGATGGGCATAATCCACCCCCGAAGGACAGGTCGAGGTGCAGGACAAACACCCCAAACAGCGGTCCAGGTGCTTGACGGTGCGGGCATCGGCGGGACGGCCCTTCTCCAGCATCTCCTTGATCAGGTAGATGCGGCCGCGCGGGCTGTCCAACTCGTCGCCCTGGACCTGGAAGGTCGGACAGGTCGCCTGGCAGAGCCCGCAATGCACGCAGGTCCGCAGGATCTTGTTGGCCTTGGCATTGATGGGATCGGCCAGCTGATCGGGCGTGAAAAACGTCTGCATTCAGACCATCCCCCCGGGATTGAAGACGCCCCGAGGGTCGAACTTGGCCTTCACCCCCGCCATGAGCCGCGCCACGCCGGGCGCCTCCTCGCCCCAGGCGCGACCGCCGATTTGAAGACTGGGGCCCCGCAGCAGCATGGCATGCCCCCGCCCCCTGACGGCTTCCCGCACCGCAGTCCCCGCCTCACAGCCCACCCAAATGAGCCCCCCCGCCCAGTCAAAGCACAGGTCCGCCCCCGGCAAAGCCTCCGCCACCGCCCAAGCCTCGGAGGGCACGACCGACAGCCGCCAGATCTCCGCCCCCCGCACCGGAGCATCCCGCACCAGACCCCAATCCGCCTCGACCTCTTCCCAGCCGGGCAAGAGCTCCTTCAACCGCCCCGCCCGATAAGCAACCGAGCCCGCCATGCCCTCGATCCGGACCCAAGAGCCAAAAGCCCCCATCGCCGCCCCCGAGATGTCGAAAGGCGACCCCAAGGCGCGCCGCAAACAGGCCAGCCCCTTGGCGCCCTGCTCCGGCCCGCCCAGGGTCACCACGGCCTCGGGCATGGCCTGCACCTTCAAAGCGACCTCCGTCAGAACCCCAAGCGTGCCCTGCGACCCCGCCATAAGCCGCACCAGGTCCAGCCCCGTGACATTCTTCATGACCCGCCCGCCCGACTTCACGACCGCCCCAGTCCCATCGACGAACCTCACCCCCAAAAGGTGATCCCGCGCCGCTCCCGCCTGCATCCGCCGAGGCCCCGCCGCATTCATCGCCACCACGCCCCCCAGCGTCGAAACCCCTTCCCGCCCCAGAACCCCCCGCAAATCCGGAGGCTCAAAGGCCAACCGCTGCCGCTCCCCCGCCAGAAGCGCCTCGACCTCGGCCAGCGCGGTCCCCGCCCCCGCCACCAGCGTCAGCGCGCCGGGCTCATAGAGTCGCACCCCCGCAAGCCCCGAGAGGTCCAGCGCCTCCCCCCCGGTCAGCACGCCCCGCGTGCCGCCACCGCGCAGCGACAGGGCCCCCGATTGGCCCGAGCCCCCCCGCACAATCTCACAAACCTCGGCCTCGCTCTCAGGTCTCATGCTTTCACACTGGTCCAAATATCCCACAGGGGGTCTGGGGGACGTGAAGTCCCCCAGCGCTTTCAACCCGCACGCCGCCCTTCGCTGGCCGCCAAGGGAAACACCTTGGCCGGGTTCAAGAGCCAGCCCGGATCAAAGACATCCTTGACCCGCATCTGCACCTCCAGATCCGCCTCCGAGAACTGCACCCCCATCAGGTCGCGCTTCTCCACGCCCACGCCATGCTCTCCGGTCAGGCATCCCCCCACCTCGACACAGAGCTTCAGGATCTCCGCCCCCAGGGCCTCGCAGGCCTCGAGCTGGCCGGGTTCATTGGCGTTGTAGAGGATCAGCGGATGAAGGTTGCCATCGCCCGCGTGGAATACATTGGCCACGGCGAGCCCGGCTTCCGCCGTCAGCTCCCCGATCCGCCGCAGGACGTAAGGCAGCGAGGAGACCGGAATCGTCCCATCCAGGCACATGTAATCGGCGATGTTGCCCATGGCGCCAAAGGCCGACTTGCGCCCCAGCCAGATGCGCCCCGCTTCTTCGGCCGAGGCCGCCTCGCGCCAGACCTCCGGCGCGTGCCGTTCCGCAATTTCGCGAATGCGGGAGAGCTGCTCGGCAATCTCGCCGGGCGAGCCCTCGACCTCGATGATGAGCAAAGCCTCGCAGTCCGGGTAACCCGCATGGGCGAAAGCCTCGCAAGCGCGGATACAGGGGCGGTCCATGAATTCGATCGCCACCGGCAGTATCCCCGCCCGGATGATATCGGCCACGCAGGCCCCCGCCACCTCGTTCGCCCCAAAGCCCAGCATCACGGGCAGCGCGCCTTCCGGCTTGGGCAGGATGCGCAGCCAGGCCTCGGTCACCACGGCCAATTGCCCCTCCGACCCGCAGATCACCCCCAGGAGATCGAGGCCCCCGGCATCCGACCAGGGGCCGCCCAGGGTCACCACCTCACCCGACATCAGGACAGCGGTCACCCCCAGGAGGTTGTTCACCGTCACCCCGTATTTCAGGCAATGCGCCCCGCCCGAGTTCATCGCGATGTTCCCGGCAATCGCGCAAGCCAGTTGGGACGAAGGGTCCGGCGCATAGAACCAGCCGTCCAGCGCCGCCGTCACCGCCAGGTTGGTCCGCCCAGTCTCGACCCGCACGAAGCGGTTCTCGTAATCCACCTCCAGCACGCGGTTCATCCGGGCAACCCCCAGGACGACGCAATCCTCCGTGGGCAGGCTCCCCCCCGCCAGCGAGGTCCCGGCCCCCCGGGGCACGACCTTGACGCCCATCTCGGAACAGGCGCGCAAGACCTCCGAGACTTCCTCGGTCGTCCTTGGCAGCACCACGGCCAGGGGCGGGCAGCGATAGGCCGACAAGGCGTCGCATTCATAGACCCTCAAGCCTTCGGCGTCGGAAATCACCCCATCGGCAGCGACGATCCCGGAGAGCCGTGCCACGATCCGCGTCTTGGCCGAAAGGACCGCAAGGTCCGGCTTTGGCATGTCCATGAACCACCTCCATCCGACAGGCTAAGCCGCGCTTACCCCCATGACAAGCCGCCTTCCCCGCCCTATCGTGGCGGGCATGAACCTGCTGTCCCACTTCTCCGCCACCTTCACCGCCCTCGACACATTGGGCTTCGTCCTCCTGATCCTGTGCTGGCTCGGCACCGGTTTCCTGGCCGAGCATCCGCCCGCCTGGCGCCCTTCGGTCAGCCACCTGATGAAGGACTACCGCCGCAAGGGCATGGTCGAGTTCCTGACCCGCGCCCCCCGCATCTTTGACATCTCGCTGATCGACAGCCTGCGGCAGGGGACGGCCTTCTTCGTCTCGGGTTCGATGATCGCCATAGGTGGCGGCGTCGCCATGATCGGCAATGCGGCCACGCTGCAGGGCCTGGCGCGCGACCTGACCATCGGCCTCGACCCCAGCCAGATCCGGGTCAAGCTGATCGTGGTCGTGGGGTTGATGGCCAATTCGCTCTTGAAATTCATGTGGAGCCACAGGCTCTTCGGCTATTGCGCGATCATGATGGCGGCGGTGCCCAACGACCACACCCATCCCCATGCCCTGCCCCGCGCCCTGCAAACCGCCGAGATCAACATCACCGCTGCCAAGGGCTTCAACCGGGGGCTCAACGGCGTCTACTTCGCGCTCGCGGCCCTGGCCTGGCTTCTCGGCCCCGAGGCGCTGATCGCGGCCACGCTCTTCACCACCGGCGTCATGCTGCGCCGCGAATTCGCCAGCCATTCGCGCCAGGTGATGCTGGAGAAGCTGTAAACCTGCGCTCCCCCCCAAAAACCGCCTCCCGCCCCATTATACTTTGTTCACAAACTCCCACGGGGAGGTCTGGAGGGGGGCCAGCCCCCCTCCAGCCAGGGGGTTTGGGGGGCGGGAGCCCCCCAACTCCGCCCCCCGCTTCAGACGACCTCACCCGCCGCGATCCGCGCCCGCAGCGCCCGCCCCTCGATCAGCACGCGGCCACAATGGGCCTCGTCCATCTTGTCCCAGGTCCGGTACATCTGCGCCATGCGCGGATTGCCCTGGAAACGGTCCCGATGGCGGTCCAGGAATTCCCAGTAGAGCAGGTTGAAGGGACAGGCCGTCACGCCGACCTTCTCTTTGACCTTGTAGTGGCAGCCACCGCAGTAATCCGACATCCGGTCGATATAGGCGCCCGAGGCAACATAGGGTTTCGAGCCCAAAAGGCCGCCATCGGCGAACTGGCTCATGCCCAGGGTGTTCGGCGCCTCGACCCATTCGAAAGCGTCGATATAGACGGCCAGGTACCAGCGGTGGACCGCCTCGGGGTCCACCCCGGCCAGCAAAGCGAAGTTCCCCGTCACCATCAGCCGCTGGATGTGATGGGCATAGGCCAGGTCGCGGGTCTGGCCAACGGCATCTTTCATGCAGGCCATCTTCGTCGGACCACCCCAATAGACCGGCGGCAGGGGCGCGTCATGGCCCAGCGCGTTCGAGGCCAGGTAGTCCGGCCCCTTCAAGGCCCAGATGCCGCGCACATATTCCCGCCAGCCGATGATCTGGCGGATGAAGCCCTCGACAGAGGCAATCGGCGCGCGACCGGCCTGGAACTCGGCCTCTGCGGCCCGGCAGACCTCCAAGGGCGAGAGGAGCCCAAGGTTCAGGCAGGGCGACAAAAGCGAATGCGACAGGAAGGGCTCGCCTGCCAGCATGGCATCCTGTTCGAAGCCGAAGCGCGGCAGGGAATGGGCCATGAAATGCGCCATGGCTTCAAGCGCCTGGTCCCGATCCGTGGGCCAGGCAAAGGGCCCAAGCTTGCCGAAATGCGACCCGAAGCGCGCCGCGACGAGGTCGAGCACCTCTTCCACCACTTCATCCGGGGGGAAGCGCAGGGGCGCAGGCCGCAAGAGGTCGCGCTTGGCGGCATTGCGGTTGTCGTGGTCATAGTTCCATGCGCCGCCCGCAGGCTTTCCCGCCTCCATCAAAAGCCCGGTCTTGCGCCGCATCTCGCGGTAGAACCATTCCATCCGCAGCGACTTGCGGTCCGAAGCCCAGGCCGCGAAGTCGGCGGAGCCACAGAGGAAACGATCATCCTCCAGCCATTCAGTCGGCAGGGCCGCCATGGCCGCACGCAGGCGCCAGTCGCCCGGCAGCACGGCCAGGGGGTCGAGCCCGGTCTCCGCCATCCGCCGCAGGACCTCGGCGGGCAAGGAGCCCGCGTTGGCCGGGTCATCCAGCCGGGTGTAAAGCACCCGAAACCCGCGCCGCTCCAGCCTTGCGGCGAACTTGCGCATGGCAGCGAAGACCAGGGCGATCTTTTGGGGATGATGCGGCACGGGGGTGGCCTCCGAGACCACCTCGGCCATCATCACCACATCCCGCCCCGGCACCGCCCCACGCAAAGAGGCAAGGTCATCCGAGAGTTGGTCGCCGAAGACGACAATCAGCCGCGCTTTTTCCATCCCCCGCACCTAGCCGCAGAGAGCCCCGCGTCAAGACGCTCTCCCCACAGTCGGCAGGGCCCAAGGCCGTCCTTTGGCGGAGGCGGCTCAGTCGGCAGAGCCCCCTCGCCGCCGCCCCTCGACCAGCCAGGCCGCCACCGCCGCAAGCCCCGCCAGCATCAGCCAGAGCCAGGAGGGCAGCAAGGGCGCCACCGAGATCTCGCCCGCCTCATAGGCGCCGCGCGGGGTGATGCCGATCCAGCCGCGCCCCACGGCCGGGCGGCCCTGGTTCACCAGCCGGATATCCGGAATCCCCGCCTCCAGCCGCATCACCCCGCCCCGTGTCGGCTCGACCACGCCCACCAGCTTGTCGCCCGTGGCGATGGTCTCCTCGAACTCCTTGGGCGCCGAGGGGCCCACGGCCACGACCCGCGCCAAGTCGCCCTGTTGCAGCCGGTAAAGCCCCAGCTGCGGCGCCTCCCAGGTTGTCTCGTAAAGCCCGGGCGACTTCTGTTCCAGCACCAGGGTCTGGACCGTCCCATCGGGCAGCGTCACCGTCACCGGCGGTGGCACCGTGTCAAGCACGGTGCGGCGGCTCAGGGTCAGGACCTGGCCCTCGGCGCTGGCGGAGAGGTTCTCTTCCTCCAGTTCCGGCTGTTTCAGCATCCAGTGGCCGAGGCGCCGCAAAAGCTCCAGCTGCGGCCCGCCGCCCTCATAACCCTTGCCCCAAAGCCAGCTCTGGTCAGAGGCCAAGACCGCCACGCGCCCCTTGCCCACCCGGTTCAGGACCAACAGCGGTTTCCCCTCCGGCCCCGACATCAAGGCCTGGCCTGCGATCTGGTTGACCTCGACCAGGCGGAACCAGCGGCCCCAGCCGCCCTTGGGCGCCAGAGCCTCGAGCCCCTCGGTCACCGGGTGACGGCGGCCAAGCTCGGTCACCTCGGGGCGGAAACCCTCTTCGATCATGACCGAGGTGGGCTCCACCGGCAGGACCTGCGCCAGGGGGGAGCGCCAGAGGCTGTCCACCGTCCCGAACTCCGGCCCTGCGGCGACCAGCACCGTGCCGCCCTCGTTCACGTAGTCGACCACGTTTTGCAGATAGCTCAGCGGCAGGATCCCCCGCATCGCATAGCGGTCGAAGATGATCAGGTCGAAATCGCGGATCTTGTCGACGAAAAGCTCCTTGGTCGGAAAGGCGATCAGCGACAGCTCGCTGACCGGGATGCCGTCCTGCTTTTCCGGCGGCCTGAGGATGGTGAAATGCACCAGGTCCACCTGGGGGTCGGATTTCAACAGGTTGCGCCAGACCCGCTCTCCCGGGTTGGGCTCTCCGCTGACCAGAAGCACGCTCAGCCGATCGCGGACGCCGTTGATCTGCACCACGGCGGCATTGTTGCGGTCGGTCAGCTCGCCCTCGGCGGCGGGGACCGAGAGCTGCAAGACGTTGATCCCGGCATGGGGAAGCTGGATCGGCAGCTCCAGGTCCTGGCCCACCGGCACGGTGAAGGTCGCGGGCGCATCGGCGTCCAAGGCAATGGTCACATCGACGGTCGAGGCCGCAGGCGCCTCGCCCTGGTCGTCGATGCGGAACTTCAGCACGGTCTTTTCGCCCATGATGGCAAAGGCCGGGGCATTGGTGATCTGCAAGCGGCGGTCCCAGTCGCCCTTGCGCCCGGTCAGCAGCACCTGCAAGGGCGCGGGCAAGGCAGGCGTGGCCTCCAGGTCATGGACCTGGCCATCGGTCACCAGGATGGCGCCCGCGATGCGCGACTGGGGCTCGGCGGCCACGGCACGGGAGAGGGCCTCCATGGCCAGTGTCCCGGCATTCTCGGCCCCATCGCCCAGCTGGACGATCCGCAGTTCCGTGTTGGGCAGGGTGCCGACCCGGGCCTTGATCGCCTCCACCGCCTGGGCGGTCTGGAAGGCGCGGTCCGAGAGGCCCTGGCTTGCACTGTTGTCCACCACCAGGATGACGATATCGGCAAGCGGCTTGCGCGCCTCGTCCTGCATCAGGGGATTGCACAAAGCGACCAGCAGGAAGCCCAGCGCCAGGGCCCGCAAAGCCCAGCCCGCCAGCCGCTTCCACACCGCCAGCGCCAGAAGCAGGGCCACGACGAGCCCCAGGCCGATCAGCAGGGGCGCGCCGATCAGGGGCTGAAAGATGACCTCTCTCATTCGCCCAGCCTCTCCAACAGCGCCGGGACATGGACCTGGTCCGACTTATAATTCCCGGTCAGCACATGCATGATCAGGTTGATGCCAAAGCGATAGGCATATTCGCGCTGCTCCTCCCCCGCCATGCCCCGTCCGACCGGCAGCAAGGGCAGCCCGTCGCCATCCACGGCCCAGGCGCTGGCATAGTCATTGGCGCCGATGACCACCGGGGTCACGCCGTCATTCAGGTTGCGGAAGGGCATCCCCTCGGCCAGGGCGGCATCGGGCGGCGCGGCCTCGACCCAAAGCGTGGCCTCCGAGAAGCGGCCGGGGAAGGTTTGCAGCAGGTAGAAGGTCCGCGTCAGGACGTGATCCTCCGGGATCGGCTCCAGGGGCGGGATATCGAGGCCCGAGGCGATGCGGCGCAGGGCCTCGGCCTCGGGCGAGTTCGGGCCATATTCCGCGTCGCGGGTGTCGAAGAGGATCATCCCCCCGGTCCGCAAATAGCGGTTCAGCTTGGCGAAGGCTTCGGCGGAGGGCACGGGGGCATCGGCAGTGACGGGCCAGTAGAGGAAGGGGAAGAAGGCCAGCTCGTCCGTCTCGATATCGACGCCCATGGGGGCCAGGGGCTCGACGGCGGTGCGATACATCAGCTCGTCCGACAGGCCCTGAAGCCCGGCCTGGGCGGTGTCGTCCACCGTGGCGTCCCCGGTCAGGACATGGGCCAGGACCACGCCCTGGGTCGCCGCAATGGCGCGTTCGTCATCGGCGCGGGCGTCATGCGGCAGGGCCAGCGCCAAAAGCAGCACCGCCGCCCGCGCCAACCGCCCCGAGACCTGCAAGGTCGCCAGGATATCCACCGCCATCAGCGCGAGCGCCAGGGCCAGGAGCGGCCCCTTCAGCGCGCGTTCCTGCGGCAGGGAGAGGTCGCCCCGGGTCACGCCCTCGGGCCAGCCTGCTTCGGCCATGATGAAGCCCTCGGGCACCGCATTGATCGCCACAACCCGCGTCTCGCTTTCATAAAGCCCCGGAGGCGCCTCGGCAAAGGTCCCCCCGCGCACCGCCCGCGCCAGGGTGGCGCCCGGCACGCCCGCAAGCCCCCCCGCATCGCGCAGGGTGCCAAAGCCGTCCATCAGCCGCTTGGGCGTCCAGGTCAGGCCAATCAGAGACCCGGGCGCGGCCCCTCCGCTGGCCGAGACCGCCAGCCGCTCCAGCATCTGCACGAAGAGCCCGGTCAGGGCCAGGTCCGACCATTCCGCATTGGCCGTGACGTGGAAGAGCACGACCTGGCCCAGGCCCAGGGTCTTGCGGGTGACGAGCGGAGTGCCGTCGTCCAGGGCCGCCAGGGTCCGGTCCGGAAGGTCCGGGTCGGGTTCGGCAAGAACCTGGGTCTTCACTGTCATCTCAGTCGGCAGGGCCAAGCCCCGGAACGGAGAGCTGTCGGGGAAGTCGGCCAGCCCCTTGGGCGCCCCCCAGCTCATCGCCCCGCCCGAGGTGAGCCCCCCGGCGCGCAGCCGCACCGGCATCAGGGGATCATCGCCCATATCGGCAGCCGCCATTCGGGGTCCGGCAAAGCGCAGTAGCAGCCCGCCCTTTTCGACCCAGGCCTTCAGGGCCTCGGCCTCGGCACCGGGCAGGGTCGCCACATCGGCCAGCACGATGACATCGGGTTTCGCAGGCACCACATCGGCCACCGCGCCCTCGATCAGGTCGGCCGAGGGCGCCAAGGCCTGGCGCAGGTAATGCAGGGGGGCCAGAAGTTGCAGCCCCTCGCCCTCGGCGGCATCTGACACCAGAGCGATCTTGCGGCGCTTGAAACTGTCGCCCGCCAGCGCCACGGCGCCTGCCGAGCCCGCGCCCTCGATCACCAGGCGCGTCACGCGGTTGCGGAGTTCCGGCGGCAGGTCCAGAAGCGCCTCGGCCTTGCCCCCGGCGAAGTTCAGCGTCTCGCGCGCCAGGTCGCGGTCCTGGCCCGAGGGGTCCGGCCCCCGGGCGATCAGGGTCTGCGGCCCCTCGCCCACCGGATGGCGCAGGGCGGCAACCTTCAGCTTCCCCGACTCGGTGGTCGCGGGCAAAAGCGCCACCACGGGTGCCGTCCCGGTCAGCACGGTCAGGGCGCCCCGGCCCTGCAAGGCCACGGCCAGCACGGGCCGCCCCTCGTGGCTCAGACCGTCCGAGACCCAGGCCGTGTCGAATTCCCCCTCGGGCAGGGCCGCGACCCAGGGCATGAACTGCGGCAGCCAGGGCCGCGGGGTCAGGCCGGAGATGCGGCCCTGGACCTGGTCGGCGGCCTGGAAGGTGATGGCCTGGGGCGCATCGGCAAGGACCGCAACGGCAACCGGGCGACCGAGGCGGCCCGCGCCCTCGACCAGGCTCTGCGCCTTGGCGAGGCGCTGCGGCCAGTCCGGCGCCTCGGCCCAGCCCCCGTCGAGCAGCACCAGAAGCGGCGTCCGGGTCAGGGCGGTTTCCTGCGGGTTCAGGATGGGCCCCGCAAAGCCCAGGATCGCCGCCGTCACCGCCAGCATCCGCAGCGCCAGAAGCCACCAGGGCGTGCGCGCCGCCTGGCGGTCTTCATCGACCAGACCCAGCATCAGGGCGACACCCGGGAAACGCCGCTTGATCGGCGCGGGCGGGATGGCGCGCAACAGGAACCACAGGACCGGCACCGCCACCAGCGCCAGAAGGATCAACGGAGAGGCGAAGCCGATCATCTGCCCTCCAACCCGCGATAGGCCCAAAGCAGCGCGGATTGCGCCGCGTCCCCGGTGTGGTGGGACAGGAACTGCCATCCCGCCGCCCGGGCGAGGTCCGCCAGCCGCGCTTTTCGCTCGGCGAGGCGCGCGAGATAGCGGTCGCGCAGGTCACCCGCCGATTGCGTCTCATGGGTCAGGCTGCCGCCCATCGAGGTAAAGACCGTGCGGCCCGAGAAGGGGAAGTCCTCCTCCGCCGGGTCCAGCACCTGCACCAGAAGGCCCCGCACACCCTGGGCGCTGGCCTCGGACAGGGCGGCTTGCAGGGGCGCAAGGTCGCCCAGGAAATCCGACAGGAAGACCGCCCGCCCCTGGGCCGAGAAGCTGCCCGGCAAAGGCGCGCCGTAATCGGCGTCGGACAGGTCCAAGGAGAGGCGCTCGATCAGCCGCAGCATCTGGCCCTTGCCCGCCCTTGGGCGCTCGGCCCCGGCAAGGCCCACCTGCTCACCGCCGCGCAGCAAGAGCACGGCCAGCGCCAGGGCCAAAAGCCGCGCGCGGTCGGATTTCGGCGCCCGCCCCTGGCCCGCAAAGGACATCGAGGCCCCGGGATCGACCCAAAGCGTCACCCTCTGCGCCGATTGCCACTCTTTCTCCCGCACATAGGCCCCGTCCGAGCGCGCCGAGTGCCGCCAGTCGATGGAGCGGTATTCGTCGCCCGCATGGGCCGCGCGGTATTGCCAGAAGTCATCGCCCCGGCCCGCCCTGCGGCGGCCATGCTCGCCCCAGACCACGGCCTGGGCCAGCCTCTCGGCCTCGGCCAGAAGCGGCGGCAGGGCATGGCCAAGCGCCTCGGCGCGGGCTCTGAGGTCTTGCAGGCTCACGCAGCGACCTCAAGCCGCAGGATGCGCGCGGTGGTGCGGGCGATGATGGCCTCCAGGTTCTCGCCCCGGGCGCGGGCGGTGAAGGAGAGCGCCATCCGGTGCTCCAGCACGGGCTTGGCCATGGCGGCGACGTCTTCCAGGGAGGGCGCCAGCCCGCCGCGCAGAAGCGCCCTGGCCCGGACCGTCAACATCAGGGCCTGGGCGGCGCGGGGGCCGGGGCCCCAGGAGAGCGTCTCGGACAACTCGCGCCCCTCGGGCTCGCCGGGGCGGCAGGCGCGGACGAGGTCGAGGATCGCCTCGACCACCTTGTCGCCCACCGGCATGCGGCGGATCAGGGACTGGGCCGCGATCAGCTCGGAGGGGGTGAAGACCTGCGCCGCCTGGGTGGAGGTGGCGCCAGTGGTGGCCAGAAGGATATCGCGCTCGGCCGCGCGGGTCGGATAGGGGACATCGACCTGGACGAGGAAGCGGTCCAGCTGCGCCTCGGGCAGCGGATAGGTGCCCTCTTGCTCGATGGGGTTCTGCGTGGCCAGGACGTGGAAGGGCGGCCCCAGCTTGCGATGGACGCCCGCGATGGTGACCTCACGCTCTTGCATCGCCTGCAACAGAGCCGATTGCGTGCGGGGGCTGGCGCGGTTGATTTCGTCGGCCATCAGAAGCTCGCAGAAGACCGGACCCGGCAGGAAGCGGAAGGACCGCGAGCCATCGGCCGCCGTCTCCAGCACTTCGGAGCCCAGGATATCGGCGGGCATCAGGTCGGGGGTAAACTGGATGCGGTTGGCCTTGAGCCCCATGACGGTGGAGAGCGTATCGACCAGAAGCGTCTTGCCCAGGCCCGGGAGACCCACCAAGAGCGCATGGCCTCCCGACAAGAGAGCCGCCATGGTCAGCTCGACCACCATTTCCTGCCCGATGAAGCGCCCCGCGACCGAATCCCGCGCCGCTGCCAGCTTTTGGCCGAGGTCTTCCATGGCCTGAACAAGGGTCGCATCCGTCATCTTCGGTCTCCTGCTGGACTTCCGTGCCACTAAACCCAATCTTGAGCGCAGGCACAAACGGCAAAAGGCGTGCAGGCACAAATGATCGTGAAACCGGATGCGGATGGGCTGATGAAAGCGGCGGGGGCGGCGGCGAAGAAGGGGCCTCCGCCGGTTCACCTGTGGAACCCGCCGTTCTGCGGGCCCATCGACATGCGGATCGCAAGGGATGGGACCTGGTTCTACCTCGGCACGCCGATCGGGCGGGCACCGATGGTGAAGCTCTTCTCCTCGATCCTGAAGCGCGAGGGGGAGGATTACTTCCTGGTCACCCCGGTCGAGAAGGTGCAGATCCAGGTCGACGACGCCCCCCTCTTGGCCGTGGATTTCACCGTGACCGGAGAGGGCCGCGACCAGGTCCTGACCTTTGTCACCAAGACCGAGGACGAGGTCGCGGCAGGTCCGGGCCATGAGATCGAGATGCGGGAGGGGGCGCCCTATATCCATGTCCGGGCCGGGCTTTGGGCGCTCATCGACCGCAAGACTTTCTACCGCATGGTCGAATTGGGTTGCCATCACGAAAAAGACGGGGCTAGCTGGTTCGGGCTCTGGTCTCAGGGCGCCTTCTTTCCGGTGATCCGATCCGCAGACCTGAGCTAGATGCCCCGTTACGCCGCCAATATCACGCTGCTGTTCACCGAGGTGCCGGTCCTTGACAGGCCGGGCCTTGCGCATCAGGCGGGCTTCGATGGGGTCGAGGTGCTGTTTCCCTATGACCATGGGACGCCGGAGTGGAAGACGGCGCTGGGCGGCCTGCCGCTGGCCCTGATCAACACGCCGCCGGGCGATTGGGCGGCCGGAGAGCGCGGCCATGCCGCCGTGCCGGGGGCGGAGGAGGCCTTTCGCAGCCATTTCCTGAAGGCGGCCGAGGTGGCGACCGCCCTGGGCGCCGCCAAGATCCATGTCATGGCGGGATGTGCCAAGGGTCCGGAGGCGACCCAGGTTTTCGCCGAGAACCTGGCCTGGGCGGCGGACCAGGTGCCCGAGCTTGGCCTGACCATCGAGCCCTTGAATGCCGAGGATTGGCCGGGCTATTTCCTGAACGACTTCGACCAGGCGGGGCGCATCCTGGCGGACCTCGACCATCCGCGCATCGGCTTGCAGTTCGACCTTTGGCACGCGGCGCGCATCCATGGCGATGCCCAGGCCGTCTGGCAGGCGCACCAGGCCCGGGTTTCCCATGTCCAGATCGCGGGCTTTCCGAACCGGGGAGAGCCCGGGGGTGGCGGCTTTGACCTGACGGCGCTTTTCCGAGACCTTGATGCCTCGGGCTACCAGGGCTGGGTGGCGGCGGAGTATCGACCCACCCGCGCCACGGTCCATGGCTTGGCCTGGCTCGCGGCGCTGAAGGCGCGCGACCGGCTGATCGGTGGCCAGGGGTGAAGGGGGGCTTTCGCCCGCGCCGCAATGCGGCTATTTTCCTCCCGGAACGCCAATTCAGGACAAGACGATGAGCAAAGCGCCCATGACCCAGCCCGAGATTCAGAAAGTGACCTCGTGGAAGATCGCCTGCGACGGTGGCGAAGGCGCGCTTGGCCATCCCCGCGTCTGGCTGACGATCCCCGAAGACACCGGCTTCGTCGAATGCGGCTATTGCGACAAGCGCTTCGAGATCGACCGCGACCACGCCCATTCGGATCACTGAGGCGGTTGCGAAGCGCTGAAAGAGGCAGGAAGACCGCCTGGCCGCTGCGCTGGCTGCGCGGCCTGGCCTTGGGGATTTCCGCGCTGGCCCTGGCCCTTTTGGCCGGTGCGATGTGGCCCGGAGCGGTGACACCTCGGTCCGACGGCGGGGCCGACACGCGGATCGGCCTGATCGCGGGGCCGATCCACACCGACTTCCTTCTGCCCCTGACACCCGCTTTGCGCCGCGACTTCGGCTTCCTGGCCGCAGAGGGCATGGCGCTGGATCATCCGCAGGCGCGCTACCTGGTCCTGGGCTGGGGCGCGCGGGAGTTCTATACCTCGGCCGGGCGGTACCAGGACATCCGCGCCGGGGCGGTCTGGCGGGCCGTGACGGGGGATGACGCGGTCGTGCATGTCGACCTGGCGGGAGAGGTTGCGGCGGACCGCTGGATCGCGGTCTCGGAGGCGCAGCTGGCGGCCTTGTCGCGTTCGATCCGGGGGCAGATGGCGGCAGAGCCCCTGCCCGGCGCGGGTTTCCATGGCGGCGATCTTTTCTTTCCGGCCGAGGGGCGGTTCAGCCTGTGGCGGACCTGCAATGCCTGGGTGGGCGAGGAACTCCGCCGGGCCGGGGTGGACTTTGGGGCCTGGACGCCCCTGCCGCAGTCGGTGGCCCTGTCGGCCTGGTGGTTCCACGGGAGGCAGGTTGCGCGCGGGGCTGCTTCGGGCTTGCGCCCTTGAGCCCCGCGCGCGGAAGCGGGGGCTGCCGCCCCCGCCCCCCCGCTTCAAGGGGAGCACGCTCCCCTTGAAAATCCCCGTGGATACTTGGGCCAAGTTGAAAGCCGCACTGGGTGGGGTTTGGGCTTTGGGTTCTCCGGGGCCGGAGGGAATGCGGGAGGCGTGAGGGCTTTGGAACGATCATTCCCTGCTTGCGGCCCGTGGCGGTTGCCGGTTTTTGGTGGCAAGGTGGGGCGGCAAACAGGGGGCGCATATGGCATTCGGCAAAGGGCATCATCTTCACCTGATCGACGGATCGGCCTTTATCTTCCGGGCCTATCACGCCCTGCCGCCGCTGACGCGGAAGTCGGATGGGCTGCCCGTGGGCGCCGTGGCGGGGTTTTGCAACCTTCTGTGGGGCGAGCTGACCGCCGCTCGTGCCCAGGCGGCGACCCATATCGCGGTGATCTTCGATGCGGGGTCAAAGACCTTCCGCAACGAGATCTACGACCAATACAAGGCCAACCGCCCCCCCCTGCCCGAGGACCTGCGCCCGCAATTCCCCCTGACCCGTGACGCCACCCGCGCCTTCAACGTCGCCTGCCTGGAGATCGACGGCTTCGAGGCCGATGACATCATCGCGACCTTTGCCCGCCAGGCCAAGGAGGCGGGGGGGACGGTGACGATCTTCTCCTCGGACAAGGACCTGATGCAGCTGATCGGCGATGGCGTCGACATGCATGATCCGATGAAGAACAAGCGCCTGGGCCGGGAAGAGGTGCTGGAGAAGTTCGGCGTCGGGCCCGAGCGGGTGGTGGATGTGCAAAGCCTCGCCGGGGATTCGGTCGACAACGTGCCCGGCGCGCCGGGGATCGGGCTGAAGACCGCCGCGCTTCTGATCAACGAATATGGCGACCTGGATACGCTTTTGGCCCGGGCCGGAGAGATCAAGCAGCCCAAGCGCCGCGAGGCCCTGGTCGACAATGCCGACCTCATCCGCATCTCCCGCGATTTGGTCCGCTTGCGCGATGATGTGCCGGTGGGCGTGACGTTGGAGTCCTTTGAACTCCAGCCGCCGCAGGGCGAAGCGGTGATGGCTTTCCTGAAACAGATGGAATTCGCCACGCTGATGAAGCGGGTGGGGGAGAAGCTGGGGGTTGCGGCTCCGGCCCTGGAGGCTGGCAAAGGGTATGAAGTCGCCGGCGCCCATGAGGTGGCCGAGGTCACCCAGGCGCCGATCGACCCCGGCTCTTATGTCTGCGTGCGGGATATGGCCACGCTTCAGGGCTTCATCGACCAGGCGCGCCAGCGCGGCTGGCTGGCGGTGGACACCGAGACGACGAGCCTCGACGAGATGCGGGCGGAGATCGTGGGGATTTCGCTGGCGGTCGAGCCCGGGGTGGCTGCTTACGTGCCGCTTCTGCACCGGACCGGGACGGATGACCTTTTGGGCCAGGTGACGCTTGTGCCGGGCCAGATGGACCGCGACGCCGTGCTGGCGGCCTTGAAGCCCGTGCTGGAGGATCCTTCGGTCCTGAAAATCGGGCAGAACATGAAATACGACGCCAAGATCTTTGCGCGTCTGGGGGTGCAGGTCGCGCCCATCGACGACACGATGCTGATGTCTTACGCCATGCATGCGGGCCTCCACAACCACGGGATGGACGAGCTTTCCCAGACCTACCTCGGCCATACGCCCATTCCGATCAAGGAGTTGATCGGCTCGGGTAAGTCGGCGGTCACCTTCGACCGGGTGGATATCGACAAGGCCACCCGCTATGCCGCCGAGGATGCCGATGTGACGCTGCGGCTGTGGCAGATGTTCAAGCCGAAGCTGCATCAGGCCAAGGTCACCACGGTTTACGAGACCCTGGAGCGGCCTTTGGTGCCGGTTCTGGCCGAGATGGAGATGGCGGGGATCGAGGTGGACCGGCAAGTCCTGAGCCGCATGTCCGGCGCCTTTGCCCAGAAGATGGCGCAGCTGGAGGAGGAGATTCAGACCCTCGCCGGCGAGAAGTTCAACGTGGGCAGCCCGAAGCAGCTGGGCGAGATCCTCTTTGACAAGATGTCCCTGCCGGGTGGGGAGAAGGGCAAGAACGGGGCTTACTCGACGGGGGCGGATATCCTGGAGGACCTCGCGACCGAGCATGAGCTGCCGGGGCGGGTGCTGGACTGGCGGCAGCTTTCGAAGCTGAAATCGACCTATACCGATGCGCTGCAGGACCATATCAACCCGGAAACCGGGCGGGTGCATACGAGTTACTCCATCTCGGGGGCGGTGACGGGGCGTTTGGCCTCGACCGATCCGAATTTGCAGAACATCCCGGTGCGGAGCGAAGAGGGCCGCCGCATCCGCGAGGCTTTCGTGGCGCCGAAGGGCAAGGTTCTGGTCTCCTTGGACTATTCCCAGATCGAGCTGCGGATCCTCGCCCATGTCGCCGATATCCCCGCGCTGCAACAGTCCTTCCGCGACGGGATCGACATTCACGCCATGACGGCGTCAGAGATGTTCAACGTGCCGCTGTCGGAAATGACCAGCGACATCCGCCGCAAGGCCAAGGCGATCAACTTCGGCGTCATCTACGGCATCTCGGGCTTTGGCCTCGCGCGGAACCTGCGCATCCCGCGCGGAGAGGCCCAGGGCTTCATCGACCGCTATTTCGAGCGCTTCCCGGGGATCAAGGAATACATGGCCGCGACGGTGAAATTCGCGCAGGAGCGCGGTTACGTCCAGACCCTCTTTGGCCGCAAGATACACACGCCCGAGATCAACGCGCGCGGCCCCGGCGCCGGTTTCGCCAAACGCGCCGCGATCAATGCGCCGATCCAGGGCACGGCCGCCGATATCATCCGCCGCGCGATGATCCGGATGCCTCAGGCCATCGCGGGTCTGCCCGCCAAGATGCTCCTGCAGGTCCATGACGAGCTGCTCTTCGAGGTCGAAGAGGCCGCCGCCGACACGCTGATCTCCCGGGCGAAAGAGGTGATGGAGGGCGCCGCCCATCCCGCCGTGGCCATCAAGGTGCCGCTGGTGGTCGAGGCGGGCAAGGGTGCCAACTGGGCCGAGGCGCATTGATCGCGACCTGGGATCAGCTGCGCGACCTGGCGGAGGGCCTCGGCCTTCCGCAGGTCGTCCGCGCCTATCCCTTTGGCCATGAGACGCTCAAGGCCCATGGCAAGAACTGGGTCTATTGGGCGGCCCTGACCGATGCGGCGGTCTTCAAAGCCGACAAGGCGGAGCGCGATTTTCTGCAAGACCTTGACCCCGAGCGCTATCCCGTCCACCCGCATTACCAGCCGCATGGGCTTTTGCTGGTCCGAGCCGGGATGATCGACCCCAATTGGGCGCGGGAGCGGCTGGTGCAGACCTGGCGCGACATGGCGCCGAAACGCTGGCTGAAGGACTGGGAGAAGGCCCATGCCTGACAAGCGCCACCGCATTGCCCTTGCGCTGATCCTTGCGGCCCTGCCCGGAGTGGCCCTGGCCGAGTTGACCGACGACCCCGACAAAGGCAACGCCCACGACACGAGGGTCAACGCGGATATCGACGCCGTGAACACGCGCAATCCGAAGTCCTGGCTGCACAGCGCATCGACGCAAGACCACGAAGTCGATCCCTGGACCAACGAACTCTACTTGGGCGAGCATTGCCGCGCTCGTCCTCTCGACCAACACGTGGAGATTCGGGAGGATGAAAATCACGGGTTTCCTGGGGCTTTCACGGGAGACTTCTTGCGGTCTCGGCAAGAATTGGGCATCTCGGGTTCCAATTGCCTCTGGTCGCCAGAGATTGGCGATTGGCCTCCGCCCGGGGCTTCTGATGAGTGACCCCCTGCCCTTCGCCACTTTGGACGTCTGGATGGCCTGGCTCTCTGCCAATCCCGAGGCGCCCGAGGTCTGGGTTCTCTATCACAAGAAGGCCACGGGCGTTCCTTCCATCGACTGGGAGACCGCCGTCATCGGCGCGCTGGCCAATGGCTGGATCGACGGCATCCGCAAATCGGTGGACGCGACGCGCTTCATGCAGCGCTTCACGCCCAGGCGGCCAAAAAGCGTCTGGTCGGCCCGGAACGTCGCCCATTGCGAGCGGCTGATCGCGGAGGGAAAGATGACCCCGCGCGGATTGGCCCAGGTTCAGGCGGCACAGGCCGATGGCCGCTGGGAGCAAGCCTACCGCACCACCGACGCCCTGCCCGAGGATTTCCTCGCCGCCGTCGCGGCAAGCCCCAAGGCGGCGGAGGCGCTCAAGACCCTTGACGCCCGCAACCGCTTTGCCATCGTCTACCGCCTGAACGCGGTCAAACGCCCCGAGACCCGCGCCCGCAAGGTGGCGGAGTTCATAGCCATGCTGGAGCGTGGAGAAAGATTGCACGGATCATGACCCTTGCCCCCCTTCTTCAGGCCGAACCCGCCGTGCAGCTCCATGCCTTCCCCGCCATCGCGGCCTTTTTCCTGGGCCTGGTGCAACTGGCGCTCTCCAAGGGCGGCGCAAGGCATCGGCTTCTGGGCTGGCTTTGGGTCCTGCTGATGGCGCTGATCGCGGGGTCTTCCTTCTTCATCCACTCGATCTGCCTGGTCGGAGGCTTCAGCCCGATCCACCTTTTGTCGGTGCTGACGCTGGTCTCTTTGCCCTTTGCGGTCCTCCATGCCCGCCATGGACGGATCACGGCCCATGCCAAGGGGATGAAGATGCTGTTCTTCACCGCCCTCGTGCTGGCAGGCGTCTTCACCTTTCTGCCGGGCCGGATCATGCATGACGTGACCTTCGGCACAGCCTTGGCCACGCCCGCCTGCGCCCCCTAGCGGTCGATCCGCAGTTGGAAGCAATTGTTCCGGGCCGAGCGCAGGTGCAGATAGGCCACGCGCGGATCGGCCAGCCGGGCGGCGGCCTCATGCGCGAGGCTTTCGGTCGCCACCACCGCGCCCGTGCCATAGACGATCCGGTCATCCGCCCCATAACCGCGCAGGATATAGGTGGGCGATTGCAGGATCGCGGGCAAATCCGTGCCGCCCCCGGCCTCGCAAGGGTCAGCGCAGAGGAAGATCGGCCCAATCTCGGCATAGGGCTGCGGGGCTGGGAAGGGGCGGTGGGCCAGGATCAGCATCGGCGCGCCCTTGGGGATCATCTTCAGGCAATGGCGGCAGGGATTGCCGCCGCCGTCGCTGATGTGGCGCTCGGGCTTCTGGCCATTGGCGTCGGGGGCTCCCGCCTGCCAGGCGCGGACTTGGTCGGTGGGGATCGGGGAAAAGTTCATCGGGCACTCCTTTTTCACCACCCTGCCCGGCACGATCAAGGCACGCGACCCGGTTCCTGCGCATTTGCCTTGCAAGCTTGGGCCAAGCGGCCTATATGGATTTCAACAGAGGTTTCAGGGTCCAAACCTGAGACTGCCGAACGACCTTGGCCCCCTCTGTGGGGCTTTTTTATTTGGGGCCACATGTCCGACCTTATCGCCAGAACCGCCATCGACCGCCGCCTTGCCGAAATCGTCGGCCCGGTGATCGAGGGGCTTGGCTTCGAACTCATCCGGCTGCGGCTGATGGGCGGCAATACCCGCATCCTGCAGATCATGGCCGACAGGCCCGAGGGCGGGATCAATGTCGACGACTGCGGCGAGATCTCGACCGCCGTCTCCGCAACGCTCGACGTCGAGGACCCGATCGAGGAAAACTATGTGCTGGAGGTCTCCTCCCCCGGCATCGACCGCCCCCTGACCCGGTTGAAGGATTTCGAGACCTGGAAGGGCTGGGAGGCGCGGATCGAGACGACCGAGCTGATCGACGGCCGCAGGCGGTTCAAGGGGACGCTGCAGGGCGTCGAGGGCGAAGAGGTCCTGATCGCCGTCGAAGAGGGCAAGGAAGAGGTCGTCATCGGCCTGAACTTCGACTGGCTCTCGGATGCCAAGTTGATCCTGACCGACGAACTGATCGAAGAAATGTTGCGCCAGAAGAAGGTCGCGGAACCCGAAGACGGACAATTCGACGCCATCGAGGAAGATGGCGACGACGAGTCCGAACCCACGAAACATTAAGGAGCGGATGATGGCGATTACCTCGGCCAACCAGCTTGAACTTCTCCAGACGGCAGAAGCCGTCGCGCGGGAGAAGATGATCGACCCCGAACTGGTCATCCAGGCGATGGAAGACAGCCTCGCCCGCGCGGCCAAGTCGCGCTATGGCGCCGAAATGGACATTCGGGTGAAGATCGACCGCAAGACCGGTCGCGCCACCTTTGCCCGCATCCGCACCGTGGTCGAGGATGAGCTGGTCGAGAATCACCACGCCCAGCTGACCGTCAAGCAGGCCAAATCCTATCTGAAGGACCCCCAGCTTGGGGATGAGGTGATCGACGAGGTTCCGCCCGTCGACCTCGGCCGCATCGCCGCGCAATCGGCCAAGCAGGTAATCCTGCAAAAGGTCCGCGAGGCCGAGCGTGACCGCCAGTTCGACGAGTTCAAGGACCGCAAGGGCTCGATCATCAACGGCGTGGTCAAGCGCGAGGAATATGGCAATATCATCGTGGATATCGGCCGGGGCGAAGCGATCCTCCGCCGGAACGAGAAGATCGGCCGCGAAAGCTATCGCCCGAACGACCGCATCCGCGCCTATATCAAGGATGTGCGGCGTGAAACGCGCGGGCCCCAGGTCTTCCTGAGCCGCACCGACCCGCAGTTCATGGCAGAGCTCTTCAAGATGGAAGTGCCGGAAATCTATGACGGCATCATCGAGATCAAGGCCGTGGCCCGCGACCCGGGCTCGCGCGCCAAGATCGCCGTGATCTCGTTTGACAACTCGATTGATCCCGTGGGCGCCTGCGTCGGTATGCGGGGTTCCCGCGTGCAGGCCGTTGTGAACGAACTTCAGGGCGAGAAGATCGACATCATCCCGTGGAACCAGGACCAGGCGACCTTCCTCGTGAACGCGCTGCAGCCGGCCGAGGTTTCCAAGGTCGTGATCGACGAAGAGGCGGGCAAGATCGACGTGGTCGTCCCGGATGAACAGCTGTCGCTGGCCATCGGGCGTCGCGGTCAGAATGTGCGCCTGGCCTCGCAGCTGACGGGCCTGGACATCGACATCGTCACCGAATCGGACGACAGCGCCAAGCGTCAGGCCGAATTCGCCGAACGCACCAAGCTCTTCATGGAGACCTTGGACATCGACGAGATGATGGCGCAGCTCCTGGTTTCGGAAGGCTTCACCAAGCTGGAAGAAGTGGCCTATGTCGACCTGGACGAGCTTCTCTCCATCGACGGTTTCGACGAGGGCACGGCCGGCGAATTGCAGGCCCGCGCCCGCGATCAGCTCGAGGCCGCGAACCTCAAGGCGCTGGAAAACGCCCGGGCGCTGGGTGTGCTCGAAGAGCTGGAGGGCTTCGAGGGCCTGACGCCCCAGATGCTGGAGGCGCTTGGCAAAGAGGGCATCAAGTCGCTGGAAGACTTCGCGACCTGCGCCGACTGGGAGCTGGCCGGTGGCTGGACGACCGAGAACGGCCAGCGCAAGAAGGACGAGGGCATTCTGGAAAAGTTCGACATGTCGCTGGAAGAGGCGCAAAACCTGGTCATGACCGCCCGTGTCATGCTGGGCTGGGTCGATCCGACGGCTGGCGAGCCCGTGGAAGAGGAGGCCGAGGCCTGATGAGGGCCTTGGATAACCCCTTTGACCCGTGGTGGATTCAAGTCGGAACAGGACGACCCCGAGCGCAAGTGCATCGTCTCGGGTGAGGTTCAGCCCAAGGCGGGGCTGATCCGCTTCTGTCTTGACCCCGAGGGCCAGGTGGTTCCGGACGTGAATGGCAAACTGCCGGGTCGGGGGTTCTATGTGACCTCCGACCGGGCGATGATCGAGAAGGCGGCTGCGAAGGGGCTTTTCTCCCGCGCGGCCAAGGGGCCCGTGAAAGTGGCCCCCGGGCTGGCGGACCTGGTGGAACACCTGGTCGCGCGGCGGCTGGTCGATTCGATCTCCCTGGCCCGCAAGGCCAATGAGGCGGTGACCGGCTATGAGAAGGTGAAAGAATGGCTCATGAATGGCCGCGCCGTGCTTTTGGTGCAGGCCTCCGATGGGTCGGAACGGGGCAAAGCCAAGTTTCGGCCGCCAGAAGGCGGGTTTATCGGCCTTTTGACGGCCGCGGAATTGGGTTTGGCTTTCGGGCGGGAACGTGCGATACACGCGGCGCTTGCCGCTGGCACATTGGCCCGTCGTGTTGTAGATGAGGCCGCAAGGCTGGAGGGTCTGCGTGTGCAGAGCCCTGAGCAAGAGGACGGAGAAGACTCCGTCGTGAAGGATATGTAGGACGCATGAGCGATACAGACGGCAAGAAACCCCTCGGCCTGGGTGGCGATATCCGTTCCGGACAGGTGAAGCAAAGCTTCTCCCATGGCCGGACGAAAAGCGTCGTGGTCGAGGTCAAGCGCAAGCTGAACGTCCCGGTGAAGCCCACGGCTCCGGCGGGCGGAGCGGCTGCGCCCTCGCCGCGGCTTGGCGACCCCTCCAAGCGCCCCGCCGGAATCTCGGATGCCGAGATGGAACGCCGTCTTGCGGCGCTGCGCGCTGCCAAGGCGCGTGAGGCCGAAGACAATGCCCGGCGCGCCGAAGAGGAGCGCCAGCGCGAGGAAGACCGTCAGCGCAAGCGCGACGAGAACGAGGCCAAGGAACGCGAAGCCCGCGCCGCCGAAGAGGCCGCGCGCCAGAAGGCTGCCGAAGAGGCCGCTGCCAAGGCTGCGGCCGAAGCTGCCGCCAAGGCCGCCGAAGAGGCTGCCCGTCGCCCCGCTCCCGAGGCCGCGCGCCCGGACCGCAGCAACGACCGCCCGCGCCCGAGCGCCGACCGGCCCTCGACCGACCGCAATGCGCGCCCGGCTCCGGGCACCGCTGGCCGCCCCGTGCCGCCGCAGCCTCCGCCGGAAGACGGACGCGCGCCGCGCCCGACCATGGCACCGCGCAAGACCGACCGCGAACGCGAAGACCGCGAGCGCGCCGCTGCCAAGGCCAAGGGCGACGAAGGCCGCCGCACCGGCAAACTGACGCTGTCCGACGCCACCTCGGAAGAGGGCGGCCGCCAGCGTTCCCTGGCCGCGATGAAGCGCAAGCAGGAAAAGGCCCGGGCCAAGGCCCTGGGCTTCGGGCAAAAGTCCGAAAAGCAGGTCCGTGACGTGCAGCTGCCCGAGACCATCGTGATCTCGGAACTGGCGAACCGGATGGCGGAACGTGGCGCCGACGTGGTCAAGTCGCTCATGAAGATGGGCATGATGGTCACGATGAACCAGGCCATCGACGCCGACACGGCCGAGCTGGTGATCGAGGAATTCGGCCACCGCGCGATCCGCGTGACCGATGCCGACGTGGAACAGGCGATCGACACGGTCAAGGACAAGTCCGAAGACCTGCTGCCGCGCCCGCCCGTCGTCACGATCATGGGCCATGTCGACCACGGCAAGACCTCGCTTCTGGACGCGATCCGCAAGACCACCGTGGTCTCGGGCGAAGCCGGCGGCATCACGCAGCACATCGGCGCCTATCAAGTGGTGACGCCGCGCGGCGAGACCGTGACCTTCCTCGACACGCCCGGCCACGCGGCCTTTACGTCGATGCGGGCGCGCGGTGCGCAAGTCACGGATATCGTTGTGCTTGTCGTTGCCGCCGATGACCAGGTCATGCCGCAGACGATCGAAGCCATCGCCCATGCCAAGGCGGCCAAGGTTCCGATCATCGTGGCGATCAACAAGATCGACAAATACGAAGCCGACCCGCAAAAGGTGCGGACCGATCTGCTGCAACACGACATCGTCGTCGAACAGATGTCGGGCGAGGTCATCGACGTCGAGGTCTCGGCCAAGACGGGCAAGGGGCTGCCGGAACTTCTGGAAGCCATCTCGCTGCAGGCCGAAATCCTGGAGCTGCGGGCCAACCCGAACCGCGCCGCCTCGGGCGCCGTGGTCGAGGCCAAGCTCGATTCGGGCCGGGGTCCGGTTGCCACCGTCCTGGTGCAGAACGGCACGCTGAAGAAGGGCGATATCTTCGTCGTCGGCGAGCAGTGGGGCAAGGTCCGCGCGCTGATCAACTCCACCGGCGAGACGATCACCGAGGCTGGCCCCTCGATGCCGGTCGAGGTCCTGGGTCTTTCGGGCACCCCGGCGGCGGGCGATACGCTGAACGTGGTGGATACCGAAGCCCAGGCGCGGGAGATCGCGGATTACCGCGCCTCGGTGACGCGCGACAAGCGCGCCGCCATCGGTGCCGCGACCACGCTGGAACAGCTGATGGCCAAGGCCAAGGCCGATCTCTCGGTGGCCGAGCTGCCGCTGATCGTGAAGGCCGACGTCCAGGGCTCTGCCGAAGCCATCGTTCAGGCTTTGGAGAAGATCGGAAACGACGAGGTCCGCGTGCGGGTCCTGCATTACGGCGTCGGTGCCATCACCGACACCGATGTGGGCCTGGCCGAGGCGTCGAAGGTTCCGGTCATCGGCTTCAACGTGCGCGCCAATGCGACGGCGCGGGCCAGTGCCCAGCAAAAGGGCGTCGATGTTCGCTATTACTCGATCATCTACGACCTGGTCGAGGACATCAAGAAAGCCGCCTCGGGCCTGTTGAAGGCCGAGATCCGCGAGCATTTCATCGGCTATGCGACGATCAAGGAGGTCTTCAAGATCTCGAACATCGGCAACGTGGCGGGCTGTCTGGTCACCGAGGGCACGGCGCGGCGTTCGGCCGGGGTGCGCTTGCTGCGTGACAACGTGGTCATCCACGAAGGCACGCTCAAGACGCTCAAGCGCTTCAAGGACGAGGTCAAGGAAGTGCCGATGGGCCAGGAATGCGGCATGGCCTTCGAGCGCTACGAAGACATCCGCGCGGGCGACGTCATCGAAATCTTCGAACGCGAAGAGATCGAACGCACGCTGTAAGCGGGCGGAATGGAATGGGAAAGGCCGGGCAATCTGCCCGGCCTTTTCAGTTCATCGCCGAGATGGTCAGGCGGCGAGGCGCGTGACCGCGGCAACGGGATGGCCGACATAGACCTTGCCATCCAGACGCACGGCCATGCGGCCGTCGTCGAATGTCTTGAAGTATTCGCCCTGGACGAAGATGCAGGACCCGATCCGAATGGTGCGCAGCATGGTATTCCTCCTTGTGTAAAGGAATGGTTGCACGAGGCGAGTTACCATTCCCTTAACGCCGCGAGCCGATTTCAGACTTTCGCAAGAAGCCTTAACGGGTCACGAGAGGCGATGGGTCGGAACCGGGCGACCGACGAAGGTCTGATCGCCGACGCGGACCGCAACATTGCCATTTTGCAGGTCACGCACCAGGATTCCCTGGATGAGAACACAGCTGCCGATTTCGATGGTCTTGATCATGGTTGTCCCCCGACACATGTCACTTTCTTGAATGCTAGGGGGAATTTTTCGATCAAGATAGCAGCAAATTGTAAATATCTCCCCGATTGATCGATTTTTCTCTTGTATAATTGCACGAATACAACTCAACCACAGGGCGAATTAACCCTGATTCTGCGCCTGCAAAAGGAATTGCCCGGCATTCCGCGCTGCGGCGAATCACTTGCGCAGTTTTGCCATCAACCGGGAGAGGTTGGGCTCTGCCCCGGGCGGCAGGGACTCCGCCCTGAACCAGCGCATTTCGCTGAACTCCGAGGTGTCGAAATCCGGCAGGCTCCGGACATTGCCGCGCAGGAGATACCACAGCGAGACATCGACATGCCGGGTCTCGGGGGCCCCTAGCGTCTGGGTCCAGGTCAGGAAGACCGGGTCCTCGGCCTGGAAATCGGCGATGGTCTTCAACTCTTCGCGGCATTCGCGGCGGACGGTGTCGGTCGGGTGCTCGGCAGGCTCCACATGGCCGCCCGGAGGCAGCCAGAGGCCAGAGCCCCGATGGGCGCCCAGAAGCAGGTGCTCGCCATCCATGGGCAGGAAATAGCTGACCAGCTGCACGCCAGGCGTCGCCGGTTTGCGCACCCGCGCCAGTTCGACGCCCGAATCGATCCAGGCGAGCGCCCGGGCCTGGTCCTCGGCCTCGGTCGCATCGCCCGCCGCAATCCCCGAGACCAGCGCGCGAATGGCCTTGCGCAGCGCGGGCCCCTTCACCGGACGACGCTCCCGCGCCTTCCAGGCCGCGAAGAGGTCGGGCCGCCGCGCCTCGGTCACCGCAAGCGACTGCGCCGCCCGCCACTTGGCGATCTCGGCATGGTTGCCGGAGGCCAGCACCGCAGGCACCTCGCGCCCCTGCCAGACCGCGGGCCGCGTATACTGCGGATGCTCCAGAAGCCCGTCGGAGAAGCTCTCTTCGATGGCCGAATCCGCATTGCCCAGGACCTTCGGCAACAGGCGCACGGTGGCATCGATCAGGGCCTGGGCCGGGATCTCGCCGCCGGTCAGGACGAAATCGCCCATCGAGACCTCTTCGATGCCGTAATGGTCGATGACCCGCTGATCGAGGCCCTCAAAGCGGCCACAGATCAGCGTCATCCCCTCACCCTGAGAGAGCCGCCGCGCCATGGCTTGCGTGAAGGGCTTGCCACGCGGGGTCAGGAAGATCACAGGGCCCCTGCCCCCCGCCGCCTGCAAGGCGCGCTCCATCACGTCGGGGCGGATCACCATGCCCGCGCCGCCGCCTGCGGGCGTGTCATCCACCGACCGATGCTTGCCCTCGCCAAAGGCCCGCAGGCCCACCGCCTCCAGCCGCCAAAGCCCAAGGTCCAGCGCCTTGCCGGTCAGCGACAGGCCCAAAGTCCCCGGAAAGGCCTCGGGGAACAGCGTGATGACCTTGACCGAGAAGGCACCCTTGACCTCGGCATCCTCCATCAGGTCGCGCGGCTTCAGCGTCAGACGCACGCCAAGGCGCCCGTGAGACCGTGACTTTTCCTCGGTCATCTCAGGCCAGCATCCCGCCGTCGGCATCGTCGCCGGTCTCTTCGGCCAGGCGGTCGAAAGAGGGAACGGTGATGCGGCGCTTTTCCTCCAGCTCCAGGACGCCGTCGCGCTTCAAGGCCGACATCTGGCGCGAGACGGTTTCCAGCGTCAGGCCCAGGTAATCGGCCATCTCTTCCCGCGTCAAAGGCAGGTCGAAGGTGATCTGCCCCTTGGGCGCCCTGGCCTTCAGCCCGCTTTCGCGCCGGGCCAGGATGGTCAGGAAGCTTGCGATCTTTTCCCGCGCGGTCTTGCGGCCCAGAAGCAGCATCCATTCCCGCGCCGCATCCAGTTCGTCCAGCGTCATCTCCAGCAGCCGCTGGGCGACATGGGGCGTCGTCCCCATCATCTCTTCAAAGGGTTTGCGGCGGAAGCAGCACATCACCAGGTCGGTCACCGCCGTCACGTCATAGGGCGCAATCGCGCGGCCCGGACGGCCGACGAAGTCCGAGGGCAAGAGAAGCCCCACCATCTGGCGCCGCCCATCTTCCATCGTCTGGGTCAGCGTCGCGATCCCCGAGACGACCGAGCCCACGAAATCCATCCGGTCGGCCGACCAGACGATGTTCTGCCCCGCCTGGAAGCTGCGGTAGTATTTCATCTCCTCCAGCCGGGCGAGTTCATCCGAATCACAGCGGGCGCACACGGCCCGGTGGCGGATCTGGCAGTCGCCGCAATCGCGGGGGGCCAGTTTGGGCGCATGAAGGGACATGCCCAGCCTTTCATTTGATCCGGATCAAAGACCGGACGACTTCTGCCCCTAAAGTAACCGGATGGAAACCCAATCGCAACTCGCCCGCTTCGGTCTTTTTGACGCGCGTGTCCCGCGCTATACCTCTTACCCCACCGCGCCCCAGTTCGGCGGCGGCGTGGGGCCGGAGGCCTTCGTCCAATGGGTCGAGGCCATCCCCGAGGGTGCGGAGATCTCGCTCTATCTCCATGTCCCCTTCTGTCGCAGGCTCTGCTGGTTCTGCGCCTGCCGGACCCAAGGGACCACCAGCGATGACCCGGTCATCGCCTATGCCAAGGTGCTTCAGGCCGAAATCGCCATGCTGGCGCGCCATCTGCCCAAGGGCGTGACCCTGTCGCGGCTGCATTGGGGGGGCGGGACGCCGACCCTGATGGGCCCCGGGCTGATCCGCGACGTGGCGGGCGCGGTCTTCGACGTGGCGCCGCTGGCCAAGGGTGGCGAGTTCTCGGTCGAGATCGACCCCAACGAGGTCGATGCCGCGCGGCTCGATGCGCTGGCCGCAGCGGGGATGAACCGCGCCTCGATCGGGGTGCAGGATTTCGACCCCGAGATTCAGAAGACCATCGGCCGCGAGCAGGAATTCGCCCTGACCCGCGATGTGGTCGAGATGATTCGCGACCGGGGCATCACCTCGCTGAATGCCGATATCCTCTTCGGCCTGCCGCATCAGACCCCGATTCGGATCGCCGATTCGGTGCAGAAGCTGCTGAGCTTCTCCCCCGACCGCGTGGCGCTTTACGGCTATGCCCATGTGCCCTGGATGAGCCGCCGCCAGACCATGATCCCCTCGGATGCGATCCCGACCCCGCAAGAGCGGCTGCGGCTCTTCGAGGTCGCCCGCTCGTTGTTCCTTGCCGATGGTTACGACGAAATCGGCATCGACCATTTCGCCAAGCCCACCGATGGCATGGCGATTGCGGCCAAGGCGGGGCGCCTGCGGCGCAACTTCCAGGGCTATACCGACGACCCTTCGCCCGTGCTGATCGGGCTTGGCGCCTCGTCGATCTCGCGCTTTCCGCAAGGCTATGCGCAGAATGTCTCGGGAACCTCGGATTACACCTCCTCGATCCGCGCCGGGGCCTTTTCGACCCACCGCGGTCACGTCTTTTCGGGCGAGGACATTCTGCGTGGCCGGATGATCGAGGCGCTGATGTGCGACTTCCGCGTCGACCGCGCCGAGATGGAGCGTCTGGCGCATCGCAAGACGGTGGCCGCGATCCTGACCGCGGTCGCGGGCCAGTTCCCAGGCATGGTGCGGCTGGACGAGGGCGGCCTGTCGGTGCCCTTGGCGGCACGGCCCCTGACCCGCGTCATCGCCCGGGCCTTTGACGCCTATGACCAGACCAAGGCCAAGCACTCGGCGGCGATCTGAAAGCCAAAGGCGAAGAATGTCGGAAATGATTGGCAAGGGGCGCCCTATGGCTTGAACCCCGGGGCGCCCTGTGGCTAGATTTGATCAGATTTCCGGGGGCAGCCCGGGCCAAAGACAGGGATGAACCATGCGTTACATGACAGCCGAGACGGCTGAGGCGGCCTCCACCGCCTTGGCCGCCGAGCCGGGCTTGGCACGGGTATTGGCCGGGGGGACCGACCTTCTGGTGCAGTTGAAGGCCGGGATGATCCAGCCCGACCTGGTGGTGGACATCAAGAAGATCCCGGGCATCCGCGAGATCACGCCCGAGGCAGGCGGCTGGCGCATCGGCGCGGCCGTGGCCAATGCCGAGCTGAAGGAACACGCGCAGGTCAAGGCCGATTGGCCCGGTGTGGTCGAGGGCGCGAACCTGATCGGCTCGACGCAAGTGCAAGGCCGCTGCACCATGGCGGGCAATCTCTGCAACGGCTCCCCTGCGGCGGATGCCGTGCCGGGCCTGGTCGCGGCGGATGCTTCGGTCACCATCGTCGGCCCCTCGGGCACCCGCGTGGCCAAGGTCGCCGATATCCCGGCAGGCCCGGGGCGGACCACCCTGGCCAAGGGCGAGATCGTGACCGCGATCCACCTGCCCGCCCGCGCCCCGCGCTCTGCGGACGCCTATCTGCGCTTCATCCCCCGGACGGAGATGGACATCGCCGTGGCCTCGGCCGCCGTGTCCCTGACCCTGTCCGAAGACGGCACCGTGACCCATGCCCGCGTGGCCCTCGGCGCCGTGGCCCCCAAGGTCGTGCTGGCCGATGCCTCCACCATCATCGGCACCAAGCTCGATGACGCGGCCCTGGCCGCCCTGGCCAAGGCCGCCGAATCCGTCTGCAACCCGATCGACGACAAGCGCGGGACCATCGAATTCCGCACCTCCACCGCAGGCGTTCTCGCCCGCCGTGCCGCCCTAATCGCCTACAACCGCGCCAAAGGTGTGAAATGAAATCCATCCAAGTTTCCACCACGATCAACGGCGACCCCGTCGAGTTCCTCTGCACCCCGGACGAGCCCCTGCTGGACGTGCTCCGCAACCGCCTTGGGCTCACCGGCGCCAAGGAGGGCTGCGGCACCGGCGACTGCGGCGCCTGCTCGGTCACCGTGAACGGCCGCCTGGTCTGCTCCTGCCTCGTCCTTGGCGTCGAGGCCGAGGGCGCGCAGATCGAGACCATCGAGGGCATGGCCCAGGGCGAGACGCTCCACCCGCTGCAGCGTCATTTCATCGAGAAGGCCGCGCTGCAATGTGGCGTCTGCACCCCGGGCATCCTGGTGGCCGCCAAGTCTCTGCTGGAGAAAAACGCCAGCCCGACCGACGAGGAAGTCCGCTATTGGCTCGCGGGCAACCTCTGCCGCTGCACGGGCTATGACAAGATCATCGAGGCGGTCCAATCGGCCGCCGCTGAAATGCGGGGAGAAGTCTGATGGCTCTGGACGACAAGAAGTCCCGTTTCAAATATGTCGGCACGACCCCGAACCGCCCCGATGGCGTCGACAAGGTCACCGGCAAGGCGCAATACGGCGCCGATATCACCGCGCCGGGCATGCTGACCGGCGCCATCCTGCGCTCTCCCCATCCCCATGCGCGGATCGTGTCGATTGACACCTCCGCCGCCGAGGCCATCCCCGGCGTGCGCGCCGTGGTGACGGGCAAGGACTTCGCGCCCGTCGAGGACCAGGGCTTCGCCGATATCGGCGAGACCTGCATGGCCCGCGACAAGGTTCTGTATGACGGCCACCCGGTCGCCGCCGTGGCCGCCACGACCCCGGCCATCGCCAAGGCTGCGATCCGGGCGATCAAGGTCGAATATGCTCCCCTGCCCCACGTGACCGATGTGGACGAGGCGATGCGCCCCGATGCCCCCGTGGTGCTCGAAGGCCGCGCGCTGGAGCATGTCCCTGCCGGCATGTCGCAAAACGTCACCAACACCTGCGAATTCGGCCATGGCGACGTGGAGGCCGGTTTCGCCAAGGCCGACCTGGTGCTGGAGCGCTCTTTCAAGGTCGCCGCCGCCCACCAGGGCTATATCGAGCCCCATGCCTGCATGGCCTCGGTCACCTCGGACGGCCGCGCGGACCTCTATTGCTGCACGCAAGGCCACTTCTTCGTCCGCGCCGTCTGCTCGGCGCTGATGGGGATGGAGGCCAGCCAACTGCGCGTCACCGCATCGGAAATCGGTGGCGGCTTCGGCGGCAAGACCACGGTCTTCATCGAGCCCGTGGCCCTGATGCTGTCCAAGAAATCCGGCCGCCCGGTCAAACTCGTGATGACCCGCGACGAGGTCTTCAAGGCCTCGGGGCCGACGGTCCATGCCTCCATCGACTGCAAGATCGGCATGACCAAGGATGGCCGCATCACCGCGGGCGACATGACCCTGCGCTATTCCGGTGGCGCCTGGCCCTCGGGCACGATCGAGATGGGCGCCCAGGCCGGGTTTGCGGCCTATGACATGCCCGCCGTCCGCACCATTGGCTGGACCGCCCTGACCAATCGGCCGAAAGAGATCTCCTACCGCGCTCCGGGTGCGCCCCAGGCGGTCTATGCGGTCGAAGCCGTCATCGACGAGATGTGTCAGCAGTTGGGCCTCGATCCCCTGAAGACCCGCCTGAAGAACGCCGCCGCCAAGGGGACGCTCTCTTCCTACGGCGTGACCTTCGACGAGATCGGCATGGTCGCCACGCTGGAGGCCGCCCAGGCGCATCCGCACTGGAGCGCTCCCCTCGGCCCCAACCAGGGTCGCGGCGTGGCGGCGGGCTTCTGGTTCAACTTCGGCGGCAACACCTGCGTGACGCTGAACATCAACACCGACGGCACGGCCAGCGTGACCGAGGGCAACCCCGACATCGGCGGCTCCCGCGCCTCCATCTCTTTGATGGCGGCCGAAGAGCTGGGCATTCGTTATGAGAATGTCCGGACCATCGTCGCCGACACGGCCTCGCTGGGGTATAACGACAACACGGACGGCTCCCGCGTGACCTTTGCCGTGGGTCTTGCCACGATCAAGGCCGCCCGCGCCGCCATAAAGGTCATGTGCGAACGCGCCGCAGCCCTCTGGGGCATCGATGCCGAGGCCGTGGACTGGATTGATGGCGCCGCCCACCCCTCGGGCCCCAATGCGGGCAAGTTCCCGCCCATGACCCTGGCCGAGATCGCCGCCCAGTCCTTCCAGACCGGCGGGCCGATTGCGGGCCACCACGAGGTGAACGTGGACGGCGCGGGCGTCTCCTTCGGCGTCCATATCTGTGACGTGGAAGTCGATCCCGAGACCGGCCACACCCTCGTCAAGCGCTATACCGTGGTGCAGGACGCGGGCAAGGCCGTGCATCCGACCTATGTCGAGGGCCAGATGCAGGGCGGCGCCGTGCAGGGCATCGGCTGGGCGCTGAACGAGGAATATATCTACGGCAAAGACGGGCGGCTGCAGAATGCGGGCTTCCTGGATTACCGCATCCCCGTGGCCTCCGACCTGCCCAAGATCGACACGGTCATCCTGGAGATCCCCAACCCCGGCCACCCTTACGGCGTCCGTGGCGTGGGCGAGACCCCCATCGTGCCCCCCCTGGCGGCCGTCACCAACGCCGTCTCGCGCACCATCGGCAAGCGCATGTATCAAGTGCCCATGTCGCCGCCGCGCATCCTTTCGGCGATCAAGGGCGCCTGAATGGTCAAGGTCAAGCTCTGGGGCACGCTGCGCCAGTGGACCGACGGGCAACAGGAAGTCGAGGTCGAGGGCCGCACCTTCAAGCAGGTCCTCGACAACCTCGCCGCGACCTATCCCGGCCTTGCCCCGCAGATCAAGCGCGGGGTCTCCTTGGCCGTCGATGGGGTGATCTACCGCGACGCCTGGCTGCAGCCCATCGCGCCGGGGGCCGAGGTCGTGTTGATGCCTTTCATGAAGGGCGGCTGATGGACATTCTTGTCCTTTTGCCGCAAGAGTGCGGACGAAAGGACCTGCCGTGCTTCTGACCTGCATCACCACTGTCTTCAACGAAGGCCCTTTGCTCCTGACCTCGGTCCGATCGATTCTCGGCCAGTCGATGGAGGATTTCGAACTGATCCTGGTCGATGACGGCTCGGGGCCAGAGACTCTGGCCGTGCTGGAGGGGCTGACCGATCCGCGCATCCGGGTGATCCGCCAGGCCAACGACGGGCTTTCCTCGGCCCGCAACCGCGCGTTGGAGCAGGCGAAGGGCGAGTATATCTGCTTTCTGGATGCCGATGACAGCCGCCCGAACTGGGCCTTTGCCGCCGTGGCCCGCGTCATCGCGGAACGGGCCCCTGACCTGATCCTGACCCCCGGAGTCCTGCAAGAGGTCCGGGGCGAGGTCTCGGCCTTTTACGACCAGCCGGTCTTCGACGCGATCGCCCAGGCCCTGCCCGCCGGCCATCTGACCCGCCAGACGCCCGATGCCTCCCGGCTGCGCGCCCTGGCCCAAAGGATCGAGCCGCAATCGGCCAACAAATTCGTCTCGCGCGATTTCCTGCGCCGGGCGCGGCTGGGCTTTCCGAACGGGCATTTCTTCGAGGACATCTTCTTTCACACCGGCGTCGTGACCCTGGCCGAAAGCATCGCTTTCCTGGACGCGCCCAGCTTCTGCTACTATCGCCGCTATCTGCGCCCGCAGATCACCGCCAGCACGGGCGAGCTGCGGATGGATGCCATCGCGGTCGCTCGCCTGACCCTGGACAGTTTCGCCAAGCGGCCCGAATTCGCTGACCCGCTGCACCGGGGCGCGGTCCTCGTCTCGGTTCTGCGCATCCTGGCCTGGTGCGCGCATGAGATCGGCTATCCGCAGCGCCCGGCCTTCCGCCTGGCCAGCCGCGCCATGCTGCGGCTGATCGACAAGGGCTGGCTGGACCTGCCCTGGCTGCAGGACCCCGCCCTGACGCCCTCCGAACTGGGCGACGTGACCGCCGCCCGCCGCTTTCTTTCGGGACTGGAGCGCCAGGCATGATCGAAGACCACAGCCTGCCCGAAACCGTCGAGATCCGCGCCTTTGGCCAAAGGCTCCAGCTGCTGGCCCCCAAGCTGGCCTTTCTGCGCCAGGACAGCCTGTGGCGGCTGAAGACGCATTACGGCCCCGCCATGGCCGCCCGCAGCCTGGAGCCGCAGGGCCTGGCCATCGACATCGGCGCGGGCTTTGGCGCCTTTGCCCTGCCCTTTGCCCTGGCCTATCCCGGCTGGACGGTCCTGGCCTTCGAGCCCGATCCGCTGGCCTTTGCCGCCCTGGCCCGGAACGCGGCGCGACTGGGCGCGGCCAACCTGATCGCCCTGCCCCTGGCCGTGGGCCCGGATGCCGCCCTGGACGACCCCGAAGCCGTGGGCGCGGCCCTGGGCGAGGCGCTTTACGCCGAGCCCGGTGCGGCCGAGACCCTGGCCCGGCTCTTGCCGCGCCAGGCCTTCGCCCGCCATTCCACCGACCATGGCTTCATGCAGCCGGGCCTGCCGCCCGATGCCGCCTTCCACGAGGCCCTCTTCCCCACCCTGCCCGTCAGCCTCTTGACCGACCTCGCCCCGCATCTTCTGAAGATCACCGCCCCTCAGATGGAAACCCCGGTCTTCGAGGCCCTTCGGGATGTGCCGGTCGACCATCTTCTGGGTGAGCGGTGGAGCCATGTCGACTGGGCCCTGGTCTGCGGCGAACACCGCCCGGGCCGGCGCGAGGCCTGGTTGCCACTGACCGGCCCGGGGCTCCTGGTGCTGCGCCACACGCCGGGACCGCGGCGGCGCGGGCTGGATGTGGTCGTGGCGCTCTATAACCAGGCGGCCTATGTGCAGGACTGCGTGGCGGCCCTGGTGGCCCAGGATTGCGAGGACCTCAGGGTCATCGTCGTCGATGATGGCTCGACCGACGACAGCCTGGCCCTCCTGCAAGCGGCCTTTGGCCATCACCCGCGCGTGACGCTTCTGTCCAAGGCCAACGGCGGCTGCGCCTCGGCGCGCAACTATGGCCGGATGCAGTCCGACGCCAGCCACATCGCCTTCGTCGATGCCGATGACCTGCCGGGGCCGGACCTCTTTCCCGGGCTCCTGGAACTGGCGCGCCAGACCGGGGCCGAGATCGTGCAGGGCGGCTATCACCTCTTCGAGGGCGCTTCCACCATCGCCTCGGTCGAAAGCCGCGAGGCCATGGTGATCCAGGCACAGTGCCACCGACTGGGGGCCCATAGCTGCCACCTCCTGCCCGCCTGGTGGCTGATCTCGGGCCAGCCGACGATCTGGCGCCGCGTCTATCGCCGCGATTTCCTCGACAACCGCCGCCTGTGGTTCCCTGAGCACATCCGCGCCTTCAACGACCAGATCTTCCAGCTTCTGACCCTGCAGGCGGTCGACAACGTGCCGATGCTGGACGGGGTCTCTTACGGCTATCGCCAGCACCCGGGCCAGGACATCCGCCAAAAGGACGAGCGGCATTTCTACTCGCTGGAAATGTTCCGCATGGCGCTGCGGCGCGGCCTGACCGAGGGCTGGCACGACTTCCAGCCGCTCTTGCGGAGCTTCGTCAACACCGTCAACTGGGTGACCGAGGGGCTGCGGCCCGACCTTTTGCCCGCCTTCCTGCAAGGCACGGCCGAGCTTTGGGTCATGGCGGGCAAGGTCCAGCCCCAGCCCGCGCCCGAGGATGTGGACTTCTCCCATCCCGACCTCGCCGCGCTTATCGCCGAGGCCCGGGCGCGGCTGGACGACCTGCCGCAATCGACGGCCTATGTCTTTCTCGACAGCCTGCAATGGCAGGTCCCGATGGTGCGTGCGCCCTGGAGTTAAGTCGGGGGGGTTAAGCCTTCTTGTGGTTCTTGTCCTCGCGCAGGTCGCCGAAAAGGTTGCGGCTTTCCAGGTATTCGCGCTGCTGGCGGTAGAACTCCATCAGGAAATCCCACTGCGCCACCTCGCCCTGCGGCATGGGGGCAAAGTCGATGCGGCGGCAGATGGCGCGGGTGACCTCGTCCAGGTTCTTGATCGCCGGCGCCGACTTCGGCCGGTTGCGCAGGATCTGCTCCAGCACCTGCAATTCATGGCGGCCATAGATGTCCAACTGGCGCTGATCGAAGACCAGTTCCGGCGCCGCCCGCGCCAGGGACAGGTCGGGCATCAGCTTGGGCTTGGGGTTTTCCACCACCACGGTCCCCGCCAGCATGTCGCCCAACCGCTGCGAGGGCTTGTTCAGGAAGGGCACGGTCATCACCGCTCCCATCCACAAGAGGATCACCCAGTCGAAAAACCCGCTGACATCGGAGGAGAGCATCAAGGTCTCGATCGGCAGGAAGACCTCGGCCTCCTTCATCAGGTTGCGCGCGACGATCTGGTGCGGCGTCAGGCGGCGGCCATCGAGCGAGATCACCCGCAGCCCCAGGATGCGCTTGCCCAGCGTGCGGCCGTTCCAGATCAGCTCGGTCAGGATGTAATAGGGCACCCGGATCAGGAAGAAGACCAGGGTCACAAGGGTCCAAAGCGCGTTCCAGTTCAGCAGATCCAGCCACAGAAGGCCGAAGAGCAACAGGAAAGCCCCGGTCCAGGTGAGGACGATATCCAGCACCTGGGCGCCGAAACGGGCGGCGCGGCTGGCGATGCGGAAGGGGATGGGAACGCCCTCGGGCGGGGTCTGGTGCAGGATCTTGCCCTGGGCGGTCTTGGTCAGGTTCATCGCGGCCTCCCTGACAGCACCAGCCAGGCGGCCCAAAGCGCCCCGATGCCCCAGCCGATCACCAGCCGGGCCTCGGTCGACTGGATGATCTGGCGGAAAAAGCCCTCGATGATCGCGGCCACGATCAGCATGATGGCGGCCAGGCCGAATAGCCGGACCGCGTCGCGCCCGCGTTCCTTCAGCGCGGCGCGGCGGGTCATCTCTCCGGGCAGGATCACCGCCAAGCCCATCTGCGCCCCCCCGGCACAGGCCATGACCACCGCCGTCAACTCGGTCACGCCATGGATCGAGAGCCAGCCCGTGACCTCGTAGCCCAGTCCGTGGCGGCCAAAGGCCATCCAGAAGGCGCCGATCACCAGCCCGTTGTAATAGGTCAGCACGAAGGAGGGGATCAGCGCGAAGATCCCCACGGCAAAGATCAGGATGGCGATCTGCGTGTTGTGGGTGAAGAGGAAGGAGGCAAAGGTCGACAGCGCCTCGGTCTCATGGCCGCCCCCGTCGAACAGCGTCGAGCGCAGGTATTCCCGCGAGGCATCGGGCGTGCGACCATCGCCGAGGCTCGGTGGCACGAAGGTGTAAAACCAACTGGGGTCGCGGGCGACGAGCACCGCTGCCGTGACCGCGCCAAGCGCCAGGGCCACGAAGGCGATCAGGATGGCGGCCCAGGACCGGCGCACGGCCTGGGGGATATCCTGCCGCAAGAGCTTGCCCACCAGGCCCGAAAGGCTTTCCTGCGGGGCATGGATCACCAGGTAGGCCCGGGCCGACAGGGCCTCCAGGTAAGCCAGGAGGGCCGCATCCATCGAGATGGCGCGGGCGACGGAGAGGGCATTGACGATCTGCTGATAGAGGTCGGAAAGCTCCAGCACCTCGGCATAGGTCATATGGACGACGCCGCCTTCGGCCTTGGCCACCAGGGCCTCGGCCCGGGCCCAGGCGGGCTCGCGTTCAGAGCGGAAACGGGCGGATCGCAGAAGGTCGCTCATATCATCTCCCGCGCCTTGATATCCATGTAGCGCGAGATCAAGGCAGGCGTCAGGTCGCCCGGCGTGGTGTCGAGGCAGAGGATGCCCAGCCGCTGCAGCCGGTCCAGCACGCGCTGGCGTTCGTCCGACAGCCGCCGCGCGGCGATGGCGGCGGCCACCGGGGTCAGGCCGGGGGCTTGGGGATGGGTCAGGGTATCGAGCTCGGGGTCGCGCAGAGAGACGTAAAGGATCAGGTGCTGGCGGCGCATCACGGTCAGGTTCTCGACCAGGAGTTCCGCCGTCACGCTGTCGGAGAAGTCGGAAAAGACCACGACCAGGGTCCGGCGTTTCAACTGCCCGGCCAGCGAGGTCAGGCCCAGAGTGTGGTTCGTCTCGGCATCGTCCTGGGTCAGGTCGGCACTATGGGCGCGGATGCGGGCGAAGCTCTTCTGCCCGGGCTGCGGCGGTAACCAGGCCCCGGGGCGCGGCCCGAAGGAGAAAAAGCCCATGACGTCCCCCGCCAGCACCCCCGCCCAGGTCAAGGCCAGGGCCGCATGGATCGCATGGTCCAGCCGCGCAAGCGACCCCAGCCGCTCTCCCATCAGGTGGCCGGTGTCGAGACATATCACGATCTGATGGTTGCGCTCGGCCCTGGTCTCACGCGAGACAAGCTTGCGCATCCGCGCCGAGCGTTTCCAGTCGATAGACCGCCGGTCCATCCCCGGCACGAAATCCCGTAGCTGGTGGAAGTCCGAGCCCTCGCCGCGCAGGGTCATGACATGGCTGCCCTCCAGCAGAGGCAAGATCTGCGTGCGGATCGCGCCCGAGAGGATCGGGTGGACATCGGGCAGGCCGGTGACGGAGAGGTCCAGAGGCCAGCGGGCGATGACGTCGAAGAGGCCAAGGCGCGAGGGATACATGGCCTCCAAGGCCGTGATCTTGTGGGTGCCGCGCCGCAGGATGGTCAGGGGCAGCGACAGCGCCCGCTCCACCACGCCATCGGGGCGCGGGGCGGCAAGCCCGGCCTCATGCGTCAGCCGCAGGGCCATGGGCGCCGTCGCAGGCCCGGTCAGGGTCAGGGCCAAGCCCACCTCATGGCCCGCAAAGCCATGCGGGGCCAGGTCGGCGGTCAAACCGAGCCTGCGCGCCGGAGTCGTCAGGACAAGGTCCACCAGCGCCAGGGCCAGGACCGCGGCCCACAACAAGGCGACCACGGAGCTTTCAAGGTCGAAGCCCACCAAAAGCACGACCGACAGCGCCAGAAGCCCCGTGGCGATCCCCAATAGGCGGACCCCGGGCCGCATCAGCGCGGCGCGTCCTGGCGGTTCAGGATCGTGGTCAGCACGTCATCCGCGCTTCGCCCCTCGATCTCGGCGGTGGGCCCCAGCACGATCCGGTGCCGCAGCGTCGGCACGAACAGCCGTTGCACATCGTCGGGCAGGCCATAATCCCGCCCGTCCAAGGCCGCCCGCGCCCGGACCGCCCCCGCCAGCGCCGTCGCCGCCCGGGTCGAGGCGCCGTGCAGGACCTCGGCATCCACCCGCGTCGCCCGGATCAGGTCGACGATATAGGTCAGGATCGTCTCATCCAGCCGGATCGACTGGATCAGCGCATGACCCTCGGCCAGGGCCTCGGCCGTCAGGACCTGGGGGATCTCGGAAATCCGGGGCGTGCCGGCTTGCAGGATGGCGACCTCGGCGGCCTTGTCGGGGAAATCCACGATCAGCTTGAAGAGGAAGCGGTCCAGCTGTGCCTCGGGCAGGGGATAGGTCCCGTGGCTCTCGATCGGGTTCTGCGTCGCGATCACGGTGAAGTTCGCGCCCAGGGGATGGGTGACGCCGTCGATGGTCACCTCGCGCTCGTTCATCGCCTGGAGAAGCGCGGCCTGGGTCTTGGGCGGCGCCCGGTTGATCTCGTCGGCGAGAAGCAGGTCGGTGAAGATCGGCCCCTTGGTCAGGGTGAAGGCATTGGTCTGGAAGTTGAAGAGGTTGACCCCCAGCACATCGCCCGGCATCAGGTCGGGCGTGAACTGGACGCGCCCAAATTGCAGCGCCACGGCCCGGCCCAAAGACTGCGCGAGCAGCGTCTTGGCCGTGCCGGGAGGCCCTTCCAGCAGCACATGGCCATGGGCGAAGACCGCCGTCAGGACCGCGTCGATCAAGGCCTCCTGCCCCCGGATCACGCCCCCGATGGAGGTGCGGACCTGGGTGGCCAGGTCGCGGAACTCTTCAAGCGTCATCGCCATGGGTCAGGATCCTTTGAAGCTGGTGATAGGTGTCAAGCTGGCGGCGCAGCGCCGCCGCAGGCTGGGGCGTGGCGCGCATCAGCTCTTGCGCCAGGCCCTGGAATTCGGCCGCCCGCGCCGGGTTGCGGCGGGCCAGCAGCGGGAAAAGCCGCGCGACCTCGCCGCGGCCCGCGCCGAAGGCGGTCTCGGCCATGCGGGTCAGGTCGGATTTCACGTAATCGGCCACCATGGCGCCATCCTGCCCGGTCAGCCGGATCAGCCGCGCCCGGGTGGCAATCGCCTCGCGGCGCGAGCGTTCGGGCGTCTCGTCCTGCGGGGCGCGCACCGGGCCAAACCGCCGCGACCCGCGCCAGAGGAACAGCGCCAAAAGGATCGCCAGCATGGCCCAGATCTCGCCCAGGGGCGGCTTGAAAAAGCGCCAGAGGTCGTCGGGCGTGCGTTCGTAATCCACCCGCTCGTCGCCGCCGTCATAGGTCGTGAAATCGGCCTCGAACCGGTCGAGATAGACCAGGTCCGAGGGCGCGACCAAAAGGCCGCGCAAGAGCCCCGCCCCCACCCCGGCATTGTCGGCCAGGGTCAGCCCGTGGTTGTTCAGCAGGTCGGGATCGGCAAGCACATAGAAGACCTCGTCATCCTCGCCCCGGCAGGAGATGACCTGCGCCCAGTTCCCCCGGCGCCAATAGGCCGAGCAGCGGTCGGGCAGGTCGGTCGCGTCGAAGCTTTGCTCCATGAAGGCCGCGCCCGCATGGCCATAGGCCCGCGCCTCGGCAAAGGAGGCGGGGTTGCGGCCGATCTTGACTCCGTTGATCGCCAGCTGTTCGAAAAGCGGGCGATAGGCCTCCAGCGGGATCGCGGTCTCGGGGGCGGCCACGCCCTCCTGCACCGCCGCCCAGCGCCATTTCGGCAGGACGATCAGCGTCGTCGCCTGCAGCCGCTTGGAGCGCACCGCCCAGGCCGAGATGTTGCGCTGCGTCACGTCGCCCACGGTCTCGGGGCGGTCGTCGAAAAGGTCCATGTCGTAAAGCGGCAGGATGCGCAGGCCGATGTCGCCGACCTTGATCGCGGTGCCGGGCGCCGCGACCTCGACCTTCAGCCCCTGGTCCGTCAGCACCTTGACCAGCCCGTCGGTGCCGATGACCGAGGCATCCAGCCCGCGCAGCTCTTGCCGGGTCGAAACCCCGAGCCACCAGAAGCCCAGCCCGATCAAAAGCGCGATCGCGAGGCCGGCGACCCACTTACCCATGGGCGCCCCCCAGGATGCGGCGCCCCGCATCCAGCGCGGCACTGAAGCCCGCATCGCTGACCGGGCGGCCGCCGTAATGGGCCAGCTCCGCCGCTTGCAGGATCAGCCGAAGCTGCGGCTTCTCGCCCGGCAGGCGGGAAAAGGCCTCGCGTTCGGTATCGGCCCGGGCGAGGCGCGTGCGGCTGTCCTCGGCCGCCTTCAAGAGGCAATGACGCAGAAGCCGCACCAGGGCGGCCTTGCGGTCGGTCATGTTGGCGATCTGCTCCAAAAGCGAGGAGGGCGCGATGTCGCGCTCGACCTGCCAATGCTCCGGCGCGGTGACCGGGGCGCCCTCTTCCGGCTTGCGGCGGGTCAGGACGCCCGCGCCGCCAAAGCGCAGGATCAAGATAAGCGCCACGGCCAGAAGCCCCAGGACCCAATAGGCCGAGGCCCCGCCCCCCGCGATGCGCGGCGCATCGGGCGGCGGCGGAGGCTTGGGCTTGGCGATATTCTCGGCGCTGCCCGCATAGGTCATGCGGCTGTCGATGCCCTGTGCCTCCATCTGCGCGGCAATCGCCTCGCCCTCCGGCCCGCGCGGCGGAGGAAGGGGCGCATTCTCGGCCAGGGCCGGCACCGCAAGGAGCCAAAGGATCAGCGGAGCCCGCATCGTTCAGAAAGTATCCGCGATCGACAGACGCGGGTCGGGGCCGTAGCGGTTGGTCTCGGGCCGGGTGGGCAGGAGGCAGATGACCAGCGAGGCCAGCGAGGCGATCCAGCCCACCAGGGGAACGATGCTGATCAGGACCAGCCCCAGGTAGAGCCAGCCCGAAAGGCCACGGTCATGGAACCGCCGCACGGTCACGGCGATCATGGGCAGGATCAGGGCGAGGTAAAAGAGCAGTCCCAAGCCGAAGATCGCCAGGGCCAGCGGACTTGACTCCAAGATCTGCTGGCCAAGATCAGACCCGGCAGAGGGCGGCGCCCCTGACCGCGCGACGCTGGCGCCGATCACGAAAATGATGCCAAGGCCCAGGATGGAGAAGAGCACGAACCACCAGAACTCCGAGCGGGTCGCCCGGCCCGAAAAGGTGACATATTTCGACAGGCAGGTGCGGACGGATTGGGCAAAGGTCATGGTCTATCCCTCGGGCTGTCGAATAAGCGCAGGATGGCAAAGGCTTGCCCCCCGCGCAACCTCTTTGCGGCGGCGAGGGAGAGGGGTGGCGGGAAGGCCACAGGTGCGGGGCAGGCTCATGGGGTCCCGCTTTGACGCTCGAGGCCCCGGGTCAAGCCCGGGGCGGCGGGGCGTGGACGATACCGTTGCGCTGCGTAGCCCGGGGTATACCCCGGGTCCCCGGCACCCGTCAGACCACCGCGCTTGGCAGCGGTTGCCCGGCGAAATGCGCGGTCAGGTTGGCCCGCATCAGGGCCCCCATCGCCTTGCGCGTCTCGACCGTGCCCGAGGCGTGATGCGGTTGCAGCACGACATTGGACAAGGCCAGGAAGCGCGGGTTCAGATGCGGCTCGCCCTCGAAGACATCGAGCCCCGCCCCCGCGATCCCCCCGGCCTCCAGGGCCGCCAGCAGGGCCTCTTCGTCGATGCAGGCCGCGCGCGAGATATTGACCAGGAACCCCTCCGGCCCCAGGGCGGCCAGCACCTGGGGGCCTACGATATGACGCGTCTCGGCATTGGACAAAGTCGTGACGATCAGCGCATCCGACCGCGCGGCCAAGGCCACCGGGTCGGCCACGAAGGTCATGCCGTTGTCCTTCGGCCTCCGCGCCGAATAGGCCAGGTCGCAGCCGAAGCCCGAAAGCCGCTCCGCCACCGCTGCCCCGATCCGGCCGAGGCCAAGGATCCCCACCTTCATCCCCGCAACGCGACGCTGCAACGGAAAGGCCCCCTGTTTCCACGGCCCCCGCGCATGGGCCTCCGCCTTGACGATGCCCCGGGCCAGCGCCAGAAGCATCCCCACCGCAAGGTCCGCGCAATCCTCGGTCAGCACATCGGGCGTGTTGGTCACCCGGATGCCCCGCGCCCGGCACAGGTCAAGATCGACCGCATCGTAGCCCACGCCATAGATCGCCACGATCTCCAGCTTCGGACAGGCGGCGAAGACCTCGGCCGGAACCCCAAGCCCGCCATTGGTCGCAATCCCTCGCACCCGGGGCCCGACCGCTGCCAGGACCGAAGGGTCCTTGTGCAGCGCCACGACCTCGAAGGCTTCGGCCAGGGGGGTTTCGTCCCAGGCCGGATAGCCGCTGAGTTGCAAGAGCACGGGTTTGGTCATCTGAGGCTCACCTATGGGGTCTGTTATCGTTAACATAGCCAGACCCCTCCGGGCTGTCGAGCGTTTTTGATCGTGAAAACGCATCACGGGACTTGAATATGGCAGGGGTTCTGCGCCATTTATCCAGCATGACAGCAAATGTCCCCTCCTCGGCGCCGCAGGGTGCCTTCGATCCAAGCGGCCAGGGCGAGGCTCTTGGCCGGGCCGTGGCGCTCTTGCGCGCGCTTGGCCACGAAGGGCGGCTCGAGATCCTGTGCAACCTGATCGGGGGCGAGCGCAATGTCTCGGACCTGACCCAGGCCGTGGGCACATCGCAGCCTGCCGTGTCGCAGCAGCTCATGCGGTTGCGCGCCGAGGGGCTGGTGAAAAGCCGCCGCCAGGGCAAGATGATCCTCTATTCCATCGCGCAATCCGAGGTCGTGCAGATCGTCTCGGCGCTGCGCGATGCCTATTGCCCGACCGAAAACGGCGCCTGCTGAAATCCGCGTTTGCCGGGCGTTAAGAGATCGGCGGCTAAGGTCTGCCTCTCAATACGAGGGGGCAGGACATGCTGCGCAAGATTCCGATTCGCACCGCGCTTTATATCATCGGGGCGATTTCGATGCTGGCGGTCATGGCGATAGCCGGGCTTTGGGGCTTGGCCTTCTACCAATCCTCGCTCAGCTATGACCGGCAGGTGATCCTGGGCCAGGTGACGCGGCACACGGTCACGACCGACATGTTCCACGAAGGGATCGAGGCTGCGACCGTCACCGGTGTCCTGACCGGCCCCAACGCCACGCCGGGGGAAAAGGAAAAGGCGCGGGAAAGGCTGGAATCCGCCATTGCGGGGATCGAGGCCGAATTCGCCATGCTGGAGGCCATCGACGACTTCCCGACGCTCAGCGCGCGGGTCGATGCGGCGCGGCCCATGGTAGAGACCTATGTGAAAACCGCCCGCTCGACCGTCGACATCGCCTTGCAGGACGTCGCCATGGGCCGGGCGCAGTTGCCAAGCTTCATGGACAGCTTCTCGAAACTGGAGGTCGAGCTTGCCGCCATGGCCGAGGAGGTGGAAAACGTCAGCACCGCCCTTCAAGAGGAAAATCGCGGCAAGACGAAGCTTTACGGCCTTCTGGGTGGCGTCGGCGCGTTGATCGCCATGGCGATGATGGGCATTTCCGCCTGGAAGCTGACCCAGATGATCGTCACGCCGATGGGGCGGCTTCGCCGCGCCCTCGCGCAGGTGGCCAGCGGCGATTTCGCCTTCCGCATCGGGTCGATCACGCGCAACGACGACATCGGCGCCATCGCGCGCGACATCGACCGGGTCTCGGAGCGCGTCGTGGCGATGATGGCCGAACGCGACGCCCAGCAGGACGAAGCCGCGCAGATCATCGCAGCGCTGGGTCAGGGCCTCCGCGATCTCGCCCAGGGCAACCTGGCGGCAGAGATCACCGGCAATTTCACGGGCAGCTATGACAGCCTGCGGAGCGATTTCAACCAGGCCGCCCAGCAGCTGCGCCAGTCGATCCACCAGGTGGTCGAGGTCAGCACCACGATCCGCGCCCAGTCCAGCGATCTCAGCCGCGCCTCCGAGAACCTGGCCAGCCGGACCGAGAACCAGGCCGCCACGCTGGAAGAGACCGCCGCCGCGCTGGAACAGGTGACCGGCGGCATGAACAGCGCGGCCAGCAACGCGCGCGAGGTCGAAGAGGTCGTCCAGCGCGCCCGCAACGAGGTCGAGCACAGCGGCACGGTCGTGCTTTCGGCCGTCAGCGCCATGCACGAGATCGAGGCCTCCTCGAGCCAGATTTCCCAGATCATCGGGGTGATCGACGACATTGCCTTCCAGACCAATCTCCTGGCGCTGAACGCCGGGGTCGAGGCCGCGCGCGCAGGCGATGCCGGGCGCGGCTTCGCCGTCGTGGCCTCCGAGGTGCGGGCGCTCGCGCAAAGGTCCTCGACGGCGGCGAAAGAGATCAAGGGCCTGATCGGCGCCTCGGCCCAGCAGGTCGAGAAGGGCGTCCAGCAGGTCGATCAGGCGCGCAGCGCGCTGAATGCCGTGGTGACCCAGGTCGCGCGGATCTCGGACCTGGTGTCACAGATTGCGCGCGGTTCGGGCGAACAGGCCCGCGCGCTGCACGAGATCAACCTCGGCGTGGCACAGCTGGATCAGGTGACGCAGCAAAACGCCGCCATGGCGGAGGAAAGCGGCGCCGCGTCCCGCGCGGTCGAGGAAGAGGCGATGGACCTGGACAGGATCGTCAGCCGCTTTGCCCTCGGCCGGACGAAGGGGGCAGCCAAGGCCGCGCCAAAACCCGCGCCAAGCCAGGACGAGGGCGGGGGCTGGATCGCCGCCTGAACAAGGCGACCCCGCGCTCACAGCCTCAGCGGCTCCGTCGAGGACGGCGTCAAGCGGATGCGCAGGCGGCCCCGCGCTCAGAGCCTCAGCACCATGTCCCGATGCGGGATGCCCGCGTCGTCATAGACCTCGCCCAGGGCCTCGAAACCCAGGGCCTCGTAGAAGCCCAGGGCATGGACCTGCGCCCCCAAGATCACGCGCGCGAGACCCATGTCGCGAAAACGGGCGACGGCGGCCCGGATCAGGGCCGCCCCGATCCCCCGCCCCCGCGCCTCTGCCAGCACGCAGACACGGCCGATCTTGCCCGTGTCGCCCAGAACCAAAAGCCGCGCCGAGCCGAGCGGCGCCCCCTCTTCGGCCAGGAGATGGATCGCCACCGGATCGAGATCATCCAGCTCATCAGCCTCGGAGACCCCCTGTTCCTCGATGAAGACGATGCGGCGCAGCCTGCGGCACAGCGCAATGTCCCTCGTCTCGGCGATGGTCACCGCCATGATTTTCCCCTCTCGCTCCGGGGCAAAGGCTCCCCCGCCCAAGACCCGCCAACCCGAATGCCCGACAACAGCGCCCCGGCGCCAGCTGTCCAAAGCCCGAAGCGTCGCCACCCCCGGGGTCGGCAGGTCTGCCCCCGGGCCCTGACAGGCCCCGGGTCCAGTCGGCAGAGCCCTCCCCGGCAGTCGGCAGGGCCACGAAGGGCCAAAGGCCCCGCCCCCCCAGTCGGCAGAGCCCAAGGGCCCCACAAACCCCGCCGCCAGACTCTCCGACGGCAGAGCCCCCGCCCGTCAGGCGAAGTAATCCCTCAGGATCCGCCCATAGATCGCCTGCAACTGCGCGATTTGCGCCACGGGCACGCATTCATCGACCTGGTGCATGGTCCGCCCCACGAGCCCGAACTCCACCACCGGGCAATGATCCTTCACGAACCGCGCATCCGAGGTCCCGCCCGAGGTCGAGGCCACGGGCCGCCGCCCCGTCTCGGCCTCCACCGACCGCGCAACCAGCTCGGTGAACGCCCCCGGCGCCGTCACGAAACTCTCGCCCGAGATATTGACCCTGACCCCGATCTTCACCCCGGTCTCGGCCTCGACCGCAGCCGCCTCCCCCCGCAGCCACTCCGTCAGGCTCGCCCCGGAATGGGCATCGTTGAAGCGGATGTTGACCGTCGCCTGCCCCTTGGCCGGGATCACATTGGTCGCCGGGTTCCCGCAATCGACCGTGGTGATGGCAAGGGTCGAGGCATCGAAATGCGCCGTCCCCTCATCCAGCGGCCGGTCGATCCGCGCCAAAAGCTTCACCAGCGCGCTCATCGGGTTCCGCGCCCGGTGCGGATAGGCCGAATGCCCCTGCACCCCCTCCGCCGTGAACCAGGCCGTCAAGGAGCCACGACGGCCGATCTTCATCATCTCGCCCATCTCGTTGGGGCAAGTGGGCTCGCCCACCAGGCAATGGCTCATCTTCTCGCCGTTCGAGACCATCCAGTCCAGCAACGCCACCGTGCCATCGACCGAAGGCCCCTCTTCATCCCCGGTGATCGTGATGACCACCGCTCCATCGGGCGGGGTCGTGGTCACGAAATCCACCGCTGCCGCGACAAAGGCCGCGACGCCCGACTTCATGTCGGTGGCGCCGCGCCCATACATGACCCCGTCCACGACCTCCGCGCCAAAGGGATCATGGGTCCAGGCCGCCGCATCGCCCACCGGCACGACATCGGTATGGCCGTTGAACCCGAAGCTCTTGTTCGCCCCGCGCGCGCCCCAACGGGCAAAGAGGTTCGAGACGCCGCCCCGGTCCACCCGCGTGCAGGCAAAGCCCGCAGCGGAAAGCACCTGTTCCAAAAGCACCAGGGCCCCTCCTTCGTCCGGCGTGACGGAGGGGCAGCGAATGAGGCGGGAGGTGAGATCGATGGCATCCATCCCCCTTTCATGCCCAAGCCAAAGCCGGATGACAAGCGCCAAGCCCCGCGCTATCCTGCACGAAATCCGGCGCAGACCTGTCCCCAAGGCCAGGCAGACCGGAACGAGGCAGGCATGACACAGGCTCACGAAACCCCTTCGATGGAATGGCGGGTTCTCTCGGACATGGTGCTCCCCCCGGGGCGCGCGCCGGACAACGATCTTCTGACCTCCGGCCTCCTGGTCGCCGAATTCGCCCTGCCGCTGGAACGGCCCCAGGTCCTCCTTCGCGCCGAGGGCGAGGCACAACTCTCGCTCTATGCCGACCCCGAGGCCGGGATCACCCTGACCCACCGCCAGGGCGCGCGCCTCGTCAACCACCGCCTGGCCGGAGCCCTGCCCGCGCTGCGCGCCACGGCAAGGGTCTCCTTCCGCTTCGAGGCGCGCTCGGGCCGCTGGCGGATGGAGCTGCGGGTGATAGGCAGCCCGGGCCATGACCGTGCGGCACCGGGCGTGGGGGCCATGGCGATCCGCGTGGCGGAATTGCAGGTGGCGAGGCGGGCCAATGCGCTCCTCTGGTATGGGCTGACCGAGGCGCAGAGCCTGCCCGCCCATGCGCCCTGGATCGGCCCGCAAAGTCTGATCGACACCACGCGGGGCCCGGTGGCCGCCCGCGACCTGGCACCCGGCGATGGCATCCTGACCCTGGACGAGGGCGCCCTGCCCCTGCACCGCCTGATCCCGCGCCGCCTGCCCGCAAGGGGCAGCTTCGCGCCGATCCTGTTGCGCAGCCCCTTCTTCGGGCTCACCTCCGACATCCTGGTCTCGGCCGATCAGCCGATCCTGATCTCGGGGGCCTCGGTGGAATATCTCTGCGGTACGGAAGAGGCCCTGGTGCCGGCCCTTGCGCTCTGCGACGGGTCGCTGGCCCAGCGCGAAGAGCGCCGCCCGGTGATCGAGGGCCTGGCCCTCGACCTCGGCCGCCCGGCACTGATCCTAGTGGACGGCTGCTGCCTGATGTCCCATGCCGCGCCTGGTGAGGTGGCCCCGCGCCGCACCCTGGCCGATTGGGAGACGACGCCGCTCCTGGCGCTCTTGGGAAGGGTGGCGCTGCGGCATGTGGCCTGAGGGGCGCTGCCGACTGCGCCCTCAGCCCTGAACCGCCCTACCTTGGGCTCCGCCGACTGCACCCTGGTCGTGGCGGCACGGGTCCGGAACCCTCGGCCCGGGTCACCGGAGACCGCGTCACCCGCGCGACCGCGCACAGTCGGCAGGACGACGCGTGAAAGCCTCGCGGGAGGGGTCAGTCGGCAGGGCCCACCCGCCCGGGTCGGCAGGACGACGCCAGGTCTTCAGGCGACCCAGCACAGTCGGCAGGGCCCCCGAGCCCCCTCAGTCGAAAAACGGCGTGACCTGGGCCACGATGACCGAATTCTCGGCCAGGGCGCGGGCCATCAGCGCCCGCTCCTCCGCGTCGATCTCATCCCCCGCCGCCTCGCGCTCTTCCAGCGTGCCATAGCCCTGCACATCCAGCGGAGCCATATCGGCGGTCTTCAGGATGGCCACCGTCTCGCGCACGGCCTCTTCCTCGTCCACGCCCGAGGCATAGCACAAGAGCCCCGCCCCCGTGGCCTTGGGCGGCAGACCATCCTCGGCCTTGCGCCCGACCTCGACCAGCAAAGTATAGACCTGCTGGGGCCGCTTGGTCTTGACCGGCTTGTCTTCGGGCATGGGTTCGTCGGTCATCGGAGGGCCCCTCTGTGGCGTCAAGCCGGTTTGGATCGCGCGCTTCTACCAGCACCGCCCCCCCCGGCGCAAACCCAAAAGCCCAAGGCCCCCGGGGCCAAAACGAAAAGCCCCGGGTCCTGCCCGGGGCTTCCACGTCAAGGTCCGGGACCTCAGACGCCGCCGCAGCGCGAGCCCTCGCGGCAGGCGCCCGAGCGGCGGCCCAGGATATCCATGCCCGGCATGACGGTGTCGACCGTGACGCCCGTGGCGGTGGTGGTCCAGGCATGGTCCATGGCCAGCACGGGGGCGGCGACGGCGGCAAGAAGAACGGCGGCGATCAGGGTCTTCATTCTGTAACCTTTCGGGTCATTGGGATACGCGGTTTCTGTCCCCAATCTGCCGCAGAAAAAGGCCCCCGGTCAGGGACCGAGGGCCAGCGAAAAATCAGACCTTGGGCCGATGCCGCCTGCGCCCTTGGTCTCAGACCAGGCGCTGAACCGGGCGCCGCTTCAGTCGCGCAGCAGCTCGTTGATCGAGGTCTTCGACCGCGTCTGCGCATCCACCCGCTTGACGATGACCGCGCAATACAGGTTCACCCCGCCCTTGGAGGGCATCGAGCCCGCCACGACGACCGAGCCCGCAGGCACTTCGCCATACATGACTTCCCCGGTCTCGCGGTCGACGATCTTGGTCGACTTGCCGATGAAGACCCCCATCCCCAGGACCGAGCCCTCACGCACGATGCAGCCCTCGACGACCTCGGACCGCGCGCCGATGAAGCAATTGTCCTCGATGATCGTCGGGCCCGCCTGCATGGGCTCCAGGACCCCACCGATGCCGACCCCGCCCGACAGATGCACATTCTTGCCGATCTGCGCGCAGGAGCCCACCGTGGCCCAGCCATCGACCATGGAGCCCTCATCGACAAAGGCGCCGATGTTGACGAAAGAGGGCATCAGCACGACCCCCTTGGCGATATAGGCCGAGCGCCGCACGATCGACCCCGGCACGGCGCGGAAGCCGGCCGCCTTCCAGTCGCCTTCCGTCCAGCCCTGCCATTTCGACGGCACCTTGTCCCACCAGTTCGACCCGCCATTCGACCCCGAAATCTCGTACATGTCGGTCAGGCGGAAGGAGAGAAGCACCGCCTTCTTGGCCCATTGGTTCACATGCCAGTCATTGCCGCGCTTCTCGGCCACGCGCAGGGCGCCCTTGTCCAAGGCCTCCAGCGTCGCCTCGATGGCGTCGCGGGTCTCGCCCCTGGTCTGGGCGTTCAGCGTGTCGCGAACCTCCCAGGCGGCTTCGATGGCGGATTCGAGTGCGGCATGCGACATTGTGACCTCCAAAGTTTCAAGGCGGTTTACAGATCAAGCCCCCGCCGCGCAATCGCTGATGCGAAGCGCCATGGCGCCGCACCGACAGTCGCCCTCTCCGCGCCGCCCCGGGCTTGACCCGGGGCCTCGACCGGAACAGCACCGAATGTCACCGAAAATTCATCTGCAAGGCGCACTTTCCAGCCAAGCTCCCAGAGGTTAGGTCTGGGGAGACCCAAACCGGAAAGCCCCATGTCCGACACGACCCGCCCGCATCCCTTCCGCGATTCCGTCCAGGACGTGGCCGCCACCCGCCGCATCCCCGACACGCCGCAAACCCGCTCGCCCGCCTACAAGCTCGCCTTCGCCGATCCCGAATTCCTGACCCGCGAAGACCTCCGCCCCGTCCGCCTGCAGCTGGAGCTTCTGAAAGCGCAAGTCATGCTGGACGAGGCCGGGGTCCTCTCCACCACCGTCCTCTTCGGCGGCGCCCGCATCCCCGCGCCCGAGTTCGCGACCACTGCCCGCACCCCTGGCCTCGCCGCGCTTACCCCCTATTACGACGAGGCGCGCAAATTCGCCTTCGCCATGACCCAGCGGTGCCTTGCGGCAGGCGGCCAGCACTGGGTCATCTGCACCGGCGGCGGCCCCGGCGTGATGGAGGCCGGAAACCGTGGTGCCGATGAGGCCGGGGGGCGCTCCGTCGGCCTCAACATCGTTCTGCCGCATGAACAGGCGCCCAACCCTTACGTGACGCCGGAATTGTCCTTCAACTTCCACTACTTCGCGATCCGCAAGATGCATTTCCTGATGCGCGCGGCGGCGATCTGCGTCTTCCCCGGCGGCTTCGGCACGCTGGACGAGATGTTCGAGGCCCTGACCCTCATCCAGACCAAGCGCATGAAGCCCGTGCCCTTCCTCCTCTTCGGCAAGTCCTTCTGGGAGGGCCTGATCAACTGGCAGGCGCTCGCCGATTGCGGCACCATCGCGCAAGAGGACCTCAAGCTCTTCCGCTACGTCGAAACCGCAGAAGAGGCGCTCGCGGCCATCGACACCTGGGGGGCGTGACGCCTCGAGGCTCCGGGTCAAGCCCGGAGCAGCGGGACGCATGTGAACCCCGGCACCTCTCTCTCCCCGCCGCGCCCCAGGCTTGACCCGGGGCCTCGACGTGCTGGTCGGAACGGCGGTGCGCGCCACCCTGCCGAAACCCTCTGGCCTCGCCCGAAAAACATGCTACATCAAAAGGGAACGAAAAAAGAACAAAGCCCCGATGACCGCCATTGTCTGGTTCAAACGCGACCTGCGCGCCCATGACCATCCGGCCCTGACACTGGCCGCCGAAGGCCCGGTCATCCCGCTTTACATCGTCGAACCCGAACTCTGGACCCAAGCCGATGCCTCGGCCCGGCAATGGGATTTCATCGCGGAAAGCCTCTCGGACCTCCGCCAGGCCCTGGCCAGCCTGGGCGCGCCCCTCGTCATCCGCACGGGCGATGCCGTCGACATCCTGTCCCGCCTCTCCCGCTCCCACAGGGTCACCCGGCTGATCAGCCACGAAGAGACCGGCAACCTCTGGACCTATGCCCGCGACCGCCGCGTCGCCGCCTGGGCACGGGACCAGGGCCTGACCTGGACCGAACTGCCGCAACAGGGCGTCATCCGGCGGCTGACATCCCGCAATGCCTGGGCGCGGCAGCGCGACGCCTTCGCCCAGGCCGAGCCCCTGCAAGCGCCCCTCCTTCACGGCCCCGTCCTCGAGCCCGGGCCCATCCCGACCGCCAAGGGCCTGGGCCTGAAACCCGACCCCTGCCCCCATCGCCAGACCGGAGGCCGCGCGGCGGGCCTCCTCCTCCTCGACTCCTTCCTCGCGACAAGGGGCGCTCCCTACCGGACCGCCATGTCCTCCCCGGTGACGGCCGAGCGCGCCTGTTCGCGCCTCTCGCCGCACCTCGCCTGGGGGACGCTCTCCTCGCGCGAGGTCACCCAAGCCACCAACCTCCGCCAGGCCGAACAGCCCCAGGCGCCCTGGCCGCAAGCGCTGTCCTCCTTCCAGTCCCGCCTCGCCTGGCGCGACCACTTCATCCAGAAGCTCGAAGACCAGCCCGATATCGAGACAAGCTGCCTGCATCGCCCGGCCGAGAACCTCGCCCGAACCGCCGATGCCGCCCGCCTTGCCGCCTGGGAGGCGGGGCAGACCGGCATCCCCTTCCTTGACGCCTGCATGCGCTATCTGCGGGCGACGGGCTGGCTGAATTTCCGGATGCGGGCCATGGTGGTCTCCTGCGCCTCCTATCACCTCTGGCTGGATTGGCGGGTGACCGGGGCGCCGCTTGCCCGCGCCTTCACCGACTACGAGCCCGGCATCCATTGGCCCCAGGTCCAGATGCAATCGGGCACGACCGGCATCAACACCCCGCGCATCTACAACCCGGTCAAGCAAGGCCAGGAACAAGACCCGACCGGCGCCTTCACCCGCCGCTGGCTGCCCGAACTGGCCGAAGTGCCGCTGCCCTACCTGCAAGAGCCCTGGCGCTGGGAGGGCGCGGGGCGGCTCCTCGGTCGCCGCTACCCCGAGCCGCTGGTCGATCCCTCCAGCGCGGCGCGTCAGGCCAAGGAGGCGATCTTCTCCCTGCGCAAGACCGCCCCCCGGGCCGAGATCATCGAGATCATCGAGAAACACGCCTCCCGCGCGGATCGGCGCTTCGTCAACGACCGCGCCCCCCGCCGCGCGCCCCCCAAACCTCAAGGCCAGTTGAGTTTCGACCTGTGAAGATGCGGAAGAAATCCGACCTGCCGACCAAGGTCTGCGCCACCTGCGGCCGCCCCTTCACCTGGCGCAAGGCCTGGACGAAGGTCTGGGAGGAGGTGAAATACTGCTCCGACCGCTGCCGGGGGCAAAAGACCCGAAAGCCCCAGGCGTAGGCTGCGCTTCAGCGCACCGCCCCCGATGGTGCGCTGAAGCGCAGCCTACCGCGAGCCCCCGCCACAAGCACCCCGCCGCCCCGGGCTTGACCCGGGGCCTCGACCCGAAACACGCGCCCTGTCCGCGGGATCCCGGGGTATACCCCGGGCTACGCCGATGACACGAAAGCTCCCACTCCGGAAACCGGGCTCTGTTTCCACCCCGTAGCCCGGGGTATACCCCGGGTCTACAGCCCCAACCGCGCAAACCCCGCCTCGATCGGCGCCCAATCCGCGATCCGCAGCCGCACCACCAAGGTCATCACCCGCCCCCGAAAGGCGGCGGGCAAGCGGACCGCGTCCTTTTCCGTCGTCACCAGCTGAGCCCCGCGCGCCATGGCCTCCAGCTCCAGCCGCTTCATCAGCGCATCCGACAAGGGCTGGTGATCGTCCAGCGCCACTTCGCGCAGGATATCCGCCCCCTCCCCTCGCAGCGTCGCAAAGAACTTGCCCGGGTTGCCGATCCCCGCAAAGGCGATGACCCGCGCGCCCTTCCAGGGCATCCCCATGGCCAGGGGCTCCACCCGCCCGCGCACCAGGGGCACCGAAGCGCTCACCTCGCCTTCGCCAATCGCCAGGACGACATCGGCGCGCTTGAGCCCCGCCGAGACCGGCTCCCGCAGGGGCCCCGCCGGAATGCAGCGTCCATTGCCCCAGCCCTGCGCCGCATCCACCACGACGATGGAGAAATCCTTGACCACCAAGGGGTTCTGGAAGCCGTCATCCATGACGATGACCTCCGCCCCCTCTTCTGCCGCCATCCGCGCACTCGCCACCCGGTCGGCCCCCACATAGACCGGACAGAAGGCCGAGATCAGAAGCGGCTCGTCCCCCACCTGGTCCGCCCGATGCGCCCCCACCCGCACCGGACCCGCAAGCGAGCCGCCATAGCCGCGCGAGATCACGGCGACCCGCCGCCCCCGCGCCGCCAGCCGCTCGACCAAGGCCACCACGGTCGGCGTCTTCCCCACGCCGCCCGCGTTCAGGTTCCCCACGCAGATGACCGGCACCGGCACCTTCCAGCCCGGCCGCCGCACCCGCCGCGCCGTCACCGCGCCGTAAACCCAGCCCAGCGGCGCCAGCATCACCGACCGCCAGCCCCCGGTCTGCCAGAAGCCCGGCGCCCTCACAGCTTGTCCCCGTCCAGCACAGTCCGCACCATCCCCATGACCTGCTCGGTCACCTCGGCCCCCTCGGAGGCGATGGCCCAGGCCGCCTGGGCCTGCCGCGCCGCCCGATCCGGAGACAAGAGATCCCCCAGGGCCTGCGCCAGGTCCGCCCCCGATCCCACCATCCGCGCCGCCCGCGCCGCCGCCAGCCGCCCAAAGGCCGGAGCCCAGGGCCCCGGCTTCGGGCCGCACAAGATCGCCGAGCCCATGGCCGCCGTCTCCATCGGGTTCCGCCGGCAGCCCTCGCCCACCAGGGAGCCGCCGAGGAAGGTCACCGGCGCCAGCCGATACCACAGGCCATATTCGGCATCCGAAACGATATAGGCCTCGGTCTCGCCATCCGGCTCCTGGTCAAGCGCACGGGCTGCCACGCGCCAGCCCTCGGCCTCCATCGCGCGGGCCAGGGCGTCCGCCCGCCCCGGATCGCGCGGCACCAGGATCAGCAGCAGGCGATGGGCCAGCTTGAGGGCCTCGCGATGGGCGGTGATCACCGCCGCCTCCTCCGCCTGCGCGACATCGGCGGCCAGCCAGACCGGCCGCGTGGCGAAACTTTGCGCCAGGGAAGCGCGGTCGCGTTCGACATGGGGATGTGCTGCCGAGGGCTCTTCCATCCGGCCCGTGACCATCAGCCGGTCGGCCTCGACCCCCGCCTTGCGGAGCGCCCGCCCCGAGGCCTCGTCCACCGCCAGGACCCGCGCGAAAGCCCCCAGCGAGGACCGCACCAACCCCGGGAAGAACCCCGCCCGCCCGATCCAGGGCGCCCGCGCCTCGACCAGGATCATCGGCAGGCGCCGCTGCGTCGCGGCATGGATCATCGCGGGCCGCAGCTCGCCGCCGCCCATCACCACCACATCCGGCCGCCAATGATCCAGGAAAGCCGCCACGTCGCGCGGGAAATCCAAGGGCGGCGGCTGCACGATGGCCTCGGTCTCGGGCGCGCCCGCGCAGGTCACCAGGACCGTCACCCCATCCTCGTCTATCAGCCGCCGCGCCAGTTCCAGCATCGGCGCCAGGGCCTCGTCGGGCGCATGGCACCAGACGACAGAGCCCCCGGGCCGAGCCGGGGGCGCGTTCTGCACCCCCTCGGGCCGGGCGCCGAGGTTGTAAAGCGAAAGGCCAAGCGAGAAGGCCAAGTCAGGAGGTCATGGCTTCGGTGGCCGACCCTTTCTTGCCCTCTTCGCGCAGGCGCTGAAGATTGGCGATGAAATAGCGCGCATGGGCATTGTCCACCGTGCGCTGCGCCTCGGCCTTCCAGGCGAGATAGGCGCTTTCATAGTCGGGGAAGATCCCCACGATATGCAGGGCGCTGACGTCCTTGAAGACGTTCTTCTCCGGCGAAACCAGCTCGCCGCCAAACACAAGATGAAGCTCGGCCATCATGATCTCCTTTTGCGCCAAGATAGGGGCAAACCCGTTAACGGTAAAGGTCGCCGCATCGCAGCATTTATTCTGCATTTGGGGCTATACAGAATCGCAAATCCCCTGTAGAGGGCGAGACTTCGGCCAAAGGGTCTAATGCGTGTCGGAGGATACACGCGGCAGAATGATGGGCCGGAACGCTGGACATCATGGGGCCAAAGTGCCCCCTTTGGGAAAAAATATGGAAAACGCAAGCATTGCCGCGCCCTTGGCGCAGGCGCTGGCGGCGAAGGGCTATGAAGCCCTTACGCCTGTTCAATCTGCCATCCTGGAAGAGGGCGTGGCGGGGCGCGACCTCCTGGTCTCGGCCCAGACGGGTTCGGGCAAGACCGTGGCCTTCGGCCTCGCCATCGCTCCGGAAACCCTGCAGGGCGCCAATGAACTCCTCTTCGCCGATTACCCCTCGGCCCTGATCATCGCCCCCACCCGCGAGCTTGCCCTGCAAGTCGCGCGTGAGTTCGAATGGCTTTACGGCGCGGCCCAGGCCAAGGTCGCGACCTGCGTCGGCGGCATGGACTACCGCACCGAAAAGCGCGCCCTGGACCGTGGCGCCCATGTCGTCGTCGGCACCCCCGGCCGTCTGCGCGACCATATCGAGCGCGGAAGCCTGAAGCTCGAGCGCATCGCCGCCGTCGTCCTCGACGAGGCCGACGAGATGCTGGACATGGGCTTTGAGGAAGACCTCAAGCTGATCCTCTCCTCCTGCCCCGAAGAGCGCCGCACCCTGATGTTCTCGGCCACCGTGCCGAAAGAGATCGAGGCCCTGGCCCGCACCTATCAAAAGGACGCGCTGCGCATCGCGGTGAAGTCGGAGCGCTCGCAGCATGCCGACATCGCCTATATCGGCTTTTCGGTGCAGAACCGCGACCGCGAGAATGCGATCTTCAACCTTCTGCGCTTCCACGAGGCGCGCACCTCGATCGTCTTCTGCAAGACCCGCGCCAATGTGAACCACCTCTTCGGTCGCATGACCGAGCGTGGCTTCCAGGCCGTGGCCCTGTCGGGTGAGCTGTCCCAGACCGAACGCACCCACGCGCTGCAAGCCCTGCGGGATGGTCGCGCCCGCGTCTGCATCGCCACCGACGTCGCCGCCCGTGGCATCGACCTTCCCGGCCTGGAGCTGGTGATCCACGCCGATCTGCCAGGCTCCTCCGAGACCCTGCTGCACCGGTCGGGCCGCACCGGCCGCGCGGGTCAAAAGGGCATCTCGGCCCTGGTCGTGACGCCTGCCGAGTACAAGAAGGCCCAGCGCCTGTTGCAAGGCGCCAAGGTCGTCGCCGAATGGGAGAAGGCCCCGTCTGCCGACGAAGTCCAGGCCCGCGACGACGAACGCATGCTCGACCATGACGCGCTGAAGGCCGATGTGGGCGAGGAGGCGGATTTCGCCGCCAAGCTCCTCGAAAACTTCGGCCCCGACCGCGTGGCCGCTGCCTTCATCCGCCTGTGGCGCGCCGGGCGCTCGGCCCCCGAGGTCCTGTCCGACAGCCTGCCCCCGCCCGCAGCCCTGCCGCCCCGCGAACGCGGTGAGTTCGGGCCGTCCGTCTGGTTCGAGCTGAACGCCGGCCACGAACAGCGCGCCGAGGCCCGCTGGCTTCTCCCGAAGATCTGCGACGCCGGTGGCATCGCGAAAGACGGCATCGGCGCGATCCGCGTGCAGACCGCCCGGACCTTCGTGCAGATCGCCGAGGCCGTGGCCGGACGCTTCGCCGCCAAGACCGAGCTCGACCGCGACCTGACCATGACCCGTGTCGAGGGCGAGCCCGACCTGGAGGCCCGCCCGGCCCCCCGTGCGACGGCCCGCGCCCCGCGTCCCGAGCGCGCCGTCTATGGCGAGCGCACCGCCCATGGCGAACGCGCCGCCCGGACCTATACGCCCCGCGAGACCACCGAAGAGCGCCCGGCCTATACGCCCCGCGAAGACCGCCCGGCCAAGACCTATGAACCGCGCGCCGACAAGCCCGCCTACAAGCCCAAGCCCTCGCGCATCGTCGAAGAGGGCGAAGGCGGCACCTGGACGCCCCACGACACGCCCACGCTGAACGACGCGGCGCCGCGCAAGGCCTATGAGAAGAAGCCTTACGAGAAGAAGACCTATACCCCGCGCACCGAGGGCGAATACAAGCCGCGTTCGGAAGGCTACAAGCCCCGTTCGGACAGCGCGCCGCGCTCCGAAGGCTACAAACCCCGGACCGAGGGCTACAAGCCCCGCTCGGAAGGTGCGCCGCGCAGCGAGGGTTACAAGCCGCGTTCGGCCAATTCCGAGGGCTACAAGGCCCGCACCGAGGGCTACAAGCCCAAGTCGGAAGGCTTCCGCAGCCATGGCGGCCCGGCCGGTGAAAGCCGCGCCACCGGCTTCAAGAGCCATGGGTCCAAGGATGGCGAGGCCCGCACCCCCTATCGTCCCCGCGAAGAGGGCGACAAGCCGCGCTCGGCCGGGTTCAAGTCCGGCCCGAAGACCGAGGGTTTCAAGCCCCGGACCGAGGGCTACAAGCCCGCGGGCAAGACCTATGCCGCCAAGCCGCGCGCCGATGCCTCGGACACGTCCAAGCGCTTCGTCCCGCCGAAGCGCAAACCGTAAGGAGCGCTGCGCGCATTCCTTTTGCCTCGGCTCTGGGGCTTCGCCCCAACCGCCTCAGGCGCGCTCCGCAAGGAGCGCGCCGTTTTCGTTTCGGGGACGGCCTTGCGGCCTTTGGCGCGGTCCTTGCGGAGCGCGCCGTTTTCGTCCCCGGGGGCAGGGGCAAGGCCACCGCTTGCCTTTCGCGGCAGGGCAGGCCACCAAGAGCCATGAAGAGCTTTCTAGAAACCTATGACATCGCTACCGGGCAAAGCCGCCTCGTCCTCGCCCATGACGGGCTGATCGAGGCGCCGAACTGGGCGGCCTCCGGCGACCACTTTTTGGTTAATGGCGGCGGTGCGCTTTACCGCGTGCCGCTGACCAAGCCCCGGCTGGAGCCTTTCGACACCGGTTTCACCCGGCTCAACAACGACCACGGCTACAGCCCGGACGGGCGCCTCCTGGCCTTTTCCACCCATCACGCGGGCAATGGCGCCGAGATCTGGGTCATGCCCGCGTCAGGCGGGGCGGCGCGCAGGCTCTCGCCCCAGCCGCCCTCCTGGTTCCACGGCTGGTCGCCGGATGGAGAGACGGTGACCTATGTCGCCGCAAGAGGCTCGCGCGTCATCGACGTCTACACGATCCCGGTCGGGGGCGGGCCCGAGACAAGGCTGACGGGCGGAGAGGGCCAATGCGACGGCCCCGATTTCTCGGCCGATGGGGCGCGGATCACTTACAACTGCGACAGGACGGGCCATGCGCAGATCTGGGTGATGAACCGCGATGGATCGGGGCAAATGCAGCTCTTCGCGGATGACCATGTGAACTGGTTCCCCCATCCCTCGCCCTGCGGCCGCCACCTGGTCTACCTGGCCTATCCGCCCGGGACACTTGGCCATCCCGCCCTGCTGCCGGTGGCCCTGGTGCTTTGCGACGCCGAAGGGGGCAACCGCCGCCGCATCCGGGAGTTCACCGGCGGCCAGGGCACGATCAACGTGCCCTCCTGGGCGCCGGATGGATCGGCCTTCGCCTATATCCGCTATGAGGCTGCCTGAGATCACGCCCCCGCGGCCGTAGGGTGCGCTTCAGCGCACCGCCCCCTCAGAAATCCAGGTCCGCGTAATGCGCGGGCTGCGGAAAACCCGGGATCTGATCGGCCAGCAGCGTCCGGAACGAGGGCCGGGACTTGATCTTGGCATACCAGTCCTTCACCGCCGCATTGCGGTTCCAATCCACATCCGAGATATAGTCCAGCGACGACAGATGCGCCGCCGCCGCGAAATCGGCCAGGGTCATGACATCCCCCGCCAGCCAGCGCCGCGTCTCCAGGAGCCAGCCCATGTAATCAAGGTGATACTTGATCCGCCCCGCCCCGAACTTGACGTTCTTGCTGTCGGGATAGCCGAGCCCCATGACCTTCTTGTGCACCCGCTCGTACAGCAGCTTCGAGGTCACTTCCTCATGGAACTTGTCATCGAACCAGGCGCAGATCCGGCGCACCTCATACCTGGCCTCGGGATCACGCGGCATCAGCTGCGGCGCCGGGTTCGCCTCCTCCAGGTATTCGCAGATCGCCTGGCTTTCGCTCATCAGCCTTGCGTCGATCTTCAGGACCGGCACCTTGCCCGCAGGGTTCCTGCGCAGAAACTCCGGCGCCTGTTCCCAATAGCGCTCTTCGACCAGCTCGACCTCCATCCGCTTTTCGGCGAGCGTCAGACGGACCTTGCGGCAAAAGGGCGAGAGCGGGAAATGATAGAGGCGGATCATGGGGTCTCCGAAGGCTTCCTCCGTTCATAGCCGCCATGCCCCGGCGCGGCAAGTCAGGGCGGACCGAGGCGCAGGCCAATGGCGCGCAAGAGATCGGCGGGGTCGATGCGGGCTGTACTTCCTTCGGCACGATGCAGTCGAAAGGACGTCGCAGGGCTGCCATTGAAGGCTGCCACGGCGGGCTCGAACCACGGCTCGACCGCCAGCCAATGCACCTGCGCGCCCGCGGCAAGCCGCACGGACCCAGCCCTTTGGTCCCAAACCACGACCGCATCGACATGGCTCGCCCAGACCACTGCCCCGGCAGGCCGCGTCTTGCCGGGGCCGCTTACCTCTCGCATGAGGATCAGGTCGGCGCGGGCACCCATGTCGGGGATGCCACGGATACAGGGCGCCTTCAGGTCGAAACGCGGATTGACGGCCCGGCAGACCTCAGCCGGAAGGCGCTGATAGACCAGGCGCACCACCTTGCCATCGGCTCGAACCCGGACCCAGGCGACATCCCCACCGGCCAGAAGCCTCTGACACAGCGCCAGGCAGCGGCCCAAGTGATCTTCGCTGCCGACCGTGGACGCGATCTCGACCGAAACCGGAAGGCCCGTGACCGCAACCGCCGGGCCGATCCCCTGAAGGGCTTCCACCTCTGCCTTTTGACGCGGGATGCCGCCCCAGACCCAGACTGCGGGCAGACCTGCAAGGACAAGGCCAAGGGCGATCCCGACGAGGGGCCGCCCTCGCCTTTGAAAATAGGCAAAGGGACCAAGCGCCAGGGCAAGAAACCAAAGATTGGCGCAAAGAATCCAAAAGGGGAACAGCAGAAAGAGTGTCACAAGCGAGGTCCACAGGACGAGAAAGCCAACTTGGCTCAGGAGGAAGCTCGCGAAAGCAAGGGCGCTGAGCCACCACCACCAGCGCGGCATCAATCCACCGTCTCGAAACAGGCCGCCCTTCCGTCTGCCTCGATGGTCTCGGCGCCCGAGATGATCTGGCCTGCGCGGTTCCTCACATAGCTCCCGGGCTTGACCGCATTGTATTCCTTGGGGTTGGGCAACACGGCCGCCAACCTCGCCGCCTGTTTCGGCGTCAGGCTGGCGGCGTCGGTGTCAAAGAGCACCCGCGCCGCCGCCCCCACGCCGAAGACGCCCTCGGAGAACTCCGCCTCGTTCAGGTAGACCTCCAGGATGCGCTCTTTCGACCACATCAGCTCCACCACCGGGGTCAGGACGGCCTCCAGGGCCTTGCGAACATAGCTCCGCCCCTGCCACAGGAAGACATTCTTCACCACCTGCTGGCTGATCGTGCTTGCCCCGCGCTTTTGCCCATCGGCAATCGCGGCCCTGATCTGCTCGATGTCGAAACCCCAATGCAGGCAGAAATTGGCATCCTCGGCGGCGACGACCGACCGCGCCATCTCGGGGGCGATCTGGTCCATCGGCACCCAGTCGCGTTCGATCCCGCCCAGGCGCAGGGCCTCCTGCCATTGGTAGATGTTGCGCGGCGGCGGGACGAAGGAATAGAGCGCGATGAGGAAGAGGTAGAAGACCACCACCGCCATGACCCCGCGCCCGGCCCAGGCGAGGGCGCGCCGCCACAGCGGGCGCGGCAGCACCTCTGCCAAAGCTTCGGGGGCCTCTTCGGCCTTGGGTGTCTTCCTGCGCGCCATGAGCCGAAAAACCACGCCCCCTTGCGCCGGTCAAGCGATCAGAGCCTTCAACTCCGCCACTTTCGCCCGATCCGTCCGCTTCTCGGCCCCGGTCTCGAAGCCAAAGGCCCGCAGCACCGGGTCCGACGGCAGGGCCACGGCGCAAGAGGCATGGACCTCCGCCACCCCAAGACCGGCCAGCAAGGGCCAGGTGTCCACGGACACGCCCGAGCCCGGCATGATCGAAATCCGCCCCCCCGCCACCGCGATCATCTGCTTGAGCCGCGCCACCCCATCGGAGGCCCGCAAGGCCCCGCCCGAGGTCAGAATGCGACGGAAGCCGAGGCCAATCGCCTCCTGCACCGCCTCCTCCACGTCGGGGCACAGGTCGATGCAGCGGTGCAGCGTCAGGTCCATGTCGCCAGCGGCTTGGGTCATCTCCTCCAGGGCCAGCACATCCAGCCGGAAATCGGGCCGCGAGGCGCCGAGGACCACCCCCGGCAGGCCAAGCGCCCGCGCGGCGCGGATATCGCCGCAGATCGTCTCGACCTCTTCTTCCGAAAAGCAGAAGCTCCCCGACCGGGGCCTTATGATCGGATAGCAGGGCAGCCCGCAGTCCACCGCCTGCGCCATCAACCCCGGCGAGGGCGTCAGGCCCCCCAAGGCCAGGGCCGAACAGAGCTCCACCCGGTCGGCGCCCCCCGCCACGGCCTCGGCCAAGCCCAGGACATCATCCACGCAAACCTCAAGCAGCGCCAAATTCCGCCTCCCCGGCAAATGCCGCCCCAATGAGCCCCGCATCCGGCCCCGCCTCGGCCACCACGACCAGGGGTTGATCGACCCGGCGCAATATCCGCGCCCGGACCGCCCGGTCCAGCGCCGCGATCAGCGCCCGGTCATTGGCCAGCCCGCCCCCCACCGGCACGCAGGAACATCCCACCAGGTTCACCACCATGGCCAACTGGCCACTGACCAGCTCCAGCCACAGGTTCACCGCAGGCGAAGGCCGCCCCGCCCGCCAGCGCCTTATGACCTCGACCGAGCCTATGACCTCCCCGGTCAGATGCTGGTGCAGCTTCTCCAGCCCCCGGGCCGAGCCCACGGTATCGAGGCACCCGACCTGCCCGCAGCCGCAGGCAAAGGCAGGCTCGCGGATCACCGGCCCATGGCCCCATTCCCCCGCAAATCCCCCGGCGCCTTGCACGACGCGGCCCTCGATCACCAGGCCCCCGCCCACGCCCGAGCCCAGGATGACGCCAAAGACATTGCGATGCCCCCGCGCGGCGCCCATGGCCAGCTCGGCCAGGGCAAAGCAATCGGCGTCATTCAGCACCAGGACCCGGCGGCCAAGCGCCGCTTCCAGCTCCGGCGCCAGGGCCCGCCCGTCGATGCAGGGGATATTGGCGACCTTGATGCGCTGGCTTTCGGGATCGACCACGCCCGCGATGGAGATGGCGAGCGCCCGGTCCTGCGGCGTCAGAAAGCCCGCGATGGCGGCGACGAAGGCCTCGGCCTCCGAGGGCGTCGTGACCTCGCCCAGCGCCAGGCCGTCGCGGGCGGCCCGGATGCGCGATCCGCCGATGTCGAATGAAATTCCCATGGGCCGGACCCTAAGCCCGGCCAGATGGCTTGACAAGCCGCAGCCCCCGCGCGAGGGAACGCCACCCCCCTTGATCCCGGAGCCCCAGATGGATGACCGCCTGATCCTTGCCTGCGATGTCGAGAACGTGGTGCAGGGCCTGGCCCTGGCCGACCGCCTGGGCGACACGGTCTCGTTCTGGAAGATCGGCCTGGGGATGCTGACCGGCGGCGGGCTGGCCTTGGCCAACGAGCTGAAGCAGGAGCGCGGCAAGCGGGTCTTCCTGGACATGAAGCTCTTCGACATCGGCGCCACGGTGGAAAAGGCGGTGCGGGGGATTGCGCAGTACGAGCTGGATTTCCTGACCGTCCATGGCGATCCGCAGGTGGTGCGGGCGGCGGCGGAGGGGAAAGCGGGCTCGGATCTGAAGATCCTCGCCGTGACGGTGCTGACCTCCTTGGACCGCGCGGACCTGGATGCCAACCTGATCCGCCCAGGTGACCTGGCCGAGATCACGCTGGAACGCGCGGCCCGGGCGCTGGAGGCCGGGGCGGATGGTGTCATCGCCTCGCCGCAAGAGGCCGCCGCGATCCGCGCCCTGCCCCAGGCGGCGGGTCGGTTGATCGTGACGCCGGGGGTGCGGCCTGCGGGGTCGGCGGCGGGGGATCAGAAGCGCATCGCGACGCCGGCTGCGGCGATTGCGGCGGGGGCCGATCACATCGTGGTGGGCCGCCCGATCTGGGCCGCACAAGACCCAGCCGCCGCCGCCCGCGCGATCCTGGCCGAGCTGAGTTCTCCGCAAGCCGTGCTGCCCAACCGCTGAGGGGGTCCTGCCGACTGACAGGGCGCGCCCAGATGGCGGCCCTGGGCCCTGCCGACTGCAAGGAAGGCCCCGCCGACTGCACCCGGTGTCGCTTCATGTCACCCGCGCCCTGCCGACTGCGGGGACAGCGGCCCGCCTCGGGCTGCTGCCTCGCCCCAAGCGCTGCGCCTGGCCGGAGGTCTTCCTGCGCGCCCCGGTTTCGTCCCCATCGCAGCCCCGAGCGACACCGGTCACGCGCGGCCCCGTGTCGGCGCGCTTCCTTCCCAGGCTGAGACGGGGCACGGGCGCGGCCCCTGCGGCTTTGTCCTGGCCCAGGATCGCACCTGCAAGCACAGCCATCGGCACGGTCGGGAGGGGCAAGACACCGCCCCGACCGGTTCCGGTCCGAGGCGAGGAGCACGCGGCCTCTGGACGCGGCAGGGACCCGAGGGGCGCCGGGACAAGGCGCGATCCGCTGCCCGCGCCCCTTCGGCATCGGCGGATGCCGGGTCCTTGCGGCGCGGCAGATCCGGCGGCCTTACGCCGCGACCCAGCCGCTCTCTTGCAGCGCCATCCGCAGACGCTCTTGCAGCGGAGGGATGCCCTGGGGATGGTCGAGGAAATCCGCGACCGGCATCATCTTCCAGAACTGGCCCTCGTCGCCGAAGCGGATCGCCTCGACCTCGTCCCGCGTGATCCGGCCCAGGAAGAACCAGCCCAGCCGATCGGGCCTGCTCATCGAGGGCAGGGCCCAGCCGTGTTCCAGCCGATCGGCCCCGAAGCGCAGGCCGAACTCTTCCTCCAGCTCGCGCAGCGCGCAGGCCTCGGGGCTCTCCTCCCCCTCGCGCCCGCCGCCCGGCAGGTCCCACATCCCCGCCCAGGCCAGGTCGGGCACATCGTCGCGCAGATAGGCCAGGACGTGATCGCCCAAGAGCAAGGCCAGCTTGGCGCCCTGGAAGCTCATCCGAAATTGCGCTTGTAGGCCGCGCGCAGGGCCGGAAGCTTGGCCGCCTCCTCGGCCGCGCGCCACAGGCAGGGCGTTTCGGCCTGGAACCACTCTTCCTTCGGGCGCCAATGCACCATGCAGGCCAGGAAAATGTCGATGGCCGTCATCCGCTCGCCCAGGAACCACGGCCCGCCATGGCGCGCGGCCTCGGCCTCCATCACCTTCCACATGGCCTTGCGGTGTTCGATCACGTTGACCTGGTAGGATTCCCCGCCATTGCCCTTCACGAAACGCTCTGGCGTGTCGGAATAGACGAAGGACGGGTAGATCGAGGCCACGAGGAACACCAGCCAGCGCAGAAAGGCCGCCCGATGCGCCTTGCGCGCCTTGGGCACCAGGAGATCGGACCGCGCAAGGTCGGCCAGGACCAGCGTGATGGCCGCGCTTTCCGTCACGACCTCGCCATCCGGCAGGACCAGGGTCGGGATCTGGATCAGCGGGTTGACCTTGCCCAGGGCCGCCCGCGCGCTTGGGTCCTGATGGATATTCCCCGCCGTCACCAGTTCGTGCGGCAGGTCATACAGCGCAAGTTGCAGCTCCACGATGGCAGAGCCCCAACCCGGGTTTTCGTAAAGCTTGATCATCGGGCCTCCGGGGAATCGACTGGAACAGCTTAGGAACGCAGCCTTACCAAGCCGTTAACCACCTAGCGGTCGTTGATATCCTCGGTCCAGACCTTGACCTGGCCCCGCGTGACGCCGACCGACCGGCGCAGCGCGACCCAGCAGACCAGCGACAGCACGGCAAAGACCAGGCTCAGCACCGCGACATTCCCCGGCGCGAGGCCCGCAAGCACCAGGAGCCCGGTCAAGCCCGCGCCCAGCGCGAAGCCCAGGAAGACAAAGCCCGGGATGACGATTTCCAGGATGGCCAAAGCCACCCCCGCCACGACCCACACCCACCAGATCGTCCAAAGTTCCATGGCACCCTCCGTTGCCGCAAAGATGGCCCCTTCCTCCCGGGGTTGCAAGGGCGGCCTATCACCCGAACAGGACCCAGGGCGGGGTCCAGAACATGAGGCTCCCGAACCATTGCAACAGGCCCCAGATCGCGAAACCCAAAAGCCCCAGGCTGACGAGGCGCGGCGTCCGAAGGGCCTGGCGGTTGACCAGCCCAAAGATCGCGGCCCCCGTTCCGGCAAGGCTGCAAATCAGAAGGCCGCCGGAAAAGACATGCATGCGCAAGTGATAAAGCGCCTGGGCCTCGGCCAGAGAGGTCTCTTGCACGCGCAACAGGAAGGCCGCCTCGCCCGGCACCAGATGGACCCCGACAAAGGCCCAGGGCAGCCAGGAGAGGCAAAGGGCAAGCTGGATGACGGTCAGGCGGCCTGGTGCAGTCCTTGGTGTCACCCCGGAAACTCCCCCAGCCAAGGACAGTCGCAGGCAGGAGCCATCATGGCCAGGGCCACCATCCAAACCCAGCAGATCGTCCAAAGGTCCATGACATCCTTCACCCGCCAAACATGGCCCCTTCGCCCCCGGCTTGCAAGGGCGCGCGATCCTTGCCTTTCGGCGCCGCTTTCCCCATCCTGACGCCGACAAAAGCGAAAGCCTTTCATGACCGACCCGCATTTCCTGTTTGGCTTCAAGACCACCGGCACCCCGGGCGCCGAGGACTTCGCCCTCTGGCTGGTTCTGGAAAACCTCACCGACCGCGACGTGGTGATCACAAGGGCGCTCTTTTCGGTCGGCACGCAGCAGGGCCATGGCTGGGTCTCGATGGAGCTGGCGCCGGCGGAGCCCGTGCCGCTGGGCCCGCTCGCCCGGGACCAGGGCTTGCACCTGTGCCTGCATCGCGGCGCGGGCCTGCCGCCGGGCCTCGGCGGGGAGGCCGACTGGGCCAAGGCCTGGACCGCGCATCACCAGGGCCGCGAGGTCCCCGATTTCCCCTGGCCCGACTGCCACAGCCTGACTGACCTGATGCGGGCCGGGCCATGGGAGTTCGACCTCTGGGTCAACGTGACCTCGACCCGCCGGGTCTTCCCGGGCTGGAGCGGCAACGAGCGGCGACCGCTGCAGGAGGTGACCGAGACCACCCAGCTGCATGACGGACTCCTGAGCCTGCATCTCTCGAACCCCGTGGAGCCCCGAGAGATCAAGGTTCCCGCGCATGAGACCCTGCCGCCGCCGCCGACCCCGCCGGTCCAGCGCGACCTGACCGCCACGGCGATCTTCCTCCTGCTTCTCGCCCTGGCCGGCCTTTGGGGGCTCTTCAGGCTCTAGCCAGCCAGAGCCCCCCGGTCAGCTCGCGCTCCAGCGCCTGGCCAAAGCGCATGCGTTTGACGGGGATCAGCCGGCCATTCTCGGCCCGCCCCGTCCAGCCGGGCTGCAAGCGGCGGAAATCGCCCCAGAGCCCCTCCAGCAGCCAGGGCCAAAGCGCCAGCATCTCGGTCTGCACCTGCCAGGAGGGGAAGCGGTCGCGCTTGCCCTGCAAATAGTCTTCGCCGGTCAGGCCGGTGACCCAGGTCTCGACCCGGTCCCCCGGCGGCTTTTTGACATGGCTCCACCCCTCTCCCCGCAAAAGCCTGCCATCCTCCCCGCGCCGATAGGGCGCAGCCGCGTCCCGCACCGGAATGCCGATGAGGCAGACAGGCAGGCTCAGAATATTGGTCGCCGCGTCATACTCGGGGCCTTCCTGGCCGGGGCCAAGGCCCTCCGAGATTTCCCGCGCGTGAAAGCCCATCGCGGTGCCGCGATAGCGGAAAAGATAGGTGGCCACGGTCTCCGGCCCGAGGCCGTAAAAAAGGTGCATCGAGATCGTGGGATCCTCGGTCAGCACGGATTCGTGGTTGCCGATGGTCGGGCCGTGGTCGACATACCAATAGCGCAGCCCCTCGGGGGTCTGAAGGCAGGGCCCCGGCGTCATCGCACCCCCTCCGCCAGCCAGAGCCCGGCGGCCAGCTCTTTTTGCAGGTCCCTGCCAAAGACCATCCGGGTGCGGGTCTTGGCCGGGGCAACTGGCCAGCCGAAATGCAGGCTGGGCAGGTCGCCGAAGAAGCCCTCGAAGAGGCTGGGCCATAGCGCCAGCATCTCGGCCTGAACCTGCCACGAGGGGAAGCGGTCGCGCCTGCCCGCCTCGTAGTCGGACCAGGTCAGGCCGGTGACGAAGTAATCCGTCCGCGCCTCGGGGGGCTTGAAGCGCTCGTGGCCCCTGGCATCCTTCACCCGCGAGCCATCGGGGTTGCGCTCATAGAGAGCGCCGATGTCAACGACCGGCGTGCCGATGTAGCAGATCGGCATGGTATAGGTGTTGGCCGCCTCGTCCAGGAAAGCGGGCTCGGGGTTGAAACGTTCGGGCGGCGGGCGGCCGTTGATGACCTGTTCGGTCAGGAACCCCATCGCGGTGCCCCGATAGAGAAAGAGGTAGCAGTGGTAGTTGTCCTCCCGCCCGCCGGTGGAATAGCGATGCATCGAGATCGCGGGGTCCCCGGTCAGGATCGAGGACTTGTGGGGATCGTTCGGCTTGTGGGAGACAAACCAATAGCGCAGCCCCTGGGCGGTCTGCTGGCACAGGCTCGGGTCCGGGGGGGCGAGGGAGCCGCCGCCCATCAGCGCCCCTTCAGCATCCCGAAGGCATTGGCAAAAGCGTCCAGCGCCGCCGCCGGGACGATGACCACCTGCTTGCCCTGGCCCTGGCCCACCGCCGTCAGCGCCTCGACCTGCTTCAAGGCGACCTGGTATTGCGCCGCCTCGATCCCGTTGTCCTTGATCGCCCCCGCGATCACCCCCGTCGCATAGGCCTCGGCATCGGCGAGCACCCTGCGCGCCTTGGCGCTTTGCTCGGCCGCGTAAAGCTCGGCGTCGGCGTTCAGCTCGACCGCGCGCTTCTTGCCCTCGGCCTCGGTCACCTGGGCCCGCCGCGCCCGCTCGGCGTTCAGCTGCTGCAACATGGCGTGGCGGGTGGCGTCATCAAGGGCCACGTCCAGGATCTCGGCCCTTGTGACCTCGATCCCCCATTCGTCGACCATGGCCTTCACATGTTCCCGGATATTGGCCGTCAGCGCGTTGCGGTTCGACTGCACCGCATCCAGCTCCATCTTGCCGATCTCGCTGCGCACGATCCCCGCCACCGTCGTCGCAATCGCCGCATCGACATCCTTGATCCGGTAGACCGTCTTCTCCGGCTCCGTCACCCGGTAAAACACGCTCGTCTCGACCTTCAACAGCACGTTGTCCGTCGTGATCGCGTCCTGGTGCGCCGTCGGCAACTGCCGCTCCAGGATCGAGACCTTGTGGCGCACCACGTCCAGGAAGGGCACCGTGAAGTTGATCCCCGCGCCCAGGACCGCATGCAGCCGCCCGAACCGCTCGACCACGAACTTCTGGCTCTGCGGCACGATCCGCACCGCCTTGAACAGCGCAATGACGATCAGCGCCGCCAGCGCCAGGAATACGATTTGACCACCGTCCATTGAGAGCCTCCTTGAAAGCCCCACCCTGCACCGGAACCCACCGCGCGCGCAACACCCCCCGCACCCGTGTTACCCTGCCCGCCCCTCTCCTCCCCTGGTGCCCCATGCAACTCATCCCGCTTTCCGCCATCGACGCCACCGCGCTCCCCCGCGACCGCCTCGCCCTCGCCCCCGAGGCGCTGGACGCCCTCTTCCTCTCGATCCTCCGCGAGGGATTGCGCCAACCCATCGAGGTCTACCGGACCGAGACCGGCTATGCCCTGATCTCGGGCCTGCGCCGCCTCACCGCCTGCCAGCGCCTCCACGCGCTGCGCCAAAGCCCCGACAGCGCCCTCATCCCCGCCTTCATCCGGGAGCCCGCCGATATCCCCGAGGCCCTGGCATCCATGGTCTCCGAAAACGAGATCCGCGCCGAGGTCAGCCCTTGGGAGAAGGCCAACCTCATCACCGAATGCGTCTGCCAGGGCCATTTCCCGAACAACGAGGCCGCCGTGGCCGCCCTTTTCCGCGACATCAGCCCCTCCGCCCGCTCCCGCCTTCTGTCGGTCGTGTCGGTCTACGAGGAACTCGGCCCCCGCCTGACGAATGGCGAGGGCTATTCCCTCCGCCAACTCCTGCGCATGGCCATGGCGATCAAGGCGGGCTTCGGCGAGGTCATGGAAACCGCGCTCCGCGAAAACCACGGCCGCGAAGCCTCGGTGCAATGGGAGCTCCTGCAAAACATCCTGACCGAGGCCGAACAGAGCCTGAAAGACCCCGAGCCCTCCCCCCTCTCCCGCCCCCCGCGTCGCATCCTGCGCCCGCGCAAAGGCCTGACCGTCCGCCGCGAGTGGCTCCCCAACGGCTGGCGCCTGGTCTTCACGGGGGAGGAAGCCCAGGGCATGATGATCGAACAGGTCCTGAGCGATATCGAGAGGATGTATGGGCCGGGGTGATCAGTCGCGGATATCGCGCGCCAAGTCCTCCAGGAACTTGGCGCGCGACACCTTTGCATTGGCACCCAACTTGCCCGCCCCGTGCCAGCGAAGCACATTTGCCACAGGCACCACAAAGACATCGACCAAGGGAAAGCCGACAATGTCGGACAGGATGAAACCCTTTACCCCCGCCAGCTTGGCCTGAAAGCCCGCTTCGTCAAAGGCTCTGCCCGAGCCGACCTGATTACTTGGGTTGAAATACACGCCTTGGCGTGTGACCGACCGGACTTCCCATTTGCCACCAGCCGGGTCCATGAGGTCATAACCCGCCCCTTCAGACGGCGCGAGCGTCCAACCCGGATGCTCCCACATCAACCTGCGCTCGATGATGAAAGACACCCTGCGGCCATCCGTCAGATATTCGCGGACGTCAGCGGGCGTCACCTTGAAGGCTCGCGCCAGCTCTTTTTCATCCCAATGAAGTTGAAATCGGCTTTTCATCGTCTCTCTTTGCGTGCATTCTTCATGGGCGCAGCCCAAGATGGGTAAAGTTAAGGTATTAGAATGGCCCACTTTGTGGACTTTTTGGCACAAAATCAACGGTATTTGAATCTTCCCATCATGAATTTGGTGCGCGCCTGGAATCCGACAGAGACCCAGTTGGTTCAGTCGACACTTGTCAAAGCGATTAGGAACAGTAATTTGATCGGCGCCCAGATGCAGGCGGCGGCGTCAAATCAGGCGCAAGGCAACAGCGCAGTGAAGCTCTTCCTGGGTCACGTACACGGTCAGCTCGTCGCACCGGACGAAATAGACATCGCCCCAGGAAAAGGATATCCAGACTGCTATCTTAAAGTTGGCGGCGTTTCCTATTGCCTTGAGGTGAAGAACACAGAAAACTGGACCCCGAATGACACAAACCGGCGCGTCTTGCTGAGTTCCACCAAAAAAATGCGAAAATTGGTGTCAACAGCCACGATCGACGATCCACCGGCTCACCTCTGTTGCACGCTCGTCCACGATCAGTACCTCGTCATAAACGAGGTAAGGCTTGACTTCATCGAGCCAACCACCGAGGTCAACGTAAGACTCGAAGCTTCGACCTCCCAAAAACTCCTGACGAATGCGACTCACTACGTCGTCACAATTCCTTAGAACTCTCGCCGAAGCAGCACGATTCTGTTCGTATTCGTGCCTTTTGCGCCATTCTCGACGCCCCAGCAATTGGCCGTCTTGGTGAACTCTTGATCATTCACCATGACGCCCAACTTCTCGAACGGCAGTCCCTCTGCCGCTTGCCACACCAAGCGCTCCAGCAAGACCTTCCCGCCCCGAACTTCGCCGACCTCGAAGGCAATATGCCCGCCCGGACGTACAACCCGCGCTTGCTCAACCAACACCCGGCGCACCATATCAGTCCAAGCCTTCTCGGTCTTGTGCATGTCGATGGCCACCTCCTCTGGATTGATCCCCGCGAACCAGCATCGCAGCCAATTGTCGGCAGCGTATTGAACGATGTCCAGAAACGGCGGAGACGTGACAGTAAGGTCCACCTGCCCATCCTTGATATCTGTCAAGCTCCAGGCCTGGCCTGTCGAAAGGCAATGATCGGCCTGACCTGATGGAACGCCATCTTTCAAAAGCGTCTGCGTCTTTTTCAAGATCACCGCAACAACATCGCGTTCCGGGGGGGTGACCCCAAGCTTTTCATTGATCTTCAATTGCGCCTTCACGGAAACCGCTTGATTCGGTGGCATCGAGCGCCCTGAAAAGAAACCCGGGGAATGGCCAGAAAGCCGGTTAATGGCCACCATCCTGATCCAATCAGCCACCGCATCGGTCGGTTCCCTGGTCAAAGGCACACGCTCCGCCAACCAAATCCGCAAGGATTCGAGCTTGCGCAGGGTGACCGGGTGATAAAATGCCAGAAGGTCTTCCCGCTCGATCCTTCCACAGGTCCAGTCTACAGAGGCCAGGGCCGCAGCGACCTTCTGCAATGACATCGGCCGCAATCTCGGCCGCGCCAAAAGCTGGGAAAGCGGGTTAACATCGTTACCGAGGGCGCGCCGATTCATCAGGGCTGCTTGAACGAGTGTGGTGCCTCGCCCCATGAAGGGGTCCAGAACAAGGTCACCCGGCTTCGTCAGGCGCTCGATGAAGAACTGCGGCAACTGCGCCTTGAAGCACGCCCGATATGAGATTTCGTGTAAGGAATGTGCTTGGCGCTGACCCGCAGTCCAAAACTCGTTGATGAAATAAGGTATGCCCCCAACGGTTTCGCACCGTGTAGCTTGACCGAAGTCAGCAAAATTCTTTATTTCAGCGACCAGATCTAAGGCCCTTGATGGGGGAAGCATATGGTCGAAGATAGAAAGCTGGTTCAACATGGCCCCCTGTTCGCAGCAACTCTAGCATCTATCTGTTGGGAGGTACAGTCCCCAAATGCAGAGGTCAACTTGCACGCCCCCAAACCTTAACAACCCCTTAACCCCACACCCCCTACCCCAACGATTCCAACCCCTTAACCCCTCTTGCACGCGTGCAAGAGCCCCCTGACTCCGCCGACTTCCCCCCTCCCCCGCCCCATGCTAGGCTCTCCCCATGCCCAGCCTCTGCCGCGATTGCCTGACCCTTTTCCCGGCCGGAGCCCGCTGCCCCGCCTGCCGCTCCCCCCGCCTGGCCTCCCACCCCGAACTGACCCGGCTTTCCATCGCCCACATGGACTGCGACGCCTTCTATGCCAGCGTCGAAAAACGCGACAACCCCAGCCTCCGCGACCAGCCCGTCATCGTCGGAGGCGGCCAAAGGGGCGTCGTCTCGACCTGCTGCTACCTCGCCCGGATCAAGGGCGTGAGGTCCGCCATGCCCATGTTCCAGGCCCTGAAACTCTGCCCCGAGGCCGTCGTCGTCAAACCCCGCTTCCCCGCCTATACCGAGGCCTCCCGCGCCATCCGGGCGATGATGGAGGCCCTGACCCCCGCCATCCAGCCGCTCTCTCTCGACGAGGCCTTCCTCGACCTGACCGGCACCGAGCGCCTCCACGGCGCGCCCCCCGCCGTCCTTCTGGCCTCCCTCACGAAACGGATGGAGACCGAGCTTGGCCTGACCGGATCGGTCGGCCTCTCCCACAACAAGTTCCTGGCCAAGATCGCCTCGGACCTCGACAAGCCGCGCGGCTTCTCGATCATCGGGAAGGCCGACACCGAAAGCTTCCTCAAGGACAAGCCCACCAAGATCCTCTGGGGCGTCGGCACCGCCACGCAAGCCTCCCTCGAACAGGCGGGCATCCGCACCCTGACCGACCTCCGCCGCTGGGATCAACGCGACCTCATCGCCCGTTTCGGCCAGATGGGGGACCGGCTTTACCACCTCTGCCGGGGTGAGGATCACCGCAGGGTCGAGCGCGACGAGAAGCTCAAGTCGATCTCGAAGGAGACCACCTTCTTCGAGGACACTTCGGACCCCGACCTCCTGGATGGCCATATCTGGCGGCTGTCTGAACAGGTCGCCGACCGGGCCAAGGCCAAGGCGCTTGGCGGGCGGACCGTGACGCTCAAGCTCAAGACCTCCGCCTTCCAGACCCTCACCCGCCGCCACTCGCTTTCCGACCCGACCCAGCTGACCGACAGGATTTACCGCGCCGCCGCCGACCTCTTTGCCCATGCCCCCAAGGGCCCCTTCCGGCTGATCGGTGTGGGCATCTCGGACCTCGCCCCCGAGGCGGCTTGCGACCTCTCCCATGACCTTCTGGACCCCGATGCGGAAAAGCGGGCCAAGGTCGAACGCGCCGCCGATGCGATCCGGGCGAAGTTCGGCCATGAAGCCATTTTGAAAGGTCGCGCCTTGCGCTAGGCATCAAGGGCCGCCCCAGCCCCGGCCCTTATTCCCTTGACCCCGAGCCGCCCGCGCGGTATCCGCCCCCGGTCCGGGGAGAAATCCACCGGACCGATTCCCTTTGGCCCAGGCCCGACCCACTTCGACCGGGCGCCCCAGGGGGAAACGGCACATAAAGCAGGCAGCATCTCCGGCGGGCGCGAATGCGGACCCGAACGAAGTCCAGGAGCTATGCGGCGGCATCACCTCTGCGGCACACCGCAGGCAAAAGGAGAAAGCGATGAATCTGATCGCTCAACTCGAAGCCGAACAAATCGCGGCTTTGGGGAAGAACATTCCCGACTTCCGTCCCGGCGACACCATTCGCGTCGGTTACAAGGTGACCGAAGGCACCCGCACCCGGGTTCAGGCCTATGAAGGCGTCTGCATCGCTCGCAAGGGCGGCGCCACGATCTCGGCCTCGTTCACCGTGCGCAAGATTTCCTTCGGCGAAGGCGTCGAGCGCGTCTTCCCGCTGTATTCGACCAATATCGAGGCGATCGAAGTGGTCCGTCGTGGCCGCGTCCGCCGCGCCAAGCTGTATTACCTGCGCGATCGTCGCGGCAAATCGGCCCGGATCGTCGAAGACACCAACTACAAAGCCAAGGCTTGAGGAGAGGCGCGATGAAGCAGGGCATCCATCCCGAATACCACACCATCTCCGTCAAGATGACCGATGGGACCACCTTCGAAACCAAGTCGACCTGGGGCAAGCCGGGCGAGCAGATGGCGCTGGACATCGACCCGCTGTCGCACCCGGCCTGGACCGGTCAGTCGGCCCGTCTGATGGACACCGGCGGCCGCGTGTCGAAGTTCAAGAACAAGTATGCCGGCCTCGGCTTCTGAGTTCGGAAAAGGCGCCCTGCGGGGCGCCTTTTGCTTGGCCCTGCTGGCCTTGCCCGCGAAGGCAGATATCTTTGACCGGCTCTCCGGCAGTTTCGGCGTCCCCGACCTGCCGGAAGAGAGTTGCGCGGAGAACCCGGCCTTCTCTCATTTCACCGCCGACCGAAGCCGTGTGACCTTCTCATGGGTCAGGCCGGTGGTCAGCTATACCGGCGCGATGATCACCTCTTACGGCGGAACGGTCGTGGCAACGGCCCCCGACAGCATCACCATGCGGCGCGACAACGAGACCCGGCGCGATCCTTCGGGTGCCCTGGTCCTGTGGATCATGCGCGCCACGCCGGAGGGCTATTGCTGGACCCGTTCCGACTGGCCGCCCGACGAGTGTCTCCCGACTGTCCGCTGCGGCTCCGAGGCAAATTCCTGATCCTCACGGCCTTGTGAGACCGCTTCCCCGCCGTTTGGGGCATCCTCAACCCATGATCCGGCTCGCCCTCCTTGCCTTTCTGCCCAGCCTCTCAGCCGCACAGGCGCAGGAGTCCTTTGTCGGCCAATATGGCTCCGCGAGCGACCCGGCGACCTCTTGCGCGACCAATCCCCATACGATCGAATTCATGGCCCAGCCGCCCCATGCCTTCCTGACCTGGGACCACCCCTATATCGACGCCGCCGGCGCCGAGGTTCAGGGCCGCCGCTTCGACCTCGAGGCGATGGGCGACACCATGCTGACCCTGCGCGAAGAGGGCGGCGCGCGGCTGCCCGATGGAAGCCGCCCCACCTGGTTCCTGCGCCTGACCGAAAACCCAAAGGGCTATTGCTGGGGCCGCGCCGATTGGCCCGTCGTGCGCTGCGAGGATCAGCAGGTGCTTTGCACGGAAGCGACCTCGTGACCCTTCCCTAAGCGCGCGCAAGGGACTATGACAGGCCCCCAAGCGAAGGAAAGGGCGGCCCCATGGCGCATATCATCGTCGTCGGCAATGAAAAGGGTGGCTCGGGCAAATCGACCACCTGCATGCATGTGGGCACGGGTTTGGCGCGGGCGGGGTTCCGGGTCGGCTGCCTTGACCTCGACCTGCGGCAGAAGAGCTTTGCCCGCTATATCGAGAACCGGGCGGCCTACCTTTCCAAGGCGGGGCTGACCCTGCCCTCGCCCTTTTACATGGACCTGCCCGAGATCGGGCCCGAGGCCCTGGCCGAGGGCGAGAACATCTATGACCGCAAGCTCTCCGAGGCGGTGACGGCGCTGGAGGCCACGAGCGATTTCATCGTCATCGACTGCCCCGGCAGCCATACGCGGCTTTCGCAGGTCGCCCATAGCCTGGCCGATACGCTGATCACGCCGATGAATGACTCTTTCGTGGATTTCGACCTGCTGGCGCGGATCGACCCCGAGACGGGCAAGGTCAAGGGCCCGTCGATCTATTCCGAGATGGTCTGGTCGGCGCGGCAGTTGCGCGCTCAGGCCGGGTTGAAGCCCATCGACTGGATCGTGTTGCGCAACCGTCTGGGCGCCCAGCAGATGGTGAACAAGCGCAAGGTCGGCGCGGCCCTGGAGGAGCTCTCCAAGCGGATAGGTTTCCGCGTGGCGGCCGGGATCTCCGAGCGGGTCATCTACCGCGAGCTCTTCCCCCGCGGGTTGACGGTGATGGATCTCAAGGACACCGGGGTGGATCAGCTGAACATGTCCAATGTCGCGGCCCGGCAAGAGGTCCGCGACCTGGTCCGCGAGCTCAACCTGCCTGGGGTGCAGCATACGCCCTGAAGACCCCGCCCCGGGCGCGCAGCCGCTTTTCGCGGCTCTGGATGCGGTCCAGCCGCAGGGCAAAGGCGTCGGGCTCATCGGCCTTCGGACGAGAGAAGCGGGCGAGAAGGGACTGGATCAGGGACATGGGGTGCTCCGTTCTGTGAGGTCAGCTTCGCGGCCAAGCGGGGCCGAAAAGTGGCAAGCTTCGGGTCATGGCGCGGAGTGTCGCGGGGAAGTGGAAACAAACCGTTTCCAGTAGACGCGAAATGCGCGACATGGCAGCAGAGGGGGCGGAGGTGCTGCCCATGAATCCGCTTTACGATGCCCTGTTCGCTCCGCTGGCCCGGCGAGAGACCCCGCTGATGACCCTGGCCGATGGCAGCACGCTCACGGGGGACCAGTTTCACGCGATGATCGCGGGCTATGCGGCGGCGCTGCGGGGTCTTGGGGTGGCTCCTGGAGACCGCGTGGCCGTCCAGGTCGCCAAGTCGCCCCAGGCCCTGGCGGTCTATGCGGCGACGGTGACCGTGGGCGCGGTCTTCCTGCCCCTGAACACCGCCTATACCCCCGCCGAAGTGGCCTATTTCATCGAAAACGCCACACCCGTGCTTTTCCTCTGTGACCCCGCAAGGGCCGAGACCCTGCGCCCCGTGGCCGGGACAGCGCGGGTCGAGACGCTGGGCGCGAAGGGCGAGGGCTCCTTCCAGGGCCAGGCTGCTCCGGGCGAAGGCCCGGAGCCTCTTGCCCCGGAGCCTCGGGACCCGGCCGACCTGGCGGCGATCCTCTATACCTCCGGCACGACGGGCCGCTCCAAGGGCGCGATGCTGAGCCATGGCAACCTTCTGTCCAATGCCCAGGTCCTGGCCGACCTCTGGCAGTTCACCGGCACGGATGTGCTCTTGCATGCCCTGCCGATCTTCCACACCCATGGGCTTTTCGTGGCCTCCAACGTCAGCCTGCTGACCGGCGGCCAGATGATCTTCCTGCCCGGTTTCGACCTTGAACAGGTGCTGGCCTTCCTGCCCAAGGCCACCACACTGATGGGCGTGCCGACCTTCTACACAAGACTTCTCAGCGACTCCCGCTTCGACCGGGCGCTGACCGCCCATATGCGGCTCTTCATCTCGGGCTCGGCGCCGCTTCTGGCCGAGACCCACCGCAGCTTCGAGACCCGCACCGGCCACCGCATCCTGGAACGCTACGGGATGACGGAGACCAACATGAACACCTCGAACCCCTATCTGGGCGAGAGGAAGGCGGGGACAGTGGGCCTGCCCCTGCCCGGGGTGGAACTGCGGATCATGGGCCCCGCAGGCCCCCTCCCCGAGGGAGAGGTGGGCGTGATCGAGGTGCGCGGCCCCAATGTCTTCCAGGGCTATTGGCAGATGCCCGAAAAGACCGCCGAAGAGCTTCGCCCCGATGGCTGGTTCATCACGGGGGACCTTGGGGTCATCGAGGCGGGCTATGTCTCGATCGTGGGCCGCGCCAAGGACCTGATCATCACCGGCGGCTACAACGTCTATCCCAAGGAGGTCGAGCTTCTCCTGGACGCCGTCCCCGGCGTGGTGGAAAGCGCGGTGATCGGCCTGCCCCATCCCGACTTCGGCGAGGCGGTCTTTGCGGTGATCGTGGGCGACGTGACGGCAGAGGCGGCCCTGGCGGCCGTGGCGGCGGAGCTTGCCCGGTTCAAGCAACCCAAGGCGGCGGTCGTGGTGGCAGATTTGCCGAGGAATACCATGGGCAAGGTGCAGAAAAACGTGCTGCGCGAGAGCTACAAGGGCTGGTTCGGCGGCTGACCGCCGGGGGCGCTGCCCCCGGACCCCCGGGATATTTATGAAAAGATGAATGCGAAGCCAGAACCCCCTACGGGCTACAGGCCCGAGGAAGGGGCTCCAACTTTGCCTCACAGTCCAAGCCGAAGCTCTCTGGCCTGCGGGCGCAAGAAGCGCGGTTTGCTCAGGTCGGCATCTTTGCCATGGGCGCCGACCTCGGCCCCGTCTGGCTCCGCCTTCATTTTCATCTTTTCATAAATATCCCACGGGGGTCCGGGGGTGTGAAACCCCCGGCTTTTGGGACGGGTCCGGGGGTGTGAAACCTCCGGCGCTCTCTGGCAGCGCGCGGCTTGGGGGCTTGCTAGGGCGCTTCGGGGTCGGCGGACAGCTCGGCCTCGAGGAACCGTTCGAAGGCATCCAGGTCGATGGGGTCGAACTGGCCGAAGCCCTGCATCCAGACCGAAGCCGCGCGGAGGCTTTCGGGCTCGAGCTTGCACCACTTCACGCGGCCCCGCTTTTCCTGGCTGATCAAACCGGCCTCGGTCAGGACTTGCAGATGCTTGGAGATCGCGGCCAGCGACATCTGGAAGGGCTCGGCCACATCAGTAACCGCCATGTCATCCTCCAGCAGCATGCGCAGGATGGCACGCCGCGTCGGGTCGGCAAGGGCGGCGAAGGTCAGGTCGAGCGCTGAGGTCATGGCGCATTTTGCGGCTTGCAAAGACGAAGGTCAACCGGCTGGTTGAATATGCGGGCCGGGTTTACGCCGGGCGACACCCTCGGCCTTGTCATTACAAATCAATGACTTGCCCCGCGTTAGGGCCTGAATAACCTTGGTTGACTCTTGGCGCCTGTCTTTCTAGGTTGCGCCAACTGTTGCGAGGGCGTCATGACCACGGAACCCGACCCCGAACGGCTCGCTGCGCTTGAGGCGCGGATCGATGCCCTGAAGGGTCAGAGGACGCGGAAGCCCAAGCGGACGGGGTCGGGTTTCTCGCAGGGCGAGGTGGCCTGGAGGATGGTGCTGGAGCTGGCGACGGGCATGGCGCTCGGACTGGCGATCGGCTACGGGATCGACACCCTGACGGGGACGAAACCGCTCTTCCTGGTGATCTTCTCGCTCTTCGGCTTTGCGGCGGGCGTCAAGACGATGCTGGGTTCGGCAAAGCAGTTGCAAGCGTCCCAAGCGGCCCAGGAGGCGGCGGGACAAGAGGCGGCGAAGGCCGCCAGGATACAGGTTCAGGCAGCCAAGGCTGCCGATGACGAAGGGGAATGAACGTGGCGGAAGCAGGCGGCCTTTTGATCGACCCGATGCACCAGTTCCAGATCGTCCCGCTGTTTGCGGGCGCGGCTGGGGAACATGGTGGCGGGCATGGGCCCGAAATCGGCCTCTTCACCATCACCAACCAGACCCTGTGGCTGGGCATCGCCGTCGTCGCGATCTTCCTGCTCTTCGTTCTGGGCACGGCGCGGCGCTCGGTCATCCCGGGTCGCGTCCAGTCGATCGGCGAGCTGATCTATGGCTTCATCCATGACATGGTCGAGGATGTGCTGGGCCACGAAGGGGCGAAGTTCTTCCCCTGGCTGATGGTGCTCTTCACCTTCATCGTGACCTCGAACCTCCTGGGTCTTCTGCCCAAGTCCTTCTCGCCCACCTCGCATATCGCGGTGACGGCGGTCCTGGCCCTTGGCGTCTTCCTGACGGTGACGCTGGTCGGGCTTTACAAGAAGGGCCTGGGCTTCCTCGGCATGTTCTGGGTCTCGTCCGCGCCGCTCGCGCTGCGTCCGATCCTGGCCGTGATCGAGCTGATTTCCTATTTCGTCCGCCCGCTGTCGCACTCCATTCGTCTGGGCGGCAACATCATGGCCGGTCACGCCGTGATCAAGGTCTTTGCGGGCTTTGCCAGCATCGTCGGCATCCCCACCGTGGGCATCGCGATGAAGGCGGGTGTTTCCGGCGTGTCGATCCTGGCGATTGCGGGGATCTACGGGCTCGAACTTCTGGTGGCCGTGGTGCAGGCTTACGTCTTCACCATCCTCACCTGTGTCTATCTGCGTGACGCCGTCGGCGAAGCGCACCACTGATCTCAACCTTTCCAACTGACGGAGAATACCAATGACTGGCGATCTCGCTTCCCTCGCGCTCATGGGCAAATACATCGGTGCCGGCCTGGCCACCATGGGTCTCGGCGGCGCCGGCATCGGCGTGGGCACCATCGCGGGCAACTTCCTTGCCGGCGCGCTGCGCAACCCCTCGGCCGCTTCCTCGCAAATGGCCAACCTCTTCGTCGGCATCGCCTTCGCCGAAGCCCTGGGGATCTTCTCGTTCCTCATCGCTCTGCTCTTGATGTTCGCCGTCTGATCTTTGGACCAGCGACCCTCGGCCGGGCGGGGCAACCCGTCCGGCCGGGTTCAATCCGAACAGATCTGACGGGAGGCCAATCATGGCAACGACAGAAGCAGCAGCCGAGGCGGGCCACTCCGCTGGCATGCCGCAACTGAATTTCGAGACCTGGCCGAACCAGATCTTCTGGCTTCTGGTGGCCCTGGTCATCATCTGGTTCGTGGTGGCAAAGATCGCCATTCCGCGGATCGGGGGCATCCTCGCAGAACGCAACGGCACGATCGGCAAGGACTTGGCGGCGGCGGAAGAGCTGAAGGCCAAGGCCAAGGCGGCCGAGGGCGCCTATACGGCTGCGCTGGAAAATGCGCGGGTCGAGGCGGCCAAGATCATCGCGGCCACCAAGGCCGAGATCCAGACCGTTCTGGACAAGGCGACGGCGGAAGCCGACGCGCAGATCGCGGCCAAGGCGGCCGAGAGCGAGAAGCGCATCGCCGAAATCCGGGCCGGTGCCGAAGTGGCCGTCGCCGAAGTGGCGCGGGACACGGCGGGCGCCCTGGTTCAGGCGCTGGGTGGCCAGGCCGAGCCTTCGGTCATCGAGGCTGCGGTTTCGGCTCGGGTCAAGGGGTAAGGACATGAAGAAACTTCTCTCCCTCTCCCTGATCCTCGCGGCCAGCCCGGTGCTGGCAGCGGAAGGCCCGTTCTTCTCGCTGCGCAATGCCGATTTCGTCGTCTCGCTGGCCTTCATCGTCTTCGTCGGCGCGCTGATCTATTTCGGCGTCCCCGGGATGATCGGCCGGATGCTGGATGACCGCGCCAATGGCATCAAGAACTCCCTGGACGAAGCCCGCCTGCTGCGGGAAGAGGCCCAGGCGCTTCTGGCCTCTTACGAAGCCAAGGCGCGTGAAGTGACGGCCCAGTCGGCCCGCATCGTCGAAGGTGCCAAGGCCGAAGCGCAAGCCGCGGCCGAGCTGGCCAAGGCGGACCTCGCCAAGGCCATCACGCGCAAGCTGGCGGCGGCGGAAGAGCAGATCGAAAGCACCGTCAAGGCTGCCGAAGCTGCGGTGCGGGATCGCGCGGTCAGCGTCTCGGTCGCCGTGGCTGCCGAGGTGCTGAAGAGCCAGATGACGGCGGAACAGGCGGCGGCTTCGGTCGATGCCTCGATCGCCCAGGTCGCGGCCCGCATTCACTGAGCGACCCACAGAATGGAAAAGGCCCGGGATCGCTCCCGGGCCTTTTGCTTTGCGTCGACCTGTCTTTCAAGCGGCGCGTGGCGAAGGGACCCCTTCTGGCGGGGCCCCGTGACAGGGCTTACGACTTCGGGCGCACCAGGATTTCCACCCGGCGGTTCTTGGCCCGTCCGGCCTCGGAGTCGTTCGAGGCCACCGGCTGGTTGAAGCCCTTGCCATAGGTCACGACCCGCGCCGCAGGCACGCCCGCCGACAGAAGCAGCGACGAGACGGCATAGGCGCGACGCTCGGACAGGTCCTGGTTCAGGGCTGCGGTGCCCACGTTGTCGGTATGGCCCACGACCTCGATGTTCGAGTTCGGATAGGTCACGAGATTGGCGGCAATCGACTGGATGTCGCGGGCGAGGTCGGGGCGGACATTGGCGCTGCCCGTGGCGAAGGTCACGTCCTGCGGCAGGTTGACCAAAAGGTAGTCGCCCATGTTGGTGACGGTGATGTTCGGGTTGCCCAGCCGCGCGCGCATGTCGGCCGCCTGCGCATCGAGGTTGGCCCCGATGCCGCCGCCGATGGCCGTGCCGATCAGCGCCCCCCGCAGCGCCCCCGCGCTCTTGTTGTCCGAGAAGGCCGCACCCAGGATCGCCCCGCCCACGGCCCCGGCAATCGCTCCGTTCTGGGTCCGGTAGTTCGGGTCCTGGATGCGCTGGGTCGAGGTCTGGCAGGCGCTCAGCGCCGTCAGGGAAACCAGGGAGAGCACAAGTGTCTTCTTCGCAATCATTCTGCTGCCTCTTTGCTTTCGGCCTTTGCGGCCATGGGCGCCTTATATCACGCGACCAAAGCATGGCGAAGGGGCGCCGGGGTCTCGGCAGCTTCTTGCCGGATCAGGTTCCGGTGAGCGCCTCCTCGCGCGCGGCCTCCCAGGCCAGGATGGCGCGCTTGACGGGCAGGCCCCAGTGATAGCCACCGAGCTCGCCCGACTTGCGCAGCGCCCGGTGGCAGGGGATCAGCCAGGAGATCGGGTTGCGCCCCACCGCCGTGCCCACCGCGCGCACGGCCCTGGGCGTGCCCACGGCCCCCGCGAGGTCGCTATAGGTCGTGACATGGCCCGAAGGCACCCGCAGCAGGGCCTCCCAGACCTTGATCTGGAACGGGGCGCCGATCAGGTAAAGCGGCGCCGCCTGGCCTCCGAAGGCTTGCAGCACCCAGGGGCGCAGGAACATCGGGTCCTCGATGAACCGCGCCTTGGGCCAGCGGTTCAGCAGGTCTTCCAAAGCGGCATCGCCCATCTCTGCCGCGAACCCCATGCCGCAGAGGCCCTTTTCGGTGCCGGTCACCGCAGTCAGGCCAAAGGGGCTGTCGAACCAGCCCCAGAAGACCGTCAACCCCTCGCCCCCCTTGGCGTAGTCGCCCGGAGACATGGCCTCCCAGGTGAGAAACAGGTCATGGAGCCGCCCCGGCCCCGAAAGCCCGGCGGCCAAGGCGGTCTCCAGCACCGTATGGCGGTTGGCCAGCATGCGCTTGGCCTGGTCCAAGGCCAGGTATTGCTGATACTTCTTCGGGCTGACCCCGACCCAGGCCGAGAAGACCTTCTGGAAATGCGCCGGGCTCATGTTCAGCCGGGCGGCGAGGGGCTCCAGCCCAAGGCCCGGCGTGGCGTCGATCTCGCGCAGCGCCCGGGCGATAACCTGATAGTGATAGCTCTGTTCCATAAGCCGAACCTAAGGGGCCCCTGCGGTGCGTGACACCCGATTCTTGCGCAAATCGCCCGGCTGGGTCATAGGAGAGGCATGAAACAGCTGGATTACCTGACCCTGAAGGCGATCTTCGCCCGGTTCGCGGAGTTGAACCCGGAGCCGAAGGGAGAGCTGCATCACACCAATGCCTTCACGCTGTTGGTGGCGGTGGCTTTGTCGGCGCAATCCACCGATGTGGGGGTGAACAAGGCGACCGCCAAGCTGTTCCCCATCGCCGACACGCCCGCCAAGATGCTGGCCCTGGGTGAAGAGGCCCTGACCGAGCATATCAAGACCATCGGCCTTTACCGCAACAAGGCCAAGAACGTGATCAAGCTCTCCCAGCGCCTGATCGACGACTTCGGCGGCGAGGTCCCCTCGTCGCGGGCCGCCTTGAAAAGCCTGCCCGGCGTGGGCCGCAAGACGGCCAATGTGGTCCTGAACATGTGGTTCGGACAGCCCACCCAGGCCGTGGACACCCATATCCTGCGGCTGGCCAACCGCACCGGCATCTGTCCGGGCAAGGATGAACTGGCCATCGAACGCGCCATCGAAGACCATATCCCGGCCGAGTATCAGAAACACGCCCACCACTGGCTGATCCTGCACGGCCGCTATATCTGCACAGCCCGAAAACCCCGCTGCGGAATCTGCCCGATCAGGGAGTTCTGCCTTTTTGAGGACAAAGATGAAAACCTATGACGTCGTCGGCATCGGCAATGCCATCGTCGATGTGATCTCGCCCGCCGATGACAGCTTTTTGGAGCTCATGGGCATCCAGAAGGGCATCATGCAACTGGTCGAGCGCGAAAGGGGCGAAATCCTCTATGGCGCCATGCAGGAGCGCCGCCAGATCCCCGGTGGATCGGTGGCGAATTCCCTTGCGGGCCTCGGCAACCTTGGCCTTAAGACCGCCTTCATCGGCCGCGTCCATGACGACGCGCTCGGGCGCTTCTATGCCCAGACCCTGGCCGAGGGGGGCACGGATTTCGTCAACGCGCCCGTGCCCGGCGGAGAGCTTCCGACCTCGCGGTCAATGATCTTCGTCTCGCCCGATGGCGAGCGGTCGATGAACACCTATCTCGGGATCTCGTCGGAGCTCGGCCCTGAGGATGTGTCCGATGACGTGGCGGGGTCCACGAGCCTCCTCTTCCTCGAGGGCTATCTTTACGACAAGCCCAAGGGGAAAGCGGCCTTCGAACGCGCGGCCAAGCTCTGCCAGAAGGCGGGGGGCAAGGCGGGGATTGCGCTCTCCGACCCCTTCTGCGTCGACCGCCACCGCGACGACTTCCGCCGCCTGGTCAAGGACCTGGACTACGTGATCGGCAACGAGCATGAATGGTCCTCGCTCTACCAGACCGACCTCTCCTCGGCGCTGGAGCAGGCCTCCCGCGATGCGGGCATGGTCGCCTGCACAAGGTCGGGCGAAGAGGTCATCGTGGTCAGGGGTGACGAGCGGGCCGTGGTGCCCGTCCACCGCATCGTGCCGGTGGATGCCACGGGGGCGGGCGACCAATTCGCGGCGGGCTTCCTTTATGGCGTCGCCACGGGCCAGAGCCTGGCCACCTGCGGCCGCATGGGCTGCGTGGCCGCAGCCGAGGTCATCAGCCACTATGGCGCCAGGCCCGAGACCGACCTGAAGGCGCTGTTCCGTCAGCAGGGGCTTCTCTGACCACCCGCCGGGGGCGCTGCCCCCGGACCCCCGGGATATTTATGAAAAGATGAATGAGGAAAGCGCCACCTCGGCGGCCAAAGCGTGGGCGCCCCCAACTTGGCGCGCCCGCCCTCATTCATCTTTTCAGAAATATCCCACGGGGAGGTCTGGAGGGGTGTGAAACCCCTCCAGCGCTGTCCACCAGCGCTTACTCGCCCAGCTTGGCGTGAACTTCGGCCAGGTCGACTTCGGCCAGGGGCATCTTGTTCCCGGGGTTGTCGAAGTCATATTTGAAGAGCTGGAAGTCCTTCTTGTAGATCTCCCAGACCAGGTGGCGGCTGAGGTCGTCGAAATAGTCTTCCACCGGATGGGCGCGCTTCGGCCCGTGGCCTTCGCTCTCGTTGAAACGGGGGATGGTCTTCAGGTCGATGGCGTGCTTGGGCTTCATGTTGTCCACGACGACCTGCATGCCCGCATCGAACTTCTCGGTGAAGAATATCTGGTCATAGCGCCCGCCGTTCACGATGAAGGTCGAGATATGGCCCGACATCGCGCTCCAGTGGATATCGGGCTCCATCGGTTTCTTGAAGCGGATGGTGTCGCGGGCGAAGAGCAGGAAGCGGCGGAAGGAGGCGATCTGGTCGAACTCCTCTTTCCCATCCGGCCCGCCGACCTCGACCCCGTATTTCTGCACCAGGAGGGGGACCATGTTGCCGCGGTAGCGCCGCCCGTTCCGCTGGATGCCGCAGATCTTGTCGAAGAACGACGACAGGATGCGGGTATAGGGGTTCCGGACGCAGGTGAAAGTATAGGTCTTGCGCGCCTTGACGACCTTTTCGATCAGGGGCTGGGAGGCCTCCATCGACCATTTGTGCATGCCGGCCGTGGCGTCATGGATGTCGCCATCGAAGAACTTGCCGTGGTCGGCATAGAACATGATCTGCCCGATGGTCGAGCAGGCGCATTTCGGCACCACGCGGTAAACCACAGATCCACTTTCGGTCATCCAGGTGCCTGGAAAGCCCATCTACACGCCTCCTTCGGGGTCTTTGGCCCTTGTGGCCCAGAACCACGGAAATTCTAGGGCGAAAAAAGCAAAGAATGTCTGTCTTTTCAATGTCCGATAAAGCTATCTAGGGCAACAAAGAACAGAAGAACCGTCGGATCGTTTCGAATATGGCGAAAATTGCCTATATCCTTCTCTGCCACAAGGACCCCGCCGGAATCATCGCCCAGGCGGAGCGGTTGACGGCGGCCGGGGATTTCATCGCCATCCATTTCGACGCCCGCGCCAAGCGCGAGGATTATGACCGCATCCGCGAGGCCCTGGCCACCAACCCGGCCGTGGCCTTTGCCGCCCGCCGCGTGAAATGCGGCTGGGGGGAGTGGAGCCTGGTCGATGCCACGCTCCAGGCCGTCGAGGCCGCGGTCGAGGCCTTTCCGCGCGCCACGCATTTCTACATGCTCTCGGGCGACTGCATGCCGGTGAAGACGGCGGAATATGCCCATCGCTTCCTGGATGCGACGGAATGCGACTATATCGAAAGCTTCGACTTCTTCGCCTCGGACTGGATCAAGACCGGGATCAAGGAAGAGCGGCTGATCTATCGCCATTTCTTCAACGAACGCACGCAGAAGAAGTGGTTCTACCGCTCGATGCAGTGGCAAGAGCGGCTGGGGCTGAAGCGGTCGGTGCCCCATGACATCCAGATGATGATCGGCAGCCAATGGTGGTGCCTGCGGCGGCGGACGGTGGAGCTGATCCTGGCCTTCTGCAAGGCGCGGCCGGATGTGATGCGGTTTTTCGCCACGACCTGGATCCCGGACGAGACCTTCTTCCAGACCCTGGTGCGCCACCTGGTCCCCGAGGTCGAGATCAAGGCCCGGACCCTGACCTTCCTGATGTTCACCGATTACGGCATGCCGGTGAGCTTCTACAACGACCACTACGACCTTTTGCTGGCGCAGGACTATCTCTTTGCCCGCAAGATCAGCCCAGATGCCATCGAGCTGAAAGAGCGGCTGGGCAAGCTTTACATCGAGACCGGGCATCGCTTTGCCGTCTCGAACGAGGGGCGGAGCCTCTTCAACTTCCTGGTGGGGCGCGGCCGCGTGGGCCGCCGTTTCGCCCCGCGCTTCTGGGAGACGGAAAGCTCCTTGGGGCGGACGCGGACGCTGTTGATGGTGACCTGCAAGAAATGGCATGTCGCCAAGCGCCTGGTGGACCGGGTGCGGCAGGTGACGAATTTCCCGGCGGTGGATTACCTTTTCAACGAGACCTCGACCCCCCTGCCCGATCTCGGCGGCATCCAGTCCACGCTGGAGAAGCGGACGCGGCATCGGCGGGCCCTGGTGCGGATGCTCTTCGATTACTGGCAGTCCGATGTGCTGGTGGTCTGCATCGACCCGGCCAATGTCGATCTGATGCAGGATTTCTACAACGACAAGGCCAAGGTGCGGCTGCTGGAGATCCAGTGCGACTTCACCGACGATTACCTGATCGGCCATGCCAAGCGCGTGGGGCTCGCGGCGGACTCCACCCCGGTCGAGGTCATTGCAAGGCTTCTGCCCACGATCCGCTATGACGTGCGCTTCGAAAGCGACCGCATCCGGGATGCGGGCTTTCCGGGCTTCTACCAGATCCGCCAGGCGGTCAGCGTCGATGAAAACACCGTGCCGCTGGCCGAATTCCTCGATATACCTGCGGCGAAGGCGCGGGAGATCGCCGCGACCTCTTACCTCTTCGTGGATTGACCTATGTTCACCTATGACCCGACCAATATCTTCGCCCGCATCCTGAGGGGCGAGATCCCGAACAAGACCGTGCTGGAGACCGCGCACAGCCTGGCCTTCCACGACATAAGGCCGCTGGCGCCGGTCCATGTGCTGGTGATCCCCAAGGGGGCCTATGTGAGCCTCGACCATTTCTCGGCCGAGGCCTCGGCCGAGGAGCTGGTGGATTTCCACCGGACCGTGGCCAAGGTCGTCTCGATGCTGGACCTTGGCCCGGGGTTCCGGGCCATCTCCAACACGCGCGAGGCGGGGGGGCAGGAAGTGCCGCATTACCACCTGCATATCCTGGGCGGGCGGCCCATGGGACGGATGGTCGAGCCGGAGTGAGCCAAGGGGCTCTCTGCATCTGCCCGAAGAGCGGGGGTTTCACACCCCCGCACCCGCGACAAGAAGCGGGGGTTTCACACCCCCGCACCCCCGTGGGATATTTGTGCCAAGGTGAAAGGGAAAGGGGCGCTGCCGGATCGGGCGCGCCCCTTTGGGTTGGTTGGTCTCAGGGGCGCCGCCTTGGCAGCGGCGCCTTCAGCTTCAGGGATGCGCGGCGGGCGGGGTGCCGCGGGTCTTCCACATCGAGACGCCCACTCCGGCCGCGAGGATCGCGAAGGTCACACCCAGCGAGACCGAGGCGGGGAATTTGTCCCAAGCCATCAGGTCGGCGATGAATAGCTTCGACCCGATGAAGATCAGCAGCGCCGAGAGGGCATACTTCATATAGGCGAAGCGGTGCAGGATGGCCGAGAGCGCGAAGTAGAGGGCGCGCAGGCCAAGGATCGCGAAGATGTTGGAGGTATAGACCAGGAAGGGGTCGGCGGTGATCGCGAAGACGGCGGGGACCGAGTCGACGGCGAAGATCAGGTCGGCGGTCTCCACCATGATCAGCGCGAGGAAGAGGGGCGTCGCGTAACGCACGCCGTCCTTGCGGGTGAAGAACTTCTCGCCGTCCAGCTTGTCGGTCAGCCGCATCTTCGACTTCAGGAAGCGGACCATCGGGTTGTTGGCGGGGTCCGAATGCTCACCAGCGAAGAGCATCTTGATGCCGGTGAAGATCAGGAAGATCGCGAAGACATAGAGGACCCAGTGATACTGCGCCACCAGCGCCGCTCCGAGGCCGATCATGATGCCGCGCAGCACGATCACGCCCAGGATGCCCCAGAAGAGCACCCGGTGCTGATAGGCGGGCGGGATGGCCAGCGAGGAGAAGATCAGCGCGATGACGAAGACATTGTCCATCGACAGCGACTTTTCCACCACGAAGGCGGTCAGGTAGGAGGTCGCTGCGGCGCCGCCCATCTGGTAGCCGACGAAGAGCGAGAAACTGACGCCCAAGGCGATGTAAAGGGCGGAGAGGCGCAGGCTCTCGGCCACGCCGATCTCACGCGCGCCACGGTGAAAGAGGCCAAGGTCGGCGGCCAGCAGGCCGAGGACCAGGGTGATGAAGGTCAGCCACATCCAGACGGCGGTGCCGAGGAAGGGCGAAAGCAGGAATTCCCACATGGTGTTCTGTCGAACCTCTCTGTTGGGCTCGACGGGAAGGGGCCCCGATCGAGCTTTGCTCGGTGCGGTCCGACATCACGCTTTCGCGTCAGAGGGGCCCGGTCCGCTGATGGAATTTAAGCAGCCGGCGCCACTGTTCAACCCCTCGTGATCGAAATTCCGTCGCTTTGGGTGTTGCGGGGGCGGTGGGCGGGTTTGCGATCGAGGCGCCGCAAGCAAGCCGCCGCCCCGGGCTTGAGCCCCGGGGCCTCGACCTCGGGGGGCGACCTCGGGGAAAGCGCGGTCTTCGAGGGTCGAGGCCCCGGGTCAAGCCCGGGGCGGCAGCGCGAAAACGGCACGGGTCCGCTGACCGAAGGAGGGGCGGGGCCCTCAGCCGCCCGCCTTCAGGATCGCCTCCAGCCCCTCGCGGTAGCTGGGGTAGAGGAGCTTCACCCCAAGGACCTGCTTGATCTTGTCGTTCCGCACCCGCTTGTTCTCGGCATAGAAGCTGCGCGCCATCTCGGTCATCTCGGCCTGGTCATAGGGGACCATGGGCGGCGGGGGCAGGCCCAGCATCTCGGCAGCCGCGCCGAGGATGGTCTCGGGGCTGGCCGGGTCGTCGTCGCAGACATTGTAGACGCCGGGCGCCGGGCGCAGCAAAGCGGCCTCGAGCACATTGGCGATGTCATCGACATGGATGCGGGAGAAGACCTGCCCCGGCTTGATGATCCGGCGGGCGCTGCCGTCGCGGACCTTCTCGAAAGGGCCGCGCCCGGGGCCGTAGATGCCTGCCAGGCGGAAGATGTGCAGGGGCAGCCCCAGGGCGGCCCAGGCCTGCTCGGCCCGCCACCGCGCCGCGCCGCGCGGGGTCGAGGGGTCGGGCGGCGTCGTCTCGTCCACCCAGGCGCCGTCGTGATGGCCATAGACCGCCGTGGTCGAGAGATAGCCCACCCATTCCAGCCCCGCCTTGGCGATCTGATCCCCATGGGCCGCCAGCACCGGGTCCGAAGCCCCCGGCGGCACCGAGGTCAAAAGATGCGTGGCCTCCTGAAGCGGAAGGGGCTGACCGGGCCAGAGCCGCGCCTCGACGCCAAGGGCGGCCAGCTCGGCCACACCTTCGGGCGTGCGCGTGGTGCCGATGATGCGCCAGCCCTTCAGGCGGCGGGCCAGGGCCTGGGCCGAATAGCCATGTCCGATGGAGAGGAGCGTTTTCATGGCCCCTTTCTCACCCAGGCCAAGCAGGCTCGCAAGGGCCAGATGTCATCATCCTTTCACTTGCCTTGCAGCGGTTGCACGCCTTAAATGCCCCATGCAAGACGATATCCACTCCCCCGACGCCACGCCCCGCCTGTCCTTCACCGATGCGCAAGCCGCCGTCGCCCAACTGGAGGCGCTTTACGCCGAGGCGACGCGCTTCCTGTCCGAAGGCTTCGCCCGCGCGCTGAGCGAGGGCAAACCCGCCCACCGCATCCGCGCCTATTACCCCGAGATTCGCCTGACGGTGCAAAGCCATGACAAGGTCGACAGCCGCCTGTCCTTTGGCCATGTCAGCCATCCGGGTGTCTATTCCACCACGGTGACCAAGCCCGATCTCTTCCGCAACTACCTGACGCAGCAGCTTGACCTCTTGATCCGCAACCATGGCGTTCCGGTCGAGATCGGGGTCTCTGACACGCCCATGCCCCTGCATTTCGCCATGGCGGGGCAAACGGTGCCGCACCAGGGCGTGTTGGATTTCTCGCTGCGCGATGTCTTCGACGTGCCGGACCTGTCGACCACCAATGACGACATCGTCAACGGGACGCGGGTGCAGAACCCCGATGGCTCTTTGCCGCTGGCGCCCTTTACGGCGCAGCGCGTCGATTATTCGCTGGCGCGGCTGTCGCATTATACCGCCACCGATGCCAGCCATTTCCAGAACTATGTCCTCTTCACCAACTACCAGTTCTATGTCGAAGAGTTCGAGACCTTTGCCCGCGCCGCCCTGGCCGATCCCGCCCTGGGCTACACGGGCTTCGTGGCGGCCGGGAATGCGATGATCACCACGGCGGATGGCGTGCTGGAGCCCTCGTCCAAGACACCCCAGATGCCGACCTATCACCTGAAACGCGCCGATGGGAACGGGATCACCCTGGTCAACATCGGGGTGGGCCCGTCCAATGCCAAGACCGCGACCGACCATATCGCGGTCCTGCGCCCCCATGCCTGGCTGATGGTGGGGCACTGCGCAGGCCTGCGCAACAGCCAGAACCTGGGCGACTTCTGCCTGGCCCATGCTTACCTGCGCGAAGACCATGTCCTGGACGACGACCTGCCGGTCTGGGTGCCGATCCCGGCCCTGGCCGAGATCCAGATCGCGCTGCAAGAGGCCGTGGCCGAGGTGACGCAACTGGATGGCTATGAGCTGAAGCGCATCATGCGGACGGGGACGGTTGCGACCATCGACAACCGCAACTGGGAGCTGCGCGACCACTCCGGCCCCGTGCGGCGCCTGTCCCAGTCCCGCGCCATTGCGCTGGACATGGAATCGGCCACCATCGCCGCCAATGGCTTCCGCTTCAGGGTGCCTTACGGGACGCTCTTGTGCGTGTCGGACAAGCCCCTGCATGGCGAGTTGAAGCTGCCCGGCATGGCCTCGGACTTCTACAAGACCCAGGTCAGCCGCCACCTGCAAATCGGCATCCGCGCGATGGAGACCCTGCGGGAAATGCCGCTGGGCGAGATCCACAGCCGGAAATTGCGGAGTTTCGAGGAAACCGCCTTCCTCTGACGGCCGTTTTTGGCCGCCAAGGGTCAAAACCCCTTGCCATGCGAGCGAAAAACCTGTTCACGGAGCGGCAGGCCGTTTTCGGCACCCCTATCCGATAAAGATCATCCGAGGGACATGATGACCAAACCGATGACCAAGACCCAACTCGTGGCCGCCCTGGCCGATGCCATGGGCGCCGACAAGAAGACCGCTTCGGCGGCGCTGGATGCCATCTCCGAAGTCGTGGCGCGCGAAGTCGCCGCCGGCGGCGCCGTGACCCTGCCGGGCCTCGGCAAGGTCGTCTGCCGCGAGCGCCCCGCGCGCGAAGTGCGCAATCCTGCCACTGGCGAGATGGTGAAGAAAGAGGCCGACAAGCAGGTGAAGTTCACCATCGCCAAGGCGCTGAAGGACTCCGTCAACGCCTGAACCGGCGCTGATCGTGACCAAGGGCCGCCCCGTCAATGGGCGGCCCTTTTCGTTTGGCCAAGGCGCTGGAGGACAGGTCGGAGCCTCCGGCGGGGATATTTGGGCCAGTATGAAAGACGCAGATCGGCGATGGGTCGAAGCGTGAGGGCCTTTTCCCTTTCACATTGGCCCAAATATCCCGGAGGGGTCCGGGGAGGTAGCACCTCCCCGGTCTGTCCTGTCAGGCCGCGACGACCATCTGGGCATCTTCCGCCTTGGCCCGGGCCAGGGCGGGGCGGGCGGCGCAAGCCGCGACCCAGTCCTTGAAGGCGGGCTCGTCAGGCACGAACTGAGGGAAGAAGGCAAAGGCCGAGCCGCAGATCAGGTCGGCGGCGGAATAGGCCTCGCCGCAGAGCCAGGGGCCCTGGGCCAGGGCCTTTCGGATCCGGGCCTGGACCTCCGCCATGCCGCGGAAGTTGCGCCGCAGGCCGGGGTGGTCGATCCCCATGCCCGCCATCCACATCACGGGCTCCATCACGCCCTGGTACCAGAAGAGCCAGGTCAGGTAGGCGCCGCGCTCGGGGCTGCCGGGCTTGGGCGCCAGGCCGCTCTCGGGGAAAAGCGCGGTGAGATAGAGCATGATGGCGCCGCTTTCGGTGATCAGCGTGCCGTCATGGATCAGGGCCGGCACCTTGCCCTCGGGATGGGGATTGGCCGGGTCCGGCGTGCCCGAGCCGTCGCGGTAGATGATGCCCACCGGCTTGATCTCGATACGGTCTTCGATCCCCATCTCGTGGATCAGCTGCAGGATGCGGGTCGAGCGCGAGTTGGGCGCGTGGATAAGGGTCAGCATGTCGGTCTCCTTGGTTGCGATGGGGCTTTATCGCCGAGGGCTCCTGACATAACCTGTCAGCATGGCCCGCGCTGACCGCCTCCTTCGCCTCTTGTCTGCCATCCGCCGCCTGCCCCAGCCGGTGACGGCAGAGCGCCTTGCTGCCGAGACCGAGGTCTCTGCCCGGACATTGTATCGTGATATTGCCGCCCTGCGCGCCGGGGGCGCCCTGATCGATGGCGAGCCGGGCCTGGGTTACACCCTGACCGAAGACCCCGCCCTGCCGCCGCAGATGTTCACAAGGCTGGAAATCGAGGCCCTGGTCCTGGGCCTCGCCGAGGTGCGGCTTGCGGGCGATCCGGCCCTGGTCAAGGCGGCCGAGGCCGCGCAGTCCAAGATCATCGCCACCTTGCCCGAGCGCGTCCAGCGCCAGGCGCTGCACGCCGCCAGCCAGCTCTACCGCTTCGAACGCCGCCCGCCGGTGCCCGACTGCCTGCCGCTCTTGCGCGAGGCGATCTGGGAGGAGCGCGCGATTGCCGTGGCCTATACCGACCGCGAGGGGACCCAGAGCCAGCGCGTGCTCTGGCCCCTGTCCGTGGTCTTCCTGGACCGGACGCTGATGCTTTTGGCCTTTTGCACCCTGCGCCAGGACTTCCGCCGCTTTCGGCTGGAGGCGCTGGAGGGCGTCGTGATGACGCCCGACAGCTTCCGCCCCCGCCGGGTGGCGCTCTTGCGCGACTTCGTGGCGCAGTTGAAGGCCGGGCGCTGACCCCGGGGTTTACCCCGGGTCTACCCGATCCGCCCGCGCAAGCCCCCGGTCTGGGCGCGGTCCAAGAGAAGGTGATCGGCCAGGACCAAGGCCATCATCGCCTCGCCCACCGGGACGGCGCGGATGCCGACGCAGGGGTCATGACGGCCCTTGGTCACCAGGTCGATCTCGGCGCCGGTCTGGTCGATCGTCCGGCGCGGGGTCAGGATCGAGGAGGTCGGCTTGACCGCGAACCGGCAGACCACCGGCTGACCCGAGGAAATGCCCCCAAGGATCCCGCCCGCATGATTGCTCAGGAACTCGGGCCCATTCGGCCCCATGCGGATCTCGTCGGCGTTTTCCACCCCGGTGAGCCCAGCCGCAGCCATGCCGTCGCCGATCTCCACCGCCTTGACCGCGTTGATCGACATCATGGCCGAGGCCAGGTTAGAGTCCAGCTTGCCATACAAGGGCGCCCCGAGGCCCGGCGGAACGCCATGGGCCACGACCTCGATCACCGCGCCGACTGAGTTGTGCGACAGGCGCAGGCCGTCGAGATACTCCGCCCAGTCCGCCGCTGCCACCGGATCGGGGCACCAGAAGGGGTTGTCGCCCACGGTCGCAAGGTCAAGGCGGCTGCGGTCGATGCCCTTCACCCCCATCTGCACCATGTAACCCGTGATCGTCAGCCCCGGCAGCAGCGCCTTCAGCACCGCCCGCGCGACCCCTCCGGCCGCCACGCGGCTCGCCGTCTCGCGCGCAGAGCTCCGCCCGCCGCCGCGATAATCCCGCACCCCGTATTTCTGGTGATAGGTGATGTCGGCATGACCCGGCCGGAAGGCCTGGGCGATGGCCGAGTAATCCTTCGACCGCTGATCGGTATTCTCGATCATCAGCGAAATCGAGGTCCCCGTCGTCACGCCCTCGAACACGCCCGAGAGGATGCGCACTGCATCGGCCTCTTGCCGCTGGGTCGTGAACTTCGAGGTCCCCGGCTTGCGCTTGTCCAGCCAGGGCTGCAAGTCCGCCTCGGACAGGGCGATCCCCGGCGGGACACCATCGACCACGGCACCGATGGCCGGCCCATGGCTCTCGCCCCAGGTGGTGAATTTCAAGACATGACCAAAGCTGTTCAACGACATGGGGCGGGCCTCCTGCGGGGTCGGGTTTAGGCGAAAGCGCGGGGCAAGGGAAGCAGGGTTGACATTGGTCACAGCGAGGGTGAGCCTTCGGTGGCATTTCACGGAGGCCGAATGGCGGAAGTCCTCTACGACGACCAGACCTTCAAGGTCGTGCTCCACGAACATCCGGGGGCCCAGACCGTCGTCGTGGGTTTCCAGTATCGCCTCAGACCGGGGACCGAGCCTCCGCCCGGCGAGTTCCCGCCCCCTTTCATCCCGGCGTCGGTCGCCGAATCCGACATTCCGGCGCATGTCGTGTCCTTCCTCGTCAACCGCAACAACTGGTACCTGGGGCCTCAGGCCGAGGCAGCGGCCCAGACGATCCGCGCACGCTTTCCGACCGAGCGGCTGGTGACCTACGGCAGCAGCATGGGCGGCTATGCCGCCATCAACCTCGCCCCCCTGCTGCGGGCCGATTACGTTCTGGCCATCTCGGCGCAATCGACGCCCTTTCCGCCCTTTGCGGACATGATCGGCGACCGCCGCTATGTCATAGACCGCCCCGGCCTGTCGCAAGACCATGACCGCATCGCTTCGGGCATCTCGCAGAACCTGCGCGGGCTCTTGTTCTTCGACCCTTCCGACCGCCTGGACAGCCCCCATGCGGCGCGAATCGCGACCCTGACCAGCCTGACCCTGATCGGGGTGCCGGGGTCGGGCCATCCCAGCGGACCGCTGTTGAACAAGGTCTATCCGCTCAAGACCATCCTGCGCGAGGTCATAACCGGAGAGCCCGATCTGGCCGCGATCCGCAAGGTCATGCACGCCCTGGACCTGGCGGCCACTCCGACCGAGGGGGACTGGTTCCGCCCGATGCTGGACAAGGTGACGGCGCCGTCTTTCGATCTTGCCACGGTGGCGCCCGGACTGCTGTCCAGACTGGCCCGCGCATGCCTCGAAGAGCCCGAAGTGCTTGGCGAGGGGACGGAACGGCTGGAGCGGTTCATCGGGGTGGTCCTTGACCCGCGCATGGACTGGGGAGATGAAGTCCTGCGGCGCAGCGCCACGCTTCGCATGTGCTGCACCATGTTGATGCGGCGGGGTCAGCGCGCCCGTGCCCGGGCCCTGGCCGAAGAGCACCTGCCCCCCGACATGGCAGCGCCATTCCTGCGCAAGCCCTGACCCCCTTGCCTTCGACGCCCTTTCCCCTATGTTCAGTCTCACCTCGGGGTGGCCTTTCGGCCTGAGATGCAGCGATGCGGACCCGTTGAACCTGAACCGGATCATACCGGCGGAGGGAAGGTAAGGGCGCTGTCGTGCCCCTCCATTCCCGCCCGCTGCACGAATGGAGAGAATATGAAGATCCTTCCTGCACTGGCGTTCCTGGCCACCCCCGCCCTGGCGGAGGTGCCTGTCCTCAATGTCCTGACCTATGACAGCTTCACCGCCGAATGGGGCCCGGGCCCGGCCATCGCCAAGGGTTTCGAGGCCACTTGCGCTTGCAAAGTGAACTATATCGCGGCCGGAGACGGCGGCGCGATCCTGTCTCGGCTGAAGATGGAAGGCGCGGGGTCCGAGGCCGATGTGGCGCTGGGGCTCGACACTTCGCTGGTCGAGGCCGCCCGCGCGACGGGGCTTTTCGCACCCATCGCGGCCCAGCCGAACACCCTGCCCGTGCCCTTTGCGGACACCGAGTTCCAGCCCTATGACTGGGGCTGGTTCGCCTTCGTCCACCTGAAATCGCTGGAAAACCCGCCTGCGAATTTCAAGGCCCTTGCGGCCTCCGACCTGAAGATCGTGATCCAGGACCCGCGTTCCTCCACCCCCGGCCTTGGGCTGGTGATGTGGGTCAAGGCGGCCTATGGCGATGAGGCGGGTTCGGTCTGGAAGGACTTGGCCGACAATATCGTCACCGTGACGCCGGGTTGGGATGAGGCTTACGGGCTCTTCCTCAAGGGCGAGGCGGATATGGTGCTGAGCTACACGACCTCTCCGGCCTATCACCTGATCGCGGAAAACGACGACACCAAGACCGCCGCGCTCTTCGACGAGGGGCATTACATGCAGGTCGAGGTCGCGGGCAAGCTGAAGGCGGCCCCGAACCCCGAACTGGCCGATGCCTTCCTGGCCTATCTGGCGGGGACCGAAGCGCAATCGGTGATTCCGACGACGAACTGGATGTATCCGGCGCAATCCGCCCCCCTGCCCCAGGGCTTCGAGACCCTGATCCAGCCCGCCAAATCGCTGCTTCTCTCCCCCACCGAGGCCGAGGCGCTGCGGCAAAAGGCAATCGAAGAATGGCAAGCGGCGCTCGCGCAGTAAGCCTGGCGGTGGCAGGGCTTGTCGCGGCGCCCTTGGCCGCGCTGGCCCTGCAATCGGGCCTGACGCTCAGGGCGGCGGATGGTGCTGCCCTGCGTTTTACCGTGACCCAGGCGGCGCTTTCGGCGCTGATCTCTTGCGCCCTGGCTGTGCCCCTGGCCCGCGCGCTGATGCGGCGGCGCTTTCCGGGGCGCGGCCTCCTGCTGACCGCCCTTGGCGCGCCCTTTCTCTTGCCGACCGTGGTGGCCGTGCTGGGGATCATCACCGTCTACGGCCGCAGCGGTTGGTTCAGCACCGCCCAGGGCCAGCCCCTCCCGCTTTACGGGCTGACCGGGGTGCTTCTGGCCAATGTCTTCTTCAACCTCTCGCTCGCCACCCGCATCCTTTGCCAAGGCTGGCACCGCATCCCCTCCGAGCATCTGCGGCTGGCCGCCAGCCTGAACCTGCCGCCCTGGTCGCGCTTCCGGCATGTCGAGGCGCCGATGCTGCGCGCCTTCCTGCCCGGGGCGCTGCTGGCGGTCTTCCTGATCTGCCTGAACTCTTTCGTCATCGCCCTGACCTTGGGCGGAGGCCCCGGCGCCACGACGGTCGAGCTTGCGATCTACCAGGCCCTGCGCTTCGACTTTGACCCTGGCCATGCGGCGGCGCTGGCCATGGTGCAGGCAGGGCTGGCCTCGGTCGCGGTGCTGGTGGCAGCGCGCTTTGCCTTGCCGGAGCCCGGGGCGGGGCTGGACCTGCCCGCCCCGCCGCAAAGGCAGGGGCGGCTGGTCGATGGCCTGGTGATCGGCGCGGCCTCGGTCTTCCTGGCCCTGCCTTTGGCCGCCGTCCTGATCGAGGGCCTGCCCGCGCTGGCCTCCCTTCCGGCGCAGGTCTGGCCAGCGGCGGGGCGGTCGGTCGCCACCGCGCTTGCCTCGGCGGCGCTGGCGGTGCTGGCGGCGCTGCCCCTGTCGCTGGCGGCGGCACGGGGCAGTCGCTGGGCCGAGCTTTCGGCGATGTGGCCCATGGTGGCCTCGGGCCTGGTGCTGGGGACCGGCTGGTTCCTGATCCTGCGGCCCCTGGTGCGGCCCGAAGAGGTCGCGCTGCCCGTCACCATGCTGGCCAATGCCCTGATGGCGCTGCCTTTCGTCACGCGGATGCTCTTGCCCGAGGTGCGGCGGCTGCTTCTGGATTACGACCGCCTGGCCCGCGCCCTGGGTCTGCGGGGGCTCGCCCGGCTGCGCTACCTGACCCTGCCGCGCCTCTCGCGGCCCCTGGGCCTTGGCGCCGGGATCGCGGCGGCCTTGTCGATGGGCGACCTTGGAACCATCGCGCTTTTTGCCGACCAGACCCAGGCCACGCTGCCCCTTGTGATCCAGCGCCTGGCGGGCGCCTACCGGATGGAGGCCGCAGCGGGCGCGGCCCTGGTCCTTGTCACCCTCTCCTTCGCGCTTTTCGCGCTTTTCGACCTCGGAGGCCGCCATGGCGCCAAGTGACGGGCTGAGCTTCGACATGACGGTGACCCAAGGCGCCTTTCGCCTGCGGGCGGGGTTCAGCCTGCCCCGGGGGGCGCGGGTGGCGGTGCTGGGCGGATCGGGCGCGGGGAAGTCGACGCTCCTCATGGCGCTGGCGGGCTTCGTGCCGGCCATGGGGTCTATCCTCTGGCAGGGACAGGAGATCGGCGGGCTGGAGCCCGGGGAGCGGCCGGTGGCGATGCTCTTCCAGGATCAGAACCTCTTCCCCCATCTGACGCTGATGCAGAACCTTGGCCTGGCCTTGAACCCAAGGCTGCGGCTCGGCCCCGATCAGCGCGCCCGCATCAGCGCGGTCTTGGAGCGGCTGGGCCTGGGCGGGATGGAGACGCGGCGGCCGTCCGAGCTTTCGGGCGGCCAGCAGGGGCGGGCGGCGCTGGGGCGGGTCCTGTTGCAGAACCGCCCGATCCTGGCCCTGGACGAGCCCTTTTCCGCGCTTGGCCCCGCGCTGAAGGCCGACCTCCTGGCGCTGGTGGCGGAACTGGCAGCGGAGGCGGGCACGACGGTCCTGATGGTCACCCATGACCCCGAGGATGCCCGCCGCTTTGCCTCTCATGTGGTGCTGGTCCATGACGGGCTGGCCGATGCGCCGGTCGAGACCGGGGCGATCTTTGCCGACCCGCCCCCGGCCCTGCGCGCCTACCTGGGGTGAGGGGTGAGGCCCCGGGTCAAGCCCGGGGCAGCTTCGCGCCTGTGGGGGGCTTCGGCAAAACCGGTCCGCCGCCTCCTGCGGGCCTCGATCGCAACGGCCCCGCAAAAGCAAAGCGGCCCCGGGCTTGACCCGGGGCCTCCTTCTTTTGCGTCAAAGCCGCGTTCAGGCGTGCTTCTTCTTGCCCTTCACGCCGGACCAGATGCGCTTGTTGGTCAGATACAGCATGACCGACAACAGGCCCAGGATCAGCACGGCCTTCATGCCGCTTTCCTTGCGGACCATCATCCGGGGCTCCGAGGCCCACATCAGGAAGGCCGAAACGTCTTCGGACATCTGGTGCAGGCTGGCCTCGGTGCCGTCGGCATAGGTGACGGCGCCCTCGACCAGAGCCTCGTTCGGCATGGACATCCAGCCGCCCGGGAAGGCCTTGTTTTCGTAAAGCACCGTGCCGGCCTGTTCCTTGGTCTCGCCGGTGAAGCCGGTGAGCATGGAGTAGATATACTCCGGCCCGCCGACGCCGCGGAACAGCGGGTTGATCAACAGGCCATGGGGCCCCGAGAAGCCCTTGCGGGCCTTGGCCATGACCGACAGGTCAGGCGCGCCCGCCCCGGTGTTCTCGGGGAAGCGGTCGGCCGGGGTGGCCTCGCGCTCTTCCTTGGTCACCGGGTCGATGACGGTAAAGCCCTTGGCATAGGCCTTGACCATGTCTTCGGTCAGGCCCACGCCGCCCGGCTCGGAGAGCGAGCCGAAGCGCAGGAACTTCAGCCCGTGGCAGGCCGAGCAAACTTCGGTAAAGACCTGAAGGCCGCGTTGCAGCTGGTGTTCATCGAACTTGCCGAAGGGGCCTTCGAAGGAGAAGGCGATGTCTTCGATATGGCCGGCCTCGTTGGCCTGGACCGGACCGGTGGCCAGGACCAGGGCAGAAAGGGCGCCGATGGCGAATTTGCGGATCATCATCTTCCCTTTCATCACTCGGCAGGGTTGCCATAGTGGGACTTGAAGTCTTCCTCGATCGTGGCCGGGGCCAGCGTCGGCTTCTCCAGCACGCCCAGGAGCGGCAGGATCACCAGGAAGTAGGCGAACCAGTAGGTCGAGGCGATCAGGCCCACCCAGGAGGTGAAGGTGGTGGGCAACTGGCTGCCCGCCCAGGCCAGGACCACGAAGTCGATGCACAGAAGCGCGAACCAGGCCTTGAACATCGGACGATAGCGGCCCGAGCGCACCGAAGAGGTGTCCAGCCAGGGCGCAAGGCCCATGACCAGGATCGCAGCACCCATGGCCAGCACGCCGAAGAGCTTGGCGTCGACGATGCCGAAGGTCACGAACTCGACCAGTTGCACCGCCCAGACCGTGCTGTCGAAGGACCGCAGGATCGCATAGAAGGGCAGGAGATACCATTCCGGCACGATATGCGAGGGCGTCTTCATCGCGTCGGCCTGGATATAGTTGTCCGGCTCGCCCAGGAAGTTGGGCATGAAGCCCACGACCGCGAAGAACAGCGTCAGGATGACGGCCAGCGCGAAGAGGTCCTTGATCACGAAATAGGGCCAGAAGGGCAGCGTGTCGCGCTCGGCCTCTTCCTTCGAGGTGCGGCGCACTTCAACGCCGGTCGGGTTGTTGTTGCCCGTGGTGTGGAAGGCCCAGATGTGCAGACCCACGAGGCCCGCGATCACGAAGGGCAGGAGGTAGTGGAGCGAGAAGAAGCGGTTCAGCGTCGCATTGCCGACGGCGAAACCACCCAGAAGCCACTCTTGCAGCGAGGCGCCGACGCCCGGGATGGCCGTGAAGAGGCCGGTGATCACGGTCGCGCCCCAGAAGGACATCTGGCCCCAGGGCAGGACGTAGCCCATGAAGGCGGTCGCAACCATCAGGAAATAGATCACCATGCCGATGACCCAGGTCACCTCGCGCGGGGATTTGTAGCTGCCGTAATAGAGGCCGCGGAAGATGTGCATATAGACGGCGAAGAAGAACAGCGAGGCGCCGTTGGCATGCAGGTAGCGCAGCATCACGCCGCCGTTCACGTCGCGCATGATATGCTCGACCGAGGCGAAGGCCAGGTCGACATGGGGCGTGTAATGCATGGCCAGGACGATGCCGGTGACGATCTGCAAGGCAAGGCAGAAGGTCAGGACGATGCCCCAGATCCACATCCAGTTGAGGTTCTTGGGCGTCGGGATCATCAGCGTGTCATAAAGGACGCTGACGATGGGAAGACGCGAGTGAAGCCACTTTTCGAAGCCCGACTTCGGTTCGTAGTGGTCGTGCGGAATACCAGCCATTGTTCCCCCCTCAGCCCAGCTTGATCGTGGTTTCGTTCACGAAGGACGCGACCGGAACCTGAAGGTTGCGCGGCGCCGGTCCCTTGCGGATGCGGCCCGCCTGGTCGTAGTGCGACCCGTGGCAGGGGCAGAACCAGCCCCCGAAATCGCCCGCGCCATCGCCCAGCGGCACGCAGCCGAGGTGCGTGCAGACGCCCATCATCACCAGCCACTTGCCCTCGGGGTCCAGCGTCCGGTTCTCGTCGGTCGCCTGGGCCTCGGGGGTCAGGTTGTCGTTCTCGGCCTTGGTGTCCACCAGGTCGGCCAGGGGCGTCGCCCGGGCGGCGTCGATCTCGGCCTGGGAGCGGTAGCGGATGAAAACCGGCTTGCCGCGCCACAGCTCGGTGATCTGCGTGCCCTCGGTGAGGCCCGAGATATCGACCTCTCTCGAGGCCAGGGCCTGGACATCGGCCGAGGGGTTCATCTGGTTCACCAGCGGCCAGACCGCGGCACCCGCGGCGACGGCACCAGCTCCGGCGGTGGCGTAATACAGGAAATCCCTGCGGCTCCCTGCGTGATCGTCTGGTTGTGACACCGATGTTCTCCCTTCCGTGACCTTGACGGCCTTATGCCAAGAGAGGCCGCGTCAAACGCAGCCTTGCGCGCCGGGTTTTAGACAAGGAATGTCGCAAGGTCCAGCGGACAAAGGGTCATAGGCCCGGTTTCATGAAGATTTCCTCAAGCTGTGGCCTTGCGATGGCAAGGCGCGCCCCCATCTTTGGGGGTCTGCCCTGGCCTCAGGCCGGAAGCGTCGCCAGCATCGAGGGGCGGGCGGCGATTCCCTCGGCCCAGGCGGCCAGGCGGGGGCGGCGCGCGCGCCAGTCCCGCGGGCCATGGCGGAAGTCGAGGTAACCCAGCGCGCAGCCGAGCGCGATCTGGCCCATGGTCAAGGCGCCCTCGGGCGGCGCGGTCTCCAAAAGGTCCAACGCGCGGTCGATCTTGGCCGATTGCCCCTCGACCCAGGGGGCGAAGCGCAGCTCCTCGGGGCGCAGGCGGCCCTCGTAGACCATCAGGAGTGCGGCCTCGAGGATGCCATCGGCCAGGGCCTCTTGCGTCAGGATGGCCCAGGTGTCGGGCTGGTAAAGCCCCGCGCCCGCCTTGTCGTCGAGATAGCGGCAGATCACCCGGCTGTCGAAGATCGCCTGGCCCTCGTCGGTCAGCAGGGTCGGCACCTTGCCCAGGGGGTTTTGCGCGATGGGCGCCTGGCCCGGGTCCAGGGGCGTGCCCGAGCCCGGGATGCGTTCGACCTGCAGGCCGGTCTCCAGGATCAGGACCGAGACCTTGCGCACGAAGGGCGAGGTGGGGGAGTAGAAGAGCTTCATCCGGCTTTCTCCGTCAGGCGGGGGCGCGGTCATCCTGCACAAGGCGCGGCTCCGGGGGAAGCCCCAATGGCGGCGCCTCGGCCTGCCAGGTCGCGCGGACCAGGGGCAAGGCGGGCGCCATGGGCACGGGGGCCAGGCCGCGCGGCAGGAAGGGAATGCGCGGGCCAGCCTCGGTCACCAGCAGCGATTCCGCCCAGGCGCCATTGGCCCGGACCAGGGCATGGCAGGGCAGAAGCAGGTGGAAATAGCGCGCCCGCAGGCAGCCGGGCCTCTGGCTGACCCCCTCCAGCCCCAAGAGATGCCGCGCAGGCACCAGGGCGCGGGGCTCCAGCGGCGGCCAGGCGATGCGATGCTGGGGCGAGACGATGAGCTCGCAGGCGGGCAGGCCGGAGTCCAGGGCTCCGGGCGCGAGGCGGATGGGCTTCATCCGGTGCGGCCCGGGCCGAAAGCGCCAGGTCGCGCGGCACAGGTGCAACAGGGGCAAGAGCCCATGGTCGCGCGTCAGGACCAGGTCGCCGGGCGCAAGCTCTTGCACCGGGCGGGGGCCCCGGTCGGTGTCGATCTTCGTGCCGCCCAGGAAGCAGACCGGCCCGGCGCCAAAGACGAAATTGGCCGACGAGAGATGGATCGGCGCGGTCCAGCGGATCTGCGTGACCCCGCCATCGGGAAAGGTGATCAGCGTGCCGTAGGCGCCATCGTCGGACATCAGTGGCTGCAACTGGCTGAAACTGGTGATCCCGGGATAGTCGATGGCGATGAGGTCGCCGTCTCCGGGTGTATAGTCCTCGATCACCTCGACCCCGGCCCCTGCGCCCGTCACGAAGACATCGGCGCCCTGCCCGCCGTAAAGCCGGTCGTCGCCCGCCCCGCCCCCGACCGTGTCATTGTCCTCCTGGCCATAGATCAGGTCGTTGCCATCGCCCCCCAGCGCCAGGTCGTCGTTGGTGCCGCCGTAAAGCGTGTCGTCATCGGCCCCGCCGTAAAGGGAATCGTTCCCCGCCCCGGCAAAGACCAGGTCATTGCCCGCATCGGCCTGCAGGCTGTCGGCGCCCTCGTCGCCATAGAGCGTGTCCTCGCCAAGCCCGGCCTGGACGCGGTCATCGCCCAGGCCGGCGACGATGGAATCGTTGTCGGCCCCGCCGTCCAGGCTGTCGTCGCCAGCCTCGCCCATCAGCGTGTCGCTGCCATCGCCGCCGTAAAGGAGGTCGTTGCCCGCGCCGCCCCAAAGCGAATCCGACCCGGCCCCGGCCAGGACCGTGTCATTGCCGGCCAAGGCCGTCAGGGTATCGCTGCCCGAGGTGCCCGCCAGGCTGTCATCGCCCGCACCGCCATCAATCGTCGCCATGACCGCTCCGTTTCACCCGGCAAGATGCCGCAGGAGCCTTAAGCGGGGGTGAATGCGACCCGGGGGCGGGAAAACCAAAAGGCCGCCACGGTTTCCCGGGCGGCCCTTGGATGCTTTGCGCTGAAAACTCAGCCCTGACGGGCCTTGTAGCGCTTTTGCGTCTTGTTGATCACGTAAACGCGGCCTTTGCGGCGCACGATCTGGCAATCGCGGTGACGCGTCTTCAGCGAACGCAGCGAGTTGGCAACCTTCATGGTCCACTCCCCTTTTGTCGCGGCGCGTCGTCGCGCCAGTTGAAACCCTTGCCACCCGAGGATGACGGCGAAATGGTGGGCGGTACTGGGATCGAACCAGTGGCCACTACGATGTCAACGTAGTGCTCTACCGCTGAGCTAACCGCCCACTCTTCGGTGATTCTGCCCCGTTTCGTTGCCGATCCGGCGGCTGAACCGCGAATGTGGGGTGGCTATAAAGAGAGTCGCGGGGGTGTTCAAGGGCTTTCTCCACACCAGATTTAAGGCTTATGGTGAAAAACATGGACGGCATGCGCGAACATATCCTCGAGGGTGAGGCTTTCAGGCTAATCAGCCCGCACAAGACCACCACGAGCGTGGTCTTTTCCTCGCCCCATTCCGGGCGCGACTACCCCCAGGATTTCTTGGCCGCCAGCGTGCTCTCGCCCCTGCACCTGCGCTCCTCCGAGGATGCCTATGTCGACCGGCTCTTCGCCCGCGCGCCCTTGATGGGGGCGCCGCTGATTCTCGCCCGGGCCCCGCGGGCCTATATCGACCTGAACCGGGGGGCAGACGAGTTGGACCCCGCCGTGATCGAGGGCGTCTCGCGCCCGGCGCACAATCCGCGAATCTCCTCGGGCCTGGGCGTGATTCCCCGCGTCGTCGCCGGGGGCCGCGCGATCTATGCGGGCAAGCTGCCGCTCGCCCAGGCCCGCGACCGCATCGCGCGCCATTGGCATCCCTGGCACGACCAGTTGCGCGGCCTCCTGGCGCAGACCCACCGCCGCTTCGGCGAGGCGATCCTCCTCGACTGCCACTCCATGCCGCACGAGGCCATCGAAAGCCATGCCCGCCCCGGCCAGCCCCTGCCCGAGGTCGTGCTGGGCGACCGCTTCGGCGCCGCCGCCGACCGGGGCCTCGTCGACCAGATCGAGGAAATCTTCCGCTCCGAAGGCTTCCGCACCGCCCGCAACTCGCCCTTCGCCGGAGCCTATATCGCCCAGACCTATGGCCACCCGGTCAGCCGCAAACATGTCGTGCAGATCGAGATCGACCGCTCGCTCTACCTGGACGAACGCCGGGTCGAACCCCTGCCCGCCTTCTCGGCCTTTTGCCTGCGCATGGCGCGGGTCACGGAAAAGTTGGTCCAGATCGGCGCGGAACGTGTCAGTCTGGCGGCAGAGTGACCCCGGCCGACATAAAGGCCCTGCACTGCCGTTCGCATGACCACAGTTGCGCGGCCCTTGCGGATGAATTGCCCGCAAGGCTTGCGTCAAATCAAGGAAATGCCCTTTGACCCTAGCCATGCTCTGACAATGCCCCACAGGTACCGCATCCAACCCGAACGCGAACTGGCCACCTTCCTGTTCAATGGGAAGCTGACGGTTGCCGAGGGGGCGGAGCTTTTTCTCGACTATGTCCGCGCCGCCGATTTCAACCCGCAGCACGTGATGCTGTGCGATGCGCGGGGGGTGACCGAGATCGAGGCCTCTTTCCTGTCGATCTTCACCAAGGTCGCGCGCCTGGCGCCAGAGCTGTCCCGGTTCCGCCATCCCGTGGTTTCGGTCGTCCTGGTCAGCAACCAGACCGTCTTTGGCTATGTGCGGATGCTGGAGCAGATCCTGGACATGACCACGGTGATCAAGATGCGCCCGGTCTGGACCGAGGAAGAGGCCCTGGCGCTTGCCGGCCGGACCGAGCTGAGTTTCGCATCGCTCTTCGCAACCTAGCCCCAGGCCTGCCACAGAAGCCGCAAGGCCATGCCGGTCGAGGTGGCGACCAGGAGCGGCTTGATCAGCCGGGCCCCGATGCGCAGCGCCAGGCGGCTGCCCAGGGTGGCCCCCGCGACCTGCGCCAGGGCCATCCCCAGCCCCAGGGCCCAGAACATGTGGCCCTGCAATGCAAAGACCGCAAAGCTCCCGATGTTCGAGGCGAAGTTCAGCATCTTGGTCTCGGCCGTGGCCTTCAGCACGCCCGAGCCCAGCAAAAGCACGATGGCCAGCATGAAGAAAGACCCGGTGCCGGGGCCGAAGAAGCCGTCATATCCGGCGATGACCGGCACGATGGTTGCGGTGAACAGCGGCACCGACATCCGGCGCGGGCGCGGCTGGTCGGTCAGGCCGGGCTTCAGCGCGAAGAAAAGGGCGATGGCGATGAGGATGGGCGGCATGATCAGCCGCAGGATCTCGGCCGACAGATGCGAGGCGGCAAGCGAGCCGAGCGCCCCCGCCACCAGGCTGACGGCGGCCATGGGGAGCTGGTCGCGCGGGGTGACCTGGCCTGCGTGGACATAATTGGCGAGTGCCGTGCCCGCGCCTGCCATGCCCTGCAGCTTGTTGGTGGCCAGCGCGTTCACCGGGGGCACCCCCGCCAGAAGCAGCGCCGGGACCGACAGAAGCCCGCCTCCGCCCGCGATGGAATCGATGAACCCCGCAAGGAAGGCCACCGCGATCAGGATCAGGGCGAGGTGGGTTGCGATCTCAAACAAGGGAGAGTTTCCGGTGAACCCGGCCGACGACCCTGCCGTCCTTCAGCGCGAAATCGGGGTCCTGCGCAAAGTCCCTGAACCCCATCTTGGCGTAAAAGGCCAGGCCCGGCACATTGTCGGCCCGGATCGAGGCGATGATCTCGGGGATGCCTGCCGCCCGGGCCTGGGCCAGGGTGCGGGCAAACATGGCAGCGCCGACGCCCCTGGCCTGGATGCCGGGGCGCACGAAAGAGCCGATGTGGAAACCGCCCTCCCAGTGCTCGATGGACTGCCAGCCGATGACCCGGCCCCCCTCGCAGGCCAGGACCGAGGTCCGCACGCCTGGCCCGTCGATATAGCCCTGCCGGACCTGGTCAGGCGTCTTGGGCTCTTGATGCGCCGTGGTGCCGCCGATCGCGATGATGGCGTTCAAGAGCTCCGCCATCTCGGCGGCGTCAGCGGGGGAGGTGTCGCGGATTTCCATGCGCCTTCATCCCAAGGGGCGCGCGGAATGTCGAGGGGGGCAAACCCGCCGCTGCAAACCTGCCGCTCTGGTTGCGCTGCGTAGCCCGGGGTATACCCCGGGCCTTGATCATGCGACGAACTCTTCACGGGCATAGCCCTGCAAATACAAGAGCGCCGTCAGGTCGCCGTGGTTCACCCGCACCTCGCATTGCGCGGCGACCGAGGGCTTGGCGTGCAAGGCCACGCCCATCCCCGCCCGGTTCAACATGGCCAGGTCATTGGCGCCATCGCCCACTGCCAGGGCCTCGGCGGGCGTAAAGCCCAGCCGCGCGGTGATCTCGTTCAGCGCGTCCAGCTTGGCCTGTTTGCCGAGGATCGGGTCGGCAACCTCGCCCGACAGGACATCACCCGCCGTCAAGAGCGTATTGGCGCGGTTCTCATCGAACCCCAGAACCGCCGCGATCCGCGCGGTAAAGGCAGTGAAGCCGCCCGAAACCAGCGCTGCATAGGCTCCATTCGCCTTCATCGTCGCCAGAAGCACCTTTCCCCCGGGCATCAGGGTGATCCGGTCGCGCAAGACCCCTTCGATCACCGAGACCTTCAGACCGCGCAGCAGGCCAACCCGCTCCCGCAAGGCCGCCTCGAAATCCAGCTCGCCATTCATCGCCCTCTTGGTGATATCGGCCACATAAGCCCCCACCCCCGCCTCATCGGCCAATTCGTCGATGCATTCCTGCTGGATCATGGTCGAATCCATATCCGCGATCAGCAGCCGCTTCTTGCGCCCTTCGGTCTTTTGGCAAGCGAGGTCGATCCCCATGGACTGGAAGGAGGCCCAGACCTCCCACAAATTCGCCGGGCTGTGGTCCAGCGTGAACTCCGCCGCCACCCCGGGATCGAGCCAGATCGCCTGCCCCCCGCCCCAGGCATTGCGCAGGGATTCGACGGCCACACGGTCCAGGATCGGGCGGTCGGGCGCGGTCAGAAGCGAGACGGTGAACATGGGCGTTTTGGCTCCACAGGTTTCCGATAGTGGAAAAGCGCGTCGCTTTTCGGGGATGAAGCGCCGCAATAGCGCGATTTTTCCGCTTGCACCAGAGCGGGGCGGTCTTTAGGCAAGGCGGCGGGACACCCCTCCCCACCGGGGGGCTTTTAGCTGGAAGGCTACCATGAACGATATGACTCTGCCGGCCACGCGCCCGGCCAACCCGCGTTTCTCCTCGGGCCCCTGCGCGAAAATCCCGAATTATTCCTTGGACATGCTGGCAGACGCGCCCTTGGGCCGCAGCCACCGCGCCGCCGTCGGCAAGGCGAAACTGGCCGAGGCGATCCAACTGACCCGTGAGATCCTGGGCGTGCCTGCGGATTACCGCATCGGGATCGTCCCGGCCTCGGACACCGGCGCCGTCGAGATGGCCCTGTGGTCGCTCCTCGGCGCCCGCCCCGTCGAGATGCTGGCCTGGGAGAGCTTCGGCGAAGGCTGGGTGACGGACGTCGTCAAGCAGCTGAAGCTGGACGCCAAGGTCAAGGTCGCGCCCTATGGCCAGATCGTCGACTTCACCACCGTCGATTTCGACAGCGACGTGGTCTTCACCTGGAACGGCACCACCAGCGGTTGCCGCCTGCCGAATGGCGACGCGATCCCTGCCGAGCGCGCCGGGCTCACCATCTGCGACGCGACCTCCGCCGCCTTCGCGATGGAGCTTCCCTGGGACAAGCTGGATGTGACCACCTTCTCCTGGCAGAAGGTGCTCGGCGGCGAGGGCGCGCATGGCATGCTGATCCTCTCCCCCCGCGCGGTGGAGCGGCTTGAAAGCTACACCCCCGCCTGGCCCCTGCCGAAGATTTTCCGCCTGACCTCGAAGGGCAAGCTGATCGAGGGGATTTTCGTCGGTGAGACGATCAACACGCCCTCGATGCTGGCCAATGAGGATTACCTCGTGGCGCTGAAATGGGCGCAAAGCATCGGCGGCCTTCGGGGCCTCGTGGCCCGCGCCTCTGCCAATGCCCAAGTGGTCTGGGACTTCTGCGCGCAGAACCCCTGGCTGAAGAACCTGGCCGAGACGCCCGAGATCGCCTCCACGACCTCCGTCTGCCTGAAGTTCGACGATGCCCGCATCAAGGACCCGGCCGCTTTCGCCAAAGCCGTTGCGAAACGGCTGGAGAAGGCGGGCGTGGGCCTCGACCTCGGCGCCTATCGCGATGCGCCGGCGGGGCTTCGCATCTGGTGCGGCTCGACGGTCGAGACCTCGGACGTCCAGGCCCTGATGCCCTGGATCGCCCATGCCTTCCACGCGGAAATCGCCGCGCAATAATCCCATCGGTGCGTGCCAGCACGCACCCTACCAACCCTCGTAGGGTGCGTGATCTCACGCACCGATCGCAAAGGATATCCCCATGCCCCGCGTTCTCGTTTCCGACGAACTTTCCGAAACCGCCGTCCAGATCTTCCGCGACCGTGGCGTCGAGGTCGATTACATGCCGCAGCTTGGCAAAGACAAAGAGAAACTGGCCGAGATCATCGGCCAATACGACGGCCTCGCCATCCGCTCGGCCACCAAAGTGACCGACAAGCTCTTGGCCAATGCCACGAACCTGAAGGTCGTGGGCCGGGCCGGGATCGGTGTCGATAACGTCGACATCCCCGCCGCCTCGAAAAAGGGGGTCATCGTCATGAACACCCCCTTCGGCAACTCGATCACCACGGCCGAACATGCCATCGCCATGATGTTCGCCACCGCCCGCCAGATCCCGGAGGCGAACGCTTCGACCCATGCCGGCAAGTGGGAGAAGTCGAAGTTCATGGGGGTCGAGCTCTTCAACAAGACCCTGGGCGTGATCGGTGCAGGCAACATCGGCGGGATCGTCTGCGACCGCGCGGTGGGGCTGAAGATGAAGGTCGTGGCCTATGACCCCTTCCTGTCCGAAGAGCGCGCCAAGGCCCTGGGCGTCACCAAGGTCGACCTCGACGACCTGCTGGCGCGCGCCGATTTCATCACGCTCCACGTCCCCCTGACCGACAAGACCCGCAACATCCTCAGCCGTGAGGCCCTGGCGAAGACCAAGCCCGGCGTCCGCATCATCAACTGCGCCCGGGGCGGGCTGATCGACGAACAGGCCCTCGCCGACGCCCTGACTTCGGGCCATGTCGCTGGCGCAGCCCTCGACGTCTTCGAGGTCGAACCCGCCAAGGAAAACCCGCTCTTCAACCTGCCCAATGTCGTCTGCACCCCCCACCTCGGCGCCGCCACGACCGAGGCGCAAGAGAACGTCGCCCTGCAGGTGGCCGAACAGATGTCCGACTACCTCCTTTCGGGCGCCGTGCAGAACGCGCTGAACATGCCCAATGTCTCTGCCGAAGAGGCCCAGATCATGGGCCCCTGGATCAAGCTCGCGGGCCATCTCGGCGCCTTCATCGGCCAGATGACCGACGAGCCGATCCGCGCGATCAACATCCTCTATGACGGCAAGGTCTCGACCATGAACCTGGCCGCGCTGAACCAGTCGGTCATCGCGGGCGTGCTCAAGACCCAGAACCCCGACGTCAACCTCGTCTCGGCCCCGGCCGTGGCGAAAGACAAGGGCATCCAGATCTCGACCACGCGGCAGGACAAGACCGGGGTCTTCGACGCCTATATCAAGGTCACCATGGTCACCGACAAGCGCGAGCGTTCGGTCGCGGGCACCTGCTTCTCGGACGGCAAGCCGCGCTTCATCCAGATCAAGGGCATCAACATCGACGCCGAGATCGGCGAGCACATGCTCTATACGACCAACGAGGACGTGCCCGGCATCATCGGCCTTCTGGGCATGACCATGGGCAAGAACAACGTCAACATCGCGAACTTCACCCTGGGCCGCTCTGGCGTGGGCCAGGACGCCATCGCGATCCTCTACCTCGACCAGGCCATCGACCCCAAGGTCATCGACACCTTGGAATCGACCGGCATGTTCTCCCAGGTCAAGGCGCTCCAGTTCGCAGGGGCGTGAAAAGCGAGGCGCCCGCCGCCTCTTCCCTTTTCATCTTTTCCTAAATATCCCGGGGGCCCGGGGGCAGAGCCCCCGGACCTTTCCGAAAGACCCACGCCATGCATTTCTACGCCATCGGAGACATCCACGGTCATTTCCACCTCCTGACCGAGGCGCATGAGCGCATCGCGGAAGACATGGCCCGCCACGGGCCTGCCCCCATCATCCACCTGGGCGACCTCTGCGACCGGGGTCCGGACTCTGCGGGCGTCATCGAATACCTGCGCCTTGGCATTGCCGAGGGCGAGGATTGGGTCGTGTTGAAAGGCAACCACGACCGGCTCTTCACCCAGTTCCTGAACGACCCCTCATGGGCCGATCCCGGCCTGCGCGCGGTCTATTCCTGGCTGCATCCGGCGCTTGGAGGGGCGGCGACGCTGGCCTCCTATGGCGTCCATGCGCCCCAGGACCGGCCCGTGGTTGCGGTCCATGCCGATGCACTGGCCGCCGTCCCCCAGGCCCATCGCGACTTCCTGGAGAGCCGCCCGACCTCCCATCCCATCGCCGAGGCCCTCTGCGTCCACGCAGGCATCCGTCCCGGCGTCGCCCTCGACGCCCAGGTCGAACAGGACCTGATCTGGATCCGCAAGGAGTTCCTGGAAGACCCGACCGACCACGGCGCCCTGATCATCCACGGCCATACCGCCATCGCCGAGGCCACCCATTACGGCAACCGGCTGAACCTCGACTCCTCCGCCGCCTATGGCGGGCCGCTCAGCGCCGCCGTGATCGAGGGGCGGCACGCCTGGCTTCTGACCGAGACCGGCCGCCAGCCGATCCCCTATGCCTGGGACCGCTGAGCCATCATCGGCCGCCACATCACAACGGAACCCAGGCTCGCCAGGCCCATGACCCCGGCGACCAGCCAAAAGAAGCCGTGGTTGCCAAGCGCGTCCATGAGCCGGGCATAGAAGATCGGCGCGATGGTGGCTCCCACCAGGCCCACGCCCAGAAGGATGGGCGAGACCCTGGGGTCATCTCCCATCTGCCGCGTGCCGGTCACGAAGGTCCCCTGGAAGAACATCCCGGCCGAAACCCCCATCAGCGGAAAGAAAAACGGCGCCGAGATCGTGGCGGCGCCCAAAGCGCAGACAAGGGCCCAGGCCGCGCCGCCGAGGTAGATGCCGAAATCCGGCAGCCGGTGGGAAAACAGCACCAGCCCCACCCGCGCCACAAGGGCCGCGATGAAGAACAGCGCGAGGAGGCTCGCGGCCTTGTCCTCCGACAGGCCCGTGCGGATCAGCGCCGAGGGGCCAAGGCCCGCGAGGCTCGCCTCGGTGCCGATGCCGAGGATCGCAAAGCCCAGGACCGGCCAGCGCCAGCGAAAACCCCCCGATTCCGCGCGGCGCACCTGGCCCGTGGTGGCGGTCCCCCCCGCCATCCCCCAGGCCAGGGCGCTGATCGCCGCCATGGCCCAGAAGACCGGCCTTTGATCCGACCCGATCAGGCCGAAGATCCAGGGCGCCAGGATCGCCCCCGCCGAAAACACCGCATTCAGCATCGAGACCTTGGAGGGACCGGTCTCTCCCCAGGCCACCAAGATGCGCGGGTTGTAGACCGCCGCGACCAGGCCGTAACCATAGCCGAAGACCACCGCGCCCAGAAGCGTCAGCCCCCAGGTCGGCGCGACGGCCAGAAGGACCGAGCCCAGGACGATCCCCCCCAGCGACAGGCGCGGCGTGACGCTCTCGGCGCGAAAATACATCGTCACCACGCCCAAAAGGCAGGACACCCAAAGCGTCGAGACCAGAAGCCCCGAGGTCGCCGTGTCGATGCCGAAAAGCCGCTCATAGACCGGCAGGGCCGCCCCGGTGATCGACATGGAGGCGCCCAGCGCCACGAAAGAGACGAGGCCCGACAGAAGCAGGGCAAGACGGGGAGCAAACATGGCGGTTCCTTGCAGGGTCGCGCCATGGCTAGCGCCGCCCCCGGGGAAGGTCAATCAGCGCAACCTGACCCTTGTGCGGGCGGAGCGTCCTTCGGCGTCGATGACCGACAAAGTGACGAAGCCGCGCCCCGGATCGGGCAGGATCAGCGCGCCGGGCTCTTCCGCGCGGGCGACGGGGGCGCCATCGGCGAGCCAGGTATAGGGCGCGGTCCCGCCCTCGACCCGCACCATCAGGCCCTCGGGCAGAAGCTCGACCTCGGCGCCGTCGGGGGGGAAGGTCACTTTCGGGCTTTCGCTGTCGGTGAAGGCCGCCTGGCGCGAGCGGAACTTCTGCAGGGGCAAGGGCAACTGGTTGGTCGCCAGCATCAGCGTCTCGGGCGGCGCGGGGGGTTGGGGGGTCAGCTCGGGCTTCAGCCTCGCGAAGGCCTGGAAGAGGATCGGCGCCGCTGTCTCGGCCCCAAAGGCCCCCGGCACCGGCGTCCCATCTGCTCGCCCCATCCAGACGCCCACCACATGCGCCCCGTCAAAGCCGATGGCCCAGGTGTCGCGGTGGCCGTAAGAGGTCCCGGTCTTGTAGGCCAGCCGGTTCGACGGCGCCCCAGGCGGAGGCGCGAGGCCCGCCAGGATATCCGCCACCTGCCAGGCCGCGACCCGTGTCAGCACCCGGGCGCCATCGGTGGAGGGCTCCGCATGCGTCAGCGGCCGCGCGACACCTCCCCGCGCGATGGCGGCGTAGAGCTGGACCATGTCTTGCAGGCTGACCCCAACGCCCCCCAGCGCCACCGCGAGCCCCGGTTGCCCCACCGGAAGCTGCGACTTCATCCCCGCCCGGTCCATGGCCTGCAAGAGCCGCGCGGGGCCCAGGGCCTCGGTGATCTCGACCACGGGGATGTTGAGCGACTGTTGCAAGGCGTCCCGCATCCGGATCGTGCCCCGGAACATCCGGTCGAAGTTCTGCGGGCGGTAGCCGTTGAAATCGGTGGGCTTGTCCTCGATCATTGTCTCGGGATGGCCGAGGCCCTCGTCGAAGGCCAGACCAAAGACCAGGGGTTTCAGCGTGGAGCCCGGCGACCGTAGCGCCTGGGTCAGGTCGATATAGCCCAGCCCCCTGTCGCCATAACCCGCCGAACCGACCGAGGCCAGGATCTCTCCGGTCCGGTGGTCGGCCACCAGGATTGCCACCTGCATCGCCTCGCCCTTGGGGACCGAGACAGCGGCCAACCGCTCCAGGGCGGCCTGGAGCGTGGCGTCGATGGTCGTCTGGCGCCCACGCTCCGCGATGACCCGGTCGGCGAGGTGAGGCGCCAGCATCGGAAAGGGGCGGCGGCGGGTGGGGACCTTTTCGGTCAGCGCCGCCTGCGCCTGGTCCTGGTCGATCAGCCCATCCGACAGCGCCCGGTCCAGGACGCGGGCGCGGGCAGCCTCGGCGGTGGCGGCGTTCTTGTCAGGACGGCGCGAGGTGGGGCTTTGCGGAATGGCCACCAGCAAAGCGGCCTCGGCGGGGGTCAGGCGGCGGGGCTCCTTCCCGAAGTAAAGGATCGAGGCCGCGCGGATGCCCTCGACATTGCCGCCATAGGGGGCAAGGGTCAGGTAAAGCTGCAAGATCTGGTCCTTGGTCAGCCGCCGCTCCAGGGCCAGCGCCACCCGGATTTGCCGGATCTTCCCCTCCAGCCGCCCGGTGCCCGAGGCCTCCAAGAGCCGCGCCACCTGCATCGTCAGGGTGGAGCCGCCCGAGACCACCCGCCCGTTCCACAAAGCCTGCCCCAGGGCCCGCGCCATGGCCCAGGGGTCCACGCCGGCATGGGTATAGAACCCCTTGTCCTCGTAATCGACCAGAAGCGCTGTGAAGAAGGGATCGACCGCCCCGGGCGCAAGCCGCCAGATGCCGTCGCCCACCTGGTAGGCCCGCAGAAGCGACCCATCCCGGGCCAGGACCTCTGCCCCCGTCGGAATCTCCAACGCGGGCAGAACGGTGGCGTCGATCCAGAGGTCGGCCTGGTCCCGGCCAAGCGCCGCCAGCCAGAGGCTGACGGCCAGGGCCAGGATCCACCTCACGGCTGCACGGTCACCGTGGCCTGATCGCTATGGGCGTTCAGGTCGGGGCGATACATGTCCTCCACCGAGGCGGCGGGCTGGTGATAGGTCCCGGGAGAGACCGCCCGGACGATATAGGCCAGGCGGAAGCTGCCATTGTCCATCCGGTCGATGGCCGCAAGGAAACGGTCCTGGCGGAACTCGGAATGGGAGACCTCTCCGGCCAGGTCCAGGAAGGACAGGTCACTGACCGCCCCGCCCGAGATCAGGTTCGGGTTGTCGATCTCGAAGCCCGCGGGCAGCGGGTCATTGACCATCAACCGCGCCTCGCCCCGGCCAAAGGGCGTGACCTCCAGCACCACGACGACGCGGTCACCGACCTTTGCGCCATCGAGGCCCGCAGGCTCGCCCTTCAGCGTGTAATAGCTGCGGGTGATCGCATAGCCATTGCCGCCCGCCTTGACCGGATCGGTCGGCACGCCAAAGGTCGTGACGGTGACCGTCGTGTCCTTCGCCGTCTCGACCACCACGGGGGTCGAAAGGCTCGCGTCCAGCACCTTGACCATCGGGCCCGAGGCGGGCTCTCCGTTCAGGGTGATGCCGGTATCGGGCGCGGTGATCAGCGCATTGGCGGCCAGCAACGTCCAGGTCGCTTCCTGCGTCGAAAGCCGGCCTTGGGTGGCGATGCGCGAGGTCAGGGCCTCGACATCCACCGACTTGGAGCCCGCTTCCACCGCCAGCGTCAAGACCGCCGCTGCATCGCGGTAAGCGGTGCCATAATCGGCGCGCCAGAGCTGCTCGGAGCCGGTATCGACGCCCAGGGCCGAGACCGCCTTGGCGAACATCCGGTCCGCCCGGGGCTGGTCGCCATACATCGCAAGGGCCGCGCCGAGTTGCGCCATGGCCGTCGGCGTCGCAAAGGCGTCGCCCTTCTGATCGGCGTAGTAGCGCAGGTCGCCCACCGCCGCCGCGCCCTCGCGGGCCAGCACCATCAGGCCGTAAGCCAGGGCCTCTCCGCCCATATCGAAGTCGGGGAAGTAGTTGACCTGGTTGCGAAGGTTATCGAGCGCCATGCGGAAGGCGAGGTCCGGGACCTCGATCCCCTGGGCCTTGGCGCGGCTGAGGAAGTCGGTGACATAGGCATCGAGCCACATGTCGCCCGAGCCCGGCCCCCAGAGGCCAAAGGCCCCGTTGGCGTCCTGGTTGGTCAGGACCTCGGTCACCGCCTGTTGCACGCGGCCGCGGATATCGGCCCCTCCGGGAAGGTCCATCGCCTGGGCCACCTGGTCGAAATACAGGAGCGGCAGCGCTTTGGAGGTGATCTGCTCGGTGCAGCCATAGGGATAGGCGTCGAGTGCCGCCAGCACCCCCGGCGCATTCAGTCGCGCCAAGGGCCCAACCGACATGACCGCCTTGCCCGAGCCCGGCAGGAGCCCGGCAAAGACATTCTCGTCAAAAGTAAAGCTCTGCCCCTTGGCGAGGTCGAGCCGCGTCACGCGGCTGACCAGCGGGTCGTTGACCTGCACCGGCAGATGCAGCGTCTTGGTCAGGACCTTGCCGTCGGGCGTGGTCAGGGCAACCTCGATGACCTGGTCTCCCGTGGGGCCAGCGGTCACCGGGATTTCGATGACAGCCTTGCCCTGGTCGGCCAATTCCAGCTCAGCCGGAACCTTGCCCAGGGTGACGCCCGAGGACGTAACGCTCAAGCCCATCTTGCCCGAAGGCCCCTTGGCATGGACGACCTCCAAGAGAAGCCTGCTCTGATCCCCCGGCGTCAGGAAGCGCGGCAGAGAGGCCGTCACCACAACCGGATCCCGGATCAAGACGTCAGCCGAGGCCTGCCCGATGCCGCGCTTGGACCAGGCCACCGCCATGACCTTGACCGTGCCGTTGAAGGCCGGGATGTCGAAGCTCACATGGGCGCGGCCATCCTCGCCCACCACCACGGGGCCCGCGAAATGGGCCACCAGCTCCTCCGTGGGCGGCGGCGCTTTCAGCCGCGCATTGGCCCCCGCGTCCCCGCCGGAGCGCACCGCGCCCTCGGCCCCGTTCAGCCCGTCGATCAGCCGCCCATAGATGTCCCGCAGCCCCACGCCCAGCTTGCGCTGACCGAAGTAATGCTTGGACGGATCGGGCGGCACATAGGCAGTCAGGTTCAGGATGCCCTGATCCACCGCCGCCACCGTGACCCAGGCCGTGTCACCGGCCTGCACCCCATCCACCTTCACCGCGATATCCAGAGGAGCCCGCGGAGCAGCCTCGGACGCGACCTCGATGGTCGCGGCCAAGGCACGTGTGCCCGGGTCGATGGTCGCATAGGCCAGGCCGAGTTGCCGCGCCGGGTTCCGCCCCGCCGCCACATCCATCGGACGCAGAACCGTCGCCGTCACATAGGCGCCGGTCCCCCAGTCATCCGTCACCGGCACCGGGATCAGGTTCTCCCCGGCCACGACATCCTGTTCCATCGCCGTGATCACGCCATTGGACAGGACCGTCACCAAGGCCCGCCCCGCCGCCTTGGGCGCAATCCGCAAGGTCGCCGTCTCACCCACTGCGTAAGTGGGCTTGTCGAGCGAAAGCTCCAGCGCGTCCGGCGTATCGACGCCCGACCCCGAGCCATACCAGCCCGCATAGAACTGCACCGTGGTCACGGCATCCGTGCCCGTCACCGCCAGCTCATATTCCCCCCAGGTCACCGGAGCCGCGATCTCGGTGGCCTCAGCCAGGTCGACCTCGCCCGAGCCCACCTTTTCGCGCCGCGTGATCGGCTCGTAATACCAGTTCCCTTCGGTCTGATACCATTGATAGTCGGTCTCGACCCGGGTCAGCGTCCATGAGGCCTTCATCGCCGTGGCCTTGCCATCGGTGCCCACGCCCACCAGCGCAAACCGCGCCTCGGCGTTTTCCGCCACGACCTGGTCGAACAAAGGCTTCACGCCGATCATCGGCGCCGATGCCGCCAGCGGCTTGGTCACCCGGCGTTCGACCGGACGGCCCGAGCCCTCGGCCACCCTGACCGCGATCAGGGCTTGCAGGGGGATGCCGGGGTCTTCGACCTGCGGCAGGGCGATGTCCAGGACGGCCTTGCCCGCCTCATCCGTGCGGTAATCCGAGAAGGACGTCACCTGGGTCGAGAAATCACTGTTCCAGCGGCCGAATTCATAGCCCGGCCAATCGGCCAGCCCATCGGCGCGCTGCAAGAGAAGCTCGCCCTCGATGGCGAGGTCGGCTCCCGGCGCACCAAAGAGATACCGCGCATCGACGGAGACTTGCGGGGTTTCGCCCAGGTGCAAGGCCGCCTCACCGGCGTCCAGCTTGAAGTCGATGCGTTCGGGCAGGAAATCCTCGACCAGGAAGGTCTTGGAGGCCAGGGCCGGCGCGTCCAGGTCGCCATAGACATCCATCCGCCACTGGCCGCGCGGCGCGCCGCCCGCGACGGGGAAGTCAAAGACATGGCCGCCCGCGCCTGCATCCTCGGCCACCGCGCGGACATATTCCACGCCGTCAGGCCGGGTCAGGATCGCGGTCAGGGGCATTCCCTCGATGGCTTCCTGCTTGGCATCGCGCGAGAGCGCCACGGCATGGACGGTCTCACCCGCCCGATAGGCGCCCCGGTCGGTATAGAGGAAGACATCGACGGGAGGCGCCGCCGGATTGCCCTCGACCCCGCGATCCGACAGGTCGAACTCCGGATCGGTCAGCGACAGGAAGGCCTGGTCGGCATCCGTGGAGGCCACCAGAAGCCCCGGCGCCGCCGAACCCTCGCCCCGCGTCAGCCCCGCGTCAAAGACCGCGCGGCCCGCCTCGTCGGTCGTGGCCGTGCCCAACACGTCATTGGCCACCGAGAGAAGCTGCACCGCAACCCCCGCGCGCGGTTTCGCATCGCCCAGGCCATGGACGAAGACATTCAGCCCATCCACCCCCGAATAGCTCGCCAGCCCGAGGTCCGAGATCACGAACCACTGCCAGGCCGCCGGAACCTGCCAGGCTTCTTTCCCCGGAACCGAGGCGCGCAGCGCATAGATCCCCGCAGGCTGGCCCGCAATGGCCTCGTCCAAGGGCAGACGCGTCGTCACATCCTTGTTCAGCTCCTGGCCGACCTCGCCCTTGCCCTCCCAGACCATCGAGGCCAGCTCGCTTTGGAAGCTGTATTCCTGGTAGTCATAGATCGGCTGGTCGAAATAGCCGTTCTGCATGGCGCGCAAGAGGTTGCGGTCGGTGACCTTCCAGATTTGCAGGTCCACCTCTTTCAGGTTCACCGTCACCACGGGAATCGAGGCCGTGCCCGTGCGCGGCAGCACATAGCCGCGCCCCGAGAAACGCACCCCGGCATCGCGGTCGCGGACATAGGCCGTGATCTCAGTGTCCTCGCCCAGGCTCTCTCCGCCCGCCGAGGGCAGGCCCTGGCGGAAGGTCAGCGTATAGCGGGCGCCATATTCGATGCCCTCGACGCAAAGCTGGTTGGTGCCCTCGACCGCGACCGACATGCCCGGCTCGGGCAGTTGCACGAAGGGCGTGTAATCGACGCCCGAGGCCGCAAGCTCTTCGGAGAAGATCGCGCAAAGGCGGGGGCGGTCGGTGCGGGTCTGGGTCTGGTTCTCGGTGATGCGGAAGCCGTATTTGCCCAGGGCATCGGTCAGCAAAGCCGCCGTATCGTCGCGGGGTTGCAGGCTCTGCGCCAGCCGCAGCGCCTTGACCTCGTCCGACCCGCGCCCGAGGGTTTCAAGCGCAAGCCCCATCTGCACCAGGATCGAATGCTGAAGGGCCTTGCCCTCGGACCGCGCCCAGGCGTTCAGCGTCGCGGCATAGGCGTCGTTGCGCAGCGCATAGGCGTTGTTCGGGTCATTGTCGGCCGCCAGCATCAGGCGGCGGGCATATTCCAGCCAGTTCGCCGCCGAATCGTCCAGGTTCAAGGCCGCCCCGGTAAAGCGCCAGGCGGCATCGTAGTCGCCATCGGCCTCGGTCGCCGCAGCGCTGTTCAGGTGATCGTCCGCCGTGAAAAGCCCGGTCACATGACGATCGGCCATGCCCCTCGCCAGGTAAGTCGCCTGCGGCCAATCCCATTCCGGCACGAATTTCAGCTCGGCCTTGCGCGCCTGGGCCAGGGTCTCGGTCCCCTTGACCGCCTTGATCACATAGCCCGCCCAGGCGCCGTCAAAGGGCTCGGGCGCGCCGCTGCCGGACTTCAGGAAGCACGATCCGTTGTTGCCGTTGAAGACCAGCGCCTCGCAGGAGGCATTGGCCAGGCAGGCGGTCTCGCAGGCGGCCAGGTCGGTGTCGAAGATCGACGAGAGATCGCCGCCCGGCAGATCGGTGTTTTCCATCAGGGTCAGGCGTCGGGCGGGGATCAGGTCCTCGGCCACGACAGGGGTTGCCGTCAGAGCCACAGTCAGGGCAAGCGCCCGCAAGATCAGGCCGCGCATGGAAAAACACCTCCGCAAATGTTGCCCTTTCATCGCACGGGGCGGGGCCTTGCGGCAAATGATTTCGCGTTAAGGGAGGAGTAACCGAAACCGTTCATTTTGACCCCGAACAGCCGTCCGACAGGGCGGGCGGGGCTGGCGCAGAACGGGCACGGAATGGATTTGGTCGACAAACTGGCGCAGGAGAGGCGGGCCCGCCTTGCGGCAGAACGACTGCTGGAACAGCGCTCGCGCGAGCTTTTCGCCGCGAATGAAAAGCTTGGGCTGCATGCCCGTTCGCTGTCCGATCAGATCGTCCAGCAAAGGGATATCGCCCAGTCTGCGGTCTCCGAGGCCGAGAGCCTGAAGCAGCAGCAAAGTCGCTATATCCAGGACCTCGACCGCGCCCATTCCCATGCGGTCATGGCCGAAAGGCGGCTGTGGGATTCGATCAACACGATCCAGGACGGATTCGCCGTCTATGATTCGGACCTGCGGCTGGTGGCGGCCAATGGCGCGGCTTTGCGGCCCTATGACGGGCTGCCGGTGGCGCCGGGCATCACCTATGGACAGATGATGCGGCTTTTGGCCGAACATGGCCGGATCGAGCTTGCCGGGCGCAGCGTCGACGACTTCGTGGCCTCGATGCTCGCCGCCGTCGAAACCCAGCCGATCGAGCCCGTGACGCTGCAGTTTTCCAACGGCACCTGGATCCGTTTCGTCAATCGTCGCGCCCGGGATGGCGACCTCGTCTCGCTGGGCATCAACATCACCGAGCAAATGCGCATCTGGGCCGCGATCGAGGCGATCCCCGATGGTTTCGTGCTTTTCGACAGGGAGGACCGGCTCTTGACCTGCAACCAACGCTTCCGCGACATCTTCGCGCTGACCGCCCCGGTGATGAAACCGGGCGTGACCTTCGAGGAAATCCTGAAATACGGCCTGTCCAAGGGGCAATTCGACGTCGAAGAGGGGAAAGAGGCCGAATGGCTATCCGACCGCATGGCGCAGCACCGCAACCCCGATGGGCCGCATGAACACCGCCTGGGCGATGGCCGCTGGATCCGGGGCCAGGATCACCCGACGCCCGATGGCGGGCGGGTGGGCCTGCGCATGGACATCACCCACCAGAAAGAGGCCGACGAGGCGCTTCATGCCGCCCGCGCCGCCGCAGAGGCCGCCAACCGCGCGAAATCCTCCTTCCTCGCCAATATGTCCCACGAGATTCGCACCCCGATGAATGGCGTCGTGGGCATGGCGGAACTCTTGTGCGACACGACCTTGAACCCCGAACAGCGGCTCTTCGCCGAGACGATCCGCTCCTCGGGCGAGGCGCTTTTGGTCATCATCAACGACATCCTGGACTATTCCAAGATCGAGGCCGAGAGGCTGACGCTTTACCCCGAACCCTTCGACCTGGAACGCACGATCCACGAGGTCGCCATGCTCTTGCAGCCTCGCGCGCGGGCCAAGGGCATCGATCTGATGATCGACTTCGACATGTTCCTGCCCACCCGCTTCATCGGCGACCCCGGGCGGCTGCGCCAGGTGCTGACCAACCTCGTCGGCAATGCGGTGAAGTTCACCGAAAAGGGCCATGTGTTGATCCGCGTCGTCGGGATCGAGGCCGAACCCGGCCTTCAGCAGCTTCACGTCACGGTCGAGGATACCGGCATCGGCATCGCGCCCGAATACCTGGATCACATCTTCGGCGAGTTCAACCAGGTCGAATCCGAGGCCAACCGCAAGTTCGAGGGGACGGGGCTTGGCCTCGCCATCACGAGGCGCCTGATCGAGCGGATGGATGGTGCGGTCTGGGTCGATTCAGAGCTCGGCAAGGGCAGCTGCTTCGGCTTCCGCGTCACCCTGCCCATGGCCGAGGATGCCATCACGCCGCATCTGCCCATCGCGCTGCGCCGCGTTCTGATCGTGGATGACGTCTTCATCAACCGCACCATCCTGGAGCGCCAGCTTGCGCCCTGCGGCGTCCAGGTCTCGCTCTGCCGGTCGGGCGCCGATGCGCTGGAGCTTTTGTCCCGCGACCAGGCCTTCGACGCCGTGCTGACCGACCACACCATGCCCGAGATGGATGGCGTGACCCTGGCCCAGCGCATCCGTGCCATGGGCCTGACCATGCCCATCGTGCTCTTGTCCTCGAACCCCTCGGCGGCGCGGGGCGGCGAAGGGTCCGAGGATTTCGCGGCGATCCTGTCCAAACCCATCCTGCGCTCCGAGCTTTACCGCCAGCTGCAAGAGATCGGCGGCGTGATGCCCGCGAGGGCAGAGGCGCCTCCGCCCGTCGTGCCGACCCGCGCGATGCGCGTGCTGACGGCAGAGGACAACCGGACGAACCAGTTGGTTTTCCAGAAGATGGTCAAGGATATCGACATCGAGCTGGTCTTTGCCAACAATGGCCGCGAGGCGGTGGAACTGTATCAAAGCTTCCAGCCCGACCTGATCTTCATGGATATCTCGATGCCCGAGATGGATGGACGCGACGCCGCCCGCGCGATCCGCGGACTGGAGGCCGGGCCCGATCACGAGGGGGCGCATCTGCCCATCGTGGCGCTGACCGCCCATGCGATGGATGGCGACGCCGAGGGGATCCTGGCCGCCGGCATCGACCGCTACATGACCAAGCCGCTGCGCCGGGCGGCGATCCTGGGTGTCATGTCGGAATTCTGCCCCGCCGAAGCCCGCCCGATCCAACTTGAGGAACCCGAGGCCATGACAGGCACCTGACCCCGCCCGCCGCTTCTCCCGCGCCGGGGGGGCGCCCATCACTCCAGGCGCAAGACGGCTCCTGCCCTTACTTCCCGCACCACCGGGGTGCGCCAGCTCGGGCTTGGCCCCTGGCTGAAACGGGGCCGCGCGCATAACGCGCGCCGCACGGCGCCCGACGGCGGTCGGGTCTTGCAGGACCAAGACAAGGACGCCGCACATCCACCCGCGCCCAGCCGCCCCCGCGCAGGCGGGGGCCTCGACCCGCTTGACCCCGCCCTACCCAAAGCGGATGCGGAAGACGGCGCCGGTTGGGCCCTCTCCCGGGGCCCCGATCCGCCCCCCGCGCTCCAGCGTGATCGTCGCCCGATGCGCCGCCAGAAGGTTGCGCACCACCGCAAGGCCCATGCCCGTCCCCCCCGTCTCGCGCCTGGTGGTGAAGAAGGGCTCGAAGATGCGGGCGGCATTGCCCTCGGAGATCCCCGGCCCGTCATCGGCCACCAACAGCCCACCATCCGCCGCGGCCGTCAGCCAAACCCGGCCCGCCCCGGCCTCAACCGCGTTGCGGCAAAGCTGGGTCAGGACCACGCTCAGCCCCTCGGCGGCCAGCGGCAGGGGAATATCGGCGCCCGAAAGCTCCACGGCAATCGGCAGCGTGGGCGCCACCTCGGCCAGGGTGCTTTGCCCCAGCCAGCGCGTCTCCCGCGCCCTGGCCGCGTCCCGCAGGGCGGCCAATTGCGCCTCGATCTGCCGCGCGGCGCCCTCGATCGAGGCCAAAAGCGGGCGATCGGCCTCGGCAACACTGTCGGACAGCAATTCGGTCGCGGCGCGGATCGCCGAGACCGGGGTCTTGATCTCATGCGTCACATGGTCGGTGAAGCTGCGGATCGTGGCCTCGCGGTCGCGGAGCGTCTCGGCCATGGCGATGACCCGGCGCGCGGTGGCATGGATCTCACGCGTGCCGAAATGGGCGGGGGGCTGGGGGTCCTCCTCCTCGGCATAGCGGCCCAAGGCGCGGATCGGGCGTAGAAGCAGCCGCACCAGAAGCCAGCCCACCAGCCCGGTCGCCAGGGTGATCGTCAGCCCCAGACCCGCTGCCGCCGCGCGATAGCCGATCTCTGGCCCGAGATAGCGCAGGGCCACCAGGCCCACGAAGGACAGGCCCAGGGTCCCCGCCAGGGCGCCGCCGAGGACCAGCGCCAGCGAAGGCCGCCAGCGTCTCATGGCGCCAAAGCCAGGCGCATGCCCTGGCCATGCAGCGTCTCGATCACCTCGGAGAGCCCCACTTCCGCGAGCTTGCGGCGCAGGTTGCGCAGGTGGCTGTCCAGCGTCCGGTCGGCGACCTGGGAGCCCGGGCCCCAAAGCGCGGTCACCAGGGCGGCGCGGGTCATCAGCCGGTCGGGCTCGGCCATGAAGGCGGCCAGAAGCTGGAACTCGGTCGCGGTCAGGGCCAGGGGCGCGCCCTGAGCCATGCAGAGCCGCGCCCTCAGGTCCAGCGTCACCCCGCCGCGCGTCAGGACCTGGGCCACCGGGCCCGAGGTCCGCTTGAGGATCGCCTTGACCCGCGCCACCAGTTCGCGCGGGGAGAAGGGCTTGGTCACATAATCATCCGCCCCCATCTCGAAGCCCAGGACCCGGTCGATCTCGTCGTCGCGGGCGGTCAGGAAGAGGATCGGCACCTCGGAGCCCGCGCGCAGGCGGCGGCAGGTCTCCAGCCCGTCCATCTCGGGCAGGCCGATGTCGAGGATCACCAGGTCCGGCGCCTCACGCGCGGCTTGGGTCAGGGCGGCGCGGCCATCGCTGGCTGCGATGACGGCAAACCCCGCCCGCTCCAGCGCAAGGCGGACGAGGTCGCGCAGACGGGGGTCGTCGTCAACGAGCAGGATTTTCAATGGTGGGGCCAACCTCTTGGACCATCAGGTTCTGCTCCACCTTACGGGCCACCCCCCAGGCACGGAAGCCCCATTCCTGCCAGTGGTCGATGCGGGGCGGGATGGCGGCGGGGCAGCCGATGACCTCGCTGTAGGGCGTGAAATCGTAGACCTCGGCGAGGTCCGGGCCAAGGGAAGGATTCCTCGCCACTTTCTCGGCAATCGCACCCGAGGCCATCTCACCCAAGCCGCAGACATAGGCCAGATCCGGCGCGGGCCGGGCCAGGTTCTCGGCCGCGATGATCCCGGCGAAGTTCACGAAGGCGCAGGCGTAAAGCGTGCCCATCCCCAGGGCCGCCGTCCGCCGCAGCATCCAGGCGTTCGGGTGCCCCCGCAGCACCTGCCAGAGGCAGAGCCCCAGGCCCAAGGCCACCAGCGCCATCCAGATCGCGGCATGGACCCGCAGGTAGCTCAGCCCCCAGGCCTGAATATAGACCTGCAAGCGCAGCGCGGCAGAGAGGGTCAGGGCGATGTTCTGACCAAGCCAGAGGAGGAGAAGGGGCCGCAGCCAGCGGTTCTCGGCCAGGAAGGGGCGGGCGGCGAGGGCAAAGGCTCCGGCCAAAAGCGCGGTGGCCAGAAGCGGATAGGCGCCGCGATGGGCATAGGTCGCGTGGCTCATGCCCTGCGGCAGGCCCCCAATGGCCACCGAGGCATCCGAGACCATCTGCACCGCGAGAAGCAGGTTGAAGACGACCAGGGCCCGCAGGACCGAGCCGGGGTTGAGCCCCCAGCCGGGCAGGCGGAGGCGCGGGGTCACGGCCTCGGGCGGGGCGGCGAGGAAGGGGGTGACCATGAGCGCGATCCCTGCCCAGAAGACCAGGCGCAAGGGCAGGTCATCGAGGTCCAGGTCGAAGGTCAGGGCCTTTTCGATCAGGGGGTTGGCCTCGAAGAGCAGGGCCAGGATCACCAGGGCTCCACCCAGGGGAAAGGCCCAGAGCCGCAGGAAGGCGCCGGGCTTCAGGCGCAGGCGGCCCGGGTGCAGCCCCTGGACCCAGGCCAGGGGCACTGCGCGCAGGAAGCCCAGGGCCCGGCCAGGCGACGGCCCCGCCAAGGCCAGGACCATCCCCGCCAGAAGAAAGCCCAGCGACAGGGGCTGAACCAGGTCGACGACCGGCAGGGCTCCAAGGCCGTAGGTGACCCAACCCCGCCCGCGCAGCCCCGCCAAGGCCAGGACCGCCGCGCCGAAGATCACCAGCGACAGGCCCGGCGAAAGGTCCCACAGCAGCCAGTCGCCCAAGGCCACCAGCGCCAGGATGGCCAGGCCTCCGGGCGGCTGGGTCCTGGGTTCGGGGCTGCTTTCGTCGGGCCCTGGCCCCAGGCCGGCCTGGGTGACAAAGCGGGGCAATCCGTTCTGGGTCATCATGGCCTCCTTCTGCTGCGGCCACAATCGCCCCTGCCCTGTGCAGAAGCGTCGGACCAATTGTGCAGATTTCGTGCAGCGCGAGCGCCACTTGAGCCTTGCCAGCATGGGCCAAGGCTCTTAACCCCAGAGGCGAGTGACACGGAGGTGCGCGATGCGACTTGTCCTTTGTCTTTTCGCCTGCATGGCCCAGGCCGCCCTTGCCGATGCCCCCCTGCCCGTGCGCATCGTCACGGTCGCCTCGGCGTCCGAGATGATCGACTATCGGCTGGCGGGCACGATCGAGGCGCCCGACACGTTCACGGCAGGGTTCCGCGACGGCGGGCGGGTCTTGTCGGTGGCCGTGCAGGTCGGCGACCGGCTGGCCCAGGGCGACGAGATCGCGCGGACCGACCCGACCCAGGCCCAGGCCGCGCTGGAGGCCGCCGAGGCCCAGGCCAATGGCGCCCAGGCCGCGCTGACCCAGGCCGAAAGCGCGCAAGCCCGCATTCAGGCCCAGCTTGACGGCGGTGTGGCGACCCGGGCCGAACTGGACGCGGCCAACCAGCAGTTGACGGCGGCCCGCGCGGCCAGGGCCCAGGCCGAGACCCAGGTCGCCAAGGCGCGCCGCGCGGTCGAGGACACCGTCCTGCGCGCCTCGCAGGATGTGATCGTCACCGCGCGGGCGGCCGAGCCGGGTCAGGTGACCGGCCCGGGTCAGACCGTGGTGAGCCTCGCCGCCGATGATCGGCGCGTGGCAGTCTTCTATGCGCCCGACAGTGTCGACCTCTCGGCCTTTGTCGGAGAGACGATCGTGCTGGAGGCGATGGACAGCGATCTTGTGCTTCAGGCCCGGCTGACCGAGGTCTCCCCGGTCGTCGATCCGGCCACCGGGACCGTGCGGGTCAAGGCCGAGGTCCAGGACCCGCCCGCCGACCAGCCTCTGTTGGGGACCCCGATCCTTGGTCGCGTCGCGCTGGAGGGGCCAAGGGCGATCCACCTTCCCTGGGATGCGCTGACCGCGACGGCCCAGGGCGCTGCGGTCTGGAAGGTGGACCCTGCGACCATGGCGGTCGCGCTGACGCCGGTGACGGTGGCGTCTTATGGCGCTGAGGAAGTGCTTGTGTCCCAGGGCCTTGCGGAGGGGGATCAGGTCGTGGGCGCGGGGTCGCAGATGATGTATCCCGGTCGTCTGGTGGAGGCCGCGCAATGAGAGCTCTTGCCCTTCTTCTGGCCCTGACCCTGCCGCTTCACGCCGAAACCGCCCGCCCCGTGGTGACCGAGATCGTCTCGGCCGATGCGGTGCAAGTGCGGCTGTTCACCGGGGTGATCGAGGCCGAACACCAAAGCGCCCTGGCCTTTCAGACGGCGGGACGGGTGGCGAGCCTGAACCTGACCGTGGGCGACCGCGTGACCCGGGGCCAGGTCCTGGCGACGCTGGACCAGGTGACGCTGTCCGAGGATGCCGAGGCCGCGCGGGCGGCGCTGTCTTCGGCCCAGGCCGGGGCCGAGCTTGCCCAGGCCAGTTTCGACCGGGTGACAGAGCTGAACGCGCGCGGCGTGGCCTCGACCCAGGTCCTGGACGCGGCGCGACAGGCGCGCGACACGGCCACGGCCCAGGCCGAAGCCGCGGCGGCGAACCTGCGCCGCGCGCTGGACGCCGAGGGCTTCGGCGCCCTGACCGCACCCGAGGACGGCGTCGTCCTGTCGATCGCGGTCAAGCCCGGGACCGTGGTCTCGGCGGGCACCCCCGTGGTGACCCTGGCGCTTGGCTCGGGGCGCGAGGCGGTGCTGGACCTGCCCGCCGATTACCTGCCCCTGATCGGGCTGGACAGCCCCTTCCGGCTTTACTCCCGCGTGACGGGGGCTGAACCCCTGACCGGCCACCTGCGGCTGATCGAACCCGTGGCCGACACGGCCACAAGGTCGCGCCGCATCCATGTCACCCTGCCCCAGGCCCCCGACCTGTGGCGCATCGGCGCGCTGGTCCGCGCGGAACTGGTCACCGATGCCGCCCCGGTCATCACCCTTCCCAGGGAAGCGGTGACCGGCGGCAAGGTCTGGGTCGTGACCGCGGATCGCAAGGCAAGCCTCGTGCCCGTGACGCTGGGGGCGACCCTTGGCGCGCGGATCGTGGTGACACAGGGCCTGTCCGAAGGGCAGGAGGTGGTCGTCAAGGGGGTGAACTCATTGACCGAAGGCCAGGAACTTGGGGAGCGCGTGGAATGAAGTTCAACCTGAGCGACTGGGCCCTGCGCCACAAATCCTGGGTCTGGTATCTGATCCTCGTTTCGGTCATCGCCGGGGCGATTTCCTATACAAGGCTCGGGCGCGAGGAAGACCCGGCCTTCATGATCAAGACCATGATCGTGCAGGCCGCCCTGCCCGGCGCCACGGCAGAGGAAACCGCGACCCAGGTCACCGACCGGATCGAAAAGAAGCTGCAAGAGCTGAGCAGCCTTCTGCACACGCGGTCGGTCACCTATCCCGGCCTGACCCTGGTCTATGTCGACCTGCGCGATGACACGCCCAAGGAGGATGTCGCGCCCACCTGGACCCGCGTCCGCCAGATGATGGGCGATATCCAGGGCGAGATGCCCTCGGAATTCGCGGGCTTCGGCTTCACCGACGACTTCGGTGATGTTTACGGCAATATCTATGCCTTCACCGCCGACGGCTTCACCCCCCGCGAGCTGGAAGACCGCGTCGAGGCGATCCGCAGCCAGGTCCTGGCCCTGCCCGATGCGGGAAAGGTCGACCTGATCGGCACCCAGGCCCAGGTCGTCCATATCGAGTTCTCCAGCCGCAAACTGGCGGCCCTGGGGCTGGACCAGGCGGCGGTGCTGGACAGCCTGGCCAAGCAGAACGCCATCGTGCCCTCGGGCATGGTGCGCACCTCGGTCGAGCAGATCCTGGTTCGGGTCACGGGGCAGTTTTCTTCTCCCGAGGCGCTGGCCGATACCAACCTGCGGGTGGGCGACACCTATTTCGCGCTCTCGGACGTGGCCGAGGTGCGTTCGGGCTACGAGGACCCGCCCTCTTCCGCCGTGCGCCATAACGGCAAGGCGGCGATCAGCCTGCTGGTGGGGATGCGCTCGGGCGGCAATATCCTGGACTTCGGCACCCAGCTCGAGGCGCTGATGGAAGAGGTCTCGGCCAGCCTTCCGGTCGGGATCGAGCTGCACAAGGTCTCGGATCAACCCAAGGTCGTCGAGGAATCGGTCAGCCACTTCCTGCGCGCCCTGGTCGAGGCCGTGGTGATCGTGCTGGCGGTCTCTTTCGTGTCGCTGGGGGTGCGGGCGGGGCTCGTGGTCACCATGACCATCCCCCTGGTCCTGGCCCTGACCTTCGTGGTCATGGAGCTCATGGGGATCACCCTGCAACGCATTTCCTTGGGCGCGCTGATCATCGCGCTGGGGCTTCTGGTCGATGACGCCATGATCGCGATTGAAACGATGATCGCGCGGCTCGAAGCCGGGGACGACATCAAGAAGGCGGCCAGCTACGCCTGGACCTCCATCGCCTTCCCGATGCTGTCGGGCACATTGGTGACGGTCGCGGGCTTCATCCCGATCGGCTTCAACGCCTCCAAGGCGGGGGAATATACGATCTCGCTCTTCTACGTCATCGCGATTTCCCTGGTGCTGAGCTGGATCGTCGCTGTCCTCTTCTCCCCGCTTCTGGGCTCGGCCTTCCTGCCATCGAAGATGGCGCATCACGAGGTGAAACCCGGCCGGATGCGCCTGGCCTTCCGCCGGGTGCTGGCGGGGGCAATGCGGGCGAAATGGCTGACCATCGGCGTGACGGTCCTGGCCTTTGCCCTCTCGGTCTTCTCGATGCGCTTCGTGGAACAGCAGTTCTTCCCGACCTCGGACCGGCCCGAGCTGATCCTGGACGTGACCCTGCGCCAGAACGCGGCCTTCCAGGGCACGGATGCGGTCATGGCCAAGCTGGACGCCTTCCTGGCCACCCGCGAGGAGGCGAGCTATTGGAGCACCTATGTCGGCCGCTCTGCCCCGCGTTTCGTCCTGGCCCTGGATGTGCCGGCGCCGGGGCCGCATATGGGCCAGATCGTGGTGATGACGCCCGACCTTGCGGCGCGCGATGCGCTGAAGGCGGCGGTCGAGGACTTCTCGCGCGGGCTGACCGGGGTCGAGGTCTTTGCGAAATACCTCGAGCTCGGGCCGCCGGTGGGCAAGCCCGTGCAGTTCCGCATCTCAGGCCCCGATCCGCAGGTCCTGCGCGACCATGCCCGCGACCTGGCCGCCGTCGTCTCGGGGGATGAGAGGCTGAAGGCGGTCTCCCTGGACTGGTCCGAGCCCGCCCGCGTGGCCCGCGTCGTCCTGGACCAGGACAAGCTGCGGCAACTGGGCCTGACCCAGACCGATGTCGCAAAGGCGCTTTACGCGCTTTACGACGGGGCGACGGTGACCGAGCTGCGCGACGGGCGGATGCTGATCGACGTGGTGGCGCGCGGCGCCGAGGATGACCGGGGCTCGCTCTCGGGCCTGCAGAGCCTGCAACTGGGCAATGCCTCGGGCATGGCCATTCCGCTGCAGAGCTTTGCGACCATCGAATGGACGGTGGAACAGCCGCAGATCCAGACCCGCGACCGGATGCCCACGATCACCGTCAAGGCCGCGATTGCGACCAAGGCCCAGCCCGCGACCATCGTCACGGACCTGGAGCCCAAGGTCCAGGCCTTCGCCGAGACCCTGCCCGCGGGCTACAAGGTGGTGATGGGCGGCGCCGTGGCGGAATCCGCCGACAGCCAGGCCCCCATCGTCGCCGTGGTTCCGGTCATGCTCCTGGTGATGCTGACCCTGGTCATGGCCCAGGTGCAAAGCTTCCGGCTGATGTTCGTCGTCCTGGCCGTGGCGCCCCTGGGGCTGATCGGGGTGGTGGCGGCTTTGCTGCCCTCTGGCGCTCCCCTGGGCTTCGTGGCGATCCTCGGCGTCCTGGCGCTGATCGGCATCCTGATCCGGAACTCGATCATCCTGGTCAACGAGATCGAGGTCCTGATCCAGGAGGGCGCCAGCCGCTGGCAGGCGGTCCTGACCGCTTCGGACAGCCGCGCCCGCCCGATCCTGCTGACGGCGGCGGCGGCGAGCCTGGCCCTGATCCCGATCTCGCGCCAGGTCTTCTGGGGCCCCATGGCCTATGCGATGATGGGCGGCATCATCGCGGGCACGCTGATCACCCTGATCTTCGCCCCGGCGCTTTACTGCGCGGTCTACCGGGTCAAGCCCGAGCCTGTTCCAGAGCCTGTGCAGCCGTAAGCACCCGCTCATCAGCAAACCAGCGGGCGGCGAGGATCACGCCGCCCACCCTGATCGCGGGCAGACCGAGCCCGGCCACCAGCCCCGCCATCTCAGTCGGCAGGGCGACGAGGGGCCACTTCTGCAAGACCACGGCCCAGTCGGCCCGCGCCCTTCCCCGCTGCTGAAGCGCCTCCGGCGCGCCCTCCGCCCACAGCGCTCCGAACTGGCCCCAAGGCGGGTCAAGGCGCCCGACCTCATAGCCCTTCAGCACCACATCCACCGCCGCGCCCAAAAGGCAAGGCCGCCGCAGATCGGGGGAGGGCGGCGGCAGGGGCACTTGGTCGGGGTCCTCGGCCCGGCGCAGACTCGCCGCTTGCAGGATGCGCCGCAGGTCACGGACCTCGCGCGCCCTGATCGCGGGCACTTCCGACAGCGCCCGGAACAGCCCCTCTCCGGCCAGGCGCGGCAAAAGCCCCGGCGTCGGGCGAAAGGTCAAGGGCGCGCTCAGCGCCGCCCCGTCCCAATCCTCGATCACCGCAAAAGCCCCCGCCTTCGCCGGGATCGCCCCGTCGCGCGCAAGGTTCTCGGCCACCAGCCCCGCCCCCCGGAAAGGGATGCCGCAGAGGAAAGGAGCATCCCCCGCCAGCCGCTCCTGCGCAGCCGCGATGGCCTGCGGGTCACCCACCCCATAGGCCGCGACCACCTCGGCCGCCGTCACCATGTCGGTCTGGAGCGCGTCCGACAGGTCCGAAAGCGACAGGGCGAGGATCTCAGTGGACGTCATTTCGGCGTCACCCATGGCGAGGCGGACATGAGGTTTCTCGACTCACGGCTCCATGTCCACCCCATTGGCCCTGCCCACGAAGAGCGGCAGATGCGGCACATAGTCCTCCGCCCCCGCCCCCCCGGTCGCCAGCGCCGCCACGAAAGAGTTCTTCACCGCGTTGCCCACCGGGTTGGCCACCCCGGCGGCATCCGCCATGGCCTCCAGGTAGCGCAGGTCCTTGGCGGCGTTGGACAAGGTGAACTTGTGCGCCTCGCGGTTGCCCTCGATCAGGAAGCCCATGAAGGTCTGGTAAAACCCGCAATCCATCCGCCCGCCGCGAATGACCTTGTCAAAACGGTCCGGCGAAATCCCCACCTTCTGCGACAGGACCAAGGCCTCGGAATAAAGCGCCGCATAGCCCAGCGACAGGAAGTTGTTGAGGAGTTTCATCCGGTGCCCATCCCCCGGGCCGCCGATATGGACGATCTTGCCCGCAAAGGCCGCGATCACCGGGCGCAGGCGTTCAAAGACCGCGTCCGTCGCCCCCACCATCACATCCAGCGTCCCCGCCCAGGCTTCCTTGGGCGTCCGGCTCAGCGGCGCGTCCACCAGGGTCACCCCCCGAGTCGCCAACTCCGCCGCCAGCGCCGCCGTCGACACCGGGTCCGAGGTCGAGCAATCGACCACCAGGGCCCCCTCCCGCAGATGCGGCGCCATCTGCCGCACCAAGCTTTCCACCTGCGACGAGCCGGTGACACAGAGAAACACGATATCGCAGCCCGCCACCGCCTGGACCGAGCCCTCGATGGCGCCCTTGCCCACCAGGTCCTCGACAGCGGCGCGGTTGCGATGCGCGGCCACCGTCAGCGGCCAGCCCTTGGTGACGATGTTATGCGCCATGCCATGGCCCATCAGGCCAAGTCCCAGAAATCCGATGCGTTCCATCTCTGTCTCCCTTTTGCTGGCAGCCTAGGGCCGGGCGCGCCCAAGGCAAGCCGGGTTCTGCCCAATCCGCTGCGATATGCCCTTGAAACCGCTCCGCAGCGCTGCTAGAGGGGGCGCAACCTGTGGGCCCATGGCCTGCGGGGCGACAGGGCCGGTGTAGCTCAGCTGGTAGAGCACGTCATTCGTAATGATGGGGTCGGGGGTTCGAGTCCCTTCTCCGGCACCAGTCGCCACAAAAGGCCGCGCAATCCCCCCGGGGTTGCGCGGCTTTTGTTTTGGCGCCTCAGACCAGGCCCATCAGATGCAGCCCCAGGCCCAGCGCGGCGGCGCCGCCGAGGACCGTGGCCATCCCCAGCTTCAGCCGGAAGACCGCCACCAGCGCCAGGACCGAGAGCCCCGCCGCCGCCCAGTCGATCGAGCTCCAGACCGGGATCTGCAGCGCGAAGGGGCCGGGGCCGACCTCGCGCCAGATGACATGGATGGCGAACCACAGGGACAGGTTCAGGATCACGCCCACCACCGCCGCCGTCACCGCCGACAGCGCCGCGCTCAGGGCCTTGTTCGACCGCAGGCCCTCCATGAAGGGGGCGCCTAGGAAGATCCAGGCGAAGCAGGGCGCAAAGGTCACCCAGGTCGCCAGAAGCCCGCCCAGCGTGCCCGCCAGGAGCGAGCCCTCGGCCCGCAGAGCGCCCATGAAGCCCACGAATTGCAAGACCATGATCAGCGGCCCCGGCGTGGTCTCGGCCATGCCCAGCCCGTCCAGCATCTCGCCGGGTTTCAGCCAGCCATAGGTGCCCACGGCCTCTTGCGCGACCCAGGCGAGCACCGCATAGGCCCCGCCAAAGGTCAGGACGGCGAGCTTGGAGAAATAGGTCGCGATATCGGTAAACACGCTGCCCGGCGCCAGGAGGACCAGGGCCGCGACCGGCACCAGCCAAAGGGCCAGCGCGAGCGCCCCGGCGCGGAAGGCGCCCGCGCGGTCTGGACCGGGGCCCTGCTCTTCGCCCAAGAGCGTTGCAGCATCGGCGACATGGGTCTTGCCCACCGCGCCATGGCCTCCGCCGCCCGCAAAGCCCGCAAGCCCGGCCCGCGCCCCCAGCCAGCCCAGGAGCCCCGCCCCCGCCACGATCAGCGGAAAGGGCGCGCCGAAGACGAAGATCGCGACAAAGGCAGTGGCCGCGATGGCCTGCATCGTGCGGGTCTTCAGCGACCGCTTGCCGACCCGCACCACGGCTTGCAGGACCACGGCCAGGACCGCCGCCTTCAGCCCGAAGAACAGCGCGGCCACCGGGCCAAGTTCTCCCCAGATCGCGTAAAGCAAGGACAGCGCCATGATCGCCACGGCGCCCGGCAGGATGAAGAGCAGCCCCGCGACCAGCGCCCCCCGCACCCCATGCATCAGCCAGCCGATATAGGTGGCCAGCTGCATCGCCTCGGGCCCGGGCAGGATCATGCAGAAGTTCAAGGCATGCAGGAAGCGCCCATCGCCGAGCCAGCGCTTCTCTTCGACCAGGATGCGGTGCATGACGGCGATCTGCCCGGCCGGCCCGCCAAAGGACAGGGCCGCTATGCGCGCCCAGACGCGGGTGGCCTGCGAGAGTGTGGGATAGGTCATTTCTTGGCTCCGTTCGGCCAGGTGTGCTGCTCCTCGGTCGCATCCCGCGCCCAGCGATAGAAGGCGTCGTAAAGCCCCATCCCGGCCTCGAGCTGCGCCAGGTCGTCGGAATGCATCCGCGACAGGCCAAGCGAGGCCGCCAAAAGCCCGGCGCATTCCGGCGCCAGGTCCGGCCGCCCCGTGTCGGCCCCGCGCACGATCCGCGCCAGCCGGTCGAGCGCCGGGGTCGAAAGCCCGAACTCGGCCAGGAGCGTGTCGAAGGTGCAGGTCTCGCCGCGATGGCTCCAGAAGACGCCCTCGATGTCATAGGCCATGGCGCCGAAACGCTCTGCCACGGCCTGGACCTCGGCAGGGGCCACAAAGAGGAAGACGGCCTGCGGGTCGATGAAGCGGCGGATCAGCCAGGGACAGGCGATGCGGTCGATCTTGGGGCGCGCGCGGGTGACCCAGACCGACCTGCCCTGCTCATCCCGGGCGGTGATCGGCGCGGGGTCGACCAGGGGCAGGCCCGCCGCCGCCCAGGCCGCATGGCCGCCGATCAGATACTCCGCCTGCAGCCCCTCGTGGCGCAACCAGGCGGCGGTGCCCTGGCTCAGCCGGTGGCCCTCGGCGCAGATGACGACGACCGGGGCCGAGAGCGTGGCGGCCAGGGCCGAGAGCTGCCCGGGCGCAAGATCGGCCTCGGCCAGGGCGCGGGCGCCGGGCAGGAAGCGCGGGTCCTGGGCCCGGACCGCATCGCGGCGGACATCCAGCAGGATTGGGGCCTTGGGCGTGCCGACAAGCCGGGCGAGTTGGTCGCAAGACATGGCATCGGGGGCAGGCATCTGCGTTCCTTTCGAGCCTTGGGGGAACGCGGGCTTCGGCTGACGCCTCGTGGGGCGACCGCTGGCCCCATGCGGCCTTTTTCGCGGGCGGCGGGGGGCTTGTCAACCGCCCCGGGCGTCAGACCTTGATCTCGAATGCCTGCTGATCTCCCACGCCGAAGACCCGCTTGTAACGCGCGATCTCTTCGGCCGGACCCATGGCCTTGTTCGGGTTGTCCGAGAGCTTGACCGTGGGCCGCCCATTGGCCGAAACCGCCTTGCAGACCAGGCTGAAGGGCGCGAGCCCGTCGTCGGGGGAAAGCCCCACGAAATCGTTGGTCAGCATCGTGCCCCAGCCGAAAGAGACCTTGCAGCGCCCGGCAAAGCGCGCCTGCAGCGTCTCGATCTGTTCGACATCCAGGCCGTCCGAGAAGATGATCAGCTTCTGACGCGGATCCTCGCCGCGCGCCTTCCACCAGGCGATGGCGGTCTCGGCGCCCTCGGCCGGGTCGCCGCTGTCGATGCGGATCCCGGTCCAGGAGGCCAGCCAGTCGGGCGCCCGGGCCAGGAAACCGGCGGTGCCATAGGTGTCGGGCAGGATGATCTTGAGGTTGCCGTCGTGTTCCTCCTGCCAGTCGGCCAGGACCTGGTAGGGCGCATTGGCCAGTTCCTCATCGGAATTGGCCAGGGCGGAGTAGATCATCGGCAGCTCATGGGCATTGGTGCCGATGGCCTCGATGTCGCGGCGCATGGCGATCAGGCAGTTCGAGGTCCCGGTGAACTTGGGCCCCAGCCCCTCCATCATCGCCTGGACGGCCCAGTCCTGCCAGAGGAAGCTGTGCCGGCGACGCGTGCCGAAATCGGCGATTTTCAACCCTTCCAGCCGCTTCAGCCGGGTGATCTTCTCCCACAGCTTGGTCATGGCGCGGGCGTAAAGCACCTCGAGTTCAAAGCGGCCGAGGCGCCCCAGGACCGCGCGGCCGCGCAGCTCCATCAGGACGGCCAGAGCGGGAATCTCCCAGAGCATGACCTCGGGCCAGCGGCCCTCGAAGGTCAGCTCGAACTGGCCGTCGCGTTTTTCCAGGTGATAGGGCGGCAGGCGAAGGCCCTCGAACCACTCCATGAAATCGGGGCGGAACATCTGGCGCTTGCCGTAGAACATGTTGCCGCGCAGCCAGGTGCTTTCCCCCCGGCTGAGCGACAAGCTGCGCACATGGTCCAGCTGTTCGCGCAGCTCCCCCTCGTCGATCAACTCGGCCAGGCGGATTTTCGACGACCGGTTCAGAAGCGAGAATTGCACCGTCGCATCGGGCTTGTTGCGAAAGATCGACTGGCACATCAAGAGCTTGTAGAAGTCCGTGTCGATCAGGGACCGGACGATCGGGTCGATCTTCCAGCGGTGGTTCCAGACACGGGTGGCAATTTCGACCATGGAGGGGCTCCTTCGTGGCGCACCATGGCACCGGGGCGGGGCAAGGTCAAATCAGCCGGTATCGCGCAGGGGTTCGGAGGGACAATGACGCGAGATCGCGGCGATCAGGTCGGATTTGCTGAGCGGCTTGACGAGGAACCCATCCATCCCGGCGGTGAGACAGGCGGCGCGGTCCTCACCAAAGGCATTGGCGGTCAGCGCCAGGACCGGGCAATGACCCCCGCCCTCCGCCTCGGCGGCGCGAATCTCGCGCGTCGCCTGCAGCCCGTCCTTCTTGGGCATCAGCACATCCATCAAGACAAGGTCGGGCTGCGTCTCGTGCCAGAGGCGGACGGCCTCTTCGCCGTCCTCGGCCTCGATCAGGGCGGCCACCTGGTCCTTGAGCATCTTGCGCAGGATCATCATGTTGGTGCGGTTGTCCTCGGCCACCAGGATACGCAACCCGGGACGCAGGGCGGCGGTGCTTGGCAAGGGCGCCTCGGCAGGCGAAAGCCTGGTCAGAGGCATGTCGACGCGCAGGGTAAAGGTCGAGCCATGGCCGATTTCCGAGCGCACCGAGATCCCGCCCCCCATCCTTTCGGCCAGCATGGAGGAGATGGTCAGGCCAAGCCCCGTGCCGCCGAACTGGCGCGAGATGCCGTTGTCGGCCTGGGCAAAGCTTTCGAAGATGCGCTGGATGCGGTCGGGGGCGATGCCGATGCCGGTGTCCTGAACCGCGATCTCCAGCATCTGGCCCGCGACGATGGGCGGGCGGACCTTGATGACGACCTCGCCGGTCAGGGTGAACTTGACCGCGTTGCCCACAAGGTTGACCAGGATTTGCCGCAGCTTGCCCTCGTCGCCAAGGACCGTGGCCTCGCCCTCGATCTCGGCGCGGAGCCTGATGCCCTTCTTGGAGGCGACCGGGGTCAGGATGCGCACCACGCCCTCGACCGTGGCCTGCAGCTCGAAGGGCTTGGCCTCAAGCGGCTGGTTGCCGGATTGCAACTTGGCCAGGTCGAGGATGTCGTTGATGATCTCCAGGAGAAGCCGCCCCGAATCAAGGATCGTCTCGACATAGTCGCGCTGGGTGGCGTTGAGCCGGGTCTGGCTGAGCAGCTCGGCCACCCCGATCACCCCGTTCATCGGCGTGCGGATCTCGTGGCTCATATTGGCCAGGAAGCGGGATTTCGACTGGGCGGCCTCTTCGGCGGCAGCGCGGGCGCGGGCCAGTTCGGCCTCGCGCGCCTTGGCCTCGGTCACCTCGCGTTCAACCGCGATCCAGCGGGTGAGGGTGCCGTCGTCATCGAAGATCGGCGTGATCGAGGTCTCGATCCAGAAGAGCCGCCCCGACTTGCCACGGTTCAGAACCTCGACCCGCAGGGGCTGCTGGCGCCGTCGCGCCTCGACCAGGCGGGAGGTCGTGGCCGGGTCGGTGTCGTCGGCGTTCAGGACCTCTGCGGGCAGATGGCCCAGAACCTCGGCCATGGCATAGCCGGTGATGCGGGTGAAGGTGTCGTTGACCCATTCGATCCGCCCATCCGGCCCACAGACCAGGATGCTGTCGTTGGCATATTGCGCCACCAGGGCCAGCCTTTCGCTTTCGGCCGCGTGGCGGGCAAGGGCTGCGCGGGCAAGCTCTTGTTCCTGCTGGTGTTTCAGCAGCCGATACTCGGACAGTCGGCGGTGCTGGTGGTTGCGCTCTGCCGTGCGGACGAAGATCGCGGCCAGGATGACCAGAAGCAGGAAGGAGGCTGCGAAATACAGATGCTCGCGACTGAAACCGCCGGGAGTGCTGACGAACTCCCACAGGTTCATGACGACGCCGGCCGACAGATAGATCGCCATGCGCAGGTCGGCGATCTGCGGCAGGTAGACCCGTCCGTAACCCGCGTTGATCAGCGCCGCGACCAGGAAGACGGCGGCGAAGAAGTGCATCTCATGCGGGCCAGACTTGCTCCAGGCCAGGTCGATGCTGGCGACCAGGGTCAGGGACTGAAGCGTGGTGGCCAAGGCAATGACCCGCAGGGGGCGGCGGCTTTCCATGCCGCGGGCCATGTCCCTTTCGGTCCATGCGATGGCGGTGCGCAGGCCCAGCGCATCCACCGTCTCGCCGATCAGGCTCAGGAGCGCCAGGGCCAGGGCCAGGCGCGCATCCTCCAGCAGGGCAAGCACGAAGACGCCGTAAAAGGTCAGCGCCAGCCGCAGGGGGAAGGCCCGCAGCCGCGCATGGGCAAAGCTGAGAAGGCGGCCAGGCGGGCTCATCCGGTGTTCTAGCCGCTTGAGGTCGGTCAAGACCTCGGATTCGGTTGTGGATTCGGCCATGCCCATCTTCCGCAGTTTGGCGGAAGCCTAAGCCAATGAGCCTAACGGGGAATTAACCGAAGACCACGCCCGCCGCCGTCATCGCCTGCCTTTGCCGCAGGAGCGAGCCGCCGAGATCGATGGCCCGGCAGAGGTCGGGCAGAAGCGTCACGCCAAAGCCGCGCGCCCTTGCGTCCAGCGCGGAAAAGGCCACGCAGTAGTCGGTGGCCAGCCCCACCAGCGTCACCGAGGTCACGCCCCGCCCCCGCAGATAGCCCTCGAGCCCGGTGGGCGTCTGGCGGTCGTTCTCGAAAAAGGCCGAGTAGCTGTCGATCTGGCGCCGAAAGCCCTTGCGGATCACCAGATGGGCCGGGTCGGTCTGCAAGCCGGGGTGAAAGGCCGCCCCTTCCGTCCCCTGCACGCAATGGACGGGCCAGAGCGTCTGGCGGCCGTAAGCCATGTCGATTTCGGAAAAAGCCTGCGCGCCCGGGTGGTTGGCGGCAAAGGAGCTGTGATCCGCCGGATGCCAGTCCTGGGTCAGGACGACCGTGTCAAAGCGCTCCATCAGCGCGTTGATCGGCGCCACGATCTCATCCCCCCCGGCCACGGCCAGGGCGCCTCCGGGGCAGAAGTCGTTTTGCACGTCGATGACGATCAGGGCTTCAGAGGCGGTAATGACAGACATGGGCAGTCTCCTTTGCCGCAGAGTGGCGCGGCGGGGCGTCGCAGGCAAGAGGCTGGACCTTGGCCCCGCCCCGGTTTATCCCGCGCCCATGTTCGTCGTGGCAGCGCTTTATCACTTCACCCCCTTCCCCGACCCGGATGCCCTGCGCCCGGGGCTGAGGGCGCTTTGTGCTGAATGGGGCGTCATGGGCTCGCTGCTCCTGGCGTCAGAGGGGATCAACGGCACCATCGCGGGGACGCGTCAGGGGATCGACGCGGTGATCGCCCATATCCGCGCCCTGCCCGGCTGCGCGGACCTGGTCTGGAAGGAAAGCCCGGCGGAACGCATGCCCTTCCCCCGCGTGAAGGTGAAGCTGAAGAAGGAGATCGTGACCCTGGGCGTGCCGGGGATCGACCCCCGGGCAAAGGTCGGCCGCCATATCCCGCCCAAGGAATGGAACGCTCTGATCAGCGCGCCGGATGTCGCCGTGATCGACACCCGCAACGATTACGAGGTCGAGGTCGGGACCTTCAAGGGCGCCGTCGACCCGCAGACGACGAAGTTCCGCGACTTCCCGGCCTGGTGGCAGGCCCACAAGGCCGAGTTCGAAGGCAAGCGCATCGCCATGTTCTGCACCGGCGGCATCCGTTGCGAGAAATCGACCAACTACCTCTTGGGCGAGGGCGTCGAAGAGGTCTTCCACCTGCAGGGCGGCATCCTGAAATACCTCGAAGAGGTCCCCGAAGAGGAGAGCCTCTGGCAGGGCGAGTGCTTCGTCTTCGACCACCGGATCGCGGTGGGCCATGGGTTGCGCCAGGGCCGCACCGGCATGTGCATGGCCTGTGGCCGCCCGGTGCCCGAGGGCGCAAGCCACCTCTGCCCCAAGGACAACCAGCGCCCCTCCGAGGGCTGAATCACAAAACGGAATTTGACGGCGACGGGCGAAAGGCCGAAGTTGGCGGCCTTCGCAGGAGCCCCCATGACCCGTCCCTCCGTCTTCACCCCGATCCTGATCGCGGGCTGCGCCGTCCTGATGCTGAACTTCGCCATCCGCGCGAGCTTTGGCGTCTTCCAGCTGCCGATCCATGACAGTTTCGGCTGGCCGAGGTCGGATTTCTCGATGGCCATTGCGGTGCAGAACCTGGCCTGGGGGATCGGTCAGCCGATCTTCGGCGCCCTGGCCGAACGCTTTGGCGACCGCCGCGCCATCATCGCCGGGGCGCTGCTTTATGCCCTGGGCCTGGTCCTGTCGTCTTACGCCACCACGCCGGGCATGATGCAGGCGCTGGAGGTGCTGGTGGGCTTCGGCATCGCGGGCACCGGTTTTGGCGTGATCCTGGCCATCGTGGGCCGCGCGAGCCACCCCGAGAACCGTTCCCTGGCCTTAGGGATAGCCACGGCGGCGGGCTCCGCCGGACAGGTCATCGGCGCGCCCACCGCCCAGGCGCTGTTGCACGTCTTTCCCTGGACCACGGTTTTCGTCATCTTTGCCGTGGTCATCCTCTGCACCCTCTTCGCGCTCCCGTTCCTGCGGGCCCAGCCCCTGGCCTCCAAGGCAGAGCTGCAGGAAAGCCTCGGCACCGTCCTGATCCGCGCCTTCAAGGACCCGTCCTATGCCATGATCTTCATGGGTTTTTTCAGCTGTGGCTACCAGCTGGCCTTCATCACCGCCCATTTCCCGGCCTTCGTCACCGAGGCCTGCGCGGCCATCGACCCGAATGGGATGCTGGCGGGGATGGGGATTTCGACGACCTCGACGCTGGGGGCGGTGTCGATCTCGGTCATCGGGCTCTTCAACATCGCGGGGTCGATCTATGCGGGGGCGCTGGGGAAGCGGTTCAGCAAGAAATACCTGCTGGCGGGGATCTATACGGCGCGGACACTGGCCTCGGCGGCCTTCATCATGGCGCCGATGACGCCCTTTACCGTGCTGGCCTTCTCGGCCGTCATGGGGGCTTTGTGGCTGGCCACCGTGCCGCTGACCTCGGGCCTGGTCGCGCATCTCTTCGGCATCCGCTACATGGGCACGCTTTACGGTTTCGTCTTCCTCAGCCACCAGTTGGGCTCTTTCCTCGGCGTCTGGCTGGGCGGCAAGATGTATGACCTGACCGGGGATTACACCCTGGTCTGGTGGGTGGGCATCGGAGTCGGAGCCTTTTCCGCGCTGATCCACCTGCCGATCCGAGAGCATCGGGTGGCAGTCCCGGCCTGAACCGGCTAAATGGGGGGCATGATCGAGGTCGTAGCCCCCAACCTGAAGCGCCGCCTGTCGGGCGTCACGGCCACCGTCGTGCGGCTGATCCCCCTGCAGGCGCGCCTGATCGGCATCGTTGCGACCGGGCCGGGCCTGCCTGCGGGCCTGCCGCATATCCCCCTGATTTCTTGCCTGTGGCTGAGCCGCGACCGGCTCCGGGTCTGGCACGCGCGGCGCAACACCGAGATGCTTTTGGGCCTTGTGCTGAAGGGGCTCTTCCGGCGGCGGCTGAAGCTCCTTTTCACCTCGGCCTCGCAGCGGCGGCACACGGGCTATACCAAGTGGCTGATCGGCAAGATGGACCGGGTGATCGCGACCTCTGACCGGACGGCGGGCTATCTGGAGCGGCCTTCGACCGTGATCATGCATGGCATCGACACCGAGAGCTTTTCCCCTTCACCGGACCGCGCGGCCCTGCGGGCGCGGCTCGGCCTGCCGGAAGGGGTCTTGGTCGGCTGCTATGGGCGGATCAGGCCGTCGAAAGGGACCGACCATTTCGTCCGCGCGATGATCCGGCTTCTGCCCGATCACCCCGGGGTCACAGCCCTGGTGATGGGCCGCGCGGTGGGCAAGTTCCGCGACTTCTACGAGGGCCTGGTGGCGGAGGTTCAGGCCGCTGGCCTGTCGGACCGCATCCTCTTCCCCCCCGAGGTCCCCGTCGACCAAGTGGCCGATTGGTATCGCGCGCTGGACCTCTACGTCGCCCCGCAGCGCTGGGAGGGCTTTGGCCTGACGCCCCTCGAGGCCATGGCCTGCGGTGTCCCCCTGGTCGCCACCCGCACCGGGGCCTTCGAGAGCCTGGTCGTGCCCGAGGTCGGCGCCCTGGTCCCGCCCGATGACCTGCCCGCCCTGACCGAGGCCATCGCGGCGGCCCTGACCTGGCCCCTGGCCGAAAAGGGCGCCGCGGCCCGCGCCCGCGCCTTGTCGCATCACCGCATCGAGGACGAGGCCGCGGCCATCGTCCGCATCTACCGCGAGATGCTGGCATGAACCGGCTGGGCTTCCTTTGGGCGCGCACCTTCCGGCGCGAGGCGCCGATTGCGGCACTTTCGGTCCCGGAATCTGACTTGCAGGCCGATCTGGCAGGGAAATCCGTGGCCCTGGTCGGCAATGCCCGCGCCCTATCTGGCGCGGGAGAGCAGATCGACGCCGCCGACCTGGTCATCCGCATCAACCGCGCGCCGATGCCCAGCACGGAAAGCCATGGCACCAGGACCGACATGCTGGCCCTGGCGACCAGCCTGCCGCAGCGCGACCTGGAGCGGTTGCGCCCCGGCCGCATCCTGTGGATGAGCCCGAAACGCAAAAGGCTGAGCTGGGGCCTGGCGCAGAGCCCGGGCTTCTACCTGCACCCGCTGGAGGATATCGCCCGGCTGACGGCAACCCTTGGGGCGCCGCCGACCACCGGGCTTATGATGATCGACCTTCTGGCGCGGTCTCAGGCCGCGAAGGTGGACCTTTGGGGCTTCGACTTCTTCGCCTCGATGTCGCTGTCGGGGTCACGCACCGCAGCCCAAGTGCCGCATGACTTCGCCGCCGAACGCGATTTCGTCGAGCGCCTCATGGCCACCGACCCGCGCTTTGCGCTTCACTCTCCGGCGGGCTGAACCAGCAGGATTTTCAGGTCCTGATCCGGGGTGAAATCGGTCTTCTCGACGGTAAAGGTGGTGGGCCCGGTCTTCTTCACCCCCTCGGCACAAAGCGAGATGACGTTGGCGGGGTCGCCCTTGTCCAGGGTCAGGGTAAAGCGCTGGATCGGCCCGGCCCAGGAATTGGCGGTGCGCAGGACATAGTCGATCTGATAGGCCATGCCCCAGGCGCCCTCACTGGCATCGGGACGGGCCAGGGCCTTGGCGATGGCCGTGGAGGTGCCCTCGTCGATGCAATAGGTCCGGGCGATGTCCTTCAGGTAATCCTGTTCCGGCGGATGCTCCCAACCAAAGACGCCGCCGGTCGGGCGGTTCTCGTAGTCGTGATGCACCTTCGTCACGGCGCCCGCCTTGAAGGTCTGGGTCCAGTGATAGCGCAGAACGACCGACCAATTGGGGTAAAGGTCGAAGCCCTCGGTGTCGTCGTAATCCCCGATCACCCCCGCCGCCAAAAGCGCATCGCGGGAAGCGGGAGAGAGCGCCTGGATCTCCTCCCAGGCCCTCTCGCCATCCAGCGAGACGGCAAGCCCATGTTCGGCCAAAAGCGCCGTCACATCCTGGCCGGGCGTGTCATATTGCTGGGAGGGCGTCAGCTCCCACCAGGCCTCGGGCAGGATCACGGCCAGGCGGTCGATCTGCAGGGCAACCGGCGCGCCATCGACCACAGCCTTGAAATCCATGAGGTTTTCGCGAAGGGTATCCTCGGGCAGGTTCCACATCCCATTGATCAGATCGCCCATCGGGATCGGCGGCAGGGGGAAGATCACCTCGCCGGTGACATCCTGGTCGGTCAGGTTGCGAAAGGTGTAATCGACCGAAATCCGGTCGGGAGAGATCATAAGATCCTCGGTCTCCATCGCGACCTTGTCGGTCTGGCCAAAGGTCAGGCCCGTGGCGGTGAACCCGCCGAACCCGTCGTTGGCCAGGGCAGGCCCGGCCAGGAGAAGAGCCATGCAAGGAACCAAGGCAATGCGTTTCATGTCAAACTCCCTTTTGCGACAGGCTGGCGCGGGGCTGGCGCTTTGCCCGCCCATCCGCGACGAATCCGCTTTCCCCCGCGTCGTATTCACGCTATGCGACCCCGTCTTTCATGTCGGAAGATCTATAGGAGAACCCCGATGGGCTATAAAGTCGTCGTCGCGGGTGCCACGGGCAACGTGGGCCGCGAAATGCTGAACATCCTCGCCGAGCGCGAGTTCCCCGTCGATGAGATCGTGGCGCTGGCGTCGCGCAAATCTCTCGGCACCGAAGTCAGCTTTGGCGACCGAACTTTGAAGACCAAGGACCTGGATACTTTCGACTTCACCGGCTGGGACATCGCGCTTTTCGCGGTGGGCTCGGAGGCGACGAAGCTTTATGCGCCCAAGGCTGCGGCGGCGGGCTGTATCGTGATCGACAACTCTTCTCTGTATCGCTACGACGCGCAGGTTCCCCTGATCGTGCCGGAAGTGAATGCTGATGCGATCTTTGGCTACAAGCAGAAGAACATCATCGCCAACCCGAACTGCTCGACCGCGCAGATGGTCGTGGCGCTGAAGCCCCTGCATGACCGCGCGAAGATCAAGCGCGTGGTCGTGGCGACCTATCAGTCGGTCTCGGGCGCGGGGAAAGAGGGCATGGACGAGCTCTGGGATCAGACCAAGGCGGTCTATAACCCGGTCGCCGAAGTGCCGCCGAAGAAGTTCTCCAAGCAGATCGCCTTCAACGTGATCCCGCATATCGACGTTTTCCTGGACGATGGTTCGACCAAGGAAGAGTGGAAGATGGTGGCCGAGACCAAGAAGATCCTGGACCCCAAGATCAAGGTCACCGCGACCTGCGTCCGGGTGCCGGTCTTTGTCGGCCACTCCGAAGCCATCAACATCGAGTTCGAAGAGCCCCTGGACTGGCAGGAAGCGCAAGACATCCTGCGCGAGGCGCCGGGCGTCATGCTGATCGACAAGCGCGAACCCGGTGGCTACATCACCCCCATCGAATGCGTGGGTGAATATGCGACCTATGTGTCGCGCGTGCGCCAGGATTCGACGATCGAGAATGGCATCTCGCTGTGGTGCGTGTCCGACAACCTGCGCAAGGGCGCGGCGCTGAACGCGGTGCAGATCGCGGAACTGCTGGGCAGCAAGGTCCTGAAGAAGGGCTGAAGTCGCTCGAGTTGAGGAGGGGGCCCTGCCGACTGTCGGCGGGGCCCTTTTCCTTTGCGTGCGGCCCTGCCGACTGCGAGGACAGCAGGCGCTTGGGGGCCTGGGGTCGGTGCTGGGGGGAGGGGGGGAGCCTCCGGCGGGGATATTTGGGCCAATGTGAAAGGGGCGAGAATTGCCCTGACCATCGGGGGAAAGGCGGAGGTCCCGGATGAAAGTCATGAGCCTCCAGCAGGAGTATTTGCGCCAAGTTGAAAGAGCATTGGCTTTGGCGTTGCGGGGGCTCGCCCGGTTGCGGCGGGGCATTGGAGAGGCTCGGGCGGGCGGATATGAGAAGGCGTGAAGGGCCCCGGATGGCGCTTGGCTTGGCGCGACGCGCTTGAGGGATCTTGGTCCAGCCTGGAGTCTTTGGGTGATCTACAGAGGGCCAAAGGAAGACTTCGCCCCTTGCCTCGGCCCGCTGAGGACACGCCGGACCACGGCGCGAGACCTCTTGTCTTTCACCTTGGCCCAAATATCCCGGAGGGGCTCGGGGAGGCAGCGCCTCCCCGCCGTTCAGAGGTGGGACCGGGCGTCGCACAGGGCGACGAAGGCGTCGAAGAGCTTACGCATCGCGGGTTTCTTGTAGGGGAAGAGCGTCGCGCAATCCATGTCATGGACGATCATCGCCACGTCGAGTTCGAAGACCAGGAGCCGCCCATCCGGCATTTCGGCGCAGTCGATGCCGAAGTAATCCAGCCCCAGGCGAACGGCCAGGGCCTGGAGCGTCGCCCCGTGGCGCTTGGCGAAGCCCTGGTCGAAATCCTCCATCCAGGCGGCCTCGGCTTCGCGGCGGTCGGCGTTGGTCTCCATCGCGGCGTTCAGGTAATGGACCATCCAGTGCTCGGAGACCGCGAGGTGGCTGGCAAAGGGCTTGCCGCCGATCAGGACCACCCGGGCCTTGGCAAAGCGGCCCTGCGCATCGCGGTAGTCGATGAAGGGGGCGGCGTAGAACTCCTCCTCGGGGTTCAGGGAGAGGAAGGCCACCAGCTCGTCGGGATCGCAGACCCGGGCCAGGCCATGGCCCGCATGGCTGCCCAGGGGCCGCAGCACGGCCGGATAGTCGAAGAAGCGCCGGGCCCGCGCGACGGCCGTCAGGGCCGCGCGGGTCATCCGCGTGGTGGGCGGGCACAGAAGACCCGGGATATCCTGCAGCATGGCGCTGACCCGGTCGCGCGACAGGCGCAGGATGGTTCCGGGTGCATTGTTCAGCACCGGGCCGGGGAAATCCTGCAAGAGACGGCAGAGGTTGGTCAGGACGGCGGCATTCTGCGGCCCCTCTCCGACTGCCATGAAGGCCACGTCATGGGGGGGCAGATCCGACAGATCCTCGGTCTCGGCATCGACGAAATGCAGGATCAGCACGGCATCGGTGCCGGCCAGAAGGAAGTCGATCGGCGTGTTCGACATGAAATCGCCGGGTGTCACGAAGGCCAGGATCCGCGGGCCGGTGGCCGCCCCATGCGGGATCTCGTAGCTGCGCTGAAAGCGGGCGGCGGCGCGTTGCATCGCCTGGCCTTCCGCCGCCATAGCGCCACCTTGGGTCATCAGCAGCGTCGACAGGTCCAATGCCGCCGCCGGATCGCGTGGCCCCGCCCTTTCGGCCAGCCGCGTGGCCAGGGGGCCAAGATCGGCCTGTTCATAGACTTTGCGCAAAATGGCCTCATGGCCAAGGCTTCGCGCAAGAGGGGCGAGATTCGTCATTCCGTGCTCCTTCTGGACCTGAAGGCAGTTGGCCGCGCAGAGGTGGAGATTTCGTTGACGGGCGCGACGGAATGGCGCCACCCTGCCGTTTATGCCGCACAGCTTTGGAAAAATGAGGCGAAAATGCACGACGATGATGAAGGTTTGGCGCGCGACCTGCCGCGGCTGATGGGACGGCGGGGGGTGGTTCTCTCGCTTCTGGGGCTGGGCTTGGGCGGCTATGCCCTGGCGCAGGCCCTGCCGCCTTCCGATTCCGAGGCCAATGTCTTTGGCACCGGCGCGGATGGCGGCCAATGTCTGAAGACTCCCGCCGAGACCAATGGCCCCTATCCCGCCGATGGCTCGAACAGCCGCGAGGGGCAGGTGGTCGATGTGCTGAAACAGCAGAGCGTGATGCGCGACGATATCAGGACCTCCTTCGGCGACCTGGACGGAGCGGCGGAGGGCATCCCCCTGGAGCTGGAGATTGCGCTGATCTCGGTCGACGGCTGCAAACCCTTGGGCGGCCATGCGATTTACCTGTGGCATGCCGATGCCGAGGGGCGCTATTCGCTTTATGACCTGCCCGAGCGGAACTACCTGCGCGGCGTGGTGCTGACCGATGCCTCGGGCGTGGCGCGGGTCACGACCATCGTGCCGGGCTGCTACGACGGGCGCTGGCCCCATATCCATTTCGAGGTCTTCGCCTCGGCCGAGGCGGCGGTGGCGGGCGGGGCGCTCTTGACCTCGCAGATGGCCCTGCCCGAGGCGACCTGCCGCGAGGCCTATGCCGATGCGCGCTATCCCGCCAGCCTGCGGAACCTCGACCGGACGAGCCTGGATGGCGACAATGTCTTCGGCGACAACACGCCCGAGCAGGTGGCGCAGCAGCTTCTGACCATGACCCGGACGGCCACGGGCTATGCGGCCAAGGTCACCGTGGGTCTGGGCTGAACACCCCTACCACCCTCAACAGTCCCGATACCGAGGGGGCTCCTGTAGCCCGGGGTAAACCCCGGGTCACCGCCAAAGCTCCCAGGAACGAGGGCGCGCGCCCCTGCCACAGCGTAGCCCGGGGTAAACCCCGGGTCTTACGCCCCGGCGGCCTTCAGTGCCTTTTCCAGGTCTTCCGCCTCTTCGCAATTCCCGCAGAGACCTTGCAGCTTGACGAGGTTCGCCTTGGCCGCGTCGATCTTGCCCTGGGTGATGAAGAGCTCGCCCTGATACTCCAAGGCGCCCAGGTGGTCGGGGTTGATCGCCAGGACCTTCAGATAGGCGGCATCGCTGTCCTCAAGCTGGCCCAGCTTGCGATAGGTGAAACCCAAGAGGTTCCAGGCATCGGCATTGCCCGGGTCGTTCTGCACCAGGCCCACGAGTTTCGGCAGGGCGGCGGCATAAGAGCCCTCATCCACCATGGCCTTGGCCTCGTCATAGGGGGCGGCGGCCGTCTCGCTGCTGCCATCCGAGGTGCCCACCGCCATCGACGGCCCGGCCATCAGGGTAAAGAAGGCCAGACCGATGATCATCAAGGCAGAGTAGAACTGGATCATGGCACTTCCCCTTGTTTTTTTGCACCCTAACACGGACCTGGGCTCACGACTCATCAATGGCGCGTGAAAGTTAACCAATCCTTTCCAAGGCCAGGACTTCACGGATCGAGCGGACGGTTTTGTCGACGATCTCGACCAATTCGGCCTCGGTTGCATTGTAAGGCGGCGCCAGGATGACGATATCGCCGCGCTTGCCATCGACATTGCCGCCGACCGGATAGCAGATCAGCCCGTTCTCCATCGCCCGCGCCCTGATCTTCAGGAAGAGCTTCCGTGAGGGGTCAAAAGGCGCCTTGGTCGCGCGATTCTCGACCAGCTCGGCGCAGATGAAATGGCCGCGGCCACGGATATCGCCGATGAACTCCACATCGGCGAGCGCCGCGCCCAGCCAGGCCTTCAGAAGGCCGCCATTCTCCGCCACCCGGGGCAAAAGCCCGTCGCGGGTGATGATCCTCTGCACTGCCAGGGCCGCCGCACAGGCCGCCGTATGGCCGGTGAAGGTGTGCCCCGTGCCAAAGGCGCCATCGGCGGCGCGGATCGGCTCCCAGACCTTGGCGGTGCACAGCGCGGCGCCCAGGGGGACGTAGCCCGCCGCGAGGCCCTTGGCGATGGACATGATATCAGGCGTGACCCCGTCATGTTGCAGCGCGGACCAGGTCCCGGTGCGGCCCGCGCCGCACATGACCTCGTCGGCGATCATCAGGACGCCGTAACGGTCGCAGATCTCGCGCACCAGGGCCGCATAGCCCGCAGGCGCGGGCACGCAGCCCCCCGCCGCCCCCACGACGGGCTCGAAGACGAAACCGGCGATGGTCTCGGGCCCCGCCTTCAGGATCGCGGCCTCCAGCTCTGCCGCGCAGGCCGCGGCATTGTCGGGGCCCAAGGGCCTGTAATCATTGGCCGGAGAGAGCTTGATCGAGGGGATGAAGGCGCCCTCATAGGCCAGGGTCCGCTCCGCAAAGCCCGAGAGCCCCAGGGCCCCCAGCGTATTGCCATGCCAGGACCGCTCACGCGAGATGAACCGCCGCCGGGTCTTCTCGCCTCGCGCCGTGTGATATTGCAGCGCGATCTTCAGGCAGCTTTCGACCGCCTCGGAGCCCGAGCTGACGAAGACCATCTCCGCCATCCCGGTCCGGTCGCGCAGGACCTGCGTCAGCTCCTCCAGCGCGTCGGTGGTGAAGTTGTAGCGATAGCCATGGGCGATGTCGCGCATCTGGGCAAAGACGGCCTCGTTGACCTCGTCATGCGCATGACCCAGGCAATAGACCGCAGGCCCGCCGGAGCCGTCGATATAGCGCTTGCCGGTGGCATCCCACAGGTAGGACCCCTTGGCGCGGGTCACCTTGGGCAGGGCTTGGGTCGTGGTCAGGCTGTCTCTGGTCATGGGGCACCTCTGGCGGGCAGAGTGGCAGGGGCGCCCTTTCCCCGCAAGGCTTTCCCCTTTGCGCCAAAGGTGCTACGGGGGGGCATGACCCCTCTCCCCTCCAAAGCCCAGATCCGCCAGTGGATCGCTGAAAATCCGCTCCAGGCCAATGGCCGCGACATCGCCCGTGCCTTCGGCATCAAGGGTGCGGCAAGGGGCGACCTCGCCCGCATGATCGACGAGATCGAGGCAGAGGATGGCCTGCCGCGCGCTCCGCGCCGCGCCGAGGGCGTCTTGCCCCCCGTCGCCGTGCTGGAGGTGCTGGCTCCCGATGCCGATGGCGACCTCTTCGCCCGGCCCCTGGAGGCCGGCGTGCCGACCGATGGCCCGGCCATCCTGATCGTGCCACAGAAGGGCGACCCGGCCCTGGGCGAGGGGATGCGGATCCTGGCGCGCCTGACACGGGTGACGGGCGAGGACCATGGCTATGAGGCAAGGCTGATCCGCGCCCTGGGGACCACGGCGCACAAGGTCCTGGGGATCTTCCGCAAATCGGCCGAGGGGGGCCGAATCCAGCCCATCGACAAGGGCTCGGACAAGGAATGGCGGGTGCCGCGTGACGGCGTGAACGAGGCCCGTGATGGCGAACTGGTCGAGGCCGAGCTGATCGGCAAACGCTCCATGGGCCTGCCCTCGGCCCGGATCATCGTGCGGCTGGGCGACCCTTCGGGCCCCAAGGCGGTGAGCCTCATTGCCATCCACCAGCACGGCATCCCCGACGACTTCCCCGATGCGGTGATCGCCGAGGCGGACGGCAAGGTCGAAGCGCCCCTGGGCTCGCGTGAGGACCTGCGGGACCTGGCGCTCTGCACCATCGACCCGCCCGACGCCCGCGACCGCGACGATGCGGTTTACGCGGAGCCGGATAGTGACCCGCATAACGAAGGCGGCCATATCCTCTGGGTGGCCATCGCCGATGTCGCCCATTACGTGACCCCCGGCTCGGCCCTCGACCGTGAGGCGAGGAAGCGCGGCAACTCCAGCTATTTCCCCGACCGCGTCGTGCCGATGCTGCCCGATATCCTCTCGGGCGACCTCTGTTCGCTGCACGAGAATGTCGACCGCGCCTGCCTCGCCGTCCGCATGGTCATCGACCGCGACGGGCGGAAGCTGCGGCACAGCTTCACGCGCGGCCTGATGCGGTCCAAGGCCGCGCTGAGCTACGCCCAGGTCCAGTCGGCCATCGACGGCAGCCCCGATGCCGCGACCTTGCCGCTTTTGGGCAACCTGCGCGCGCTCTACGCCGCCTATGCCAGCCTCAAAGCCGCCCGAGCCGCCCGCCAGCCGCTGGAGCTTGACCTGCCCGAGCGCAAGATCATCCTGAACGACGAGGGCCAGGTGACTTCGGTCGCCTTCGCCGAGCGCTTCGACGCCCACAAGCTGATCGAAGAGTTCATGGTCCTGGCCAATGTCGCCGCCGCCGAAGAGCTGATCCGCCTGAAACAGCCCCTCCTCTTCCGCGTCCACGAAGAGCCCTCGCCCGAAAAGCTGGACGCCCTGCGGGAGGTGGCCCAGGCCTCGGGCTTCGTGCTCGCCAAGGGCCAGGTGCTGAAGACCGCCCATCTGAACCGGCTCCTGGAGGCCGCCCAGGGCTCCGAATTCGCCGAGCTCATCAACATCACCGCGCTGCGGTCCATGACCCAGGCCTATTACGCCCCGCAGAACTTCGGCCATTTCGGGCTCGCGCTGCGGAACTACGCGCATTTCACCTCGCCGATCCGGCGCTATTCCGACCTGATCGTCCATCGCGGACTGATTGCGTCGCATGGCTGGGGCAAGGACGGGCTCTCGCCCTGGGATGTGGAGAACCTGGAAGAGACCGCCAAGCTGATCTCGGACACCGAGCGGCGGTCCATGGCGGCCGAGCGTGACACGACCGATCGCTACCTGGCGGCCTATCTCTCCGACCGCGTCGGCACCGAGTTTTCGGGCCGCATCGCTGGCGTCCAGAAGTTCGGCCTCTTCGTCAAGCTGGACGAGACCGGGGCGGATGGGCTGGTCCCCATCCGCTCCGTCGGCCGGGAATACTTCCGCTATGACGAAGAGACCCAGACCCTGACGGGCGCCGATACCGGCACAACGCTCGGCCTGGGTCAGCGCGTCACGGTGCGCCTCGCCGAGGCCACGCCCACGACCGGCGGCCTGGTGCTGGAATTGCTGAACGTCGAAGGCAGCACCCGCAGCCCCGCCCCGCGCGGCAAAGGCTATAGCCCCCGCAAGGGCGCGGGCTTCAAGGCGCGCAGCGACGGGATCAAGAAGAAGGTCACCCGCACCCGGCGCTGAGCCCGGGGTATACCCCGGGCTACGCAGCGGAACGAGAACGCCCAGGCCGCGCCGTCGCCTGGGCGCGACCGCCTTCACCCACTCTCCGCCGTCCCGGGCTTGATCCGGGACCTCGCCCCGCTGGCGACCGGCCCGACGCCTCACGCCCCGGCGGGTTGATTTCCCGCGCCTTCCCTGCTATCTCCCCCCTCGCGGGCGCCATGCCCGTTTCACCCAAGGTTTCAACATGTCACCCGACAGTCGATCGACCGAGCCGTCCGAGGACCGCATCCAGGGGTGACCCCTTGTGCGCGGCCCGGGCGGCCGGTCGCACAAGGAGAATACGATGACCTTCATCCACAACCGCTTCGAGCGGCTGGCAACCTGGATTTCCAATGCCATGGGCCGCCCCCTGGTCTTTCTCTTGGCCTTTGCCGTGGTCCTGGCCTGGGGCATCTCCGGGCCCCTGTTCCAGTTCTCGGACACCTGGCAACTGGTGATCAACACCGGGACCACGATCACCACCTTCCTGATGGTCTTCCTCTTGCAGAACACCGGCAACCGCACGATTGCCGAGCTGCAGGACCACCTGCACAGGCTGGAGCGGCAGAATGCCGAGATCCTCGGGCTTCTGCGCGACCAACCGAGGCTGCGCGCGGCCTGAGGGGGCGGTGCGCTGAAGCGCACCCTGCGCGCAGGGAGGCGGCTCTTGCCTTGACCCGTCCCATCGGGCATCAAAACCCCATGGGACGGTTTCTCCTGCTTCTGATGGCGCTTGCCGCCCCGGCCCTGGCCGATCCGCCCGCCTCCCGGGGATACTCCCCCCTGTCCGAAAGCTGGACCATGGCCGACCTTCCCGCCTGGCTTGACGCCTTCCACACCCGCGCCCTTGCCGCCGGGATCACCGAAGCCACTTGGGCCCGCGCAAGGCCGGCAATGGTCGCCCGCGAAGACGTTCTGGAGCGCGACCGCAACCAGGCGGAGTTCTCCCGGACGATCTGGGATTACCTCGACCGCGCCGTCTCCGAGGACCGCGTGGCGCGGGGGCAAGAGGCAATGAAGACCCATGCGGCCACCCTCGCGCGGATCGAGGCCGCCTATCACGTCGATCCCGCCGTCGTGGTCGCCATCTGGGGCCTGGAAAGCGACTACGGCGCCAATCGCGGCGATGTGCCCGTCCTGGCGGGTCTTGCAACCCTGGCCTCCTCGACCCGACGCGCCGCCTATTTCGAGAGCGAGCTGGTCGCCGCCCTGCGCCTGGTCCAGGACGGCGCCGACCCTGGCCTGAAAGGCTCCTGGGCGGGGGCCCTTGGCCATACGCAGTTCATGCCCTCCAATGTCCTGGGCCTCGCGGTCGATTTCGACGGCGACGGCCAGCGCGCGCTTTGGGCCGATGATCCGACCGATGCCCTGGCCTCGACGGCAGCTTTTCTCGCCCATTGGGGCTGGGGCGAGGGCCCCTGGGGCGTGGAAGTCACCCTGCCCCGGGACATCGACTGGTCCCTGGTGGGCGAACGCATCAAGAAACCCGGCGCCGATTGGGCCGCGCTCGGCGTCGAACCGGTCAGCGAAACTCTCCCCGACTGCCAGGCCTCGCTCCTGGCCCCCGCAGGCCACCGCGGCGCCGCCTTCCTGATCTGCCCCAACTTCCACGCCATCGAGGCCTATAACCCCGCCGATGCCTATGTCATCGCCGTGGGCCACCTCTCCGACCGCATCAAGGGCGCCGCGCCGCTCCAGCACGACTGGCCCCGGGACCTCCGCGCCCTGACGCTTGCCGAGCGCATCGCCCTGCAACAGGGCCTGACGCGCGCAGGCTTCGACACGAAAGGCGCCGATGGCAAGATCGGCCCGAACACCCAGGCCGCCATCCGCGCCTTCCAGAAAGCCAAGGGCCTGATCCCCGACGGCTATGCCAGCCCGGACCTCCTCCCCCTCCTCCCCTGATTTCAACTTGGCGCAAATATCCTGGGGGAGTCCCGCAGGGACGGGGGCAAAGCCCCCCGAATGCATCTCTTGATCCGCAGGATCTCCGCTTGGTCAAAGGGCCGGAGCTTTCGCTCCGGCCCTTTGGTCTTACTCCGCCGGAACCTTCACCGCCTCATCCGACAAGGGATGCGACAGCCGAGACACCATTTCCTTCGGGCAGACCTGCAGGAAATTCGCCCGCTCTTCCGCCCAGTTGGCCAGGATCCGCGCGCCCAACCGCGAGCCCGTCTCGGCGACATGTGCCTCGATCAAGCCCTTCACTTGCGCCTCCCAATGCGGATGGCCGAGACCACAGGTCAGAAGCGTCTCGAGGTTCATGTAATCCTCAGCCACGCCCTCGGGGTCATAGAGATAGGCCATGCCCCCGGTCATCCCGGCGCCAAAGTTGGCCCCGATCCGCCCCAGGATCACCGCAACCCCGCCGGTCATGTATTCGCAAGCATTCGACCCCGCGCCCTCGACCACCACCTTGGCGCCCGAGTTCCGCACGGCGAACCGCTCACCGGCCCGGCCAGCAGCGTAAAGGAACCCATCCGTCGCGCCATACAGAACCGTATTGCCGACGATGGTGTTCTCTTCCGCCTTCAAGGGCGAGGTCATCGAGGGCCGCACGACAATCGTCGCCCCCGAAAGCCCCTTGCCGACATAGTCGTTGGCATCGCCCTGGACCTCGATCTTCAGCCCGCGCACCGCGAAGGCGCCCAAGCTTTGCCCGCAAGACCCGGTCAGCTTCACCGTCAGATGATCGGCCTGCAGCTGATTGCGCATGCCGAACCGCTTGACGATATGGGAAGACGCCCGCGTCCCGATGGTGCGCAAGGTATTCCGCACCGCATAGGAGAGCTGCATCTTCTCGCCGTCTTCAAAGAAGCGGTGGCCGTCCTTGATGATCTCGGCATCCAGCGTGTCGGGCACATGGTTGCGCGGCTTGGACCGGTCGTAGGTGATCTTCTGCATCGAATCGACCGAGATCAAGAGCGGGTTCAGGTCGAGGTCATCGAGGAAGACCGACCCGCGCGAGACCTGCGCCAAGAGATCCGCCCGCCCGATGATCTCGTCCAGGGACCGCGCGCCGATCGAGGCGAGGATCTCCCGCACCTCCTGGGCATAGAAGGTGATCAGGTTGACCACCTTGTCCGCCGTGCCGGTGAACTTGGCGCGCAGCGCCTCGTTCTGCGTGCAGACGCCCACGGGGCAGGTGTTGGACTGGCACTGACGCACCATGATGCAGCCCATGGCGATCAGGGCGGCGGTGCCGATCCCGAACTCTTCGGCGCCCATCATCGCGGCCATGACAACGTCACGACCGGTCCGCAGGCCGCCATCGGTCCGCAGCGTCACCCGCTCGCGCAGGTTGTTCATCGCGAGGACCTGGTGGGCCTCGGTCAGACCCATCTCCCACGGGAGACCCGCGTATTTGATGGAGGTGCCAGGGCTGGCCCCGGTCCCGCCATTGTGGCCCGAGATCAGGATCACGTCGGCCTTGGCCTTGGCCACGCCCGCGGCAATCGTGCCGACACCAGACGAGGACACCAGCTTGACCGTCACCTTGGCGCGCGGGTTGATCTGCTTCAGGTCATAGATCAGCTGCGCCAGGTCTTCGATGGAATAGATGTCATGGTGCGGCGGCGGGCTGATGAGAGTCACCCCCGGCGTCGAATGCCGCAGCCGCGCGATCAGCGCCGTGACCTTCATCCCCGGAAGCTGGCCACCCTCGCCGGGCTTGGCGCCCTGGGCCACCTTGATCTCCAGCTCTTCGCAGGCGTTCAGATATTCCGCCGTGACGCCAAAGCGACCGGAGGCCACCTGCTTGATCTTGGCCGAAGGGTTGTCGCCATTGGCCTCGGGCAGGAAATGCGCCGGGTCTTCGCCACCCTCACCGGAGTCGCTCTTCGCCCCGATGCGGTTCATGGCAACGTTCAGGGTCTTGTGCGCCTCGGGCCCGAGCGCCCCCAGCGACATGCCCGGCGTCACAAACCGCTTGCGGATCGAGGTGATGCTTTCCACCTCCTCGATGGCCACCGGCTTGCCCAGGGCCTTGATGTCCAACAGGTCGCGGATATGGATCGGCGGATTGGCCCGCATCGCTGCGGAATACTGCTTCCAGATGTCATAGGACGCCCGGTCGCAGGCCGATTGCAGCATATGCATGGTCTGGGCTTCCCAGGCATGCTTCTCGCCCGAGCGCCGCGCCTTGTAGAAGCCACCGACCGGCAGGACGCGGGTATCCGCGGTCCAGCCCTTGGCATGGACCTCTTCGGACTTCATCTGGATGCCGACCAGACCAATCCCCGAGATGCGGCTTTGCATGCCGGGGAAATACTCGGCCACCATGGCGCGCGACAGGCCCACGGCCTCGAAGTTCAGACCGCCGCGATAGGAGGAGATCACCGAGATCCCCATCTTGGACATGATCTTCAAGAGACCCGCGTCGATGGCATCGCGGTAAAGCCGCATGGCATCGACCAAGGAGCCCTCCAGCAGACCGCGCGAGATCCGGTCGGCGATGGTGTCTTCGGCCAGATAGGGGTTGACCGTCGTGGCACCCGACCCGATCAGCACCGCGAAGTAATGCGGATCGATGCACTCGGCCGCACGCACGTTGATCGAGCAGAATGTCCGCAGGCCTTTCCGCGTCAGCCAGGAATGCACCGCCGAGGTCGCGAGGATCATCGGCATGGCGACTTTCTCTGCGCCCTGGTGTTCGTCGGTCAGGACCAGCTGGCCCGCGCCCGAACGGACGGCGTCCTCGGCCTCGGTGCGGATCCGCTCCAGCGCCTTGCGCAAGGCATCCGGGCCCGGCGCAAAGGTGCAGTCGATATGGGCCACCTGGGCGCCGAAACGCTCGACCAGGACCTTGAACTCGCCATTGGCGATGAAGGGGCTTTCCAGGACGAGGATTTCGGACTGCGAGGAATTCTCGTCCAGCACGTTGCGCAGGTTGCCGAAGCGGGTCTTCAGCGACATGACCCGACCCTCACGAAGCGAGTCGATCGGCGGGTTGGTCACCTGGGAGAAATTCTGGCGGAAGAAGTGGCTCAGCGGGCGGTAGACGTTCGAGAGAACCGCCACCGGCGTGTCATCGCCCATCGAGGCGACCATTTCCTTGCCATCCTCGGCCATGGGCAGAAGGACCTGCTCGATTTCCTCCAGCGTATAGCCCGCGGCCAACTGACGACGGCGCAGGTCGTCGCCCGTATGGGTCGGCGCCTCGGGCACGTCACGCAAGAGGGCGTTCAGGTCAACGATCTTCTCGATCCAGTCGCCATAGGGCTGGGCGGCGGCGAGTTTGTCCTTCATTTCCGTGTCGTGGTAGAGCTTGCCCTCTTGCATGTCGACGGCAATCATCTGACCCGGCCCAAGCGCGCCCTTTTCGCGCACGGTGCCTTCATCCACGGGAACCATGCCAGCCTCGGAACCCGCGATCAGCATGCCATCCCCCGTGATGACATATCGCATCGGGCGCAGACCGTTGCGGTCGAGCCCGCCGCAGACCCAGCGGCCATCGGTCATGGCAAGGGCGGCGGGGCCGTCCCAGGGCTCGATGATCGAGTTGCAATAGGAATACATATCGGCCCAGGCCTTGGGCATGTTGACGGTCTGCTTGGACCAGGCCTCGGGGACCAGCATGGTCTTGGCCATGGGCGCATTACGGCCCGAACGGACCAGAACCTCGAAGACCGCATCCAGCGCACCGGAGTCAGACGTGCCGCCCGGGATGATCGGCTTGATATCCTCGGCCATGTCGCCGAAGGCGCTGGAGGCCATGCGGATCTCATGGCTCTTCATCCAGTTGACGTTGCCCTTCAGCGTGTTGATCTCGCCGTTATGGGCGAGCATGCGGAAGGGCTGGGCCAGCCACCACTGCGGGAAAGTGTTGGTGGAATAGCGCTGGTGATAGATGGCGAAGGCGGATTCGAAGCGCTCGTCCATCAGGTCGGGATAGAAGACCGCGACCTGTTCGGCCAGCATCATGCCCTTGTAGATGATCGACCGGCAGGAGAGCGAGCAGAGATACATCCCCTGGATACCCGCCGCCGTCGCCGCCTTCTCGATCCGGCGGCGGATGATGTAAAGCTCACGCTCGAACTGCTCGGGATCGGTGCCGTTCTCGCAGCGGATCAGGATTTGCTCGATCTCTGGGCGCGTGGCGCTGGCCTTGTCGCCCAGGACGGAGGTATCCACCGGCACATGGCGCCAGCCATAGATATAGTGGCCCAGACGCAGGACCTCGGTCTCGACGATGGTCCGGCAGCGCTCCTGCGCGCCGAAATCGGTGCGCGGCAGGAAGACCTGGCCCACGGCGATCAGCTTGCCCATGTCGGGCTCGTGCCCCGTGCGGCGGATCTGGTCGTAAAAGAACTTGACCGGGATCTGCACATGGATCCCCGCCCCGTCGCCCGTCTTGCCATCGGCATCGACCGCGCCCCGGTGCCAGACGGCCTTCAGCGCGTTGATCCCGTTCTCGACCACCTTGCGCGAGGGCTTGCCCGACACGGCCACCACAAGGCCCACGCCGCAGGAGGAATGCTCGTCCTCGGTCTTGTACAGGCCATTGGCGTCCAGCCAGGCGCGCTTGGCTTCCTCGGCGGCGACCCAGGCTTCATCATATTGCGTCATGTCAGAACCCTTTTTGGCTTTGGGGCAGGGCTTCAAGCTGCGACATCTGGTCGTCGCATTCGAAAAGCGGGATTGTGTTGCCGAACCCGGGCTCGCCGGGCTCGATGAATTTCACGGGGGAGTTGTCGGAGCCCACCCAGGAGCCGTCCTCCATCTCCCATTCGGACTTGCCCGACAGGAAGGTCCGCCAGTCCGGCGAGACATATTCATGCCCGCGCGAGTGGCGCAGCACGGTGCCGTCCTCGGCCTGCTGGGTGTATTCGTATTCCGATTCCTTCAGCGTCACGCCGTCGATGACGACCTCGCGCCCGGTCAGCTTGTCAAAGCCCGTGACGCGGGTCTTGGTGCCATCGGCCTTGGTCAGGCCGAAGTCAAAGCTGTCGAGGCCGGTGGTCAGAAGCTCGTCGAAATTGGCGCGGTCCTTGGGGCTGTCGTCCAGGGTTTCCTTCATCGGCGGATCGATCTCATAGCTTTCGACCCATTCGGTCTGGGCATTGATCCGGGACAGGTAGAAGGGCCCATTGGCGCCGTAATCCGCGCGCCATTGGTCGCCGGGCGCATCGGCCTCGCAGGTGTAGAAATGCGACACGAGGCAGCCGCGCATCTGCACGGTCAGATGGGCCTTGCAGCCCTCGGGCGGGGTGAAGCTGCCCGCAAGGACGGGGGCCGCGAGGAAGACCATCGGAAGCAGGGCGCGTTTCATCATGACTTGTCGGCCTTTTCGTCGGTTTCGTTGAAAGACAGGGTCGCGCAGTCGAATTTCGGAATCTGGGCGTCAAAGCCGGGCTCGCCGGGGCGGGAGAGCTCGACCGGTTGGCCCCAAAGGCTCATTTTGCCGGTCTCGTCGGGCAAGAGGCTTTCGCCGCCAAACAGGGCCCCGGTGACCGGATCGACATAGTTCATGAAGTCGACCGACTCGGCCACCAGGGGCGCCGAATAGGTATCGGTGCCGAAGAAGCGCAGGCGGGTCAGGTCGGTTCCGCTGATCGTCAGGGGCGGGTCCACGCGCAGGACCCTGTGGTCGCCCGTCGTCACCCAGGCCTGTGCGCCCTGGCGGAACTGGCCATAGACCATTTCCACGCCACGTCCGGTCCGGATGATCTCGGCCGGAGGGGTGCTGAAGGACCGGGACATGTCGTTGAAGAAGTATTGGCCACGCTGCGGATAGGCGATCCGGATCTGAACGAAGTCGGCGTCGAAGGTGGAGGCGTAGCGCAACCCCTTGTCGTCGAAGGATTCCGAGCGCCATTCGACCGGCGACATCCCGGTGCACCGCAGGACGGTGCGCACCATGCAGCCATGGGTCTGCACCGTCAGCACCGGCTGACACGCCTCGGGCCGCTTCGAGAGGTCATCTGCCGCTGCCGGACATGCCAACAGCAGAAAAGCCCAAAGATGCCAAAGCCGTGCCATTGCGCCGGGTGCCTTCGTTCAGGACAGGATCACTCTGCCGCAACCGAGGCCGATTGCGCCAGATAGGAGAGGATGGTCTCGGCCGCTTCACGCCCATCGCGGATCGCCCAAACCACCAGGGAGGCGCCGCGCACGATATCGCCCGCCGCATAGACGCCGGGCAGGTTGGTCGCATGGGTGCGGAAATCGGCCTTGATCGTGCCCCAGCGGGTCACGCCCAGTTCCGGCACGCCCCAGAGCTTGGGCAGTTCCTCGGGCTCGAAACCCAGGGCCTGGACGACCAGGTCGGCGGGCTCGGTGTAATCGGCATCCTCGATCACCTCGGGCATCTGGCGGCCCGTCGCATCCGGCGCGCCAAGGCGCATCCGCTGGACGATCACGCCCTCGACCGAGTCCGACCCCGTGAAGCCCTTGGGGGCCGAGAGCCAGACGAAATCGACGCCCTCTTCCTCGGCATTCTGCACCTCGCGCTGGCTGCCCGGCATATTGGCCTTGTCGCGGCGATAGAGGCATTTGACCGAGGTCGCGCCCTGGCGGATCGCGGTGCGGACGCAGTCCATCGCCGTGTCGCCGCCGCCGATGACGACGACGCGCTTGCCCTCGGCGTTCAGCGTGCCGTTCTCAAAGGCCTCGACCTCGTCGCCGAAGCTCTTCTTGTTCGACACGGTCAGGTAATCCAGCGCCTTGACGATGCCGGGAAGACCCACGCCAGGGGCCTGGATGTCGCGGGCCTTGTAGACGCCGGTGGCGATCAGGACCGCATCATGGCGGCCCCGGATCGCGTCGAAGGAGAGGTCGACGCCGACATTGCAGTTCAGGACGAACTGGACGCCCGCGGCCTCCAGCTGCGCGATGCGCTGCATGACGACGGGCTTTTCCAGCTTGAAGCCGGGGATGCCATAGGTCAGGAGCCCGCCCGCGCGGTCGTAGCGGTCATAGATCGTGACCTGGACGCCCTGGCGGCGCAGCACGTCGGCAGCCGCAAGGCCCCCGGGACCCGCGCCGATGATGCCGACCGATTCCGTGCGCTCGGCGCCCGGCTTGATCGGCGCGACCCAGCCGTTTTCCCAAGCCAGGTCGGTCAGGTATTTCTCGACCGCGCCAATGGTGACGGTGCCATGGCCGGACTGTTCAATGACGCAGTTGCCCTCGCAGAGCCGGTCCTGCGGGCAGATGCGGCCGCAGATCTCGGGGAAGGTGTTGGTGGCCTGGGACAGCTCATAGGCCTCTTGCAGGCGGCCCTCAGCGGTCAGGCGCAGCCAGTCGGGGATGTTGTTCTGGAGGGGGCAATGCGCCTGGCAATAGGGCACGCCGCATTGCGAGCAGCGCGAGGCCTGCTCGGCCGCCTTCTGCTCGGCGAACTGGCGGTAGATTTCGTGGAAATCCTCCGCCCGCAGGGTGGCGGGGCGCTTCTCGGGGGTCTCTTTCCCCAAGGTCACGAATTTCAGCATGCGTTGCACGGCCATGACAGCACCTCCGGTATAGCGGCTTTGGGGTGATACAGGGCTGGCGGCGGGATGAAAAGTCAGCAATGCTGACCTATATTCAGGTTTCTTGTGCGATTTCTGCCAAGCGCTCTATTTTTCTGCGGAAAATAGGGCGCTTATACTGACCTATCCCCCTAGGCGCCCATCGAAAGCAGGGCAAAGGCCGCAAGACCGAGGATGATTCGCCACCAGCCGAACAGCGCGTATCCCTTGGTCGAGACATAGCCGAGCAGCCATTTCACCACGAGCCCGCCCGCGACCATCGCCACGAAAAACCCCACTGCCAGCACGGCAAGCGCTGAAAAATCCAGCTCATGGCGGGTTTTCACCAGGTCATAGCTCACCGCGCCCAGCATGGTGGGCAGCGACAGAAAGAACGAGAACTCGGCCGAGGCGCGCTTGGACAGGCCCAGCATCCGCGCACCGACGATCGTCGCCCCAGAGCGCGAGACCCCGGGCACCATGGCCAGGCACTGGATGAAACCGATGGCCAACGCCTTGCGGAAGGGCACGCGCCCGGCATCGGAGACGGTCTCTTCGGGGGCGATGCGGTCGATGAACAACAGCACGATGCCGCCCAGCACCAGCATCGTGGCGATCAGGCGCGGGGTCTCGAACAGGACGGACTTGATGAAGTCATGCGCCAAGGCCCCGATCAGCATCGCGGGCAGGAAAGCCAGCACCACCGACACGATGAAGCGCCGCGAGGTCTCTTCGCGATGGGCCGTGCCGAAGACATGGATCAGCTTTTCGCGGTAGACCCAGGCGATGGCAAGCACCGGACCAAGCTGGATGAAGACCTCGAAGGTCTTGGAGGCCGAGAAGCCCAGGAAATGCCCGACCAGCAGAAGATGGCCCGTGGAGGAGACCGGGATGAACTCGGTCAGCCCCTCGATCAGGCCCAGAAGGGCGGCAATCATGATTTCGGTCATCGCGCACCCCGGCGGCTTTTCTGGTTCCGTCGGCCGGCCCCCTGCCCCAGAGCGCGGGACAGGGCCTGCGGTCAGACCTTCTTCAGGTTCTTGGCCGAATCGCGGATGGCGGTGAACTGGCCAGCCGGGCGATAGCGCCACATGTAGTCGCCGAAGACCGTCTCATAGGCCTTGGGCGTGACGCCGAGCTCCGCCAGGCCCTTGGCGCCCGGGGTCACGACATTGTCACTGCGCAGCTGGCGCACCTGGTCGGGGGTGATGAGCGTGTTCTTGAACAGCCCCAACGTCAGGGCCTGGACCCCGCTGAGCACCCCGCCGATGGCCGAGCCCACGAAGAAGGGCAGGTTGATGACCAGGCGGCGACGCTTGACCTCGGTCAGGACATCCTTGATCAGGGCGCGCAGGCTCTTGGCCTCGGGCCCGCCAAGCTCGTAAACGCCAGTGGCGCCGCGCGTGATGCCGTTCAGCGCGGCCTGGGCCACATCCTCGACATAGACCGGCTGGAAGCGGGTTTCGGCGCCGACCAGGGGCAGGATCGGCCCCAGGCGCGACTGGGCGCCGAAGCGGTTGAAGAAGCCGTCCTCCTGGCCGAAGACCACCGAGGGACGCAGGATCAGCGCATTGGGGAAGCCCGCAAGCACCGCAGCCTCGCCCTCGCCCTTGGAGCGGGCATAGTTGGACCCGCCCTCGGCATCGGCGCCGATGGCCGAGACGTGGACAAGGCTGTGCACCCCCGCGGCCGAGGCCAGGCGGGCGATGCGGCCCGCGCCCTCGACATGCAGGGCGGTCTGATTGTTGGCGCCCATCGTGTCAAAGGTGCCGACGCAGTTCACCACGGCCTGGGCGCCCGAAAGCGCAGCGGCGACCGAGGCTTCGTTGCGGATGTTGCACAGGACGGGCTCGACCTGGCCCACGGCGCCATAGGACTTGACGAAAAGCGCCTCGTTCGGGCGGCGGCAGGCGACGCGGACGCGCCATCCCTCTGCGGCCATGGCGCGGGCGATATAGCGCCCGACGAAACCCGACCCGCCGAAGATCGTGACCAATTTGCTCATGGCGCCCTCGTTTGACTGTCCAGACGCGCCTTGAATACAGCGGGGCCCGGCTGCCAGCAAGGCCAAAGCCTTTCGCGTTTTTTTCACCCGAGCCCTGTTGACACCCCCCGAATCCCCGGCTAAACCCCGCCGCACTGAAAGCGTGCCCAGATGGCGGAATTGGTAGACGCACTGGTTTCAGGTACCAGCGCTGCAAGGCGTGGAGGTTCGAGTCCTCTTCTGGGCACCATTTACAGGCCAAAAGCCGCGCAATCCCAACTGGTTGCGCGGCTTTGTCTTTGGCGCCCCCGCCAAAGGCCCGCCTTGGCTTTCTCGCGCAGCAGAACGCGCCCGCCCCTGGGGGCGCAAAGCGGACCTCTGGTTTGGCCTGGGTCCTTCATGGCCATGAAAGCCGGTCACAGTCCCCGCTTGGCCGCGTGACAGGGCGCCTCCACCTGCCCCCGCCCGAGTCGCGGAGAGCGCTCTCCGGCCAAGGCTCTGCCCCATGGGACGCCGCCCGAGACGGCTGGGCTTGACCGCCCGTTCCGGCAGTTGTCGGAACTCTGCCTCCCATTGTCGACCGCCACCCCCTTCACCCCGGTCTTGTCGGAACTGCCCGAATATCCTGTCGAAAGGGGGTCCCCTAGATTCTGCGCACCGAGACTTGGGTCGGCCTGCGGGAAGAGGGTCGGCAAGACTGCTCTCAAGACCAGGACGCAAGCTCTCGGACTTCGGCAACGGCGCCTGAGACCCAGCCGCCTCAATCAGGAGACAGCGACAATGGTTGCGACGATCGATCAAACCGCGAATGCAGGCGTCTCGAGCCTCGCCAGCGCGGCGGCCTCCTATACGTTCGACATGTCGGCGGCGGTCGCCGGCTTCTCGACGAGTGAAATCCTGAAACTCTATGCCGCCAACGAAGGCAAGGCGGTCGGCTGGGACATGTGCACGGCGCTGGTCTGGCTGATGACCAACGGCGCGGGCGTGCCCTTCTTCGACAGCCGGAACATGACCGCGGGCAACGATCCGGATGCGGTCCTGAACGCGGCCTTCGTGGTGCCCCATGCCAGCGCGCCCAATGCGGCGGGCGATGGCTGGGGGCTGGTCGGGACCTATACCAGCACGACGGCCCTGGCCTCGACGCTGGTGGCGGGCGACTCGATCCGGCTTTACGCTGCGGGCAATACTTCCGAGGCGTCGATCAGCTCCTCCGGCAAGGCGATTGCGCATTCCTTCGTCTATGCGGGGGTCATCAACGGCATCCAGCAGGTCTGGGACAACTACACCGGCGTGGTGAAGCTTCACCCCCTTTCGGATATCGCCCGCGACTTCGGCGCCGGGGGGAGCTATGCCGCCGCCTATGTCTCGCGGCTGGACGTCGCCTACAGCAACGCGAATTTCAGCACCACGACCCTGGCGGGCAACGGCAAGGGCGACTTCTCGCTGATCTCGGGCGGCACCACCGGCCCGGGCGCTGGCAACGATGTCTGGTCCGGCACCTCGGCGGTCGACAGCGTCCGGGGCTTTGACGGCAACGACGTCATGTATGGCATGGGCGGGGCCGATACGATCTGGGGCGACGCGGGCAACGACCGGATCCATGGCGGGACCGAGGCGGACCAGCTCGTGGGCGGCGAGGGCAACGACTTCCTGTCCGGGGAAGCGGGCAATGACCTCCTGGGTGGCCAGCAGGGCACCGACACGCTGGATGGGGGCGAGGGTTTCGACACCCTCATCCTCCCCAACGCGACGGGGGGAGCGGATGTCCACCTGGGCCTTGGCTACGCCAAGAACGCCTATGGCGATGCCGACAGCATCTCGAACATCGAGGCGGTGATCGGCACGGGCTGGGGCGACGCCCTCCAGGGGAGCGACCTGGCCAACCGGATCGAGACCGGCACCGGGGACAACTGGGTCCACGGCGGCGGGGGCAATGACACGATCATCGGCGGGTCGGGCGCCGACGAGCTCTATGGCGACGATGGCAACGACCTGGTCCAGGGCGGTGGCGGCAAGGACACGCTCAAGGGCTGGACCGGCGATGACACGATCATCGGCGGCAATACCGGCAGCCTGATCGACGGCGAGGCGGGCAATGACTCGCTGGTCGGCGGGGCGGGGGACGACACGATCCACGGCGGCGGCGGTCGCGACACGATCACGGGCGGAGGCGGCGCCGATTACATCAACGGCTGGGGAGACACCGACACGGCGATCCTCTCCCGGTCGCGGGATGGCTTCGATGTCGTGCAATACGGCGGGTCGTCCTTCGGGCTGACCGACAAGGCGACCGGGCACCTGACCATCGTGGAGAATGTCGAATACTTCCGGTTCACGGATGGCACCCGCTCGGCCTCCGAGCTGATCCCGCCCAAGCCCAACCAGGCGCCCGCGGGCCTGACCGCCTCGGCCTCGACCGTCGCCGAGAACACCGCGCCCGGGTCTTCCATCGCCACGCTTTCGGCCAGCGATGCGGATGGCGACGGGCTGACTTTCGCGCTGCTCTCGGGCTCGGATGCGCGGCTGGTTCTGTCTGGCATCCAGGTGTCGCTGGCCCCTGGCGTGCTGCTGGACTTCGAGGCCGGGCAGAACAGCCTCACGGCCGTGATCGAGGTGACCGACGGCAAGGGCGGGCGGCTGGTGCAGACCCAGGCCTTCACGGTGACGGATGTGCAGGGAGAGACCGTGACCCTCATGTCGGCTGGCACGCTGAAGGGCGACATCGGTCAGGACATCCTGACCGGCTCGGCCGGGCGCGACCTGATCCATGGTGGCGCCGATGCGGACCGCCTGACCGGCAACGGCGGGCCGGACGTGCTGTTCGGCGGCCTTGGCAACGACACCCTGGAGGGGGGCGAGGGCGTTGACCGGCTGATCGGCGGGTCGGGGGCCGACAATCTCTCGGGGGGCGGTGGCGCGGACCGCATCGCGGCCGGGCGCGGCGCCGACGTTCTGACCGGCGGGGCGGGGGCCGATACCTTCGTCTATGTGAAGGGCGATGGAGCCGACCAGATCACCGACTTCTCGACCCTCGACCGGCTGGAGATCCACGGCTTCGGCCCGATGGACGCGGCGGCTTTCGTGTCGACCTATGCCCATGCCTCGGCCGCGGGGGTGGTCATCGACCTGCCGGGCGCCGACATGCTGACGCTGGCGGGCTATACCGATCTCGCCGGCCTGTCGGGCCACCTGCTGCTGGTCTGAACCCCTGCGGCGGCCCGGGACGCAAACCCCGGGCCGCCTGCTTTCGCCACGGTCTCAGCGCCCGTCGTGGAAGGGCGTGTCTTCGGTCTTGAGAATTAGGCGCTTGATTTGTGCGACGGGGCGGATATCGACCACGCGGGTGCCCGAGATATCGAGAAGCGCCAAATGGTTCAGCGCGGCCAGCGGAGACAAATCAGAGACATCCGTCTGCGCCAGGTTCAGTCGGACCATGCGTGTCAAATGCCCAAGGGCAGAGATATCCTTGATCTTCGCATGCGAGAGATCCAGCTCCGTCAGGTTCCTGATCTTGGAGAGGGGGGAAATATTCGATACAGGCGCATGCGACAGGTCCAGCCGGTCAAGGCCAAGCAATTTGACCAGCGGCCATATGTCGACGACCTTCGTTCCGGACAGGCGCAGGTCCTTCAGGTCGCCCAGCCGCGCCAGGGGCAGGAGGTCGCTGACCTCGGTGCGTGACAGGTCAAGGCGGACCAACGGCGCCATCGAGGCCAGGGGCGCCAGGTCCCTGACGCGCGTGTCCGAAAGGTCCAGCTCCTCCAGCGTCTTGTTCTTTTTCAGGCGCGACAGGTCGACCACCATGGTCGACGACAGATCCAGTCGTCTCAGGTATTCATGCCCTTCCAGCGGCGTCAGGTCGAAGGCGCCGGTGCCTGCCAGACTGAGGTCCGTCAATCGCTGCAGCCCGGAAAGCGGGGCCAGGCCCCAGACTTTGGAATGCGACAGGTCAAGCCGATCCAGGTCTTTCATGCCAGCAAGCGGGGACAGGTTGTGAACCTTCGTGCCGGACAGGTTCAGGTCGGTCAGCTGCCCCAGGTTCGACAAGGGCGCGATATCCTGGATCGGGCAATTCGCCAGGCTCAGCTGACGCAGCGGCTGCAATCTTGCGATTGCCTCCGGCAACGTCGGCAAGTCCAGCCCCGAGAGGTCAAGCTTGGGCAGTTGCCGTCGAAAGGCCTCGTCGATGCGGCGCAGCGCTTCGGCCAGGTCGGCGGCGGGCCCCTCTTCGACGATGGGCTCGAAGACCCGGAGCTGGTCTTTCCCGATGGCCTCGACCTGGTCGCGACGCATCCTGACGCGGATGAGCCGCGACCGGTGAAAGGACATGCCCTCGGTGCTCCAGCCCCGGATGTCGATATCGCTCAGCGTCACATGTTCGAAAAGCCGCGAGACGTCGATGCCAAGCGCGCGCAGTGCCGAGGGGATATCCTTTTCGTCCTTGACGCGGTCGGCCGCATCCAGCTTCTGAGCCAGGCTCTCGGATATCCGCCAGGTGTTTTCACGCATTGCCCTTCTCCGGTTCGCTTGCCTCTTCGGCCGGGCCCGAAAGCCGCAGCACGCTGGTCGCCAGCGAGATATGGCCATCGGGGAGGGGGATGGCGGGCCGCAGGTCCTCGGCGATGAAGGCGCGGCGCAAGAGGTCGCGCATCACGTGCTGGGTGGTATCGGGCACCGCGATATGGGACAGGTCGATGTGGTCGATATCGGCCGAGAGGCGGAAGGCCAGAAACACTTCCGGCGTGTGGACCTTGACGTGGAACCAGGGCGAAGCGGGCTCGCCCTCGTGTGACAGGACCGTGCCATTCAGGGTCTGGGGGCCGGAGGCCCGGTCATCGGGAACCGGGACGATCGCCCAGGCCCGCAATTCGCAAGGGCGCGGGACATCCTGCTGAAACTCCATCGACCGCGCCCAGCGCGTTTCGGGCTCCGTCACGAAGTCGCCTTGGCCGAAGCTTTGCTCCATCGGCGCCAGGACGGAAAAGCGCGCCTCGGGCAAGGCGAGGCGCACGGACCACGACCTGGGGCCCTCCGTGTCCCCGGACGTGCTGCCCCTTGGCCGCTCGGGAAAGATCATCTGCACCGCCCGCCTCTGGATCGCGAAGAAAGCGGGGCTGAGCGCATGGACATGGGAGGAGGTCGGATCGTTGACCGGCGGACTGTGGGCTTCGAACCGCACGTGATGCACCCTCTGGTCGGTTCCGAACCTTGGGGTGAACAGGCGCGCGGCGCTGAGGTCGACCGTCGTGGCCCGGTAGATCGCATAGACCACCCTCGCGTCCCACTTCATCTCTTTGCCATCGGGCATCTTCAGCAGGTTCGCAATCGAGGTATGGCTGATCGGCGAAAGCAGCTCTCCACCCATATGTGCCGCGCACCAGGCCTCGTAGCGCCCTTCTGGCAAGGCGGCCTTCATGGCCTCCCGGACCCATGCGTTGATCCTTCCGGCAATCGCATAGGCCGTCTCGTCGCGGAAAAGCGGCCCCATGATGAAGTCCCGCAGAGCTTGCCGGTCAAGCAGGCAGTCCCGGATCGGATCGGCCCGCGTGCCGCGCTTTTTCGTCAGCCCATAGGGCTTGCTCCAATAGGCGACTGCGGCGGGGTCTGGCGTCGTCTCGGGCATCGCTTGGTCTCTTCCTGCGGCTGCCTGCAAGGATGCCAAGAGCGGCAACGACAAGATAGCACCTTCGTTCGACAATTTCGCGGGCCCCAATTTCGCGGGCCCCTTCCGGGCCGGAAGAAGCGGGGGGCTGGAGAAGAGGCGCCCCAAGACTCTCGCATTCACCGCATTTGCCGCTTTTTTGCCGCAATCGGACCCTATGCCCACCGTGGCGGCCGGTTTTGGTCAGCCCATCCGCGGCAGAAGTTGCAGTCAACCGACGGCCCCCCTCGGGCGGCCCTCAAGGGGATCGCATCATGCCCAATTCCTATTCCGGCACCGGAGCCCCGGCGGCTCCCACCTTCGCGGCGGCCCTCTCGACGACGGCCGTGACCCAGATCGCCAACCAGCTTGCCTCGGGCTTCTGGACGGCGCAGGGCGGGGTCTCGGCCAAGTTCAACGTCAAGCCGGGCGGCACGCTGACCGTGGACCTCAATGCCCTGACGGCCGAGGGCCGGACCCTGGCGCTTCAGGCGCTGGACACATGGACCCAGGTGACCGGAATCCGCTTCCAGGCCGTGACCGCGGGCGCGGCGCAGATCACCTTCGACGACAATGACCAGGGCGCCTATTCCTGGTCGAACAAGGCCGCGCGGGTGATCACCTCCAGCCATGTCAATGTCTCGACCGACTGGATCGCCAACTATGGCACCGATCCGGCCGGCTATTCGCTGCAAACCTATATCCACGAGATCGGCCATGCGCTGGGCCTGGGCCATGCGGGCAATTACAACGGCAGCGCGGGCTATCCGAACAACGCGCTCTTTGCCGCCGACAGCTGGCAAATGTCGATCATGTCCTATTTCAGCCAGACCGAGAACACGACGACGGGCGCCTCCTTCGCCTGGGTGCTCTCGCCACAGCTGGCCGATATCCGCGCGATGGAGACGCTTTACGGCGCCAACAGCAAGGCGGGCTTCGGGGCCACGACCTATGGCGTCGGGTCCAATGCCGGGCTGGTCCACCAGGCCATCGGGGCGCTGATGGCGGGGGGGACACTGGCGGAACCCGTGGCCTTTACCGTGGTCGACCGGGGTGGCACCGACCTTTTCGACTTTTCCACCGATCTGGCCGCCCAGGTGATCAACCTGACCGGGGGCACCAGTTCGAACATCTATGGCCTGCGCGGCAACCTGGTGATCGAGGCCGCCACGGTGATCGAGAACCTGAAGGCGGGCCAGGGCAGTGACGCCCTTCGCGGCAATGCGGCGGCGAACCTGATCTATGGCGGCAATGGCGCCGATACGATCGAGGGCGGCGACGGGGCCGACCAGCTTTTCGGCGATGCGGGCGGGGATGCGCTCTTGGGCGGGCTTTCGAACGACGTGATGACCGGGGGCGATGGGGCCGATTGGCTGAACGGCGAGGAGGGCAACGACAAGCTCTATGGCGGCGCCGATATCGACACGCTTTTGGGCGGGGCCGGGGCGGACACGCTTTACGGCGGCGAGGGGATCGACGTGCTGGAAGGCGGCGAGGGCAATGACGCCATCTATGCCGAGGGCGGCGGCGAGCAGCTCTCGGGCGGCGACGGATCGGACAAGCTTTACGGCGGGGCCGATGTCGACACGCTTCTGGGCGAGGCGGGCAATGACAGCCTTTACGGCGGCGGCGGGGTCGATGTGCTGGAGGGCGGCGAGGGCAACGACGCGATCTATGGCGAGGCCGGGGCCGAGACGCTGATGGGCGGGGCGGGGTCGGACAAGCTTTACGGGGGGTCGGATGCGGATGCGCTTTACGGCGGCGAGGGCAATGACCTGACCGACGGCGGCGAGGCCTCGGATGCCCTTTGGGGCGAGGCGGGCAATGACACGCTTTACGGTCAGGCCGGGGACGACACGCTGACCGGAGACCTGGGCAACGACAGCCTCCTGGGCGGCGATGGTGCCGACCAGCTCGACAGCGGCGACGGCAATGACGGTCTGAAGGGCGAGGCAGGCGACGACGTGCTGGCCTCCGGCGCGGGCAATGACGCGCTGGACGGCGGAACGGGCGATGACAGGCTGACGGGCGGGGCCGGGGTCGATCAGCTGACCGGCGGGCTTGGGGCGGATGTCTTCGTCATGGTGCTGGAGACCAGCCGCGACACGATCAAGGACTTCGTCTCGGGCACCGACCACATCGACCTGGGCATGGCCGTGCAGATGATCGGCGGCGCGGCCTTCAGCGGCACGGCCGGAGAGCTGCGCCATTCCGTCTCGCGCAGCGGCATCACGGTCGAATTCGACGCCAATGGCGATGGGCTCGGCGACCTGACCTTCGTCTTGTCGCGGGCCACGGTGCTCTTGGCCGGCGATTTCCTGTAGGGCCCCTTCCCTCCCTGGCCTCCGCGCTTGCCGGGCGGGAGCGCCGGGGCTAACCTGCCCGCATGAGCCAGAGCCCCCGCCCTTGACCCGCGCCTTCCGCCATCTTTTCGCGGCCCAGGTCGTGGCGCTGACCGGCACGGGCCTGGCCACGGTCGCGCTGGGGCTCTTGGCCTGGGACCTGGCCGGAGACCGCGCGGGCACGGTCCTCGGCACGGCGCTTGCCATCAAGATGCTGGCCTATGTCGGCCTCGCGCCCCTGGCCTCGGCCCTGGCCGACCGCCTGCCGCGCCGGGGCTTCCTGGTGACGCTGGACCTGATCCGGGCGGCGGTCATCGCCTGCCTGCCCTTCGTCACCACCGAGACCCAGATCTACGCGCTGATCTTCGTGCTGCAAGCGGCCTCGGCGGGCTTTACCCCCGCCTTCCAATCGACGCTTCCCGATCTCCTGCCCGACCCCAAGGCCTATCTGCGCGGCCTGTCGCTGATGCGGGTGGCCGAGGACCTGGAGCAGATCGCCTCTCCGCTCCTGGCCGCCGCGCTTCTGACGCTGGTCTCTTTCCCGGTGCTTTTCGCGGGCACGGTCCTGGGGTTCCTGGCCTCGGCCGCGCTGGTGGCCTCGGTCAGCCTTCCTCCGCGCCAAAGGGTCGAGGAGAGCTTTGCCCGCAGCCTGACAAAGGGCCTGGCGATCTATGCCGCGACCCCGCGTCTGCGCGGGCTTCTGGCGCTTGAGGGCGCGGTGGCCGCGGCGGGCGCCATGGTCTATGTCAACACCGTCGTCCTGGTGCAGGCGCGGCTTGGCCTGTCCCAGGGCTTCGTGGCCCTGGCCTTCGCGGCCTTTGGCGCGGGCTCGATGGCGGCGGCGCTGCTCTTGCCCCGGCTCTTGCAGGACCGCGCGGACCGGGGGCCTATGCTGACCGGGGCGCTGATGATGCTGGTGGGGGTGGCCTGCCTGCCCTGGGTCACAGGCTTTGCCGGGCTTGCGGTTCTTTGGGCGCTGGTGGGGGCGGGGTTCGCGGCGGCCCAGGTGCCCATCGGGCGCATCGTCTCCCGCTCGGCCCGCGAAGAGGACCGGGGCGCCGTCTTTGCCGCGCAATTCGCGCTGAGCCATGCCGCTTGGCTGGTGACCTACCCGCTGGCGGGATGGCTCGGCAGCGCCTGGGGACTGCCGCAGGCCGCGCTGGCGCTGGCGGCGCTGGGGGCTGCGGCCTGGGGGCTTGGCCTGGCGCTGTGGCCGGGCCATGACCCCGATGCCCTGCCCCATGCCCATCCCGACCTCGCGCCGGACCATCCCCACCTGGCCGAACATGCCGCGCCCCATGTCCATGACTTCGTGATCGACCGCCTGCACCCGCGCTGGCCCTGAGGCAGGTCGCGGGCGTCACCCCGCCAGAAACCCCATCAGCCGCGAGAGCGGCGGACTGACGGGGCGCAGTTGCGGCCAGACCAGCCAATAGGCGCCCTCGACCGGGGTGTAATGATCGGCCAGGGGCTGAAGCCGCCCCCGGGCGAACTCGGCCTCGGCCAGAAAGCGCGGCAGAAGCGCGACGCCCAGGCCCAGGGCCGCCGCCTCGGCCATATGGCTGAACTGGTCGAAGAGCATCCCCCGCAGGTGGCTGGCCTGGACCCCATGGCGGGCGAACCAGTCCTCCCAGGCCCCGGGGCGGCTTTCCAGGTGCAGAAGCGGCAGGGTCAGCAGTGCCTCGGGGGCCAGGGGCGCGCCTTGGGAGGCGGCGGGGATCATCTCCTCCCGCGTCAGCTCCTGGTAATCCACGCCCTGCCAGTCGCGCCCGCCGAAGTGGATGGCGGCATCGAAGGGCTCTCGCAACAGGTCGAAGGGCTGCAACCGGGTCGAGAGGTTCACCGTGATCTCGGGATGGGCGGCGGCGAAATCTTTCAGCCGGGGGAGGAGCCAATGCGACCCGAAGGCGGGCAGGACGGCCAGATTCAGGCTTTGCCGCGCCCCCGCCGCGCGGATCTTCAGGCTGGCCCGGGCGAGGTCCTGCAAATAGTCCCGGATCGAGGCCGCATAATCGGCCCCCGCAGGCGTCAGCGCCAGCCCCTTGCCCGCGCGGTGAAAGAGCGTGACGCCGATCTGATCCTCCAGCGCCTTCAGCTGACGGCTGACGGCGGAATGGGTCAGCGACAGGTCCTCGGCGGCGGCGGTGGCGCTGCCCAGCCGCTCCACCGCCTCCAGCGCCAGGAGGGAGGAAATCGAGGGCAGGAAGCGGCGCGGGGCGATCATGTGAGTTTTTCTCCAAGGATATGGAACAGAACTCGCTCATTTTTGGGCGCTTGGCCAGATAGACTGACGCCATGCGACAGAATGGGATGGCAATGGACCGCGCTGAGATCGTGCATGAGAATTTCCGCGCCCGGGTGGCTGCGGGCGAGTTGCCTGCGGGCCGTGCGCCTGCCGGGCCGCTTGGCCCCGAGCTTGCGGTCCAGGCCTTCCGCGCCGGATGCCTGACGCGGGCGCTGGACCGGCAAAGCCGCGCGATGAGCCGGGCGGGTCAGGGGTTTTACACGATCGGCTCTTCGGGGCATGAGGCCATGGCCGCCGTGGCCCTTGCCCTGCGCGCGGGTGACATGGCCTTTCTGCACTATCGCGACGCGGCCTTTCAGATCGCGCGGGCGGGTCAGGTTCCGGGGCAGAACCCCGCCTGGGACATGCTGCTTTCTTTCGCCAGTTCCTCCGACGACCCGATTTCCGGGGGCCGCCACAAGGTCCTGGGAAGCCGGGCGCTGATGATCCCGCCCCAGACCTCGACCATCGCGAGCCATCTGCCCAAGGCGGTCGGCGCCGCCTATTCCGTGGGCGCGGCCAAGCGCCACCGCCCGGAACATGCGCTGATGGCGGATGACGCGGTGGTCATGTGCAGCTTTGGCGATGCCTCCGCCAACCACTCCACCGCGCAGGGGGCGTTCAACACCGCCGGATGGACCGCGTATCAATCCGTCCCCCTGCCCCTGATGTTCGTCTGCGAGGACAATGGCATCGGCATCTCCACCAAGACCCCCAAGGGCTGGATCGAAGCCGGTTTCCGCGCCCGCCCCGGGCTGAAGTATTTCAAGGCCGACGGGCTGGACATCTACGACACCTACCGCGTGGCCTCCGAGGCCGCCGATTACATCCGCTCCCGCCGCAAGCCCGCCTTCCTGCATCTGCGCACCATACGCCTCTACGGCCATGCCGGCGCCGATTTACCCACGACCTACCTCTCCCGCGAAGAGGTCGAGGCCGAGGAGGCGCAAGATCCCCTGCTGCACTCCGTCCGCCTGCTGCATGAAGCCGGGGTCATGGCCCCCGCAGAGGCGCTGGAGATTTACGACCAGACCACGGCCCGCGTGGCCCGCGTGGCGGCCGAGGCCGTGACGCGGCCCCGCCTGAAGGATGCCGCCGGAGTCATGGCCTCGATCATCCCGCCAAGGCGCGAGAACCGGCCTTCGAACGGCCCCGACCGGGCAGCGGTCTTTGGGCCGGACCTGAAGCAGATGGCCGAGCCGCAGCCCATGTCGCGGCTGATCAACTGGGCGCTGACCGACCTCATGGCCTCCCATCCCGAGCTGGTGATGATGGGCGAAGATGTCGGTCGCAAGGGTGGAGTCTATGGGGTCACGCAAAAGCTCCAGGCGCGGTTCGGGCCGGACCGGATGATCGACACGCTTCTGGATGAGCAGTCGATCCTCGGCCTCGCCATCGGCATGGCGCAGAACGGCTTTGTGCCGATGCCCGAGATCCAGTTCCTCGCCTATCTCCACAATGCCGAGGACCAGATCCGGGGAGAGGCCGCGACCCTGCCCTTCTTCTCCAACGGCCAGTTCACCAACCCGATGGTGCTGCGCATCGCGGGCCTGGGCTATCAAAAGGGCTTCGGCGGGCATTTCCACAATGACAACTCCCTGGCCGTCCTGCGCGATATCCCGGGGGTGGTGCTGGCGGTGCCCTCGAACGGCGCCGATGCCGCGATGATGCTGCGCGAATGCGTGCGGCTGGCGCGGGAGGAGAACCGCGTGGTGGCCTTCGTCGAGCCCATCGCGCTCTATCCGATGCGCGACCTGCATGCCGAGAAGGATGGGCTGTGGATGCGGACCTACCCCGAGCCCTCCCGACTGATCCCCCTGGGCCAGGTCGGAACCTCGGGCTCCGGCGACTGCGCCATCGTCACCTTCGGCAACGGGGTCTACCTGGCAACCCAGGCGCAGGCGGAGCTGGAGGCGGCGGGGGTGGCGCTGCGGATCGTCGACACGCGCTGGCTCTCCCCCCTGCCCAAGGAGGCTTTGACCGAGGCCGTCGCGGGCTGCTCCCATATCCTGGTCCTGGACGAGACGCGCCATTCGGGTGGCATCGCCGAGGCCCTGATGGCGCATTTCCACGAGACGACCGACGCGAAACTGTCCCGCCTGACCGCCGAGGACAGTTTCATCGCCACGGGCCCGGCCTATGCCGCCACGATGCCGTCAAAGGCGGGCGTGGTCGCGGCGGTGCTGGCCCTGACCGGAGCAGGCACCGCAACGCCACTCCCCGCCTCCTCTGCCGGGCCCCTGACCGGAGGGGACAAATGACCCGCAAGACCGCCGTCGTGATCTGCCCCGGGCGTGGGACCTATAACGCGACCGAACTCGGCTACCTCGCCCGCCACTTCCCCGACCCCGCGCTCCTGGCCCGCTTCGACACCCTGCGGGACGGCCAAGAGAGCCTGCGCGACCTGGACGGGGCGGCCAGCTTTCAGCTTTCGCGGCACGGGCGGGGAGACAATGCCTCGGCGCTGATCTTTGCGGCCTCTTATGGCGACTTCCTGTCGCTTGACCTGGATGTCGTCGCGGTCACCGGCAATTCGATGGGCTGGTATACGGCCCTGGCCTGTGCGGGGGCGGTGACCCCCGAGGACGGGTTCCATATCGCCAACACCATGGGCCGCCTGATGACCAAGGCGCCGGGCGGGCAGCTGATCCATCCCCATATGGGGGAGGACTGGCGCCCCGACCCCGCCCGCAAGGCCGGGCTCCTCTCCAGCGTCACCGAGATCGCCAGCCGTCCGGGGCACGCCCTGGCGCTCTCCATCGACCTCGGCGGCTTCCTGGTTCTGGCGGGCAATGATGCCGGGCTCAAGGCCTTCGAGACCGCCACCCCGCCCGAAGGCCGCTTCCCCATGCGGCTGGCCAACCATGCGGCCTTTCACACCGCCCTGATGGCGCCCATCGCGGCCGAGGGGCAAAGCCTTCTGCCCGAAAGCCTGTTCCAGACCCCAAGGCTGCCACTGATCGACGGGCGCGGCCAGACCTGGTGGCCGGGCGCCCAAACGCCCGCCCAACTGCGCGCCTATACCCTGGGGACCCAGGTCACCGAGCCCTACGACTTCACCGCCGCGATCCGCACGGCCGCCCGCGAGTTTGCGCCGGATGTCTTCGTCCTGACCGGGCCGGGAACCACCCTGGGCGGGGCGACGTTGCAATCCCTCATCCTGTCGAACTGGCGCGGCCTGTCGTCCAAGGCCGAAGCCCAGGCGGCAAACCCCCTCCTCTCCATGGCGCTGCCCGATCAGCGCCCCCTTGCCGGAGCCCAATCATGATCTCTCCCCTCCTGTCCAACGCCGAGACCCAAGGCACCCTGCCCGTCTTCTCCCCCATCGACGGGGCCGAGATCGCCCGCGCCCCCGAGACCGACCCGGCCCTGATGCCCGAGGTGCTGGCCCGGGCGACGCAGGCCTTCCTGGCCTGGCGCGAGGTCCCCGCGCCCCGTCGCGGGGAACTGGTCCGGCTTCTGGGCGAGGAACTGCGGGCCGCCAAGGAGGACCTCGGCGCCCTGGTGACGCTGGAGGTCGGCAAGATCACCTCGGAGGGCCTGGGTGAGGTGCAAGAGATGATCGACATCTGCGACTTCGCGGTGGGGCTTTCCCGTCAGCTTTACGGGCTGACGATTGCCTCCGAACGCCCCGGCCACCGCATGGCCGAGACCTGGTTGCCCGTAGGCCCGGTGGGGATCATCACCGCCTTCAACTTCCCCGTGGCCGTCTGGGCCTGGAACGCGGCTTTGGCCCTGGTCTGCGGCAATCCGGTGATCTGGAAGCCCTCGGAGAAGACCCCGCTGACCGCCCTGGCAACCCAGCGCGTCTTTGAACGCGCGCTGGCGCGGTTCGGCGAGGCACCCGAGGGTCTGGTGCAATTGGTCATCGGCGGGCCTGCCCTGGGGGAGGCGCTGGTGGCCTCCAAGGCCGTGCCGGTGCTCTCTGCCACGGGGTCGACGCGGATGGGGGCCTGGGTTGGCCCCAAGGTTGCGGCGCGCTGGGGGCGGGCGATCCTGGAGCTGGGGGGCAACAATGCGATGATCGTGGCGCCCTCGGCGGACCTGGACATGGCGGTTCGGGCGATTGTCTTTGGCGCAGTCGGGACGGCGGGGCAGCGCTGCACCTCGCTCCGCCGCCTGATCGTCCACAGGTCGATCCGCGAGGACCTGGTGGCGCGGCTGGTCAAGGCCTATGCCTCCTTGCCCATCGGAGACCCCCGCAAGCCCGGCACCCTGATCGGGCCGCTGATCGACCAGGCCGCCCGCGCGCGGATGCTGGCGCAGCTGGAGCGTGCCCGGGCCGAAGGCGGGGTGGTCCATGGCGGCATGGCGCTGGAGGGCCCCGGCGCCTATGTCACCCCCGCCCTGGCCCTGATGCCCTCGCAAACCGACACGGTGCGGGAAGAAACCTTCGCGCCGATCCTCTATGTCCTGACCTATGACGACTTCGCCGAAGCCATCGCCTTGCAGAACGACGTGCCGCAGGGCCTGTCCTCCTGCATCTTCACCCTGAACCTGCGCGAGGCCGAGACCTTCCTCTCCGCCTCGGGCTCCGACTGCGGGATTGCCAATGTCAACATCGGTCCCTCGGGCGCCGAGATCGGCGGGGCGTTCGGCGGCGAGAAGGAGACCGGGGGCGGGCGCGAAAGCGGCTCGGACGCCTGGAAGGCCTATATGCGGCGCCAGACCTCGACGGTGAATTACTCGGCCAAGCTGCCCCTGGCGCAGGGGGTCAGGTTCGATGTCTAACCTCTGGCGGGCGACGGCGGAGGGGTTCTCCGCCCCGCCGCTGGCCTCGGATGCCACGGTGGACCTGGCGGTGATCGGCGGCGGCTTCACCGGGGGGGCTGCGGCCCTGCGGGCGGCCGAGATGGGGGCAAAGGTCTGCCTTTTGGAGGCCGAGACCACGGGCCATGGCGGCTCGGGGCGCAATGTCGGGCTGGCCAATGCAGGGCTCTGGTTGCCGCCCGAGACGGTCATCGCCCAGATGGGAGAGGGCCCGGGACGGCGGCTGATCGCGGCCCTGGCGGCGGCGCCGGGGCGGGTCTTCGACCTGATCGCGCGGCATGGCATCGACTGTGAGGCCACCCGCAACGGCACCCTGCACCTGGCCCATTCCGCCAGGGGCTTCGCCGATCTGGCCGACCGCCACCGCCAGGGCCTCGCCTTCGGCGCGCCCCTCCAGCTCCTGGACAAGGCCGAGACCGCGCGGCGGACGGGCTCCAGCGCCTTCCACGGCGCGCTCTTCGACCCCCGCGCCGGGACGATCCAGCCCCTGGCCTATGCGCGGGGTCTGGCGCGGGCGGCCATGGCGGCGGGCGCGATGTGCCATGAGGCCAGTCTGGTCACCGCGCTGACCCGTCAGGGGGCTGAGTGGCTTCTGACCTGCAACGGCCACCGCATCCGCGCCAAGGCCGTGCTTGTGGCCACCAACGCCTATCACCTGGGGCTGCAAGCCTATGCCCCGCAATATGTGGCCGTCAGCTATTGCCAATTCGCCACGGCGCCGCTTCGGGCCCCCGATATCCTGCCGGGGCGCGAGGGCTGCTGGGACACGGCCCTGGTCATGAGCTCCTTCCGGGTTGACCAGGCGGGGCGGATGATCCTCGGCGCCATGGGCAATTCCGAAGGGCCCTTGGGCCCGCTGCACGCCGCCTGGGCGCGGCGCAAGCTGGCGCGGGTCTTCCCCCAGATCGCCGGTGCGCCCTTCGAACACGCCTGGAGAGGGCGGATTGCGATGACCTCCGACCATGTGCCGAAGATCCTGGAGTTCGGACCCGGGGCCTATGCCTGCTTCGGCTATTCCGGTCGCGGCATCGGCCCCGGCACGGTCTTTGGCACCGAGGCGGCGACCGCGCTTCTGACCGGCGAGGCGGGTGGCCTGCCCCTGGCCCCCGTGACCGCCCACCATGAGACCCTGACCGCGCCCAAGGCAGCTTGGGTCGAGGCAGGGGCGGGACTGATCCACGCGGTCTCGGCACGGGGATAGGGGGGCGGTGCGCTGAAGCGCACCCTACGCATATAGAGGCGGGTTCGGGACTCACCCGGGGCGCGCGCCTCGGGGGGCGGCATGCTGCATGCAGACCTCGGTCGGGGCGGCGGGGTGAACCCCCTACCGTTGATGAGACGAACCCTGATCCCACGGGCGACAGGGCCCAGGGCCCGATCGCCCCCTTGCACCAAGGCGCCACCCCTGCCACCATGCACCCAACCGCCGGGGCGCTGCATTTGACCTTCCGTTTCCTCCATACCGCCGACCTGCACCTGGACAGCCCCCTGGTCTCGCTCGCCCTGCGCGACCCCGCGCTCGCCGCCGAGGTCGCCACCGCCTCCCGCACCACGCTCACCCGGATCATCGACCTCTGCCTCTCCGAGCAGGTCCATGCCCTGATCATCGCCGGAGATCTCTGGGACGGCAGCCAGACCTCCGCCAAGACCCCGCGCTTCCTGAAACAGGAACTGCAACGGCTGTCCGACGCGGGGATCCGCTGCTTCATCATCCGGGGCAACCATGACGCCGCCTCCAAGGTGACGCGAGAGCTTGACCCGCCGCCCCTGACCCATGTCTTCGGCACCAAGGCCGCGACCCAGAGCTTCGAGGCGGGCGGGCAGATGATCGCCGTCCACGGCCTCTCCTTCGCCGAGGGTGCCGTGCCCGAGAGCCTCTTGCCGCGCTATCCCGCGCCGGTGCCGGGGGCCTTCAACATCGGGATGATGCATACCTCGCTGAACGGCGCCCAGGGCCATGACCTCTACGCCCCCTGCGCGGTCGCTGACCTCGATGCCCATGGCTATGACTATTGGGCGCTAGGTCACATCCACATCCGCAGCCAGCATCTCGGCCGTGCGGCCGTCGTCATGCCCGGCATCCCCCAGGGCCGCGACATGGGCGAAGCGGGGCCCCGCAGCGTCACCCTTGGGCATTTCGACGGCAAGCTGACGCTGGAGGAGCGCTTCCTGGCCCCCCTGCGCTTCGACCGCGTCACCCTGGACCTCACCGGCCTCACCGACTGGACCGAGCTCCTCGCCCGCCTGCAAGCGACCCTGCACGGCGCCCCCCGGACCGAGGATCACCTCGTCCTGCGCGCCACGCTCACCGGGGCGACGCCCCTGGCCTTCCGCATCGCCCGCGACCTCGACCGGCTGAAACAAGAGGCCCTGACGCTGGCCGAGGGCCTGCCCGGCCTCTGGATCGACAAGCTCGAGAACCGCACGACCGGAGAGGCCGCCTCGGCGCTGCCCGCCGACCTGGTGCAGATCGTCACCGCCGACCTGCCCGCCGACCCCGCGGTGATGGAGACCCTGACCCGCCTCGCCGCCGATGTCCTGCAAGACCTGCCGCCCGAGCTCCGCGACCTCCTCGGCCAGGACGAAGAGGCCCTGAAGGCCGCCTGCGATACCCTTTTGCGCGGCGGCATCGACCGGCTCTTGCCCCGCCTCAGCCTCGGAGAGGCCTGATGCGCCTGACCCGGCTGGACCTGACGCGCTATGGCCATTTCACCGACAAGCGGCTGGACTTCGCCGCGCCCGCGCCCGGCGCCCCCGACCTGCACGTGATCTTCGGCCCGAACGAGGCGGGGAAGTCGACGCTTTTCTCCGCCTGGCTGGACCTCCTCTACGGCATCCCGCTGCACAGCCGTTACACCTTCCTGCACCCCGGCCCGACGATGCAGATCGGCGCCAGCCTGACCCATGCGGGCGGCACGCTGGACCTGGTGCGCCTCAAGAAAACCACGGCCAGCCTGCAAGACCGCCAAGGCCAGGGCCTGCCCGAGGCGACGCTGCAAGCGGCGCTGGGCGGCATGTCGCGCGAAGGCTATGCGGCGATGTTCTCGTTGGACGACCAGACCCTGGAAGAGGGCGGCGAGGCGATCCTGTCGTCGCGCGGCGACCTGGGCGAGATGCTGTTTTCCGCCAGCGCCGGGCTTGCCGCGCTCTCCCCCCAGCTCGACGCGATGCGCCGCGAGCTTGACGCCTTCCACAAGCCCCGCGCGCGGGCCTCGGTCTTGAAGACCGCCCGCGACAGGCTCTCCGACCTCGACCGGATGCGGCGCGAGCTCGACGTCACCGCCAGCGCCGCGCAAAAGCTGCAGCGCGATGCGGCCACGGCGGAAAAGACCTGGGAGGCGGCGCGGGCCACCGAGGCCGCGCTTTCCTCCGACCTCGACCGCCTGCGCCGGGGCCTCGCCCTGATCCCGCAGATGGAACGCCGCGCCCGGCTTTTGTCCGAGCTGGAGCCCCTCTCCCACCTGCCCCAAGCCACCCAGGCCGAGGCCGACGAACTGACCGCGCTGGACCAGGCCCTGCGCGAGGTCTCGGGCCAGATGACCGCCCGCGCCGAGACCATCGCCACGACCGAGGCGCGCCTCGCCGCCCTGCCCCGCGACCCCGCGATCCTGCCCCTCTCCGCGCCCATCGCCGCCGCCTCGGGCCTTTACGCCCTTCACCTGGCAGCCCTCAGCGACCTGCCCCGCCGCCGCGATGCTTGGGCCCAGGCCCAGGCCGACCTCGCCCGCCAGATGCACTCGCTGGGCCTGACCGGAGACCCAATCTCCCAAACCCTGCCGCAAGATCACCTCGCCCGCCTCCGCGCCCTCCTGACCCGCCGCGACCTCGGCGCCCTGGCCTTGGCGCAAGCCGAAACCGAGGCCCAGGCCGCCGCCCAGCGCCTCGCAGACCTCCCCCCGCCCGAGGCGTCGGAGGCCGACCTGCAAAGCCTCGCCCACCTCATGGCCGACCTCCGCACCAAGGACCCCGAGGCCCAAGCCACCCGCGCCGCCCAGGCCCTGGCCGACCGCCAGGCCGAGGCCACCACCGCACTTCGCGCCCTCGATCCCTGGTCGGGCGATCTGACCGCGCCAATCCCCGCCCCCTGGCAACTCGCCGCCTGGGAAGCCGCCGAGACCCCCACCCGCACCGCCCTTGCCGATGCCACCCACGCCCGCAACCGCGCCCTCTCCCGCCGCGCCCCCACCGACGCCCCCTCCTTCCAGGCCGCGACCGAGGCCCGCTCCCGCCGCGAGGCTGCCTGGGCCACCCACCGCGCCGCCCTGACGCCAGAGACCGCCCAGGCCTTCGAAGAGGCCCTGCGCCATGACGACCGCCTGACCCTGGACCTTGCCGGAGCCCTCTCCGCAGCGACCCTGGCCCAGTCGGCAGAGCAGGAGTTGGCCCTTGCAGAGCAGGCCCTGCAGTCGGCAGAAACCGCCCGGCAGGCCCACTTGACCGAGATCGCCAAAGCAGCCCAGGCCCTGGGCCTGCCGGGAGCAAAGCTCCAGGACCTCCGCCCCTGGCTTGCCCTCCGTGAGCGCGCGCTCACCGCCCAGGACGCCCAATCCCGCGCCGAAACCGCCCTGGCCCAGGCTGATGCTGTCCTCAAGGCCGCCGCGAATGACCTCGCCCAAGCCCTCTCGCTCGACCCCACCCTCGGCCTGCCCCGCCTGCGGGCCGAGGCCCTGGCCCGGCTCGACCGCGCCGACCGCCAGAAGGAAAGCGCCCGCCAGCGCGCCCTGGCCCAGACCGAAGCCACCCGCCGCGCCGAGGCGCTGGCCCAGGCCCAGGCCGCCCAAGCCACCTGGGCAGAAGCCTGGCGCCAGGCGACCCATTCCACGCCCCTCGCGCTGCGCCCGCATGACGACCCGGGCCTCGCCGCCCTTCTCGACGGGCTCGACGACCTCTCCCGCCGCGCGACCGAGGCCCAGGACCTCGCCGACCGCATCGCCAAGATGGAGGCGAATTCGGCGGCCTTCCACCAGGCCGCCCACACCGTCCTTTCCGCCCTCTCCCTGCCCGAGACCGCTTGGGAAACCCTCCCCGACCGCCTCTCCCGCGCGCAAGAGACCGAGCGCGCCCATGCCACGGCCCTTGCCGACCTGACCCAGGCGCGCGCCGCCCAGGGCCAGGCCCAGGCCCGCCACGATGCCCTCGTCGCCCGCCGCGAGGCCCTGGCCGCAAGGCTCCAGGCCCCGCCCGGCGCCCTCTCCGACCACCTGCAGCTCTGCCTGCACGCCAGCCGCCTGCGCGCCGACCTGGCCGAGATCCCGCCCCAGGACGCCCCGCCCGGCGATGCCGCAACCCTGGCCGCCGAGTCCCAGGCGACCGAGACCCGCCTCGCCCTCGCCCGCGCCGACAGCGAGACCGCCTTCGCCGCCCTGACCGAGGCGCGCCGCGCCCTGGCTGCCGTGGGCACCGACGATGCCGCCGCCCGCATCGCCTTCGACCGCGCCAACCTGCTTCACGACCTGGCCGAGGCCGCGCGCGATCACCTTGCCCTGAAACTCGCCATGACGGCCTTCGACATCGGCCTGCGCCGCTATCGCGAAAGCCACCGCAGCGCCATGCTGGCCCGCGCCTCCGAGGCCTTCCGGCGCCTGAGCCGGGGCGCCTATCGCGGGCTCGACGCCCAGCCCGATGGCGCCTCCGAGGTCCTGGTGGCCATCCCCGCCCAGGGCGGTGCGAAACTGGCCGCCGACCTGTCCAAGGGCACGCGGTTCCAGCTTTACCTCGCGCTCCGCATCGCGGGCTATCACGAGATGGCCAAGGCCCGCCCCCCCGTTCCCTTCATCGCCGATGACATCATGGAGACCTTCGACGATGGCCGCTCGGCCGAGGCCTTTGGCCTCCTGGCCGATATGTCGTGCACCGGCCAGGTGATCTACCTGACCCACCACGCGCATCTTTGCGACATCGCCCGCAAGACCTGCCCCGAGGTCCGCATCACCGACCTGACGTCTTGAACCGGGCTGCCGGGCGGGTGATAGTGGCCCGGCAAAGGCGGTGGTCATGCGGGTGGTTCTGGCGTGGGAATTGGGCGGCAACTGGGGCCATGTCCGCAGGCTGCGCGCGCTCGGAGAGGCGCTGACCGCCCAGGGCCACAGCGTGCATTACGTCCTGCAAGAGCTTGGCGCATTGCGCCCCCTCCCCAGGGGCGCGGTTCTGTGGCCGGCACCGGTCTGGAGCGGTCTTCTGCGCCACGCCGCCCTGCGCGGCCTTGGTGAGCCCCGGCGGTTCGGCGATGTGCTGGCCAACCTTGGCCTGCAAGGCTCGGCCATGGTCGAGGGGCTCTTGCTGGGCTGGGAGTCGCTCTTGTCCGCGATCCGGCCCGATGTCGTGGTGGGGGACTTCGCCCCCTCCCTGATGCTGGCGGCGCGGGGGCGGATGCCCCGTGTCGCCGTGGGCACGGGCTTTACCGTGCCCCCGACCCATCTGCCCGGCTTCCCCCCCTTCCCCGGCGCCGAGACCGAACCGCTGGTCGCCGAGGACGCCCTCTTGACGCTGGTCAACCGGGCCCTGGAGCGGGTCGGGCGGCCCTTGCTGGATCACCTGCCGCAGATGGTCCAGGCCGAGGCCGCCCTGCCCGCGGTCTTTGCCGAGCTGGACCCGGCGGGGGCGCTGCGGCAGGACAGGCTGCTCACACCCAGCATCCCCGCCGAGGTCCTGACCGCGACCCGGCCCGAGACCCCGGGGGCCGCGGTCTTCGCCTATCTGCCTGCGGCCGACCTCGGCGCCGATCACCTGGCCCTGGTCGAGGCCCTTGCCCGCCGCGTGCCCGTCACGGCGGTCATGCCGGGCCTGGATGCCACGCGGGGCGAAAGGCTGGCGCGGGCGGGGGTGCGGCTGATGCAGCAGGCGCTGACCTGGGACCGGATCGCCAAGGGCCACAGCCTGGTGCTGTGCGCGGGCGGGATGGGGACGGTCTCCTCGGCCCTGGCGCTGGGCCTGCCCCTGGCCGTCCTGCCCCATGGCTTCGAGCAGAAGCTGACCGCAAGGGCGCTGGACCGTGCGGGCCTTGGCGCCCTGCCCGGGGTTTCCGCCGAGGGCCTGGCCGGGCTGATCCTGGACGAGACGGCCCGGGGCGCGGCCCTGGCCCGCGCGGCCGAGGCGGCGCAGGGCTTTCGCGCCCGGATGACCGATCCCGTGGCCGAAACGGTCTCGGCCATCACCGCGCTGGCCGTCTAAGGCTTTCGGCCCCTTGAACTTTGCTCCGGTGAAACCTGTTGACCGTCTGGGGTCCGGCCCCCTAGACTTCGCCCGGCTTGCCCTGCCAGCCCTTTTGACCCCGGAGCTTTTCATGATCGCCCTTCCTCCCGTGCAGCTCGATGGTTCGCCGCTCGATGGCAGCACCGTGAACGCAACCCTGGCCGAGGCCGCGCAGTCGGGCGCCCTGGTCGGCCTCCTGACCGGGGGGGCGAGCTATACCCTGCTGGACGACGCGGGCGGGCTGTTCTTCCTGGACGGCGACCAGCTTCGGCGCAGCGAAAGCGGGGTCCTGTCGGATGTGGATCAGCCCTCGGTCACCCTGACGCTTCAGGTCGATGACGGCGCGGGCAATATCTCGACCGTGACGGCGGTCATCGCGGTCTCGGCCTCGGCGTCGCATGACCTGGTTTCGGGCTCGGCCGACAACGATGCGCTGTTTTCGGTCACCGGCAGCGATTTCATCCTGCCCGGCGCGGGGAATGACACGATCGAGGCGGGCAGCTCGGATGTCATCATCCTGAGCGGCACGCGCGACGATTACGAGATCGTCGTGACCGAGGGCAACGATGGCTACGGCGGCTATGGCAGCGGCGGAGCGACGGACACGACGATCACCCTGCGCGACCTGCGCGACGGCAGCCCCGATGGCGAAGACCTGATCGTGACCCCCAGCGGGGTGCAGTTCCGCTTTGCCGATGGCGACTATTCCCTGTCCGAGGCGCGCGACAACGTGGTCACGGGCCTCGCCGTGGATGGCCGCGTCCTGTCCATCGCCAAGCACCTGTCCGAGGACCTGCCCGCAGGCAGCGACATCGGCCAGGTGACGATCCGCGGCGCGGGCCACGAGGTGCCGGTCATCACCAGCATCGAGATCCTGGGCTTCAGCGAGGGGCAGATCTTCCCCACCACCCTCACCGGCGACCGCGCCGCCTTTGAAATCACCTCAAGCGGCATGCTGCGCTCCCTGGTGGCGCTGGATTTCGAATCCTTCAGCAGCTATGCCCTGCGCGTGGTCTATCAAGATGCAGCCGGAAACACCGGCTTCGACATCCTGAACCTGCAGGTCCGGGACCTGGACGAGGCGCCCGAGATGGTGTCGGGCCCGGGGTTGAACCAGGCCTTCAAGCTGACGAATTTCACCGACACGACAACGGATGTGCGGCTGGGCACCTTGGGCGCGCTGGACCCCGATGGCTCGACCGGGACGGTCAGCTTCCTTCTTGGCGGGGCGGATGCCGACAAGTTCTTCGTGGCCGATGGGGTGCTGTTCCTGAAGGCCGGGACCGTGCTGGACACCGGGTCGCCCTTCGACTTCGACCTGACCGTGACGCCAGTGGACAGCAGCCAGCCCGCAGGGGCCTCGGCCACCGTGGACCTGGACATCGGCGTCCGCGTGCCCAGCCCGCTGGAGGCGATCCGCTGGGACTTCACCGCGCCCTCCGACATCAAGGTCTATCTCGCGCCGGGCGGCGTCACGGTGACCGAGGACCTGGCCTTCTTCGCCGATGTGTCGGCGCCTTATACCTCGGTCGGCTGGAGCGCCGGACAAGTCGCCCTGATCGAGGCGGTCTTCGGCTTCTTCGCCTCGGTCGCCGATCTGACCTTTACCTTCGTCACCTCTTTGGCCGATGCCGATTTCGCCATGCTGGCCGCGCCGGATTCCTTCGACGGCTCTGCGGCCTATTGGGCCACGGGCGGCGGCACGCTGACAGCGGGCTCCGAGACGGCTACGCTGGATGGCTGGGGCCATTTCGGCATGGACAATTTCACCACCAGCGGCTTCGAACCGGGCTCCTTCGGGTTCTATGCCCTGATCCACGAAATCGCCCATGGCTTGGGCATGGCCCATCCGCATGACACCGGCGGCGGGTCGGTCATCATGGAGGGGGTGACGGCCGATTTCGACTCCTACGGGGCTTTCGACCTGAACCAGGGCATTTACACGATCATGTCCTATAACCGCGGCTGGGAGACCGGTCCGAACGGAGGCGCCACCCTGGTCTCGGGCAATACGGCCAGCCTGGGGACGCTGGATATCGCGCTCTTGCAGGCGGTCTATGGCGCCAATACCACGACCCATACCGGCGATGACACCTATGTGCTGACCGATGTCTCGGACGGCTATTCGGCCATCTGGGACGCGGGCGGGCGCGACAAGATCGTCTATGCCGGGACGGCGGATGTGGTGATCTCGCTGCAAGAGGCGACGCTGGATTACTCGGCGACGGGCGGCGGGGTCGTCTCTTATGTCGAGGGCGTGCAGGACGGGTTCACGATTGCCCATGGCGTGATCATCGAAGACGCGCGCGGCGGGCGCGGCAATGACGACATCACCGGCAACGGCGCGAACAATGTGCTGGCGGGCGGGCGCGGCGTCGATACGCTGCGCGGCGGTGCCGGGGATGACGCGCTGGCCGGAGGCGCGGGGGCCGATGTGATCGACGGCGGCACGGGGATCGACCGGGTCACCTACGCGGCCTCGACCTCGGGGGTGCAGGTGAACCTTGCGAGCGGCGCCACCTCGGGTGGCGATGCGGCAGGCGATGTGCTGAGCGGGATCGAGAGGGTCATAGGCTCGGCCCATGCCGACGCGCTGACCGGCGACGCGGGGGACAACCTGCTGTCCGGGGGCGACGGGAATGACACGATGTCCGGCAGCGCGGGCGATGACCGGCTGCTCGGCGGCGCGGGGGAAGATGTCTTTGCCTTTGACCTCGGCTCGGGCAGCGACCGGGTGCTGGACTTCGCAGCGGGAGACCGGATCGGCCTGACCACCGCGCTGTGGGACAGCATCGGCGCGACGGACTTCGCCGATTTCCTGGCAGATCACGCCCGTCAGGCCGGCAGCCGCGTCATCATCGACTTCACCGCGACCGATGTCCTGCGGGTGGAGGGCGTGACGCTGGCCAGCCTCCTGCCCGACAGCTTCGTGATCTTCTGACCTCCCGGCCTATCCTGCGGGATGGGCCAGGAGATCGACCAGCATCAGCATGACCAGCGCCTGGCCATAGGGCGTGGGGATGTTCGGGATGCGGCGGTAGAAGTCCAGGTCATGGCCCATGGGTGTCCCGTCCGAGACATGGGCCACCAACCCATCCGCCCCGATGCAGCCCTGCACCGCCTCGGCCGCGCGGGTCACCATGGGGCGAAAGCTGTCCGGCAGAAGCCCCAGGGTGATCCCCCGCGACAGCCCATAGGCAAAGCCCGCCGTGGCCGATGCCTCGATGGGCGAGGCGGGATCGTCCAGAAGCGTGTGGAAGAAGCCCGAGGCCGCCTGCAGCCCACGCAGCCGCGTGGCCTGGGCGCGGTAGATCGCGGTCAGGTGGTGGCGGATCGGCGGGGCCATGTCGGGCAAGATGGCGAAAAGCTCGGGGATGGCGATGGTCACCCAGGAATTCCCCCGCCCCCAGAAGGCATTGGCGAAGTTGTGCCGCCCGTTGAAGGTCCAGCCGTGATACCAGAGCCCGGTCCTGGCATCGCCCAGGAAGCGGGCGTGGATCAGGAACTGGTGCAGCGCCTCGTCACGCCAATCGGCCCGGTCGAAGCGCCGCCCGGCCTCGGCCAGGAAGAGGCAGGTCATGAAGAGCGTGTCGTCCCAAAGCTCGCCGTCGTTCATCCGTTCCTTGACGACATGCTGAAAGCCGCCGTCCTCGGTCTTGGCGAGGCCGTCACAGAGCCAGCCCGCCCAGTCCTGCACCAGGGCCTCCCAGTCGGGGCGTTGGACATGGGACAGAAGGAAGACCAAGGGCAGCATGGGCGAGGTCGAGTTCACCTGGCGCGGCGGCAGGCCCCGGCCGATCTGCCAGTCATACCACTCGGCCAGGGCGTCCAGCAGGGCGCGGTCCTTTGTCGCCTCGGCATGGCGCAAAAGGCCGTAAAGCCCCACCCCGATCTCCCAGTCCCATTCGTCGAATTGCAGCTTGAACCCGCCCTCGGCCAGGGGCGCCGTCTCGTTGATGCCGCGCAAGCGCGCGAGGCCCGAGGCGGTGGCGGCAAGCTGGGACAGAAGGGTGGCGTGGTCAAAGGGCATCTTGGGGCTCGGAATACGGGGTGATGACGGGGTCGGAAGAGGCGGTCGGGAAGGGCATGGGCTGGCCGTTCAGGGAGAGGCCCTGGTGCCAGTCCAGCCGCAGGGCGCCGGCGGTGAGGGTTTGGCCGTCGAGGCCAAGGGTCAGGCTTTGCGCATGGGCCTCGGCCGCGTCAGGGTCGGTGAAGCCCGCCTTGATGAGCCAGCCGGTGAGCGCGCCCTGGACGCGGTGTTCAAGCCCCGCGCCGGGGCCCTGGGTCAGGGTCTGGATCGGCCCGGTGGCCTTGACGAGGACCGAAGCCGCGCCTTGGCGCAGGACCAGCCAGTCGGGCCCTCGGCGGACCTCGTCGAACTCTGACAGCGGCGCATAGGCATGGGTGAAAGGGAGGCGCGGGTCCGGGCCGAGGTCATAGAGCATCAGGACCGTGTCCCCCGCCATGCCCACGCGCGGCATGACGCCATTGCCCGCCCAGTAAGAGGGCCGGTTGTGGCCCCAGGGGTCATCCTCTCCGGGGTGGTTGACCCAAAGCCGGGCAAAGGGCGCCGTGAACTGCACATCGACGAGGTGCTGTTGGTGGCCATGGGCACCGGGCGTGCCGTCGATGGCCGCCGAGAGCTGAACATGCGACGACTTCCACAGGCCCAACCTGGCGGCGGTGCCGAAGCCCTGGACATAGCGCGCCTGCAAGGGCGTCTTGGGGGCAGCGAGGCCCGCCAGCCCCTCGGGCGGTGTATAGGCCGAGACGCAGAACTGCGGCAGGGCCGCGACCCCGGTGCCGATCCAGCCCTGCCCGGTGGCGACGGCCAGGAAGGGGGCCAGCTCGTTCAAGGGCCCGGCGCGCAGCTCCTTGTCATAGGCGCGACCCATGGAGCCCGAAGCGACTCCGTTCAGCCCATGCAGGGCGATCATGGTGAAGAGCCGGTCGAGGAGGGCGCGGGAAGGGTCCGCGATGGCCGCCTCGCCGAAATGCTCCAGGGCCAGGAGGCCGATGAAGTCGATCGGGTAATAGGCGGCGGAATTCCATTCGGCCAGGCCATGGTCGCTGACCGAGGCCAGCCAGCGGGAAAGCCTTTGGCGGGCGAGCTCCAGGTGCTGCGCCCCGGTCAGGCCAGTGTTCGGGAAGACATGGTCGGGATAAAGCCGCCCGGCGAGGTATTCCGATACATGGAAGCAGAGGACATGGTTCTCGGACCAGAACCACATCGTGTCATTGCCAGGTTCCGTCATCCAATAGCGGAAGCCAAGCGCCGAGGCCTCGGCACGCGCCTTCTGCGCAGGCGGCAGGAAGTCGGGGTGGTCGGTCAGCAGCCACAAAAGCGGCACCAGCACGAAATCGGCGCAGTCGCGGCGGGTGTCGATGGCGTCGAGCGTGTCATCCAGCGTGGCCGCGTCTTCCTCCGTGAAGGGCAGGCCCAGCGCCGCGCGGGCGAGGAGCTTGCCGGCGCGGGGCTCTCCGTGCTGGGCAAGGTGGCGCAGGGCCTGGGTCTTGCGGGCGGGAAGGGTCTCGGCCAGGGGGAAGGCGGGGTCGAGGCGGGCGAAGCCGATCTGGCGGTCGACCTTGAGGTCTCCAAGGGCGAAGGTCAGGGAGAGGGGGTGGTAACCCTCCGGCAGGCCCCGGCCCAAAGAGACCTGCGTGGCGCCTGCGGGGAGGGTCACTTTGGTCTCGAAAATCGGCGGCAGGTGCGAGAGGTGGACCGAGGGATGGACGCGGGCCGTGACCTGAACCGCGACGGGCGCGGGGGCGGAGACGGCGAGGGTCAGGTCCTCATCGGGGGCGAAGGCGGTCTGGGTCGGGTGGATGTCGCGGGCGAGCGCCATCAGGGCAGGAAGCGCCGAGGGGTCGGCCTTGGTCGGGATCGTGGCGGCCACGGCGGAGGGGGAAAGCAGCGTCAGTTCGACGAAGAAATTCGTGTCGCGCTCGGCCATTTCCTCGGCGCGGATCAGAAGGTCGATGCCCTTTGCGGGCAGGTCCAGGGTGATCTCGGTCTGGGCGGTTTTGTTGCGGGTATAGGGTTCGAAGGCGGTGATGAGCACGCCATCGGCCCAGATATGGACGCCGCCGCAGGTCTCCAGCCGGAAGCGGTGGGCTCCGGGGGCGGCGGGTGTCAGGTGGCAGCGGGCGAGACGGGTGAGCCGCTGGGGCAGGTGCCAGAAGCCCGAGAAGTCGAGGCGGCGGTTGAAGCCCGGCAGGTTGACGCCCGTGATGGGGAAGTCGCCGGGGAAGGGGACCGTGCGGGTGGCGATCTCGGCGCGGGTGGCGATGCGGCAGGGGAGGTCTCCGACCGCGACGAAGCCGTTGATGAATTGGTAGTCGACGTTATCGGTTCCGCGTGTGACCGGGCCGGGGAAGGAGCGGGTTTCCAGGGCGGAAAGGGCGAAGGCGGTCAGTGTCTCGCCGGGGCGAGTGGTGAAGCGGGGGGGGAGGGCGGCTTCGATCTCTGCGATCTTTCCGGGGAGCGCCTCGGGGGAGGCGATGGTGTGGGCGGGGGTTTCCCCGGGCGTCGCGGGGGTGTGGCTGCGGGCCTTGGACCAGGCCATGAAAACCGAGGCGATCCCTGCGCGGTTGGCGCCAAGGATATCGCGGGAGAGGTTGTTGCCGACCATGACCACGCGGGAGGGGTCGGGGTTGCCCATCGCCGCAAGGGCGGCCTGGAACATGGCGGGGTCGGGCTTCAGGGCGCCGATGTCCTCGGAGATGATATGGGCGTCGAAGAGGTCCCAGAGGCCGAGGGGCTTCAGGAGGTTCTCGAAAGTCTCACGCGGGCCATCGGCCACAAGCGCCAGGGGATATCCCGCGGCATGGAGCGCGCGGACGGCATCGACGGCGCCGGGGATGGGTTGGGCCGTCAGGACGACCTCCGTTCCTTGGCGTTTGACCTCGGTGGCTTCGTCGATCAGCGTGTCGCCGCAGTCGAGGAAGACGGCCTCGAGATGGGGCACCAGGGCGGGGAGGTCACGGATCAGGGCGCGGGTCCGCTGCGGGATCAGGGTCTTCAGGGCCTCCCAGGGGATCAGGGGGACCTGGGTTTCCACGAAGTCGTAACTGGGCTGGAAGGCGCGGGCGTGCAGGTAGCGCCGCGCCAGGCGGTGGGCCTGGGGGCTGGCGGTATAGGCGCCGCTTTCCGCAAAGGGGTTGCCCATGTGGACGCCCTCCACGCCCGCCTCGGGGCCGCAGAGGCGCGCCAGGGTCTCACCCATTTGCGCCTTCATCTGCACGGGATCGGACCAGAGCGCGTGCTTGCCGGGCTCGGCATAGAGGCGGGGGGTGAGGGGATGGGCGACGCGCTCTCCGTGGAAGGAGGCCTCGACGGCAATGATCTCATCGCCCTTCAGATGGACCCAGATATGCTCCAGGTCGTAAAGATGGCCGATATCCCAGTCATAGAAGATGGCATATTCGATCACCGCATCGCCCTGGGGGGTGATCGGATGGCGGGAGGAGGCCGAGGGGCCCGGCGCGTGGTGGATCGTCCAGCCCACGGCCACGGGCGCGAAGGGCTCGGCGCGGTCGTGCAGCAGGGCGGGCAGGTGGCGACGGGCGAGGGCTTCGGTCATCCGTGGACGCCCTCCAGCGCCAGATCCTCGGCGCGGTGGCAGCGGACCTGGACGCCGCCCAAGAGGCGGAGTTCGGGCAGGACCCGCGCGCAGTCGGGCGTCGCATAGGGGCAGCGCGGGTGGAAGGCGCAGCCCGAGGGCGGGGTGACGGCGGAGGGGACCTCTCCGGCGAGCGGCGGGCGGCGGCGGGCGGCGCGGCCACGCGGGTCGGGCTGGGGGACGGCGCGCAGCAGGGCCTCGGTATAGGGGTGGCGGGGGCGGGAGAGGAGGGTGGCGGTGTCGCCCATCTCGACGATGCGGCCGAGATACATCACGGCCAGCTTGTTCGAGATATGCTCGACCATGCCGAGGTCATGGGTGATGAACAGGTAAGTGATGCCGAAGCGCTCTTGCAGGTCTTGCAAGAGGTTGATGTTTTGCGCAGCCACCGAGACATCCAGCGCCGAGACCGCCTCATCCGCCGCGATGAAGGAGGGGTTCAGCGCCAGGGCCCGGGCGATGCCGATGCGCTGCCTTTGGCCGCCGGAGAAGGCATGGGGGTAGCGGCCGGCGAATTCGGGGCGGAGGCCCACGAGGCCCAGGAGCTCGGCGACGCGGTCGTCGATCTCGGCCTTGCGGTGGCCATGGACCAGCATGGGCTCTCCGATCAGGTCCCGCAGGGTCATGCGGGGGTTCAAGGACGAATAGGGGTCCTGGAAGATCATCTGCATCTCGGCCCGGATCGGCCGCAGGGCGCGGTCGTCGAGCCTGGAGATATCGGTGACCGACCCATCGGCGCGACGGAAGTTCACCGTGCCCGAGGTCAGCTCATAGGCGCGCAGGATCAGCCGGGCCACGGTCGATTTGCCCGAGCCGCTTTCGCCCACCAGGCCAAAGGTGTCGCCCTTGTTGATGGAGAAGGACACATCCTCGACCGCGCGCAACAGAGGCGCGGGTTTGCCCCAGCCGGGGGATTTCAGCGGGAAATGCTTGGTGAGGTTGCGGACCTCCAAGAGCGTTTCGGGGGTCATGCCGCACCTCCGGTCAGATGGCAGCGGACCTCTTGTCCGGGGCGGGGGGAGAAGACGGGGGGCGCGGTCACGTCGCAAAGCCCGGGGCGGACGTGGTCGCAGCGGGTGTGGAAGGGGCAGCCCTTGGGGATGTGATAGGGGTCGGGGACCATGCCCTGGATGGTCTGGAGGCGGTGGCGTTTGGCCGCGCCGAGGCGGGGGATCGAGCCCAGAAGCGCCTTTGTATAGGGGTGGCCGGGGGCGTAGAAGATGTCGTCGACCGATCCGGTCTCGACCACCTGGCCCAGGTACATGACGGCGACGCGGTCGGCGATGTCGGCCACCACGCCGAAGTTATGGGTGATGAAGACGATGGCCATGCCGAGGTCCTTTTGCAGGCCGCGCAGGAGGTCGAGGATCTGCGCCTCGGTCGTCACATCCAAGGCCGTCGTGGGCTCGTCGGCGATCAGGAGCGCGGGGTCGCAGGCCAGCGCCAGGGCGATCATCGCGCGTTGGCGCATGCCGCCGGAGAGCTGGTGGGGGTAGCGGTCCAGCATCTCGCCGGGGTTCGGGAGTTGCACCCGGGCCAGAAGCTCGGCGGCGCGGTCGCGGGCGGCGGATTTGCTGCCGCCGCGGTGAAGGAGGACCGTCCGGGCGATCTGGGTGCCGATGGAATGGACGGGGGAAAGCGCGGTCATCGGCTCTTGGAAGATCATGCCGATGCGGTTGCCCCGGAGGCTGCGCATGAGCTTGCTGTCGCGGGGTTGGCCGGAGAGGGTCAGGGGCTCGCCATCCGGGGCGAAGCGGATCGTGCCCGTGTCGGTGGCGTTACGCGCCAAAAGCCGCATGATGGCGCGGACGGTGACGGATTTGCCGGAGCCGCTCTCGCCCACGACGCCAAGGACCTCTCCCCGGTTGACGTGATACGAGACGCCCTGAACGGCGCGGACCGGGCCTTCGGCCGTGGCGAAGGTGACCGCGAGGTCGCGGAGGTCGAGGAGGCGTTCGGGCGGGAAATTGGTCATGTCATTGGCCATAGGGATCGGCGGCATCGCGCAGGCCATCCCCCAGGAAGTTGAAGGCAAGCACCACCAGGACGACGGCGAGGCCAGGCGTCAGGAGCCAGGGCGCCAAGGCCACCGACCTCAGGTTCTGGGCGTCTTGCAGAAGGACGCCCCAGCTGACAACGGGTGGGCGCAGGCCTAGGCCGAGGAAGGAAAGCGCGGTCTCGCCCAGGATCATCTCTGGCACGGCCAGCGTCATGGCGGCGATGATATAGGAGGTCATCGCAGGCAGCATGTGGCGCGTGATGATCCGGGTTTGCGAGGCGCCCGAGAGGCGCGCGGCCAGGACGTAATCCTCGGACTTCAGGGACAGGAAGCGGCCCCGGACGACGCGGGCGAGGCTGGTCCAGGAGATCAGGGCGAGGATCAGGGTGATCAGGACATAGACGAAAAGCGGGTCCCATTCGATCGGCAAAGCGGCGGCGAGGCCCATCCAGAGCGGGATGGTGGGGACGGACCGGATGAACTCCATCAGCCGCTGGATCGCGGTATCGACGCGGCCGCCGTAATAGCCCGAGATCGCGCCCATGGTCAGGCCAAGAACAAAGGCGAAGGCCACGCCGACGAGGCCCGCCGAAAGGGTGACGCGGGCGCCATAGAGCAGGCGGGAAAACACGTCCTGGCCGAGGCTGTCGGTGCCCAGAAGGTTCAGCTTCTGCTTCTTGGCCTCGATGCCAAACAGGTGCAGGTCGGATGTGCCAAGGCCGAAGACCGACCACTCGGCGCCCCTCACGAAGAACTGCACCGGGATCTTCTTGTCGGTCTGCTCATAGGTCACCCTTGCGGTCTCGGCGTTGCGGGTGCGTTTCAGCTCGTAGACGAAGGGCCAGGCCGGGCCGCCGTCCCAGATATGCACCATCTGCGGCGGCACGAAGGTTTGCAGTTTCTCGATCTTGTCGGGCGGATAGGGGGCGAGGAAGGGCGCAAACAGCGCCGCCAGGTAGCAGGCGACCAGGAAGACCAGCGAGACCACGGCCAGGCGGTGCTTGCGGAAGCGCCTCCACATCAGGGTGCGGGCCGAGGCGGTGAAGTGGCTCTCTGCGCGGGAGGTATCGGTCATGGCTCAGCCCAGCCTCACGCGGGGGTCGGACCAGGCCAGGAGGATATCGGACAAAAGCGTCCCCACCACGGTAAAGGTCGACAGGATCAGGATGAAGCCGCCCGCGAGATACATGTCCTGCATCTTCAAGGCTTGCAGCAAAAGCGGCCCGGTGGTCGGCAGGTTCAGGACGACCGCCGTGATGACATCGCCGGAGAAAAGCGCAGGCAAGGCCCAGCCGACGGTCGAGATAAAGGGGTTCAGCGCGACGCGGACCGGGTAGTTCCAGACCACCTGGCGTTCGGAAAAGCCCTGGGCGTAAGCGGTTTCGACATAGGGCTTGCCGAGCTCATCGAGCATATTGGCCCGCATCACGCGGATCAGGCCGGCGGCGCCAGAGGTGGCCAGGACCACGATGGGGATCCAGACATGCTCCAGCACGTTGAGGGCCTTGGCGATGGACCATGGCGCGGTGTCGAACTCGGGCGACATGAGGCCGCCGACATCCATGTTCAGCCAGGAGAAGCCCACCCACATCAGGATCAGGGCCAGCAGGAACTCCGGTATCCCCTTGCCGACGAAGCCGAAGATGGTGACGACATAGTCCACCACCGAATACTGCCGCGTGGCCGAATAGACCCCGATCGGGATGGCGATGCCCCAGGTGAAGACCAGCGAAATCGTGGAGAGCAGAAGCGTCAGCCCCAGCCTGTCCCAGATCAGCGACGACACCGGCGCATTGTAATGGAAGGACTGGCCGAAATCGCCATGCAGCAGGATCTTGGTGATCCAGCGGGCATATTGCCACAGGATCGGGTCGCGCAGGCCGAAATCCTGGCGCATCAGCTCGACCTGGGTGTCGGTCAGGTATTCTCCGCCCCGGCGCAGTTCGGCGACATAGGCGGTGACGTAATCCCCCGGCGGCAGCTGGATGATGACGAAAGAGATGAAGGAGACCACGATCAGCGTGGGTATCGCCCAAAGGCAACGTGTAAGGATGATACGCAGCATGTGACCTCCGGCAAGCCTGGGAAAGGCCGGGCGCGCCGGTGAAAGCGCGCCCGGGTGGGGACAGGGAGAGAGGCCCCGAAGTTACTCTTTGATCCAGATTTGCTGGGTCACGGCAAGGCCTTCGCCCCGCGTGATGTCGTCGTTGATCAGCCCGTCGGGCACGTTCTTGACGTCGTTGTCCACGATGCCCACAACCGCCGTCTCGCCCACCAGGCCGATGACATAGCCCGCATTGACGAAGGCCGCGATCATCTCGTTGAGCGCCGCATCCGCCGCCTCACGCGTCGGCGCGGTCGAGGCTTTGTCCCAGGCCGCCCAGATCTGGCGGATCGGAGCATCCGGTGCAGGCTCCACCCCCGAGGCGCCCTTGGTCGAATACCAGATGAAGTTCTGGTTCGCGTAGCTGTCCGAGCCCATCATGTTGCGCGGGTCGGCCGCCACGACCGACAGGCGGTCGAAGGGGTAGTACTGCATGTCGAAGGTGTTGTTGTTGCGGTTGTCGTCCCAGGCCGTGCGGTCGATGATGCGCGGCAGGAGCTCGATGCCGATGTCCTTGTAATTGTCGGCCACGACCTGAAGGATGCCCGCCTGGTTGTCCTCGGCGCCTTCGACGGTGATCGTGATGCGCTTGCCATCGGGGCGCAGACGGAAGCCATCGGCATCCTTTTCGGTGAAGCCCGCGCCGTCCAGAAGCGCGTTGGCGGCATCGGGGTCATAGGCGGCCCAATGCGTCTCCAGGTCGGCGTTGTAATAGGGCGACCCGGTGACCGGAGAGGCCGAACGCGCCTCGCCGAGACCCGCAAAGCCAAGCTCGTTGACCGTGTCGCGGTCCACGGCGAGGGACAGGGCCTGGCGCACATCGGCATTGCCGAAGAAGCCGTTCAGGAATTCGTCCTGGCTGTTCAGGTTCGGCAGAAGCGACCAGGCCTGGGCATCGCGCCACTTGATGACGTGATAGCCGCCCTTTTCCGCATTCTCCATGTAGAAGGGGAAGTCGTTGGTATTGGCATAGCGCATCTGGAAGTCGATCTGACCCTGCGCGATCATCAGGTTGAAGGCGTCCTGCTGGTCGAACAGACGATGCTCGATCCGGTCGATATAGGGCAGCTGGTTGCCCGCCTGGTCCACCGCCCAGTAATAGGGGTTGCGCACCATGGTCACCACATCGCCCGGCGCCGGGGTCTCGATCTTCCAGGCGGTGATGACCGGCAGATCGGGGTTCGACCACCAGGCCGTCGCCGCGCCCTTGGAGCCCCAGAGGTCCTGCCACTTCTCGACGCCGTATTTCTTCGCCGCCGCTTCAAGCTCTTCGGGCTTGGCGTAGTGGTTGTTGAACTGGCTCAGGTAGTGCTTGGGGAAAAGGAAGGACGGACGGTCGAGCGAAGGTTCCCCGGTCGAATCCTTGGCCAGGATGGTCAGGAAATAGACGTAAGGTTGCGCGAACTTGATCTTGAAGGTCCGGGCATCGACGACTTCCAGCTCCATCGGCTTGCCGCCGGGGGCAAAGGTCGGGTCGATGGTCGGGATGATGTCGGTGTTCAGGAAGACGTCGTTGTACCAGAAGGCCACGTCATCGGTGGTCACCGGCACGCCGTCCGACCACTTCAGGCCCTCCAAGAGGGTGAAGGTGAACTCGGTCGAGCTTTCGTTGACCGCATAGCTTTCGATATAGCCCGGGACCAGCGTCAGGTTGCCGTCCTTGTCCGAGCGCCACTTGACCACGCGCTCTTCCAGAAGCTTGGTCGGGCCCCAACGGTCGCCCGGCCCCTTGTAGGCGCGGTTCCAGGTGCCGCCGTATTGGCCGACCTCTGCCGCCTCGATCACCGAGGGCTTGGCGGGCAGACGTTCTTCCACCGGGGGCAGCGTGCCCGCCTTGACCATCTCGGCCAGCATCGGGCTTTCCTGATAGGCCCAGGCCGCAGAGAAGAGGGCCGTCGAGGCCGCCAGCCCCGCAAGAGCCCGAAGTGCAAAAATTTTCATGTCTCACTCCCTTTTTCCCGGCTTTCTCGTCCACGCTCACCTTTATCCCGGCGCGGATCAAGGCCTTGGGATAGGGGCAGACTAGAGCTTTTGTTCAGAAGAAATCAACAAAAATTTGCATTACGGGATTTTCCTTTAAAAGCAGGGGAAAGGCTGGTTCGCGCCCCGCTGTCATGCAAATTTTTGCACTACCTGCGCACCCGGGCGAGACTCGCCCGCTCGATCAGGTTGCAGCCCAGTTCCAGCCGATGCGCGGCCCTCACCCGGTCTCCGCCCAGGCTGCGCTGTTCGATCAGACCCAGAGCCGCCCGCCCGAACTGCTCCATGGGGACGGAGACGGTGGCCAGGGGCGGGTCATGCAGCTCTCCCAAAGCCACGCCGTCAAAGCCCACGACCGACAGGTCGCCCGGGATCGTCAGCCCCCGCGCCTTGATCGCCTTCATCGCGCCAAAGGCCAGGTTGTCGGCCGAGCAGAAGACCGCCGTCACCCCGGCAAGGTCGGGATGCTGCGCCAGCCAAGCCGCCATCGCCGCCTCGCCATCATCGGGAGTGAAGCTCGCGGCCATCAGGACAAGCGCATCCTCGTCGGGCCGCCCGGCCTCGGCCATGGCGTCGCGGAACCCGTCCAGGCGGCGGCGGACCGTCTTCCGCCCGTTCCAGGTCAGGTGCAGGATGCGACGATGACCCAGGGCCAGAAGCTGCCGCACCGCCATCTGCGCGGCGAAACGGTTGCCGGGGGTGACGGAATCCAGGTGCATATAGGGGTCTTCGCCGTTGATCAGCACCGCCGGGATGCCGCTTTCGGCGATGGCCTTCAGCAAAGGCTCACGGTCGTCGTTGAAGAGGATGATGCCCTCCGCCCCCGCCTTGCGCGCGGCCTCGGCCACGGCGGTGACCGGGGTGTCGGGGCCGATCGGAAAGGGCGTGATGCGGATGCCGCGTTCCTCGGCGTCGCGGGTCAGGGCGGAGAGGATCGTCCAGGAGACCAGGTTCACGTCATTCGACGGCATGGCGCTTTCAGGCACCGCCAAGAGCACCTTGGACAGCGAGGCAATCGAGGCCCGCGCCTGCCTGCGCGCGAGATACCCAAGCTCCCGCGCGGCCTCCATCACGCGGGCCCGCACCTCCTCCGAGATCGAGGCCGTGCCGTTCAGCACATGGCTGACGGTCGAGACGGCGACTCCGGCGGCGGCGGCGATGTCCTTCAGTCCGGGCTTTTTCGGCATCATGTCCTCAATCGGCCCAGATCGGGTTGGTGAAAAGACGGGGTTGCGGCCCGCGCCAGACCTCTATCCGCAGAAAGGCGGAAGTCAGGGTCAGGTCAAGGGCCATTTCGGGGGCCTGGGCGGTGTGGAGGGCCTCGGGGCCCCTGGCACTGACGACCCGGACCTCATCGCCCGGGGCAAGGCCGGTCAGGCGCAGCCCCGCATGGGTGGCCGTGTCGCCGAAGCGAAGGCCATCTTCGGGCCAGGCCATGGTCTCATCGGGGGCCGAGGCCACGACGCCCCGCCCCTGCCGGACGGCCTGAAGGATGCCCGTAATACTGCGCGTCTCGACCAAGAGCCGATTGGCCGGAAAGCCATGGCGGCGGCGGTTCTTCAGGTGCCAGTCGCTGCCCCCGGTGGCGGGGATGCGGCGGCCTTGGGCCAGCATCTCTTGCCAAAGCGCCAGGGCCTCTTCGTTGTGCCGGGCCCAATTGCCGTTCCAGATCTCCAAGGCGTCGAAATGGTCGAAAGCCCCCTGCCAGCGCCCCCCGGCGGAGTTCTGGAACGGGTGGTTGATGACCACCGTCGCCCCGGCCTCCCGCGCCTCGGCCATCTTCTGCGGCACATTTTCGGGCGTGCTGCAGCGCCAGTCGTGGATCGGCTCCTTCAGGCCAAGGAAGTTGGTATGGCCCCAGTAAGAGGTCAGCTCCATCCCCGGGATCAGCAGGATGCCGTTGTCCTGCGGGCAAAGCCGGTTCTGCGCCGTGGTGTTGTGGTCTGTCAGCGCCAGGAAATCCAAGCCCCCTGCCGCCGCCCGTTCCGCAACAAAGGCCACCGGCGCGCCACCGTCGGAATGTTCGGTGTGGGAATGCAGGTCGCCCGCCAGCCAGGCTTTCGTGCGGGGGATGAGGCGGATCGTCAGGTCGACCCAAGCCGTCGGCCCATGCTTCACCACGCCCAGGACCACATGCCAGGCGCCTGCCAGCGGCCCGGGGTGATAGCCCGCGCTGGCCCGGTCCTCGGCGAAGAAGAGATGGCCATATTCCGACCCCGTCCAGCCGCGCATCCTTCCCCGATGCGCCAGGCCGATGTCGATGACAGAGCCCTCTGAGCCGGTGGGGAAGAGGTAGCTGACCTCGATCCGCTCGATGTCGGTTCCGACCTCGAAGGGGATCTCGACGAAGCTTTTATCTCCGGGAAGGTCGGTCAGGTGGTGGCGGTATTCGATCATTTGAGGACCAGGGTCTTGATTTCAAAGGGCCGGAAGTGCAGGCGGACCGGGCCTTCGAGCAGCGCGGTCAGGGTCTCGCCCATCAGGTCGGTCAGGGCGGCTTCAGCCTTGGTGTCCAAAGTCCAGTCCTGCGCCCTGCCCTGGCGTTCGTAAAGCCGCAGGGTGATGCCCTCGCCGCCCCGGGTCACCGCCGCGATGCCGATGCCGTCGTGGGAGGGGGTGGCGAGGGTCATTGCCACCTCTCCACGGGCCGGGAGCACGAGGGCCGGCGCGTCGAAGGCCTCGGCCTTGGGGGGGACCTCGGCGAGGTCGGCGAAGGGGAACAGGCCGTAACGGAAGCGGTGTTCCCCGATATCGGCCCCGTCCCAGGGCCAGGTCGGCGCGCGCAGAAGGGTCAGCCGAAGGGTGCAACCTTCGGCGTCATGGCCGTATTTCCCGTCGTTCAGGATCGCGAGCCCCGCGCCGGGCTCGGCCATGGCGACAAAGCGGTGCATGTGGGATTCGAAGCGCGCCCGCTCCCAGGAGGTGTTTCTGTGGCTGGGGCGGCGGACATGGCCGAACTGGATTTCGGCAATGCTTTCGGTGGCCTGGATCGCCAGCGGGAAGGCTGCTTTCAGAAGCGTGTTGCGATCCTGCCAGTCGATGAAGGTGTCGAACTCCAGCACGTCGCCATCCGCCTCCAGCGAGACGACCTGGGTGATCGTCGAGGCCTCATAGCGCCAGACCATCCGCAGCGCGGCGCGGTGGGGGCCGGTTTCGGCGACGGTGACCTCGGGGGCTTCGATCTCCCAGGCCTGGTCCTCGTAATCGGCGTCGATCTCCCAGGCGTCGAACTCGCGGGGGAGGTCGCGAAAGGCTTGCAGGCGGTTGGCGGGGGCGCTGAGCATCTCACGCCCCAGGCGGTGGGAGTAAAGCGAGACCAGGCGGCCCTGGTCGAAACGGGCGGTGAGATGGGGGTTGGAGAGGGTCTCGGGGGTCACATGCAGGCCGCCCGTGGCATGGGGGGCGGGCTTGGGGGTCAGGGTGGTGACCGAAAGGGCGGGGCGCGAAGGCGCGGGCAGCAGGGTCATCGCGCTGCCATCGGCGCGGTGGCAGAGCTGGCTCGGGGTGTTGATCGCCATGGGCTGATCGCCCGCCAGGCGCAGGGGGGCGGTGTCGGGTTGGCCCATAGGGTTGGCGACGAGAAGCGAGGGGGTCTCTCCTTGCGTCAGGCGCTCGGTCAGGGTCGCCAGGGCCGCCGCCTCCAGCGCGGCAAAGCGGGCAAAGTCGGCGCGGGAGTCTGCGTAAACCGCGCCGATCGAGGAGCCCGGCAATATGTCGTGGAACTGCGCCAGCAGAAGGATATCCCACATCTGCGCGATCTCTTCCGGCCAGTGGCCCGCCATGACCGCCATGAACTCCAGGCGGCGGAGAGAGGCCTCGGCGCGGCGGTTGGCGAGCTTGATCTCGGCGACGGAAGTATAGGTGCCGCGATGGAATTCGAGATAAAGCTCTCCGGTCCAGGTGGGCCAGTCCTGCGGGGCGGCGTTCATCCGCTCCACCAGGTCGGTGAAGAAGCCGCCCATCGTGCCATGGGTCACGCGGGGGCAACCGGGGATGCCGCGCTCCATCCGGCGGAGGTGGTGCAGCATCTCACGCGTGGGGCCTCCGCCGCCGTCGCCATGGCCATAGACCATGAAGAGCTTGTCGCCCGTCCCCTTCTGGCTATAGCGCCGCCAGGTGCCCATGACGTGGCTGGGCCGCAGGTCGGGACAATAGGTGGTGTTGATGACCTTGGCATCGGCGGGCTGGGTGGTCAGGAAATAGGCAGGAACCTGGGTCCCATCCAGACCCTGCCAGAAGAAGGTCTCGTCCGGCATGGCATTGGTGTCGTTCCAGCTGAGCTTGTGGGTCACAAAGACCTCGACCCCCGATTGCGCCATGATCTGCGGCAGGGCGGCGGAGTAGCCGAAGGTATCGGGCAGCCAGAGGATGCGGGGGCGGACGCCGAAATTCTGCTGGTGATAGGCCACGCCGCGCTGGATTTGCCGGATCAGCGCCTCACCGCCGATGAGGTTGGCGTCGGGCTCCAGCCAAAGCGCGCCCTCGATCTCGAATTGGCCGCGGGCCTGGGCCGCCTTCAGGCCGTCGAAGAGCTGGGGGGCGTCCTGGGACAGCGCATCCAGCAGATAACCCTGGTTGTACATGAACTTGTAGTCGGGGAATTCCGCCATCAGCCGCAGGGCCGTGGCGATGGAGCGCTCCATCTTGGTGCGCGTCTCCGCCACGCGCCAGAGCCAGGCGACGTCGATATGGGTGTGACCGGTGGCCACGACCTCGGGGGCATGGGGGTCCACCGCATAGATCTCGGCGGCGATCTTGCGCGCGGCTTCCAGCGAGGCCGCGCGGCGGGCGGGGGTGCCGGGGCGGAGGTCGATGGCCTTCAGCGCGCGGGAGGCGATCTGGTGGATGCGGGTGCGGCGGGCGTCCTCGGGCGGCAGGTGGCGGGCGACGTCGAGGGGGGATTTCAGGTCGAAGCAGGTCTCCTCGGCCAGGAGGTCGTGGATCACCGGTTGCAGCGAGAAGCCCAGCTGGCGGCGGTCTTCGATCGTGCCGGCCTCGACCAGGATGTCATAGGCGCGGCCGGGCTCGGCGGCTTCGGTCAGAAGGAATTCAGTGTGGTTGAAGTCGCCGCCGGTGAAGGGCGCCCCGTCCACCAGGATCAGAAGCTGAGGGTCCGACCGCCCCATGACCCGACCAAACTGCGCGCCGATGCGCAGGCCCAGGCGCCGCCCCGCCGCCTGCGGGGGAACCTCCAGCCGCGCGCGGAAGAGGAAGCGGCCCCCGGGCTCGCCCCAGATCGTCTCTTGCGTGACCGGGGTCCAGGCGCCCCCGGGCAAAGAGCCCAGGGGACGCGGCAGGGCGCCGCGCCGGAACTCCAAGGCCAGGGGCGCGCCGATGGGGCGGAAGATCTCTTGGCGCAAGAGCTCGACAAGGTGGTCCATCTGGCGCGGGTCGGTCATGGCATTCCTGGGCATTTCATGAAATATTTGCATTACAACTTTGACTGACCACCCCCCGCATGGTCAAGCGAATATGCGCATTATCCATTGTTTTCTGAAAATTCCACCGCTACTCTGCGACGCGACTTCGAGGAGGGGGCGTGAGTTGGTGCAAAAGTTTCACATCACGATCATGCCGGACGCCGCCCCCGTGACCGAACAGCTTCAGACCCGGATCGACCAGGCTTCCGCCCAGGGCGGTGGGCGGGTCACCTTGGGCGCAGGGCGGCATGTCAGCGGCGCCCTGCGCCTGTCCCCGGGGGTCAATCTGCACCTGGCCGAGGGGGCGGAGCTGCATTTCCTGCCCGGCTACGACAGTTACGCGGCCAACCGCAGCACCGTCCTGGCCGAGCAAAGCGACCGCGCCATGATCCTGGCCCACCGCGCCCATGGCGCAAGCCTCAGCGGCAAGGGCCGCATCGTGGCGGGTGGGACCCCAGGCTTCAGCCTGGGCCCGGATGGCGACATGGGCGTCCTGGTCCCCGCCCCGCATCGCCCCCGGGTCCTGGTCGTCGAAGACACCGAGGACTTCGCCCTGGACAGCCTGACGATCGCCGATTCGCCCATGTGGACGCTGCATCTGATCGGCTGCCGCCGCGCGCGGGTCCAGGGCGTGACGATCCGCAACAACCGCGCCCTGCCCAATACCGATGGCGTCGTGATCGACGGCGGCAGCGACATCCAGGTCACCGACTGCGACATCGAGACCGCCGATGACGGGGTCGTGCTCAAGACCTCGACCATCGACCCTCTTTGCGGGGTCCGGGTGACCGGCTGCCGCGTCTCCAGCCAGTCCTGCGCGCTGAAGATCGGGACCGAGACCCATGGCGATATCCGCGACGTGATCTTCGCGGGCTGCCAGGTCGTGGACAGCAACCGCGCGCTGGGGATTTTCTCCCGCGATGGGGGCGAGATCAGCGACATCGCCTTTTCCGGCATCAGCGTCGATTGCCACGAGACGCCCGACGGCTTCTGGGGCTCGGGCGAGGCCTTTACCCTGACGCGGCTGACAAGGCGGGCGGCGCGGCCTGCGGGGTCGGTCAAGCGCGTGGTGGTGCAGGACACCACCGGGCGGGCGGAGGGCGCGATCTGCCTCTGGGACGAGGGCGAGGGGGTCGAGGACCTGGTTCTGTCGCGCATCGCCCTGGCGCAGGTGCCCGGAGCGCTTGGCACCGGCGCGCAGATCGACCTGCGCCCGACGCCTGCCGACCTGACCCCCGGCAATGGCCGCGCCAATGCCTGGACCCGCAATGCCCAGGGCCGGGTCGTGGGCCTCACCCCCTATCCCCAGGGCCTGCCCGGGCTTCATGCCCATGGCGTGCGGCCGATCCTGCAAGAGGTCACGATCCACCGCCCTTCTCCCCTGCCCCCGGGCTGGGGGCCCTCCTTCACCTTCGAGGACTGACATGCAAATCTACCGCTCGCTCCACCCCGACCACGCCAAAACGCTCGACACCGAGGGCCTGCGCAAGAACTTCCTGGTGCAGGGCCTGTTCCAGCCCGGCACGCTGCAAATGGCCTATTCCCACGAGGACCGGATGATCCTTCTGGGCGCCATGCCCCTGGCGCCCTTGACCCTGCCCGCCGAGACCAAGCCCCTGACCGGCACCGATTTCCTGCTGCAACGCCGCGAGTTGGGGCTCATCAACATCGGCGGCCCGGGGCGGGTGACGGCGGATGGCGTGGCTTACGACATCGGCACCGAAGAGGCGCTTTACCTCGGCGCCGGCACGCGGGAGGTCATGTTTGAGAGCCTCACCGAGACCCCGGCGCAGTTCTACGGCAACTCCGCCCCCGCCCATAAATCCCTGCCCGCCAAGAAGATCACCCAAGCCATGGCCTCGCCCGTCTCCTTGGGCGCGCAAGAGACCAACAACCAGCGTGTGATCTACCGCTTCCTGCATCCGAATGTCGTGGAGACCTGCCAGCTGCTGATGGGCCTGACCCGGCTGGCCCAGGGGTCGAACTGGAATACGATGCCGCCCCATACCCATGACCGCCGCTGCGAGACCTATCTGTATTTCGACATGGACCCGGCAACCGTCGTCTTCCACTTCATGGGAGAGCCGCAGGAGACCCGCCACCTGGTGATGAAGAACGGCGATGCGGCGATCTCTCCGCCCTGGTCGGTCCATGCGGGCTGCGGGACGGGGCGCTATACTTTCATCTGGTGCATGGCGGGAGAAAACCAGGTGTTTGAGGATATGGACATGATCGCCCCGGGGTCGCTGCTGTGAGGCTCTTCGATCTGACGGGAAAGGTGGCCCTGGTGACCGGGGCGCGGTCTGGCATCGGCCAGGCCATGGCGCTGGCGTTGGCCGAGGCGGGGGCGGATGTCGTGGGCCTGGGCTCGCGCGCCATGCCCGAGACCGAAGCGGCCATTCGCGCCCTGGGCCGCCGCTTTGCGGCCCTGACCTGCGACCTTGGCGGCGACTATGACGCCGGGGCGGTGATCGCCCAGGCCCAGGCGGCTTTCGGGCGGCTGGATGTCCTGGTGAACAACGCGGGCATCATCCGCCGCCACGACCTGGCCGACCATCCGCTTTCCGACTGGGAGGAGGTCCTGGCCGTCAACCTCACCGCCCCCTTCCGTCTGTCGCAAGCCGCCGCCAAGGTGATGCAAGACGGAGGGCGGATCGTGATGACCGCCTCGCTTCTGTCGATGCAGGGGGGCATCAGGGTTCCGGCCTATACGGCGGCGAAACATGGGGTGGCGGGGCTGACCAAGGCCCTGGCCAACGAACTCGCCCCGCGCGGCATCACCGTCAACGCCATTGCGCCGGGTTACATCGAGACCGACAACACCACCGCGCTCCGCGCCGACCCCGACCGCAACGCCGCCATCCTGGCGCGCATCCCCCTGGGCCGCTGGGGGAGGGCGGAGGACCTCGGCGGGGCCGTGGTCTTCCTGGCCTCGGCGGCAGGCGCCTATGTCACGGGGACGGTGCTGACCGTGGACGGCGGCTGGATGGGGCGCTAGGGCCCCCTTCCACCTGCTTCACCGCAGCTCGAAGGCGAAGGCCAGGTTGCGGTTCGCGCCTTCTGGCGGCAGCGGGAAGGGGGCGGCGCGGCGGATGTGGTCGAGGCCCAGGGCATCCACCGCCGCATCGCCCGAGCTTTGCAGCACGCTGACCTGGGTCAGGCTGCCATCTTTGCCCACGGTGAAGCCCACCTGCACCACGCCCTTCCCCGGGCTGCGGGCCTTGGCGGTCTTGCGGATCTGCTTGACCACCGCCTGGGCCCAGGCCTTGGGCGAGGCGCTGCCGGAGGCCTTGGCCGCGACGGCAGGCGCTGCGGCCTCGGGCTGAGGCGCGGCGGCGGGCTCGGTGGCGGGCTCGGTGGCGGGCGTCTTCGGCTTCTTTTGGGTCTTCTTTGCAGGCTTCTTCGGCTTCTCGACAGGTTTCTCAGCCGCCATGGGCTTCTCCGGTGCGGCCATGGCTTTGGGGGCGGTGTCGGGCAGGGTTCCGCTGGCCAGACGCGGCAGAGCCACCGGCAGGGGCGCGGTTTCCGTCAGGGGCTTGGGCGGCGTGATCTCATGCGCCACCTCAGAGTGCGCGGGCGGAGCGATGAGCTCGGGGGGCCGAACCGGGTCAGGCGCGGGCTCTGACATGGCGGTCAGCGGAGGCGCAGCCGGGGGCAAGGGCGCGGCGAGGGTGACGGCAAAGCTCTCGACCGGCGCCATTGCGGGGGCGGCCAAAAGCGCAAGGCCAGCGCTGATCCCGGCCACCACCAGCCCCGAGAAGACCCAGCCGCCAAGCCTCCCGGGGCGGGGCGGGTCGATCTGCAACCAAAGCGGCGCGGTGGTCATGGCGCGGCTTCCAGCCCCACCAGCGAGACCTTGGTGTAACCCGCCGCCCGCAGGTCATCCAGCGCCTGCATGAGCTGGCCATAACTCAGGGCGCGGTCGGCGCGCAGGTAAAGCGCGGTGTCCCGCTTGGCCCCGGTGCGGGCGTCGAGTGCGGCAGCCAGGGAGCCCTCGGCCAAGGGGACATCCTCCAGCACGAAGCCCCCTGCGGTCAGGGTGATCCAGACCGGGTCGGGGGGCCTTTGCGCGGGGGCCGCGCCCGAGGTCGGGAGGTCGATGGGCACGTCCACGGTCGACAGGGGGGCGGCGACCATGAAGACGATGAGCAGGACGAGCATCACGTCGATAAAGGGCGTGACGTTGATCTCGGCCAGTTCTTCTGCGGGATCGGGGTCAAAGCGCATCGCGGCCCCCCAGGCGACGGCGCTCGATCTCGCGGCTCAGGTGGCTTTCGACCAGGGCTTCGACATCGCCCAGGCCATGGCGATAGACCGCGATGCGGCGGGTCAGGAAGTTATAGACCAGGACCGCAGGGATCGCCGCGCCAAGGCCCACGGCGGTGGCCAGAAGCGCCTCGGCGATGCCCGGGGCCACGACCGACAGGCTGGTCGTCTTGGTCGCCGCGATGGCGAGGAAGGCGTTCATGATGCCGAAGACCGTGCCGAAAAGCCCGATGAAAGGCGCGGTCGCGGCGATCTGCGCCAAGAGGCCCACGCCCGAGCGCAGGCCATGCAGCGCCCGCGCCTGGATCCGGGTCAGGCCGATGCGGCAGCGCTCGCGCAGGCCCTCGGCCTCGACGGCGCCGATCTGGCCGGGCAGGCCCGCCAGTTCGGCCCGGATCAGGCGCAGCATGGCGGCCCCGGGCTCGGGGCGCGCGGGAAGCGGCGCCCCAGGGTCGGCGGCCGCAAGCCGCAGGGTCTGGCGCAGCCGCCGGGCGGCAAGCGCGATCTCGGCGGTCTTGAAGACCAGGACGGTCAGGACCAGGAAAGCCATGCCCGCCAGCGCCGCCATGACCGCCTGCACCACCCAATGCGCGTGCAGGACGATCTGGACGAGGTCGGTTTCGGCGGCGGGCAGCGCGGCGGGAACGGCGGCGCCCGGCGCCATCGTCTCCCCCGGCATGACGGGAGAGACGGAGGGAAGCGGTGCGCCCGGTGCGGGGACGGCCTGCGGCAGGTCTTGCGCCGCCAGGGGGGCAGCGATCAGCGCCAGCAGAACAAGAAAACGCCGCATGCCGATCTCCTTACCAGGTAAAGGTCTTGCCGATGGTCAGCTTGGCGTTCAGCCCCTCGCCCGAATCCAGCGCAAGGTTGTCGCGCCAGGCGCGGTCGAAGACATTCTCGACCGTCAGCGAGACGTCGATGCCCTCCAGCGGGCCCTCCTCCGCCGTCCAGGTGACGAAGAGGTCATGCGTCGCATAGCCCGGACCCGAGGTCGTGGCCGAGGCGGTGGTGATATCGGCATGGCCATTGACCCGCCAGCCCAGCGTCAGCCCCTGCGCGGGCAGCTTGGCGCCCAAGGTCAGGGCCAGGTTCTCGGCCGGCGTATCGGCCAGCGTCGTTCCATAGCTCGTCCCCGTCGTCAGGTTGCGGCTTTTCACATGGGCATAGGCGAGGTTGGCAAACCAGCGCTCGGCGTCATAGGCGGCCTCGATCTCGGCCCCCCAGGTCCGCGCGTGCGAGATGTTGACGAAGGCGGTCGAGCCCGTTGCCCCGGTCGAATTGGCGGCGATCAGGTTGTCCAGGTCATTGTGGAAGGCGGTGGCCTTCACCTGCAAGCTGTCGCCCTCGGAGATCAGGTCCTGGCCCTGCCAGGTCAGGCCCAGCTCAAAGGTCTCGGCGCTTTCGTTCTGCAGGTCCAGGCTCGGGACCTGCACCGCCCCGGCGCGGCTGGTGCCATAGGAATAGAGCTCGTCCAGCGTGGGCATCCGTTCGGTCTGCGCCCAGGTGCCGAAGAGGCCGAGGCTGTCGCTCACCTCGTAAAGCGCCTGGACCTTGGCCGATCCCGCGCTGGTATCGGCCTCGGTCGCGCCTTGGGCGATGGACGCCGCCGAGGGGCTGCGCTGGCCAAGGTCAAGCCGCACCCCGGGGATCAGCGTCAGGCGGTCGGCCAGGGTGAACTCGCCCTGGGCATAAAGGCCAAGCTTGTCGTCGGTGCCCTCGGGGTGGAAGCCCATGGCGCCCAGAGACGAGGTCGCCGTCCGCTCTTGGGAGGAGAGCTGCGCGCCCAGGATCACGCTGCCTGCGGCGAGCGCAATGCGGTTCTCGGCCTTCAGCGCGGTGGTGGCATAGCTGAACTGGCCGTCACACAGGACCTGGAGGCTGCCCGCCCCGCACATGGCGCCCATCGAGAAGTTGTCCTTGGTCACCTCGGTCTCGGTCCGCGAGAGGGTGACGGTCAGGTCCAGAAGGTCATTCTCGGGCACGGAGTTGGCCCAGGTCAGGGTGGCGGTCGTGTCGCGTGCCGCGATATCGGCCGTGCCAAAGCCCGAGGCGGCAGCGCCTCCGGTCTGGGCCACCAGCGCACCCTTCAGGTCGGTATCGGTCTGGCTATAGGCGAAGGTCAGGGTCTGGCCCTCGGCCAGGGTCAGCTTGGCCTTGGCCAGGGCCGACCAGCTCTCATGCGCCGTTCCGGCAATCGCGGTGCCATTGCCATCCACCACGACCCCGCCCGAAGATTGGTTGACCGCGCCGAGGAACTCCATGTTCCCGGCGCGCTGCGCGAAGATCACCCCCTTGCGCAGCGAATCGCCGTTCGAGCCGTAAGAGAGGCTCGGCCTGACCGCCCTTCCATCGCCCTCCGCCAGGAAGTCCGCCGCATCCTTGGTGGTGAAGTTCACCGCCCCGCCAATCGCCCCCGACCCGTTCAAGGTCGAGGCGGCAGGCCCCCGCAGGACCTCGACCCGCTTGTAAAGGTCGAGGTCGCCGAAGAAGGACCCCATCCGGTACTGCTCAAAGAACTTCGGCGCGCCGTCGACCGAGACCTTGATGCGCTCTTCCGCCGAGGCCTGTTCGGCATTGCCCACGCCGCGGATGTTGAAGCTTTGCCCCAGGGCCCGGGCCGAGGCCCCGGTCACCGTCACCCCCGGCACGGCGCGGAAGAGGTCGGACAGGGTCTCGGGCTGGCTGCGGTCGAAATCGCCCGCCTCCAGCGCGGTGACGGATTGCGGCGTGTCGAGCGCGAGCTTGGTGGCTCCGGCGCCAAAGATCAGGCGGCCCAGAAGCTGGAAGGCACCCGTCTCTTGCGCTTGAAGCGGCGTGCAAAGGGCAAGGAAGGCGACCGAGGCGGTCAGAGGCAGGCGTTTCATGGCAGTGTCCCCAAGGTGGTCTGCGAGGGGCTGGCCGGGCGAAATGCCGTCGTGCTGGCGTGCAGGATTTTCTGACTTGATTTGTCAGGAATAGGGAAGTAGAGAATCCGACAGAAATTGTCAAGTATCCCCGCGCACCAGCCTTCCGCCAGACGCGCCCCCATCCTTCTGGAGGACCCATGGTCGATTCCGCTGCCCTGCGCACCCGGCGCGCCGAGAACCCGAAAACCCGCGCCCGTGACCTGGCCGAGGCCCATGGACTGCCCGAGGCCGCCCTTGTCGCGGCCCATCTCGGCCATGGCGTCACCGCCTTGGCGCCCCATCCCGATCAGCTGATTCCCCTGGTGGGCGAGCTGGGTGATGTCATGGCGCTCACGCGCAACCGCAACTGCGTGCATGAGCGCAAGGGGGTCTACCGGCCCTATCACTCCGGCACTTGGGCGCAGATGGTGCTCTCGCCCGAGATCGACCTGCGGATCTTCGCCAAGCACTGGGTCCATGCCTATGCCGTGGAAGAGGGCGACAAGCGCTCGATCCAGGTCTTCGATGCGGCGGGGGATGCGGTCCACAAGATCCACCTGACGGCGGCCTCGGATGTCGCGGGGTTTGACCGGCTGGTGGCGGCGCTGGCCGTGCCGGGGGCGATGCCCGACTTCTCCCCCCGCGCGGCGGTGGAGCCCGCGCGCGGCGATGCCCAAAGGGCCGAGGCGCTGCGCAAGGCCTGGGCCGCGATGACGGACAGCCACCAGTTCCTGGGGATGGTCAAGGACCTGGGCATGAACCGCCTCGGCGCCAACCGCATCGCGGGCGCGCCCCATGCGCGGCCGCTGCAAAAGGGCGCGGTCCTGGCGGCGCTGGAGCTGGCGGCCTTCTCGGAAATCCCGGTCATGATCTTTGTCGGCAATGCGGGCTGCATCCAGATCCACTCCGGCCCGATCGGCAAGACGACCCTCATGGGCCCCTGGATCAACATCATGGACCCGCGTTTCAACCTGCACCTGCGCGGCGACCGGATTGCCGAGGTCTGGCATGTGGTCAAGCCCACCGCCACTGGCCCCGCCGTCTCCATCGAGGCCTTCGACGCCGACGGAGAGCTGATCCTGCAGATCTTCGCCTATCGCAAGGACCGCACGGGCGAGGCCTGGAATGCCATGGTCGAGGCCCTGCCGCACCTGGAGGAGGCCTTCGCATGATCTCGCGCCGCGCTGTCCTTTTGGGCTCTTGCCTTGTCGCCCTGCCCGCCTTTGCTGCCACGCCCCGTGTCGTGGTCCTGGGCGGCTCCATCGCCGAGATCGTGGCGGCCTTGGGGGCCGAGGGGCAGCTGGTGGGCCGGGACACGACCTCGACCTATCCCGCGAGCCTCCTGGCCCTGCCCGATGTCGGCTATGTCCGGGCGCTGTCGGCGGAGGGGGTCCTGTCCCTGGCCCCCGACCTGATCCTGGCCGAGGAAGACGCCGGCCCTCCTCCGGTGGTCGAGGTCCTGAAGGCCGCCGGTCCGCGCTTCGTCACCCTGCCGGGCGCGACCGATGGGCCGGGGGTCCTGGCCAAGATCACCGCCACCGCCGAGGCCCTGGGGCTGAGCGCAGAGGCCCTGCTGGCCAAGGTCCAGGCCGACCTCGACCGCGCTGCGGCCCTGGCCGCCGCCGTCACCGCGCCGCAATCGGTGCTCTTTGTCCTGTCGCTGCAAGGCGGGTCGGTCATGGCGGGCGGAGCGGGCTCTTCGGCCGAGGGGATCATCGCGCTGGCCGGGGGCATCAATGCCGCCACGGGCTTCACCGGTTTCAAGCCGATGACCGACGAGGCCGTCCTGGCCGCCAACCCTGGGGCCATCCTGGTCATGGACCGCGAGGGCGAGCTGTCGATCACGCCCGAGATGATCGCGGCCCATCCCGCCCTGGGCCAGACCTCGGCAGGGCTGGCCGGGCGGGTGATCTCGATGGACGGGATCTTCCTTTTGGGCTTCGGCCCCCGCACCGGAGAGGCCGCGATTGCGCTGAACACCGCGCTTTACGGGGCCAAGGGATGACCGCGCAGCGCCTGGCGCCCCTGGCGTTGCTGGGAGTGGTTCTCCTGGCCCTGGGGACCGGGGCCACCGGGCTTTCCCCCCTGCGGCTGGCGGAGGGCCTGCGGACCGGGCTCTCTGCGCAGGAAAGCCTGGTTCTCTGGGACATCCGCCTGCCCCGGCTGATGCTGGGGCTTTTGGTGGGGGGCGGCCTCGCGGTCTCGGGCGTGCTGATGCAGGCGCTCTTCCGCAATCCCTTGGCGGACCCGGGGGTGATCGGGGTGGGGCCCGGGGCGGCCCTGGGCGCGGTGGTGGGGATCGTGCTCGGTGGCTCGGGGCCTTGGGTCGTCATGGGGACGGCCTTCCTGGGCGGCTGGGGCGCGGTGGCGCTTCTGGCGCGGATCGCGCAGAGCGGCGGACGGACCGATATCGCGCGGCTGCTTCTGGCCGGGATCGCGCTTTCAGCTCTGGGGGGCGCGGTCACCGGGCTTTTGGTCACCATGGCCGATGACCGGCAGCTGCGCGACCTGTCCTATTGGTCGATGGGCTCCTTGGGAGGCGCGACCTGGCAAAAGGTCGGGCTGGGGGCCCTGGTGATCCTGCCGGTGCTGCTCCTCGCCCCGCGCCTGGCCCGGGGGCTGGATGCCCTGGCGCTTGGAGAGGCCGCGGCCTTTCACATGGGCCACCGGGTGGAACGCCTGAAGGTCCTGGCCATCGTGATGACCGCCCTGGCCACGGGGGCCGCCGTTTCGCTGGCGGGGGGGATCGGCTTTATCGGCGTCGTGGTGCCGCATCTTCTGCGGCTGGCGCTGGGGCCGGGCCACCGGGCGATCCTGCCCCTGGCCGCGCTAGGGGGAGGCGCGCTCCTTGTCCTGGCCGATGTCCTGGCCCGCGTCCTGACCGCCCCCGCCGAGCTGCCCATCGGCATCCTGACCGCGCTGATCGGGGCGCCGGTCTTCCTTCACATCCTTTTGCGGAGGCGCGCATGACGCTGGAAGCCCGCAACCTGACCCTGCACCGCGCGGGCCGCCCGGTTCTGAATGACCTGACCCTGCGGCTTCATCCCGGCGAGGTCACCGTCCTGATCGGCCCCAATGGCTCGGGCAAATCCTCGCTTCTGGCCGCGCTGTCGGGCACCCTGCCCTTTGACGGCCAGGTGCTGCTGAACGGCCAGGATATCCGCCAAATCCCCGCCCCGCAGCTCGCGCTCCGCCGCGCGGTGATGGCGCAGGAAACCACGCTGGCCTTCCCCTTCCCGGTCGAGGATATCGTGGCCCTGGGCGCCTCCCGCCCCCTGCCCCCCGCCCGGATCGCCGCCCTCCTCTCCGAGGTCGGGCTCAAGGGTTTCGCCCACCGCAACGCGATGGAACTGTCAGGCGGCGAGGCGCAGAGGATGCACCTGGCCCGCGCCCTGGCCCAGGCGGAAACCGGGCTGGAGCCCTTTTGGCTGATGCTGGACGAGCCGGTCTCGAGCCTTGACCTCGCGCATCAGGTCGCGGTGATCGACCGGGCGAGGGCCTTTGCAGCGGCAGGGGGCGGCGCGCTGGTCGTGCTGCATGACCTGAATCTGGCCTTCCGGGGCGCCGACCGTATCCTCGTGCTGCACCAGGGGGCGCTGGTGGCCGATGGGGCTCCGTCAGAGGTCATGTCCGATGCGCTGATCGCCCGGGTCTATGGCTGCGAGGCGCCCTTGAACCGCCTGCCGCCCGAGGGGCCCTTCCTTTTGGTCCAGGCCGTTCAGCCCAGCGCCCGCCAGAACCCCGCCTTGCGCGCGTGATCGCGCCTTAGCCCCGCCGCATAGACCTCGTGGCTGGGATGGCCCTGCCAATCCTCGACATGGGGCGCGATTTCGGCCGCATGGGTCAGGTGGCGGGCGGCATGGGGGTAGCGGGCGGAACGGCCCGCCCCCAGGGTAAAGCCGATCATCGCCCGCAGGGCCAGGGTCGCTGACAGGGGGAAGCGGTCCGACAGGGCCTCGGCGGCGGGGGTCAGGACCTCGTAGCGGTCGCCGTCGAGGCTCTGCCGCAGGACAAGGGCGGCGGCGCGGGGAAGGTCGGGCCATTGGATCAGGAAATCCAGCGCCAGGATCGGGTCGGGATGGGCGGCGACATAGGAAAGCTCGCGCTCTTCGGCATCGATATCCTCGAAATCCGGGAGTTTCTTCAGGTAGGCTCGCAGGGGCGCCGCTGACAGGCCCTGGCGGAAGCGGTCAAGCCGGAAGGCCTGAGCCTCGGGCTGGCGGCCCAGGGCCTCCAGCACCGCAAGCCGGGCCTCGGCCCAGGGCGCATCGCCGGGGGCGGCGCGGTCAAGCGCCTCCAGCGCCTCGGTCAGGCGGCCCTGGGTCACAAGGCGCTGGGCGATCTCGGTGGCGATCTGCGGCTGGGCGAGGTGGGCGGGGCCGTATTGGGAGATGAAGGCATCGACGTCGCCCTGCACATCGGCGATGTCCTGCAGGGCCATGCGGACGATGGCGCGGCGGGTGCGGGTGGCCAGGTCGCTGGCGCCGCTCGGCACGGGCAGGGCCTGCACCAAGGTCTTGAGATGGGCGAGGCCCACAGCCCCCAAAGCCGGGGCCAGGCAGGGGATCAGCGGGTCATATTGCCCGTCGAGGTTCTCTTGGAGCGCCTCCAGCACCTCTTCGGCCAGGGCTTCGGGCCGGTCCCTGGGGGCAAGCTCTCCGAGCAGCGCACAGGCCCGGTGGAAGACGGCCACCACCGTGCCGCCGGTATCCTCGCAGCGCCGGAAGATCGAGGGCGCGATCTGGAGGAGCCGCCAGGTCAGGGCGAGCGCCTCGGTCGGGTCTTGGGGCGAGAGGCGGGCGATGGCCTGAAGCTGGCCATCAAGATCGGCCACCAGCCCCTTGCGGCTGCGCCAGCCGATCCGGGCCCTTGCGGTGGCGATGGTGGACAGGCGCTTGGCGATCTCGCGCGCGGCCTCTTTCGGGCTTTGGGCGCCCGCAAGCTCCAGCCGCAGCCGCCTTTTCGCCAGGGCCGATCCGGTCGAAACCTCGATCAGCAGTTCCGCCAGCCGCGCCGCGCCCAGGGCTTCCAGGTTCTTGGCGTTCAGCGTGGTCTTGGCGGCCATGGGTCTTCCCTGTCTTTGGCCGTGACGCTATCAGCCGCCGGGGGGCGCTGCCAGAGGCCAGGTCGGACGCTCCAGCTGAAAGCTGTCCTGGGCGCGCAGATAGGTCGCGCCGAAGCCGCGCGCGACGAGGTCCAGGGCGGGCGTGTCGATATGGGCGCGGGCGGGGTCGATCAGGAAGCGGTCCGCGATATGCACGGCCAGGACGCGACCGATGACCAGGACCTGGTGCGGCCCGGTCTCGACCATCTGCACCAGGCGGCATTCATAGGCCACCGGGCTTTCGGCGATGCGGGGCGGGGCGACATGGGTCGAGGCCAGGGTTTCCAGCCCGGCCAGGGCCAACTCATCCACCCCGCGCGGGGCATCGATGGCGGTCTGGTTCATCGCGCCCACCAGCCGCTCGGGCACGAGGTTGATGACGAACTCGCCCATGTCGGCGATGTTCTGGGCCGTGTCCTTCAGCCCGCGCGGATCGGCCATGATCCCAAGCGCCACCGTGGGCGGGGCCGAGCCCATGATGTTGAAGAAGGAATAGGGCGCGGCATTGCGGCGCCCCTCGCGGTCCAGCGTCACGACCCAGGCGATCGGGCGCGGCACGGTCGTCGCAGCCAGAAGCTTGTAGGCGATGCGCTCGGGGAGGGTCTCGAGGTCGTATCTCATTTGACCCGCACGGCGGGTTTCGCCTCGGTGTCCACGACCAGCTGAAAGACATCCGGCCGGGCGTAATGGCCGGTCACGTCGAAATCGAACTTGGCGCGCAGGACCTCTGACGGGTCGATCTCGGCGTAAAGAATGGTCTCGCCGCTGAAATCGGGGCCGGCGAGGATGCGACCCAGGGGCGAGACGATGACCGAGCCGCCGCGCATCATCACCGTGCTGGGCGCATCGCCCAGGGCGCTTTCGTGGTCGGGACCATAGGCGGCGCGGGTGATGTATTGGCAGGCGGAAAGCACGAAGGTCCGGCCCTCCAGCGCGATGTGCTGCATCGTGGGCGCCCAGGTGTCGCGGTCGTCCGCCGTGGGGGCGCAATAGAGGCTGACGCCCTGGTGATACATGTGCATCCGAAGGGCGGGCATGTAATTCTCCCAGCAGATCACCGCGCCCACGGTCCCCATCTCGGTCTGGAAGACCGGCAGGGTGGAGCCATCGCCAAAGCCCCAGATCAGCCGCTCTCCGGCGGTGGGCATCAGCTTGCGGTGCTTGCCCACCAGGCCCTTGGCCCCGTCGAAATAGAGGACGGTGCAGTAAAGCGTGGCGCCGTCGCGCTCGATGACGCCCAACACGGCGAAGGCACCGGTCTCGGCGCTGGCTTCCGCGAGGCAGGCGACCTCGGGGCCCTCGAGGTCGATGGCAGCGGCGTGATAGCGGGCAAAGGCCGCGCGGCCCTCGGGTTTGCGCATGCCGATGGGCGCGCCGAAACTGGCGCCCTTGGGATAGCCGCCCACCAGCGCCTCGGGGAAAACGATCAGCCGGGCGCCCTGGGATGCCGCCTCGCGCAGGCGGGCGGCGGCGGCCTGGGCCGTGGCCATGGGATCGCCGGGGACCGAGGCCATCTGCACGACGGCGGCTTTGAAAGGGGTCATCGCTTGGTCTCCGATGTCAGCGCGCCGGGAGGGGGCGCAAAGAGAGTATTTGGGCAAATGTGAAAGCCAAGGGGTCAGTCGGGCGTGGCGTTCACGACGGGGTGGCGGAGCGTGCCGATGCCCTCGACGCAGGCCGTGACCACATCGCCCGGCCAGAGCCATTCCTGCGGGTCGCGCCCCGCCCCCACGCCCTCGGGCGTGCCCGAGGCGATGATGTCGCCGGGCTCCAACGTGATGCCCTGGCTGATGTCGGCGATCAGCTCATTGACCTTGAAGAGCATCTTGGCGGTGTTCGAGCGCTGTTTCTCGACCCCGTTCACCGTCAGCCAGAGGTCGAGGACCTGCGGGTCCGGGATCTCGTCGGCGGTGACGATCACCGGGCCGAAGGGGGCGAAGCTGTCCTGGCCCTTGGAATAGATCCACTGGCCGGCGCGGCGGTTGTCGCGGGCCGAGACGTCGATCATCACCGAATAGCCGAAGACATGCGACAGCGCCGCCCCGGTCGTCACGCGCCGCGCGCGGGTGCCGATGATGACGGCGAGTTCCACCTCCCAGTCCAGCTGACGGGTGATCCTGGCGTTGTGCTCGATGGGCTGATCCGGGCCGATGACCGAGGTCGGCGGCTTGGAGAAGATCACCGGCTGCTTGGGCAGGTCCTTGTTGGTGTCGAGCGCGCGGGCGCTTTCGGCGACATGGTCGAGATAGTTCAGCCCGATGCCGAAGATATTCTTGCGGGGTCGAGGGATTGGCGCCAGCAGGGTCACATTGGCCAGGGCCGTCGCGGAATGGATCGGAAAGCGCCCGTCCACGCGGTCCAGGCAATCCTGCACCGCCCAAAGACCGGGCTGGCCCGCGTCGATCAGGTCAAGCATGGAGCCCGGCAGGGGCTCGCCGCAGGCCTCGCCCAGGGTGGCGACATCGACGACCAGGTCACCGACCAGGACGCCCAGGCTTGCTGCCGCTTCGATATCGGCACGATAGGTCACGAGTTTCATGGGCTCTCACTTCACCGGCTGATGGCCGTGGTTGTCGGAAAAGGCCTCTTCGCGGTAGAACCCGAGGGCGCGCATCACCGGCAGGTCCGAGAGGCAGAAGAGGCAGGCGTCGTCGCGGTCGTCCAGGTTGACATGTTCATGCCAGGCCCAGGAGGGCACGCAGAAAATGTCGCGCTCTTGCCAATCGAAGCGCTGGCCGTTGATCACCGAATAGCCGCGCCCCTTGGCGACGTGGTAAAGGTAGCTGCCGGTGTGGCGATGGGCCTTGGTGTGCTCACCGGGGCGCAGCATCTGCATCGAGGCGCCAAGCGTGCGCATCACCGGGCCGTTCGTCACGGGGTTGACGTAGTCCATCATCACCCCGTCGAAGGGCGAGCCATCGGTGCAGAGGGCATAGCGGCCCAGGGCCTCATAGGTCGGCGCCCATTCGTATTTGAACATCGGGCTGTAGCCCTTTTGCCAATCCCCGCCCGAGGGCGTCAGACCGGCATTGCCCCAGGTCTTGGTCATGTCATCGACCGGATGGCCCACGGCCTGGCGCAGATCGGGATGGACCTCGTAGAAATTCGCCTCCATCGCGTTGACGAAGGGAATATCCAGCCCGTCTTGCCAGAGGCAGGTCGAGCCCTCGGCCGAGACGCCGTGTTCGTGCCAGGTGCCGTTGGGGGTCAGGACGAAGTCATTGGCGCCCAGGGTCATCTTGTGGCCATCGACGACGGTATAGGCCCCCGTCCCCTCCATGATGAAGCGGATCGCGCTGGCGGAATGGCGGTGGGCGCTGGCGACCTCTCCGGGCTTCATCACCTGGAGCCCCGCATAGATCCAGCCCACCGCCGCCGCCACATCGGTCCGCCCCGGGTTGTTCAGGTAGATCACCCGCCGCCCCGCCTTTTCCGGCGTCACCAGGTCGATGGAGCGCAGGACATGGTCGCGCAGATCGCGATAGCGCCAGACCACGGGGACCGATTGCGACTTCGGCTCCCAGGGTTCGATCTTGTTGGCCACGGTCCAGAGCGCGCCCGCGTGGTGACGGTCAAGCGCGTCGTAATAGGCCAGAAGCTCGGGCGTGTCCTCGACATTGGCACGACCGGCGACGTCTTCCCGGTGGTTCTCGCGTTGAACGGCCATCCTGCCCTCCTTGAGTTTCATCGATGCTGCCTGAATGCATTTTCGATTGCAACAAGGATTTTCGAAAATCTCGGGTTTGCATTGGCGGCGGAAGCTCCCTATCCTGCGGGCAAGGGGAAGGTGACCGATGACACTTGCGGAAAAGGCCTATCTGTCGCTGCGCAACGACATCGTGCGCGGCGATCTGAAGCCCGGCGGGGCGCTGAAGATGGCCGATCTCTCGGCGCGCTATGACATGGGCTTTTCGCCGCTGCGCGAGGCGCTGAGCCGGTTGCAGGGCGAAAGGCTGGTGATCTCGGAATCGCTGCGGGGGTTCCGGGTGTCCGAGCTGTCATTGGCCGAGTTCGAGGATGCCCTGCGCACGCGGCTGGTGATCGAGACCGAGGCGCTGCGGCTATCGTTGCGGCTGGGGGGGGATGACTGGGCGGCACAGCTCGTGGCGGCGACCTATGCGCTGAAACTTCAGGCCGAGCGGTCGGGCGGCGACATCTGGGAGCTTGAAACCCGCCACCACGCCTTTCACCGCGCGCTGCTGTCGGCCTGCGGGTCGCGCTGGATGCTGGATTTCTTCGAGCAGCTTTACATGGCGACCGACCGCTACCGCCTGCCCGTGCTGGTGGGCGGCGCGGGGGGTGGCGGGCGCGACCTGGTGGCCGAACATGCGGCCCTGGCCGATGCGGCTTTGGCCAGGGACGAGACCCTGGCCAACCGCCTTCTGGTGCAGCATTACGAGGCGACGGCGGCGACGATCCGCGCCCGGCACGGCGCTTGACAGGGGAGGTCAGACATTGACCTGGGTCCCCAATTCCACCACCCGCCCCGCCGGGATGCGGAAGTAGTCCGAAGCCGGGGCCGAGTTGCGCGCCATCAGGATGAAGAGCCGCGCCATCCAGGCCGGGATCTCGCGCCGCGACGACAGGCGCAGGGACCGCCGCGACAGGATGAAGGAGGTCGACATGATGTCGAACTTCCACCCCAGCTTGCGGCAGAGCGCCAGGCCCTCGGGGACGTCGGGTTCCTCGGCATAGCCCCAGGTCAGGGTCACCTGGCGGAAGCCCGGCGCCAGGTCCACCATCTGCACCCGGTCCTCGGCGGCCACCCGGGGGATATCGGCGGTGCGGATGGTCAGGATCACGTTCTGCTCGTGCAGGACCTTGAAGTGCTTGAGCGAGTGCAAGAGGGCAGCAGGGGCATAGTCCGGGTCCGAGGTCAGGAAGACCGCCGTCCCTGGCACCTGCGGCAGGGGCTTGGCGCCCAGGTGGCGGATCAGCTTCTCAAGGCTCATCTCGCCCTGGGCCTCTTTGCCCAGCACCACGCCCGTGCCCTTGATCCAGGAGGTCATCACGATCACCACCAGCATGGCCAGCCCCAGGGGCAGCCAGCCGCCTTCGAAGAGTTTCAACAGGTTGGCGCCGAAGAACACCAGGTCCAGCGCCAGAAGCGGTGCGAAAAGCGCCACGGCCAGGGTCTTGGACAGGCCCCAGTGCTTGTGCGCCACGATCATCGCCAGCGTGGCGGTGACCACCATCGTTCCGGTGACGGCGATGCCATAGGCCGAGGCCAGGGCCGAAGAGCTGCCGAAGGTCACGACCAGGACGAGGACAGCGACCAGCAGCATCTGGTTGACGGCGGGCATGAAGATTTGACCCTCCTGCGCGTCCGAGGTGTGGCGGATGCGCATCCGGGGCAGAAGCCGCAACTGGATCGCCTGCCGGGTCAAGGAAAAGGCGCCCGAGATCACGGCCTGGCTGGCGATGATCGTGGCGGCGGTGGCCAGGATGACCACCGGCAGAAGCAGGGTCTCGGGGAAAACCCGGAAGAAGGGGTTCTCCATCGCCGCAGGGTCGGCCAGGACCAGCGCGCCCTGGCCGTAATAGTTCAAAAGCAGCGCGGGCAGGGCCACGAAGATCCAGGCAAGCTGGATGGGCTTGCGGCCAAAGTGGCCCATGTCGGCATAAAGCGCCTCGGCCCCGGTGACGGCCAGAAAGACCGCGCCCAGCACGATCAGGCCCAACTTGCCATTGCCCGCAAGGAACTGCACCGCGGCCCAGGGGTTCAGCGCCTCCAGCACCCGGGGCTCGGCCACGATCTGCATGGTTCCGCCAAGCCCGATCACCAGGAACCAGACCAGGGTGATGGGGCCGAAGAACCGCGCCACGGCCTCTGTCCCCCGGGCCTGCACCAGGAAGAGCCCGACGATGATCGCCATCGAGATCGGCAGGATATAGGGGTCGAAGGCCGTGGTCACGAGGCTCAGGCCCTCGACCGCAGACAGGACCGAGACGGCGGGGGTCAGGGCCGCATCGCCGTAAAACAGCGCCGCGCCGAACAGGCCCATCGCCAGGACCAGCGGCCGCCGCCCGCCCAGGCTGCGCTCGGCCAGGGCGAGGAGAGACAGGGTCCCGCCCTCACCCTGGTTGTCGGCCCGCATCAAGAGCGCCACATATTTGAAAGTCACGATGATCATCAGGGACCAGGTGATCAGCGACAGGACGCCCAGCACATCCTCGACCCTGACCCCGCCATGGCTGGCGCCCGCCGCATGCATCGCCTCGCGGAAGGCGTAAAGCGGAGAGGTGCCGATGTCGCCATAGACGACGCCGATGGCGGCAAGGGAAAGGGCCAGAAGCCCGGGTTTGTGAGTGGTGGAGGGGGTCATGTCGGGTCCGGATCAGCGCCACGCTTGCGGTGACGCCTTCTTTTGGGCCGAGCCCGCATAAGGATGCGAGGCGGAAGGCGGGGGGCGGCATAAGGATTGCATAAAGACGATGGACAGGACCGGGGCGGGCGGGCCATGCAGGGGCCATGGACCCGCAAGCCGCCCCCGGCGCCCTGAGCGCAGACCTGCCCGGATGGCCCCCGGCCCCCAGGCCAGCGGGCCTTGCCGCAGCCCTGGGTCTGGTCGCGGTGACGGCCGGCCTGGCGCAGCTCGAGCTCTGGGCCCTTCCCGCCACCGAGGCGACCGTGCCGCTGATCCTCTTGACCGGAGTCCTCGTCTCGGCCGTGGCCTTCGGCTTCTGGACCGGGCTTTTCGCCGCGCTCCTGGCCTTTGGCGCGCTGAACTTCCTCTTCACCGAGCCGCTCTTCACCTTTCACATCGACCGGGTCCAGGACCTGGTCGCGCTATGGGTCTTTCTCCTGGTGGCGGGGCTTTCGGGCTGGCTGGCGGGGCGGCTGCATGACCGGGCCGAGGCCGCACGGACCCGGGCCGAGGCGCTGGTCGTGCTGGGGGAACTGAGCCATGACCTGATGGGGGCCGAGACGGCGACAGAGGTGCTGACGGCGGCCGAGCGGCATCTGGCGCGGCTGTCGGGCGCGGCGATGATCGTCACACCGCAGAGCCTGGCCAGCCTTCCGGCTTCGGCGCTGGCAGGGGCCGAGCGCTGCTTGCGAACGGGCCAGCCGCAGCCGGCGGCCGCCCCGGGCTGGCCGGGGTCGGACCTGGGTTTCCTGTCCCTGGCCCCTGACCTGGCCCTGGGCCATGGTGCGCCTTCGGGGCGCGAGGCTCCGCACCGGGCCCGCGCCATCGCGGCCCTGGCCGACCAGACCCGCACCGCGCTGCAGCGGCTGGACTTCGCCGAAAACGCCCGGGCCGAACGCCTGCGGGCCGAGGCCTTCGCCACGCGTTCGGCCGTCCTGTCTTCGGTCGGCCATGACCTGCGCACGCCGCTGGCCACGATCCTCGGCGCGGCCAGCGCGCTGCGGGACCTGGACGCAACCCTGACGGCCGCCGCCCGCACCGATCTTCTGACCGCGATCGAGGAAGAGGCCGGGCGGCTGAACCGCCACCTTGCCAATCTCTTGCAGCTCTCGCGGCTGGACCTGGGCGCCCCGCCCCGCAGCGATTGGGTCGACCCCGGCGACATCGCGCTCGCCGCCGCGACCCGTGCCCGGCGGGCCTTTCCCGGCGCCAGGATCGAGATCACCCTGCCGCCCCTGCCGATGATCCGCAGCGATGGCGGGCTTCTGGAACAGGCGCTGTTCAACCTGATCGACAATGGCCTGGCCCATGGCGCGGCCCCGGTGCGGATCGGCGGGAAATGCGACCGCGGCAGCCTTTGGCTGAAAGTAAGCGATGCGGGCGAGGGAGTGCCGCCCCTGTTGCGCGCCTGGCTCGACGGCCCCGACCTGCACCCCGCGCCCGGTCAAGGCGGCCTCGGTCTTGCCGTGGCCAAGGGCATCGCACGCCACCTCGGCGGGCGCCTGACGGCCCCGGACGGGATGCCCCTCCTTCACCTGCCCGAGACCCCATGACACCCCGCCCCCTGATCCTGATCGTCGACGACGAGGCGCAGATCCTGCGGTTCCTTGGCCATGCCCTGACCGCTGCGGGCTATGACACCTGCACCGCCGCCTCGGGGGCCGAGGCCCTGACCCTGGTGACCCGGCAAAAGCCCGACCTGGTGATCCTGGACCTGGGCCTGCCGGACACCGACGGCAAGACGGTGATCGAGACGCTGCGCAAGACCTCGGACCTGCCGGTGATCGTCCTTTCTGCGCGGGATCAGGAGATGGAGAAGATCATGGCGCTGGACCTGGGCGCCGATGACTTCGTGGCCAAGCCCTTCGCCATCGGCGAGCTTCTGGCGCGGCTGCGCGTCTGCCTGCGTCCCCTGCGGCGCGAGCCGAGGCTGAGGCTCGGCCCCCTGGTCATCGACCCCGCCGCCCATCGCGTCACCCGCGACGGGGTCGAGCTGCACCTGACGCCCAAGGAGTTCGACCTGCTGCTGGCCCTGGCCGAGACCCCGGGCCGTGTCCTGACCCATCGCCAGCTTCTGGCCCGCGTCTGGGGCCCCGCCCATGTCGAGGACGTGCCCTATCTGCGCGTCTTCATCGGCCAGTTGCGCGCCAAGGTCGAGACCGATCCGGCGGCCCCCGCGCTGATCCTGACAGAGCCCGGGGTGGGCTATCGCGGCGCGGCTCAAGACCCACGAGATCGTTGACTCGAAGGCCCCCGGGTGCTTCTTGGTCAAGAGATTTGATTGGGGGATTTGACCATGGGGACGATCAACGGCTCGGCTGGCGTGGACGACAACATCTCGTCCGGCGGCATGCAATCCTGGGACACGCTTTTCTCTTCAACCTTCAGCGGCGATGACTATGTCAGCATCTTCAGCCCGCATTACGACATCCACCTCGGCGAGGGGAACGACAGCGTCTCGGGCGGGATCGGCGGCGTGGCCTTTGGCGAGGCGGGCAATGACCGGATGGACGTCTCGTTCTGGCAGGGCGACCATGCCCATTACGGCGGAACGGGCGACGACCGGCTTTCTGTCTTCTTTGGCGGCACCGGGGCGACCTATTTCGGCTCGGGCGGTGCGGGGCGTGACCAGTTCCGCGACGGCAGCACGGCCAGCGAGGCGACCTCGATGACCTTCGACGGAGGTTCGGACTTCGACGTGGTCACCCATACGGGAACCACCGCGATCAGCCTGACCCTTGGCGGCAGCGGCCAGCAGGGCGCCGCGCTGAAAACCTATCGGGCGATCGAGGGCGTCATCGGCGGACAGGGCGCCGACACGATGACCGGCAGCGGCGCCAACAACCTGATGGTGGGCGGCCAGGGGGCCGACCGTATCTCGGGTCTTGGCGGCGACGACTTCCTGATCGGCGAAGGACGGGGGGACAGCTTCGTCTCCGCCTGGCTGGGGCTGAACGTCAACTTCTCGCCCGCCGATGCTTTCAACGCGCTGAACGCGGCTTTCGGCGGCGCCTATGCCGAGGATGGCGGCGCGCTGAACGACACGCTTTACGGCGGCAACGGCAATGACGTGCTGGCGGGAGGCGATGGCGCAGACCTCTTGAACGGCGGCGCCGGCACCGACTGGGTGACCTATCTCTCCTCGCCCGAATGGGCCACGGTGGCCATGAGCCTGGCCACGGGCGGGACGGTCGGCCATGCTTCGGGCGATGTCTATGTCGGGGTCGAGAATGTCCAGGGGTCGAAGTCCAACGACACTTTGGGCGGCAACAACGGGGCAAACGAGATCCGGGGGATGAATGGCCAGGACTCTCTTTCCGGGCTCTTGGGCGACGACACGCTGATCGGCGCCGAGGGGCGCGACACGCTGGACGGCGGAGGCGGTGCCGATGTGCTGACGGGGGGCGACACCGAGGATGCCTTCGTCTTCGGCGCGGGCGGGATCTTCCTGTCCATCGACACGATCACCGACTTCCAGGTCGGGTTCGACGAAATCTGGCTCTCGGCCGCGACCTTCCGCAGGCTTGCCCCGGCAGGAGGCCCGCTGGCCGCGGCCAATTTCGTCCTGGGCAGCACGGCGCTCGACCGCGACGACTTCATCCTTTACGACAGCGCGACCGGGGCCCTCTCTTATGACGCCAACGGCAGAAGCGCGGGCGGCATCGTCCAGTTCGCGCAGCTTGCGACGGGGCTGGCCTTGACCTCGGATGACTTCGTGATCATCGCCTGACCTCGCCCGGGCCATCGGGCAAGGCGCAAAGCGTGTTGACCAGGCGCATCTGGTCGATGGTCTCGCATTTGGCGGCCCGCAGCGCGGGCGCGCCAAAGACCAGGGCCAGCGCCTTGGCGCGCGAGATCGCCACGTTCATCCGGTTGAGCGAGAACAGGAACTCCATGCCCCTTGGGGTTTCTTCGACCGATGAGGCGGTCATCGAGACCAGGCAGACCGGCGCCTCCTGGCCCTGGAACTTGTCCACCGTGCCGACCCGGATCGTATCGGGCAGGGCGGCGCGCAGGGCGTTGACCTGGGCGTTGTAGGGGGCGACGACGATGATGTCGGCCTCGCGCAGGGGGCGGGTGCCCTGGGCGTCGGTCCAGGGGGCCCCGGTCAGGCGCGCCACGGTGGCCTTGATGGCCGCGACCTCCTCGGGTGCCACCTGCGCGTTGCCCTCATGGGCCACGGGCACCCAGAAGGCGCCCGGGCTCCAGCCCTCGACGGCTTGCAGGGCGGTATCGGGATGGCTGGTCAACCGCCCGTCATAGACCTGCTCCGAGATGAACCCGCAGACCGCGGGATGCATCCGCCGCGAGGTGCCAAGGAAGATCCCGCGTGAGGGGTCCAGCGTCGCCGCCCCCTGCGCCAGCCATTCCAGGCAGGATTGCCCGACCGGATCGGGATGCGCGCCCTGGATCACCTGGGGCAGTTGCTGCGGATCGCCGACCAGGACGAGATTGCGCGCCGCCCGCCCCATGGCCGCCATGTTGGCCAGCCCGACCTGGCCCGCCTCGTCGACGAAGAGCCAGTCGAAGGCCTGGACATTCTCGGGCCGGCAAAAGAACCAGGCCGTGCCGCCGACGACCTGGGCCCGGCCCAGCACGGCATCGTCATTGGCGGTCGCCCGGTGGATGGGTGAGCCCTCGGGATAGCCGTCCTCGGTGCCGATCTTGTGGGCCAGGGTGATGTCGGGGTCAGAGGCGGAAAGCGCCTTCAGGCAGCCCGTGAGGACATTGGTGATCGCCTCGTGGCTGCTCGAGGCCACGCCCACCCGCGCCCCCTGGCGCACCAGGGCCAGGATCGCCCGTGCCGTCACATGGGTCTTGCCGGTGCCCGGCGGCCCCTGGATGGGCAGCACCGTCTCCTCCATCGCCTGAACGGCGGCAATGGTGGCGGCGACGGGCTCGCCCCCTGGCATCGGGACAGAGAGCCTGGGCGCCCGGGCCGACAGCAGGTCATCGACGGCGCGATAGGCCCTTGGCCCGCATTGGTCGGCGACCACGTCGCGCAGGGCTTCGGCGATGACCTCGGCGCCGATGGGCTTTTCGGGATGCAGCGTCAGGGTATCGGCCAGGAGCTCCTTCTTCGCCGCCCCCACCTTGAGCGTGATGCGACGGGCGGCGCGGTCCAGCGCCTCGACCGTGGCGGTCGAGAAACCCTCGGGCGCGGGGATCACCGGCGACTTGCCGGGACGCAGCTTGGTCTCTTGCGGGGGATAGTCATAGGTCCGGGCGAAAGAGCGCTTGACCGGCTCGAGCGGCCCCACCGCGCGCAGGCCGCCCAGGGCGTCGAGATCCTCGATCAGGGCCTCGTCGTCGCGGGTCAGGCTGTCGAAGATCGCCCACCAGGCGGGCTTGGCCTCGCGGCGATGGAACATCCCCAGGTCGAAAAGCATCCGCGCCCGGTCCTCGGGCAGATGGGCAAGCTGGGCACGAAGGGCGCTGGCCTCGGCATCCTCCTGCGCCTCGTCGGTGTCGCGATCCTCGCCCGGGCTGGGCCAGGGCGCCTCGGGGCGGATCGTCACCAGCCAGTCGCGCAACCCTTCGGTCGAGACGCAATCGACCCGGTTGTAATCCAGAATCTCGGCCAGGATCGCATCGTCGCCGCTCTCGCGCCAGGCTTCATAGGCGACGACAGAGCCGCCCGCCGTCTTGACCTCTCCGGACCGCTTGAGGCCATAGAAGACCTCCAGAGACTTGATCGAATAGCTGGGCTCCGAGGTCACGATCCCGCCGCGCACCACGGCGTAAAGGTCGACGAAGCGGCCCTCGCGCAAGAGCCGGTCCAGGAAGGCTTCGCCCTGTCCGTATTTCGTGGTCAGGCGGCGCAGCGCCGTGATTTCATAGGGCGCATAGTGATAGATCCGGGCCTTGGGGAAGCGGGTCAGCCAGGCGCGGAAAAAGGCCAGAAGGTCGGTCAGCGCCCGGGCTTCGGCCGCGTGGTCATGGGCCCAGAAGGCGTGGAACCGGCCCTCGGTCCAGACCCCGTGCAGGTATTCAAGCCCGCCCTCGACATGGGGATCGCCCTCGATGTCGTAGAACAGGTCGCCTTCTTGCGGCGCGGGCAAAAGGGCAAAGCCGCGCCCCGGTTCGGGCGGACGAAGCTGGAAGGCGGGCGCCCCGGTCTTGCGGGCGTGCTGCAACCGCGCCTGGGCTTGCAGCCGGTCGCCCCGGTCGGGCGCGCAGGCCAGGGCCTCGACGGTGGCGATGCCCTTGGCCTCCAGCCGCTTGACCTGGGTGCGGGAGATGCCCGCGAGGGTGAAGAGGCTGTCCTCTTGCCGCCAGCGGTCCGCGCAATGGTCAGCCCAGCGGCACAGGGCGCAGGCGGCACAGGGGAGCGGTCGTGTCCGGGGCGGCGCCGCCGCAAAAGCTTCAAGCCGGGTGCGGGCGGCGCGGGCATAGGCGGCGTAATCGGCAAGCCGCAGGGTCGCGCGGGAGCCGTCGCCCAACTCGACATGGGCCTGCGCGGGCATGAGGCCCTGGACCTGGGCCAAAAGGTCGGAATAGAGCACCAGTTGCAGGACATGCGACGGATGCGGGCGGCGTTTCAGCTTGGTGTCGGTGACCTCGTAGCTGAAATCGCCCAGGGCCGAGGGGCGGGGCACGCGGACCAGGAAATCCGACCAGCCGCCCCAGTTGCCGGACTGAAGCGCGCCCTGAAAGACCACCTCGGGGCCCCGGGCCAGCACGGCCCGCGTCGCTTCGGCGTCGTGGAAGAGCTCGCCCCGAGGCATCTCGACCACCTGGGCCCCCTGCGCCTTGAGGCGACCAAGGTGGGCCTGTTCATGCGCATCGCCATGGGCCTGCAAAAGCGCAGCATCGGCACTGTCGGCGCGCGGTTCGGGCCCCTGGCCGCGCAGTCGGGCAAGATCCAGCGTGGTGGCATGAGCGCAGCCCATGAACCGCATCAGGTCGCTGGCCGAAAACAAAAGCCGCCCGTCAATATCGCGCATCAATCCCTCTCAGATGGGGGAAGACTATCAGGAAACCAAGGCAGATCAATCCCTTGCCCCCGGTCCGCAACCAGGATCGGCGCGGCGAGGTCCTCTTGCAGGCAAGGGGCCATGCGATGGGGTTCTGCTGCCGACACCGACCAGCCCTGCGACTTGGGCCGCCTGTCAAAGACCCAGACCGCGGGCGACCTCCTTGATATGGGCAAGACCCCGGCGGTGGCCCTCGGCGTCGAAATGTTCCAGCATCAGCGGCACCTCGCCGCTGAGCTTGGCGATCTCGGTCAGATAGGCCGCGTAATCCAGGTTGCCCTCGCCCGGGGGCACTTCGTCGATGTGGAAAGAGATCCGTCCCGGGCCGCCCTTCAGCACCACGTCCTTGGCATGACACGAGACGATCCAGGGGCCAAGAAGGGCAAAGGCCTCGCGGATCATGGCACCGGTGTTGAAATAGTGCCGGGGCGAGATCACCATGTTGACGGCATCGACATGGGCGGCAAAGGCGGGGCGGTCGATGGCCTTCAAGAGCCGCAGGTAATTCGCGGGCGTGTCGGTCACCATCCAGGGCACCATCTCCAGCGAGAACTTGCAGCGCTTCGGGCGCACGGCGTCGATGATGGCGCGGGCCGTGTCGACCGCGCGCTGAAAGCCCGCCTCGGTCTGGTTTTCGGGATGGGGGCCATAGTCGTAGTTGTCGCTGAGCTGCCAGGCATCGCCCGGATGCCCCGCCGTGCCGTGAAAGGCCACGACCGTCCTTGCGCCCAGCTCATCGGCCAGGGCCAGTTGGTGGCAGGCATAGTCCAGGTTCGCCTGGCGCTGCGCGGGGTCATGGGCGATCAGGTTCCGCCAGGCGCCCCCCTCGGCCAGGATCATATCGGCCCGGGCCAGCGCCCGGGTCAGGGCCGAGATCTCGTCCCGGCTGTCGATCGAGATATCGGGCATGTAGGCGGCGTTGTAGCCGAAGGCGACAAGGGCCTGGACCCAGGCCTCGGGGTCGCCCGCATAGGCGATGTTCTGGCCTCCGAGGCGCAGGGTCATGGCGCATCTCTTTGCGGGTAAAGCAGGACCTTGCCGCAAGCGCCGGTCTCTTGCAGGGCAAAGGCCTCGGAGATCTGCGACAGGGCGAAGCGGTGGGTGGTGAGCCGGTCCAGAAGCGGCCTTGCATCGCGGATGCGCTGCATCATCTGCGGGCCCTGGGCGTCGTGGTTCCAGTGCCAGCAGCCGAAGATGTCGATGCCCTTGCCGGTGATCCGCGCCACCGGCAGGGCGCCGCTCCAGGTCACGAAGGCAAGCCGCCCCCGGGCCCGGACCAGCTCGATGACCAGGGGTGGCACGGTCTCGACATTCGAGGTCTCGATGGCGGCATCGGCGCCGAAACCACCGGTCAGGGTCTGGACCTGCGCCTCCAGGTCGGGGCTGCGGGGGTCAAGGACCGTCTCGGCCCCAAGGGCGCGGGCCAGGTCGGCGCGCGTGGGGTTCGGCTCCAGCGCGATGACCCGGGCGCCCAGGGTGCGGGCATTGATCACGGCGCCCAGCCCCACCGCGCCACAGCCCGAGACCAGCACCGTGTCGCGCTCCGAGACGCCCATCCGCTGCATGGCGGTAAAGCTGGGCCCCAGGGCACAGAGCGCCATGGCGGCATGGTCGGTCGAGATATCCTCGGGCACCGGGTAAAGCAGGTAGTCCGGCTTGATCAGGTATTGCGCATAGCCGCCCAGGCCGCAGGAGGACCCGGTCTCGGCCAGGATATCGCGCTGCCGGGTGCAGTGGATATGCTCCCCCGCGCGGCAGGAGGGGCAGGTTCCGCAGCCCCAATGCGGCATGGCGATGACGCGGTCTCCGACCTTCAGCCGCTTGGACTGCGCGGCATCGACGACCAAGCCAACGGCCTCGTGTCCCAGCTCGTGCCCGGCCTTGCCCGCGCGCCAGGATTGCCATTCGGTGCACATCGGCGCCACCAGGACCTGCACCTTGACGACATCGCCCCCAGCTCTTGGCTCTGGCTTTTCACTGACCTGGGCCCTGCGCGGCCCGGTGATTTCGATGACCTGCATTTTGCCCCCCGTCGTTGCACCAACCATGCCACGGCCCTGCCCGGCCTGTCACGCCATTTGGCGCCCGGTGGACAAAGCCGCCTTCCCCCCTATGATCGCGGCCATATCCGGAGGATCCCATGCGCCCGAAGCACCCACGCCGCCTGCAACCGGGCCAGGTCAGCGAGCTGGTCCTGGCCTCTCGCGATGGCCAAAGCCTGACGGTGATCTACGAGACCACCGAGCTGATCGAGGCGCCGAACTGGACGCCCGACGGCACGGCGCTGATCTACAACGGCGATGGGCGGCTCTGGCGCATCTCGGTCGATGGCCGGCAGGGCCCGGCGCGGATCGATACCGCGCCGATCGAGGATCTGAACAACGACCATGTTCTCTCGCCCGATGGCAAATGGGCCTATCTTTCGGCCAATGACGGGCATCTTTACCGCGTGGCGGCGACCGGGGGCCGGCCCGTCAGGGTGTCGAACGACCAGGACCCCGCGCGGGGGTTCCGGCATTACCTGCACGGGATTTCGCCGGACGGGTCCGAACTGGCCTATGTCGGGCTGGAAACCGAAGGCGGGCGCATCGTCACCCGCATCTGCACCCTGCCCGCGACCGGAGGCCCCGACCGCGTCCTGACCGATGGCGCCTGGCCGGTCGATGGGCCGGACTATGCCCCCGACGGCGCGATCTGGTTCAATTCCGAGGCCGCAAGCCCGGGCCATGCACAGATATTCCGCCTTCAGGGCAGCCTGACCCAGATCACCCGGGACGAAAGGGTGAACTGGTTTCCCCATGTCGCGCCCGATGGCGGGCTGGTGGCCTATATCTCCTTCCCGCCGGGGACGCAGGGTCATCCGGCCGACAAGGATGTGATCATCCGCACCATGAGGCCCGACGGCTCGGAGATCCGCGATATCGACCGGTTCAACGGCGGCCAGGGCTCGATCAACGTGCCCTCATGGGCGCCGGACGGCAGCGCCTTTGCCTATGTCCGCTATCCGCTGCGCTGAGGGCTAAAAGACCGCATGGGCGCCCCGGTCGTCCCCGACCTCGTTCCGGGCAAGCTTCTGATAGTGGTCGGCCAGGGTCTCGGTGCCGAATTCCGGCGTGGCCTCGGCGTCATGGCGCCCGGCGACCGGGTCCCAGACCAGCATGGACTCGGTCGCGTAATAGCGGCCGATCCGCGCCAGTTCGGCCTTGTCGCGCAGCCGGGGCGAGACAAGGCCCAGCACCGAAAGCCCTGCCACGATGGCCGTCATCATCCCCAGGGGCACATGTTTGAACCGGGGCGGCAGGCCCAGGGCCGCAAACAGCATCTCGCCCTGGCGGCGCGGCGTGATGGCGGGCCCCGGCCCTCCGACGGGCAGGATGCGGTTCTGCAAGGCCGGGTCTGACAGGCACAGGACCAGGAAGCGCCCCAGGTCATCGTTGCTGATCGGCTTGCAGGCGGTCAGCTCTCCGTTGCCGAAGAGCAGAAAGGGCTTGCCGGCCCGCAGCCGCTGGACCTGACCCGAGAGCGACTTGAAATAGGCCGTGGGGCGGACGATGGACCAGGCGAGGGGCGCGGCGCAAAGCTCGGCCTCGAAGGCAAGTTTGGCATGCTGAAAGGCCAGGCGCGGCCTTTGCACGCAGATGGCGGACAACAGGACGAACTGGCCGACCCCCGCGCCAAGGGCCGAGGCCAGGGCCGCGCTGTTCAACCCGTGGTCGATGGCGCGGGCCTCTGCGGGGCTGCCGCTGCGCGAGGCGAGGCAAGAGATGACGGCTTGGCAGCCCCGCGCGGTCAGGATCGGGGTCAGGACCTCGGGCGAGAGGTCGAAGGGCAAGGCCTCGACACCCGGCACCTCGGCGCCCGGGCGCAGGGGGGCCAGGACGCGGTGCCCCTCTGCCCGAAGAGCGCGGGCGGTGGCCTGGCCGATGGTGCCGCTGGCCCCAAGCAAGAGCACGGTCTTCGCAGGTTGTGTCATGGGATCAGGCTACAGCAGCCCGCGCCCCCGCAACAGCGCTTTGTCGTCCCCAGCGGCAAGGGCCCCGATCAGGCTCGGGACCTGCCCCTCGGGGATCGGGCGGCTGAAGAGAAAGCCCTGGACCTCGGTGCAGCCCTCTTTCTCAACCGCCAGGAGCTGCTCGGGCGTCTCGACCCCTTCGGCCGTCGAGGTGATGCCCAGGCTCACGCACATCCCCGTCACCGCCCGCACGATGGCCTCGCTTTGCTGCGATTGGCCCAGCCCGGCGACGAAGCTGCGGTCGATCTTGACCTTGTCGAAGGGAAAACGTTGCAGGCTGCGCAACGAGGAATAGCCCGCGCCGAAGTCATCCATCGCGATCCGCACGCCCAGCGCTTTCAACCGTTCCAGCGTCACGACCGTCGCGGGGTTCTCTTTCATCATCACGGTCTCGGTGATCTCAAGCTCCAGCCGCGCGGCAGCGAGGCCGCTTTCCTCCAGCGCCGCCGCAACCGAGGCCACGAGCCCGCCATGGGCCAGTTGCACGGGCGAGAGATTGACCGCGACGCGCGGCGCGCCGGGCCAGAGCATGGCAGCGCGGCAGGCTTCGGACAGGACCCAGTTGCCGACCGGAAGGATCAGGCCGATCTCCTCCAGCAGGGGGATGAAGGCGTCGGGCTGGATCAGGCCGCGCTCGGGGTGGCGCCAGCGCAACAGCGCCTCGAAGGCCACGAGCCTGCGGGTCGTCACCTGCATGATGGGCTGGAAGAACAGCTCGAACTCGCGCGCGGCCCAGGCCCGGCGCAGGTCGATCTCTTGCACCCGGCGCTCGTGCATCCGCGTGTCATTGGCAGGCTCGAAGAAACGCAGGCAGCCCGAGCCATCGGCCTTGGCCCGGTAAAGCGCCACATCGGCGGCCTTGAGCAGGGCCTTGGTCGTCATCCCGTCCAGGGGTGCAAGCGCGATGCCGATGCTGGTGCCGACGCTGATCGGCTGGCCCTCCAGCTCGAAACCCCGGTCGATGACGGCGATCAGCCGCTCGGCCAGGGTCACCACGTCCTGCGGCGCCTGGGTCTCGGTCAAGAGGATGGCGAAGACGTCGCCGCCCAGACGGGCCAGCGTGTCGGCATCGCTGATCTCGGCCCGCAGACGCGCGGCCACGGCGCACAGAAGCGCATCGCCGACCGCATGGCCCAGGCGGTCGTTGACCTCCTTGAAGTGGTCGAGGTCGACAAGAAGCACGGCACATCCCGGCCCGCGCCGCACCCGGGCAAGCGTCCGTTCCAGCCGGTCCAGGAAGAGCGCGCGGTTGGGCAGGCCGGTCAACCCGTCGTGATGGGCAAGATAGGCGACTCGCTCCAGCGCCTGGAAGCGCTCGGTCACGTCAAAGGACAGGCCGTCGATGCGCTGCGCGCGGCCCGAGGCATCGCGTTCGACCTTGCCGAAGACCTCGATCCAGCGCATCCCGCCACCGGGGGGAAGCGCGCGATACTGGACGTGGAAATCCTCTCCGCCCGGTGCCATGGCCGCTTCGGCGGCAGCGCGCACCAGGACCCGGTCGGCCGGGTGCAGGATGTCCCACCACGCGGCCCGGGTCAGCTGCGGCAGGGGCGCAAGCCCGTGCTGGGCCAGGTAAAGCTCGGAGACCGTCAGGAGGTCGGTCTGGCAGTCCCATTGCCAGGGCGCGGCCCGGGCGGCATCGATCGCGAAACGCAGCCGCTCCTCGCCGTCTTTCAGAACATCGAAGATCCGCTTGGCCTCGGTGACATCGCGCAGAAAGATCGAGATGCCGGCGACCTGGCCCGCAGGGTCGCGGATCAGCGACAGGGTCATCGCCACATCGACCAGGCCCCCGGCCTTGGTGCGCAGCCGGGTCTGGATATGCTCGGACCGCGCGCCCCCCTTCAGACGCAGCAGGACATCGGCCATCCGCAGGTCGCTGTCCTCCCAGAGAAAGGCCGCGCCCCGACCCAGCATCTCGGAGGCCGTGTAGCCCAGCATCCGCGTCGCCGCCGGGTTCCACGAGGTCACCACATCGGAGGTCGACTGCGAGATGATGGCGTCGTCCGAGAACTCGACCACGGCGGCGTTCAGCCTCTCGATCCGGTTGGCGCGCTGTGCTTCGGCAAGAGCCACGGCCTGGGCCTGCAGGAACAGCTCGGCCGCCACAACCGGAAAGGCCGAGGTCAGGACATAGATGACCTGGGCCAGGTCATGGCCCGGCCCTGCCCCGGGGAGGAAGACGAAATGGATGATCAAGGTCGAAAGCCCGACGACGGCCAGCCCGATCTCGACCCGCAGGAAGACCGAGGCCAGGACGACGGTGGGCAGCATGGGCAGGTAGTTCAGCTCTGCCCCCATCAGGTGCAGGATCGAGCGCAGGCCCATGCCCATGAGGATGACCCCAAGGCCAAGGGCGATCTGCGCCCCGACCCGCCCCCCGGAGCGCCAGGCCATGACACCGTCCCACAGGCGATAGACGGCCAGGGGCAAAGACCCTTTCGCCTTGCCAAGCCATGGGGATCGCGGTCCGGTCACAGGCCCTCCATCTTGGGATGAGCACGGTCTTCCAAGGTCTGATTACGGGAGAACAGGCCGATTTCATAGGACTAATGAAAGCTTTCCGCGAATCTGGCTTCAAAGACACAACCCAGAGATGAAATCAGACCGGCCCCTGCACCAGGTCCGACAGGATCGGGCAGTCCGGCCGGTCATCGCCACAACAGGCCTGTGCCAGATGCTCCAGCGCCTCTTTCATGGCCTGCATCGCGGCGATCTTGCTTTCCAGCGCGTCGATCTGGTCCCTTGCCAGCCGCTTGACATCGGAACTGTGGCGCGAGCGGTCGCGCCACAGGGCCAGAAGCGTCTCGATCCGCTCGACCGGAAAGCCAAGATCGCGCGCCCGCCGGATAAAGCGCAGGACCTGGATTTCCGAGGCCGAATAAACCCGGTAGCCCGCGCCCGTGCGCGGGGCGGCGGGGACGAGGCCTATGGATTCGTAGTAGCGGATCATCTTGGCCGAGACGCCCGAGGCCCTGGCGGCTTCCCCGATGTTCATGGCTGCACCCCCTGTGGGGCAAAGCGCCTCAGCCGCAGCGCATTGCCCAGGACAAAGACCGAGGACAGGGCCATGGCTCCGGCAGCGAAGACCGGCGACAGGAGGATGCCGAAGCCCGGCCACAGGAGGCCCGCCGCCACCGGGATCAGCGCGGCATTGTAGGCAAAGGCCCAGAACAGGTTCTGCCCGATGTTGCGCATCGTGGCCTGCGACAGGGCGATGGCATCGGGCACGGCGGTCAGGCGGCCGGTCATCAGGACGACATCGGCCGCCTCGATGGCGACATCGGTGCCGGTGCCGACGGCCAGGCCCACATCGGCCTCGGCCAGGGCGGGGGCGTCGTTGATCCCGTCACCGACATAGGCCAGGGGGCCAAGCGCCTTCAGCCGCCGGATGGCCTGAACCTTGCCCTCGGGCAGGACCTCGGCCACGACCTCGTCGATGCCCAGTTCGGCCGCGATGGCCCGGGCGGTGCGGGCATTGTCGCCGGTGACCATGGCGACCCGCAGCCCCATGCCATGCAGGGCGCGGATGGCCTGGGGGGTCGAGGGCTTGATCGGGTCCGACACGGCCAGGATCGCCGCAAGCCGTCCATCCAGCGCGGCGTAAAGCGGGGTCTTGCCCTTGTCGGCCAGAGCCTGGGCCAGTTCGGCAAAGGGGCCGACGTCAAGGCCCAGGGCCACCATGAAGCGGTCGGCGCCGATCTGCACCCGCATGACCCCCGCCATGGCCTCGACCCCCAGCCCCGTGCGCGAGGCAAAGGCGGTGACGGGCGGCAGGGTCAGGCCCTCGGCCAGGGCGGCCTGGGTGATGGCGCGGGCGATGGGGTGCTCGGACTGCGCCTCGACCGCGGCCACGGCGGCCAGAACCCCGGACCTTTCGAAACCCGGCGCCAGGTGCAGGTCGGTCAGGCTTGGGCGGCCCTCGGTCAGGGTGCCGGTCTTGTCCAGCGCCACGACACGCACATCGCGCAGGGCCTGCAAGGACTCGCCCCGGCGGAAGAGGACGCCCATCTCGGCCCCCCGCCCCGTCCCCACCATGATCGAGGTCGGCGTGGCCAGTCCCATGGCGCAGGGGCAGGCGATGACCAGCACGGCCACCGCATTGACCAGCGCCAGGCCCAGCGCGGGCTTAGGCCCCAGGGCCGCCCAAGCCGCAAAGGTCACCAGTGCCAGACCCATGACGACGGGCACGAACCACAGCGTCACCCGGTCGACCAGGGCCTGGATCGGCAGCTTGCCGCCCTGCGCGGCCTCGACCAGGCGGATGATCTGCGCCAGCATCGTGTCCTGCCCCACGGCCTCGGCGCGGAAGGTGAAGGCGCCGGTCTGGTTCACCGTCCCCCCGGTCACCCGGCTGCCCGCGGTCTTTTCCACCGGCAGGGGCTCGCCCGTGATCATGCTTTCATCCACCCAGCTTGCGCCCTCGGTCACCAGGCCATCGACGGGCAGCCTTTCGCCCGGGCGCATCTCGATCAGGTCGCCCCGGCGGAGGTCGGCCAGGGCCAGGTCCTGCGCAGGGCCGTCGCGCCGGACCCGCGCGGTCCGGGGTTGCAGACCCACCAGCCGCTGGATCGCCTGGGACGTGCGACCCTTGGCGCGGGCCTCCAGAAAGCGGCCCAGAAGGATCAGCGTCACGATCACCGCCGCCGCCTCGTAATAGACATGCACCGTGCCTTGGGGCAGGAGACCCGGGGCAAAGGTGGCCGTGAGCGAGTAGAGATAGGCCGCCAGAGTGCCCACCGCGACAAGGCTGTTCATGTCGGGCGCCAGGCGGATCAGCGCGGGCAGGCCCTTCAGGTAGAACCGCCGCCCCGGACCGATCAGCACCGCCGTCGTCAGGGCGCATTGCAAGAGCCAGCTCGTCTGCATCCCGATGGTGGACATGACCAGCGCATGGACCCAGGGCAGAAGATGCCCCCCCATCTCCAGCACGAAGACCGGCAAGGACAGCGCCGCCGCCGCCCAAAGGTCGCGCCGCAGCGCGCTGTCCTCGGCCTGCCTGCGGGCCGCGACCCCCTCGGCCAGGCCCGAGACCGCCAGCCTGGCGTCATAGCCCGCCGCCTCGACCGCGGCGATCAGCGCGGCACCCTCGGCTTGGCCCGTCACATGGGCCCGCTCGGTGGCCAGGTTGACCTGGGCCTCACTGACCCCCGGAACGGATTTCAGCGCGCGCTCGACCCGGGCCACGCAGGAGGCACAGGTCATGCCCTCGAGGACCAGGTCGATGGGCTCGGAGACCACGTCATAGCCGAGGGTCGCGACCGCCCGCACCAGGTCGGCGCGGTTCAGGCCCTGGCCCGTGACCTCGGCCCGCTCGGTCGCCAGGTTGACGCTGGCGGCACTGACCCCCGGCACGGCCCGAAGCGCGCGCTCGACCCGGGCGACGCAAGAGGCACAGGTCATGCCTTCGACCTGAAGGACAAGGCGGGAGGTGTTCATGGCGGATGACCTTTTCGATCCGGTTCCATGCGTCACATAGGGCTTCCCATCATGGCAAGGTCAAGGGCCGCTGGAAAAGAAGTCTGCCACGGGCTCTTGACCTTGCCACCGTGGGAAGCCCTATCTGACGGGCAGGCTGCAACCCAATGGAGGCGCTTCATGCAGTTCCACATCGAAACCATGACCTGCGGCGGCTGTGTCCGCAGCGTCACCAAGGTGATCCAGTCGGTGGACCCCGGGGCCGAGGTCAAGGCCGACCCGGCAACCCACCTGGTCGAGGTCGTCACCACCGCCCCGCGCGAAAGGCTGAGCGCCGTGCTGACCGATGCGGGCTTTGCGCCCGCCTGAGTCCCAGGATCGACCTGACTTCAACGAAGGGAAAGAAGATGCGGAAGCGGAACCTCGCGCTGATCGCCGGAGCAGTTGCAATTGCCGGAGGGCTGGCGCTTGCCCAGACCACGGACCATTCGACGATGGACCATTCCACGATGACCCACGGCGCGGCGGAGATGGCGGACAGCCCCTCCGTCCAGGCCTATCTGGCCGCGATGGAGGTCATGATGACCGATATGGCGATCCAGTATAGCGGCGACGCGGATATCGACTTCGTCCGGGGCATGATCCCGCATCACGAGGCCGCTGTCGCCATGGCGCGGATCCAGTTGGAATATGGCAAGGACCCCGAGATCCGCGCGCTGTCCGAAGCGGTGATCAAGGCGCAAGAGGCCGAGATCGCGATGATGAAGGCCTGGCTTGCGGCCAAGGGGCAATAGGCTCAGGACCGCAAGCGCAGCCCCTCGGGGTCGAAGAAGGCCCGGCGGGTCACGGTTGCGGGACGCCCGAGGACCGTGACCGGGGCCGCCTCGGTGGCGACATCGGTCGCAAGATGGGCGCTGGCCAGGACGGCGCCGACCGAGGGCCCATGGTCGGAATAGGTGACATGGCCGACCGCGCGGCCCCCGGCCATCACGGGCGTCATGGCCGGGACGGGGCTGTCGTTGCCCAGCACCAGGCCGACCCAGGTCGTGGCCACCCCCGCGTCGCGCACCCGCAACAGGGCCTCGCGGCCGATGAAATCGCCCTTGTCGAACTTGATGAAAGCGTCGGTGCCGACGTGGAAGGGGGTGAGGCTCTCGTCCATGTCGATGCCATGGGCGGGGTACAGCTTTTCCAGCCCCAGGGTGAACATCGCGTTCACCCCATAGGGCCGCAGGCCCAGGGCGCCGCCCGCACGGAACAGCGCCATCCAGACCCCCGCCGCCTCGTCGGAGGGCACGAAAAGCTCGAAGCCCAGTTCCCCCGTGACCCCCGTGCGCGAGATCATGACCCGCGTGCCGTCCAGATGCCCGAAGGTGAAGGTCCAGCGCTTCAGGGCGGTCAGGTCGGCATCCGGGATCAGGCCCTGCAACAGCGCGCGCGAGTTCGGCCCCTGCACGGTCGGGAAGGCCACGGCGGCGGTGATGTCGGTGACATAGGCCCGGCGGCCCGTCGCATGGGCCGCCACCCAGTCGCGGATCTTCAGCCGATTGCGCGAGCCGGTGACGATCAGGAAATGTTCAGACCCAAGGCGGAAGACGGTCAGGTCATCCATGATCCCGCCGTCATGGGCGCAGACGCTGGCATAGCGTGCCTGCCCCGGCGCCATCCGCGCGGCATCGTTGACGATCAGGTGGTTGACCAGGGCCTCGGCCTCCGGTCCCTTGACGTCGATCTTGCCCATGGTCGAGAGGTCCTGAACCCCGACCCGGGCGCGGGTGTTCAGATGCTCGGCCACCGCATCGCCATAGCTGTGGACGTTGAGAAACCCGCCGCCCACGGGTCCCATCTGGGCTCCCATGGCAGAGGCGAGGGCGTGGAACGGCGTGCGGCGCAGGGTCATGGCGGGCTCCTTTTGCGCGGAGCCTGCCATGATGGCCGGGGTTTTCAGCCATGCCGCCGACGTAAGGGCGTCGCAAGTGGAGCTTCGCCCCTAAAGCGCCGCCGTGCGGTTGCTCTCATACAGCGCCTGGCCATCGCTCACGAAATTCAGGATGAATTTCTTGCCCGGCGTGGTTCCGGTCGCCAGCACCCCGGCCCCCACGAAGCCAGCCCCAAAGCTCAGGTTGCGGCTCGTGGTGCCCTGGGCCGTGATCACCAGGGTGCAGCGCGTGCCCGCCGGCGGAACCGTGGTCGTGAAGGTGCCCGAGGCCGTGGGCGTGACGAAGACGAACTCCTTGGCGCCGAAGCCCAGGTCTCCCGGCGCCAGGGCCCCCAGAAAGCTGGTGCCCGAGGTCACAAGGCCGGTCGAGGTCAGGCTCGAGCCCTTGACGCTGGCGGGCGTGGTGGCGCCGATCGGCTGGCCCTCCAGCAGCATGGTTCCGCTGGCATCGGGCAAGGAGATCGTCACCTGGGTGCCGCTGGCGATGCCGCCCAGGGCAAAGCTGGCCCTTTTGGTCGCATCCGAAACATCGGCCAGCGCGGCCAAGATCAGGGGCGCCTTGAACTGCCAGGCCGTCTTGGACAGGTCGTAGGTGAACTGCCGGGTGTTGTCGACGCCGCCCGCCCCGTTCGAGGGATTGATGAGGAAGTTGCTGCCGTTCCAGCCCAGCGCGGCGATATTGCCGCCGCCGCTGGCCTGGCCCACGCCGAACCCCCACCAGCCGATATCCAAGACCCGGTGATATTCGGTGCCATTGGTGCCCAGGCTGATGATGCTGTCCGAGGCCGGGCCGTCGTTGGTCCAGTCCGCCATGATCGAGACGCTCTTGTCGGCGCGGATCGACACATGGCCATCGGCGATGATCGCGCCGCGGATCGACACATCCGGCAGGCCAACGACCTGCGAGCCATCGCCGGAGATATTCCCGCTGACCACCCAGCGTTTCTGGTCATCGGGCACATAGGTTCCGGTGAAATGGACGGCCTCGTTGACGGTGGTAAAGGTGTTGTTGGCGATGACCGCGCCGCTGAGGTTCGAGGCGTTCCCGTTGAAGAACTCGATCAGCCAGGGGTTCCCCCCGTTGCCGTTCTTGTGGAAATGGTTCGCCACGAAGATCGCCGCCGGGTTCGCCCCGGGGAATGCCGGGTCCCCCGAAATCACCTTGGCGTCGATGCGCAAGAGGCCGTTGTCGATATAGTTCCCGACGAAAGAGACATTCGGCCCGGCAATCGTCCCGTTCACGGTCGACAAGCCCGTATTCGAACCATTGTAGAAATGGTTGCCGTGGATCTGGCCGGGACCTTCTGTCTAAGTGCTGATGCACTCCTTCGCATAGGCGCAGACATTGCGCATGACCATGTAATCGACCGTGGCAAGGTCGATCAGCTTGGCCGTGCGCCTGGCCGCGACGTTCCATTCGCCCTCATTCCAATTCCACTGCCGAAAGTCGCAACCCTCGATCCGCAGTTCGGTCGCCTTGGTCTGGCTGCGCACCGCGTAATCCGGCACGCCATGGACCCGGCAGCGCAGGATATGGACCGTGGCGGCATTGTCGATCAGCCAGCCATTGGCCTTGTGGGAGCCCTCGATCACGCAATCCTCGAAGGTCATGTCCCGTGAGGTCGCGGCGATCTTGAAGACCGGAAGCTCTGGGTCCCAATTGTTGATGGCGATGAAGGTGCAGCGCAGGCAGCGGACATTGGACCGGCCGGGCAGGTTCACCTGGCCCCAGACGCCGAATTCCTCGCAGCGCCCGTCGATGACACCGCCATGGTCTATCAGATAGTCAAAGGCCCTGCGGACGGCCGAGGTCATGTCGGTCGCTCCGGGGGTGGTGTTGGTGGCAAAATGCGACGGGCTGATGATCCCCTCGGGCACCCAGCCGGGCAGGCCCACAAGGTAGGTGCCGCTGTCGGTGAAGCGATAGGCCAGCCCGCCGGCATGGATCACGACGCCTAATGCGGGTTTCTTGCCAAGGGCCCAGGCCACAAAGGCAGCGTGGGAGGGGAAGCCGACATAATCGGGCAGCGCACCGGCGTTGGGATTGGTGGTCGTGTCAAAGACAACATCTGAAGCCGGAATCGTCATTTGGGAACCTCGGTGATTGAAAAGCGCCTGGCGTGGAATTGCCCCCCCCCCCCCCAGGCTAGTCCACGACCAAAGGCCCCGTCAATCACCGCCCCTGGGGCCTCAGCGCCGCCGCATGCCCGGATGCTTGGCGCTCTCCAGGATATGACCCGAGGAATCCATCACCTGCGCCGCATGGGACACGATGCGCGGGTCGATCTGGCCGATCACCTCGAGGTCCTTGCCGGGATAGTCGATGGTCGACAGGAAATGCCGCATCGCGTTCAGCCTGGCGCGCTTTTTGTCATCGGATTTCACGATGACCCAGGGCGCATCGGCGGTGTCGGTGTAGAAGAACATCGCCTCCTTGGCCTCGGTGTAATCCTCCCACTTGTCGAGGCTCGCCTTGTCGATGGGCGAGAGCTTCCAGCGCTTCAAGGGATCGGTCTCGCGGGCGATGAAGCGGGCGCGTTGCTCGTCGCGGGTGACCGAGAACCAGTATTTGTAAAGCCTTATGCCAGAGCGGACCAGCATGCGTTCAAGCTCGGGCGCCTCGCGCATGAACTCCAGGTATTCGACCGGGCTGCAAAAGCCCATGACCCTTTCGACCCCGGCGCGGTTGTACCAGGAGCGGTCGTAGAAGACCATTTCCCCCGAGGTCGGCAGATGCGCCAGGTAGCGCTGGAAGAACCACTGGCCCTTTTCCACATCCGAGGGCTTGGTCAGGGCGCAGACCCGGGCATAGCGCGGGTTCAGATGCTCCATGAAGCGCTTGATCGTGCCGCCCTTGCCCGCCGCATCGCGGCCCTCCATCAGGATGACGAACTTCTGCCCGGTCTCCTGCGTCCAGATCTGGACCTTGAGCAACTCGGCCTGAAGCTTGACCAGCTCGGCCTCATAGGCCGCACGGCCCAAGGCGCGGGCATAGGGGTAATGGCCGGTTTCGAAGGCATGGCGCAGGCGGTCGGCTTCGGTCACCGGGAACTGGGTCGGGCCGTGCAGCTGGGCCTCGTCAGGGGTAGCGGGGGCTTGGTCGTCCATGGTCTCTCCCTCGGCTTGGGCCCAAAGGGCCGGATAGCGGCAGAAAACCCAAGGCGCCGGGGCCTGTCGTTGATCCGGGTCAAGGCCCGGGCGGATTTCGGCGCCCCGAACCCTGGCCCGGTTGCAACTGGATTTCCCTTTCGACGCGCGCGCGCTAGCCTCTTGCCAAAGGAGCATCCCATGAAACGCAATCGCCTTGGCCGGTCCGGCCTTCAGGTTTCCGAGCTTTGCCTCGGCTGCATGACCTTCGGAGAGCCCCTGCGTGGCGGCCATCCCTGGACGCTCCCGCGCGACCAATCCGAACCGCTGATCCGCCAGGCCTTCGAGGCGGGCATCAACTTCTTTGACACGGCCAATGTCTATTCGGATGGCTCGTCGGAGGAGATCCTGGGCGACTATCTCTGGACCCTGGCGCCCCGTGACGAGATCATCCTGGCCACCAAGGTCTTTGGCGACGCCCGCCCCGAACGCCAGGGCCTGTCGCGCCGCCTGATCTTCCAGCAGATCGACGCGAGCCTGCGCAGGCTGAAAACCGACCATGTCGACCTGTATCAAATCCACCGCTGGGACCCCAACACCCCCATCGAGGAAACCATGGAGGCGCTCCATGATGTCGTGAAGGCGGGCAAGGCGCGGTATATCGGGGCGTCCACCATGTATGCCTGGCAATTCGCCAAGGCCCAAGGCGTGGCGAAGGCCAACGGCTGGACCCGCTTTGTCTCGATGCAGAACCAGGTCAACCTGATCTACCGCGAGGAAGAGCGCGAGATGATCCCCCTGTGCCTCGATCAAGGCGTGGGCCTGATCCCCTGGTCGCCCATCGCGCGCGGCCACCTCGCGCGCCCTGCGAGCACCGTGACCCCCCGCACCGAGGGCGACGCCTATGCGCGCTATCTTTACGCCAAGACCGAGGCCGCCGATGCCGAGGTGATCCGCGCCGTCGAGGCCGTGGCCGCCGAGACCGGCCGGACCATGGCCCAGGTGGCCCTGGCCTGGGTGCGGCAAAAGCCCGGGGTCGCGGCGCCGATCATCGGCTTCTCGCGCCCCGAACAATTCGCCGAGACGCTCAAGGGCCTGGACCTGACCCTTTCGCCAGACCATGTCGCCCGGCTCGAGGCGCCCTATATCCCCCATCTTCCCCTCCACTGAAGGAGCCCATCATGACCCATCCCGCCCTGCGTTCCGGCCATACTGCCATCGTTACCGGGGCTGCCTCGGGCATCGGGCGGGCGGCGGCCCTGGCCTTTGCCCGCCTGGGGATGGAGGTCGCCCTGATCGACCTGCCCGGCCCGATGCTCGGCGAAGCGCGGGAGGCCGTGGCGGCCTTGGGGGTCAAGGCCCTGGCGCTGCCCGCCGATGTGGGCGACCGCGCGGCCCTGCAAGCGGCGGCCAGTCGCATCGCGACCGAGCTCGCCCCGGTCAGCCTGGTGATGAACAACGCCGGACGGGGTGAGAGCTCCTCTTGCCTCGGCGATCCCGGCGCCTTCGAGCGCACCTTCGCCGCCAATCTCTGGGGGGTGATCCATGGCACCCAGGTCTTTGGCGCGCTGGTGAGCCGGGGGGCGATCATCAACACGGGCTCCAAGCAGGGCATCACCACCCCGCCCGGCAACCCCGCCTATAACGTCTCGAAAGCCGCCGTGAAGGCCTTTACCGAGGCCCTGGCGCATGAGCTGCGGACCACAAGGCCCGAGGTCAGCGCCCATCTCTTGATCCCGGGTTGGGTCCATACCGGCATGACGGCGGCCTCTGGCGCGCCCAAGCCTGCAGGCGCCTGGACGCCGGAACAGACGGTGGATTTCCTGCTGCAAAGCCTGGATCGGGGGGATTTCTACATCCTCTGCCCCGACAACGACACGCCGCGCTCCTTGGACGAACAGCGCATGGCCTGGGCCATGGGCGATATCATCCAGAACCGCCCGGCGCTGTCGCGCTGGCATCCCGACTGGGCCGAGAGCTTCAAAGCCAGCCTCAAGTCCTGAAGGGGTCCAGCAGGTCCAGAAGCGGCAGCTCTGCCCCCATGCGCACCGCCAAAAGCGCCGTGCCGCTGATCTTGCGCTGCACGAAAAGCGTGGCGGCGGGGGGCAGGCTCCAGGCGGCGCGGTCGGCTCCGATGGGCTGGGCGAGGGCGCGCAGCCGGGCGACGAAGCTGCGGTCGGCAAAGGCGAAGACCGGCCGTGCCGCGACATGGTCCAGAAGGATCTGCGCCATCTGGTCGACCGCCGCCCCATGCCGCGCGATGAGCCCCGCCGAAAGGAACCCGCCCGAAACCAGCGCCTGCCGGATCGCGGGCACATCCCGCGCGAGCCCCGCCCGCAACAGCGCCCGGTAGGCCTCTGCCGTCTCGCGCGCCACGGGCCGCGCGGCGCCGAAGTCCAGAAGCACGATGCGCCCGGTGTCCTCCTGCCAGCGGTAATTGGCGAAATTCGGGTCGGTCTGCATCAGGCCAAAGTCGAAAAGCTCGCGCAGGACCAGCTCCAGCAGCGCCCCCAGCGCCGCGTTCTTCTGTGGTGAGCGCTCCAGCGTCTCGATGGGGCTGCCCGCGACGAAATCCATGGGCAGGATATTGGGGCGCAACAGGTCATCGACCGGGGCGGGCACGATGAAACGGTCGTCGCCCTGCAGCACCGAGGCGAAACGGCGCATCATATGGGCCTCGCGCAGGTATTCGGCCTCTTCGTGCAGCTGGCGCTTGGCCTCGGCCAGAAGCGGCGCGATATCCAGACCCGTGGGCAGGAGCCCCGACATCCGCAGAAGCGTCGCCACGTTGTCGATATCGGCGTCGATGCTTTTGGCGACGCCCGGATACTGCACCTTGACCGCCAAGACCCGCCCCGAGGCCAGGGTCGCGCGATGCACCTGCCCGATCGAGGCCGAGGCGATGGGCGCCATGTCAAAGCTCGCAAACCGGCTCCGCCAATCGGGCCCCCAGGCCGAGATCAAGACCCGGTTCAGCTGATGCACCGGCATGACATGGGCGTTTTCGCGCAGCTGCGACAGGATCGCGGTCAGCTCTGGCGGCAGGAAGTCGCCCGCATCCAAAGACAGCATCTGCCCCAGCTTCATCGCCGCCCCCCGCAGCCGCGAGAGCTGTTCGGTCACCCGCATCGCATTGGCAGGGGTCAGCAGCAGGTCCGACAGCTGCGGACGCTCCCCCTTGGCCAGGCGGCGCAGGCCCTCGCCCAGGACGCCACCCGCGACCCCGGTGGCGATCTGGCCAAAGGCGGCAAGCCGGGCCAGGCGGGCCTGGGGGACGGGGCGGAAACGGTCACTCATCGGAACAGCCTTTGCAGGTGGGGGCGGAGGCGCAAAAAGACGCGGTAGGCGACCTCAAAGGCCGGGGTCAGGGGCGGCCAGCCCGCAACGATCCCCAGGGGCCGCAGGATCGGGATGGCGCGCCACATGGCGGCAAAGGCGGCCGCGCCGTCGTAGAGCCTGTCGCCTTCCTGCGCATGGAACCGGGCGAGGATCTCGGCGCGGTCCAAGGGGCAGATGGCATCGGGGTCGCAGGCATCGACGAAGGCGATGGCGCCCCTGCGGTCAAGGCGGCGCATCAAGGCGATCTCGCGCCGGCAAAGCGGGCAGCCGGAGTCGAACCAGACGGTGACCTTAGCCATGATGGGCCAGAAGATCAGGCTCCAGCGCCTTGAAGAGCGCGGGCATCTTTTCCTTCAGCGCGAAGAAGCCCTTGCGGCAAAGGGGCCAGGTGCGGGCGTCCCAGTCGCGCAGGACCTCGGTCACCTGGGCCTCGGCGCGCAGGGGCTCCAGCCGGTCGGCGGTGGGGCCGAGGGGGGCGAAACCGGTGACGATCTGCGCAGGCGCGTCTTTCAGCGTGGCGCGGGTCAGGGGGCCAAGGACCTGGGCCAGGGGGAAGGCCTGGCGCGCACGGGTCAGCGCGTCGTCCAGCGCGATGCGGTCGGCCTCGGTCTCGCCGGGCAGATGGGCGATGGCGGTGATGGGCGGCAGGGGAAACGTCTCCAGCGAGAGGTCCTCGACGGTCAGCAGCAAGAGGCTCGGTGCCTTGGGGTCGGGGCGGAGGGGGCTTCGCGGAGCTTGCGGATCGGGCGTCATGAAGCCGTCGCGCGGCAGGGTCGCCTTGGTCGCAAGCCCCTTGGGGCGAAAGCGCCCGCCCGTCATGTCCTGGATCCGCACCGCATCGGCGAGGTAGAACTTGCCCGGCGTATGCAGCCCCGCGACCCAGCGCCAGGAGAGCGTGTTCGACGCCGGGTCGCCATCGGCAAAGCGCCCCAGCGTCAGATCGGCCCCCAGCTCCCAGGGCAGGCCCAGGGTGAAAATCCAGATCGAGGCGAATTGCATCCGCGCCCAGTTGTGCAGGTAGCCGGTCTCTTCCAATTCGGTCATCCAGCCGTCGAAAGCGTCGATGCCGGTGCGGGCCTCCACCGCTTCGGCATGGCGGCGGGCGAGGGTGCGGTCCTGCGTCAGCCGCTCTTGCCAATGGGCGAGGCTGGCGCGGTAGCCCGCCCAGACCGCCGGGCGGGCCTCCAGCCAGCCCTTCCAATAGGTCCGCCACAGGACCTCGGACAGGAATTTCTCGGCCTTCATGCCGTGGCGGTCCAGGACGGCGCGGGTGACCTCCTCTTCGCTGATCAGCCGCCGCCTCAGCGCCGCCGAGAGGCCCGAGACATGGACATGGCCCCCCAGCCCGCGGTCATGGTTGCGCAGCCTTGCATAGGCCGCGCCTGCGTCGGGCAAAAAGGCCTCCAGCCGGGCGAGGGCCGTGGCACGGGTCAGGGGGAAGGGGGTCATCATGGGCCTGCGGGTTATTGCAGGGCTTAGGTAAAGCGCCGGGGCCTCAGGGCAAGGTGCTTAACCACGGCAGGATCAGGCTGGCCAGCCCATCGGTTGCCTCTTCATGCGCCAGGTGGCCAAGTTTCGCCAGATGGGTGACCTCGGCCCCCGGGATGCGGGCGGCGGCCTGGTCCGAGACCCGGGGCGGCACGGCGCGGTCACCCTCCGAGGCGATGAGCCAAACCCGCGTCCGCGTCTGGGGCAGGCGCTGCAAGAGCCCCTCGAGCCGCCACCCCGCCATCATGGCAAGCGCGCCCGAGATATGGTCGGGGTCCTGCACGAGGCGGAGATACTGACCTCGCCCCTCGGCATCGAGCGGTGACCCCGTTCCAGCCAGAAGCCGGGCGACCGAGGCGGGCGTGCCCGAGAGCCGCGCCGCCGCACGGGCGAGGAAGGGAGCCGCCGCCAGCGTCCGGGCGATGGCGGGGAACAAGAGCGCCGCCAGCCCGTCGAAACCGCCAAGCGCTGCGTTCAGCCCGATCACGGCTTGGATGGGACGGAGTTCCGCCATGCGCAACCCGATGGCGGCCCCGGCGGAGTGGCCAATGACGGCCTTGGGCGTCACGCCAAGGTGATCCATCAGGGTCCAAAGATCCTCGGCCATCCCGTCCAGCCCCATCCGGCCCATGGCACGGCTTTGGCTGGCCCCCTGGCCCGGCAGGTCGGGGATGATGACGCGGTAATGCTGGGCCAAAAGGGGCGCCAGGCGGCGGAAAGAATGGCCAGAGGCGCCGGTGCCATGCAGCAGCAGCAGGTCCGGCCCCTCTCCCATCGTCACCACCCACCAGCGATGCGGGGCCAGGGCCACCCTTTGACCCAGGCCCCGGAAGGGCCAGTCGGGGGGGAGGCGCGCGGGCTCCATCAGTCCGGCAGGGCGGCCGAGAGGGTCCGCGCCATGGCTCCGGCCTGGGCACGGGGCAGCGCCATATAGCGTGCCCCCATCGCAGCGGCCAGGAGGGCAAGCCCCGGCTGCGGCCGGTTCGAGACATCCAGAACCAGGGCCCCCAGCCCGGCGGCGCGGATCGCCCTGGCGGCCGCCAGCGCATCGGCCTCGGCCCCCAGGCGGCCCGGCGCGCCGTTGCGGGCGATGTTGCCGCGCCCATCGGTCAGGATGGCGAGCGTCGGCGTCATCCCCTTGCGTCGGGCGGCCAGCGCCGTGGCCAGGGCCAGGTCCAGGCCGGAAGCGAGCGGCGTGCCCCCGCCCCCCGGCATCCCCGCCAGCCGCGACTTGGTGCGCGCCAAGCTGCGCGTCGGCGGCAGGATCAGCTCGGCCCCCTGGTTGCGGAAGGAGAGAAGCGCGACGTGATCGCGCTTCACATAGGCCTCGGCCAGGAAAAGCTCGACCGCGCCCTTGGCCTCGGCCAGCCGCGCCACCGCCGAAGATCCCGAGGCATCGACGGCAAAGATCAGAAGCCGGTCGGAATGTTCGGCGCGCCGCTTCAGCCGCAGGTCAGAGGGGCGCAGGATCAGAGCGGGGCCATCGGGGCGCTCCTTGCGGCGCGATGGCTGCCAGGGGGCGGCGGCCCTCAGCGAGGCCAGGAGGTCCAGCTGGGACGGGGTCGCGGGCTTGCCGGGGCGGGCGGAAAGCGGGTGGCCGTGGCGGCTCCCTTGCCGCTCTTGCCCCGCGCCTTTGCCGCCGGGGGCTTGGCGGGCCTTGGCGTTTGCCAGCTGCTCTAGAAGCGCGGGAGGAAGGGCGACGCGCGCGGCGGCCAGGATGATCTCGGCCAATGAGGGGTCGCGGAGGGGTTGGTCCTCCTCCGGCGCCTCTCCCTGCTCTGGTTCAGGCGGGGGAGGTGCCTCTTCCGGCGCTTGCTCCATCGGCGGGAGGGCGCGGTGGGAAAGCGTCAGGGCAGCGGCCTCTTCGATATCCTCGGGGGCGGCCGTGGTCCGTCCCGACAGCGCGGCCAGCGAGCGGGTCAGCGCCACCAGGACCAGGAGGGCGCGGATCGGGCGGACACCGAGGGACTCCGCCGCCTGGGCCATCTGCAGAAGCGCGCCTTCGGGGAGGGTCACCTGGGGCCGCAGGGCGCGGGCCGCCGTCAGGTCTGGCAGATCGAAGGGCTCGAGCCGCGCTTCCGACAGGTCGAGGAAAATCCCCAGCCGGTCGGTCAGGGCGGGGGGCAGCGCCTCGTCCTCCGCCGCGCTTTCGTCCATAGCGATCAGCGCGTGCTGGCCACCGTCCAGCGCCTGCGCCAGGCGCGCGCCGAGGCCGGGCCCCGTGCGCTCGGCCATGGGCAGGATCATCACGCAGGGCTGGTCCAGGATCCCCGGCCGCCGGATCGCCCGCCCGGCCTGCAAGGTCAGCGCCAGGTCGAGGCCGCCAAACAGCGCCTCGTCGGAGATCGAAGGGTGAAGCCGCCGCTGCGGCAGGGCAAGGGCCGGGCGCAGGGCGGCCAGCACCAGGTCCCGCGCGGGGGAGGCGCGGCCGTAAAGCCAGAGCCCTCCCACCGCCAGCGGGTCCAGCGCAAAGGCCGCCAGCGCGCGGGCCAGGTCTGTCATGGCAGATGCTCGGCCAGGATGCGGGCGATGCGGACGCCCTGCCCCGCCTCGTCCAAGGGGTCGCGGCGCAGGCGATGGGCCAGCACCATGGGCGCCACCTGCCGCAGGTGATCGCGGGTGACCTTGGAGGCCCCCTGGTAGGCCGCCAGCGCGCGGGAGGCCTTGAGGAGCGTCAGTTCGCCGCGCAGCCCGTCGGAGCCCACTGCCAGGCACAGGGTCGCGCAGTCATAGATCAGCGTATTGGGCGCCTCGGTGCGGGGGAGCGCCCCCCGCGCCATCAGGATCGCGGCGCAAAGCGCCTGGTCCTGCGCCGCCCATTGCCCCATGAAGCCCAGGGGATCGCGGTCATAGGCATCGCGGCGCAGAACGACCTCCACCCGCGTGGCGGGGTCCTTCGGCGTGGCCACATCGACCGACAGGCCGAAACGGTCAAGGAGTTGCGGGCGCAGTTCGCCCTCCTCGGGGTTGCCCGAGCCCACCAGCACAAACCGCGCCGGGTGGCGGATCGACAGGCCGTCGCGTTCGACCACGTTCTCGCCCGACTGGGCCACGTCGAGAAGCAGATCGACGATGTGATCCTCCAGGAGGTTCACCTCGTCGATGTAAAGATAGCCCCGGTTGGCCCGCGCCAGGAGCCCCGGCTCATAGGCCTTCTCCCCGCGCGAGATGGCGCGTTCGATGTCCAGGGCGCCGACCACCCGGTCCTCCGAGACCCCAAGCGGCAGGTCCACCACCGGGGTCGGCTTCATTACCAGCGAGAGGTCGGCAACCCGCGCCCAATCCGGCACCATCTCGGGGCGCGGAGAGTTCACCGGGCAACCCGCCACGGCCTCGATCGGCGGCAGAAGCGCGGCCAGAGCCCGGACAGCGGTGGATTTCCCGGTCCCCCGGTCGCCAAAGATTAGCACCCCCCCCAGCGTCGGATCGACGGCGGTCAGGACCAGGGCCAGCTTCATCTCCTCCTGGCCGACGATGGCCGAGAAAGGATAGGCCGCGGGCCGCGCCTGGGGGCGGGGGGCGAGGGCGGGTTCTCTCATGCGACGATCCTTTCGGGTTGGGTCAGGGGCGGCATGCCGGACCATTGGCCCTGCGTGCCCAGCACCTGGAAGCGGGCGTAAAGCTCTTCGGAGAACCAGTCGCCCTGGCGGACCTGGGTCACCGCCTCGGCATGGGGTCCGGGGGCATGGGCGAAGCGGGCCATGGCGGCCATGTCGGGCCAGACCGAGAAGGTGACCTGGTGCAGAAGCGGAACCTCGCCGATGCCGATCTTGAAGAGCACGTCGGGGTTGGCGCCGATGCGGTCGTTGACCTCGGGCACGCGGGCCCAGAAGGCGGTCAGCGCCCGGGGTTTGACGGTGGCGCGGGTCAGGACGGCGAAGGGGCCGTGGGAGGGTCCGGGCTCGGGCGGGAAGGGTTGCGCGCCCGACCAGGAGCCGCGTGCGGTCAGGGGGCGCATCAGGATGGAGAGGCTCTCGGCGGCGCGGGCGCGCCAGCGGGTCCAGATGGGGCTTTGCAGGCCCTGTTCGGCGGCCTTCAGGTCCTCCCAGACCGCCAGGATCGCCCAGACCCGCCCATCGGGCCGGAAGGAGAATCCATGCCCCGATCCCGCGCCGCAGAGCTTCCAGAACCGCAGGCCCGGCAGCCGCGCCAGGCCCGGGCGGGCCAGCGCCATGCGTGAAAGCCCCCAAAGACGGGAGCCCGCGCCGTCATGGCGGAACAGGGTCAGGCTTGCGGTGGGAATGGCGCTTCCCCTTCATCATATGTCACTTTGACTTTACACTTTCCGCAGGGCTTGGAAAGGAAAATCCCGAAGCGCTTGGCGGAATCCCGTCCTCAGCCCCCGGTTTCTGCGCGATAAACCCGGGCGCCGCAAAGACGTTGTAAATTAAACTGGACAGTCTATCATCGCCTTCATGCGCATGAACTCACTCACCCAAAGAGCCGATCCTTCCTCTGCCATCGTCATCGGGGCGGGGCTTGGAGGCCTTGCGACCGCCATGCGGCTGGGGGCGAAGGGGTATCGCGTCACGGTCCTGGACAAGCTGGACCGCCCCGGGGGCCGGGGGTCGTCGATCACGAAAGGCGGCCACCGATTCGACCTTGGGCCGACCATCGTGACCGTACCCCAGGGGCTGCGCGACCTCTGGACGGCCTGCGGGCGCGACTTCGACCGCGATGTGACGCTGGTGCCGATGGACCCGTTCTACGAGATCCGCTGGCAAGATGGCACGACCTATGCGCCCCGCATCGACGACGCCGCCAGCCGGGCCGAGGTCGCGCGGATCGCGCCAAAGGACCTCGCGGGCTATGACCGCTTTCTCGCCGATGCCGAGGCGCGTTACCGCTTCGGCTACCTCGACCTGGGCCGCAAGCCGATGCACCGGCTGGTCGACCTGCTAAAGGCCCTGCCGCGCTTTGCGATGCTCCGCGCCGACCGTTCGGTCTATGCCCATGCGGCGGGGCGGGTGAAGGACGACCACCTGCGCTTTGCCTTGTCCTTCCATCCGCTTTTCATCGGCGGAGACCCGTTCCATGTGACCTCGATGTATGCCCTCGTCAGCCACCTGGAGCGCGCTTTCGGCGTGCATTACGCCATGGGCGGGGTGCAGGCGATTGCGACGGCGATGGCCAAGGTGATCACGGCCCAGGGCGGCCAGGTGATCCAGGGCGCCGAGGTCGATGAGATCGTGTTGACCGAGGGCCGCGCCTCGGGCGTCAGGATGGCGGATGGGTCGGTGATGCAGGCGCCCGTCGTGGTGTCGAATGCCGATGCGGGCCACACCTACAGCCGCCTGTTGCGCAACCATGCGCGCCAGCGCTGGACCGATGCCAAGCTGAAACGCCAACGCTGGTCGATGGGGCTTTTCGTCTGGTATTTCGGGACCAAGGGCACGCGGGAGACATGGCGCGACGTGACCCATCACACGATCCTCGTGGGTCCGCGCTACAAGTCCCATATCCGCGACATCTTCCAGACCGGGCGGCTTGCCCCGGACATGAGCCTCTATGTCCACCGCCCCTCCGTCACCGACCCCAGCTGCGCCCCTGCCGGGGATGACACCTTCTATGCGCTGTCTCCCGTGCCGCACCTGGGCCATGGGACGACCGATTGGGCCGAAGAGGCCGAACCCTATCGCCAAAGCGTGCAGAAGGTGCTGGAGGAGCGGCTTTTGCCGGGCCTTGGCGACCATATCACCGAAAGCCTCTGCTTCACGCCCGAGACCTTTCAGTCGCGCTATCTCTCGCCCCTCGGCGCGGGGTTCTCGATCGAGCCGCGGATCCTGCAATCGGCCTGGTTCCGCCCGCATAACCTGTCCGAGGAGATCCCGGGGCTTTACCTCGTCGGCGCGGGCACCCATCCCGGCGCGGGCGTGCCGGGGGTGATCGGGGCCGCCGAGGTGACGGCGGGTCTGATCCCCGAGGCACCGCATGCCCTCCCCTTCCGGATGGCCGCCGAATGATCGCGCCTGCGGATATGGCGACCTGCCGCGCGATGATCCGCACCGGGTCCCTGTCCTTCCACGCGGCCTCCAAGCTTCTCCCCGCCCGCGTCCGCGACCCGGCGCTGGCGCTTTACGCCTTCTGCCGCGTCGCCGATGACGAGGTCGACGAGGGCCACGACAAGGATGCGGCCGTCCTGCGCCTCTCGGACCGGCTGGACCTGATCTACCAGGGCCGCCCGCGCGACCATGCCTCGGACCGCGCCTTTGCCGCCGTGGTGCAGGATTTCGACCTGCCCCGCGCCCTGCCCGAGGCTCTGTTGGAGGGCCTGGCCTGGGACGCGCTCGGCCGCCGCTATCAGACGCTTTCGGGCGTTCTGGACTATTCGGCCCGGGTTGCCTCCTCGGTCGGGGCGATGATGTGCGTGTTGATGCGGGTGCGCGAGGCGGATGCCCTGGCCCGCGCCTGCGACCTGGGGCTGGCCATGCAGCTGACCAACATCGCCCGCGACGTGGGCGAGGATGCCCGCGCCGGGCGGCTCTTCCTGCCGCTGGACTGGCTGGAGGAGGCGGGCATCTCGCCCGAGGCCTTCATGGCCGACCCCCGCCCCTCGGAGGCCCTGTCGCGCGTCGTGGCGCGGCTTCTGGCGGTGGCCGAGACGCATTACATCCGCGCCGCCGCCGGGGTGGCGCGCCTGCCGCTGGATTGCCGCGCCGGGATCTTTGCGGCGGGGCGGATCTATGGCGCCATAGGCCATGAGGTCGCCCGCGCAGGCCATGACAGCATCACGCGCCGCGCCCGGACCTCGGGCCGCCGCAAGCTGGCGCTCCTGGCGCTCGCGGGGGCCGAGGCCGCGCTTTCTCCCATCCTGCCGATCTCGGCCCGGCTGCATGCCCGCCCCGCGCCGGAAGTGGCCTTCCTCGTCGAGGCCGCAGCCAAGCCCCTCCGCCGCGCCTCGCGGTCCGAGGCCCTGATCCGGGTTCTCAGCCAATTGGAGCAACAGGACCGCAACACCGCGTGAAAGCCCTTGGGTTTGAGCGTCGCAGCGCCTATCTGCAAGCAAAAGCGAGGCACCCATGGACCTGACCCTGTTCTTCATTCACCTGGCCGCCTGTGCCGCCCCCGCCACGACGGGCGCGATGTTCCAGCCGGGCGAGTGGTACAACGGCCTCAAGAAACCGACCTGGACCCCGCCGCGTTGGGCCTTTCCCGTGGCCTGGACCACCTTCTACATCCTGATGAGCGCCGCCGCCGCCCGCGTAGGCGCGCTGGAGGGCCCCGGCGTCGGCCAGGCCATGGGCCTCTGGTCGCTGCAAATCGCCTTCAACACGCTCTGGACCCCGGTCTTCTTCGGCCTGAAGCGGATGCGGGCGGCGCTCTTCGTCATGGCCGCGCTTTGGACCTCGGTGGCGCTGACCACGGTCAGCTTCCTGTCGATGGACCTTTGGGCGGGGCTGATGTTCGTACCCTACCTCGCCTGGGTCACCGTGGCAGGCGCGCTGAACCTGTCGGTCCTGCGGCTGAACCCCGATTACGCCCGCTGACTAGGCGCGGCTTCGGGGAACCCTTAGCGCAATCATCGGCTTCAGCCAGGGCCAGGCATAGCGGTCGAGGTCCAGGGCCTCATGGACCCCGGTGAACTGCTCGCCGCCGAGCGTCACATCCACCGCCGCGCGGGAGTAAAACGGCGCGTCCAGAAGCATGGCGGTCTGGCGCGGCGTGGTCCCCGCATCGGCCCGCGTCTCACGCGGGAGGCGCCAGGCGGTCGGCTTCATCGCCACCAGCGGAGGCGCCTCGGTCTCGGTCACCTGGCCCAAGGCGTCAAAGCCGAGGGAAAGCCCCAAGGTCGAGCCATCCCGTCGCAGCCCATCATAAAACACCACCCCCCGCCCCGAAGCCGCATAGCGCCCCCAGGTCCAGCGGCGGAAATCGGTCTCCAAGGGCCGCGCGCCGAAATTGGCGTCGAAATAGCCGTGACCCTTCCAGGCGGGTTGGCCGTCGAGCTCGACCTTGATGCGCGAGAGGGGGGCGAAGGGGCGCCAGATGTGGCGGGCCCCGGGGTCAAGCACGGCCTCCACCCTTGTCACGGCCTCAGGCGTCAGGGTGATCTTGCCCCGCACCCGGCCAAAGCGGGGGGCGGCGCCCTTTTCGTCGATCTCGATCACCAGCGCGCCATTCGCCCAGGTCATCCGGCTGGGCCCGATCTGAAGGCTTTCGCGCGATTGCCGCAGCGCGCTTTCGCCCCGGTCGGTCATGGTGAACCGCGGGCTGCCCCCCCAGGTCACCACGTTCAGGCAGACATGGTTCTGCGGCCTGCGCCGTCCCGACCAGTGATACCAGGGCGAAAACACCGTCCCGATGAAGCCGATCACCGAGACGGCGCGCGTCCCGTCGTCCGAGACGCCGTCGACATACCACCAGGCATAGCCCCCGGCCGGCGGAGAGACCCGGAAATCCGGTCCTTCCAGATCGTCTCGACCGCATGCCGCCCGGAGAGCAGAGCCATCGGCACCCCCGCCCCCGGATGCGCCCCGCCCCCCGCGAGGTAAAGCCCCGGCACCCGGGTCCGCGCTGTGGGCCGCTGAAAGGCCGCGAGGCTCGCCTCCGGACTGCCGCCATAGATCGCCCCGCCCGAGCCCGGATAGGCCCGCGCCAGCGCCTGGGGCGTCAGAAGATGCGGCGTCTCGGGCGCCAGGGTCAGGCCGAAACGCGTCAGGGGCGGAAAGGTCCTTTGGTGGCATGTCTGCTCCTCTGCCGCGGAGGCGGGTTGGCCTGCGGGGCCGTTCATGATGATCTCGAACCGCTCACGCGCGGGGGGTGTGCGGCCCGGGAGCCGGTCCTGCGCGCAGAGGTAAAGCGTGGGCTGGGTCGGCATCTCGCCCTTGGCGATGGGGCCCCACTCGCCCGAGGGATCGGGGGTGAAGAAGAGGTTGTGGTGCAGGAGGTCTACGCCCTGCGGCTTGGCGGCAAAGGCCCAGACCCAGGCCGAAAGGCTGCGCTTCGGCCCCGTGCCCGGCAAGGCGGCCTTGGCGGCCGAGCCAAGGAAGCCCTGCCGCAAGGCCTCCGGGTCGCCCGCAAAGACGCAGGTGGCGCAAGACAGGAACTGCCCGCCCTCGGTCTCGACCCCGCAGACCGCGCCGTCCTGGAGCCTGATGCGCCGCGCGCGGGTGGCGTAAAGGAAGCGGACTCCCAGGGCCTCGGCCATCCGGGCCAGCGCTGCGGCCAGCGCCGAGATCCCGCCCTGGACGGCGAAGACGCCCTCGGATTCCACCCGCCAGATCAGCGCCAGCACGGCGGGCGACAGATGCGGACGGCCGCCGACATAGGTGGCATAGCGGCCGAATAGCTGCACGAGGCGCGGGTCGGCGAAGTGGCGTTGCAACAGGCCTTGCAGGCTCTGCCCCGGGGCCAGGGCCGGCCAGATCGCGGGCCGCGTCATGACCGCCCTGAGGACCCCCAGCATCGAGGGCCGGGGGCGCGAGAGGATCGGCGGAGTCAGCGCCTCCGCGAGGTCCGAGGCGAGCTGGTCGAACCGGCGGAAGGCTGCGGCCTCTTTCGGCCCGGCAAAGGCCTCGATCGCGGCGCTGTTGGCCTCGCGGGAGGGATACAGGTCCAGGCGGCTGCCATCGGTCCAGAAGTGTCGGGCGAGTTCGGGCAGGGCAGTCAGGGTCAGCTGATCGTCCATGCGCTGGCCTGCCAGGGCAAAGAGCTCTTCGGCCAGGTCGGGCCAGGTGAGGACGGTGGGGCCGGTCTGCGCCGGACCCGCCGCCGTGGGGACAGCGCGGGCCTTGCCACCCGGAGCGGCTTCGGCCTCAACCACGGTGACAGCGAGGCCAAGCGCGGCCAGCCGGATGGCGGCGGCAAGGCCTCCCATCCCGGCGCCGATCACCACGGCACTGTCGCCCGCCTCACGCATCGGCTTCCCCTTGGGAGATGCTCCCACCTGGCAGATTAGTGTAAATTTAGGTTTACACAAGCTTGGCGCTGAGTCACAGTCCGGGAAACCTCAGGAGGCGCCGATGTCCGTCGAAGCAAGGATCGAGCAGGCTTTGAAGGCGGCGCTCGCCCCCGTGGTCAGCCCTCCGAAACTGGCCGCCGCCCTGCCCTATGCGGTCTTTCCGGGCGGCGCGCGGGTGCGGCCCACGATCCTTCTCTCGGTGGCGCTCGCCTGTGGCGACGACCGCCCCGACCTGTCGGATGCCGCCGCCGCGAGCCTGGAACTGATCCACTGCGCGAGCCTTGTCCATGACGACCTGCCCGCCTTCGACGACGCCGATACACGGCGCGGCAAGGCCACCGTCCACCGCGCCTATTCCGAGCCCCTGGCCGTGCTGGCCGGTGACAGCCTGATCGTCCTGGCCTTCGACACGATCTCCCGCGCGGCGGGTCTTGCGCCGGACCGCGGCCTGGCCCTGGTCTCGACTCTGGCCACCCGCACCGGGGCGCCCCTGGGCATCTGCGCCGGTCAGGCCTGGGAGAGCGAGCAGTCCATCAACCTGTCGGATTATCACCGCGCCAAGACGGGTGCCCTGTTCATCGCGGCGACGCGGATGGGGGCGATTTCGGCAGGTCACGACCCCGAGCCCTGGGAGGAACTGGGCGCCCGGATCGGCGAGGCTTTCCAGGTGGCCGATGACCTGAAGGACGCGCTGCAGACCGAGGCCGAGACCGGGAAGCCCGTGGGTCAGGACGCGGCGCATATGCGGCCCAATGCGGTCGCGCGGCTGGGGGTGGCGGGGGCCATGGCGCATATGCAGAACATCCTGGCGGGGGCGATTTCCTCGATCCCCTCCTGCCCCGGCGAGGCGCATCTGGCGCAGCTCGTCACCGCCTATGCCCGCCGCCTGACCGGACAGCCCGCCACGCGGCCGGCCTGAATGGACGGGCCTTTCACGACCCCGCCCCGCCCGCAAGGCTGGCTGGTGCGCCTGGCGCTTTCTCCACGTTTCCATAGGCTTGCCGAGCGTCTGCCCCTGGTCCGCCGCTTTGCGCGGGCGGAAGGAGAGGCGCTTTTCGACCTGGTCCAGGGCTTTGTCCGGTCCCAGGTTCTGATGGCCTTGGTCAACCTTGGACTGCTGGCCCGCCTGGCGCGAGGCCCCGAGACGACCGAGGATCTGGCGCTTCTGACCCGCGTCCCCCTGAACCGGATGGAGATCCTTCTGAAGGCCGCCACCGCCCTCAAGCTGGTCCGCAAGAGGGGCACGCTCTGGCACCTGACCCCGCGCGGCGCGGCCTTTACCGTGGTGCCGGGGCTGGCGGAAATGGTCTCGCATCACCGCGCGCTTTATGCCGACCTGGCCGATCCGGTGGGCTTTTTCCGCGGCCCCGAGACGACGCAACTGGCGGGCTTCTGGCCCTATGTCTTCGGCGCGGGCATCGGCGACCCCGAGGCGCATAGGTTCAGTCGTTTGATGGCCGAAAGCCAAACCCTCGTCGCCCGCGACACCCTGGCCCAGGTGGATTTCAGCGGCCAAAGCCACCTTCTGGACGTGGGCGGAGGGCATGGCGCCTTCCTCTCGGCGGTCGCGGCCAGGCACCCGGGGCTGCGGCTGACGCTCTTCGACCTGGGCCAGGTCGTGGACAGCGCCCCGCCCCTGCCCGCCCAGATCACCAAGGTCGCGGGGTCATTCCGCGACGACTCGCTCCCCCTGGGCGCCGATTCCCTCTCGCTGATTCGGGTGCTTTACGACCATTCCGACGCGACGGTCGCAGGGCTTTTGGCCCGCGCCTTCGAGGCCCTGCCCAAGGGCGGGCTCCTGGTGATCTCGGAACCCATGTCGGGCGGAGACCAGCCCGACCCCGCCACCGACATCTACTTCGCCATCTATACCATGGCCATGCAAACCGGCCGCACACGCTCGGTTGCAGAGATCTCGACCCTGCTGCAAGCCGCCGGATTCGTCCAGATCACCAGCCCGGCTCCCGCGCGGCCCTATGTGACCCGCGTGCTCACGGCACGGAAGATCTGAAGCGGCTTCACAAGAAGTGTCACTTTAAATTGACATGTATGACTGTCTGGTTAAGATGACATGAAGGGAGCAGCAGAGTCTGCCCCACTCAGCGAGGTGCAATGCAGACCCAGGCGATCATCCTCTCGGCCCCCCGGTCCATCGGACTGGCCGAGGCCGGTCTGAAGGCCCCCGGGGCCGCAGACCTGGTGGTGGCCGTGCGGCATTCGGGCATCTCGACGGGCACCGAGAGGCTCTTCTGGCAAGGCACGATGCCGCCCTTCCCGGGCATGGGCTATCCGCTGGTCCCCGGTTACGAAAGCTTCGGCGAGGTCGTCGAGGCCGGGGTCGAGACCGGCTTCCGCCCCGGCGAATGGGTCTTCGTCCCCGGCGCAAATTGCTATGAAAACGGGCTGCGCGGGCTCTTTGGCGGGGCTTCGGCGACGCTGGTGACGCCCGCTTCGCGCGTCAGCCGCCTTGACCGTGGCGTAGGCCCCGAGGGCGCGCTACTCGCCCTGGCCGCGACCGCGCGCCATGCGCTGGCGGGCTTCGGCACCGCGCTTCCCGAGCTCATCGTGGGCCATGGCGTGCTGGGTCGCCTGCTCGCCCGCCTGACCCTGGCGGCCGGAGGCGCTGCGCCGACCGTCTGGGAAACCAACCCGACCCGCCGCGACGGCGCCCTTGGCTACGAGGTCATCGACCCCGAGACCGACCCCCGCCGCGACTACAGGTCGATCTATGACGCCTCGGGCGTCGACCTCTTGGACACCCTGATTCCCCGCCTGCAAAAGGGCGGCGAGATCGTGCTCGCGGGCTTTTACACCCAGCCGCTGAGCTTCGCCTTCCCGCCCGCCTTCATGAAGGAAGCCCGCATCCGCATCGCCGCCGAATGGCAGGCCGATGACCTGGTGGCGACCCGCGCCCTGATCGAAAGCGGCGCCCTGTCGCTTGCGGGTCTCATCACCCACCGGTCGAAAGCGGCTGAAGCCCCAGCCGCCTATGACACCGCCTTCAACGACCCCGCCTGCCTGAAAATGATCCTGGATTGGAGCGCGACATGACCTTGGACATTCCGAACCTGAAGGATTTCGACGCAAGGCTGCGCGACGAGGCCGCCGAGGAACCGACGCTGGAGGTGCCCCACGAGGTCACCAAGAAGACCCAGATCATCGCGATCTATGGCAAGGGCGGGATCGGGAAGTCTTTCACGCTGGCGAACCTCTCTTGCATGATGGCGGAGCTGGGCAAGCGCGTCCTGCTGATCGGCTGCGACCCGAAGTCGGACACCACTTCGCTGCTCTTTGGCGGCAAGGCCTGCCCCACGATCATCGAGACCTCGACCCGCAAGAAGCTGGCGGGTGAAGAGGTCAAGATCGGCGATGTCTGCTTCAAGCGCAACGGCGTCTTCGCGATGGAGCTGGGCGGCCCCGAAGTCGGTCGCGGCTGCGGCGGGCGCGGCATCATCCATGGCTTCGAGCTCCTGGAGAAGCTGGGCTTTCACGACTGGGATTTCGACTATGTCCTCCTGGACTTCCTGGGCGACGTGGTCTGCGGCGGCTTTGGCCTGCCGATTGCGCGGGACATGGCGCAGAAGGTCATCGTGGTGGCCTCGAACGACCTGCAAAGCCTCTATGTGGCGAACAATGTCTGCTCGGCGGTCGATTACTTCCGCAAGCTCGGCGGCAATGTCGGCGTGGCGGGCATGGTGATCAACAAGGACGACGGCACGGGCGAGGCTGCGGCCTTCGCCAAGGCTGTGAACATTCCCGTGCTGGCGGCGATCCCCGCCGATGACGACCTGCGCCGGAAATCCGCGAACTATCAGATCGTTGGGTCGAACGCGACGCAATGGGGCGCGCTCTTCACCGAGCTCTCGATCAACGTGGCCGAGGCCCCGCCGCTGCGCCCCAAACCCCTGACCCAGGACGGGCTTCTGGCGCTTTTCGACGCCGAAACCACCGGCGCGGATTTCGTGCTGGAGCCTGCGAATGACGCCGACATGCGCGGCAAGAATGCCGTGGACCGCCCCTCGCTGGAGGTCATCTACGACCATGTGTGACCTCGAAGCCCTTGCCCGCTTCGAAGAGGCGCTGCGCCGACTGGGGAGGCGCTCATGACCGATATGGGATGCCACTCCGGCGCAGACCGCATGGAGGCCGAGGCCCGCGCCAATGGCAATGCCGAGGTGCTGGACCGTTTCAAAGCGGATTACCCGAAGGGGCCGCATGACAAGCCGCAAAGCATGTGCCCGGCCTTTGGCTCCCTGCGCGTGGGGCTGCGGATGCGGCGGGTGGCGACGGTCCTGTCCGGGTCTGCCTGCTGCGTCTATGGCCTGACCTTCGTGAGCCATTTCTACGGCGCCCGGCGGTCGGTGGGCTATGTGCCCTTCAACTCGGAAAGCCTGGTGACGGGCAAGCTGTTTGAAGACATCCGCGATGCGGTCCATGAACTGGCCGATCCGGCGCGTTATGACGCGGTGGTGGTGACGAACCTTTGCGTGCCCTCTGCCTCGGGCGTGCCCTTGCGGCTTTTGCCCAACGAGATCAATGGCGTGCGGATCGTGGGCATCGACGTTCCGGGCTTTGGCGTGCCGACCCATGCCGAGGCCAAGGACGTGCTGGCCGGCGCCATGCTGGCCTATGCGCGCTCCGAGATCGAGGCGGGCCCGGTGCCGGCCCCGGCCGCTGGCCGCTCGGATCGCCCGCAGGTGGCGCTTCTGGGCGAGATGTTCCCGGCCGATCCGATGATGATCGGGGCGATGCTGGCCCCCATGGGGCTGGCGGTCGGCCCGGTCGTCCCCTGCCGCGAATGGCGCGAGCTTTATGCCGCGCTGGATTGCGGTGTCGTGGCGGCGATCCATCCCTTCTATACGGCGTCCATCCGCGAGTTCCAGGCGGCGGGGCGCAAGGTCCTGGGCTCGGCGCCCGTGGGATACGAGGGCACGATGGCCTGGCTGGCGGCTGTGGGCGAGGCCTATGGCGTGAGCCCGGCCGCCGCGCAGAATGCCTTTGGGCCTGCGATCAAGGGCGCGCTTGCCGCCAATCCCATCAAGGGGCGGATCACGGTTTCGGGCTATGAGGGCAGCGAGCTTCTGGTCGCGCGGCTCTTGATCGAAAGCGGCGCCGAGGTGCCTTACGTCGGCACGGCCTGTGCGCGGAACGAATGGTCAGCGGTCGACCGCGACTGGCTGGAGGCCCGGGGCGTGGTGGTGAAATACCGCGCGAGCCTGGAGGATGACCTCGGCGCGATGGAGGCCTTTGCCCCCGACCTCGCCATCGGGACGACCCCCCTGGTGCAGAAGGCCAAGGAGATGGCGCTTCCGTCGCTCTATTTCACCAACCTGATTTCGGCGCGGCCCTTGATGGGTCCGGCGGGGGCGGGGTCCTTGGCGCAGGTGGTCAATGCGGCCATGGCGGGCAAGGGCCGGATGGAGGCCATGCAGGACTTCTTCGAAGGCGTGGGCACCGGCGATACCGCCGGCATCTGGGAGGGCGCGCCGAACCTGCGCCCCGACTTCCGCGCCGCGCATCAGAAGAAGCTGGACAAGCAGGCCCGCGCGGCCAAGGCGGAGGAGATGATATGATGTCTCCTTGCTGGCTGCCGTCGCAACTGGGGGGTTTCACACCCCCCAGACCCCCCGTGGGATATTTGGGCAAATGTGAAAGCATGGAGGGTTTTCCATGCTGATCCAGGATCATGATCGGGCCGGGGGCTATTGGGGCGCGGTCTATGCCTTTTGCGCCTGCAAGGGGCTGCAGGTGGTGATCGACGGGCCGGTGGGGTGTGAGAACCTGCCGGTGACCTCGGTCTTGCATTACACCGACGCTTTGCCGCCGCATGAGTTGCCCATCGTGGTGACGGGCCTCGGTGAAGAGGAACTGGGGCGCGAGGGGACCGAGGGCGCCATGCGCCGGGCCTGGAAGACACTGGACCCGGCGCTGCCTGCGGTCGTGGTCACGGGCTCCATCGCCGAGATGATCGGCGGCGGCGTGACGCCGATGGGCACCAATATTCAACGGTTCCTGCCGCGCACCATCGACGAGGACCAGTGGCAGGCCGCTGACCGCGCCATGACCTGGCTGTTCACCGAATTCGGCCAGACCAAGGGCCGCATGCCGCCCGAGGCGCCGCGGGCGCCGGGCTCCAAGCCCCGGGTGAATATCCTCGGGCCGATGTACGGCGTCTTCAACATGGCCTCGGACCTCCACGAGATCCGCAGGCTGATCGAAGGCATCGGCGCCGAGGTCAACATGGTGCTGCCCTTGGGCGCGCACCTGGCCGAGATGCGCCATCTGGTGAATGCCGATGTGAATATCGTGATGTATCGCGAGTTTGGCCGGGGTTTGGCCGAGGTCCTGGGCAAGCCCTATCTGCAAGCGCCGATGGGCATGAGTTCCACGACCTCATTCCTGCGCAAGTTGGGGGAGCTTTTGGGGCTGGACCCGGAGCCCTTCATTGCGCAGGAAAAGCATTCGACGCTGAAGCCTCTGTGGGACCTGTGGCGGTCCGTCACGCAGGATTTCTTCGCCACGGCCTCTTTCGCCATTGTCGCGAACGAGACCTATACCCGCGGCATCCGCGCCTTTCTGGAAGACGACATGGGCCTGCCTTGCGCCTTTGCCACGGCCAGGAAACCCGGGGAGAAGACCAACAACGAACAGGTTCGCGCCAGCCTGAAGGCGCTGAAGCCGCTCGTCGTTTTGGGCTCGATCAACGAGAAGATCTACATGGCGGAGTCGCGCGGCGGCTTCGGGCCGCAACCCTCCTTCATCCCGGCCTCCTTCCCCGGCGCGGCCATCCGCCGCCACACCGGCACGCCCTTCATGGGCTATCAAGGCGCGGTCTACCTGGTGCAGGAGATCTGCAACGCGCTTTTCGACGCTCTGTTCCACATCCTGCCGCTTGGGTCGGAGATGGACTCCGCCGCCGCCACCCCCGCCACGCTGAAGCGCGACTTCCCCTGGGATGTCGATGCCCAGATGGAGCTGGAGCGGATCGTGGCCACGCATCCCGTCCTGACCCGCATCTCTGCCGCGCGCAGCCTTCGCGATGCGGCCGAGAAGGCGGCTCTCGATGCCGGGGCCGAGCGGGTCGTCATGGAATTCGTCTGCGGCCTGAACGGGCCCGGAACGGCAAAAACCGCAGCGCCCCAGGCGCCTGGCGCGGTCAAGGAAACGGTCGGGGCCGAAGCCCCTGGGCCCATGGGAGGACCAAAATGAGCGACCAAAGCGCCGACCACCACGCGCGGACCCCGCGCTCGGAGTTCAACAGCTATTACGCGCTGATCCTGACCTTTGCCATTCCGGTGGAGACGCTGGCCTGGGGCCTTTCGGCCCTGTGGCACCGCCGCCTGCCCTGCGCGGGTCCGATCGCCCGCGCCCGCCGCACGGCGACCGAGATCACGCCGATGATCTTCAGGCCGTAAGGCCCCGACATCTTCCGGCCGCAAGGACCGGAAGCCCTTCCCTGCCGTGGTGCGCCCGCCCGTCAGGTCACTGCCTCCCCCCCACCAAAGGGGGAAACCCTTGGTCCGGCATTCCGCCGGCCAGGACCCAGCCGCAGGGTTTGCGGTTCAGTCTGCCCATCCGGAGGATAGAATGGCTGATAAATCTGACCTGAGTTTCACGGGTCTCAATGACGAGCAGGCGCAAGAGTTGCACTCCGTCTATATGAGCGGGCTTTGGCTTTTCACCGCCATCGCCGTCGTCGCGCATATCGCGGTCTACATCTGGCGCCCCTGGTTCTGAGGAGGATCACACCATGTCCAAGTTCTACAAGATCTGGCTCATCTTCGATCCCCGTCGCGTGTTCGTGGCACAGGGCGTGTTCCTGTTCCTGCTCGCGGCGATGATCCACCTCGTGCTGCTGTCGAACCCCGCCTACAACTGGTTCGACATCGCCTCGGCGAAGTACAACTACGCCCCGGCCGCGGTTCCCGCGAACTAGGCTCTGCTGCGGGCGGCAGCTAAGCCGGTCGCCCGCGCATTCCACCAAACGAGGAGGGAGCCATGGCACTGCTGAGCTTCGAGAGAAAATACCGCGTGCCGGGTGGCACGCTGGTCGGCGGGAACCTGTTCGACTTCTGGGTCGGGCCCTTCTACGTCGGCTTCTTCGGCGTCACGACGATCTTCTTCGCGATGCTGGGGACCATCCTGATCTTTTACGGGGCGACGCTGCAAGGCGTCTGGAACCCCTGGCTGATTTCGATCAACCCGCCGCCCGTGGAAATGGGCCTGTCCTTCGCGCCGCTGCGTGACGGCGGCCTGTGGCAGGTCATCACGATCTGCGCCACGGGGGCTTTCATCTCCTGGGGCCTGCGCGAGGTTGAAATCGCGCGCAAGCTTGGCATGGGGCTGCATGTTCCGGCCGCCTTCGGCATCGCGATCTTTGCCTATGTCACCCTGGTGGTGATCCGGCCGATCCTGATGGGCGCTTGGGGCTATGCCTTCCCTTACGGCATCTTCAGCCATTTGGACTGGGTGTCGAACACGGGCTATACCTTCGGGAATTTCCACTACAACCCGGTCCATATGCTGGCGGTGAGCTTCTTCTTCACCAACGCCCTGGCCCTGGCTTTGCATGGTGGCCTGATCCTGTCGGCGGCCAACCCTGAAAAGGGCAAGACCATGCGGACGCCCGATCACGAGGACACCTATTTCCGCGACCTGATCGGCTATTCCGTCGGCACGCTGGGCATCCACCGCCTGGGGCTTCTCCTGGCCGTCAACGCGGCCTTCTGGTCGGCGATCTGCATCGTCATCTCGGGGACGATCTGGTTCGACCAATGGGTCGTCTGGTGGGACTGGTGGCTGCAACTGCCGTGGTGGGCCGGTATCGAGGGAGGCGTGAATGGCTGAGTATTCCAACATCTTCACCCAGGTCCAGGTCCGGGGCCATGCCGAAATGGGCCTGACCGAAGAGGTCGACCTGCACAACCGAACCCAGACCACGGGCTTTTCGACGCTGGCGGGCTGGTTCGGCAATGCGCAGCTGGGCCCCGTCTACCTGGGCACGATGGGCGTCATCTCGCTCTTCTCCGGCGCGGTCTGGTTCTTCCTGGTCGGCGCCTGGTACTGGTACCAGGCGGGCTTCAACCCGGCGGTCTTTGCGCGGGATCTCTTCTGGTTCTCGCTCGAGCCCCCGGGCCCGGAATATGGCCTGGGCTTCGCCCCCCTGGGCCAGGGCGGGCTCTGGCTGATCGCGTCCTTCTTCCTTCTGGTGTCGGTCTGTTCGTGGTGGGTGCGCACCTGGCTTCGGGCGCAGGCGCTCGGCATGGGCAAGCATGTCTCCTGGGCCTTCGCTTCGGCCATCTGGCTCTTTTTGGTCCTGGGCCTCATCCGCCCGGTCCTGATGGGCTCCTGGTCCGAGGCCGTGCCCTACGGCATCTTCAGCCACCTCGACTGGACGAACAACTTCTCGCTGACCTATGGCAACCTGTTCTACAACCCCTTCCACGCGCTCTCGATCGCCTTCCTTTACGGGTCGGCCCTTCTCTTCGCGATGCATGGGGCGACCATCCTTGCGGTCTCCCGCTTTGGCGGCGACCGTGAGCTGGAGCAGATCGTCGACCGGGGCACGGCATCCGAACGGGCGGCGCTCTTCTGGCGCTGGACCATGGGGTTCAATGCCACGATGGAGGGCATCCACCGCTGGGCCTGGTGGTGCGCGGTCCTGGTGACGCTTACGGGCGGCATCGGCATCCTGCTGACGGGCACGGTCGTCGACAACTGGTATGTCTGGGCGCAGGTCCATGGCTATGCGCCGCAATGAGGAAAAGGTCATGAGCGACAACTACTTCAACGAAGGCAAGACGACCTCGATCACCTTCTGGGCGCTGGGTCACATGGCCAAGGGCATGGGGCTTGCCCTGGCCTTCTGCCTGGCCCTGGGCCTGATCTATGCGGTGATCTGGGGGGTGGGGCAGCTCCTGCCCGATGCCTCCAAGACCATGCCTTCTCCCTATGGTCAGATCGAGAGTCCCCTTCCCTTCCTGGTCTGATCTTTGGACCGGGGCCGCAGCAGTACGGCCCCGGTCCGTCTCATCCGGGCTTTAGCCAGCCCGGTTCCGTGGCGCATCTCACGCCCGGTTCCCTTCCCTGATGGCTTCAGGCACTTGGTGCCGCGTCCGTCGCGGCACCCTTTTTCCTCAGGAGGTGACGATGACGCGCTTTCCAACCCTGGACCGCATCTCTGGGCCTTCGGACATGAAGGGCCTTTCCCTTGGGGACCTTCGGCGGCTTGCCGACGAGCTCCGCGAAGAGCTGATCGAGAGCGTCTCGAAGACCGGCGGACACCTGGGCTCGTCGCTGGGCGTGGTCGAGCTGACCGTGGCGCTGCATGCGCTATTTGACGCGCCGCGCGACAAGATCATCTGGGACGTCGGTCACCAGTGCTATCCGCACAAGATCCTGACCGGGCGGCGCGACCGCATGCTGACCCTGCGGCAAAAGGACGGGCTTTCGGGCTTTACCAAGCGGGCGGAAAGCGACTTCGACCCTTTTGGCGCCGCGCATAGTTCCACCTCCATCTCCGCCGCCTTGGGCTTTGCGCAGGGCCGCGAGCTGGGCATGCCGGTGGGCGATACGGTCGCCGTGATCGGCGATGGCGCCATCACCGCCGGCATGGCCTATGAGGCGATGAACCACGCGGGCCATCTGAAGACGCGGATGTTCGTCATCCTGAACGACAACGACATGTCGATTGCGCCCGCTGTCGGCGCGCTTCAGGCTTCGTTGAACACCCTGACCGGGCCCCTCGCGGCCTTTCGGTCGCTGGCCGAGGGCATGGAAAGCGCCCTGCCCGGCCCGATGCGCGAAGGCGCCCGCCGCGCCCGCGCCCTGGTCTCGGGGCTGCCGGGCGGGGGGACTTTGTTCGAGGAGCTGGGCTTCGACTACGTGGGCCCGATCGACGGCCATGACATGGGCCAGCTGATGACGACCCTGCGGGCCGTCCGCGCCCGGGCGCGCGGTCCCGTCCTGATCCATTGCGTCACCGTCAAGGGCAAGGGCTATGCCCCGGCCGAGCGGGCGGATGACAAATACCACGGCGTCGCCAAGTTCGACGTGGCGACCGGCCAGCAGGCCAAATCCAAATCCAACGCGCCCTCTTACACTTCGGTCTTCGCCGAGCGCCTGGCCACGACCGCCGCCAAAGACCCCCGCATCGTCGCCATCACCGCCGCCATGCCGGGCGGCACGGGGCTGGATGTCATGGCAAGCCGCTTCCCCAAGCGAGTCTATGACGTGGGCATCGCCGAGCAACATGGCGTGACCTTCGCCGCAGGGCTGGCCGCTGCGGGCATGCGGCCCTTCTGCGCCATCTATTCCAGTTTTCTTCAGCGCGGCTATGACCAGATCGTCCATGACGTCGCCCTGCAAAACCTGCCCGTCAGGTTCGCCATCGACCGCGCGGGCCTCGTGGGCCAGGACGGGGCGACCCATGCCGGCGCTTTCGACGTGGGCTTCCTCGCCAACCTGCCCAATATGACCGTGATGGCCGCAGGCGACGAGGCTGAGCTTTGCCACATGATCGCCACCGCCGCCGCCCATGACTCTGGCCCCATCGCCTTCCGCTATCCGCGCGGCGAGGGCCTGGGCGTCGAGATGCCGCAAGAGGGCCAGGTACTGGAGATCGGCCGGGGCCGCGTGTTGCGCCAGGGCAAGGACGCCGCGCTCCTCTCTTTCGGCGCGCATCTGGGCGAGGTCTTGAAGGCCGCCGACCTCCTGGCCCTCGAGGGCATCGAGGTCTCCGTGGCCGATGCCCGTTTCGCCAAGCCCCTTGATACCGCGCTGATCGACCGGCTGATCGACGACCACCCAAGCCTCGTGACCGTCGAACAGGGCTCGACCGGCGGCTTCGGAGCGCTTGTGCTGCATCACCTCGCCGCAACGGGTCAGCTGGAAAAAGGCCGCGCGATCCGCACCTTGACCCTGCCCGACCGCTTCATCGACCAGGCCAGCCCGGCGGAAATGTATGCCGAGGCCGGACTGACCGCTGCCGACATTGCCAATACCGTGAAGTTGACGCTGTCTCGGCGCAAGACAGGCGCAATTGTAAGGCTGGCCTGACATTTGCAACCCTATGGCGTCAAGTCTGCAGGCGAAAGTGTAAAGTTCTGGCCAAAATTCATGCAGACCTGCTATGCTGCGGAAATCGGCATCCAGTGGGCACGACGGCTTGAAATTCTTGCAGACCTACAGCGTGATCGACCGAAGCCTCCGCATCCTGTGGGTCGGCGGGGATTGGGACGAGTTTGCGCTTGAAAATCAGGGGCCTGCTGCGGTCGCCAACCGGGTGCTTTCGACCCGGCTGGACGATCACATCGTCGGCGACGACACAAGGACCGCAGTCCTGGCGCTTTTGGAGACGGTCTTCGAGACGCAGAAGGAAGTGAAACTCGATTATCGCTGCGACTCGCCCAACAAGCTGCGGCGCGTGCAGTTGACCGTCCGCCCGATGAAGGAAGACCGCGTCCTGATGGTCCATGACCTGCGCGACGTGCAAAGCTTCGTCAAACCCTTTGGCAACTGGCATTACCGCCACGACGCGACCTCGGCCAAGTGCTCCTTCTGCAATTCGGTGCGCCATGATGGCGGCCAATGGATCGCCCCCGAGGCGCTGGAGAACCACCCGACCGCCGTGCGCTATGTCGTCTGCGAGGCCTGCCAGGCCCATATCGACGAGGCCATTGCGGCGGTGCGCGAGAACCGCAAGCCCTTGCGGGTGCTGGTCAACGGCTTTGGCCCGCCGGGCTGAGCTCGAATCGGCAGGCCGGATCGCCACAGGCCGCGCAGGCGGTCTCATGGAAGCGCAGATCGGGCGAAACGAGGCTTTGAAACAGCCGATCGAAGACCGCGACATGCCAATGGCACAGCGGTCGGGCCGAGGTCTCGCCCTTGATCAGCGGGTTGCGCTCCAGCCGGAACCGTCCCGGCGCCTCGACCGCAAAGGCGCCCGAGCCCGCAAAGGTCCAGGCGTTGCGGGCGATGGCTTGGCTCAGAATGCGAACTCCCATGCCCCGTGGCAGGACCCGCAACAGCCTCTGCGCCGGGCGGGGGATCCGGTGGGCGAGGATATACTCCCCGGTCCGCCGCCCGGCCTCGGCCAGGATCGCCGGGGCCTGCGGCAGATCCCTGACTGCGGCATGAAGACGGTGGGCGGGCTCTTCGGGCATCAACCCATGGTCTGACGGAGGCTCCATCCCCAGCCGGGCGAGGAATCCCGGCTCGATCAGGGGGAGAAGCTGCAGAACGGCATTGGGGCCGATGAGGGCCGACACCTAGTCCTCCATCTGCTGGTCGCCGCCACCACAGGCCAGGACCGGCTCGCGATGGCGGGCCTTGGCCTGCTCTTTCACCGCAGCGCGGCGTTCGGCGGCGCGGGCGGCCCGGCTGGCCGCCGTCTCCCAATCGGCCGCCGGAAGCGCCCCGCGCGTCGTGTCGAAGTGGAAATCGACCTTGTCCTTCGACTGCGGCCCCCAGTAGTTGTTCTTGCCGAGGTCATAGAAACTGCGCTTGAACCCCGCCCGCATAAAGGCCCAGAGGCAGCCCAGAAGATAGCGCCGCCGGAAGCCCGAGCCCTTCCACGGGTAGTTGAACAGCGCCTTGCGGGAGTAAAACCGCCGGTAGTTGTTCATCACCCCGTCCAGCAATTCCCCCCTCGTCATGGCGGCGGGCTTCATGATCGGCGTGACGAAGTTGTATTTGCTGAAGTCGTGGATCTCGACCTGGTCCTTCAGCTCTTGAAACAGCGGCGTATAGGGCCAGGGCGTGTACATGGCCCAATTGGCCAGATCGGGCTGCCAGTCCCAGGCCATCTGGAAGGTCTCCTCCAGCGTCTGCGGCGTCTCGTTATCCAGCCCCACGATGAACTGCGCCTCGACGAGGATATCGGCCTCGCGCAAGAGCCGCACTGCCTCCTTGTTCTGCGCGACGGTGGTTTCCTTGTTGAAAAGGTCCAGCTTCAGCTGCGCCGCCGCCTCGGTGCCAAGCGAGACATGGACCAACCCCGCGCGGCGGTAGAAGGACAAAAGCTCCCGGTCGCGGTAGATGTCGGTGACGCGGGTGTTGATGCCCCATTTGATCTTGTCGGGCAGGCCGCGGTCGATCAGCTCCTGGCAAAAGGCGATGAATTTCTTGCGGTTGATGGTGGGTTCCTCGTCGGCGAGGATGAAGAAGCCGACCTGGTGGTCGCGCACCAGGCGTTCGATCTCATCGACCACCTTCTTGGGGTCGCGCACGCGGTAATCGCGCCAGAACTTCCATTGCGAGCAGAAGGAACAGGTGAAGGGGCAGCCCCGCGCCATGTTGGGGATCGCGACCCGGGTGTTCAGCGGGATATAGATATACCGCTTCCAGTCCAGGATCGACCAATCCGGGTCCAGCCCGTCGATATCCTTGATCGTGGGCGCAGCGGCGGAGGAGACGACGCGGTCGCCCTCTCTCCACGCGAGCCCCTTGATCCCCGCCCGCGCCTCGGGCCAGCGCTTTTCGGCCACGGCCAGGGCCAGGGCTTGCAGGATCTCCTCGCCCTCGCCCCGGACGATGACATCGACCCAAGGCGCCTCGGTCAGGACCTGTTGGAACATGAAGGTCGCATGGATGCCGCCCAGGACGCGCAGGGCGCCGGGGATATGGTCGCGGGCCAGGGCCAGGACGGCCTCGGCCGCATAGATCGAGGGCGTGATCGCGGTCACCCCCACCAGGTCGGGCTGGATCGCCCTCATCCGGGCGATCAGCTCCGGCTCGGAGAGGTTTTCGGTCATCGCGTCGATGAAGTGGATGTCGTTGAGCCCGACCTTGCGCAGCGCGCCGGTCAGATAGGGCACCCAGGCGGGCGGCCAGGTTCCGGCGATCTCGGCGCCGCCCGACCGGTAGTTGGGATGGACGAAGAGAACGCGCATGAAAGCCTCCTGACCTTGGTCAGGAAAGCGTAACAGCCAGGGGGTTCGGGGGTTTGATCCAGATCAAATCTGGCGAAAATGCGTCAACTAAAGTTGACAGTCAGCGGCCGAGGATCTGCGCGCGATGCTCGGACAGGTAGATCCGCAGCCAGGGGGTAAAGCGGGCGGGTTGGGCGGCGATCTGGGCATCCAGCGCGTCGAGATCGACCCAGGCCACGGCCTGAACCTCCTCGGGGTTGAGGTCCAGGGTCAGGTCCAGCGGCGCCTCGGCCACGAAGACATCGACCAACTCGTGTTCGATCAGATCGGGCGGCACCTCGGCACGGTATTCGACCTGGCCCACGGGCTGCAGCGTCAGGCCGGTGATGCCGAGCTCTTCGGTCAGGCGGCGGATGGCGCAGGCCAGGGGCGCCTCTCCCCAGTAGGGATGGGTGCAGCAAGTATTGGCCCATAGGCCGCCCGAGTGATACTTGTCCGCCGCGCGCTGCTGGATCAGCACGCGAGACCCCGACAGGACAAAGACCGAAACCGCCGGATGCCGCAGGCCCTGGCGATGCACGGCCAGCTTGTCCAGGGGCTGCAAGCGCCCCTCGACCCAGGCCGGGATCAGATCCTTGACCGCGATATTCATGACCCCATCCCAGACCATTCCGGCCGCACCACGCCCATCAGATGCATCAGGTTTTTGACGCCGATCTTCAGATGCGCCATGGGCCGGGCTTTGACAAGCCGCTTGTTCATATAGGCCTCGAAGGTCAGCTTCTGGACATCGAGGTCATGGCAGAGACTGACGAAGCGCTCGCGGCGCTCATCGGATTTGTAATAGGCGTCCTGCATCGACCGCAGGACCTTGAAGACCATGCCGTGTTCGGTCATGAACATCGACCGCGCGAGCCGCAAATCGCGGGCGCGCCCGGTGCGCAAAAAGGCCATGGCGGCGGTGGCGGCAGCCCTGCCCCCGGCCATGGCGTAGAAGATCCCCTCACCCGAGGAGGGCGCCACGACCCCCGCCGCATCGCCCGCCAGCACCAGGTCGCGGCCATTGTCCCAGCGGTCGAGCGGGCGCAGCGGAATGGGCGCGCCCTCGCGCCGCAGCGTGGCGCAATCCGCCAGCCCCGAGGCGCGGCGCAGATCGGCGGTGGCCTGCTTCAGGTTCACCCCGTCGATCCCCGTGCCCATGCCGACCGAGGCCGTGACCCCATGCGGAAAGACCCAGCCGTAGAAATCCGGCGAGATGCGACCGTCATAGATCACGTCGCAGCGGGTGGGGTCATAGGAGGCCACGCCATTCGGCGCCGCGATGATCTCGTGATAGGCGATGACATAGGGGATCTCTTTCCCCCCCGGCACCTCGGCCCGCGCCACGTCGGACCGCGCCCCATCGGCGCCGATCACCACGCGGGTCGGCGTGCCCCGCTCGACCCCGGTCTTGTCGCGCCAGATGACGCGGGTTTCCTCGCCCCGCTCGATCCGCAGGAAGGTCCCGGTCAGACGCACCGCGCCCTGCATGGCAGCGCGTTCGCGCAGGAACTCGTCGAAGGTGTCGCGGTCGACCATGCCGACGAAGCCGCCCTCGATGGCGATATCGACGGCGCGTCCACTGGGAGAGACCATGCGGGCGGTGTTCACCTTGGCCACGATCAGGTGATCGGGGATGGCGAAATCGGCGATGGCGCGGGGCGGGATGGCGCCGCCACAGGGCTTGATCCGGCCCGCGCGGTCCAAGAGCGCCACGCGCTTGCCGCCGCGCGCAAGGTCTTCGGCCGCCGTGGCGCCCGAGGGCCCGCCACCGATCACGAAAGCGTCGAACATGTCATTCTCCCGGAACGGCGACCGGCAGCCGCGAGGGCGCTGTGATCACCTGCACGGCGAGGGCCGCCGCAGCCAAGAAGAGCCCGGCCTCGACCAGGAAGACCAGGCCAAAGGCCTGGGGCGCGGGCAGGATCAGCCGCAAGAGATCGGCCGCCGCAGCCCCCGCCAGGCCGCCAAAGCCCGCCGCGATGGCCTGGGCCGCGCCCCAAAGCCCCATCCGCGTGCCCTCGCGCCCCGGACGGCCTTCGCCCGCCAGCTGCATCATCGAGGCAATCGCCGCGACCGAGAACATGCCGTTGAAGAAACCCATGGCGACGACGGCAGGCGTCAGGTTCAGCCCGACCTGCCCCAGCGCCGCGACCGAGGCCACCGCGATGGCGGACCCCAGGCAGCCGGTGATGACCCAGGCGCGCAGGCCTCCGATCTTCAGCCCGGAGGCGACGATGCCGACGGTCAGCATCCCCGCAAAGACCCCACCATGCTGGGCGCCCGAAAGCCCGGTGGATTCGCCCGGGGAGAAGCCGAAGACCAGGCCCGCATAGGGCTCCAGGATCAGCTCTTGCATGAAATAGGCGGTCATCGACAGGAAGACAAAGGCGGTGAAGCCGCGCGCCCTTGGGTCGGCCCAGACCTCGCGCAGCGCCTTGAAGAAGGGCTCGGGCGCGGCTTCGGGGGCGCGGAAGGTCACGCGCCGCTCGATCCCCCAGACGGCGAGGGTCGAGACCGCGACGGCCAGCGCCCCCACGGTGGCCACGATGCGCAGGAGCTTGCCGGGCGTATAGGGGTCGATGAGGCTGCCCACGACACCCGCCGTGACCGCGATGCCGAAGATCATCAGAAGCCAGGTCGACATCGCCGCCGCAGGTCTGCGCGCGGGCGCCGCCCCGGCGGCCAAGAGCGCCAGAAGCGCCGTGCCACAGGCGCCGACCCCGCTGCCGATCAGGATGTAAGCCAGGATTGACAGCGCCAGCCCCGGCCAGAAGGCCTGCGCCATGACGACAAGACCCAGCGCCGCCGTGAAGGCTCCGAGAGCCAGGGCCGTCATGCCGCCCAGGATGTAACGCGTCCTCTGCCCCGTCGTGTCGGACCGGAAGCCCCAGTTCGGCCGGTTCATCTGCACGACGTAATGCAGCGCGACCAGAAGCCCCGGCAGGGCGGCGGCCACCCCAAGCTCCACCACCATCAGCCGGTTCAGGGTCGAGGTCGTCAGCACGATCACCGACCCAAGCGCGGCCTGCACGAGGCCCAACCGCAGGATTTGCACCCAGCTCAGCATCAAAGCCCCCTTAGCGCGAAAGCGGAAATCATCATGCCGGAGACGTAGAAGACGATCCCCGTGCCGTTGTACCAGGGCGCCTTGCCCTTGGGATCGCGCAGCAGGACCCGCATGGCCAGGACCTGCGCGGCCAAGAGAGCCGCGACCGCCAGCCCATGCCAGGGCTTGCCCCAGATCACCAGGAGAGCGACCACCAGAAGCTGTGCCAGGCCCATGACCGTGCAGGCGACCTTTGCCGCGACCTCTGGCCCCAGGGTCACCGGAAGCGAGCGCACGCCGTGCTGCCGGTCGCCCTCCAAAGCCTTGAAATCATTCAGCGTCATGATGCCATGGGCGCCAAGTGCATAGATCAGCGCGATCACGCAGGTCTCGAACCTCGGCGCCGCGTTCAAGAGGACGGCGGCCCCGGTGAACCAGGGGAGCCCCTCATAGGAAAGCCCCACCAGCCCCGGTCCCAGCCAGCCGGAGCGCTTCAGCCGGACGGGCTCGGCCGAATAGGCCCAGGCCGCGATGACCCCCACCAGCGTCGCCCAAAAACCCCAGACGCCCAGCAAAGCACCGACCCCCAGCGCCAGGGCGCTCATCGCCAGCGCGATCCACAGGCCCCAAAGCCCCGGGATCCGCCCCGAGGGGATCGGCCGATGCGGCTCATTCACGGCATCGACATGGCGGTCGCACCAGTCGTTGGCCGCCTGGCTCATGCCGCAGACCACCGGGCCCGCAAGGACCATGCCCAAGAGCACCTGCCAGCCCAAGGGCACCCCAGCCGAGACCGAACCGCACAGATAGGCCCAGATCGGCGGGAACCAGGTGATGGGTTTCAACAGCGTCAGAACCGCGCGCGGCTCTGGTGTCAGGCGGGGAGAGGCGCTGAATGTGTCCATCTGTCAATTAAACATGACACATCGGAGTCGTGCAACTGAATTCCGGCCCGAAACGAAGACAGCCCCCGCCCCAATGAAAACGGCCCCCGAAGGGGCCGCGTCAGGGTCTATTCGGCGCCGTTTTTCGCCAAAAGCCCGAACTTTCGCAGCTTTACGTAAAGCGACTGGCGCGAGAGGCTCAGAAGCTCTGCCGCCGCTGCCCGGTTGTTGCCTGTCAACTCCAGAGCGGCTTCGATGCACATCTTCTCGATGATCTCGGTCGTCTCGGCGACGATCTCTTTCAGCGCGGAATAGCCCACCAGCTGCATGACATTGCGCAGCCCCTCGTTGCCCGCAGGCCCCACGGGCAAGCGCATCCCCTCGGCCGCCGAGGCATCGCGGATCACCAGGCCCACGACCGACTGGCCGCGATCCTGGAGATAGGTGGCCGACATCTCGACCGCGATCTGGCCACCGAAATCGGTGTTCAGCCGGGTTGCATAATGCCGCAGGCGACCCACCCGCTTGACGTTCTCCAACAGGACCTTGAGGTCGACATCGCCGCGCGACAGGAACTCTCCCAAAGAGCGCCCGATCATCGAGGCCGGGCTCGGCACATCGGTCAGGTTCAGGAAAGCCTCGTTCGCGGCCTTGATGATGCCGTCGCCATCGAGGAAGACCAGCCCATCGACCCCGGTCTGATAGAGCCGCCCCAGGGCATGGCCCAATTCGTCGTTCTGCGCCCTTGCATCATCCGTCAGGTCGATGCGGCACAGAAGAAGCTTGTCGCCCGCCGCCCGGAACAGGGTGGGCGAGACCTGGATGCGCTTGCGCGTCCGGCGCACCGTCAGCTCCAGCGTCGAGGGCGTATCGGCCAGCGCGATCCGCGAGAGCGCGTCGAGGAACTCCCCCCGGCGACGGCCTTCGAATTCCTGCGCGGCGGGGGAGTCCAAAAGGTCGCCCCGGCTCGCCCCGATCATCTCCAGCGCGGCCTTGTTGGCGTCGATGATCCGGCCCGTCGTGGTCGAGATGATGACGATGGGGGCGCCATTGGCCTCCATCAGCACGCGGTAGCGGGTCTCGATCTCGCGCTGCGCCTCGTGGTCGCGCTGCAGGGCCAGCTGCGCCTCGACCAGGCGCTGCTGCACCTCGGCCATGGGGCGCAGGTCGCGGCCCAGAAGGATCATCGGCCCGGGCCCTCCCATCCGCGCGAGGGTATAGCGCACCGGCAGATCGACCCCCGAAGAGGGTTCGTGGTTCAGCTCCAGGTGAAAGGGCCCCGCCGTGCCATCGGCCAGCCGGCTCTCCAGCTTGCGGCGGCTGTCGCGGGCGAAAAGCTCCAACAAGGGCCGCCCCTTCCAGCCCGAGACGGCGGCGGCGACATGGGGCATGCCCGTGGCCTCGCGGACGATCAGGTCCGGGGCGACAGTCAGGGCGATGTCAAAGGCTGACGTCACCGCCTGCAAGAGCAGATCGGGCGCGAGGCCCTCATATAGCCCGGCGTCTTTGGTCATAGCGTCATCCGAGGTCACATTCGTGCCTTTCTGTCAATCGCACCACTTGCTAGTCGCCGTCTCTCCCCCCGCGTCAAGTCTTTTGTGTCGCATCCACCCCGAAAAGCGCAAGAGCCGCTTCCAATGAGTTCGTGGCCAGATCGGCCCCCGTCAGGCCCTGCAACCCGGGCTCGGCCTGCAAGGCAGCCCCCCCGACCACGACCGGAAGCCCGCCCTTGCCCAAGGTGCGCAAAGCCCGCACAAGAACCGCGCAGCTTTCGACCTTTTCCACGTTCGCCAAGGTCACCATGGCGCCGTCGAACCCCCGCGTCGCGATCAGCGCCGCAAGCTCGGTCAGGCCCGGCGCGATGCGCAGGCAGACCGAAACCCCCTGCTGCCGCATCCGGCAGGCCAGGACCGCCGCGCCCAGGGTATGCTGCTCCCCAGGCGGCACGACCAAAAGCACGGTCGGCCGACCCGCGCCCCCCGCGTCGTCGCCCTTCCAGTCGCCACCCACCTCGTGCAGCAGCTCGCTCAGCCGTGAGGTGCCCAGGGTGACATCGAGGAAGGACAGCGTGTCGTTCTGCCATCCCTCGCCCAGACGCCTGGCGGCTTCGGGGATATAGTCGCTGACCAGGGCCATGTCGGTCACATGCGCGCGACGCAACTCATCCAGCGCGCGCGTCAGCGCGGCGGAATCGGTCTCGCAAGCGGCGCTCGCCAGATGTGCGACGAGATGATCCAACACGCAGGCGGCTCCCATCTTGCGACTGGCGACGAGCAGGCAAATGGCCTCGAATGCGAGCCCTTCGCTGCATCCAACGGGACGCAGGGCGGCGCTTTCTTCTTGACTGCTGCCGACGTCGCGCATGACGACCCTGCGGAAAATGCCCCGCAGGCCAGTCATGACTAGCATACGGGAGCGGTGAAAGGGAATGCGTGCTCTTCGCAAACATGACACCTGAGTTCTTGCAAAATGTCCACTAAAATAGACATTCGCGACACCCGGGGTGGAGGGTTTAAAAAAATCCTATTCATTTCAACTGCTTTTACCCCACCCCCTCGACAACCGCGCTCTTGACGTCCGGGACCCAGCCCCAGGCCGAGTCGCAGGTTGTGTAAGTTTTGATTGACAGTTCTTCACCTGAGGTTAACCTGAAGACCTCGGCACTGTCAGGGGGAGAGGGCCATCCATGTCAGCCAATCGGACGAAATCCCCAAGCCGGCCGCTTTACACCTCGGCCCAGCGTGCGCGGCGCGATGCGACGAAATGGACCCTGGTCCAGGGGATTCTGGCACCCGTGCAGTTCCTGGCCTTTGCCGTCTCGCTGGTGCTGGTCTTGTTGTTCCTGGCCACGGGTGACCATTATCAGGCCGCCACTGTCTCGATCCTGGTCAAGACCGCGCTTCTGGCCGCGATCATGGTCACCGGGGCGATCTGGGAGAAGGTGGTCTTCGGCCAGTATCTCTTTGCCCCCGCCTTCTTCTGGGAGGATGTTTTTTCCTTCGCTGTCATAGGCTTCCACACCTGGTATGTGATCGGGCTGATGACCGGAAGCCTGGGGCCGCAGGGGCAGATGCTGGTGACGCTGGCCGCCTATGGCACCTATCTGGTGAACGCGACGCAGTTCCTCTTGAAGCTGCGGAAAGCGCGCCTCGACACCCAGCCGCAGGGGGTCATGGCATGAGCCTCGACCTTCCCACCACCGGTTGCCGCGATGTCCCCGTCCTGAAAGAGCGCGGCCAGCGCGAGGTCTTTTGCGGGCTGACTGGGATCATCTGGCTGCACCGCAAGATGCCCGATTCCTTTTTCCTGGTCGTGGGGTCGCGGACCTGCGCCCATCTCTTGCAAGCCGCTGCCGGAGTGATGATCTTCGCCGAGCCGCGCTTCGGCACGGCGATTCTCGAAGAGAAAGACCTCGCGGGCCTTGCAGATGCCAATGTCGAGCTTGACCGCGAAGTCGCCCGCCTGATCGAGCGCCGCCCGGATATCCGCAGGCTCTTCCTCGTGGGCTCCTGCCCGTCGGAGGTCATCAAGCTGGACCTCGCCCGCGCCGCCGAGCGTCTGAACGCCCAGCATGCGGGGCGGGTGCAGGTCTTGAACTATTCGGGCTCGGGCATCGAGACGACCTTCACCGAGGGTGAGGATGCCGCGCTCGCCGCCATGGTCCCGGCCCTGCCCTCGACCGAGGCCGCCGAGCTCCTGCTGGTCGGTGCCCTGCCCGATGTGGTCGAGGACCAGATGGTCGCCCTCTTGACCGCGATGGGCGTGGGGCCCCTGCGTCTTCTGCCCGCCCGCCGGATTGGCGACACCGCCGCCATCGGGCCCAACACGCGTTACGCGCTGATCCAGCCCTTCCTCGGCGCCACGCACTCCGCCTTGCAGCGTCGCGGCGCCAGCCATATCCAAGCCCCCTTCCCCTTCGGCGAAGAGGGCACGACCGCCTGGCTGAAAGCCATCGCCACCTCATTCGGCGTCAGCGACGAGCTTTTCGAGGCGGTCACCGCCGCCCCCCGCGCCCGGGCCCGCAAGGCCGTGGCCTCGCAGACCGCCACCCTGACGGGCAAGTCGATCTTCTTCTTCCCCGACAGCCAGCTTGAAATTCCCCTCGCCCGCTTCCTCGCCCGCGAATGCGGGATGCGGCCCCTGGAGGTCGGCACCCCCTATCTCCACCGCGAGCTGATGGCCCCGGAGCTGGACCTCCTGCCGCAAACCGTCCTGTCGGAGGGTCAGGACGTCGACCTGCAGCTCGACCGCCTTGCCTTGGCGGCCCCTGACCTGACCGTCTGCGGATTGGGCCTGGCCAACCCGCTGGAATCCCAGGGCTTCACGACGAAATGGGCCATCGAGCTGGTCTTCTCGCCCGTGCATTTCTACGAACAGGCGGGCGATCTGGCGGGGCTCTTCGCCCGGCCCCTGCGGCGGAAAACCCTGCTGGAGGGCCAGAGATGAAGCTGACGCTTTGGACCTATGAAGGCCCGCCCCATGTCGGCGCCATGCGTGTGGCCACCGCGATGGAGGGGCTGCATTACGTCCTCCATGCGCCCCAGGGCGACACCTATGCCGACCTGCTCTTCACGATGATCGAGCGGCGCGGTGCGCGCCCCCCCGTCACCTACACGACCTTCCAGGCCCGCGACCTCGGCGCCGATACGGCCGGCCTCTTCAAGGACACGGTCCGCGCGGCGCATGACCGCTTCCAGCCGCAAGCCATGATCGTCGGCGCCTCTTGCACGGCCGAGCTGATCCAGGACGACCCGGGGGGCCTGGCCGAGACACTGGGCCTCGATTGCCCGGTGATCCCGCTGGACCTGCCCTCTTACTCGCGCAAAGAAAACTTCGGCGCGGATGAGACCTTCCTGCAGATCGTCCGCCACTTGGCGCGGCCCCAGGCGCGCACGGAACAGGTGACCTGCAACCTCCTGGGTGCCACGGCGCTTGGCTTCCGCCACCGCGACGACGTGACGGAAGTGACCCGGGCTCTGGCCGCCATGGGGATCAAGGTCAATGTCTGCGCCCCCCTGAACGCGACGCCCGCCGACATCGCCCGCATGCCCGCCGCGCATTTCAACGTGCTTCTCTACCCCGAGACCGGGGAGAGCGCCGCCCGCTGGCTGGAAAAGACCCATGCCCAGCCCTGGACGAAAACCATCCCGATCGGCGTCGGCGCCACGCGCGATTTCCTGGTCGAAGTCGCCGCGCTCACCGGCCTCTCGCCCCGCATCCCCGAGGATGGGCTGCGGGCGCCCTGGTGGTCGGCCTCGGTCGACAGCACCTATCTGACCGGCAAACGCGTCTTCATCTTCGCCGATGCGACCCATGCCATGGCAGCCGCCCGCATCGCCGCCGAGGAGATTGGCTTCGAGGTCGTGGGCCTGGGCTGCTTCAACCGCGAATTCGCCCGGCCGATGCGTGCCCTGGCCGCCCGCATGGGCCTCACCGCCCTGATCACCGACGATTACCTGGAGGTCGAGGCCGCCATCGCCGCCGCAGGCCCCGAGATGATCCTCGGCACCCAGATGGAGCGGCATATCGGAAAGCGCCTGGGCATCCCCTGCGCGGTGATCTCCTCGCCGGTCCATGTGCAGGACTTCCCCGCCCGCTATGCACCCCAAATGGGCTTCGAGGGCGCGAATGTCATCTTCGACACCTGGGTCCATCCCCTGGTCATGGGGCTGGAAGAGCACCTTCTGACCATGTTCCGCGAGGATCCGGAGTTTCATGACGCCGCAGGGGCCAGCCATCACGGCGCCAAGGCCGTGGCGCCGGTGGAAGCCTCGGGGGCGCTGCCCCCGAACCCCCGGGATATTTCCGCCAGTGTGAAAGACGAAGTCCAGCACTGGACCCCCGAGGCCGAGCGCGAGCTGAAGAAGATCCCCTTCTTCGTCCGCCCCAAGGCGCGCCGCAACACCGAGGCCTATGCGGCGACCAAGGGTGTGACCGCCATCACCGTCGAAACGCTCTATGAGGCCAAGGCCCATTATGCGCGATGATCTCAGCCACGACCGGGGAGAGGGCCAGGCGGTTTACCGCTTCGTCATCGTCACGCTGGATGCCCATGCGGCGGGCCCTGCGGTCCGGGCCGAGGCGCGGCTGAGGGCGGATTTCCCGGGGCTGGTGGTGAGGGTCCATGCGGCGGCCGAATGGGCCGAGAACCCCTGTGCGCTGGAGCGGGCGCGCGAGGATATCGCGCGGGCCGATATCCTGATGACCAACCTCCTCTTTCTGGAAGACCATATCCAGCCGATCCTGGCCGATCTGCAGGCGGCGCGGCCCCGGGTCGATGCCATGGTGGGGGTGATCGCCGATCCGCAGGTCGTCAAGCTGACCAAGATGGGCGATCTGGAGATGGGGAAGCCCGACTCGGCGCTCATGTCGGTCCTGAAGAAGCTGAAGCCCGCCAAGGGCAATTCGGCGGAATCGGGCGAGAAGCAGATGGCGATGCTGAAGCGCCTGCCCAAGATCCTGCGGTTTCTGCCGGGCAAGGCGCAGGACCTGCGCGCCTGGTTTCTGACCATGCAATACTGGCTGGGCGGCTCGGACGAGAACATCGAGCAGATGATCCGCTTCCTGGTCGGGCGCTATTCCGGCAACCGGGATTGGGCCAAGGTCAAGGCCCTGGCGCCGGTCGATTACCCGGATGTGGGGCTTTATCACCCCGATATCGTGGGACGGGTCACGACCGACCCTTCTGTCCTGCACCGCCCGAATGTGCCTGTGGCGACCGTCGGGCTTTTGATGCTGCGGTCCTATATCCTCTCGGGCGACACGGCGCATTACGACGCGGTCATCGCGGCTTTCGAGGCGCGGGGCATCGCCTGCCTGCCGGTCTTTGCGGCGGGGCTGGACGGGCGGCCTGCGATCTCGGCCTACCTTCAGGGCAAGGTCGATGCGCTGGTCTCCTTGACCGGCTTCTCGCTGGTGGGTGGCCCGGCCTATAACGACAGTGACGCCGCCGTGCAGGTCCTGGCGGGGCTCGATGTGCCCTATGTCGCGGCCCATCCGCTGGAGTTCCAGACGCTCGGCCAATGGGGTCGCAGCAGCGGGGGTCTTTCTCCCATCGAGACGACCATGCTGATCGCGCTCCCCGAGATCGACGGCGCGACCAATCCGACCGTCTTTGCCGGTCGCCATGACCTCGACGGCTGCAATGGCTGCCAGCGGCGCTGCCGCCCCGAGGCCGAGGCGCTGTCGACCCGGTCCATGGCGCCCTGCCCCGAGCGCATCGCCACCCTGGCCGACAAGACCCTGCGCCTGGCCATGCTGCGCCGCAGCAAAGTCGCCGCGCGCCGCGTGGGCATCGTGCTTTACGGCTTCCCGCCCAATGCCGGGGCGGCTGGAACGGCGGCTTACCTCGGCGTCTTCGAGAGCCTTTTCAACACGCTGCACGCCATGGCCTCCGAGGGTTACGACCTGGTGCCCCCCGCCAGTGTCGAAGCCCTGCGCGAGGCGGTGCTTGGCGGCAATGCCAAGCGCCATGGCCAGCCCGCCAATGTCGCCGTCACCATCCCCGCCGCCGAGCTGGTGGCCAAGGGCCGCTGGCTCTCGGATATCGAAGCCACCTGGGGCCCGGCGCCGGGCAAGGCGCAGACCGATGGGCGCGGCGTCCATATCCTCGGCGCGCGGTTCGGCAATGTCTTCGTGGGGCTCCAGCCGCTTTTCGGCTATGAGGGCGACCCGATGCGGCTTCTGTTCGAGAAGGGCTTCGCGCCGACCCATGCCTTTGCCGCCTTCTATGCCTGGCTGAAGGACGATTTCCGCGCCGATGCGCTTTTGCATTTCGGCATGCATGGCGCCTTGGAGTTCATGCCCGGCCGCCAGTCCGGCCTGGGCGAGACCTGCTGGCCCGACCGGCTGATCGGCAACATGCCCAATATCTACCTCTACGCCGCCAACAACCCCTCCGAGGCGACGCTCGCCAAGCGGCGCTCCAATGCCGTGACGATCACGCATCTGACGCCGCCCCTGGCGCAGTCTGGGCTCTACAAGGGCCTGGCGGAGCTGAAGGACAGTCTGCAACGCTACCGCGCCCTGCCGCCCGAAGATGCGGCCCGGGCCGAGCTGGCGGAACTGATGCTGGAACAGGCGCGGTCGGTGGACCTCGATGCCAGCGACCCCGAAAGCCTTTGGGCCAAGCTCCTGGAGACCGAGGGCGCGCTGATCACGGACGGGCTGCATGTCGTCGGCCGCAAGATGACCCCCGAGGCTCGGGCGCAGATGATCGAGCTCATGCCGCCCGAGACCCGCGACCGCGCAGATGCGCTCTTGCAGGACGAGACCGAGATCCCCGCGATCCTGCGCGCCCTGGGCGGCCATTTCGTGGCCCCGGTGCCGGGCGGAGACCTGATCCGCTCGCCCCAGATCCTGCCGACGGGGCGCAATATCCACGCCTTCGACCCGTTCCGCATGCCCACCGCCCATGCGCTGCGCGATGGCGCGGCCCAGGCCGAACGGCTGATCGCGGCGCATAGGTCGCTGCCCCATGCCGTGGCGCTGGTCCTTTGGGGCTCGGACTCGATCAAGTCGGATGGCGGGCCGATTGCCCAGGCCCTGGCGCTGATGGGGGCAAAGCCCCGGTTTGACAGCTTCGGGCGCCTCTCGGGTGCCGACCTGATCCCGCTGGCGGAACTTGGCCGCCCAAGGATCGACGTGGTGATCACTCTGTCCGGCATTTTCCGCGACCTTCTGCCCCTGCAAACCCGGATGCTGGCCGAAGCGGCCCTGAAGGCGGCCGAGGCCGATGAGCCCCTGTCCCAGAACTTCATCCGCGCCCATGCGCTGGAGCAGATGGCCGAGCTTGGCTGCGACCTGCAAACCGCGGCGCTGAGGGTGTTTTCCAATGCCGAGGGCGCCTATGGGTCCAATGTCAACGTGCTGGTGGGCTCTTCGGCCTTTGGCCAAGAGGACGAACTCGCCGATGCCTATGAAAGCCGCAAGGGCTTTGCCTATGGCGTGACCGGCAAGCCCCAGGCGCAGCGCGCGGTCCTTGGGGCGGCTCTGTCGCGGGTGGACCTGGCCTATCAGAACCTGGAATCGGTCGAGCTTGGCGTCACCACCGTGGACCATTACTTCGACACGCTCGGCGGCATCGCCCGCGCGGTCCGCCGCGCCCGGGGCGGCACCGAGACCCCGGTCTATATCGGCGACCAGACCCGTGGCGCGGGCGTCGTCCGCACGCTCCGCGACCAGGTCGCCTTGGAGACCCGCTCGCGCAGCCTGAACCCGCGTTTCTTCGAGGGGCTTCTGCGTCACGGCGCCGAGGGTGTCCGCCAGATCGAGGCCCATGTGACCAATACGCTCGGCTGGTCGGCCACGACCTCCCAGGTCGACCCTTGGGTCTATCAGCGCCTGACCGAGACATTCGTGGCCGATGAGGCCATGCGCCGTCGCCTGTCGGAGCTGAACCCCGAAGCCTCGAACCGCATGGCGCAAAAGCTCCTGGAGGCCTCGGACCGCAACTACTGGCAGCCCGATGCGGCGACGCTTGCCGCCCTGCAACGGGCCGCCGACGAATTGGAAGACCGCCTCGAAGGGGTGGCCGCAGAATGAGGGACGCGCGATGAAAGATATTCCAAACCTGCGGGGACTTGACGGAGAAGGCTCCGTCCAGGTCCACCAGGACGACGACATCAAGATCGGCGGGGCCCAGGTCTTTTCGGTCTATGGCAAGGGCGGGATCGGCAAATCGACGACCTCCTCGAACCTGTCGGCGGCCTTCGCCATGATGGGCAAGCGCGTCTTGCAGATCGGCTGCGATCCCAAGCATGACAGCACCTTCACCCTGACGGGCCGCCTGCAACCGACCGTCATCGACATCCTGAAGGACGTGGATTTCCACGCCGAGGAGCTGCGGCCCGAGGATTATGTCTCGGTAGGCTTCGCGGGGGTGAAATGCGTCGAGGCGGGCGGGCCGCCTGCGGGCACCGGCTGCGGCGGCTATGTCGTGGGGCAGACGGTGAAACTGCTCAAGCAGCATCACCTGCTGGAAGACACCGACGTCGTGATCTTCGACGTTTTGGGCGACGTGGTCTGCGGCGGCTTTGCGGCGCCCCTGCAGCATGCCGACCGGGCGGTGATCGTCACCGCCAATGACTTCGACAGTATCTATGCGATGAACCGCATCATTGCCGCCGTCCAGGCCAAGTCGGCCAACTACAAGGTGCGGCTGGCGGGCTGCATCGCCAACCGCAGCCACGAGACCAACGAGGTCGACCGCTATTGCGAGAAGGTGGGCTTCCGCCGCCTGGCCCATATGCCCGACGTGGATGCGATCCGCCGCTCGCGCCTGAAGAAGAAGACGCTGTTTGAAATGCCGGATGCGCCCGACATCAACGCCGCCCGCGATGGCTACATGGCCATGGCCCAGACGCTTTGGGCCGGCACCGAGCCCCTCGCCCCCGCCCCGCTCCCCGACCGCGAGATCTTTGAATTGCTGGGGTTCGATTGATGGATACCTACGCCACCACCCGCGCCCGGGTCGAAGACTATTTCGACCGCAAGGCCACCACGACCTGGGACCGCCTGACCTCCGAGGCCAAGGTCTCGCGCATCCGCCAGACGGTGCGCGAGGGGCGTGACCGGATGCGGGCGCTCATGCTCTCGCGGCTGCCTGCCGACCTGCGCGGCATGCGGGTGCTGGATGCGGGCTGCGGCACGGGGCTGATGACGGCGGAGCTTGCCGCACGCGGCGCCAAGGTCGTGGCCGCCGATATCTCGCCCAAGCTCATCGCCATCGCGACCGAGCGGCTGGACCCTTCGCTGAAGGCCAAGGTCCGCTTCCATGCGGGCGACATGACCGACGCCAAGCTGGGCTCTTTCGACCATGTCATGGCGATGGACAGCCTGATCTATTACCGCCCTCTGGACCTTGCCGCCGCGCTTGAAAGGCTGGCCCTGCGGGCGCCCAAGATCACCTTCACCGTGGCGCCCAAGACGCCTCTGCTGATGGTCATGTGGAATGTCGGCAAGCTGGTCCCGGGTGGCGACCGCTCGCCCCGCATGGTGCCCCATGACCACGCCGCCCTGTCGCGCGACATCCCGGGCCTGACCCGGATCGAGCGCGTGACCTCGGGCTTCTACATCTCGGAATGCCTGGAGGTCGCCAGATGATCCTGAGGCCCCATCATGTCGCCAAGCTTGACGCCGCCTGGATGCCCTTTGCCGATGCGGCCTCGGAGGGGCTGCCGCTGTCGCAGCTGATGCGGCTGGCGCTGTTCCAGCTGTCGGTCGGCATGGCCCAGGTCCTGATGCTGGGGACGCTGAACCGGGTGATGATCGTCGAGCTGCAGGTCCCCGCAACCCTGGTCGCCCTGATGATCGCCATTCCCGTGCTGGTGGCCCCCTTCCGCGCCGCCATCGGGCATCGCTCAGACAACCACCGCTCCGCCATCGGCTGGAAGCGCGTGCCTTACCTGTGGTTCGGCTCGCTCTGGCAGATGGGCGGCCTCGCCGTCATGCCCTTTGCGCTGATCGTGCTGTCGGGCGACCAGATCCGCGGCCCGGACTGGGCTGGCCCCGCGCTGGCCGGAGTGGCCTTCCTGATGACCGGCGTCGGCATGCACATGACCCAGACCGCAGGCCTGGCCCTGGCCGCCGACCGCGCCTCGGACGAGACCCGGCCCCGCGTCGTCTCCGTGCTTTACGTCATGTACCTGCTGGGCATGGGGATTTCGGCCCTGGTCGTGGGCTTCCTCCTGCGCAACTTCGAGCCCCTGACCCTGGTCCGTGTCGTCCAGGGCTGCGGCCTGGCCACCCTGGTCCTGAACGTCATCGCGCTGTGGAAGCAGGAAAAGGTCCGCCCCATGACCCGCACCGAGCGCGAGGCGCCGATGCCGTCCTTCCGCGCCGCCTGGGCGCAACTGGCCGCAGAGCCCGGCGTCATGCGGCTTTTGGTTTCGGTCGTCCTCGGCACCCTGGCCTTCAACATGCAGGACGTGCTCCTGGAGCCCTATGGCGGCCAGATCCTTGGCCTTTCGGTCGCCCAGACCACGCTTTTGACCGCGATGTGGTCCTTCGGCGCGCTTTGCGGCTTTCTGTACGCCGCAAGGACGCGGGGGGCCGACCCCTACCGCCAGGCGGGCCTTGGCCTCGTGGCCGGGATCGCGGCCTTCTCGGCGGTGATCTTTGCCGGAGCGCTGGAGTGGACGCCGCTCTTCTTCGCGGGCACCTGGGCCATAGGCTTCGGCGCGGGCGTCTTCGGCGTCTCGATGCTGACCGCCGCCATGACCCTGCCCGGAGCGGCTGGCCTGGCGCTGGGAGCCTTTGGCGCGGCCCAGGCGACGGCTGCGGGCCTTTCGGTCCTTGCGGGCGGCGCTTTGCGCGACGGGATCCAGCATGCCGCCTCCTGGTTCGGCCCGATCGGCACGCCATCGCTTGGCTATACCTTTGTCTACCATATCGAAATCGGCCTGATGTTTGCGACGCTCATCGCCATCGGACCGCTCGTCCGCCTCACCCGCCTGACGCAATCGCCCAAGGCGCAACCCCTCAACCTGACTGAATTCCCCACCTGAACCCGGGAGGACCCTATGCTCGGTGTGACTTTCTTTGGAAACTTCGACCTCGCCAGTCTTGCGATCTGGGCCTTCTGGGCCTTCCTCGCGGTGCTGATCTATTACGTGCAGACCGAAAACATGCGCGAAGGCTATCCGCTGGAGACCGAGGACGGCCGCGCCGCTCCGAACCAGGGCCCCTTCCCGGTGCCCAAGCCCAAGACCTTCACCCTGCCCCATGGCAAGGGCACGGTCACGGTGCCCTCGGCCGAGAACGAGGCCGCCCATCGCCGCATGGACCTCGCGCTGGAGCGCACCGCCGTCTCGGAAGGCTTCCCCCATGCGCCGACCGGAGACGGGCTGCGCGACGGCGTCGGCCCCGCCTCCTGGACCCCGCGCCGCGATGAGCCGGAAATCGACGCCCATGGCAACGTCAAGATCCAGCCGATGAGCCGGGTCGAAGGCTTCATCGTCTCGGCCGGGCGCGATCCGCGCGGGCTGCCGGTGCAGGCCGGTGACCTCGAGGTCGTGGGCCGCGTCTCTGACCTTTGGGTCGACGTGCCGGAACAGCTGGTGCGCTACCTGGAGATCACGCTGAACTCGGGCTCGCGCCGCCTGGTGCCGATGCCCATGGCCAAGATCTGGGCCGACCGGGTCCGCGTCATGTCGCTGCCCTCGACCCGCTTCGAGGACATCCCCGGCCAGCAAAGCCAGACCTTCGTGACCAAGCTGGAAGAAGACAAGATCTCGGGCTTCGTGGCCGGGGCCGAGCTTTTCGCCGCCGATCAGCTGAAGCGCGGCTTCTGACACCTCACCCGGCGTGCGCCCACGCCGGACGAGGCTCAACCCAAAAGGGAGGGTTCGCAATGGCGGACCGAATGAACGACAGGGATTTCGACTTCGAACCGGCACCCGGACTGCCGGCCCCCCTGCCCAAAGGAGAGCATGTTCTCTGGCAAGGCAAACCCGACCGCAAGGCGCTGGCCCGCGAGGCCTACAAGGCCAATTGGGTCCTGGGCTACATGATGGTCCTGGTCCTGTGGAAAGGTGCCAGCGCCTGGTCGGGTGGCGTGAACCCCATCGCCGTGGCCCTGCCCTACCTGGTGCTGGCCTTGGCCGCCTGGGGCATCGTCCAGGGCCTGGCCGCCCTGCAAGCCCGCGCCTCCATTTACACCATCACCACCGAGCGCGTCATCCTGCGCATCGGTGCGGCCCTGCCCATCACCTTCACCATCCCCTTCCGCCGCATCGGCACCGCCGCCATGACCGTCCACCCGGTCCATGGCACGGGCACGATCGCGCTGGAGCTGACCGGCGATGTCCAGATGTCGGCCCTGGTGCTGTGGCCCCATCTGCGCCCCGGCTTCGTGAAAAAGACCCAGCCGGCGCTGCGCTGCATCCCGGATGCCACCGCTGTTGGCCGGCTTTTGTCGGATGCCGCCCAGACCAGCCTTTCGACCCCCGAGATTTCCCTCGCAGTGGCGGCGGAGTAAGCGATGGCAACCCTCTCCTCCCCGCGCCGCGACGACCGCGACATGATCCCCAAGGGGCTGCTCTGGGCCATGCTGGCGCTTGTGCTGGCCAGCCTTGCCCTTGTCAGCTTCTCGGTCCTGACGGACCGCGAGCATGCGGGGACGCCCCCCACCAGCACGGTCCTGGAAGAGACCTGGCTGATCCTCGAAGGCCAATCGGCCCAGGCCGTGACCGTCCGCGACAAGGACGGCAAGCTGATCGCCGACCTGCCCCATGGCGGCTTCATCACCGTCATCCAGAACGCCATGACCCGCGCCCGCACCGTCGCGGGCGTCACCGGCAACCCGCCCATGAAAGTGGTGCGCTATGCCAACGGCCGTCTGACAGCCTACGACCCCGCCTCCGGCTGGAGCGCGGAACTCTACGCTTTTGGCAACGACAACAAAGCCGCGTTTGAACGGCTGCTTGCCTCACAAAAATAGGGAAAACAGAGATGCCACTTTTCACACGCGAGACTGAACAGGTCCCCTGCACCGTCGAGGTCAGCCACCGGTTCGAAGCCCTCCACGCCCATGTCCGCTTTGACAACGGGGCGATCATCCATCCCGGCGACGAGGTCCTCGTCCATGGCGCGCCGATCCTGGCGGCCTTTGGCGAGCTGATCGTCGAAAAGCGCCAGGCGACGATCACCCGCGCCTCCGCCGTGGAGCGTCTCTGGACGCGCCTGACCGGCGATTTCGACTTCATGGAACTGTGCGAGTTCTCCTTTTCCGAGGAGATCAAGCTGTGAAGGACCATGCCACCACCCATGACGAGCTGCATGCCGAAATGGCCGCAGATTTCGACACCACCGCGATGGCCACGCAGACCACGCTCCTGAACCCGCGCTTCTACACCACCGATTTCGACGAGATGGACCGCATCGACGTCTCCCCGGTGCGCGAGGATTGGGACAAGCTTCTGGCCCAGATGAAATCCGACCCGAACAAGGGGCATTTCAAGAAGAATGCCGATTGGGACAAGGTCGATTGGGCGGGCATGGATCCCGCGCTGCGTGTGGAGTTCATCGACTTCCTGGTGAGCAGCTGCACCGCCGAATTCTCGGGCTGCGTGCTGTATAAGGAAATGAAGCGCCGGGGATCGAACCCCGATATCTGCGAGCTGTTCTCTTACATGTCCCGCGACGAGGCGCGCCATGCGGGCTTCATCAACGACGCGCTGCGCGAAGCGGGCGTGGCGGTGAACCTGGGCTTCCTGACCAAGGCCAAGAAATACACCTACTTCCGGCCGAAGTTCATCTACTACGCGACTTACCTGTCCGAAAAGATCGGCTACGCCCGCTACATCACGATCTTCCGCCATCTCGAGGCCCATCCCGAGCAGCGCTTCCACCCGATCTTCAAGTGGTTCAAGGAGTGGTGCAACGACGAGTTCAGCCACGGCGAGGCCTTTGCGCTTCTGATGCGCACCGACCCCAAGATCACCGGCACCTGGGCCGCGCGCATGTGGATCCGGTTTTTCCTGACGGCGGTCTATTCCACCATGTGGGTCCGCGACCATGCCCGCCACGACTTCCACAAGGCGCTTGGCGTCAACATTGACGACTATGACCAGGAGGTCTTCCGCAAGACCTCGACCATCGCGCGGCAGGTCTTCCCGGTGGAGCTGGACATCGACCATCCCCGCTGGATCCCCGGCCTGAGGGCGATGAATGCCGCGATGATCGACATGGAAACCTGCACGAAGAAGGGCGGCGTCACGGGCTGGCTTGGCCACAAGATCGCGGCCACCCGCGCCATGCTGGCCTTCGCGGGCCTCTACCTCATTCCGGTCAAGCGCAACACCCCGCCCGCCTCGGTGCGGCTGGAGCCCTCGTATTGACCGAGATCCCCCATACCGCTGTTCCGGCAGCGGTTCGGGCCCCGGGATGGGCGCGTCCCGAGGCCCCTCTGCGGTCCCCTGTCACAAGGGGGCCGCAGCTGACCCATTCCCGGGGGCGCAAATGACCAACCCCTGGACCGTCGCCCTTTTCGCCGTCTTCCTCTGGTGGTTCTCGACCGGGCTGATCATGCTGCGCGTCCGCCGCGCCGACATGGGCGGGCCCGATGACCACCTTTGGTCGGTGCTCTTGGGCCTGCCCCTGCTGATCGGCGGAGGCCTGGCGCTGGACGCCACCGCCGACCAGGCCACCGAGCTTGGCGCCGTCTGCGCCTTTCTCGCCGCCATCGCGGTCTGGGGCTGGATCGAGCTGGCCTTCCTCTCGGGCGTCATCACCGGGCCGAACCAGAAGCCCTGCCCGCCGGGGCTCTCCTTCGGGCAACGCTTCCTGCGCGCCACGGGCACGGTGCTGTATAACGAGATCCTCCTGACCCTTGGCCTTCTCGTCATCGCCAAGCTCACCTGGGAAGCGCCGAACCAGTTCGGCCTCTGGACCTATGCGGTCCTGTATTTCGCCCGCATCTCGGCCAAGCTGAACCTCTTCCTCGGCGTGCCCCGCATCCATACCGAGTTCCTGCCCCAGGCGCTGAGCCACCTGGAAAGCCATTTCCGCCGTGCTGCGATGAACGGCTTCTTCCCGGTCTCGATCACGCTTCTGACCTTTGCCACCGCCTGCTGGATGGAGCGGGCAGCAGGGGCCACGACCGAGGCCAGCCTGACCGGCCATGTCCTTCTGACCGTCCTGACCGCGCTTGCGCTCTTGGAACACTGGTTCATGGTCCTGCCCCTGCCCGACCAGAAACTTTACCGCTGGATGCTGCCCAAGCGTCCCCACCCTGCATCCCTGGACCAAAGGACCTGACCCATGGATTTCGAAACCCATTTCTCCACCCGTCTTGCGGCCCTGAAAGAGGAAGGCAACTACCGCGTCTTTGCCGATATCGAACGGCGTCGCGGCGCCTTTCCGACCGCAGGCCGCCACCGGGATGGAGAGGTCCAGGACGTCACCGTCTGGTGTTCGAACGACTACCTTGGGATGAGCCAGCACCCCGATGTGGTGGGCGCCATGGTGGAAACCGTGCAGTCCTGCGGCACGGGGGCGGGGGGCACGCGCAACATCTCGGGCAACACGGTGCATCACCTGGCGCTGGAACGCGAATTGGCCGACCTGCACGGGAAAGAGGCGGCGCTCTTGTTCACCAGCGGTTACGTGTCGAACTGGGCCTCGCTGTCGACGCTTGGGTCGCAGATCCCCAATGTGGCGATCTTCTCGGATGAAAAGAACCACGCCTCGATGATCGAAGGCATCCGCCATTCCCGCGCCGACAAGGTGCTCTGGCGTCACAACGACTGGCGCGACCTGGACCGCAAGCTGCACGCCGCCGGAGACCGCCCGAAACTCGTGGCCTTCGAATCCGTCTATTCCATGGACGGCGACATCGCCCCCATCCGCGAGATCGTCGAGGTCTGCGAGGCCCATGGCGCGCTGTCCTATATCGACGAGGTCCATGCGGTCGGCATGTATGGCCCCCGTGGCGGCGGTGTCTCCGAGGAGCGCGGCCTCGCCCATCGCATCGACCTGATCGAGGGCACCTTGGGCAAGGCTTACGGCGTCGTGGGCGGCTATGTCACCGGCTCGACCGCGCTTTGCGACTTCATCCGCTCCTTCGCCAGCGGTTTCATCTTCACCACCGCCCTGCCCCCGGCCGTGGCCGCAGCCGCCAGGGCCTCGATCGCCCATCTGAAGGGATCGGGCCAAGAGCGCCAGCAGCAGCGCGCCCGGGTGGCGGAGCTGCGCGCGAAGCTCGACCGCGCGGGGATCCCGCACATGGCCAATGACAGCCATATCATCCCGGTGATGATCGGCGACCCGGTCAAGTGCAAGATGATCAGCGATATCCTGATGCGCGACCACGGGATCTATGTGCAGCCGATCAACTACCCCACCGTGCCCAAGGGCACCGAGCGCCTGCGCATCACCCCCGGCCCGCTGCATGGGACGGCCGAGATCGACCACCTCGTCGGCGCCCTCTCGCAGCTTTGGGCGCATTGTGCGCTCTCGCGGGCCGTGGCCTGACCATTTTGCACGGCGCCCGTTGCCTTGGGCCTCGGGCGCCCTAGCTGCCGCCTGTTGTGTTCCAAATCCAAACGGAGGATAGGATGAAGACCTTGATCGGGGCGCTTGCCCTCTCGCTGATGACCCTGCCCGCTTTCGCCGAAGGCGATGCGGCGGCCGGGGCAAAGGTGTTCCAGAAGTGCCAGACCTGCCATGCCATGGTGAACGAGGCCGGCGAGGTCGTCGCGGGCAAGGGCGCCAAGACCGGCCCGAACCTTTACGGCCTGCCGGGCCGCGTGGCCGGTTCGGTCGAGGGCTTCAAATATGGCGACGACATGCTGGCGCTTGGCGCCACGGGCTTCCAGTGGGGCGAGGCCGATTTCGTGGCCTATGTCGCGGACCCCTCCAAGTTCCTGCAAGAGAAGCTCAGCGACAGCAAGGCGCGCGGCAAGATGATGTTCAAGCTGCCCAAGGCCGATGATGCGGCCAATGTCTGGGCCTATATCGCCTCGCTCTCGCCCGCGCCCGCCGCGCCCTGAGCCCCGGTCAAGGGGCCGATCCGGGCCGAACTGCGCCCTGTTCCCCCGGACCTCCGGAGGCCCCCGAACGGAAAAGACACGACAGGGCGGGGAGACCCCGCCCTTCGCCTTTTCGTGACCCGTCACCGCTTCGGTCCCGTCACCCGCCCGGCCCCCCCAGTCGGCAGGGCCCAAGTCAAAGCGGCAGCGCCCAGGGCCCAGTCGGCAGAACCCCCGTCCCCCTCAGTCCAGCTCGCCCAGGGTCTCAAGCGCCGCAACCAGTCGCAGGGCAGGACCCGTCCCGCCATCGCAGGCCCGCATCAGCCGCGCCGCCAGCGCGAGGCCCCTTGCCTCCGCCTCGGCGACCAGGTCGGGGGAAAACTCCGTCCCGGGCGCCGAGAGCTGGACGAGGGCCCGCTCCGTCGCCCGCCCCGCCAAGAGCGCGATGCCGCGATCCGCTTCGGGCGGCGCCACGACCGGCCGCAGCACCCGCGTCAAAAGCGCCCGCCAACCGGCCAGGATCGGCAAGGGCTGGTGACCCATGGCAAAAGGCGCAGCATGGCCCTTGATCCAGACCGACAGAAGCCGACCCCGCGTCGCGCTCTCCAGCGCCACCAGGACCGCGGCGATCCGGCTCTCCTGCCCGTTCAGCCCCTGCGGCAAGGTCAGGTCCAACCCATGCGCCCCGTCGCTGACCGCCATATGGGTCTCTTGGGAGAAAGGGTCGAAAGCCGGGGTCTCGCAGTGCTTCGGCGCCAGGAGGACCGCAATCGGCCCCGCCCGCCGCCGCAACCCCGCCCCGCGCCCCGCGCGCAACAGCGCGCCCAACCCCGACCAGTCCGACAGCGGAGACAGCGCTTCCGGCGCCAGCCCACCCCGCAACTCGGCCCTCTGCGACAGGGCCAGACCCCCGTCCGGCGCCAGGGCCGCATCGGGAAAATGCAGGCGCTTGCCCATCAGCCCCAGGCCGTCGCCCAAGCCCCACAGCGTCTGCCGCAAGGCCGTCTCGGGCGAGAAGCCGGGCTCCCCCCCGGCCCCGCGCGCATCGGTGGCCTGGTGGACCTGCCCGCTGCCAAGGTCGACCAGGTAGAAGCTGACCCCCCGCGCGCCCGAGGCATTGCGCCAGGTCTCGACCCCCACAAACCCCATCTCGCGCGGGCCCTGCCCCGTGAACCGGCGCGAGAGCGTCCCGGTCAGGGCGGGGTCATCGGGAAAGCGCCGCAGCGCCTCGGCCAGGGCATGGGCGCGGGCCAACGCGGCCAGGGCCTCGGTCGGCGTGAAGCCCGCCTGGCGCATGGCATCGGGGTCCAGCCGGGCCGCAAGGCTGCGCAGGTCCGAAGCGAGGCGCGGCGTGGCCTCGATCCTTGCCGCAAGCGCCATGGTGAAAAGCCTGTCCCGCGCCAGGGCAAGGTTCCCGGCGGCCAGGGCCAGGGTGGCGGCGGCCAGGGCCTCTTGCACCGCGTCCAGCATCGAAAGGGTGACCAGGGGCTCGGGAGCGACCTCCGCCGCCTCGGGCAGGGGATGGCCCGCCCGGACCAGCCCCGCCGCCACGATCGCCAGCCTGGCGCGGCGCGGGCCCTTGTGGACCGCCTCTTTCAGGGGCCTGCCCCGGGGAAAGGTCACGCTGTCGCCCGGTGCAAGCATCACGGTCTGACCCGCAAGGACGCCCCCCTTGCGGGCCAGCTCCACCGCCTCGGCCCAATCGGCCCCGGCAAAGGCCCGAAGCTCTTCAAGATCCGGCAGAGCCTCTGGCTCCCCGGCTTCCTGCGCCTCTTGCCCGGCCCGCCCCCGTTCCTGGATCACCACCGCCAGGATATGGCGGCAGAGCCCCACCGCCGGACAGGTGCAGCGACTGGCGGCAAGGCTGGCGCCCAGCGTCACGGTCTGGCCCTCGACCTGCGAGCCTTCGACCCGCCCCGCCTCGACGTCCTTGGCCGCCCGAAGGACCAGCCCCTTCGAGGCGGCGGCGGCCAGGACCTCGTCGCTGCAAGCAGCAATCCAGCTCATCCGACCACCCCCGCCAGCCAATCGGCGAACAGGGCGGGGGTCAGGGCGGCGACCTCCATCCCCATCTCGGCCAGGCTTGCGCCCATGTCGCGGTCATAGGCCGCCTTGCCCGTGTCATCCAGCGCCGCAATCCCGATCAGCCGCACCCGCGCCTCGGCCATCCGCGCCACCGAGGCCAGCATGGCGCGCGGACTGCCGCCCTCGCAAAAGTCCGAGACCAGGGCCAGGACCGTGCGGCTGGGGCTCTGCACCAGCCCCTCGCAATAGGTCATGGCCTTGGCGATATCGGTGCCGCCGCCCAGCTGGACGGAGAGAAGCAGCTCCAGCGGGTCGTCAAGCTGATCGGTGACATCGACGACGCGGGTGTCAAACAGCACCATCTTGACCCGCACTCCCGGCAGCCCGGCCAGAACTGCCGCCATCAGCGCCGAAAAGATCAGGCTGTCGGTCATCGAGCCCGATTGGTCGACGCAAAGCACCACCGTCCAATCGAGGTGCCGCTTCTGCCGGGCAAAGAAGCGCAGGCGCTCGATCACCAGGGCGGCGCGCTCGGGGTCCCAATGCGACAGGTTGGCCCGGATCGTCCGGGCCGCGTCGAAATTGGCCGAGGCGGCCATGGGGCTGCGGGCGCGGCGGTTCCTGCGGCCCGAGAGGCTTTGCAAGAGAACCGCCCGCAGCTTGGCGGTCAACTCGGCAACGACCCATTCCGCGATCCGGCGCAGCTGCGCGCGAAGCGCCGGGTTCGCCCTGCCCTGCGCCGAAAGCAGCGCCCGCAGCAGGCCGGGGCTCGCGGGAAGGCTCTCCCAGGGCGTGGCGTCGGACAGAAGCTCGGTCAGGTTATAGCGCGACAGCCCCTCGGCGCGCAGGTGCTCGAAGACGGGCGCCGGGAACAGCGTCTCCGCCTCGGAGAGCCAGTCGATGGCGCGCATCTGGTCGGGATGGCCCTCGATCCCCCTGGCGCCATATTCCCGGCCGTAAAGGAAATCCAGGGCGGCATCGCGGCGGGCGTCCTGGCCTGAAAGGACCTGGCCCATCTGGCGATCGGCATAGCGACCCAGGATCAGCCGCCATTTCTCGGCAGGGCTGCGCATCAGGCCTCTCCCCAATGGGCGAGCCCATCGGCCGCGAGTTGCGCGGCCAAGGCGCGGTCCAAGGCCAGGCCGCGCGCCAGGTCGGCCTCGGTCAGGCTGGTGCGCGGGGCGGCGGCCTGACCGGTCAGCCGCGTGACCTCGGCGGCCAGGCGGTCGGTCTCATGCGGGTTCAGCTGCGAGAGGCTGAGCCGCAGGGCGGGGAGGAGCGTGGTGAAGTCCTCGTCCGAAAGGGCGGAAAGCGCGGCGTGGCAGGCGGCCAGGATGGCCTGGTCCTGCCACAAGAGCATGGGGGCCGTGCGCAGGAAGCCGTCCAACAGCGCGGCGCGGTCCTGGGGCTTTAGCGTTCGGGCACCGATCTGGCCTTGCAGGAGGAGGGCGCAGGCCGCGGGCTCCATCTGGCCCGACCGGGTCAGAAGCCCCGCCACGGCGCCGAGGAGGAGGCCCGAGGCGCGCGGATCGGCGGCCACCCGGTGAAGGGCGCCTTGCAGGCGGGGGCGGTCAAAGCGGGGATCGGTCAGGGTGGCCGCGAAAAGAAGGCTCAGGCCCGCGATGGCCTCGGGCAAGGCCTCGTCGGGGCTTTGGGGCAGGTCTTCGGTCAAGAGGATCATGCGGTCGAAGACCACGGCCAAAAGCGGGCCGAGGTCGGGGGCCTGGGGGTCATGCAGCGGGTCGGTGGGCGCGGCCACGGCGGTCAGGCGGCGGAGCGTCCGGGCCAGGGCGCCAAGGTCGGGGCTGCGGGCGGCAAGCCCTGTCACCTCGGCGACCAGGGGGCCCAAGCGCGGGCCCAGCCCCGCCCGCCAGCCGCGCAGCATCAGGGTCACGAGGGCGCCGAGGTCCTGGCCCTGCCCCGAGGTCCCCAGCGCCTGGGCATCCCGCAAAAGCCGCGCCAGTGCCGCCGAGGGCAGGTCGGCGCCAAGGCGGGCGGCCTCGATCAGGCGGCCCTCGACGAAGGGGGTCCAGGCGCAGTCCCAGTCCTCGAAGAGGAGACCCAGGTTCACGCCGCCGACCAGGTCCGGCCCGGCGGTCAGTTGGGCGAAACCGGCGTCGAGGATCGCCATCTGGTGGCAGAATTGCGAGGCGGTCGCATGGGAAGGCTTGCGGCGGAAGTCCAGCTTGCGCGGGCGGCGGACCGAGGTGGACAGGTCGAAGCGCGCGGCCTGGGCGCGGGCGCGGGCATCGCGCAGAAGCGGCGGCTGGCCCGCCGAGGCAGGCGCCCGGCCAAAGGCGGTTCCGTTCAGAAAGCGCAGGAAGGCGCGGGTCCAGGGCTCGGCGGGGCCGGTCTCGCCCTTGACGAGGGCAGAGCGGAGCGCATCCGAGAGGTCGGGGAGGAGCACCGCCCCCCTGCCCCGCAGGCTGGCGAGGCCTGCGGCGAGCGTCAGGGTCTCGACCTGTTGGGGGACGGCGATGCGGTGGCCCTGGGCGGCCTGGGCGGCCGTGAAATCGGTGATCAGGTCGCGGGCAAGGGCCAGCCAGTCGGGGGGGCCGTCTTGGGCGGCCTGCCACAGCCGCGCATACCAGGCGGGATGGCGCAGGCCCGCACCATAGCCGGAGAGCGCGTCCAGCGCCTCTTCGCCATAGGCGATGAGGTAGCTTTCGGAAGGGTCAGCGGGCGGCGGCTTGCCCGGGTCGCCCTGAAACAGCGCGGGGGTGTGAAAGCCCCCGGTCACCACCACGGCGCGGCGCCCATTCAGCCGGGCGATGTGGCGGCGCATCTCGGCCTCACGCGGGAGAGTGTCATCGGCCGTCAGATCGGTTCCATGCCGCAGGGCCGCGCAATAGGTCAGGACATCGGCGAAGAAGCCCTGCCAGTCCTGGGTTCCCATCCGCGCCTCGAAGAGGTGATCCCAAAGCTCGGCCCCGTCGCGCAGTCCCAGCCGCGCGCAGGTCTCGGCCACGAAGGCCGAAGCGGAGAAGGGCGTCTCGTCGGGGCCACGGGGGGCCTCGTCAAGCCGGGAGGGGAGGTCGATGAACCAGACCTCGGCACCCAGAGCCTTGGCCTCTTGCAGGGCGATGGTCTCGGGGGAATGGGCGGAGAGGGGGTAATAGCTTTGCCGACCCTGGTGCAGGGTCAAGAGGGCCACGGGAAAGACCAGGTCGGGTTCGGTCAGGTGGGGGATGTGCGGGGAGAGGGGCGTTGGGGCCTCGATGCAGATGACCTCTGGCCGATGCGCGCGGATCAGCGACCGCAAAGCATGGGCGCAGGCGGGGGAGTGGTGGCGGATCGGCGCAAAGGCCACGGGCCCGCCAAAGAGCGCGGCAAGCGCCTGGTCGCGGGTCAGGAAGTCAGACACCGGATTTCGCCAGGGCCGCCGCCGCCGCGCGGTGGAAGTCGCGCCAGAGCGCCGATCGGCCGCCACGATCGCGGGCCACCACATCGACATAGGCGCGGAACTTGCGGGCGTCTTCGGGGTCGTCCTTGAAGACCACGCCCTGGACCTGGGCCGCGATATGCTGGCCGCCCAAAGGGCCGGGGTTCAGATAGGTGGCATCCAACAGCGCGGCATGGGCGACGTTGACGCTTTCGGCGGTGGACATCACCGCCTTGGGGCTGGCCACCGCCGTGCCATCGGCCAGCCGCCCGGTCCGCAGGTCGCGGAAGACGGTGACCAGAAGCTCGATGACATCCAAGGGCGCCGGGGCCGCGCCGGGGTGGTCAGCCATCCGCTCGGCCAGTTGCCGGGCGACCAGCGCGGCCTCCGCCACGGGGTCGGAAATCGCAGTTACGGTCTCGAAGTTGAAGCGGCGTTTCAGGGCCGAGGACATCTCATGCACCCCCCGGTCCCGCAGGTTCGCCGTGGCGATCACGTTGAAGCCGGGCCGCGCGCGGATCTCGTGATCCTCGCCCAGTTCCGGGACGGTCAGCACCTTTTCCGATAGGACCGAGATCAGCACATCCTGCACCTCGGGGGCGCAGCGGGAGAGCTCTTCGATCCGCACGATCTGGCCCGCCTTCATGGCGGAAAGGACCGGGGAGGGCACGAGCGCCTGCGGTGTCGGCCCCTGCGCCAGAAGCAGCGCATAGTTCCAGCCATAGCGCAGGTGATCCTCGATGATCCCGGCAGAGCCCTGGACTACGGCCGTGGACCGGCCCGAGATCGCGGCGGCGAGAAGTTCCGACAGAAGCGACTTCGCCGTCCCGGGCTCGCCCACCAGCATCAGCCCCTGACGGCCCATCAGGCTGACGATGGAGCGGTCCACCAGCCCCGGATCGCCCACGAATTTCGGCGCAGAGCCGCCGCAGATGAAGCGCCGCACCGCTTGGGGCGTCAGGCGCCAACCCGGGGGGCGCGGTCCGGGCTCGGCGGCCAGGGCGGAGAGTTCCGCCGCATGGATGACTTCGGCAGGCAGGCGCAGGGCGTCGGACATCAGAACTTCATCCTCTTTTGCCAATCCGGGTCATGGGCCCCTTTCAGCGCGATGTCATGCAGGTCGCACCAGCATTCCGAGAGCAAGAGCGGCGGCACCTTGGCCAGGGTCAGGGGCCGATAGCGGTTCTTGGAATTGCCCACGAAATAGAGCGCCTGAAGGGCGACCGGGTCCGCCGTCACCGAAGCCTCGGAGCCCGAGAACTCGATCACCGCGTCGATGCCGACCGAGGGGAAGCGCTTGATATAGGTCATGAAGACCCCGCCGTCCTCGGTTGCGCCCTTGTCATAGCCGTATTTCGCGGCCTCTGACCGCAGGCGCAGGCCGTCGATGACCCAGCCGTGGCGGGTCTCGATCCGGTCGGTCTCGGTCGTCGGGCGCATGACGGGGCGGGACAGCTGGGCGAAGAGCGGGGTGATCTCGAAGTCCTTCAGGTGCTGGAGCCAGGGGCCGGTGTCCTGAAGATGCGAGCCGTGGAGGAGGTCGACGAAAGCGCCCGTTAGTGCCACATCATCGCCCTGGGCGTCGAGGAAATCGCCCTCCGCCGTGGGGCGGAAAGAGGCCACGACCGCGCCCTCTTCGTCCAACAGCCGCCAGATCACGCTTTCCACCAGCCGCGACAGGATCGGATGGCCCAGGAGGTCGGCCTGCCAATCCTCCAGCCGCCAGCGCCGCCCGGCCAGCATCGCCTCGTAGAGCCTGGCGCTTTGCTGGGTGACGGCGGCCTTCACGGCGGCCTTGGCGGCGGAAAGCTGGGCCTTGGCCTCCTTGGTGGTCTCATCCGTGCCGGGGGGGAGCGACTGGACCTCGCGCCCCTCGGGGTTGAAAAGCCGCAGTTTCAGGTCGGAGCCCAGGCGCAGGGCATAGGGCTTGGCGGCCTCGCCCACCTCCAGCACGGTCTGGCCGCCCTCCTCCAGCCCGCCCGAGGGGACGGAGCGGTCGGCCAGGGTGTCGCCCGTCCAGCCCCGCGCCTCGGCCAGCGCGGTCACCTGCGCCTCGGCATGTTCGCGGACCGACTTCTGCTTGAAGCGGGTGGAAGTGGCGACGAGGCGCTGCACGGCCTCGGGCGTGCCCATGGCGGCCAGCATATCCACCAGCGCCTTGGCCTGCGAGACGCGCTTGCCGTGGTCCTTCAGATAGGCGGTGGCGACCTGAACGCCCTGGGTGGCGCGGATCGCGAGGGCCAGGAGCCCCTTGGTGTCCGCGCCCGAGTTCAAATAGGGGTTGGGGCTATAGGCCAGGACCATGGCCAGAAGCTCTTCCAGGGAATACTTGGCATAATAGCTATGGCCCTGCATCTGCTTGGCCTGCACCATCATCTTCGCCACATGGTCAGCCTGCGACCCCTTGGCCGTGTCGAAGCTGATCCAGCTTTGCAGCACCCAAAGCGAGAAGGCGGCGGCGTCAGAGGGGCGGAGCTGGTCGAGGTAAAGGCCGAAAAGCGCGCCTTCGCCGGGGGTCTTCAGCTTGACGGCCAGCCGCGCCCAGGCCTCGGGGACCTCGGGCGCTATGGGGGAGCCATCGGCCCAGCAGAGGCCGGCCAGGGTGGAAAAGTGCAAGATCCCCTCGGGCAGGGGTTTCAGCTTGGTAATCAGGGCCTTGGCCTCGGCGGTCAGGGCTTCGGGGCCGATCCAGGGGCTGACGTCGCCCCCCAAGGCCTTCACCGCGCCGATCAGCGCGGCGCGGGCGGTCTCCGACTTTTCCGCCTTCAGCGCCTTGGTCAGGGCGGGCAGCCCTGCGGTCAGCCTCTGCGCCGCCATCATCTGCGCGGCAGAGGCCCGCACGGTCTGGCGCTTGTCGGCGAGGGCCGCGGTCAGGGCGGCCTCCAGCCCCGGGACATCGCGCAACAGCGCTGCGGCCGCCTTGCGAACCTGGGCGCTCTCTGAGAAGGCCGCGTAAAGCACCGGGTTGACCATGGATTGCGGCAGCGCCGGGAGGGTCGCCAAAAGCGCCAGGACCTCGATCATCGGGCCCACGGCATCGGCCTGCGGCGGCAGGTAGCGCACCAGCAGGGTCAGGTTCTGGGCCAGCAGGGGCCAGACGACATGGGGCGCGAGCTCGCGCAGCGGGGCCGTGTAATCCGCCCCCTCGATCACGCCTTGCAGAAAGCGCGCCTCGTAGCTGCCCGAGGAGGGCACGGGCTTGCGGGCATAGGGCCCGGAATAGGCGGGCGTCAAGCCTGCGGCCGCCGCCGCCCGCAAAAGGGTGCGCAGGTCGAACTCGCCCGCCTCCATGGCCTCATGCAGCCAGGTCTTCAGCGGATAATCGCTCCAGGGCATGACGACATGGGTCACGGCCATCTGCCCCTGCATCACCAGGGCCAGCCGCCGGGCCGGGGTGATCTGCGCCATGGCGCGGGTCATCCAGGGATGATAGACCGGATGCCGCGTGGGCACCTGGACACCGCGCGCAAGCCTTTCGCCGTTGAAGGCCGAGACGATGACCTCGGCCGAGGTTTTGAGCGTATGGACCCGCCAGCCCTTGGCCTTGGACTCTGCCTCGCGCTTGGCGTTGTAGTCGTCCTCGGCGCGGCGGAGTTCGGCCACATCCGCCCTGCCAAAGGGGCTGCTTCCGTCATCCACCAGCACGACATCGGGCGGCAGGGCGACCCTTTCGCCCTTGACCGAAAGATAGAACCCCTCTTCCGCCTGTTCAGAGACGGGTCCGGCCCAGGGCCCGGGCGCTGCGGCCTGCACTTCTGCCAGCCCGGGCGCGGTGCCCAGGAACTGCGCGATCAGGGCGCGGAGGCTCTCGACGCCCTCTTCCGGCTGGCGCTGACGCAGGGCCTCCAGCGCCTCGGGCGTCTTCATGTCGCCCAGAAGCTGCACGGCGGCCTTGCGCTGCGCCGCACTGGGGGCCGCAAGCTGCGCCAGGGCCTTGGGCAGGATCCGTGACGCATCCTGGCCCCTGAGCGCCCCCCGCGCGGCAGCCGCGACCTTGGCCGAGCCATCCGCCAGCCGGGTGAAGAGATGGTCCAGCACCGCCTCCTCCAGCGCAAGCTGCACCCGCCCCAGGGTCTGCCACATCTCGGCCCGGCTCGAGGCATCCAGCCGCGCCTCGGCCTCTTTCAGCTCCTCCAAAGAGGTCGTCAGCAGGAACTTCATCACCCCCGGCTCCGGGAAGCGGTTCAGGGTCACATGCAGGGGATGCGAGAAGACCAGCTGCAAAAGATCGGCGCGGCGCCCCATTCGGTCGACCAAAGCGGCCACCATGGGCAGGGAAAGCCAGTTGGCCGCTTCCGGGAGCAGAACGAATTGGCTGGGCAGGTGCAGCCACAGTGCCTTGACGGTCGGTGTCAGCTTTTCGGCACTGCGCAGGCTATGAATCGTGTCGGACTGGGTGATCGGCACCAGGACCTCGCAGAGCCGCACCAGCCAATCGGGATGCGCCACGGCCTGGCCCATCAGGGCAACCAGCTTCTCCGTGGGCAGCCTTTGATTGTTGCGCCTGCCATAGCGCAGGTCCTGGACGGCCGCGTCGATCTTGGCCTGATGCGCCCCAAGCGCGGCCAGCACCGTCCGCCCCTCTCCGGTCTGGATATAAGAAACCGCCTTGCCCGCAAGCCCGTAGTCGATCGCGGAAAGGAAGCTCATATAGTCCTTCAGAACCGCTGCCGCCCCCTCGGGTGCATCCGGGGCCTTGCCCAAGATCCGATCGAGAAATCCCTTTATCATAAACCCTGCCCTTGCCCTGCCCGGTCAGAGTGCCGATTTCGGCACCGGCTTGCAAGCGAGGCCTGCTCTGGACTTGGGCGCGGCAAGGGGCCAGCATGGGGCAAGGAGAGCCATGATGAAGAACACCCATCCGATCCTCGATGCCGTCGAGACCCACCGTGCCGACCTGACCGAACTGGCTGACCGCGTCTGGGCCACGCCAGAGCTCTTGTATGGCGAGTTCGCCTCTTGTGCGGCCCATACGGAGGTCTTGCGTGCCAAGGGCTTCCGCGTCACCGAAAGCGTCACCGGCATTCCGACGGCGGTGATGGGAGAGGCGGGCGAAGGCGGGCCCGTCATCGCCATCCTGGGGGAATATGACGCCCTGCCGGGGCTGTCGCAGGAAGCCGGTATCGCCGAACCGCGCCCACTGGCGCCGGGGGCGAATGGCCATGGCTGCGGGCATAACCTCCTCGGCGCGGCCTCCCTGCTGGCGGCCTGCGCGCTGAAGGACTGGCTGGCGCAGACCGGCACGCCGGGCCGCGTGCGCTATTACGGCTGCCCGGCGGAGGAAGGCGGCGCGGCCAAGGCCTTCATGGTCCGCGACGGGGCCTTTGCCGATGTCGATGCGGCGATCACCTGGCATCCGGATTGCTTTACCCGCGTCGATGACCCCGAAAGCCTGGCCAACACACGGATGGATTTCACCTTCACAGGCCGCGCCTCGCATGCCGCCGTCTCGCCGCACCTTGGCCGCTCGGCGCTGGATGCGGTGGAGCTCACCTCGGTCGGCGTGAACTACCTGCGCGAGCACATGGTGAACGGGGCGCGGATCCATTACGCCTATCTCGATGCCGGGGGCACGGCGCCCAATGTCGTCCAGGCCAGCGCGAAGGTCCGCTATTCGATCCGCGCATTGCAGCTGGCCGACATGCTGGCCCTGGTCGAAAGGGTCAAGGACGTGGCCCGGGGAGCGGCGCTGATGACGGGCACGCAGGTTCAGGCCCAGGTCTTCTCCGCCGTCTCGAACAACCTGGTGAACGAGACCATGGACCGCGCCATGCATGCGGTGCTGGAGGATCTCGGCGGCGTGCCTTTCGACGACGAGGACCGGGCCTTTGCCCGCGCCATCCGTGCCACGCTGTCGCCCACCGACCTCGAAGCCCCCTGGCGCGGCATCGGCACCGAGCCGCGCGACGAGGCGCTTTCCACCACCATCACCCCCCTGCGCCCGGGTGGAGAGGTCATGATCGGCTCCACCGATGTGTCCGACGTCACCTGGGCCGTGCCCACGACCGAGGTCCTGGTGGCCTGCCATGCCATCGGCACGCCGGGGCATTCCTGGCAGATCACGGCTCAGGGCAAGGCGCCTGCCGCGCACAAGGGCATGACCCATGCGGCCAAGGCCATGGCGATGCTGGGCCAAAGGCTTTGTGCCGATGCCGCGCTCTTGGCGGAGGCCAAGGCGGAGCATGCGCGCAGGCTGGCGCGGACGCCCTATACCTCGCCCCTGCCTGCCGATCTGAAGCCGCCCTTGGTGGCGCGCTAAGGCCCGGGGTATACCCCGGGCTACGCAGCCGGGCCAGAGCGCCTCAGGCCCAGGCCTGGGCGGGGTCGGGGAGGGGAATCGCGTCCAGAAGCTCGCGCGTATAGGCGGCCTCGGGCGCGGCGAAAAGCGCCCCGGTCTCGCGGTTCTCGACGATGCGGCCATGGTGCAGCACGATCACCCGGCTGCACAGGCGCCGGATCACCGAGAGGTCATGGCTGATGAAGGCCAGGGTCAGACCCAGATCGGCCACCAGCCGCTCCAAGAGGTTCAGGACCTGCGCCTGGGAGGACACATCCAGGCCCGAGACGATCTCGTCGGCCAGGATGAAATCGGGCTCCAGGGCGATGGCGCGGGCGATGCCCACACGCTGCCTTTGCCCGCCCGAAAGCTCATGCGGATAGCGGCTCGCGAAGGCCTGGGGCAGGCCCACGTTGTCCAAGGCCCGCGCCACCCGCGCCGGGATGGCGTCGAAGCCGTGCAGCCGCAGGGGCTCGGCAATGATCGTGCCGACGCGGTGGCGCGGGTTCAAGCTGGACATCGGGTCCTGGAAGATCATCTGGAACCTCCGCCGCAGGGGGCGCAGCTCCGCCTCGGACAGATGGGTGATATCGACCCCATCGAAGCGGATCGCCCCGCCCGAAGGCTCCAACAGCCGCACCAGGGCCCGCCCCAGCGTCGACTTGCCCGAGCCCGAGCCTCCGACGATCCCCACCACGGCGCCCCTGGGGATGGAGAAGTCCAGACCCTTCAGGATCTCCAGCTGCGGCGTGGCGCCGAAAAAGCGCCTTTCCGTCATGTTGGCCAGGGAAAGCCGAAGGTTTTCAATGGTATAAATGTCAGCCATGCCGCATCCGATCAAAAGCCGCTACCTCGGCCCGCACCGCGTCGATGACCGCATCGGGCACCGGGTTCAGCCCGGCCAAGGGGTCGGTGTATTTCGGCGTCGCCGCCAAGAGGGCCGCCGAATAGGGATGGCGCGGGGCCGTGAAGAACTCCGCCACAGAGGTATCCTCGACCACAAGCCCGGAATAAAGCACCGAAAGCTTCTGGCAGACCTTGGAGACCACCCCCAGGTCATGCGTCACGAAGAGCAAAGCCGTCCCATGCCGCGCCTGCATCCCCGCGATCAGCCGCAGGATCTGTTTCTGCACCGTCACATCCAGGGCCGTCGTCGGCTCATCCGCCACGATCAGCTTGGGCTCTGCGGCGAAGGCCGAAGCGATCAGGATGCGCTGCCGCATGCCGCCCGAAAGCTCATGCGGGTAAGACCGCATGACACGGGCGGGGTCGGGGATTTGCACCTCGGCCAAGAGTTCCAGGGCCCGCGCCTCGGCCCTTGCCCGCGTCCAGCCAAGGATGTCAACCAAACGGTCGGTAATCTGCGGCCCGATCCGGTGCGAGGGGTTCAGCGCGGTCAAGGGGTCTTGCGGGATCAGGGCCGCCACGGCGCCGATCTTGCGCCGCCGCTCCGAGGGAGCCATCCGCAAGAGGTCCACGCCATCCAGGAAAATCTCCCCCTCCGACACCTCGACCGAGGGCGGCAGGATGCCCAGAACCGCCTTGCCGATCATCGACTTGCCCGCGCCGGATTCCCCCACCAGCCCGCGCACCTCTGCGGCCTGAACCTGCAAGGAGACACGCCGCAAGAGGGCAGGTCCCTTCTTCAACCGGACCGAAAGCCCGCGGATATCCAGGAAGCTCATCTCAGCACCGGGTCGAAGCGGTCCTTCAGCCCTTCGCCCAATTGCGAAAAGGCCAGGACGGTAAGGAAGAGGGTGATCAGCGGGAAGACCAGCACCCACCAGGCCTGGTGGATCGAGGTCCTGCCTTCCGCGATCATCCCCCCCCAGGTCGGGTCATCGGTGGAGATCGAGAGGTTCACGAAGGACAAGATCGCCTCGACGATGACCGCGATCCCCATCTCCAGCGTCAGAAGCACGACGACGGTGGGCAGCACATTGGGCAGGATCTCGCGGACCATGGTCCCGAGCCTCCCCCGCCCCGCCACCCGGGCGGAGGCGACATAGTCCATCGCCCCCTGCGCCATGGCCTCGGCCCTTATCACCCGCGCGAACCGCGTCCAGTCGATAACCACGATGGCCAGGATGATCGACCAAAGCCCCGGCCCCATGACGGCGATCAGAAGGATCGAGAACAGCACCGGCGGAAAGGCCATCCAGATGTCGATGAAGCGCGAGACCAGCATGTCTACCCAGCCCCTCAGGAACCCCGCCAGAAGCCCCAGCGTGGCCCCCAGGAGGCAGGTGGCCACCCCCGCGATCAGCGCCACCATCAGCGCGACACGGCCGCCATGGATGATCCGGCTCAGCACATCGCGGCCGAGGCTGTCGGTGCCGAGGTAATAGCCGGGCTCGGCCCCCGTCACCCAAAAGGGCGGCAGGCGGCCGAGGAAGAGGTCCTGCGCCAGGGGATCCTTGGGCGCGACCCAAGGCGCGAAAAGCGCGGCGAGGCAGAGAAGCCCCAGCCAGGTCAGCGACAGCCAAAGCCGCGCGCCCGCCCGGCGGCGTGTCAGGGAACGGCCATCAACCATGACGCAACCTCGGGTTCAGAACGGCGTAAAGCAGGTCGACCACCAGGTTGACCGCGGTGAAGATCACGGCAAAAAGCACGACAATCCCTTGAATCAACGGCAAATCCCGGTTGATCACCGCGTCGATGGCCATGTTCCCCAGCCCCTCATAGGAAAACAGCCGCTCGATGATCACCGTGCCGCCGATGAGGAAGGTGAACTGCACGCCGACCAGGGTCAGCGTGGGCAGGGCCGCATTGCGCAGGGCCTCGCGCAGGATCACCCGGAACTCGCCATAGCCCTTGGTGCGGGCGAGCGTCACGTAATCCAGGTTCATCGTCTCCTTCAGGCTTTGCTTCAACAGCTGCCCGATGATCGCGGCCAATGGGATCGCCAGGGCCAGGGCCGGCATGAACATATGCGCCACCAGGTCCGCCCAGAGGTCGAAGCGCAGCCGGAACAGGCTCTCGAACAGGTAAAACCCCGTGGTGAAGGGCAAATCCAGCGAGGGCGTGACGCGGCCCGAGATATGGAAGACCGGCACCAGCACGCCGAAAAGCAGGATCAACACCAGCCCCCACAGGAAATCCGGCACCGAAAGCGCCATGCCATTGGCCACATCGACCGAGGCCTCGACCCTGCCGCCCCGCCAGCGCGTCCCCACCAGCGCCGCCGCCCCGCCCAGGACCACCGCCATGACCAGGGCCATGATCGACAGTTCCAAAGTCGCAGGCAGCCGCCCCAGCACCAGCTCCAGGACCGGGGCCTTCGTGGTGATCGAGGTCCCGAAGTCGCCTTGAACCACCCCCGCAACCCAGATCCCGAACTGCGCCCAAAGCCCCTTGTCCAGCCCATAAAGGGCCGTCAACCGCGCCACATCCTCCTCCGTCGCCCCCGGAGGCAGCATCATGGCAATCGGATTGCCCGGCACCACCCGTATGACGACAAAGACCACCACCGCGACCCCCGCCAGCGTCACCGCCGTCGTGAAAAGCCGCACCAAGATCGCCTGCAAAACCCGCATGAGGCCTCATATGAGGGCGCGCGCCAAAGGTTACCCCGGCCCGCCGCCCCCTCTTTCATACTGATCCAAATATCCTGCGGAGGGGTCCGGGGAGGCGCAAAGCCTCCCCGGGTTTCCCGATTACGCCCGCTTCATCAGATGCGGCAACAGCGCCCCCGAGGCATGGGGCGTCACCACGACGCCCGGCGCATGCAGGATCGGCTGGACATATTGCAGCAGCGGGATCACCAGGGCGTTTTCGGCGATATAGCGGTCCACGGCCTTCCAGCCCTCGATCCGCTTGGCCTCGTCCTTCTCGCCCCAGAGCGGCCCGATCATGTCGATCAGATCCTTGCCGTCCCAGACCGAATGCGGGCTCGGCCCGAACATCGCAAAGCCCGTGGAGGTCGTCGGATCGCCCACCGAGTTCCCCCAGTTGTAGAAGGCCGCCGGAGCCAGCTGATCCGCCGCCCGCAGCTCGTAATGTTTCGCGATCTCATAGACCTCGATTTCCGCCTCGATCCCCACCTTGCGCCACAGGCCCACGATGGCCTGGATCATCTCGTAATCCTTGGGCTTGAAGCCCTTGGTGGTCTGGATCTTGAACTTGACCGGATTGTCGACCGAGAAGCCCGAGGCCGCGAGCAGTTCGACCGCCTTCTCGGGGTTGTATTCCGTGGTGATCGAGGGGTCATAGGCGTCGTATTGCGGCGTTTCCAGCGTGTCGATCTTGACGCCATAGCCGCCCAGAAGCCGGTCGATGATCGCCTGCTTGTCGATCGAGATCAGCGCCGCCTTGCGGACATTGGGGTCCAGCATCGCGTCGATATCGTTGAGGAAAATCATCCCGATATCGGAAATCGGCGCCGAGACTCCCGCCAGCGGCCCGCCCTTCAGCCGGTTGAATTCCTCGTAGGGCATTTCCAGCGTCACATGAGAGTTGCCGGATTCGACTTCCGCCACGCGCGCCGCCGCATCGGGGACGAATTTGATCGTCACCGTGTCGAAATCGGGCTTGCCGCCCCAGTAATTCGCATTGGCCTTCAGCCGCACGAAGGCATTGCGCTCGAACTTCTCGACCATATAGGGGCCGGTACCGATGGGGGCGGCCTCAAAGCCCTCGGCGCCGACCTTCTCGTAATAGGCTTTCGGCAGGACGTAACCGGTCAGGAAATACATCCACTTGAAGATCGTGGGATCGAACTGCGCGACATCGGCGATGACCTTGTTGCCCTCGACGCGGTGATTGGCCAGCGTCCCCCAGACGAACTGGATCGGGCTGCCGGTCTCGGGCTTGGCGACGCGGGCAAGCGACCAGGCCACGTCTTCCGCCGTAAAGGGCGAGCCGTCGTGCCAGGTGACGCCCTCACGCACGGTCATCCAGACCTGGGTCTTGTCCTCGTTCCAGCCCCATTCGGTCAGAAGGCCGGGCGCGGGCTTCAGGTCGGGCTGTTGCAGGATGTACTGGTCAAATACCGACTGATACAGGCCTTGGATCGTCGGGTTCACCGCGCTTGGCCCGGTCGTCGGGTCCCATGACGGCAACGAGACGTTGTAGGCGATGACCAGCTCTTCGATGGCCTGCGCGCGGGCGGGCAGGGTGAAAGCCCCCATCGCCACGGCGGCGGTGGAGAGCTGCAAAAGGCTCCGGCGGTTGAGGTTCATGATTATCCCTGTCGTTTGTTGTTGGTCGTTCGTTATCGGCTCAGTTTCTGCGCCAAGAGGTATCCGGCCCCTGCCCCGGTCCCGGCACCGGGCCAGACGGCGGCCCCGGTCAGATGAAGGCCGGGCAGAGGCGTTGACCCGTCCGCATGGCCGCGCGCGGGTCGGAAAAGGAAGTTCTGCGCCAGGTGATGGCTGCCGCAGACCTGGTCTCCGCCAATGAGGTTGGGGTTGTCGGCCTCCAGCTCCAAGGGCGTGACGATGCGTTGGCCGAGGATCTTGGCGCGGGTGCCAGGGGCATGGGCCTCCAGGATATCCAGGGCGCGGGCGGCAAAGGGTTCCGCCGCCTGGGCCCAATCCCTGGCCGCGATCTCTCCCTTGGCGTCGCCCTTGATCTCTCCGGGCGCCATACGCACCTGGACCCACAAGGTCGCCGCCCCCTCCGGCGCGCGGGAAGGGTCAAAGACCGTCGGCTGGCCCACCACCAGCACGGGTTCCGATGGCAGAAGTCCCGCCATGGCCTGCGCATAGGTCGCGGCCATCTGGTCGAGGGAGGGCGCCAGATGGACATAGGCGAAACGCTTCAAGGCCTCGGCCCACCAGTCGGGCAAGCCGCTCAGCGCAAGGTGGATCATCAGGGTCCCCGGCGCATGGGCGAAGCCCTTCATCTTGGCGTCGAAATCGGGCGTCGTCGCGACCAGACGAGGCAAGGCCGAGGGCGCCACCCCCGCGATGACCTCTTTCGCCGCGACCCGGCGCCCATCGGCCAGCACCACGCCAGAGGCGCGACCTCCGGCCTTGGTCACCTCTGTCACCCGAATGCCGGTTTCCACCAGGCCACCCCGCGCCCGGATCGCTTCCACCAGGGCGCGCGTCACGGTATCGGCACCGCCTGCGCCCAAGGCCATCCCGAAAGCCTGCCCGGCCATACCCTCCAGGTAAGGAAACATCGCCCCGCCCGCCACATCGGGGGCGAAATCCAGATGCATCCCCCAGGCGGCGAGCAGGGCCCGCACTTTCGGTTCGCGGAAGGTCAGGGTCAGCCATTGGCGGGGCGACATCGCCAGGAAGCGGGCGAAATCAAGGCTTCCGGCCACGCCTTTCGCGCGAAGTGTTTTGAACATGAAAGATGCAATCGCACGGAATTTCATCTTCGCGCCCAAAAGACCGAAGAGATGCGGCGCCTCGGCCCCGAATCCGCCCACGAGCCGCTCCCAGGTCGCGGCATCTTCCGCGCTCAGGGCGCGAATCGCCTCCAGGGTCTCGGTCATGTCGGTGGAGACCCCGACCCAGGAGCCATCCGGGAAAGACGAGGCAAAGGGCCGGTTCACCGGCACGAAACCGCAGCCGTGTTTGCCCAATTCCTCGCCATATTCCTTGAAAAATGGGCTCCCGGCGAAAAGTGACAGGTTCATCGCCGCCCAATCATGGCGGAAGCCGGGACGCGTGTATTCCCCGGTCTTCACGGCCCCTCCGGGAACGGCGGCCCCCTCATAGACGGCGACCTTCCAGCCCTTGGCTGACAGGTGCAAGGCACAGGCAAGGCTGTTCACCCCTGCCCCGATCAGAACCGCATCGAACTGGTTCGCCATAATGCCCTCGTCTCTTGCTTCAAGGATATTTGCAAATGCATTTAAATCTGTCTAGCATGATTCTATCGCCGCCGCTTCGGGGCGGAAGATCATGACCGCCGGGCAAACCGGCCAACTGGGAGAGTATCATGACGTCAGCCAATGTTCTGGCCTCGCTTGCGGGGATGCTGGCCTCGGGCGGGGTCGAGGTGGTGGATTGCACCGGGGTTCTGGGGCCGGAGACGCCGCTTCTGAAGCTGCCCCCCGATTTCGCCAAGGACACCCCGGCCATCGAGATCCACCGGATCAGCGAATATGACCAGGACGGGCCGTTCTGGGCCTGGAACTGGCTGAAGGTCGGTGAGCATTCGGGCACGCACTTCGACGCGCCGCACCACTGGATCACCGGCAAGGATTATGCCGATGGCTATACCGACACGCTGCCGGTGCAGCGGCTGGTCGCCCCGGTCAATGTGCTGGATTTCGCGGCGGAATGTGCGGCGAACCCGGACTTCCTTTTGACCATCGACCACGTCAAGGCCTGGGAGGCCAAGCATGGCGCGATCAATGCGGGCGAGTGGGTCGTGCTGCGCAGCGACTGGGACAAGCGGAGCCATGACGAGGCCCTGTTCCTGAACGCCGACGCGACGGGCCCGCATACCCCGGGGCCGACGGCGGAGGTGATCGAATACCTGCTGTCGAAGGGCATCGTGGGTTGGGGCTCGCAGTGCATCGGCACCGATGCGGGCCAGGCGGGCGGGATGACGCCTCCCTTCCCGGCGCATAACCTTCTGCACAAGAACAACTGCTACGGGCTGGCAAGCCTTGCCAACCTCGACCGCCTGCCCCCCAAGGGCGCCATCCTGATCGCCGCGCCCTTGAAGATCAAGAACGGCACCGGCTCGCCGATCCGGGCGCTGGCCCTCGTCGCGCGCTGACTGACGGGCGGCCTTCGGGCCGCCCAAACCCTTCGGAGGTCCCATGGTCGATCACGTCATCATTGGAAGCGGCATCAACGGCCTGGTCGCGGGAGCGCTCTTGGCGCTGAAGGGCGAACGCGTGCTGATCCTCGAGCGCGAGGCGGTCGCGGGCGGCTGCCTTGCCACCGAGGAAATCACCCTGCCGGGGTTCCGCCATGACGTGATGGCGGCGACCTGGGTGCTGTTCATGACCTCTCCGGCGGGGGCAGCGCTTGGCCCCCACCTGGCCAGGCATGGCTTCGAATACTGCCACACGCCGCATCCGACGGCAGTCCTGCGGCCGGATGGGACGGCCTTGGTGCTGACCACCGACCGGGCGGCGAATATCGCGGCCTTCGACGCCTTGGCCAAGGGCGACGGCCAGCAACATGCCGCCGATGTGGGCGGCATCGAGGCCGATGCGCCCTTCCTTTTCGGCCTTCTCGGAGGCTCGCTCTGGTCCTGGCCCACGGCGAAACTGCTCTGGGGACAGGTCCGCCGTCGCGGTTTGCGCGGCCTTGCCACCTGGTTCGGCCAGGCGCTGACGCCCGCGCGCGGCTGGCTTGAGACGGGCTACCAAAACCCCCTGACCCAGGCGCTTTACGCCCCTTGGGTCCTGCATTGCGGCTTGACGCCTGAAAGCACATATTCCGGCCAGATGGGAAAGGTCATCGCCTTTGCCCTGGAGGCCGCAGGCGCGCCGATCCTGAAGGGCGGCTCGGGTGCCGGCGTGGCCGCCTTCCGCGCCCTGATCGAGGCCCATGGCGGAGAGATCCGCTGCAAGGCGGATGTCGACCGTATCACGGTGAAAGATGGCCGCGTGACCGGCGTGCAGCTGACCGATGGCACGCAGATCGCCGCGAAGTCGGTGCTTGCCTCGGTCGCGCCGGGCCAGTTGATGACCCGGCTTCTGCTCGACGTGAACCTGCCCGAGGACCGAAATGCTGCGCAGCATTTCCGCCACGGGCGCGGCAATTTCCAACTGCATTACGCGCTGTCGGGCGCTCCCCAGTGGCGGACGCCGGGCCTGGACAAGGTCGCCCTGATCCACCTTTCGGACGGGATCGACGCCGTCAGCAAATCCGCCAACGAGGCCGAGCGCGGGCTTTTCCCCGCGACCCCCACGATCTGTGTCGGCCAACCGACCGCCTTGGACCCGACGCGGGCGCCCGAAGGCCAACATATCCTCTGGCTGCAAATCCCCGATGCTCCGCGTGTCATCAAGGGCGACGCGGGCGGAGACCTGCCCGCCGATTGGGACCAGGCGAAAGAGGGTTTCGCGGACCGGCTGGAGGCGATCCTGAAGCCGCACATCGCCAACTGGGACGCGATCAAGCTCGCGCGGACCGCTTTGTCGCCCAGGGACCTTGAGCGGCGGAATATCAACCTGGTGGGCGGCGACCCCTATGGCGGGCTTTGCTCGATCGACCAGTTCTTCATCTTCCGCCCCTTTGCCCATTCCACCAATGGCACCAACGCCCTGCGCGGCTTCACCCATATCGGCGCCTCGACCCATCCGGGACCGGGACTTGGCGGCGGCTCGGGCTTCCTTGCGGCGAAGAGGCTGGGCGCATGACGGATCAAAGCCCCCTTCCCGATCTTCCCCAGACCCTCGGCGAAATCGGCCTGATGAACTACGCGCCCTACCTGATGAACCGCATCATGGGGCGCTATAACTCGGCCCTGCGCGACGAGATGGCGAGCCTTGGCCTGACCACGCCCAAGATGCGGGCCCTGGCGGTTCTGTCGGTCAACGACGGGCTCTTGATCCGCGAGCTGGCGATCTATGCCATTGTCGACCCCTCGACCCTGTCCCGCGCCCTGGACCAGTTGTCCGAAGGCGGCATGGTCCGGCGCGAATCCGATGCCGCCGACAGCCGCGCCACCCGCGTCTATATCACCGAAGCCGGGCGGGAGACCTTTGCCACCCTCTGGCCCCGCATGGCCGAAGCCCATGGCCGCATGTTCAAGGGCATCGACGAAGACGAGCGCCGCGCCTTTGTGGGCACGCTGCAAAAGATGCTCTCCAACGTTCGAAAGCACGAGATCTGACATGGCCGAACGCAGTTTCAAAGCCGAAGTCGAACACCTGCGCCTGGGGGAGGGCCAGACCTTCACCGGAGAGGGGATCCTCGCCATCACCAAGGCGCTTCTGGAATCGGGCGTGGGCTATGTCGGCGGTTATCAGGGCGCGCCGATTTCCCACCTGATGGACGTTCTGGCCGATGCCGAGGACCTGCTGGGCGAGCTTGGCATCCGCTACGAGGCCAATGCGAATGAGGCAGCGGCGGCGGCCATGCTGGCGGCCTCGGTCCATTACCCGATCCGGGGGGCGGTGACCTTCAAGGGCCCGGTGGGGGTCAACGTCGCCTCGGATGCCCTGGCGAACCTCTCCTCCTCGGGCGTGACCGGCGGGGCCATGGTCATCGTGGGCGAGGACTACGGCGAGGGCGCCTCGATCATGCAGGAACGCACCCATCCCTTCGCGATGAAGGCGCAGATGTGGCTTCTGGACCCGCGCCCCAACCTGCCCTCGATCGTGAAGATGGTGTCTGACGGCTTCGACCTGTCGGAGGCCAGCAACACCCCGGTGATGCTGATGGTCCGCATCCGGTCCTGCCATGTGACCGGCAGCTTCCAGACCCGCGACAACCGCAGGCCCACCTTGACCGTGGCCGAGGCCGTGGCCAATCCCCGCAGCGATTTCTCCCGCGTGGTCCTGCCGCCGATGTCCTTTGCCCATGAGCAGGACAAGGTGAAGAACCGCTGGCCCGCCGCTGAACGCTTCATCCTTTCGCGGGGGTTGAACGAGCACTTCGGGCCGAAGGATGCGCCCCTGGGCATCGTCGTCCAGGGCGGCATGTATAACGGCCTGATCCGGGCTTTGCAGCGCTTGGGGCTGGCCGATATCCACGGGCAGACCGATATCCCGATCTATGTCCTGAACGTCACTTACCCCCTGATCTCGTCGGAGTTCCTTAGCTTCTGCGAGGGCAAGGAGAACGTCCTGGTCGTCGAAGAAGGCCAGCCCGAGTTCATCGAGACCCAGCTTGGGAGCTACCTCTACCGGGCCGGGAGCAGCGTGAAGCTCCACGGCAAGGGCCTCTTCCCCATGGCCGGCGAATATACCGGCGGCGTCATGCTGGACGCGGTCGAGGGCTTCATCCGCCAGGCCGCCCCGGGGATGCTGCCCGCCGCCATCCGCGCGCCGAACCAGGACCGGGTGCAGATCCCCGACCTGTCGAAAACCGTCCCGATCCGTCCGCCGGGTTTCTGCACCGGCTGCCCGGAGCGCCCGATCTTCGCCGCCATGAAGCTGGTCGAAAAAGAGCTCGGCAAGCACCAGATCGCCGCCGACATCGGCTGCCACCTCTTTGCCGCCCTTCCGCCCTTCGAGATCGGGGGCGCGACCATGGGCTATGGTCTCGGCCCCGCCGCGAACGGCGCCTTCGACGGCGGCGGCAAGAAGCGGCCCGTGGCGATCATCGGGGACGGGGGGTTCTGGCACAACGGCTTGAGTTCCTCCTTCACCAACATGGCCTTCAACAAATCGGATGGCGTCGCCATCATCGTCGACAACTACTATTCGGCGGCGACGGGGGGACAGGACATCATGTCCTCGCGCGCAAGCAACCCCTCCAAAGCCACCAAGAACCCGATATCGAAAGCGCTGAAAGGCATCGGCATCGACTGGGTCCGCCAGATCGACCGCACCTATGACGTGGCCAAGATGCGCGACACGATCCGCGAGGCGCTGACCACCGATGTGAAGGGCCCCAAGGTCATCGTCGCCTCATCCGAATGCATGCTGAACAAGCAGCGCCGCGAAAAGCCGCTGCAAGCCGCAGCGATCAAAGAGGGCCGCCGCATCGAGGCCCCGCGCTTCGGCGTCGATGAGGATATCTGCACCGGCGACCACGCCTGTATCCGGCTTTCCGGCTGCCCCTCCCTCTCGGTGAAACGGCTGGACGACCCGCTGCGCGACGACCCCGTCGCCTCCATCGACCAAAGCTGCGTCGGCTGCGGCAATTGCGGAGAGGTCGCGGATGCCGCCGTCCTCTGCCCCTCGTTCTACCGCGCCGATGTGGTCCACAACCCAACCGCCACCGAATCCCGCTGGGCCGCTTTCCGCGCCCGCGTCATCTCCTGGCTGCAATCCCGCCGCGCGGCGAAAAGCCTGACCTTCGAGGGCATCGCATGACGATCCACAATCCGCCGCAGATCATCAAGCTGGCGATCCTCGCCGTTGGCGGGCAAGGCGGCGGCGTCCTGACCTCCTGGATCGAGGACCTCGCCCGCGCCAATGGCTATTACGCCCAGGCGACCTCGGTGGCAGGCGTGGCCCAACGCACCGGAGCCACGGTCTATTACATCGAGATGGCCCCGGCCACCGGCTTCCCCCCGGTCTTCTCGCTGGCCCCCGGGGCGGGCGATGTCGATATCATGATCACCGCCGAGATGATGGAGGCGGGCCGTTCCATCCTCCGCGGCTTCGTCACGCCGGACCGCACGACCCTGATCACCTCGACCCACCGCGCCCTGGCGGTGTCGGAAAAGATGACCCCGGGCGACGGGATCGCCAGTTCCGAAGAGGTCATGACCGCCGCCGAAATCGCCGCCCGCCGCTTCATCGCCGCCGATTTCGACGCCTTGGCGATCAAGAATGGCTCGGTGATTTCGGCGGCCTTGTTCGGCGCGCTGGCAGGCTCCGGCGCGCTGCCCTTCCCCCGTGAGGCCTTCGAGGCCGCGATCAAGGCTGGCGGCAAGGGGGTCGAGGGCTCGCTGCGGGCCTTTGGCGCGGCTTTCGATGCGGCGGGGCAAAGCGCCCCAATGGTCGAGAAGCCCGTCAAGCGGCTGAAAGTCTCCGGCCCCGCAAGGCTTTTGGCCGAGTGGCAGGCGCTGACGGCGCGCGTCGCCGCCCTGCCTGAGCCGGTCGCCGAACTGGCGCTGCCCGGCTTGCGCAAGGTGGTCGATTTCCAGGACCTGAAATACGGCGCGGAATATCTCGACCGGCTGGGAAAGGTCCTGGCCCAGGACCGCGCGCCCTTTGCTCTGTCTCGCGAGGCGGCCAAGTATATCGCCAATGCCATGGCCTATGACGACATCATCCGCGTGGCTGACCTCAAGACCCGCGCCCAGCGTTTCGCCCGCATCCAGAAAGAGATGCGGCTGAAAGAGACCCAGGTCCTGCAACTGACCGAGTTCTTCCACCCCCGCGCCGAAGAGATCATCGGCCTGATGCCCGCGGGCCTTGGTGCCCGGATGGATGTGCCGAAATGGCACGACCGCCTCAACCGCTGGTTCAACAAGGGCCGCCGCCTGCGCACCGACAGCCTCCCTGCCTTCCTGGTGCTGCACACGCTCGGAGGCGCCAAGTCCTGGCGTCGCCGCACCCTGCGGCACCAACAGGAACAGGCGCATCTGGAGGCTTGGCTCGCGACCGCTCTGGCCCAGCCCTATGACCTGGCCGTGGAGCTCATCAAGTGCCGGAGGCTCATAAAGGGCTATTCCGACACCCATGCGCGCGGCCATTCCAAGTTCGACCGCGTGGTCGCCGCGAGCCTGAAGATCGCCACCCGGGACGACGCCGCCGACTGGTGCCGCCGTCTGCGCGAAGCGGCGCTGAAGGACGAAGAGGGCAAGGCCCTGGCCGGCGCCATCCAGACCATCGAGAGCTTCGCATGAGAAAGGGGGCCGCTTGGGCCCCCTTTCCTTATACCGTCGCTGGGCGCAGCCGCGCCTGAGGTTCCAGCCTTCGCTGCAGGTCCTTGGCCACGCGGGCATAGCTGCCGGGCTTCACCGGCATCTGCCACTCCATGAAGCGCTGAAACCCGCCGATCCCCAGCCCCATATCCTCCAGAAGCTCATCGACCTGGTGCATGGAGAAGGGGATGATGTTCGTCCCCCGCGCATGCTTGCCCTCGGTCCGCTCCGCCATCCAGGCCAGGCGCTTGTCGGTGGCGGCCAGCTGCGCAGCCTCGGAGGGCAGGTTCAGCGCCCCCGCCATGTGGGCCACGATCCACAGGGCCCCCATCTCGGCCGAAAGCGGCGAGAAGAACGACGAGTTATAGCCGTTGAAGGCCAGGTTCCTGACCCCGGTCGGCAGGATGCAGCGGTAAAGCCGGAAATTGCCCTTGGCATCCATGATCCGGTCTTGGGTGTCTTGGTCGAGGAAGGGCACCTCCTGCCGCCAGCCCGTGCCACAGATGACGATATCGGCGGGGATCTTCTCGCCGGTCTTCAGGATCGCGAACCGCCGCCCGCCCTCGACCAGAAGCTGGTCGATCGCGGTGTCGCGCTTGATGGCGATGCGGCCCTTTTCCACCAGCCCAAAGAAGCCATCCGTCACCAGCGAGACCGTGGACCGCGCAATCCGCTCGAACGACCCCCTCGGCAAGGCACCCAGCTTCTTCAGCTTCAACTGCTTGGTGATGACGCCCTGCACCGAACCCAGCATGGAGTTCCTGACCGGCCGCCCCGCGCCATGCAGGAATTTCTCGGTGCCCTTCAGCGTGATATAGGGGAACAGAGCCTCGCCCATCCGCGTGAGGAAGAGGTATTTGTAGTTCAAGACCCCGGCCAGCTTCTTGGGCATCTTCCAGATCAGCTCGCGCGCCACCACGGTCATGGAGGCCGCCGTCCCTTCCAGCCCCACCGCCACGTCGCAAGACGACTTGCCATAGCCGATGACGACCACATGCTTGCCCTTGGCGTCGTTCAGGTTCAGGAACTCCGACGAATGGCAGATCGTGCCGCCCGCCGCCTTGAAGGCCTCTGCGCCGGGGAAATCGGGGACGGCGGGGGCCGAGAAGATGCCGTTGCAGATGGTCAGGAAGTCAAAGGTCTCCGACCCTTGGGCCGTCGTCACCGTCCAGCGCCCATCCTCGCCCTGGGTGGCCGCCTCCACCTTGGTGTTCAGGCGCAGAAGCGGCATCAGGTTGAAGGTCTTGGCATAGCTTTCCAGATAGGCCTGAACCTGCTGGCCGCTCGGCCATTCCGGGTAGTCCTTCGGCATCGGGAAGTCCGACAGGTGATAGGTGTCCTTGCCGTTCTGCGTCGACACGCCGGGGTAAAGCCTTGTCTTCGACCAGACCCCGCCCACGTCGGGGGCCTTCTCGAAGACCGTCACCTGGTGGCCGAAGTCGCGGAAATGGCGGGCGGAGGTGAGGCCGGCGAAGCCCGCTCCGATGATGGCGATTTTCATGTGGACCTCACATCAGCAGGGGGATGGCGGGTTTGGCTTGCTCGGGCCCCATGGCGGCATAACCGCCATCGACGGGCAGATCGGCGCCGGTGATGAAGCTGGCCTCGTCTGAGCAGAGGAAGAGGACGGCGGCGGCGACCTCCTCGGGGTTGGCGACACGGCCCAGCATGTGGAAGGGCGCGGCCACGGCATCGGTCTTGGCACGGTTGCCGCCCGTCAGCTGGTCCATGATATTGCTCCAGGTCCAGCCTGGGCTTACGGCATTCACCCGGATGCCCTTGGGCGCGAGGTCCATCGCCTGGTTGCGCGTCAGCTGCAGGATGGCCGCCTTCGACACGGGGTAAAGCCAGCGCCCGGTTTGCGCGACCTTGGCCGAAATCGAACCGAAATTCACGATGGCGCCCTTATTCCGCGCCAGCTCCTCCTCCGCCGCCTGCATCAGCATGACGCTGCCCACGAGGTTGACGTTCAGGCTCTCCAGCCACTCGGCCCGGGTCGAACCCGCGCCGTTGTCGAGGTAAGAGCACGCCACGTTGACCAGGAAGTCGATCCGGCCGAAACGCTCCTTCGTCGCCTTCACCAGGGCCGCGATCTGGGCGTCGTCGCGCAGGTCGCAGGCCATGAACGCTGCCCCCTCGACCGCGCTTTCCACGATATCGGCCACCATGACCTTGGCCCCCGCCGCGACAAAGGCCTCGACCACCGCCCGCCCGATCTTGGTCGAGCCCCCCGGCACGATGGCCACCTTTCCCTCTATCCCACGCATCCCTGTCTCCTTCTTTTGAGTTTGAAGGAACTGTGACGCCGTCTTGTGCGCGAGCTATCCGGGAGGCGCGCGCCCTATCCGAAAAACGAAAAAAACCGCCGGGGCCTGGGTCGATTGGTCGCAGGCCGTGTTACTCTGACGGCGAAAGGAGCCGTCATGCGTCTCTTGCAGGATCACGCGCTGTTCCAGACCCGCGACCTCGACGAGGCGCGTGAGCGGGTTGCGGCCGTCTTCTGCCCGCATCGGCTGGAGGCCGATGGCGCGCTGGATGCCTGCCACCACCACCTGCCGGGCCATGACCTGTCCTTGAACTACATCGAATACGGCGCCCGCACGCTGATCGCACCCGGAGAGTTGGGGCGGTTCTACCTCTTGCAAGTGCCGCTTTCGGGCGGGGCCGAGATCGTGAACGGCGCAGCCCGCTATGTCTCGACGCCTGGCCAGGCCGCCATCCTGAACCCGCATCTGCCGACCCGCATGACCTGGGAGGCGGGCACGCGGCAAGTGCTGGTCCAGGTCTCGCGCGCGGCGATGGAGGCGCAGTTGGCGGCGCTTTTGGGGCCGTCAGAGCGGCCCCTGACCTTTGACGGGCCCTTGGACCTGACAAAGGGGCCGGGGGCGGCCCTGCGGCGGCTGATCCTGTGGCTGGTGGCCGAGACCGATGCGGGAAGCCCGCCGATCGGGCGCGGGCTGATGGCGCGGCAGATCGAAAGCACGATCCTCGCGGGGCTCTTGGAGGCGCCGCATGACCGCCAATCCGCCCTTTCCCGCCAACGCGCCGCCCCCCGCCCGCGCCATCTGCGCCTGGCCGAGGGCTTCATCGAGGCGCATCTGGATCAGCCGATCACGCTGGAAGAGGTCGCCCAGGCGGCGGGAATATCTCCGCGCGGGTTGCAGATGGTCTTCCGCCAGCACCGTGGGACGACGCCCTTGGGCTTTTGGCGCGACCAGAGGCTGGCGCGGGCCCATGCCGACCTTTTGCAGGCGCCGCCCGGAACAAGGGTTACCGATGTGGCCCTGCGCTGGGGCTTCACCCATTTCGGGCGGTTCTCCGAAGTCTACCGCGCGCGCTATGGCCTGAGCCCGCGCGACACGCTTCAGGCAAGGATCGGCGCGGGCATGTAGCGGGTCTTCAGGTGAAGCGGAGCGCGGGCCTCCAGCGCGGCCAAGGTGGCGCGGATGGCGTCGCGGCCATGACGTTCCAGCGCGGCAAAGGGGCCTCGCGGGAAGTTCAGGCCCAGGGTCATCGCCGTGTCGATATCCCCCGCCGTCACCCCGCCCTCGGACAGCACCCAAGCGGCCTCGTTGACCAGCGTCGCCTCGATCCGCAGGGCGATGGCATCGGCATCCGGGGGGGCGGCGGCAGGCGACGAGATGAAACCGCTCCCGGTCTTGCGGCCAAGCTTGCCGCTGGCGACCTGGGCGCGCAGGGCCTGGAAGACGTGATAACGCGGGTGCTGGCCCATGGCCGCCGAAAGCCCCTCGGTGGCGGCGAGGTTGATATCCGCGCCGATCAGGTCGATCAGGGCAAAGGGGCCAAGCTTGTAGCCATGGGCCATCATGGCAGCGTCGATCTCGGGCGCAGAGCGGCCCTCTTCGACCAGGGCCAGGGCCTCGCCGTAATAGGGCCGGGCGCAGCGGTTGACGATGAAGCCCGGACGGTCGGCGCAGGAGATGACCACCTTGCCCGCAGCCTCGGTCAGGGCGCGGGCCTGGGCCAAGGCTTCGGGAGAGGTGCCTGGATGGGCGATCAGCTCCACCAGCTTCATCACCGGCGCGGGGTTGAAGAAGTGCAGGCCCAGGACCTGCCCGGGCCGCGTCAGCCCCTGCGCAATCGCGCCGACCGACAGAGAGGAAGTGTTGGTCGCCAGAACCGCGTTAGCCGCAAGCAAGGGCTCCAAAGTCGCAAAGACCGCCTGTTTGACGGCCAGCCTTTCGGCCACCGCCTCGATCACCAGGTCGGCAGGGGCGAGGTCTTCCAGGCTGTCCACCACGGTCAGGCGGGAAAGCGTGGCCTCCATGGCCTCGGCAGTCATCGCGCCCTTGGCCACACGAGGCTCCAGCGCCGCCCGCAGGCGAGAGGGGGCCGAGGCCCGGGCCTCGGGGCTTTGATCGGTGGCGCGCACACTCGCGCCGCTTTGCGCGAAGACCTGGGCGATCCCCAGCCCCATGGCGCCAAGTCCGATGACTGCGATCATTGCCCTTTGAACTCCGGTTTGCGTTTCTCGCGGAAGGCCACGATCCCCTCGGCCTTGTCTTCGCTGTCCAAAAGAGCCTCGAATCCCTCGCGCTCGAGGTCCAGCGCGAGGCCCCGTTCCGCCACCAGGGCCCGCTTGGCCGCCATCAGCGCCAGGGGGGCGCGCCGTGCGAGCCGCGCCGCGAGGTCGCCCGCAAAGGCCAGGGCGTCCTCGGCGCGGTAAGCCGCGATGCCCCAGGCCAAGGCGGTCTCGGCATCGATGATCTCTCCGGTCAGGACCATCCGCGTCGCCCGCGCCCGCCCGGCCAGAGCCATCAACCGCTGCCCGCCCCCCGCCCCGGGGATCAGCCCCAGGTTGGTCTCGGGCAACCCCAGCCGCGCGGAAGGCCCCAGGACCATCAGATCTGCCATCAAGGCCAGCTCGAAGCCGCCCCCCAGGGCAAAGCCCTCGACCGCCGCGATCAGCGGTTTCGGAAAGGCCCTGATCGCCGCCCAATGCGCCTTTCGGGGGTCCGTGGCGCCCTCGGCCGAGCCCTTGTCCGCGATCTCCCCGATATCCGCCCCGGCCGCGAAGTTCCCCTCCGCGCCCGCCAGCACCACCGCCCGGCAGGCCGGGTCCATGGCCAGCCGCCCCAACTCCCCCGCCACCGCCGCCAAGAGCGCGGTGTTCAGGGCGTTTTTCTGCGCCGGGCGGTTCAAGGTCAGCGCCGTCCAGCCGTCATGTTTTGTGATGATCAGGTCCATGGTCCGATCATCCCCCATCCGCAAAATTTTTCAAGTCTGAAATTTCAAGCTTGAAATTGTTTTGCGGGGGTGAGAGCCTGACCCCAATCGAAGGAGAGCGGCTCATGAAGATTCTTTGCCTCGGCGGCGGTCCTGCCGGACTTTACTTTGCCATCTCGATGAAGCTGCGCGATCCGGCGCATGAGGTGACGGTGCTGGAGCGCAACCGGGCCAATGACACTTTCGGCTGGGGCGTGGTGCTGTCCGATGACGCGCTGAGCCGGATGACGAAAAACGACCCGGTCTCGGCCCAGGCGATCCGCGACCACTTCGCCTATTGGGACGATATCGCGGTGGTGCATGACGGGGTGCGCACGGTCTCGGGCGGGCATGGCTTTGCCGGGATCGGGCGCAAGCAGATGCTGATCCTGTTGCAGGCCCGCGCGCGGGAACTCGGCGTCGATATGCGCTTCGAGACCGAGTTCAAATCGGCCGAGGACTATCGCCGCGACTATGATCTTGTGGTGGCGACCGACGGCATCAACTCCGCCGTGCGCCGCGAATATGCGGACGTCTTCCAGCCCGATATCGACCTGCGCAAGTGCAAGTTCGTCTGGCTGGGGACGCATGCCAAGTTCGACGACGCCTTCACCTTCATCTTCGAGAAGACCGAACATGGCTGGGTCTGGGCCCATGTCTACCAGTTCGACGCCAATACCGCGACTTTCATCGTCGAATGCCTGCCCGACACTTGGGACGCCTGGGGCTTCGAGGCCATGTCCAAGGAGGAAACCGTCGAGACCTGCCGCAAGATCTTCGCCGCGCATCTCGGCGGGCATGAGCTGATGTCCAACGCGGCCCATCTGCGCGGATCGGCGGTCTGGATGCAGTTCCCCCGCGTGATCTGCGGCCAGTGGTATCACGAGAACGTCGTCCTGATGGGGGATGCGGCGGCGACCGGTCATTTCTCGATCGGCTCGGGGTCCAGGCTGGCCTTCGACTCCGCGATTGCCCTGGCCGAATACCTGCATTCCGAACCCAATATGCAGGCGGCCTTCGAGCGCTACCAGGCCGAGCGCCGGGTCGAGGTTCTGCGCCTGCAGAGCGCCGCCCGCAATTCGCTGGAGTGGTTCGAGGAGGTCGAGCGTTACCTCGACCTCCCCCCCCAGCAATTCGCCTATTCCCTGCTGACGCGCAGCCAGCGCATCGGGCATGAGAACCTGCGCCTGCGCGATCCGAAATGGCTCGCCCAGACGGAGGATTGGTTCCAGGAACAGGCGGGCGGCCAGCCCGGGCAAAAGCCCATGTTCGCCCCCTTCCGCCTGCGGGACATGGCCTTGAAGAACCGCATCGTGGTCTCGCCCATGGCGCAGTACATGGCGGTGGATGGCACGCCGGGCGACTGGCACCTGGTCCACTATGCCGAGCGCGCCAAGGGCGGCGCCGGGCTCGTCTATACCGAGATGACCTGTGTGTCGGCCCAGGGCCGCATCACCCCCGGCTGCCCGGGGCTCTATACCCCCAAGCACGAGGCCGGTTGGAAGCGCATCGTCGATTTCATCCATGCCGAGACCGATGCCAAGATCTGCTGCCAGATCGGGCATGCGGGCCGCAAGGGCTCGACCCAGGTGGGCTGGGAGGAGGGCGACGCGCCTTTGCCGCGGGGCAACTGGCCGCTGATCTCCGCCTCGGCGATCCCCTGGGGGCCTGCGAACCAGGTCCCGAAAGAGATGGACCGCGCCGATATGGACAAAGTGGTGATCCAGTTCACCAAGGCCACCGAGATGGCGCGGACCTGCGGCTTTGACATGATCGAGCTGCATGCCGCCCATGGCTACCTGATCAGCAGCTTCATCTCGCCGGTCTCGAACCAGCGGACGGACGAATACGGCGGGTCCCTGGAAAACCGCATGCGCTTCCCCTTGGAGGTCTTTGCGGCCATGCGCGCCGAATGGCCGGGGGCCAAGCCCATGTCGGTGCGCATCAGCGCCCATGACTGGGTCGAGGGTGGCGTGACCCCTTCCGAGGCGGTGGAGATCGCCCGTCTCTTCGCCGCCGCTGGCGCCGATATCATCGACGTCTCGGCGGGCCAGACCACGACAGAGGCGCGTCCGATCTATGGCCGGATGTTCCAGACCCCCTTCTCGGATCGCATCCGCAACGAGGCGGGGCTGGCGACCATGGCGGTCGGCAATATCACCGAGGCCGAGCAGGTGAACCAGATCCTCCTGGCCGGACGCGCCGACCTTGTGTGCCTCGCCCGTCCGCATCTGACCGACCCCTATTGGACCCTTCACGCGGGCCTTGCGGTCGGCCAAGATGCCGGTTGGCCGCTGCCCTATCTCGCGGGCCGCGACCAGGCGCGGCGGCTGATGCAAAAACAGGTCGAGGCGATAAGGGTATGATTGGCAAGCGGGTTCTTGTGACGGGTGGCGGCTCGGGCGCAGGGGCCGACCTCGCCCTGGGCTTCGCGGCCCAGGGGGCGGAGGTCGTGATCTGCGGCCGCAGGCTCTCGGCGCTGGAGGGCGTTGCTGCGCAGCATCCCGCGATCCGCGCCCTGGCCTGCGATGTGACGGATGAGGCCTCGGTCCAGGCGCTGTTCGCGCAAGCTGGCCGCTGCGATGTGGTGATCGCCAATGCGGGCCAGGCGGATTCGGCGCCCCTGTCGCGCACGACGCTGGAGCAATGGAACGCCATGCTCTCCGTCAACCTGACCGGCGTCTTCCTGACCTTTCGCGAGGGCCTCAGGCAATTCGACGGCTGGGGGCGTTTGATCGCGATTTGCTCCACCGCCGGGCTCAAGGGCTACGCCAAGGTCGCGCCCTATGCGGCGGCGAAGCACGGGGTGATGGGGCTGGTGCGCTCGCTCGCGCTGGAGGTGGCGAGGACCCCGGTCACCGTCAATGCAATCTGCCCGGGGTTCCTGGATACCGACATGACCGCCCATTCGATCAAGGTCATCATGGAAAAGACCGGGCGCAGCGAGGCCGAGGCCCGCGCCGCCCTGGAGGGCCTCTCCCCCCAGAACCGGCTTTACCGCCCCGACGAGGTGACCTCGGCGGCGCTTTACCTGTGTCAGGCCGATGGGGTGAATGGGGTGGGACTTCCGATCGCGGGGGGCGAAGTATGAGCGATCCCCTCTCGAAGCGCCGGTTGAAGATGTGGATCAGGCTCCTGGGCGTGACAAGGGCAGCGGAGGGTGAACTGCGCGAATTCCTGCGGGTGAAACATGCGACCACCCTGCCGCGCTTTGACGTCATGGCCGCGCTTTACCGCAAGCGCGAGGGGGTGACGATGTCGGAGCTTTCCCGCATGCTTTTGGTGTCCAACGGCAATGCGACGACGGTGGTGGACCGGCTGGAGGCTGATGGCCTGGTGCGCCGCACGCCCTCCGAGACCGACCGACGGACGGTCTTCGTGGCGCTGACGCCCGAGGGCTTCGCGCAGTTCGAGGGGCTGGCGGCGGAGCATGAGGCGGAAGTGGCGCGGGTCTTTGCTGGCCTCTCGGAGGCCGATCTGGACGCGATGACGGATATCTTGAAACGGGTGGGGTCGTGATGGAAATGGCAGGACTGAAACCGCAGCATTTCCTGTGGGAGATGAAGGGAAGGGTCGCGGTGATCCGCCTGAACCGGCCGGAACGCAAGAACCCCCTGACCTTCGAAAGCTACGCCGAGTTGCGCGACACCTTCCGCAACCTGGTCTATGCGACGGATGTCGATGTGGTGGTCCTGGCCTCGAACGGCGGGAATTTCTGCTCGGGCGGGGATGTGCATGACATCATCGGGCCGCTGGTCGGCATGGAGATGAAGGAGCTTCTGGCCTTTACCCGGATGACCGGGGATCTCGTCAAGGCGATGATCGGCTGTGGCAAGCCCATCGTGGCCTCGGTCGAGGGGATTTGCGTGGGGGCGGGGGCGATCATGGCCATGGCGTCGGACCTGCGGGTGGCGGCACCTTCGGCCAAATGCGCCTTCCTGTTTACCCGTGTGGGGCTCGCGGGCTGCGACATGGGGGCCTGCGCCATGCTGCCCAGGATCGTGGGCCAGGGGCGGGCGGCGGAGCTTCTGTATACCGGCCGGGTGATGCGGGCCGAAGAGGGCGAAAGATGGGGCTTCTGGAACTCGGTCACCGAGGATGCCGAGGCCGCGGCCTTGGCGCTGGCCGCTCAACTGGCCTCCGGCCCGGTCTTTGCCCATGGCATCACCAAGACCCAGTTGAACCAGGAATGGAACATGGGGCTGGAACAGGCCATCGAGGCCGAGGCCCAGGCCCAGGCGATCTGCATGCAGACCAAGGATTTCGAGCGGGCCTATCACGCCTTTGTCGCCAAGGAGACTCCGGTTTTCGCGGGCGACTGAGCTGCCCGGGGGTTTCACACCCCCGGACCCCCGTGGGATATTTATGAAAAGATGAAACGATGAGCGATCGAACTTACCTGGATTGGCCCTTCTTCGAGGCGCGGCATCGGGAGATGGCGGCGGCGCTGGAGGACTGGTGTGGCGCTCATCTGCCGGTGGATCATGGCGATGTCGATGCGGCGTGCCGGGGTCTGGTGGCGGCCTTGGGCGCGGGGGGCTGGCTCAGACATTCGGGCGGGAGCCTGGATGTGCGGACGCTCTGCCTGATCCGCGAGACCCTGGCGCGGCACGATGCGCTGGCCGATTTCGCCTTTGCCATGCAGGGGCTTGGGATGGGGGCGGTTTCGCTGTTCGGGACGGCGTCGCAGCGGGAATGGCTGGGGAAGACGACCTCCGGAGAGGCGATCTCGGCCTTTGCTTTGACCGAGCCGGGCTCGGGGTCGGATGTGGCCGCGACCTCGACCACGGCGGTCCGGGTGCCGGGGGGCTGGAGGCTCGATGGGGTCAAGACCTGGATCTCGAACGGCGGGATCGCCGATGTCTATGTGATTTTTGCCCGGACCGGCGAGGCGCCGGGGGCGCGTGGGCTCTCGGCCTTTCTGATGCCTGCCGATGTGGCGGGACTGCGGGTCGTGGAGCGGCAGGAGGTCATCGCGCCGCATCCCCTGGCGACTTTGGCGCTGGAGGGGGTGACGCTTCCAGAAGATGCGCTGATCGGCGAGGCGGGGGCGGGGTTCAAGATCGCCATGTCGGTGCTGGATGTCTTCCGGTCGACCGTTGGGGCGGCGGCCCTGGGCATGGCGCGGCGGGCGCTGGACGAGACCTTGCACCGTGTCCGGTCGCGGAAGATCCAGGGCCTGGCCTTGGCCGAGATGCAGATGGTCCAGGGGCACATGGCGGATATGGCGCTTAAAGTGGATGCCGCGGCCCTGCTCGTCTACCGCGCGGCATGGGTCAAGGATCAGGGCGCGGCGCGGGTCACCCGCGAGGCCGCCATGGCCAAGCTTTACGCCACCGAAGCGGCCCAGGAGGTCATCGACATGGCCGTTCAGCTTCATGGCGGCGAGGGCGTGCGCCATGGCTCCGTCGTCGAGGGTCTTTACCGCGAAATCCGGGCGCTGCGCATCTATGAGGGCGCCTCGGACGTGCAGCGCATCGTCATTGCGAGGAGCCTATGACCTATCGCCGTCAGATCCGCGTCGAGTTCAACCACTGCGATCCGGCGGGGATCGTCTTTTACCCGCGTTACTTCGAGATGACCAACTCGCTGTGCGAGAACTTCTTCCGCGACGAGCTGGGCCTGCCTTACGAGGCGATGATGGCCGAGAACACCGGGGTGCCGACCGTGCGCCTGGAGGCGGAGTTCAAGGCGCCCTCGCGGCTGGGCGAGCTTTTGACCTGGGTTCTGGTGGTCGAGCGCATCGGCGGCTCCTCGGTGACCTTCCGCGCCGAGGTTCCGGGTCGGCTGACCATCCGTCTGACGCTTGTCTACGCGCCCAACCTGAAACCCGCGCCCTGGACCGCCCCCCTGCGCGCCGCCTTGGCCGCCCACCTGGAGACCCCCGATGCAACCTGACGCCGCAAGACTGGAGTTCCTTCATCCCGCGCACTGGAAACCGGCCCTGGGCTATTCGAACGGCGTGGCGGCCTCTGGTCGCATGGTCTTTACCGGCGGGATCATCGGCTGGAACGCGGACCAGGTCTTCGAGACCGACGATTTCGTCGGCCAGGTCGAACAGGCCCTGCGGTCGATCGTCGAGGTCCTGGCCTGTGCGGGGGCCAAGCCGGAACATCTGGTGCGGCTGACCTGGTATGTGACGGACAAGAAGGAATACCTTGGGTCGCTGAAAGAGCTTGGCCGCGCCTATCGTGCCACCATCGGCAAGCATTTCCCCGCCATGGCCCTGGTGCAGGTCGTGGCGCTGGTCGAAGACCGCGCCAAGGTCGAGATCGAGGCCACTGCCGTCATCCCGGTTTGAAATCTTCCCCGGACGGGGTATCCTGCGCAAAAGCGAGGTCACATGACGCTGACGACCCTGCCCAGTGACTGCCGCCCCTCGGGCTGGATCGCCGATTGGCGCAAGATCGGCATGGCCTCGGTGCTCAGTCAAAAGGGCGCGCTTTCCTGAAACCCTTCCCCTTTCAGAGAAAGCACGATCATGACAGACAAGACCACGGGGTGCCCGGCCCATGATCCCGGCAAGGCCTATGACCCTTCGAAAGAGGGCGCGCAGATGGATTTCAAGGCGCGCATGTCCTATGGCGATTACCTGGGCATCGATGCGATCCTCTCGGCCCAGCACCCGCTGAGCACGGCCCATGACGAGATGCTCTTCATCATCCAGCACCAGACATCGGAGCTGTGGATGAAGCTGGCGCTTTATGAGCTGTCGGCGGCGCGTCAGGCGATTGCGGGCGACCATACGGCCGAGGCCAGCAAAATGCTGGCCCGGGTGGCGCGGATCTTCGAACAGCTCAATTCCGCCTGGGACGTTCTGCGCACCATGACGCCCTCGGAATACACCGCCTTCCGCGATGACCTCGGGCAAAGTTCCGGCTTTCAGTCCTGGCAATACCGGCTGATCGAATATGCGGTCGGCAACCGCAACAAGGCCATGCTGCGGCCGCATGAACACCGGCCCGACCTGATGGAACGGCTCACGGCGGAACTGGCGCGACCCTCGCTTTACGACGAGGCGCTGCGGCGCCTGGCCCGGCTCGGATTGCCGGTGCCCCCGGAGGTCCTGACCCGCGATGTCTCCGAGCCCTGGACGGTGAACGAGGGGGTGACAGAGGCCTGGGCGCAGGTCTACCGCGACCCCTCGGCGCATTGGGAGGCCTATGAGCTGGCCGAAAAGCTGGTCGACTTCGAGGACTATTTCCGCCGCTGGCGCTTCAACCACGTCACGACGGTCGAACGCGTCATCGGCTTCAAGCGCGGCACCGGGGGGACGGCGGGGATCAGCTATCTCCGCCGGATGCTCGAGGTCGAGCTCTTCCCCGAGCTTTGGCGCGTGCGCACCATTCTTTGAACGACCGGGGGGCGATGACCCCCCGGCATCCCCAACAGGAGGAACCCCCATGCCCGATTTTCCCGGACTCGGACCATCAGGTCACACCGACACTTTCACCCGCGACCGCCTGCCGCCTGCCGACCAATGGCCGGAGATCCCGCTTCAGGGCTTCGACTACCCGGAGTATATGAACGCCGCCGTCGAACTCACCGACCGCATGGTCGAGAAGGGCTTCGGCGACCATACCGCCCTGATCGGCAATGGGCGGATGCGGACCTACAAGGAGCTGGCGGATTGGACCAACCGCCTGGCGCATGTGCTGGTCGAGGATTACGGCATCAAGCCCGGCAACCGCGTGCTGATCCGGTCGGCCAACAACCCGGCCATGGTGGCGGCTTGGCTGGCCGCCACCAAGGCGGGGGCGGTGGTGGTCAACACCATGCCTATGCTGCGGGCCGGAGAGCTTGCGGCGATCGTCGACAAGGCCGAGATCGCTTTTGCGCTTTGCGACACGCGTCTGATGGAGGAACTCGTCACCTGCGCCAAGCACTCGGCCTTTCTCAAGACCGTGGTGGGCTTTGACGGCACGGCCAACCACGACGCGGAACTCGACCGGGCGGCCCTGAAGAAGTCAGTGCGGTTTCAGGCGGTGCAGACCGGCCGCGACGATGTGGCCCTGATCGGGTTCACCTCTGGCACGACCGGCACGCCCAAGGGCGCGCTGGCCTTTCACCGCGACCTTCTCATCATCGCGGATGGCTATGCGCGCGAGGTTCTGGGGGTGACGCCCGAGGATGTCTTCGTGGGCTCGCCGCCTTTGGCCTTCACCTTCGGCCTCGGCGGGCTGGCCGTCTTCCCCCTGCGCTTCGGGGCGGCGGCGGCTTTGCTGGAACAGGCCTCGCCCGCCAACATGATCTCGCTCATCCAGGAGCACCGCGCCACGGTCTGCTTCACCGCGCCCACCGCCTACCGCGCCATGATGAAGGCGATGGAGGAGGGGGCGGACCTGAGCTCGCTCCGCGCGGCGGTCTCGGCCGGTGAGACCCTCCCGGCGCCGGTCTACGAGGAATGGATGGCGAAGACGGGGAAACCGATGCTTGACGGGATCGGCGCGACAGAGATGCTGCATATCTTCCTGACCAACCGCTTCGACGACCACCGCCCCGCCTGCACCGGGCGCCCCGTGACCGGCTATGAGGCGCGGATCGTTGGGGAGGACATGGCCGAGCTGCCGCGCGGCGAGGTCGGGCGGCTGGCGGTGCGGGGCCCGACGGGCTGCCGTTACCTGGCCGACGACCGGCAGGGGAAATATGTGCGTGACGGCTGGAACCTGACGGGCGACAGCTTCTGGCAGGACGAAGAGGGCCGCTTCCACTTCGCCGCGCGGTCCGACGACATGATCATCAGCGCGGGCTATAACATCGCGGGGCCGGAGGTCGAGGCCGCGCTTTTGTCGCATCCCGATGTGGTGGAATGTGCGGTGATCGGCGCGCCCGACGAGGAGCGCGGCATGATCGTCGAGGCCCATGTCGTGCTGGCCGAGGGTCGCGAGCCCGATGCGCTGATGGTCAAGCTCTTGCAAGACCATGTGAAAATGACCATCGCGCCTTATAAATACCCCCGCCGCGTGGTCTTTGTCCGGGCCCTGCCCAAGACCCAGACCGGCAAGATCCAGCGCTTCAAGCTGCGGGGATAAGGGTCTGCATCAGGGGCGATGCGGGATCGCAAAGCCCCTCGACGATGTCGAAATGGTGGCGCCCGGGCTCGGGCGTCCAGGGGCAGGCCCAGGCCTCGGACAGAAGCCGCGCCTGCCAGAGGAAGGCAGGCCGCTCTTGGGCGCCGACCCAGACGTGGGCGGGGGCCAGGGGGCGTGACAGGCAGGGGCTCTCGGCGGCGATCTCGGCGGCGTCCAGATGCAGAAGGTCGTTCATCGAGGTCCCGGCGATGGGGCCAAGATCGGCCAGCGGAGAGATCGGGACCACACGCTCCAGCGCCGAAAGGCAGGCCATCCGCGCGGCCAGGTGGCCTCCGGCGGAATGGCCCGTGACGACGACCGGGCCAGGCACGCGCGCCCGGGCGGTGGCCACGGCCTGCGCGACCTCTGCCGTCATCTGGGCGATCCGGGCCTTGGGTGCGAGCGTGTAGGAGGGCAGCGCCATGGCCCAGCCCCGCGCGACCGCTCCCGCCGCAAGGTGCGACCAATACTCCCGCCCGCCCTCGATCCAGTAGCCGCCATGGATAAAGACGACCAGGCCCCGGGGCGCCTGTGCGGGCAGGAAGAGGTCCAGAGCCTGACCTTCGCCGCTGCCATAGGCCAGGCCAAGCTCGCTTCGAGCCGTGGCGCGGAAGGCGCGGGCCTCGCGGTCCCAGCGGGCGGGATAGTCCGCGCCACCGGGGATATGGGCGGAATTTGCATAGGCCCGATCGAGCGAATCGCGGTCTGACATCCTGGCTCCCTTGGGCTGAACGCGTCCAAGGTGACGCTTTATGCGGTGCGCGCAAGGCCCGCGCGCAGCCGGTCCAGGCTGAGAGGCCCCGCGCCCAAGTGGACCAGCGCCAGGGCCATGGCCGCCCAGGGCAGGTGGAAATTGGCCCAACCCTCCGGCACGGTCAACTGGATCACCGCCGTCATGGCAAGGATCCCGAGCGCCGCCAGACGCGTCCCGAGGCCGAGGACGAGGAGCACGGGCAGCAGGATCTCGGCCACCCCTGCCGCATGGGCGGCGAGGATCGGGAAGGGATAGGGATATTCCGTCCCCAGGATATGCAGGCGGAACTCCGAGGCAAAAAGGAACCGCGCTCCGCCGGAGAGGGTCAGGAAACCGTCCCATTTCGTCAGGCCGGAGAAGAAGAAGGGGAAGGCCAGGGCCAGGCGCAGGCCGAGGGGCACGAGGGGCTCCAGCACGGGGGCGGCGCGGGTCATCATCTTGGGTCTCCTTGAAGGTGCGGGCCCTGGGCAAAAGCGCCCAGCGCGGTCAGTCCGATCAGCGCGCGGCCGAAGTCGAAACCGGGGTCATCGGGGACGGCATCGGCCAGCGATTGCCCCCTTTGCAGCGCGGCCAGGAAGGCGAGGTCGGCAGGCGGCAGGATATGGACGCCGACTGCAAGCGCAGGCCGCGTCACCAGCACCGCATCGGCTCCGCTGAACCGTTCTTGCGCCGTGTTGCCCTGATGCGCCGCCCAGATGCGCCCCACGGGCCAGGCCGAGGCCAGGACCTGCGCCGCCGGATGCAGCGCCATCCCCCGGTCGAGGTCGAGGCTGGCGAGGCCCTCCAGCGTCAGGGGCGCCGCATCGGCGGCGTGATAGGCGCGGGTCCAGGCGGCCTCCAGGCGGGCGAGGTCTGGGACATAGGCGGGCACCTCGGCCAGGTGGGAGAGGTGGTCCGGGAAGTCCTCGCCCCAATCGGCGAGCACCGGGGTCAGGGGCGGGCTTTGCCGCAGAAACGCCCGGGCGGCCTCGCGGAAGAAGGCGGGCCCCAGCACTGCCTCGGTCACCGGAAAGCGCGCGGAGAGGGCGGCCAAAAGGCCAACATGGACATTGTTGCGGTAGATCGCAAAGCGCGCGGGGTCAGAGATCCCCACAGGCGCCGCGCCGCCCAGAAGCCCCGCCGCGAAAGAGGCGTGATCCATTCAGGCCGCCTCCGCGTGGGCGCCGAGGTGACGCGCCACCCGCGCGGCCTCGGCCATCAGGGTCGGGAAATCAGGCACGTCATTGTCCCATTCGATCAGCGTGGCCATGGGGCCGGTCTGCGCCAGCACCCGGTCATAAAGCGCCAGCACGCCGGGGGTGGCCGGGCTGGCATGGGCGTCGATCAGCACGCCGTCATCCTCGTCATGGCCGGCCATATGCAGCTCCCCCACCGCCTCCATCGGGAAGCGGTCGAGATAGGCCCAAGGGTCGATCTCCTGGTTGGTGCAGGACACCATGACGTTGTTGACATCCAGAAGCAGCCCGCAGCCCGTCCGCCTGACGATCTCGCGCAGGAAATCGGTCTCTTCGATGCGGCTTTCCGCAAAGGTCACATAGGTCGAGGGGTTCTCCAGCAGCATCCGCCGCCCCAGGGCGTCCTGCACCTGGTCGATATGGCTGCAGATACGGGCAAGCGTCGCCTCGGTATAGGGCAAGGGCAGAAGGTCGTTGAAGAAGACGCCATGGCTGGACCAGGCCAAGTGTTCCGAGAACTCCGCCGGCTTGTAGCGGTCGACGAGCCGCCGCAGCCGGGCCAGATGCGCCGGGTCCAGGCTCTCCCCCCCGATCGAGAGGCCGACGCCATGCAGCGACAGGGGATAAAGCGCGGCGATCCGTTCCAGCCAGGCATGGGGCGGACCGCCCGCGCCCATATAGTTCTCGGCATGGATTTCGAAGAAACCAAGGTCGGGGCGGGTCTCGAGGATGACCTCGTAATGGGCGGGCTTCAGGCCAAGGCCGATGGCGGGGGGCAGGGACATGATCTCTCCGGCTTTGTCGGAAGGGTCGAGGCGGGGCAGCCTCTGCGGCGCGAAGGGGGGAGGCCCGGGGCAGGGCCTCCCCAGGGCCTCAGCTCTTCATCGGCTCCAGCATGCCCATGTGGCCCTCGACGTTCATCGTCGTGCAGGTGCCCGCGGGCACGGCCTTCCAGGCGGCGGCGTCGTAATCCTTGGTCGAGGTCCCCGCGCAGGTCGTCCCTGCCCCGGCGGCGCAGTCGTTCTGCCCCTTCAGCGCGATGCCATAGCACTTCTCCATGCCCATCATCTGGTCCTCGGTCATCGGAGCGGCCTGGGCGGCAAGGGCCCCGGCCAGGGAAGCGGCAAGCGACAGGGTCAGGATCGAACGGTTCATCTGGTATCCTCCGGTTATCAGCGGCCCGTCGTGGGTCGCTTGCAAACCACTTCGCGGCCCGGGCCCCTTTCGTTACGCCGGTTTCAGCGCTGTCACGCGGTCGTGACCGTCATGGCTTTTTCTGCGGGCGGGATGTAACAATCGCCCCTGCGCCTCGTATTGGGTTACAGGAGGGCCTGCATGTCGGACGGCCTGGAAGAAAGCCTGTCGCACTCCCTGCGCGCTGCCATCGCCGGGGACCAGCGGGCCTATGCCGATTTCCTGGAGCGCGTCGCCGGGCGATTGCGCGGGACATTGTGGCGCAAGATCGGGACCGAGGCCGAGGATATCGTGCAAGAGACTTTGCTGGCCATCCATCTGAAGCGCGACACATGGGATGCGGGGCAACCCGTGCTGCCCTGGGTCCATGCCATCGCGCGTTACAAGATGATCGACGCTTTCCGCCGCAAGGGGCGCCGGGTCGAGCTCGACATCGGCGATTTCATCGAGACCCTGCCGCAGCCCGAGGCCGAGACGGTGTCGGACCGCGAGATCGGCCGGGCCCTGGGGCTTTTGGGGCCGGGGCAGAAGGCGGTGGTCGCCTCGATCTCGGTCGAGGGGCGGACGATATCGGAAACCGCCAGCGTGCTGGGCATGACGGAGACGGCGGTGCGGGTGGCGCTGCACCGGGGACTGGCCGCGATTTCGCGCCATTTTGCAAGGGGTTAGGCGATGGAGACGCGCTCTCTGATCAAGGCATTGGCCGAGGATGCAGCCCCCCGGGGCCCGGGCTTCGGCGCCCGCTGGGCCCTGGCGCTTGGCCTCGGGATTGCCCTGGCGCTCACGGTCTTCGCGGCGCTTCTGTCACCGCGCGCCGATCTGGGCGCGGCCATGGGTCAATGGCGTTTCGGCTTCAAGATGGGCATGGCGCTTTTGGTCGCCCTGACCGCGCTGCCCCTCTTGCGCGCCCTGTCGCGGCCCGGAGGTCGTGCGGGGCGGGCGCTCTGGCTCGTCGCCCTGGCGCTCATGGCGGGCGCCCTGGCCGAGGGACTGACCCTGCCGCCCGAGGCAAGGTTCCCCGCCCTGATGGGCCAGCACAACTGGGCCTGCCTGGCCCTGGTCACGCTGATCGGCCTGGCCCCCCTCGCGGTCTTCCTGGGCTTCCTGCGCCGCGCTGCCCCCACCGACCTGCCCCGGGCCGGAGCCCTGGCGGGCCTGGCCTCTGGCGGCATCGCGGCCACGCTATACGCCCTGCATTGCACCGACGACTCCCCGCTTTTCGTCGCGGTCTGGTATAACGCGGCGGTCCTCGGCCTCGCCGCACTGGGCGCGCTTCTCGCCCCCCGGCTGGCGCGCTGGTAGATGGCCAGCATCAAGGACATCGCGCGGCGCTCGGGCACCTCGCCCGCCACGGTCAGCCGGGTGATCAACGGCTCAGGCTATGTCAGCGAGGCCTCCCGCGCCCGGGTGCAAGAGGCCATCGCCGAACTGGGCTTCCTGCCCAACGCGGGCGCGCGGCGCCTGCGGTCGGGCGAAAGCCGCATGGTAGGCGTCCTTCTTCCGGCGCTGGACGTGCCCTTCTTCGCCATCTTGGCCCATGTCATCGAACAGGCCCTGTTCCAGGCCGGCTACCAGGCGCTGATCTGCTGCACCGATGAAAGCGCTGCGGCCGAAGAGCGCTATATCTCCACCCTCCTCTCCCAAGGGGTGGACGGCGTCATCGCGGCCTCGGTCCTGGCGGATGGCGACCAATACGGGCGTCTGGCCGGAGTGCCCGTCGTGGCGCTGGACCGCGACCTGCCGGGGCTCGCGGCGGTCAAGGTCGGGGCCGATCACCATGCGGGGGGGCGGCTGATGGCGGGCCATCTCCTCGACCAGGGCCACAGCCGCATCGCGGTGATCGGAGCCCCCGCCCATAGCGCCCCGATCCAGGCCAGGCTGGCCGGCGCGCTGGAGCGCCTGGCCGAGGCGGGCCACTCGCCGGTTGCCGTGGCGCTTGGCCCGGTCCATGACTTCGACGCCTGCCGCGCCCTGGCCGAGGACGTGCTGGAGACCTCCCCCACCGCGCTGATCGGCACGACCGATATCGCGGCCATCGGTGCCATCCATGCCGCGATCGGACGCGGGCTCCGGGTGCCCGCCGACCTTGCCGTCATCGGCTTCGACGACCTTCCGGCGGCGGCCTATGTCCTGCCCGCGCTGACCACCATCTCTCAACCCCTGCGAGAGATCGCCGCGGCCGCCACGGCCCAGCTCATCGGCCTGATGACCGGAGCGCCCCTCCCCCCGCCCGCCCCCTTCGCCCTGCGCCTGGTCCGGCGCGAGACGACCTGAGCCCCTTTCACACTGGCCCAAATATCCCGGGGGTTTGGGGGCAGCGCCCCCAAGCGCCCTCAGCCCAGGAGAACCCGCAAGGGAGGTATCCCCTCCGTCGCCGTCGCCCCCTTCAACGAGGCCGCCGCCGCCCGATGCGCCAGCGACAGGCAGCGCCCCGCATCCCAACCCTGGTGGATCCCGTAAAGCGCGCCTGCGCAAAAGGCATCGCCCGCGCCGACCGGGCTGACGATATCCCCAGGCGCCACGGCACAGGGCTCGGCCCAAAGCGGCGCCCCGTCGAACCACAGCGCCCCCTGGCCGGTGTGCAGAACAACCCGCCCCGCCCCCGCCGCCTGCAATGCCCGCGCCGCAGCCTCCAGCCCCGCCCGATCCCCGGCCGGGATCGGCGGCCGACCCAGTGTCCGCGCCGCCTCCACTTCGTTCAGAAAGAGATAATCCACAGTCGGCAGGGCCGCCATCACCGTGGCCGCAAAGGTCGACGTGTCGGCAGAGACGAGGTCCACCACCGTCACCATCCCGCAAGCCCTTGCCCGGGAGAGAATCCGCGCCGCCCCGGTCGTGCCCCCTTCCAGCGCGTCCAAGGCCCCCAGCAGATTGATGTAACCGAGGTAAAAGATCCCCACCCCTTCTGCGGCCATCTCTTCGACCGGGATATCGGCTTCGGTCAGGGCATCGTTGCAGCCGGGGTGATAGAAAAACGTCCGGCTGTCGCCCGGCACATTCATCACCTGGGTATGGGCGGTCATCGCGGTGGCACTGGTCTTCAGCCAGCGCCGATCCACCCCTGCCGCATCGCAGGCGCTGCGGCAGAGCCCCGCATGGGCGTCCCCCCCCACCAGCCCCACGGCATAAAGCCGCAGGCCCGCGTCAAAGGCCGCGAGGTCCAGCACCACGTTGGCCGCCCCGCCGCCCACTCCCATGACCTCGTGCCTTATATGGACCAAGTCGCTTTTCTGCGGCCAGGTGTCGATGGTCTGGACGATATCCACGATCCAGTTGCCCGCGCAGGCGATGGCCTTGTCCTTAAGACTGCTCACACCGAAACCTCGTTCCACAGGGGGTAAAGCGGCGCCTCGTCCTCCTCGACGGTCGAGAACCTGCCCAGGGGCTCCAGGAAGAAGTTGTCCCCCCGGTCGTCATTGCACTGGCTCACTTCCGCCACGAAGACCGGCCCATAACCGCGCTCGCCCCAGAAGCGGTGCTGCAGCCCGCGCGGAATGGTGATCGAGGCCCCGGCGGTCAGCCTTATCGGCCCGTCAAAGGCCGCGACCTCGGCGCCATCGACCCGGGCCATCGTGTCAGCGGCGAAAGAGCCCTCGCGGGTAAACTCCACCATCAGGTTGCCGCCACCGCGCACGATGATGTCTTCGAGCTTGACCTTATGGGCGTGGAAGGGGGTCTCCTGGTCCTCGCCGACAAAGAGCAGCTTCTCGGCATAGGGCCGCTCTGTCGCATCCCCCTGCACCCCATTGCGCAGGCACAGCAGAGTCAGGCCCCGCCGCGCGAAGTCTCCGCTGCCGAAGTCGGTGCAATCCCAGCCGATCTGCCGCCCGGCCAGAAAGCGCGACTGCGCCGGGTTGGCCTGGTGATCGGCCAGGCTCCACTCCGCCCAGTCGGGCAGGGCGAAGCGGTAAGCGTCGCAAAGCGCCCGCGCCGCGCGCAAGGCCGCGTTGATCTCAGAGCGTCGCATAGGTCACCTCGACCGTCCGGTTCTCGCGGCCCGCCGTCAGGGCTGCCGTCAGAACCGCGTGGTGATCGGCAGCCTCCCGCGGCGAGGCGCAGGGGAAGCCCTTGGCATCCCCTCCCGCCAGCTCATCGACGAAGGCCGCCCACATCTGCTGGATCGCATCGGTGAAGCCGAACTCGAAGATCCCCCCCGTTATGCCGGGGAAAAGCGGCGTATAGCCGAGGTCTTCCGTCTGCCAAGCTTGCGTCCCGTCATAGCGCATGAACTGCCACTGACGGGGGCTTTTCGTCGTGAAGAAGGCCGAGCCCTTCATGCCCAGAACCCGCAGGCTCCAGGTATTCGCCTCACCGGGCGCGATCCGCCAGGTTTTCAGCACCATGGGGAAATGCCCGCCGTCATGCGGCACCCTCGCGGTGATCGTGGCATTGTCCCAGGTCTCGCAAGGCACCATGTTGCCCTTGCCATCCGGGCGCTGGGTCACCCGTTTGACCAGCGAGGCCTGCACCGTCTCCGGCCGCCAGCCCAACCGCAGGGGCACATGCAGCACATGCATGCCCAGGTCACCCATGCAACCATATTCCCCGTTCACCGCCTCCATCCGCTTCCAGTTGATCGGCTTCATCGGGTTGATGTCGGAGGAATGCAGGAAAGCGGCTTCGACCTCGAGGATATCCCCCACCGCACCGCTGCGGACAAAGTCGATGACCTTCTGCGCCCCGGGGTAGAAGGGCATTTCCGAGGAGCAGCGGACCACCAGCCCCGGATGGGCGTCGATGGCCTCCTGGATCGCCCGGTTCTGGGCCGCGTCCATGCCGAAGGGCTTCTCGCCAAAGAGATGCTTCCCGGCGGCCAGGATCGCCGGATAGATCTCGGCATGCAGCACATGGGGCACGGCGCAATAGACGGCGTCCACCTCCGGGTTGGCCAGAAGCGCGCGGTAGTCACTCGTGGCCTGAATGGGGCCGAGGTTCTCGGTGAAGAAAGCCATCAGCGCGGGGTTGGTGTCGCAGACCGAGACGATGCGGGGCCTGGCGCGCATCCCCGTCAGATGCAGCCAGCGCGCGGCGGCCGAGGCGAATTCACGCCCCATCAGCCCGCAGCCGATGATGCCGAAGCGGATCTCCTTCATGCCTGCACCATCTGCAGCGCCGCTTCCGGCGAGGCCCCGTCATGGACAATCGCCATGAGCGCCCGCGTCATGCCACCCGGGTTCGGATGCTGCACGACATTGCGCCCATAGACGATGCCCCGCGCGCCTTGGGCCATCAGCTCCGAGGTCCGCGACAGGATTTCCGCGTCCGAGACCCGACCCCCGCCCCGCACCAGCACCGGCAGGCCCTGGGCGATCTCGATGACGCGGTGGTATTCCTGCACGTTGGAGCACGGATCGGCCTTGATGATATCGGCGCCCAGCTCCGCCGCCTGGCGCACCAGCGGCAGGATCTTGGTGATATCGCCATCCACCATGTAACCGCCCTTGGCATTGTCCTGCATCACCAGGGGTTCCACCATCAGCGGCATCCCCATGATCTCGCATTCCCGTTTCAGCGCATTCACGTTGCGCACGCAGGCGCGGTAGACCTCCGGCTGGCCGGGCAGCATCAGAAGGTTGACCACGACGCAAGCCGCATCCAGCACCAGCCCCTGTTCGACCGGGCGGTCGATCACCTCGGAGAACAAGGCCGAAGGCAAGGGCGTGCCATAGACATTGGCGATATCGGTGCGCAGGACCAAGGCGGGCCGGGTCTTGCCCGGGATCGCCTGCAGGATCTTCGCCGTCCCCGGCGGCAGCTGGATCGCATCGGGCGCCGCCGCCGCCACCGTATGGATCGACTTCCGCATATCCTCGATCCCGCCCAGGAACGAGGCCTCGTTGAACATGCCATGGTCGATGGCCACGTCGAAACAATTGCCCGAGGGCGCGAAAAGGCGGTTCAGGCGGGCGGCTTTCATGGGGGACCTCGATGTGGAAACGTTTCCATATTCCACCCCTCCGCGTCGATTCTGTCAACGGCCTTCCTTTCACCCTGCGCAGCGGCCCTGACCGATGACGCAGGTCTGATATCGTGATACGGGCCCCCGGCCGGGGCGAAAAACTTGCCCCGCAGGCGTCATACGCCTAGACCAAGGAAAAGGCCGCCCCATGCAAGACACTCCCCTCCCCGAACGCAAGCGCGGTTCCGGCGTCCGCCTGGTCTATGACACGCTGCGCGACGAGATCCTGGACCTGACCCTGCCGCCGGGCTCTTCGGTGGACGAGGTGGCCCTGGCCGACCGCTTCGCCATGTCGCGCACGCCGATCCGCGAGGCCCTGGTCAAGCTCGAGGCCGAGGGGCTGATCACCACGCTGCCCAACCGCTCCTCTGTGGTCAGCCAGATCGACTTCGCCAACCTGAACGCCTTTTTCGACGCCTTGACCCTGATGTACCGCGTCACGACCCGGCTGGCGGCGGAGTTCCATGGTCCGGGCGACCTCGACCTGATCCGCGCGCGCCAGGCGGTCTTTGCTGAGGCGGTCGCTTCGGGCGATGCCCAGGCCATGATCCTGCGCAACCGCGATTTCCACGTCGCCATTGCCGAGACAGCGCGCAACCCCTATTACCTGCAGCTCTTCGCCCGGCTTTTGGACGATGGCCGCCGCATCCTGCGTCTCTATTACTACCCGACCTTCGAGGCGCAGGCGCCGCATCCCTATATCACCGAACACGAGGCCCTGATCTCCGCCATCGAGGCCCGGGACGTTATGCTCTGCGACCACCTCGCCAAGGCCCATGCCGATCAGATCGTCCACCAGATCCGCGACATGATCGCGCGGGACCGACGGCAGGACATCCGCCTGTAGTTTCCTGTCGACAAATAAAATGCAAAGTCATAGGCTGGGCGCAACCAAGGAGGCTCCCATGAATCCCGATATCTTCTCCGGCACGATTCCCGCCCTGATGACGCCCTGCAAACCCGACCGGACGCCCGACTTCGACCGCCTGGTCGCCAAGGCGCGCGAGCTGGTCTCGCTTGGCATGTCGGCGGTGGTCTATTGCGGCTCGATGGGGGATTGGCCGCTTCTGACCGACGCCTGGCGGATGGAGGGGGTCGAGCGGCTGGTGAAGGCGGGCATCAAGGTCGTCGTGGGCACCGGGGCGGTCAACACCGCGACCGCCGTAGCGATTGCCGCCCATTCGGAGAAAGTCGGCGCCCATGGCCTGATGGTCATTCCCCGCCTCCTCTCGCGCGGCACGGTTCCCGCTGCGCAGAAGGCCCATTTCAAGGCGGTTCTGGCGGCGGCGCCCTCCCTTCCCGCCGTGATCTACAATTCGCCCTATTACGGCTATTCGACCAAGGCGGACCTCTTCTTCCAGATCCGCGCCGAGCATCCGAACCTGGTGGGCTTCAAGGAGTTCGGCGGCTTCAAGGACCTGTCCTATGCGGGCGAGATGATCACCTCGGGCTCCGACGACATCAAGCTGATGATCGGCGTCGATACCGCCGTCTACCACGGCTATGTCAACTGCAACGCCGATGGCGCCATCACCGGGATCGGCAATGTCTTGCCCCGTGAGGTCCTGCACCTCACCGCGCTTTGCAAGGCCGCCATGGCGGGCGATGCCGAGGCGCGGCGGCTGGCCTATGAGCTCGACCAGGCCATGCAGGTCCTGTCGGAAGTCGATGCCGGGCCCGACCTGGTGCTCTTCTTCAAACACATGCTTGTCCTGCAGGGCGACGAGAGCTTCCGGCTGCATTTCAACGAAAGCGATGCGCTCTCGCCCGCCCAGGCTGGCTTCATCGCGAAGCAGTTCGCGCTGTTCAACGCCTGGTATGCCGATTGGTCGCGCCAGCCTGTGGCCATGAAATACGCCGCCTGAGATGACGGTCACCGTCATCGGGGCAGGGGTCGTGGGCCTGTCGTCTGCGCTGATGGCGCAGGCGCGGGGCCTCGACGTGACCGTCATCGACCGCGAAGGCCCGGCGGCGGGGGCCTCGGCCGGCAATGCCGGGGCCTTTGCCTTCACCGACATCCTGCCCCTGGCCTCCCCGGGGCTGATGCGGAAAGCGCCGGGCTGGCTGTTTGACCCCCTCGGGCCGCTGACCATCCCTCCGGCCTATGCCTTGCAGATCGCGCCCTGGCTTTGGCGCTTTGCCCGGGCCTGCAGGCCGAGGGCCGTTGCGGCCTCGACCAAGGCGCAGACCGGGCTCATGGACCTGTCCCGCGCAACGCTGGAGCCCTTTCTGGACGACCTCGGCCTTCTGGGGATGCTATACAAACGCGGCAACCTGCAGGTCTATGAGGGCGAGGCGGAGTTCCGCGCCTCTCTCCCGGGCTGGGCTGCGCGCGAGGCGCATGGCATCGCCTTCCAGCACATGAAGGCCGAGGAGATGGCGGGGCTGCAACCGGGACTGTCGCCGCGCTTCACCCATGGCACCTTTACCCCGGGCTGGTATTCCATCGCCGACCCCAAGCTCTACACCGAGGCCCTGGCCCAGCTTTTCCAGGCGCGCGGCGGCAAGCTCTTGCGCGCCGAGGTCCGGGCCCTGACCCCGGGCGACAAGGTTACGATCCATACCGACGGCGCAGAGATGACCGCCGACAAGGTCGTCGTCGCGGCCGGGGCTTTCTCGCACCGCATCGCCGCGACCCTGGGCGAGAAGATCCCGCTCGAGACCGAGCGCGGCTACAACACGACCCTGCCGGAGGACGCGCTGGACCTGCGCTGTCAGGTCACTTTCGGCGGCCATGGCTTCGTCGTCTCTCGCCTGACGACCGGCATCAGGGTCGGCGGAGCCGTCGAGCTTGGCGGGCTCGAACTGCCGCCGAACTTCAAGCGGTCAGAAGCGATGCTGAAGAAGGCCAAGAGCTTCCTGCCCGGGCTGAAGACCGAGGGTGGACGGCAGTGGATGGGCTTTCGGCCCTCGCTGCCCGATAGTCTCCCGGCCATCGGGCGGGCCAGGGCCTCCGGGAATATCCTCTATGCCTTTGGCCATGGCCACCTTGGCCTGACGCAATCGCCCGGCACGGCGCGGGTCGTGGCCGATCTCCTCACCGGGGCCGCGCCGCCCCTGGACCTTTCCCCCTTCAGCCCGCAAAGGTTCTGACATGCGCCACACCTTCTCCTGCATCGACGGCCATACCTGTGGCAACCCCGTGCGCCTGGTCGCCGGAGGCGCGCCCCGGCTGGAGGGCGCCACGATGCTGGAACGCCGCGCCGATTTCCTGGCCCGCTTCGACTGGATCCGCACCGGGCTGATGTTCGAACCGCGCGGCCATGACATGATGTCGGGCTCGATCCTCTACCCGCCCACGCGGGAGGATTGCGACGTGGGGGTCCTGTTCATCGAGACCTCGGGCTGCCTGCCGATGTGCGGCCATGGCACGATCGGCACGATCACCATGGGGATCGAGAACGGCCTGATCACGCCGCGCAGCCCGGGGCGGCTTTCCATCGACGCCCCCGCCGGAAAGGTCGATATCGCCTATGTCCAGAACGGCGATTACGTCGAGGAGGTGCGGCTGACCAATGTCGCCTCCTTCCTGCACGCGGAGGGTCTGACCGCCCAGGTCGAAGGCCTGGGAGAGGTCGTGGTCGATGTGGCCTATGGCGGGAATTTCTATGCCATCGTCGAGCCGCAGAAGGCCTTCCGCGACATTGCCGACCATACAGCGGGCGATCTGATCGCCTGGTCGCCGCGCCTGCGGGCGGCGCTGAACGCGAAATACGACTTCACCCATCCCGAGCATCCGGCGATCAAGGGGCTGAGCCATATCCTCTGGACCGGCAAGGCGCGCGACCCCCAGGCCCATGCGCGCAACGCGGTGTTTTACGGCGACAAGGCCATCGACCGCAGCCCCTGCGGCACCGGGACCTCGGCGCGGATGGCGCAGCTGGCGGCCAAGGGCGTGCTGAAGCCGGGCGATGACTTCATCCATGAAAGCATCATCGGCAGCCTCTTCAAGGGCCGGGTCGAGGCCGCGACGACCGTGGCCGACCGCGCCGCCATCGTGCCCTCCATCGCCGGATGGGCGCGGATGACGGGGCTCAACACGATCTTCATCGACGACCGCGACCCCTTTGCCCATGGTTTCGTCGTCCGCTGAGCAGGGGCCGCTAAGCCGAGGGCCGCCGATCAGAAGATGACGAAGTCCGCCGCCGTCAGGGCCACCCCGATCGAGACCCGGGCGAACTCCAGCCGCAGCCCCGCAGCCGAGCCATCGGCGTCGAAGTAAAGCACCCCGGTCGCCGTGTCGTGGATGATGCGGGTCTGAGAAGTGACGGCGCCATTGCTGAAGGCCCCCGCCGCCAGCACCCCGCGGGCCAGGCCCAGGAAGTCGGCATCGTCCAGCCGCAACCTGTCCTCGCCCAGGGTGAAGTCGGTGATCACATCGGCATCTGCCGCCCCCGGGGCCAGATCGAAGACGAAGTCGTCGAGGCCCGCGCCCCCGGTCAGCGTGTCGATCCCCGCGCCGCCGTTGATCTGGTTGCCCACCGCATTGCCGATCAGCACATTGGCCAGGCCATTGCCACGGGCGGCCACCGCCGTCGTCCCCGTCAGGGTCAGGTTCTCCAAATTCGCGCCAAGCGTCAGGCTGACCGAGGACAGCACCAGGTCGGTGCCGCTGTCCAGCGCCTCGATCAGGACATCGCCGCCGTCGGTGACAAGGGTGTCGTTCCCTGCCCCGCCCCGCAGCGTGTCCGCCCCCGTCGTGCCGTCCAGGGTGTTGTGGCCGCCATTGCCGTTGATCTGGTTGTTGGCCGCATTCCCCGTGCCCGAGAAATGGCCCGTGCCGGTCAGGGTCAGGTTCTCGAAATTCTCGGCCAGGGTGTAGTTGGCCGCGATATTGACGCGGTCGATGCCCTGGTCGGCCTCTTCGATCAGCGTATCGGTCACATCGGCGATATAGACATCCGATCCAGCCCCGCCGCCCATCGTGTCCGCCCCGCCAAGGCCCTGCAACTGGTTGGCGCCCGCGTTGCCGAAGAGCCCGTTGCCGACCGTATTGCCCGTCAGGTTGACCGCAGCATTGCCGGTCAGGACCGCGTCCTCGAAATTGGCCAGAAGCGTGATCGCGACCGTCGAGCGCACCTGGTCGCGCCCGCCGCCCGAGGCCTCGACCAGCACGTCCAGCCCGTCGGTGACATAGACGTCATTGCCGCGCCCGCCGGTCAGCGTGTCGATCCCTGCCCCGCCGGTCAGCACGTTGGCGAAGTCGTCACCCGTCAGGCTGTCGGCATGCGCCGAGCCGATCAGGTCCTCGATCCCGGTCAGCACATCGCCCGCCGCATCGCCGCCAAGCCCCGTGGCCGCGCCATCGACCAGGGTGATGCGCACCGCCGTCGTGCTGTCGGAGTAGCTGGCCGCGTCCTGGCCCTCGCCGCCGTCGATCACATCGGCCCCGACGCCACCACGCAACGTGTCCACCCCGGCCTCGCCGCGCAGCGTGTCGACCCCCGTGCCGCCGATCAGGCTGTCGTTGCCGACAAAGCCCAGGAGACTGTCGTTGCCGCCCTGGCCGTTCAGCAGGTCATCGCCCTTGCCGCCGTCCAGCTGGTCATTGCCCAGCCCCGCCAGCAAGAGGTTGTCCGCATCGCTTCCGGTCATCGTGTCGGCCCGCGCCGTGCCGGTCAGGTTCTCGACCCCCACCAGCCGGTCAAGCCCGCCGAAGGTGTCCAGCACCCACCAGGACCCGTCGCGCCAGTCGCTGAGGATGCCCAGGACCCCGGTCTCGATCGCATAGGTGGCCGTGTCGATGCCATCGCCGCCATGCAGCAGGTCATTGCCGACGAAGCCTGCCAGGGTGTCGTTGCCGTCCTGGCCATAAAGCGTCTCGGCCTGGTCCCCGCCTGCAAGGCTGTCGCCAAGGGCGCTGCCGATCACGACCTCGATGCCCTGCAGCGCATCGCCGTGTCCATAGGTGTCGGTGGCATTGGGGCTGCCAGCCCCCGCCGACAGAATGCCCAGGTTGACCGTGACCCCCAGCGTCCCGGTCTCGGAGCCATAGTCCACCGTGTCGATGCCCCCGCGCCCGTCGATGACATCGACAGCGCTGCCCGCATTGCCGGTGAAGACCTCGTTTCCATCGCTGCCGAACAGGTCGTCGAAGGCGCTGTTTGTGCCAATGACATGCTCGACCCCGGTCAGGACCACGGTGCCCGCAGAGGTCACGACCGTGCCGGACAGGACCCCGGTGACACTGTCGAAGGCCATCTGCACGGCCAGATTGGCCGCCAGCTGCGAGAAGTCAGCCGTGTCGAAGCCGCCGCCACCGTCCACCTGGTCCGCCCCGCCGCGCAGGACGAAGGTCTGGGCCGCGTCGTTGCCCTTCAGCGTGTCGGCGAAGACCGTGGTGTCGAAGACCTCGATGTCGCGCAGGGTCTCGGTATTGCCGAAACCGTCGGTCGCATTGCCCGAGGCCAGGGTCAGGTCGATCCTCACGCCCTGGGTGCCTTCGCCATAGTTCAACAGGTCGCGCCCGGCGCCGCCATAGATCGTGTCGGCCCCATCGCCCCCGGTCAGCCCGTCATCGCCCTCGGACCCGTCGATCAGGTTGGCGCCCGCATCGCCCGTCAGCAAGTCGCCCTGGTGAGAGCCCTTCACGCCCTGGACCCCGGTAAAGGTCAGGATCTGCGTCAGGCCCGCAAAGGCCAGGGCGGTCGTCAGGTCGACGTTCACGCCCTGGGTCACCAGTTCGAAGTTCACCAGGTTGAAGCCCGCGCCGCCCTCGAAAGTGTCATTGCCGCCGGAGGACATATAGACATCGTCGCCCCCCGCCGCCGCCGCAAAGTTATTGCCCGTGCCGCCAAAGAGGAAATCCGAGCTGTCCGAGCCATAGATCGCATCGTTGCCATCGCCGCCGAAAAGCCGGCTGTTGTGGACCGTGGTGGCCCCGCCCAGCATCTGGATCAGGTCGTCGCCATCGCCCGCGATGATCTCGCGCACGAAGTAGTCCCAGACGAAGAACTGGTCGCCGCGCGCGGTGCCGATGATGCGCTCGAAGCCCGACTGCACGTCCAGCTTGCCGAAGGTGTCGCGGGTGAACTGCGGGTCGATCTCGTCGATGACCACGCCCTGGAAGCCGGTCTCGGCGCCGTAATCCAGCGTGTCGAAGCCTCCGCCGCCCTCCAGCGTGTCCTCCCCGTCGCCGCCGACGAAGAGGTTGTCGGCCGCGTTGCCCTTGATCAGGTCGCCCCGGATCGAGCCGATGATGTTCTCGATGTTGATCAGGATGTCGCCATGGCCCGAGGTGTCGGTGGCATTGGGCAGGACGAGATTGGCCAGGATCGACAGGTCGACGACGATGCCCTGGCCCACCGGACCGGGGACAAAGCCGCCGCCGGGCAGGTAGTTCTGCGTATCGGACTCGGCGCTGTAATCCACCGTGTCGATGCCCGCCCGCCCGTCGATCAGGTCGTAGTCGATGCCCTTGTTGCCGGTGAAGGTGTTGTTGCCCGCATCGCCGAAGAGATCGTCTCCCTTCAGCCCCGAGGCGACGAAATTCGACCCGATCACATGTTCGAAATTCGCGATCGTATCGGTATTGCCATAGGTATCCGTGGCCGTGCCAAGCGCCAGGTCGACGATGACCCGCCCGCCGCCGCCCTCCGAGCTGTAGTCCAGCCGGTCGAAGCCCGCGCCGCCGTCCAGCATGTCGTTGCCGCCATGGCCCAGGATGCGGTCGCTGCCGCCCAGGCCCATGATCCGGTTGTCCAGCGAATTGCCCACCAGCGCATCGTCATAGCCCGAGCCCACGGCATTCTCGAAGCCGGTCAGGTTGGCCCGGAGCACGCCGTCGATGAAGAGCTGCTGCGCCTGGTCAAAGGGACCGCCCAGCGTCACCACGCCGCCGGTGGTCAGGGCCGAAAGCTCGATCGTATCGCTGCCGGTGTTGCCCTCGACCGTGTCGACCCCGCCTTCCGGGGCCAGGACCATCCAGACGTCGTTGCCCGCGCCAAGGTCGGCCGTGTCCGACCCCTCGCCGCCGACCGCCGTGTCGTCGCCGTCATCGCCGCTGAAGCTGTCGTTGTCCGCCCCGCCGTTCAGGTAATCGTTGCCCGTGCCGCCGTTCAGCGTGTCCAGCCCGCTGCCGCCCAGGATCAGGTCGTCATCCGCCCCGCCATCCAGCCGGTCGTTGCCCGCGTCTCCCGAAAGGAAATCGTTGCCGCCGCCGCCGTTGATCGTATCGCGCCCCTCGCCGCCCGCCAGCGCATTGCGCCGGTCCGAACCGGTGAGATTGTCGCGTCCATCCGAGCCGAGGATATCCTCGATCGAGATCAGGATATCGCCCGCCGCATCTCCGCCCTGACCGAAGCCGGTGGCCAGGTTGACCGTGACGCCCAGCGCCTCGGGGCCCGCGACCACCATGCCCTGGTAGATCACCGCATCCAGACCAAGCCCGCCGCTGATGATGTCGGGCCCGGCGCTGCCTGCGATCAGGTCATTGCCCTCGCGCATGAAATAGCTGTCCGAGCCTGCGGTGCCGTCGAAGATCTCGTCGCGGTCCGCGGTGCCGAAATAGACCTCGCCCGTGGTGATGGCGCCATTGGAAACCGCGCCCAGCGCCGTCAGGTTCAAGGCGACGGTCTGGTCGTCGAAGGCGAAAGTATAGGCCAGGCCATTGGCCCCATTGGCGAAATAGTCAAGGAACAGAAGCGTGTTCGCCCCGACCCGCATCAGGAGGTCATCGCCGCCCTGGACGCTGAAAGTGACCTGCGCCCGCGTCCAGCCGAAGAAATGGATCTCTCCGCTGCCCGCATATTCGCCGCCGATCACATCCTTGCCCCAGGCGCCCGACACGGCATAGCGGTCAAAGCCCGCCCCGCCGACCAGGAGGTCGTTGCCGCCCAGGCCCACCAGCACGTCATCCCCGCCATCGCCCGACAGGATGCCACCACCGGTGCCCGAGACCAGCATGTCACGGTCCTCTTCGGCCGAGACGATGACCTTTTCGATGCCCGAATAGGTCACCAGGTTCCCGCTGCTGCCCAGCGCTGTAAAGCTCTCGACAGATGCGACGTTCGAAAACAGCGCAGTCAGCTCGCTGCGCGCCTGGGCGGCAGAGTTGATGTCATGGACCGAGGCATCGAAGAGCAGCGCGCCATTGGCCTGGAAGCCCAGCACCGTGAGGGTGCCACCGGGGATGTTGCCCATCTCGAGGATATCGCTGTCCGCGCCGCCCCGGATGACGTCGGTCCCGCTGGAGTAGAACAGGATATCCTTGCCCGCGCCGCCATCCAGCGTGTCGTCGCCCGCGCCACCGTCCACCAGGTCTTCGCCGTCGCCCGACTCGATCAGGTCGCCGAAGTCGCCGCCGGTGACCTGGTCGGCGCCCGATCCCGTCCGCACGAAGAGCCGCTCGAAATTGCCGATCGAGACGCCGTTGCCGATGTCCTGCATCCCGACCGCATCGGCCAGGCGGTCATCGCCCGCACGCGCGGTGATCGTCAGACTCCGGGTTTCCGACCCGAAATCGGCCATGAAGATATCGGCATCGCCCAGCTTGTCGCCGCCGTCGTAGAAATTGCCGCCGTGATGGAGGATCAGGTCATTGTGCTCGTTCGAGCCCTGGACATCCACGGCCTCGATCCCGGTCGTGGTGACGAAATTCCCGCCCGAGAAGATGCGCAGCTCATAGCCGTCATCTTGCAGGAAGAACATGGTCTCCAAGAGATTCGTGGCGTCGTCGGCGGTGACCGGAGCCGCCATCGCGGCAAAGGTGCCGTCGTGGAAGTTGGCCGAAAGCCCGACCCCCATCAGCGCCAGGCCATTCTGCCCCACGGCCGAAACCAGAAGCCGGTCGGTGACCGCATTGGCCGTGTCGCCGGCATCGGAGCCCCCGTCGAGCCAGGCATTGCCGTCATCGGCGTTCCAGCCGAAGAGGTCCGCCCCCGCGCCGCCATAGATCGTGTCGCCGGTCTCTGCCCCTCCGCCGCGCAGAACGTCGGACCCTTGGCCCGCGTAGATCAGGTCGTCCAGCTTTCCGCCGGTGACCATGTCCCCGCCACTGCCCAGCTTCAGGACAACGCGGTCCATCTCGGCCACGTGGACGCCATTGGCCAGCGTCACGCCCGCCACGTCCTGCTCGACATTCCAGGTCAAGGCGATGCTCTGCCCCGAGAAATCGGCCACGAAAGTGTCGCGGTCGCCCACGCGCTCTCCGCCGACATAGGTCGCCCCGCCATCGGCAAAGAAGAGGTCGTCGGTGGCATCCAGGCCGGTCAGGTTGGTGCGCACCTGGCCCGAGACGAAGGCCCCGAGGCCAAGGGTGGTCTCAAAGATGAAATCGCGGTTGGAGGTGGTGATCAACCCCGTCGCCGCCAGAAGCGTCGCGGCGCTGTCAAGCGCGCCAAAGGTGATGACGGTTCCACCCGAGTCATAGGGATGGAAGACCTGCCGCAAGCCCGTCAGGGTGGTGCCGTAGAAGGTGGCGAATTCCGGGATGGCCAGAAGCCCGGGGCCAAAGTTGAGCTGATCGCCCAGGTTGTTCACCAGGTCGGGCCGGATCAGGCTCCGCTCGGCGCCGGTGACGTGGAACGTGTCATCCCCCAATCCGCCGTAAAACTCGTTGACCCCGCCAAGCGCGAAGGTGCCCGAGGCCAGCGTGGGCAGGAAGGAGCCGCCGCCCACCAGGATGTCATTGCCCGCTCCGCCCTCGAACTGATCGGCATAGGCCCCGCCCACCAGGACGTCTCCAAGCGACGTGCCGGTGACGATCAGCCGCTCGAAGCCCTTGATCTCCGAGGTCCGGACCCGGTGGCCGCCCGCAAAGGTGATGCCCTCGTCATAGGTAAAGGTCGTGCGGATCTCGCCGAAGGGCGATTCCTCCAGCCCAAAGTCGGCGTTGTAGCCCGAGATGACGACGCCGCGTTCCTGGCCCACCACCTGCCTGTATTGCGAAAAGTCCCCGACGAAAGTGTCGATCTCGGAATCCCCGCCGTCATAGATCGCGCCGCCAAAGAAAAAGGCCAGGTCGTTGGCCGTGTCCGAGCCCTCGAAGCTGACCGCCTCGAAGTTCAAAAGGACGGCCGAATTGGTGAAGCCGCCCGAGGTCAGGCGGGCCTCGATGAAGGAGCCGGGCAGGGTCGAATTCGGCAAGCTGACCTCGCGTGAGGTCGAGAAAGGGTCCTTCCAGACCCAATTCAGCCCGCGCAGCGCGGTCGAAAGCTCGAAGGCCGAGGTGGCAAAGCCCAGGACGCCGGTCAGGAACTGTCCGGTTCCCAGGGCCGGGTCGGGGGTGCGCAGAACCCAGGTCATGCCGACATCCGACAGGTTGCGCACGATGGCCTCATCCCCGCCAAGCTGGCCGAAGATGCGGTCCTGTGCGCCCGTCCCCCCGGTCTGGGCCGGGGTCTTCATCTCGATCAGCGCGATATCGGAACCTATCCCCATGTCCATCTCTTCGGAATGGGCATCGGCGGTCAGGAACAGCGTGTCGTCGCCGCCGTTGAAGGTGATCCCGTCGCGATAGGTCGAGGTGAAGATCAGGTCGGCCTTGTTCGAGGTGGCCAGCATGAAGCTTTCGATGTTGACGAAATTGACCTCGTGCTGCTCGTGCAGTTGCAGGCGCGAGATGCGGGCGGCCTCGGCCTCGGCCCCGGTGGCGCCGCCGCGATAGGTGATGATCTCGATCTTCTCGCCCACGTTCAGGACGATATCCTTGATGACCAGGTCGGAGTAGCCGCCGATCTCGCCCGGGCGGGTCTGGTTGGTCAGATAGGTGCCGATGGTGCGCACCGGAGTATTGGCGGCGTTGACCACCCGAACCTCGAAGCTCGAGGCGCCATTGGCCGTGTCCTCGGCCGTCACGCGCAGGATGAAGGTCCCCGCGATGTTCAGGACCCCGGTGCGCACCAGCGCCACACCATCGGGGTCCGAGGGCGCGATCTCGATGGCGCCCGGCACGCCCGCGACGGCCTGGTAGCCCGAGGACAGAAGGCCCGTCCCGGCGACATCGTAAAGCGCCGCCCCCCGGGTCAGCTTCAGCTTGACCCCATCGCCGCCCACGGCCTGCGCGCCGCCTGCGGTCGGGCGCAGGTCCCATTCGATGGCATCAAGCGGGTGGCTGCGGGCGAAGTTCGCGACCAGCACGTCGCCAGTGGCGCTTCCGGCCTGCTGGCCACCGCCGTTGATCAGCTGCGCCTCGTTGCCCCAATAGACCAGGAGGTCGTCCCGGGAATTGCCAAGGATATTGACCGAATTCTCGGTCCGGAAATCCACCCCGGAATAGCGATAGGTCAGCACCGTGCCTTCCGCGATCCCCCCCGGGCCGCCCACGAACATGTCGCCCGGGAAGGGCAAAGAGTTCAGGAAGATATAGCCCGAGGCGGAATGCGCGGTCGAGGCGTCGAGGGTCCCCGAGAGCGGGAAGGGGTTGAACAGGCCGTTGATCGTATAGCTCGCCGACAGCTGGCCGAGCGGCACGCCCACATTGTTGAAGGCGTCGATGTTGACGACGTCGCGGGTCGTCACCGACAAGTTGCCCTGCATGTCGGCATTTCCGACGCGGGGGCCTCCGGGGAAGGCGGGGGCCACGTCGAAACGGAAGGTGGCGAATTGCGCCGATGCCGTGTTGATGAAGAAGCCGTTGGTGAAGTCATAGGTCGCCGCCACCCGCGAGCCGTTCACGGCCGCGAAGGTCGCGTTCGAGGCCGCGATGTTGATCTGGCGCACCTCGTTGTAGGCGATCAGTTCCTGCACGACGCCCGGCTTGTCGAAATCGACGATCCCCTGCGGCGCGGTCGAGGAATAGAAGATCTGGTAGCTGTCGGTGATCGTGTTGAAGGCCCCGGGCGCGAGGTTGAAACTGTTGGAATAGACCGAGGGGATGACATTCAGGCGGAAGCCGCCCTCGGGGAACTCCAGCGACAGAAGGGGGCCGAACTTCACGCCCAGCTTCTCGCCGATCATGCCGGTCGTGGCAGCCTTGAGCGCCTCGATGGTGAAGGAGCCCACAAGGTCGATGCCGATGTTGTGGGTGAAGCGCGGGTCGCCCAGCTCGTAGGTTGCCGTCACGGTGACCGGGCCAAAGCCCTCATAGCCCGGACCCTGCAAGGTCACGTCATTGTCGCCCAGCTTGGCCGTCGTGATCACGTCGTCGGTCAGGTCGCCCACGGTGCCATTGTCGGACCGCAGGGTGATATCGACATCCGGCGTGACCCCGTCGCCATTCGAGAAATCAAGGCTCAGCTGTTCGGACACCGTCGCGCCGATCGTCGCGCCGATGTCCAGCACCGTCGCCTCGATCCCGAAGATGCCCTTGTCGATGCCCGGGACATAGTCGTTCAGGTCGAATTCGAAGGTCGCGAAGATGGTCTGTTCCAGCACATTGGCCACGGCGGCGGCAGGCGGGAAGGGGATCTTCTTCAAGAGCGAGGTCAAGAGCTCGTCCAGGTCGGCGGACAGGTCCAGGAAGGGGCTGTCCGAGAACCCGTCCGAGGTGACGATGGGCTTGGTCGAAGTGCCCGTGGTATCGGCGCCCGAGGGCACGCGCAGGGTCAGCTCCAGCCCGTAGCCCAGGTCGAAGGGCAGCTCCAGGTCCCCGGGCCCGACCGAAAACAGGGTGATGTTCTCGTCCACGTTGACGATCGAGATATCGCCTGCCGAGCCTTTGATCCCGAAGACCGAATAAGAGATGTCGCGCAGGCCGAACTGGAAGCCCAGGACCAGGTCGATCCCTGCCTTGGGCCCGACGCTGAAGCCGGTGGAGTCCAGGTCGGCCTGGGTGATCGAATAGTTCGAGAAGTCGAAATGCATCTGCTGGCCGCCCAGCACGACGGCCGAATGGCCGACCTCCAGCGCGATGTCGATGCCGCCGCCAAAGCGCCCCGCCTCGCCGATGGAGGCATAGGCCACCAGCCCGATCTTGGCATCCAGATAGACCTGGGCCGAGACGCCAAGGAAGGATCCGCCGATCTCCAGGTCATAGGTCAGCTCATCGGGGTCCCAGATCAGCGAATCGCCCGTGTCGATCCCAAGCTCGATGGCCGCACCCGGGGCCCAAAGGTTCTGGTCCGTCGTCGCAAAAGACAAAAGCGTGGTCGAAACGGCCATGGCGCAATCCCTTGAAAGCAGATGAAGTTCACGGAGAAGGGCAGGCCTGCGCGGGAATTCGGTCTGCGGCGCAGGGTCGAGGCAGAAGCTGGAATGTCACGGCTTGGTAAACAAGGCTAACCGCGCGCACCCAAGTCTGGCAAGGAATTGTTAAGGATATGCCGGTTCGCCACCCCGAGCACGGTTCAGCCCGGGCGGTGGGTGGCGGCGGTGCGGGCGACCTCTTCATAGATGCCGCTCAGCAGGTTCAAGGTCCGTGTCGCCTCGGTCAGCCTTGCGGCAAAGCCCGGCAAGTTGTCGAGCGCCGCCAGCAGAAGCCGCCGCCGCAGCGCGCCGTAATCCTCGGTCACCCGGTGGCCCTCGGGCGTGACTTCGTAGGTCACACCGCTGCGCCCCGAGCCCTTGCGCAGGATCAGCCCGGCGCCCAGAAGCTTGCGCAGCGAATACTGGATGTTCGGCACGTCGTCGCGATTGGTCAGCCGCGCCAGGTCCTTGATCGTCTTGGGCCGGTCGTTCATGCGGATGATGTGCAAGAGCGCATTCTCGGGCCCGGTCGCGGACAGGTCACAAACCGAGGCCAGGCATTCCGACTGCCAGCGCTCGAATCCCTCGTTGGCCCGCATCAGCGCAAATTCCAGCTCGGTCAGATCGACCTCTGCCGCGCCATGGGCCAGGTGCCAGCGGTAATCCAGCCCGGTATCTGCTTGACCCTGTTGCGGTTTCTTCGCCATGGCGCGCCTCTTTGGAACCGCGCCATCCTTGCCCGTCAAACCCGTTGACGCAATGAGAATTTACGATAGACTTTCAAACATAAAATAAATCTGAACAGGGACTGCAACCATGAATGACGCACCGATGCTGTCGGGCGACCGCTTTCGCTTGGGCACCTTTTCGACCAATTGCTCTTCGGGGATGACCCCGACCCAGGCGGCGGACCGCTGGGTGAACTCCTGGGAGAACAACCTGACCTTGGCCAAGATGCTGGACGAGGCAGGGATCGACTTCATGCTGCCCATCGCGCGCTGGATCGGCTACGGCGGGCCGACCGACTTCCACGGCGGCGTGCTGGAGACGATGACCTGGGCGGCGGGGCTCCTGGCCTCGACCAGGAACATCACGGTCTTCGCGACCATCCACACCTCGGCCAATCACCCGGTGGTCGTGGCCAAGCAGATCGCCACCATCGACCAGATCGGCAAGGGCCGCGCCGGGTTGAACATCGTGGCAGGCTGGAACAAGCCGGAGTATCAGGCCCTGGGTCTGACCCTGCCCGACGACCACGAGACGCGCTATGGCTATGCGCAGGAATGGTATGACCTGATCCGCAAGGTCTGGGCTTCGGACAAGCATTTCGACTGGGATGGCACCTGGTTCAAGAACATCAGGGGGCTCAAGGGCGACCCTTCGCCCCTGCGTGGGTCTGTCCCGGTGATCAACGCCGCGGGCTCGCCCCAGGGCCGCGAATTTGCCACCGACAATGCCGATTTCCTCTTTACCCCGGCCATCGACCTCGCGCGGTCGAAAGAGGAGATCGCCGCGCTCAAGGCCCAGGCTGCGGCAAAAAAGCGCAAGGTCGGCGTGTTGACCTTCAGCCATGTCGTCTGCCGCCCGACCGAGAAGGAAGCGCAGGATTACGTCCGCTACATCGTCGATGAAAACGCCGACTGGGAGGCGACCGACAACCTGATCCGCCTGCAACTGGCCCATGCGCTGAGCTTCCCGCATGATCTTCTGACCCAGATCCGCTATGGCTTTGCCCTGGGTCACGGAGGCTTCCCCCTGATCGGCACGCCCGACCAGGTTGCGGCGGGCTTGATCAAGCTGCACGAGACGGGCTTCGCCGGAACGACCCTGTCCTTCGTCGATTACGTCAAGGAGTTCCCCTACTTCCGCGACGAGGTTCTGCCGCGTCTGGAGAAGGCGGGCATCCGCTGAGATGGGGGCCAGCGCAGGCGATTTTCGCAAGGCAATGCGGGCCCTTGTGGGCAATGTCAGCATCATCACGGTGGGACAGGGCGCGCGGGCCTCGGGGCTGGTCGTGACCTCGGCCGTGTCGCTTTCGGTCGAACCCGCGCTGGTCCTGTTCTGCATCAACCGGACGGCCTCGGCCCATCCGCTTTTGGCCGAATACGGCTGCTTTGGCTGGTCCTCCCTGGGGGCCGGCCACCAGGCCCTGGCCGAAAGATTCGCGGGCGGGGCCAAGGGCGCCGCCCGGTTCGAGGGGGCAGAGTGGGAGGTGGCGGTGACCGGGGCAAGGCTTCTGCGCGGCGCCCCGGCGGCCTTTGACTGCACGGTCGAAGAGATGACCGACCGCGCCACCCATTCCATCGTCATCGGCCGCGTCGAGGCGGTCCGTTCGACGCCGAACGCCGGTGCGCTGACCTATTGGCAGGGCGCCTACCGCCCCCTGGCCGAGACGCAGTCCATGACGTCTTAGGTTTTTCTTAAGACGCGGGGCGCAAGTTGCCGCCACCGCGCTCAAGAGGAAACCATGGCTGTTGATCCGAACGACCCCCGACTGAAACGAGCGATCTTGTCCACCACCGATGTGTCCAAGGCCTCTCTCGCCACCCGAATCCTGCTGGCGCGCCTGCGACAAGAGGTGCGCGATGCCCCCGCGTCGCTGCCCGGCAAGCTGCAAGAGTTCTCGGCCTACTTCGCAAAGCACAGTTTCGCCGAAAAAGACCTGGCCTGTTTCTGAAAGGTACCGACATGGAAAACGAGTTTCTGACCGTCGCCGAAGCCGCCGCACGGATTGCCGAGGGACGCATCATGGTCCTTGCCGGGGACGAGGCGCTTTTGTCGCAACTGCCCAAGGGGCGCTGGATCGGTGGCACCACCGTCTATTTCATCACCGAAACCGGCGGGGAAGAGCGGCGCGACAAGCTGTTCTGCACGACCTTTCCGATGGGCACCGATGCGCGGCCTCGGCTGGTTGCGACCAAGGACCTGCCGCAAATCAGCGAGGGATATACCACGCATGGCTTCTCGCTGATCCTGGTTCCGGCCTTTTCGACCACCCATTCCGAATTCGCCCTGCACGGCGCCAGCTTCCCCGGGCTCTTCGAACAGCCGCTCTTCGGCTGGGTGACCGGCGTCGGCCTGGACGAGATCGGCAAGCGCAAGCCCAAGGTCTTCATCGGCTCGGACGGCTCGTCCCACGAGGATGGCGCGGCGCTTCTGCATGTCGAATTGCCGGGGGAACTGTCGGCTGATCTCGACATCCTGAACATCTTCGAACGCGGCGGCGAGGCCAACCCGCCGATCCTGTTCGAGACCTCGGGCTTCACGGTGACCGAGGCGCTGGTCGCCGGTCAACGCGTCAACCTGGCCGAGTATGTGACCCGCACCGGGATGGACACCAAGCTGCCCCTGGTCGCCAATTATGCCGGGGCGCTGATCAATGTCTCGATCCAGGAGGTCGACCTGGCCAAGGGCCAGGTGACGCTCTATGCGCCAGTTCTGGCTGGCGTCGAATACCGCCAGGCCGAGGCCTTGGGGAACTATGCCGAGGCTTTCTCGGACAAGGTCGGCACCTCGGGCGCGGGTCAGTTCTCGTGCAACTGCATCCTGAACTATCTTTACGGCGACATGACGGGCAAGCGCACCGGCGCCTTTACCGGCCCCGTCACCTTCGGCGAGATCGCCTATGTCCTGTTGAACCAGACCCTGGTCCGCATGGACATCCAGGCCGCCTGAAAAGACCCGCCGCGCCGGGGGTTTCCCTGGCGCGGCGGGGCCCTGGGTCCTATTGCGGACTAGGTGGCCACCGGTGCCTCCGACAAGGGCAGGAACATCGAGACGGTCGTCCCCTGCGGCGCCGTGGCGATGGTCAGCCCGCCGCCGAACTCACGCGAGACGCCGAAGGCCATGGGCAGGCCAAGCCCCGTGCCCTTGCCGGCCGGCTTGGTGGTGAAGAAGGGCTCCAGAACCTTGGGCAGCACATGGGCCGGGATGCCGCCGCCCTCGTCGCGGACCGAAAGGCGGACATAGGCCCCGGGCTCGATCTGTGCGCCATCCGCCAGAACCAGGGGCTCGGCCAGTTGGACCCTGCTGCTGGACAGCGTGACCGTGCCGCCCCCGGGCATCGCATCCACCGCATTGACGACCAGGTTGATCAGCGCCGACAAGAGCTGCGCCCGGTCGGCGACGAAGCCCTGCCGCCCTGCCCCCGCCTCGACCTTCAGCGCCACCGAGACCGGGATCAGCCGCCGCGTCAGGACGACCAGGCCCTCGAGGATTTCACCGCCCTCTTGCGGGGCCAGCACCATCCGCTCCTTGCGCGCAAAGGCCAGAAGCTGCTTGACCGTCCGGGCCGCCTGACGCGCCGCCACGGTGGCTTCCTCCAAAGAGGCGCGGCGTTCTTCGCCATCCTCCAACAGCCCCAAGAGCTCGATATGACCCAGGATCGCGGTCAGGTTGTTGTTGAAATCATGCGCCACCCCGCCCGCCAGGCGCCCGATGGCGGCCATTTTCTCGGCCTGAAGGCTGCGCTGGTTGGCCTCCAGCGCCTCGCGCCGCAGACGGCGGGCGGCGGCGGCGGCCTCGATGAAGTAATACAGCAGCGCAGAGCCGCTGAGCAGAAGGCCGGCCCGGGCCAAGGGGTCGCTGAACTGCGGGATCAAGGTCACGAAGACCGAGACGATGACCGAGGCGACGACAACGACCTCGCCATAGATCATGACCTTGGAATTGTCCGAACGCCGGACCAGGAAGACCAGGTTGCACCCGACGAGTGCGGCACCGCAGATCGACAGCGCGCGGTCCTCTTCGCAGATCATCACGGCGGGCATCCACAGGAAAGACGCCAGAAGCTGCAGGAACAGGAGCCCGGATATGACCTCGTCCCGCGCCGTGGCCCGGGCCTTGCGCAGCTTCAGGAAGGCGAAATAGGCCACCTGCGCCAAAAGGAAGCCCGCCATCCAGGCCCAGGCGCTGAGCCAGCCCGTATAGCCGTAAAGAATGCCCGCGCCGAGAATCGTCCCCAGGATCCGCGCGAAGACCTCGCGGCGATCGCCATATTCCACGCGGAAATGGCGTTCCAGCTCTTGGGGATGGTCGGGCTGGTCGCTCATTGGTCCGATCTCCATGGTCCGAAGACGGCGGGCTTGCGGGGCGGCGGCTGCCTTTGCGTCAACTATCCGCGAGAGCCGCGATGGTGGCAAGGCTCACGCGTCGCCGGCCTGGGTCATCGGACCCGGCCCGAGGCCCCAAGGCTGCGGATCGCGGCCCTTGCGGCCTCGGTCACCGGGGCTTCGGTGGCCTTCAGGATCGCCAGGCGGTCGAATTGGTCGGGGTCGCGCATCAGCCCCTCGCGCAGGGCCCGGCCGAAAGCCAGGCGCAGTTCCGTGCCGATGTTGACCTTGGCGATGCGGCTGCCCTGGGCCAGGGCGCTCCGCTCTGCCGACGAGATGCCGGAACCGCCGTGCAACACCAGGGGCACCGAGGTCAGGGCCTCGATCGCGCGCAGGCGGGCAAGGTCAAGGCCCATGCCGGGCGCCTGTTGCAGGTGGACATTGCCGACCGAAATCGCCATGGCGTCGATGCCGGTTTCGCGCGCAAAGCGGGCGGCCTCTTCCGGGTCGGTCCCCCGGGACTCGGCGCCCCCGGCGTAGCCGACGAAGCCGATCTCGCCTTCGCAAGAGGCGCCCTGCGCATGGGCCATCTCGGCCACAAGGGCCGTCAGGTCGATATTGGCTTGCAAGGGCAGGCTCGACCCATCGACCATGACCGAGGTGAAGCCTGCCTCCAGCGCCGCCCGGCAGTCCTGGGCCGTATAGCCATGGTCCAGATGCGCCACGACGGGAACCGAGGCGGCTTCGGCCAGGTGGCGGAACATGGCCCCCAACACGGCCAGCGGCGTATGGGCGCGACAGCCCGGCCCGGCTTGCAGGATGACCGGAGCGCGCTCGGCCTCGGCGGCGGCGACATAGGCCCGCATGTCCTCCCAACCGAGGCAGACGAGGCCGGGGACGGCGTAACCGTCCCGCAGCGCCGGTTGCAGGACCTGGGCCAGGGTCGCCAGGGTCATTTGAACTTTGCCACCATGTCCATGATCCCCGGGATCGTGTGAAGCTGCGCCGCATGGGTCGGCTGGAAGAATTGCTTCAGGCTGCGCTGGCTTTGGCCGCCGAGGATGGTGAAGTAATACATCTCGTAGCCCGGCAGGACGCAGCAGGGGTGATAGCCCTTGTCGATCAGCACGGTTGACCGGTTCATGATGTGATAGGCCTCGCCCGGCTCGTTGTCGACGCGTTGCAGCATCTGCATCCCTGACCCGTAGTCGGGGCGGAAGCGGAAGTTGTAGCATTCGTCGTGGCGGGTCTCTTCCGGCAGGCGGTCGGTGTCGTGCTTGTGGCTCGGGAAGCCCGACCAGCCGCCCGCGCCGACAGTGAAAAGCTCAGAGACCAGAAGCCGCCCCACCCGGTCATGATAGGCCGCGCCCAGGATGTGCTTGATCTTGCGGTGGGTTTTCGTGTCGTCCGAGCCATATTGCACCCGGTCGATATCGGCGGCGCGCACGGCAAAGGGGCGGAGCGTCTCGGCAAAGGCCGCGCCCGCGACGAAGACCTCCGTCTCGGTCCGGGCAGTGATCCGCGCCCCGGCGCCCGAGGGGACATAGACACCCTCGGGCTCGCCGTCCCAGACATCGACGCCCCGGTGGCCGATATCGGCAAAGGTCTCGCCCTGGGTCTCGACCGTTACCGTGCCTGTGGCGGGGACCACGCAGGTCTCGTAGCCCGGGGTTCGGTAGTCGAAATGCTGGCCCGCCGCCAGGCGCAGGATGTTGAAATAGACCAGGGGGACCAGGGGGTTGCCCATATCGACGATGGGGCGGTTCTGGTTGTCATGGGGGGCGATGTGCATGGCTTGTCCTCTCAGGCCGTGGGGCCGCTGTGGAAGGTGATGAAGCGGTCCAGCTCTTGCGAGGTGGGCATGGCCGGGGCGCATCCCACGCGCGAGACGACGATGGCCGCCGCCGCCGATCCGCGCAGGACGGCCTCTTTCACCGGGGCGCCCTGTGCGAGGCTTGCGATAAGGTTTCCAAGGAAGGCGTCGCCGGCGCCGGTGGGTTTCAGCGTCGCGGTCTGGAAGATGCCGGTGCGGATCTCCTGGCCCTGGGCAAAGGTGATCGCCCCCTTCTCGCCCATCTTGTAGACGGTGATTTGCGCCGTCAGGCTGCGGGCCTTGGCCAGGCCCTGGCCCTTGGCCCCGGACATGAAGTCGAACTCCACGTCGTTGCCCACGATCACGTCACAAAGGCTCGCCGCGCGGGAATAGACCTCTGCCGCCTCCTCGGCCGAGGCCCAGGAATAGGGGCGGTAATCGACGTCGAAGATCAAGGGCAGCCCCGCCGCCCGGGCGAGGTCGAAGGCGCGGAAGCAGGCCGCGCGCGAGGGTTCTGACGCCAGGACCGTTCCCGTGGTGACCAGGGCACCGAAGCGGGCGTAGTCGACGGCTTCCACATCCTTCAGGCTCATCTGGAAATCGGCGGCGTGGTTGCGGTAGATGACCGATTGGCAATTCTCCATCCGCGTCTCCACCACGGCGAGCGAGTTGCGCGCCTCGCCCCCGGCAGAGCGCACAAGGCTGCGGTCCACGCCGTAGGCATCGAGTTGCGCAAGGCAAAACCGCCCCACGGCATCATCCGATACGCAGGTCAAAAGCGCGGCCCGCCCCCCCGCCCGGGTCAGGGCCACCGCGATATTGGCAGACGATCCCCCAAGGGCCGAGGTGAAGCGTGTCGCGGCCTCGATCGGCGTGCCGGGCGGGTCGGCGTAAAGGTCCATCCCGGCGCGGCCGATGATCAGGCAGGGCAAGCGCCCAAGGCGCGACAGATCGGCCATCACAGGCCCGCCCTTTGCGCGGCGCGCCCGGCCTCGACCTCGGCATGTTTCTCGCGGACCCGGTCCGAGGCCGAGACTTGCGGAGTCCCGATCTCCCACCAGGCGTGGCCCTGGGTGGTCCAGCCTTCGTGCGGGTCAACCTGCATGACGATCACGCTGGTCTTGGGCGCCGCCTTGGCACGCTGGAAGGCGGCGCCAAGCTCGGCAGGCCCCGCCACGGTCTCGGCCAGAGCCCCCATCGCGCGGGCATGGGCCTCGAAATCCACGGCAAAGGGGTCGGGGACGGTCGGGCAATCGGCGATCAGGTTGTTGAAGCCGGGCTGGCCGGTGTTGCCTTGCAGCTTGTTGATGACCGCAAAACCGCCGTTGTCCAGGACCAGCACGATCAGCTTTTTCTGCGTCAGGACCGAGGAGTAAATGTCGGAGTTCATCAAGAGGTAACTGCCATCGCCGACCAGGACCACGGTGTCTCGGTCCGGCTCGGCTTCCGACTGCGCGATGCGCGCGCCCCAGCCGCCGGCGATCTCATAGCCCATGCAGGAGAAGCCGAATTCGACATCCACCGTGCCGATGCCAAGCGTGCGCCAATTGGCGGTGACCTCGGCGGGAAGACCTCCGGCGGCAGTCACGATGCGGTCGCGCGGGTGGGCGAGAGCGTTCACCACCCCGATGGCCTGGGCATAGGAATTGGGCCGGTTGCCATGGGCCACATTGGCGGCGACATAGGCATCCCAGGTCTTGCGATGCGCCTGGGCCTTGGTCACCCACTCTGCCGGGGCGGAGTGGTCCAGAAGCGCCTCGGACAGGACTTCGAGACCCAGGCGCGCGTCGCCCACCACGGCAAGGGACTGGTGCTTGGCGGCGTCATGGCGTCCGACGTTCAGCCCGATCAACCGCGCGTCAGGGGCAAAGACCGTCCAGGAGCCGGTCGTGAAATCCTGCAACCGCGTGCCGACGGCAAGGATCACATCGGCCTCTTTCGCCACGGCATTGGCGCTGTCCGACCCCGTCACGCCCAGGGGTCCGATGTTCAGCGGGTGGGTGGCCAGGAGATTCGCCCGCCCCGCGATCGTCTCGACCACCGGGATGCCGTGGACCTCGGCAAAGGTGGTCAGGGCTTCGACCGCGCCGGAATACTGCACCCCGCCGCCCGCGATGATGAGGGGCCGCCTGGCCTGGCCGAGCAGGGCGGCGGCCTCGGCGATCTCCAGGGCATCCGGGGATTGGCGGCGGATGCGGTGGAGGCGGCGGGCAAAGAAATCAACCGGATAGTCCCAGGCCCAGCCCTGCAGGTCCTGCGGCAGGCCGATGAAGGCCGGGCCGCAATCGGCGGGGTCGAGCATCGTGGCCAGCGCTGCGGGCAGCGATTGCAGGATCTGCGCCGGATGGGTGATGCGGTCCCAATAGCGGCTCACCGCCTTGAAGGCGTCGTTCACCCCAAGGGTCGGATTGCCGAAATGCTCCAGCTGTTGCAGCACCGGATCAGGCAGCCGCGTCAGGAAAGTGTCGCCGCAGAGCATCAGCATCGGCAGGCGGTTGGCATGGGCCAAGGCCGCCGCCGTCAGAAGATTCGCCGTCCCCGGCCCGGCGGAGGCCGTGCAGAACATGAAGCGCCGCCGCAGGTGGTATTTCGCATAGGCCGCCGCCGCGAAACCCATGCTTTGCTCGTTCTGGCCGCGATACAAGGGCAGGGCATCGCGCAGCGGATACAGAGCCTCCCCCAGGCAGGGCACATTGCCATGGCCAAAGATGCCGAAACCGCCGCCGCAGATGCGGACCTCGGCGCCCTCGATCTGGATGAATTGCGCCGCCAGCCAGCGGGCGATGGCCTGGGCGACGGTCAACCGGATCGTCTGGGGCATGGTCTGACCTTTCGAAGGGGCTTGCGCGGGAACTCGGCTCAGGATACCCATTTTGCAACCGGTTGCAATATCGGTCGGGTGGCGAGATGGCAGAGATCGGAATAGGCCTGGTCGGCGGCGGTTACATGGGCAAGGCCCATGCCGTGGCCCTGTCAGCAGTGGCGGCGGTCTTCGACACGCCCTTGCGCCCCAGGCTGGAGGTGATCGCGGCGACGACCGAGGCTTCGGCGGCGCGCTATGCCACGACCTATGGCTTTGCGCGGGCGACGGCGGATTGGCGCGACCTGGTGGCCGATCCCAAGGTGGGGGCGGTCGTCATCGCCTCGCCGCAAGAGACCCACCGGGAGATCGCGCTGGCGGCCTTTGCGGCGGGAAAGCCGGTGTTCTGCGAGAAGCCTTTGGGAGCCTCGCTGGAGGATGCCCAGGCCATGACCCTTGCGGCAGAGGCCTCGGGCCAGGCCAATATGATCGGCTTCAACTATGTGCGCACGCCTGCGACGCAATTCGTCCGCCAGCTTCTGGCCGATAGGGTGATCGGCCAGGTCACCTGGTTTCGCGGGGAACATACCGAAGATTTCCTGGCCGATCCCCAGGCCCCCGCAACCTGGCGCACCAGGGGCCGCGCCAATGGCTGCATGGGCGACCTGGCGCCCCATCCGATCAACTGCATGCTGGCCCTGATGGGCCCCGTGGCCCAGCTTTCGGCGCGGATCGAGACGGTCCATGGCCAGCGCCCCGGAGGCGCTGTCACCAATGACGACCACGGGCAGCTGATGCTGCGCTTTGTCTCCGGCGCCATGGGGCATCTTTACGTCAGCCGGGTGGCGACGGGGCGCAAGATGGGCTATGCCTATGAAATCCATGGCACAAAGGGCTCGATCCGCTTTGACCAGGAGGATCAGAACGCCCTCCACCTCTACCGCGCCGAGGGGCCGGAGGCGACGCGCGGCTTCACCCGCATCCTGACCGGCCCCGCCCATCCCGACTTCGGCGCCTTTTGCCAGGGGCCGGGGCATGGCACGGGCTATCAGGATCAGATCATCATCGAGGCGCGGGATTTCCTGCAGGCCATCCACTCCGGCCAGCCCGTCTGGCCCACCTTCCGCGACGGTCTCGCGGTCAGTCAGATCATCGAGACCGCCTTCCAGGCCTCGGACAGCGGCCAATGGCACCCCGTCCCCCAAGGAGCGACCCCATGACCATCCGCATCGGCAATGCGCCCTGTTCCTGGGGCGTCGAATTCGCAGGCGACCCCCGCAACCCGCCCTGGACCCAGGTGCTGTCGGACTGCGCGGCGGCGGGCTACAAGGGCATCGAGCTTGGCCCCATCGGCTTCATGCCCGAGGACCCGGCCATCCTGGGCGCGACCCTGGCGCAAAACGACCTGGAGCTGATCGGCGGCGTGGTCTTCCGCCCCTTCCATGATCCCTCGAAGTGGGAGGAGGTCCTGGACGCCGCCACCCGCACCTGCAAGGCGCTGGTGGCCCATGGCGCGCGCCACCTCGTGCTGATCGACTCGATCTCGCCGCGCAGGGCGCCAACGGCGGGTCGGGCGGCTGATGCCGAGCAGATGGGCCCGGCCGAATGGTCGGCCTTCCGCGACCGCATCGCCACCGTGGCGCGGATGGGGGCCGAGGACTATGGCCTCACCGTCGGCATCCATGCCCATGCGGCGGGCTTCATCGACTTTGAACCCGAGCTTGAGCGGCTCTTGGATGAGGTCGACCCCGCCATCCTGAAAATCTGCTTCGACACCGGCCACCACTCCTATGCCGGTTTCGACCCCGTGGCCTTCATGCGCCGCCATATAGGCCGGATTTCCTATATGCATTTCAAGGACATCGACCCCAGGGTCAAGGCCCGCGCCATCGCTGCCTCCACCGGCTTCTACGAGGCCTGCGGGCAGGGCATCTTCTGCAACCTCGGGCAAGGCGACGTGGACTTCCCCACCGTCCGCCAGATCCTGCTGGAGGCGAATTTCCAGGGCTGGTGCACGGTCGAACAGGACTGCGACCCGACCCTGGATGTCAGCCCCATCGACGACGCGCGGAGGAACCGCGACTACCTGACCTCGATCGGATTTTGAAAGGAGCCGGAGATGGCACAACTCAACTGGGGCATGATCGGCGGGGGTGAGGGCAGCCAGATCGGCCCGGCGCATCGCCTGGGCGCCTTGGCGGACGGGCATTTCCGGCTGGTGGCGGGGGCCTTGGACCACCGCCCCGAACAGGGCCGCGCCTATGCGCAACGCTTGGGCGTCGTGGCCTCCCGCGCCTATGGCGACTGGACCGAGATGCTGGCCGGAGAGCGGGGCCGGGATGACCGCCCCGACCTGGTGACGGTCGCCACGCCGAACTCCACCCATTTCGAAATCACCAAGGCCTTCCTCGAGGCGGGCTTCAACGTGCTGTGCGAAAAGCCCATGACGCTCACGGTCGAAGAGGGCGAAGAGATCGTCCGTGTCGCCGAGAAGACCGGCAAGATCTGCGCGGTCAACTATTGTTACTCGGCCTATCCGATGGTCCGCCAGGCCCGCGCCATGGTGCAAGCCGGGGACCTGGGCCGGATCCGCCTTGTCGTCACCAGCTTCAGCCACGGCCACCACGGAGACGCCACCGACGCCGATAACCCCCGCGTCCGCTGGCGCTATGACCCGGCCATGGCGGGCGTCTCGGGCCAGTTCGCCGATTGCGGCATCCATGCGCTGCATATGGCCTCCTTCATCTGCAACGACGAAGTCACCACGCTCTCCGCCGATTTCGCCTCGACGATTCCCTCGCGCCAGCTGGAGGATGACGCCATGGTCAACTTCCGCATGGGCAAGGGCACGGTGGGGCGGCTTTGGACCTCTTCGGTGGCCATCGGGCGGCAGCATGGCTTCGACATCCAGGTCTTTGGCGAGACGGGGGGCTTTCGCTGGGCCTCGGAACAGCCCAACCAGTTGATCTATACGCCCCTGGGGGGCCGCACGCAGATCATGGAGAAGGGCGAGGCCGGGCTTTGCGAGGACGCAAGGCGTCTCTCCCGCGTGGCGATTGCCCATCCCGAGGGTTTCCCGCTGGCGGTGGCGAACATCTACTGCGACCTGGCCGATGCGATCCGCGGAGAGCCGCGCCCGGGCCTGCCCCGCGCCGCGGCGGGGCTCAGGTCGATGGCGGCGGTCCATGCGGCGGTGGCCTCGGCCCGGGCGGCAGGCCAATGGGTCGACGCCCGCCCGCCGATGTTCCGCTAGCGCAGGGTCTGACGCTCGATCACCTCGCAAGGGAAAAGCCGGGTTTCCGGCGCCATCCCGGGGTTTGCGATGGTCGCCACCACAAGCTCGATGGCCGCGTCGATGATCGCGGCCACCGGCTGGCGGATGGTCGTCAGGCCGATGTTCTGCCAGCGCGACATCTCCATGTCATTGAGCCCGATCAGACCGATGTCGCCCGGCACCGAAAGCCCCGCGTCCTGGATCGCGGTCATCGCCCCCACGGCCAGAAGATCGTCGCCGCAGAAATAGGCCTCGGCCGGGGAGGCCAAAAGCACCTGCATCGCCCTGCGCCCGGCGTCGAAGGTGTAATCGGCAGCATAGGACAGCGCCACGCCCTGCCCCGCCAGCCCCTGGACGAAGCCTGCCGCCCGGTCCTGGGTCGAACTCGCCCGCTCTGGCCCACCCAGGAAGCCGAAGCTGCGATAGCCATGGGCCAGCAGGACCTCGGCCGCCATGCGCCCGCAGGCCCTGTTGTCGATCCCCACCACATGCACATCCGGCGAGGCCCGGCCAAAGGCATGGACCACCGGCAGACCCGCCGCCTTGCAGGCCAGGGCAAAGCTGGGCGGAAGGGTCGAGGAGGCGACGATCACCCCATCCACCGAATATTGCCGCAACATGCGGACTGCGCCATCGGTGTCGCTTGCCTGGCTGAGGTTCACCAGCAAGGGCCTGAGCCCGCGATCCTGCAAGCCCCGGGTGAAAAGGTCGAAGACCTCCAAGATCAGGGGGTTGTGGAAGTTGTTGGCGATCAGCCCGATCAGCTTCGTGCGCCCCGTCGTCAGGCTTGAGGCGAGCGCATTGGGCGCATAGCCAAGCTCAGCCGCCGCCGCCTCGACCTTGGCGCGGGTCTTGGCCGAGACCGAGGCGCCATCGGTAAAGGTCCGCGACACGGCCGAGCGCGAGACACCGGCCCTGGCCGCCACGTCCTTGAGGGTTACTGCCATCAGATCTCCGCCCACCACTGTCTTGGCAAGACTATACGGGTTCAGGCGGCCAAGAAACCACGACTTCAAAGCGCCTTGCGCGCCCCCCCTGGTCCAGTTCCATGACCGCCGGCACCGGGCAAGCGGATGCGCGACCTTGAGACCGAGAAGGGCGCTCGACCCGTCAGGCGATCTTGGGGTCAAGGCGCTTTGCCACCCTGACCCCGAGGGCCTCAAGCCGGAGGCGCGTCAAGCCGCAGGTATTTGATCGCCCTGCGGTGATAGGTATAGGCGATGTGCAGGGCGCCATCGGGGCCCTGGAGGATCGAGGGATAGGAATATTCCTTGTTCAACCCCTCTTCCGAGTTGTTCGACAGGCAATAGCCGCTGCCCTGCTCGAGGCTGCGGCGAAGCGGAAAGGTCCCACCCCCGTCGGCCGAAAGCGCCAGCACCAGGGGCGCGCGCGGCACGCCCCAGACGGCCGTGCCCATGGGGCCCCCCGCGTCGCCCTCTTCGATCTCGTCATAAAGCGAGGCGCGGCGCTGGTCGGACATGAGGGCATTGGTCGGATTGCCCACCAGGGCCAGGCGGCCATCGGCCAGGCGCACCACCTGGATCGAGGAATTGTTGTTGGGCAGGTCCACCGGATCGGCCGGGCCCCAGGTCAGGCCGCCATCGGTCGACAGGCTGCGCCGCACCGCCTGGGCAAAGCGGTCGCGATAGAAGGCCGGCATCGGCACCGAACCCGGCACCGGGTTCATATGCACCGCGCCAAGGCTGCCCGGCACCTCGACCGCCGCCCAGCTCGCCCCCTGATCGCGCGAGACCAGGGTGACGGCGGTATCGAGCCCCCCGGTCCAGCGCCCCTCGGGCGGGGTGACGCAGCGAAAACCCGGCAGGATCCACTCCCCCCCCGGGCCAAGGATGGGCGGCTGCCGGACAAAGACTCCGCGGAAATCGCCCAGCCTTTGCACCGGCCCGAAGCGCATGCCATCGGGCGAGCGGCGGACATGGATCTCGCATTCATCCTGCCGCCCGCCGGGCTGCGAGGTGTGGAACAGCCAGACTTCTCCGCCCGGCGCGACCCAGAGCACGGGGTTCTGTTCGGACCGATCGGGCGCATGGCTCAGCCGCTCGGCCGGGCTCCACCGCGAGGCGCAGGGGGCCAGCCGCGAGAGCCAGATCGAGATGTCGCTTTTTCCCTCCATCGTGCCACCGAACCAGGCGCAGGCCAGGGCGCCCCCCGGCAGCAGGGCCAGGAAAGCCGCATGGTTCTGCACGCAGGGCGAGGGCAGGAAAGCCTCGATCCGGTCGGTCTCGGTGGCATGGCGGTGCAGGACCCCGTCCATCCTGGCTTCGATCTGGGGGCGGGCAAGTTCGCCCGGGGGCATGAGGTCCATCGCAGTCTCCACGAAAGCCCGCGAGTCGGGCGCGACAGGGACAGAAGCAAGCAGATCGTGCAAAAAATTACAAGTTGTCAAAATGCGGAGTCCAGGATTTTCCGTGAGGAACTCGCACAAATAATTGTTTTATCGTATTATTTATTTCTTTCCGGCACACTACCTCCACCCAAGTCGCCAAAATCCGCCGAGTTTGTATAACAAGTTGACAGACTTCGCCCGGAGTTGTTAATCATCAGCAGCAGGCACGAGCCGAGGAGGCGCCATCCAGTGGCGCGGCCGGGCCGCTCACAACATGGGAGGAATGCATGAAAGACGGAATGCAACCGGGCCTGACCCGGCGTGGTGCCTTGCGGCTTGGCCTGGGCTCGGTCGTCGCCGTGGCCGCCTTCGGGCCGGGCGCGCATATTGCCATGGCCCAGGAGGGCCAGGTGCTCAAGGCCATCAGCCCGGCCTTCAGCCAGGACTGGTCACCCCTGCGCGGCGGCGGCGTGCCCTATCGCTGGAACTCGGTCTGGAATGGCAGCGCCATGTATTTCAACGACAAAGGGGAAATCCAGCCCTATGTCCTGACCGAATGGACCCCCTCGGCCGACTTCACCTCCTGGACGCTCAAGGTGAACCCCGCCGCCAAGTTCGCCGATGGCTCCGCCATCACGGCGGCGGACGTCAAGGGCTCGTGGGAACTGTCCGCCATGCCCGCCACCAAGAACCAGCGCGTCGACCAGGTGCTTGCGGGCGTCGCGGGTTACGCTGCGGTCAAGGACGGCACGGCCACCGATATCTCGGGCATCGTGGTCACCGATGACGCCACGCTGACCGTCACCCTCTCGGGTCCCGATCCGATCTTCTTCCAGCGCCTCGCCAACCACATCGCGCCCATCGTCAAGGTCTCGGTCGCCCGTGGCGCCGATGGCAACGAGGTGCCTGACTGGTTCCTCGGTGCCAATGGCGCGACCTCGGGGCCCTTCATGATGGAGGCGGCCGACCTGGACACCGGCCTGATCACCTGGGTTCCCAACCCGAATTTCTTCGGCGAGGCGCCCAAGCTCGCCCGCATCGAACTGACCTCGGTCGAAGACAATGTGACGGCCACCCAGATGCTGAAGTCGGGCGAGTTCCAGGCCCATACCGAGCTTGTGACCTCGACCATGATCCAGGACCTCGGCGCCGATTTCGCCGCCGGGCCGACGATCCCGACCAGCCAGCATTTCTGGTTCAACACCACCCGCGCGCCGATGGACGACCCCAAGGTGCGCGAGGCGCTGATCCTGGCCATCGACCGCGACGGGCTGATCAAGGCCTCGTTCCCCGATGGTCCGCACCAAAAGACCGACACGGTGATGAACTCGGTCCCGGGTGAAGAGGATGCGGCTTTCGTGCCCTATCCGCATGACCCGGCCAAGGCCAAGGAGCTGCTGGCGGCCTCCAGCTATGGCGGGCCGGAAAAGCTGCCGAAGCTGATGTTCGTGGGGATCTCCTCGCCCGCCAACGAGGCGGCGGCGCAGTATATCGCCGAACAGTGGCGCCAGAACCTGGGGATCACGGCGGTCGACATGAAGCCGCAGCAGGACCAGTATGCCGGCCCCGACCAGAACGCGGTGCAGATCTTCCGCGATGACGTCGGCACCCGGGTTCCGGATGGGGCGAGCTACCTTGCGGGGTCCATCGCCTCGACCTCGGGCAATGCCCAGGGCAAGATGGGCGGCTACAAGAACGACAAGGTCGATGCCCTGATCGCCGAGGCCCTGACCAAGCCCGCCGACGATCCGGCCCGCGTGGCGCTGGCGCAAGAGGCGCAAAGGCTCTTCCGCGACGACTTCTGCTTCATCCCCTGGTACAAGCAGACCATGTCCCGCTGGGCGAATGCCAATGTCGCGGGAATGGAAAAGAACCTCGACTGGCAGATCGTGGCGCCCTGGGCGATCACCATCGCCTGAAACTGAACGGCGGCGGGGATGACCCGCCGCCCCTTTCCGGACCCAGGGCCCATGTTGACATATATCCTGCGTCGGCTTCTCCTTTGGGTGCCGTCGGTCCTTTTGGTGATGCTGGCGGTCTATGCCCTGGCCTTTTACGGCGCCGGGGACCCGATCAAGCTGATCTTCCTGCGCGCGCCAGGCGATGTGGCCTATGACCCGGTCAAGATCGAGGCGATCCGCGACCAGGCCGGGCTGAACCGGCCCTTCCTGGTGCAGTTCGCCTCCTATGTCGGCAACCTGGTGCAGGGCAACTTCGGCAATTCCCTGACCTCGGGCCGGTCGGTCTGGGCCATGATCAAGGCGGCCGCGCCCGTCTCCTTCACGCTGGGGGTCACGGCGATCCTTCTGACGGCGGTGATTGCGATCCCCCTGGGCATGGTCGCCGGGCTGAAGCAGAATTCGCGCACGGATTACGTGATCCTCGGCACGGCCGTGGCGCTTTGGGCCATCCCGGCCTATGTCGCGGGGCCGCTTTTGATGGTGCTTCTGTTGATGGTCCTGCCCGGCGAGGCGGTTCCTTACGGCTGGGGTGGGCTCTTCAGCGTCAAGCTGATCCTGCCCTTGATCGTTTTGTCCTTCCAGCCCATCGCGCTGATCCTGCGCCAGACCCGGGCGGCGGTGATCGAGGTCATGACCGAGGATTACGTCCGCACCGCCCGCGCCAAGGGCGTGCCCGAGCTGGTCGTGGCGCTGCGCCACATCCTGCGCCCCGTCCTGACCCCGGTCGTCACCCAGCTTGGCCTGATCATGATCACCATCGTCAACGGCGCCATGTTCGTCGAGCTGGTCTTCGGCCTTCCGGGTCTGGGCCGCCTGACGGTCAGCGCCCTGACCAATTCGGACTTCCCCGTGATCCTGGCGATCACCTTCATCGGGTCCTTCCTCGTGATGGCGTCGAACCTGCTGGTGGACCTCTTGTATCCTCTCCTGGACCCCAGGGCCTCTGACGTGAAAGGGGGGCGCTGATGGAGCAACCGACCAATCTCTGGCGCGACGCCTGGAAGCGGCTGAGGCGCAACAAGCTGGCCCTGGCAGGGCTGGCGGTGGTGGCCTTCCTGGTCTTCGTGGCGGCCTTCGGACCCTGGCTTGCGCCCCATGACTACCTGTCGCAGAACCTGGACCTGCGCAGCGTGCCGCCGCAGGCCGCGCATTGGTTCGGCACCGATGACCTCGGCCGGGACGTGCTGTCGCGGCTGATCTATGGCGCGCGCACCGCCTTTCTGGTTGCCGTCGCGGTGACCCTGATCGCGGTGGGGATCGGTGTGATCCTCGGCGCCATCGCGGGCTTTTACGGCGGCACCTTCGACCGTTTCGTCATGTGGTTCACCGACATGACCATGTCGGTCCCGCAACTGCTGCTGGTCGTCGTCATCAACGCCTCGTTGAAACAGCCGATCAGCACCTGGATGGAGACGCAATACCTGGCCAGCCTGAACCCGATCTGGCGCAACACGATGCTGGCTGACTTCGTGCTGGTCTTCGGGTCGATGGCGCTGATCTCCTGGCCGCCCTATGCGCGCCTTGTGCGGGCCCAGGTCCTGTCGATCCGCTCGCGGCCCTATGTCACCGCCGCACGCGCCCTGGGCCTGACCAACCGCATCATCCTGGCGCGCTATGTCCTGCCCAATGCCATGGGGCCGCTGGTCGTCGCCGTCTCGGCCGGCCTTGGCACCGCCATGGTGCTGGAGAGCGCCTTTTCCTTCCTCGGCGTCGGCGTCACGCCGCCCACCCCCTCCTGGGGCAACATGATCTCGGACGGCCTCAGGGTCTGGACCAACTCGCCCCACCTGCTGGTGGCGCCCGCCGCCGTGCTGGCGGTGGTGACGGTGGCCTTCAACTTCCTCGGCGACGGTTTGAACGACGCCCTCAATCCCAAGGGGCAGAAATGACCGCGCTGCTGGAGATCAAGGGCCTGACCATCGACATCGCCCGCGACAATGGCCCGGCGCGGGTGGTGGATGGCATCGACCTGTCGCTGGACGAGGGCGAGAGCCTGGGCATCGTGGGCGAGTCGGGCTGCGGCAAGTCCCTGACCATGCTGTCCCTGGTGGGGCTCTTGCCCAACCGCATCAAGGCCACGGGCGGCAAGGCGATGTTCGCGGGGCGCGATCTGTTGAAGATGTCCTCGCGGGACCTGCGCAAGGTGCGCGGGTCCGAGATCGGCTTCATCTTCCAGGACCCGATGACCAGCCTGAACCCGGTGATGCGGGTGGGGGATCAGATCGTCGAGGCCTTGGTTTACCAGAAGAACATGGCCAAACCCGCAGCCATGGCGCGGGCGGTGGAGCTCCTGGACCTCGTCGGCATCCCGGCGCCCGCCGAGCGGGCCCGCGCCTTCCCGCATGAGCTGTCGGGGGGCATGCGCCAGCGCGTGATGATCGCCATGGGGCTGGCGGGCCATCCGCGCCTGCTGATCGCGGACGAGCCCACGACGGCGCTGGATGTCACCATCCAGGCGCAGATCGTCGACCTGGTGCGCGAGCTGAAGGACAAGCTGAAGATGTCGGTCGTCTGGATCACCCATGACCTGGCGCTGATCGCGGGCCTGGCCGACCGGATCGCGGTGCTTTACGCCGGCACCGTGGTCGAGGATGCCCCGGTCTCGGTCATCTTCGACCGCCCGACGCATCCCTATACGCGCGGCCTCCTGGCCTCGCTGCCCACGCTGGCGGGTGCGGCGATGGCGCGGCTGCCCTCGATCGGCGGCACCCCGCCCGAGCCGGGCCGCCGCCCCCCGGGCTGCCCCTTTGCCCCGCGCTGCGCCCAGGCCACCGCCGTCTGCCAAACCGTCCCCCGGCTTGCCCCCGTCCCCGGCAGCGACCCGCGCCACCGCGTCGCCTGCCCCGTCGTGCTTCAGGAGCTGACATGACCCAGACGCTTCTGTCCATCAAGGGCCTGTCCAAACGCTTCGACCTGCGCGCCGGGGCCTTTGGCCAGACCGCCATCACCGTCCATGCCCTGGACGATTTCACCGCCGATATCCGCGCGGGCGAGACGCTGAGCCTGGTGGGCGAAAGCGGCTGCGGCAAGTCGACGACCGGCTTTTGCCTTCTGAACCTGCACAGGCCCTCGGGCGGCAGCGTGATCTATGACGGCCAGGACATCGCGGGCCTGGACGAAGACGCCATGCGCCCCTTCCGCCGCGACCTGCAAATCGTCTTCCAGGACCCCTATTCCACGCTGAACCCCCGCATGACCATCGGCGAGGCGCTCTCCGAGCCGATCCTCTTTCACAAGCTGGCCACCAAGGCCGAACTTCCCGCCCGCCTGGCCCAGCTTCTCGCCGATGTGGGCCTGACGCCGGCCTTTGCCCGCCGTTATCCGCACGAGCTGTCGGGCGGCCAACGCCAGCGCGTCGCCATTGCCCGCGCCCTCGCCTGCCAGCCCCGCTTCATCGTCTGCGACGAGGCGATCTCGGCCCTGGATGTATCCGTCCAGGCGCAGATCCTGAACCTGCTTCTGGACCTGCAGGATAAATACGGCCTGACCTATCTCTTCATCGCCCATGACCTGGCCGTGGTGCGCCATATCAGCGACCGGGTGGGGGTCATGTATCTGGGCCGCCTTGCGGAACTGGCGCCCGCCCGCGACCTTTTCGCCCGACCGCTGCACCCCTATACCCGGGCGCTTCTGTCCGCCGTCCCCGAACCCGACCCCCGCGCCGCGCGCAGTCGCCAGCGCCTCGAGGGCGAGGTGCCAAGCCCGCTGAACCCGCCGCAAGGCTGCCGCTTCCACACCCGCTGCCCCCTCGCCCGCGACCCTTGCAAGACCAAGGTGCCCGCCTGGCGCGAGGTCGCCCCCGATCACCGCGTCGCCTGCCATGCGGTGACCGGCAAAGACCAGACCAACTGGGAGACCCCATGACCGCCCCCATCGCCATCACCATGGGAGACCCCGCCGGCGTCGGCCCCGAGATCATCGTCAAGTCGCTGGCCTCCCTGTCGCCAGAGGCGCGGGCCGGCTACCGCGTCTTCGGCAACCGCGGCAGCCTGGCCGCCGCCGAAGCCGTGCTGAAAACCGGCCTGAACCTCGACAGCCTCGACATCCACCACACCGGGATCCCGGGCGGCACCCCCGCCTTCGGCCAGATCGACACGCGCTGCGGCGAGGCGTGTTTCCGCTTCATCGAGGCGGCGGTGCGCCAGGCCGAGGCCGGTCAGGTCTCGTGCATCGTGACCGCGCCGATCAACAAGGCGGCGCTGAACGCGGCGGGGCATCACTACGACGGCCACACGGGGATGCTGGCCGCGCTGACCGGGTCGAAATCTTCGTTCATGCTGCTGGCCTCCGAACGGCTGAACGTCATCCATGTCTCGACCCATGTCTCCTTGCAGACCGCCATCCAGCGCGCCCGCCCCGAGCGGATCCTCGCCACGATCCGCGCCGGGGATGCGCATTTCCGCCGCCTTGGACAGGCGCCCCGCATCGCGGTGGCGGGCCTGAACCCGCATTGCGGCGAGGGCGGGCTTTTCGGCTCCGAGGATGACGACCACATCGCCCCCGCCGTCGCCCAGGCCCGGGCCGAGGGGATCAATGTCACCGGCCCCGTCCCCGCCGACACGGTCTATCACCGCGCCTATATGGGCGCCTTCGACCTGGTGATCGCCCAGTATCACGACCAGGGCCATATCCCGATCAAGCTGGTGGCTTTCGATACCGCCGTGAATGTGTCCGTCGGCCTGCCCATCGACCGCTGCTCGGTCGACCACGGCACGGCCTTCGACATCGCGGGCAAGGGGATCGCCAAGAACGTCAATCTCGACCACGCCCTGGCCTATGCCCGGGGCCTGGCCGCCCATCCAAAGGCCTGACATGACCCTTGCAATCACTGGCGTCTACAGCGCCTCTGCCACCCCGGTGAACGCCGACCTTTCGCCCAACCTGCCCGCCTTCGCCGCGCAATGCCGCTGGCTGATCGACCAGGGCTGCCACGGCGTGGCTCTTCTGGGCACGACCGGAGAGGCCAATTCCCTTTCCAGCGCCCAGCGCCGCACCATCCTGGAAGCCGCGCTTGGGGCGGGCCTGTCGGGCGATCAGCTGATGCCGGGGACCGGCGTCGCGAATATCCCCGAGACGGTGGAGCTGACACGCCATGCGCTGTCGGTGGGCGTGACGCGCGTCGTGATGCTGCCGCCCTTCTATTACAAGGGCGTCAGCGATGAGGGCCTGTTCCATGCCTATGCCCGCGTGATCGAAGCCGTAGGTGACGACCGCTTGAAAGTGGTGCTCTATCACATCCCCCAGATGTCCGGCCTGCCCCTGGGCCATGACCTGATCGAGCGCCTGATTGCCGCCTTCCCCGGCGTCGTGGTCGGCATCAAGGACAGCGCAGGCAGAATCGAGAACATGACGGCGATGCTTGCGCGCTTCCCCGGCTTTTCGGTGCTGGCCGGGGCCGATCCGCTCTTGTTGCCGCTGATGCAGGCGGGGGGCGCGGGATGCATCACCGCGACCTCGAACCTGGTGGCGGCCCAGTTGCGGGTGGTCTACGACGGCGCCCGGGACCCCGCGCGCGCGGCGCAGGTGGCCGCGGCCCAGGCCCGGATCAACGCTTATCGCGACCTGTCGAACTCTTATGTCCAGATCCCCGCGATCAAGGCGATGATCGCCCATCGCACCGGCGATTCCGGCTGGTGTCGGACCCTTCCGCCCCTGGTCGGACTGAGCCCGGGCGAATACGCCGCCCTCGCCGAGAAAATCGCCCATATCCAAGCCGGAGAGATCGCATGACCGACTATGCCTCGCCCCTTCGCCTGCATCAGCCGGGACAGTTCGACTACGGCGCGGGCAGCGCGGCGCAGGTGGGGGCCTGGGCGCGGGGACAGGGTTTCGCCCGCGTGCTGGTCCTCACCCAGCCGGTCCTGGTGCCCATGATCGACCGCCTGGGCCTGCCGGGCCAGGTCAGCATCTTTGACGGCGTGAAGCCGGAGCCGGATACGGTGAACCTTGCCGCCGCGATCGAGGCCGCCGAGGCCGCAAAGCCAGACCTCGTCGTGGGTTTCGGGGGCGGGTCGGTGATGGATGTGGCCAAGCTGGTGTCCGTGCTGCGCGGAGGCCAGGGCCTCGCCGAGGTCATCGGGCCGAACAAGGTCGCGGGGCGGCAGAACGCGCTGGCCCTGGTGCCGACGACCGCCGGCACGGGGTCCGAGGCGGGGATCCGGGCCTTGGTCACCGATGCGGCGAGCTTGAACAAGGTGGCGGTCGAAAGCCGCTTCCTGATGGCCGACATGGTGGCCCTGGACCCTGACCTGACCATGGGGGTTCCGCCCGCCGTGACGGCGGCCACGGGGATCGACGCCATGGCCCATTGCGTCGAGGCCTTTACCAACCGTAAAGCCCATCCCCTGATCGACAATTACGCGCGGCTGGGCTTTGGCCTCGTCGCCCGCTATCTGCCCCGGGCGGTGCAGGATGGCTCGGATGCCGAGGCGCGGGCGGCTCTGTTGCTGGCGGCCTATTACGGGGGCATCTGCCTTGGCCCGGTCAACACCGCCGCTGGCCATGCCCTGGCCTATCCCTTGGGCACGCGGCTGAAGCTGGCGCATGGGCTGGCCAATGCGGTGATCTTCCCGCATGTCCTGGCCTTCAACCAGCCCGCCGCGCCTGACAAGACCGCCGAGATCGCGCGCGCCCTGGGCCTGTCCGGCCGCGACCTCTTGGCCGAGGCCTCTGCCTGGTGCGCGGGGCTTGGGGTCGAGATGCGGCTTTCCCGGTTGGGCGCCAGCCGTGACCACCTGGCCCCCTGGGCGGCCGAGGCCCATGCGATCCGCCGCCTGATGGACAACAACCCGCGCGACATGTCGGTGGCCGAGGTCCAGGCGATCTACGAGGCGGCCTTCTGACCCGAACCGCTTACGACAACAAGGGAGGCAAACCCGGGGTATACCCCGGGCTACGCGGCGGAACGAAAGTGTCTGGGGCCTTGGCGTCAGGCAGACCTGTCCCTCCGCGCCTCAGCCCCCCCGGGAGGAGAGGTCCAGAAGTCGCCCCTCGAAGAGCCGGTCGCGCGATCCGGTGACGTGTTTCAGCATGGCCTCGCGGGCGCGCTCCGCCTCGCCCTTCGAGATCGCGTCGAAGATCGCCGCATGTTCTTCCAGCACATGGTCCAGCCCGCCGCGCACCGTCTGCAAGGACAGGCCATGGAACTTCATCCCCACCGCGATATGCTCTTTCAGGGCGCGCATCGAGGTCTCGAAATACTGGTTGTTCGCCGCCGCCGTGATCGAGAGGTGAAAGTCGAAATCGGCATCCTCGCGGTGGCTGCGCCTTTCGGTCGCGTCGCGCATGATCTGAAGGCAGGTGCCGATCTCGGCCAGGTGCTTGTCGCCACGGCGGCTGGCGGCCATGGCGGCGGCGGCGGGTTCGATCGTCAGGCGGAATTCATAACAGCGTTGCAGGTCGGCGATGGTCTCCAGCGGCTGAAAGGCCAGGGGCTTGGGCGCCCCGGGCGCGCTGACGAAACTGCCCGCCCCCTGGCGCGAGGTCACCAGCCCCTCGTCGCGCAACCGCGCCAGGGCCGCACGGATCACCGGACGCGAGACGCCATGGCTTTCGGCCAGGGCATTTTCACCGGGCAGGCGTTCGTCCGGGGCAAAGTCGCCGTTCAGGATCGCGCGGCGCAGGCGGTCCAGGACGACATCCGCCAAGAGCATGGATTTGGGCCGATCAGACATGGGGGAGCTCGGGGATCAAGATTTCAGCAGGCTGCATAGGCGCTTCGGCACTGGCGCGAAAGAGGGTCAGCAGGCAATCCTCGGCGCCGAAACCGCCAGACTTGGTGACGATCAGCGGCTGGCCCGGCACGTCAAGCGCCCGGGAGAGCGGCAGGCCGGTGGCGACCTCGCCCAAGAGCTCCAGCCTGCCGACGCCCAGGGCCTGCAGAACGGCTGCGGCGGTCTCTCCACCGGTCAGGACCATGCTGCGGCAGGCGCGCAGATGCGGCAGCGCGCCCAAGGCCAGGCGGGTGGCGACCGTGCCGCCATCGGCGCCGGGACCGGGGGTCGCCTGGAAGAAAAGCGCGTGGGGCACAGGCGGGACCTCGCCATCGGGGCAGGGGAGCGGCGGCAGGGCCTCGGCCAGGCGGGCGACCTGCGCCAGGCTGATCGGATCGCGTGAGCCCACGACGAAGGCCAGGGGGCGCTGCAAGACGGGCGGGCTGGGCGCCTGGCGGCCCATGGTGCGCGCCAGGGCCGCCGCGAGGCCCCGGGCGCCGACCAGAAGCGCCCCCTCGGCCGAGGCCACGATCCGGTCAAGGTCAGCCTCGGTCGCGGCGTCGGGGGCCGCCCAATCCTCCCGCGCGACGGGCAGCGGTTGCGCGACGCCCGCCCCCGTCAGATGGCCGCCGACCACCACCCGCCCCAGCTCGGGAATGGCGGGACACAGGATCGCCGTCCCGCCGCGCCGGGCCAGGATCGCCCGGACCTCGGCCACGATATGGCCTTTCATCCGGCTGTCGATCTTCTTGAACAGCTGGGGCACGTCGGCCACGGCCTCCGCCGCCTCGATCGCCAAGCCCTCTGCCCTGGACACAGGCACCTCACGCGAGCCAAGGTTGATGGCCAGGACCTCGGGCTTCAGCGCCAGGCAGGGGGCAATCTGCGCGACCGAGGTGGCCACCAGCGTCCGCAGCCCCGCCAGCGCAAAGGGCGCCGCGGAATCCAGCGCCCCGGTCAAGTCGTCGGCGATCACAGCCAGTCTGGTGCCCGTCATGCCCCAACCTCTTCTTGACGCCGAACCTAATCCGGCTACATGTAAACTTGCAACTGAATTGTAAAGCCCCGAGGTCCGCCCATGTCCGATGCCGCCCGCCTTCTGGCCCAGGCCGAGAGGGGCCCTTGGCTGGCCGATCTGCCCGAGGCCCTGGCGCCGCTGACCGAGGCCGAGGCCTATGCGATCCAGATGGCGGGAGTCGGGCAGATCGCAGGCTGGAAGACCGGCGCCGTCCCAGGGCCCCGGCCGCCGACCCATGGCGCCATCGGTGCGGCGCGGGTCCTGACGGGCGCCCTGCCCGCCCATCTGGCCCCTGCCGAAGTCGAGGTCGAGATCGCCCTGATCCTGGCCCGCGACCTCCCCGCCCGCGCCGCGCCCTATGACGAGGCCGAGGTTCTGGCCGCCCTTGGCCCCGCCCATGCGGCCCTGGAGCTTGTGCGCTCGCGCTTTGTGAACCGCAAGGCGGTCTCGGGGCTGACGGCCCTGGCGGATGGGCTGAGCTGTGGCGGCGTGGTGATCGGCAGCGGGACCGAGGCCTGGCGCGACCTGGCCTTTGAAGAGCTGTCCGTGACGCTGGCGGGCCAGGCGCCCCTGGCCGAGGTGCGGGGCCCTGCCACGCGGCAGCAGACGGTGACGGCGCTGACGGTCCTGGCCAACCACGCCGCGCGGCTGGGGGTCGGGATGCGGGCGGGTCAGTTCGTCATCACCGGCGCCCGCATCGGCCCCCTGGTGCTGGAGCCGGGTCAAGAACTGGTGGCGACAGTCGAGAACATCGGCGAGGTCCGCCTGGCGATCTAGGCCCGCAAAGGGTCCGGTTAGCCGCTGGACCGCCTCTTTCTCGACCGGATGCGCCGATGTAGCGCCGAAGCAAAAATCTGTTAGCCTTCCTCGAAAGTCCGCACGATCCAGGGGGGGAATCGCCATGCCGATGAGTAGCGAAGAGGTCAAGGAAGTGAAGGCCATGCTGGCCGTCGCCACCAAGCGCCCGGTCAATTTCGGCCTCTGCCTTGGCAAGGAGGCTGCGGAGACCGTCCTGATCCTGAACCGTCAGAAGGATGGCAAGGCCCTGGCCGAGCTGGCGAAAAAGGCGGTGGGCACGACGCAGACCTGCTTCGGCTCGGCCGCGCTGGCGGGCAAGACCCTGACCCTGACCTGCGAAGTCAAGGCGCCCTCGGGCCTCGCCAAGGCGCTGCAGGTCGCCCTGAAGACTCATGGCCTGAGCCTGACGATCGTGCTGGCCAAGGAGGGCGATGGACAGGCGCTTGCCCCGAAGAAAGGCGCCAGCGGCGTCGACACCGGCGCCCATCCCGACAAGGCCAAGTTCGACAAGGCCGCCGCCGAGCTGGCCAAGCTCTTCGACGTCTCGGTCTCGCGCCTGAGCGAGGGGCCGACCCTGCGCGCCACCCGGGATTTCGCCCTCGCCTCGGCCGAAGAGCGCGACTACACGGCGGCTTTCAAGTCGCTGGAGAAGGTGACGGCCGATTTCGACAAGGCCCTGAAGGCGCATGGCACGGCCTTGGCGCAGAAGTTCTCGAAGGCCTATGACGAGGTCAAGGCGGGCCTCTCCGAGGAAAGCCAGAAGACCCTGACCCAGGCCCTGAAAGAGGGGGTGACCGACCTCGTCGGCACCAAGCCTCCGGCCGATATCGAGGCGGCGGTCGCGAAGCTGATCAAGGCCCTGGCCGTGGCGGTCAAGACGGACAAGGGCAAGGTGCAGGGCGCCAAAGAGGGTCTTGCGCTGGACGAAAAGGCGATCAAGGACAAGGCCACCAAGGAAATCACCGCCCTGTCCAAGGACGTGACCGCGCTGGAGAGCCAGATCACCAAGGCCAACAAGCAGCTGAGCACCCTGCGCGGCTCGTTGAACCAGAAGCAGAAGAACAACAAGAAGAAATTCGTCCTGACCGGCGAGGCGCGCAGCAAAGCGCAATCCGATGTCGTCAAGCTGGAGAAGGAGATCAAGACCAAGAAGGGCGAGATCGAGGCCAAGCGGCTGGAGCTGCAACCCCTGATCCTTCAGGCGCAAGAGTCGCGCGACACTGCCCTGAAGGAGGTCGCCGAAAAGATGAAGGCGCTGGACGACCGGATCGAAAAGCTGGTCCAGTCCGTGCCTGAGATGCCCTTCAAGGAGATCCATGCCGCGCTGGAAGAGACGATCCGCGAACAGGCCGAGGCGATGGAATGGCGCGAGGGCAAGGACGGCGAGGGCGGCGAGGTGCGGCGCAATGCGGAAGGAGAGGGCCATGGCTCCAGCCGCCACGGCGCCCAGACCGGCATCGAGCGCCAGGCCCGGCGCGCGGCCACGGGGGGCGTCGCGCCGGACGGCTACGGCGACAACGGCCAGACGGACCGCCTGCGCGGAACGGGCGTCACGATCCGAACCACCCGCTGGAAGGAAATCGACATCGAATACGAAGAGGTCGACGGCAAGAAGGTCGTGAAGTCCCGCAAGGTGGTGCAGAAGGCCATCCTGGGCGAGGTCGCGAACTGGACCAACCTGCCCAGCGACAATTCCAGCTCGGTCTTTGCCAATCCGGTGCTGGAGAAGCTGGCGGTGGATACGGCGATCAAGCGGATGACGGACAAGGCCTGGACCCAGGTCCATATCAACGGCTGGCAGGATCTGACCTCGGTTGCGGTCTTCCTCGGCCCGCCCAAGGACTATGGCAAGCCCTACAAGGGCTGGGGCTATTCCCTGTCGCGCAAGGAGGCCGGCCTTGCCAGCCTGAACTTCGCCAACCAGGTGCTGGACCTCTTCGAAACCGGCAAGATCACGGAAAAGCAGATGCTGACCCGGCTGGGCGTGGAATACCTGATGAAGGACGGCACCATCGCCATGGTGCCCTATGTCCGCGTTGTCCTGCAGCGCGACAACGTCTCGAGCCCGTGGAAGAGCCTGACGCATTTCCCTGACAAGGCGGCCTCGGCCGAGGACATCAAGGTCCAGACCACCAGCGTGATCGGGCGCAATGTCAGGGTCGGCGGCAAGGTGCAGACCGCTTCGCTTTAGCGCCCGTCAGGACGCGCAGGAAGTCACGGACAGCGACCTGTGGCGTCTTCTGGACGCCATGGGCCAAGGCGGATGCCTGGGGCCTTTCGCGCGTTGCACCAGGTTCGGCAAGAAGGGCGCAGGGCCATGAAGCTGACGGTTTCAAGGGTTTTCCCTCAAGACGGCTGTGTTGTGCAACTCCGCTGGGTTCGAGGGTTCCCCTTTCCCGGGACAGACCTGTCCTGCGCGCCACGAGCCGCGTTCCGAAGGCGGTGAGGCGGTTCAGGGTGGCGGCTCTGTTTCGAAGTTCGGCAACCTGGCGACCGAAGTCGCGGGAGAGGACGCGCTGACCGAGCCGTTTGAAACAGCGCGTCCTAGCCACGACCAGACTTCGACGGTGACAGTCTGCCCAGCCTTTCCAGGCCGCCCGACCGAGGCAACGGCGGTGCGCCTCGCCCCCTGCGCTCGGTTCCTTCCAGGGTTTGCCGTTCTTGCGGAGGGGAATGACGGCTGCCGCCCCACGCGCCGCAGAGGCAGCATGACAAGGGCGATGGCCGCAGGCCCCCCTGTATCGACCGGGCGGAATCGGCGCAGGGTTAAGCTTCCGATGCGAATGCCTCGGCAGGGGTCTTCATGTCCAGCGCCTGATGCGGGCGCCGGGTATTGCAAAAGCTGATCCCCTCGCCCATGGCTTGGATGCTGTCCAAGCGCTGGCGGTGAATGCCCTGCGCCTTGATGGTCCGGATCACGGGCTCGACCATGGCGTCTTGGCTTGGGGGCAATGCTGGGTGATGAACTCCTGCTTCAGGCCATGGCTGCGGACCTGGGCCGTGCATGGGTGGCTGGTGAAGACGCATGCCAATCGGCGCGCAATCTTGACCCCTTTGCCGGGCGTGGAGATCTGGGCCTGAGCCGATGGAACTGATCACAGCGTGGAGGCGGGTCAGAAAGTCGGCCATGCGGCCCTGCTTGCCGGCCCGGGTCTCGGTCTCCTAGCGGTTGACCAGATCGACGTTGAAGATGGAGGCGCAAGCGCCATTGGTCCGAGCGCGGAGCCCGACACCGCGCGTGCCGCAGCGGATGAGGGCGCGGGCGAGGCGGGTCTTGCCGGGCCCGGTGCCGCCGTTCAGAACGACATTGCGCGGACAGGCCGCGAAATTGCCGGTTTCCAGGTCCTTGACCAGGCCTTCATTGATCGGCCGCCGGTGACGTCGAACTGTTCGATGTCCTTGGCAAGGGGCGGCTTGGCGATGGTCATCTGGCAGCGGATGGATCGCGCCTGCTTCTCGGCGATCTCCGACTGCGAGAGGTCACCGACGATGCGAGGCGGTTCGTGCCGGCGCTTGATCCCGGCGGCCATGGGAGGCGCCAGGACCCAGTCCTTGAAGGGGGCCTTGCGCGCTCGGAGCTGCCAGTGATGCGCCCCCGATGCGAGCACCAATGGCGACGGCGTGCCCATGGCTCCAGGTTTGCGAGCCAGAGCAGGGAGGCCAAGGATCATCGACCGTCTGGCCTCGGCCGAAGGCCCGGGCATGGGCCCGCCGATCTCGTGGCTCCCAATCGAACGGGTTGGCCTCGGCCCTCGCCGCGCCCCGGTTCTGCGGCCAGGTCATGGGCCGAACCGGCAGAGGGCATCATGTCCGCCCTGGTAGCCCAGGCCGCGCCGTCGGGGCTTTCCTCGGACCAATGGCGCATTGGCTTCGATGCGCGAAACATGCAGTTCACGAGCGATCTTCCTCACCGACCAGCCCTTGACATGAAGGGCCAGTCGAACCCGCGCGTTCATGTCCACCCGCGTCAACTCCCCCTGCGTCCGCTGCCTGACAGCGAACGGTCCGCCAGATCATCAGGGGGGCGCCAAAACACAGGCCCGACCTTTCCATGCTGGCCGATCGGGTCGGCAAGTCCACCGTTTTGCTCGAACCGTTGGCCGATGCCATGGGCCGCCATGTCCTGTCCGGCTTCGAGGACCTCTGTCGCACGTGGGCCATCCGCGGGGTTGCCTGCATGGCTCATGTCAGGCGCAAGTTCGTCGACATTCACCGCTCGCAGGGCCCTCCCTCGCCGAGGGAGCCATCGGCCGGATCGCCAAGCTCCACTCCGTCGAGAAGGAGGCCAAAGGGTCACCGCCAGTTCGCCGCGCCGAACGACGAAGCACAAAAGCCGCACGGTCTTCAACGACCGGGAGCGATGGCTGGCCATGCAACTGACGGCGATCCCTTGAAAATCCCGCCTCGCCGCAGCCATCCGCTAGGCCCTGACCCGCATGGAGCGCCTGCGCCACCTCTCGACCACGGCATCCTGGCGCTGGACGGCAATCTCGCCGGACGCGGCATGCACGCCATAGTATTCGGGCGGAATATCCACCCCTTCCTGGGCTCCGAGGCCGACGGCAAGGCCTGCCCCCTGATCGAAACGGCCAAGCTCAACGCCGGCGATCCCCTTGCATGGCGCGCCAATACCCTCGCGCGCTTGCCCGACTGCAAGATCAACAAGGTCGATGACCTATTGCCTTGGACGTCGAAGGCGTCGCGGTCAGACCAGACGCTTGCCGCACTTTCGTAGCGCCAGCCATGCGGACAGCAAAAAGCCCCGCGTTGCTGCGGGGCGGGTGTCTTTGATATCGCTGCATAAAACTGGTTGCGGGGGCAGGATTTGAACCTGCGGCCTTCAGGTTATGAGCCTGACGAGCTACCGGGCTGCTCCACCCCGCGACGGTTTTGTTCCAGGATCGGTGGGGTTGTGGATCGGATAGAGAGTTATC
>NZ_JAABNR010000001.1 GCF_009925085.1 Stagnihabitans tardus | reverse complement strand
TATGGGCCACATGCAAAGCAGGGGGCCCAACAGGGGCGTTCGGGCCGGGGGGGCGGGGGCGGCGCGGATGCTGCGCATCCGCGCCGCCCCCGCCCCCCCGGCCACCCCCGGGTCGACCAAAAAGGAAAGGCCCCGCTCTGCGGGGCCTTGATTTTTGGGCGAAATCCATCGGGGATGGTGCGTGCAAGCACGCACCCTACGCCGGGGTAGGGTGCGTGACCTCACGCACCTCACTTAAGGATCGAGCGACCGGCATATTCGCCGATATCGCCCAGCATCTCCTCGATGCGGATCAGCTGGTTGTACTTCGCCAGCCGGTCCGAGCGCGACAGCGAGCCGGTCTTGATCTGACCGCAGTTGGTCGCCACCGCCAGGTCGGCAATCGTCGAATCCTCGGTCTCGCCCGAACGGTGCGACATGACATTGGTATAGCCCGCGCGGTGGGCCATATCGACGGCGCGCAAGGTCTCGGTCAGGGAGCCGATCTGGTTGACCTTCACCAGCATCGAATTGGCGCAACCCTGCTGGATGCCCATCTTCAGCCGGTTCGGATTGGTGACGAAGAGGTCGTCGCCCACCAGCTGCACCTTCTTGCCCAGGGTCTCGGTCAGGAGCTTCCAGCCCGCCCAGTCATCCTCGGAGCAGCCGTCCTCGATCGAGATGATCGGGTAATCGGCAGCGAGGCCAGCCAGGAAAGCCACGTTCTCTTCGACCGACAGGCTCTTGCCCTCGCCCTTCATCTCATAGCGGCCGCCCTTGAAATACTCGGTCGCCGCGCAGTCCAAGGCCAGATAGATGTCCTCGCCGGGCTTGTAGCCCGCCTTTTCGATCGACTTCAGGATGAAGTCCAGGGCATCCCGCGCCGAGGAGAGGTTCGGCGCAAAGCCGCCCTCGTCGCCGATCCCGGTGTTGTGACCCGCCGCCTGCAGCTCTTTCTTCAGCGTGTGGAAGACTTCCGAGCCCATGCGGATCGCGTCGCGGATATTCGCGGCGCCCACCGGCATGATCATGAATTCCTGGATGTCGATCGGGTTGTCGGCATGTTCGCCGCCGTTGATGATGTTCATCATCGGCACCGGCAGGATGCGGGCCGAGGTGCCGCCGACATAGCGATACAGGGGCTGCTGGGTGAACTCTGCCGCGGCCTTGGCCACCGCGAGCGAGACGCCGAGGATCGCATTGGCCCCCAGGCGGCCCTTGTTCGGCGTGCCATCCAGCTCGATCATCGTCATGTCGATGCCGACCTGCTCGGTGGCGTCGAAGCCGATGATCTCTTCGGCGATCTCGCCATTGACGGCCGCCACCGCCTCCAGGACGCCCTTGCCCATGTAGCGGGACTTGTCGCCATCGCGGCGCTCCACGGCCTCATGCGCCCCGGTCGAGGCGCCCGAGGGCACGGCCGCGCGGCCCATGGCCCCGCTTTCCAGGACGACGTCCACCTCGATGGTGGGATTGCCGCGGCTGTCGAGGATCTCGCGGGCGTGAATGTCGATGATCGTGCTCATGGATTGGTCCTATGGCAGAAGGGTGCTCTCGCATTCCGTTTAGCGGCGGATTGTAACAAGGGAAAGGGTCAAGCGGCCTATCGGCGCAGGATCAGCGTCAGGATGCCCGAGGCGACGATCAGGCCCGCGCCAAGGAGCGTCACCAGGTCGGGCGTCTCGGCGAAGAAGACCGCGCCGATGACCAGCGCGAAAAGCAGCCTCGAATAGCGGAAGGGCGCGATGCGGGCGACATCGCCCGAGCGTGTCGCCTCGATCACCGCCCAATAGCCGCCGGTGCCGAAGACGAAGGCGGCCAGGAGCGAGGCGGTCTGGGCCAGGTCTGGCGTGACGAAGTCCTGGAAGGGGAGCATGCCCAGCGACAGGACCAGGACCGAGCCCACGCCCCAGGCCGAGACCTGCTCGGTCGAGATATCCTTGGGGATATTGCGCGAGGCCAGGTCGCGCAGCGCGAGCCCCGCCACGGTGACAAGCACCCAGGCGGCCGCGGGACGAAAGCCCTCGAGCCCCGGGCGGATCACCAGGAGCACGCCCGCAAAGCCCGCCGCAATGGCGAACCAGCGCCAGGGCGCAACCCTTTGGCCGAAGAAAAGCGCCGCGCCCAGCGTGACCGCCAGTGGCAGGGCCTGGAGGACGGAGGAGACAGTGGCGAGGGGCACCGAGGCCAGGGCCGTCATATAGGCGAAGGTCCCCACCATCTCGCCCGCATTCCGCGCCACGACCGCAGGATGCCAGAGGCCTTTGGTCAGGCTCTGCCTGCGCGCCTTGGTGAGGCCTCCGAAGAAAAGGAGGCCGAGGGCGGTGGTCAGAAGCAGGATCTCGCCCGTGGGAAGGCTTTGGGCGGAGAGTTTCAGGAAAAGGTCCTCGACGGCGAAAAGGGCCATGGAGAGGGTCATCAAGAGAATGCCGCGGAGGTTTGGGGAGAGCGGCATGGGGGTGTTCCTGGGGTCGGGCGGGGCTGGCCCCGGGGGATATTTGATCAAAGGGGGATTGGAAAGGGGGGCTCTGCCGACTGGGGTGGGGGCGCGAAGTGGGGCGGGCGTCCCGCCGACTGTGGGGAGGGCGCTGGGTGGAGGGGGCTCTACCGACTGAGGTGGGCGCGCGAAGTGGGGGGGCGGTTCCGCCGACTTTGGGGGGGGCGGCGGAGGGTGGCCCTGCCGAATGAGCGGGGGGCGGACCTCATCTCCCGGCACGCAGCGCCGAGGACATGATCCATGTGACCAAAGGGGGCGGCTGCACGCGGAATGAGGTCTGGAGCCCCGAGCGGGGGGGGACGACCGGGGGGGCGGAGGGCCTTGCCCCTATGCGCCGCGTCTTGCCGGCTCCGCCCTCTCCCTGGTCAGCCGGGCTTGGCAAAGCGGCCTTGACCTGGAGGCCCCTTGCCTTGCCCTCAGTCCTTGACGCGCTTGGCGTAGAGCTCCAGCCGGTGGCCGATCAACCGATAGCCCAGGCGCGCCGCGATGCGCTCTTGCAGCGCCTCGATCTCGGGATCGACGAATTCGATGACCTCGCCGGTGCCCATGTCGATCAGGTGGTCATGGTGGTCGCGCTCGGCATCCTCGTAGCGCGCGCGCCCGTCGCCGAACTCCAGCCTGTCGAGGATTCCCGCCTCCTCGAAGAGCTTGACCGTGCGGTAGACCGTGGCCAGCGAGATCCCCGCGTCGAGCCGCGCCGCCCTGGCATGCAGCTCTTCGACATCCGGATGGTCCTCGGCCTCGGAGAGGACGCGGGCGATCACCCGGCGCGGGCTCGTCATGCGCAGGCCCCTCGCCTCGCAGCGCGCGATGATGTCAGCCATGGTCCACCTCCTGCCGCCGCTTTACCCAGAGGCCGGGCGCTTGGGAAGGGGGCTTGGAGGCGCGCCGCGCCCGGGGCCGTCCAGAGGGCGCCGGGTCGCGCGATGGAGGAGCAGTCGGCAGGGCGCGGGGGCAGGGGGGGAGCAACGGCCCAGTCGGCAGGGCCCCCGTCCTCCCCCGTCCTCCCTCGCTCCCATCCGCCCTCGCCCCCATCCGCCCTCCAACCCGAAGCGCCGGGTTTCCTCTCGCCCGGCTTGGCGCTAGTCAGGGGATGCGGGCCTTTCCCGCCGGGGAGGGCGTCATGCGCAAGGACAGGCTGGACAGTGTCGGACTGGGCGTGCTTCTCGCCGTGGCCCTGCTCCTCGCGGGCAACCAGATCGTCATCAAGCTGGTGAATGCGGGCATCCAGCCGATCTTTGCGGCGGGGCTCCGTTCGGCCATGGCCGTGGGCTTCGTCGGCCTCTGGCTCTGGTATCGCGGGCTCTGGCCCCGGATGCGGCTTGCCGACCTTGGTCCCGGGCTCCTGATCGGCACGGTCTTTGCGGCCGAGTTCATGGGGCTTTTCATGGCGCTGGACCTCACCACCGTGGGCCATGCCAGCCTGATCATGTATTCCATGCCGCTCTGGATGGGGATCGCCGCCCATGTCTTCATCCCCGGAGAGCGCGCGACGCCGATGAAGGCCCTGGGGCTGGGCCTGGCCTTCGCGGGCACGGCCTGGGCGATCCTGACCAAGGGCTCGGGCGGGCAGGCCTCCTGGCTCGGTGACCTCTGCGCGCTGGTGGGCGCGCTGGGCTGGGCGGGCACGGCCTTCATCGCAAGGGTCTCGCGCCTGCGCCATGCCGGGCCCGAGGCGCAGCTTTTCTGGATGGTCCTGGTCTCGGCCCCGATCCTCCTGGCCGCGGCCCCGCTCTTTGGCCCGCTCCTGCGTGAGCCCCTGCCCATCCATTGGATCGCCCTTGTCCTGCAATCGGCGGTGGTCGTGGCGGGGGGCTTCGTCGCCTGGCTCTGGCTTTTGTCGGTCTACCCGACCTCGACCGTCGCCTCCTTTTCCTTCGTCACGCCGCTCCTGGCGATTCTCGCCGGGCATTTCCTCTTTGGTGAGTCGCTCTCCATGGGCCTGATCGGGGCGGCCTGCCTGGTGTCTTGTGGTATCGTTCTTATCAACCGCAAGGCGAGTTGAGGCCGCAGAATCAACGCTGACCTGTAGACCCCGCTTCACATCCCGGATTAGTCCCAAGCCCCAAACCCCCCTCTCCCCAAGGATTTCAGGCCGCCATCCACAGGCGCCCCCCTTTCGCCCACAGACTAATCCACAGGCGGGGCTGCACCTGCAAAAACGCCACAGTTAGACAGCCTCTCAGGGTCAAGCACAAAATCTGGGGGAACAACGTAAAAAATTCGTTGCCGTCCCCCAGATATTGCGCCAGTTTCCATTCGGCGGGCCAGGGGCGTTGAAAAGACCTCGAAGGGCCTGCGGGGACATCGAGCATCTGCCTTACTCCTGTGACGGGGTGGCGCGTGGCATCTGCCGCGCGGCGGCGGCTTGCGCTTTGCCTCATGGGGACAACGGCGGGGCAGCCTCGCGGAAAAGGGATGTGGTCATGAAGATCGAGCGGAAGTTCACCACGGCGGAAGACGGTGCCTATGGGGCCCTGGCGTTCCAGCTGACGACCTCGGAAATCCGCAATCCCGATGGCAAGGTGGTGTTCCGCAACGAGGCGGTCGAGGTCCCCGAGGGCTGGTCCCAGGTCGCGGCCGACGTGATCGCGCAGAAGTATTTCCGCCGGGCTGGCGTTCCTGCCGTGACCAAGCGCGTCCAGGAAAAGGGCGTGCCGCGCTTCCTCTGGCGCCAGGTCGCCGATCTCGAGGCGCTGGAGCTGCTTCCGGCCGACAAGCGCTATGTGGGCGAGACCTCGGCCCGCCAGGTCTTCGACCGCCTGGCCGGCGCCTGGGCCTATTGGGGCTGGAAGGGTGGCTATTTCTCGACCGAGGCCGATGCCAAGGCCTATTACGACGAGATGCGCTATATGCTCGCGCGCCAGATGGCCGCGCCGAACAGCCCGCAGTGGTTCAACACCGGCCTGCATTGGGCTTACGGCATCGACGGCCCGGGGCAGGGCCATTTCTATGTCGATCACAAGACCGGCGTCCTGACCAAGTCCGAATCCGCCTATGAGCATCCCCAGCCCCATGCCTGCTTCATCCAGTCCGTCCGCGACGACCTGGTGAACGAGGGCGGGATCATGGACCTCTGGGTCCGGGAAGCGCGTCTCTTCAAATACGGCTCGGGCACCGGCACGAACTTCTCCTCGCTGCGCGGTGAGGGCGAGAAGCTTTCGGGCGGCGGCAAGTCTTCCGGCCTGATGGGCTTCCTGAAGATCGGCGACCGGGCTGCGGGCGCCATCAAGTCGGGCGGCACGACGCGGCGTGCGGCCAAGATGGTGATCTGCGACATGGATCACCCCGATATCGAGGAATTCATCAACTGGAAGGTGATCGAGGAGCAGAAGGTCGCCTCGCTGGTGGCGGGTTCCAAGGCGCATGAGGCGCGGCTGAACGACATCTTTGCCGCGATCCGGGCCTGGGATGGGTCGTCGGAGGATTCGGTCGATCCGGCCAAGAACCCGGCCCTGAAATCCGCGATCAAGGCCGCCAAGAAGGCCATGATCCCCGACACCTATACCAACCGCGTGCTGCAATATGCGCGCCAGGGCTTCACCTCGATCGAATTCCCGACCTATGACACCGACTGGGATTCCGAGGCCTATAACTCCGTCTCGGGCCAGAATTCCAACAACTCGGTCCGCGTGACCGACGCTTTCCTAAAGGCCGTCAAGGCCGATGCCCCCTGGGAGCTGAGCCGCCGCACCGATGGCAAGGTCGCCAAGACCGTCTCGGCCCGCGAGCTTTGGGACCAGATCGGCCACGCCGCCTGGGCCTGCGCCGACCCCGGCATCCAGTTCCATGACACGGTCAATGCCTGGCACACTTGCCCGGAAGATGGCCCGATCCGGGGCTCGAACCCCTGCTCGGAATACATGTTCCTGGATGACACGGCCTGCAATCTGGCCTCCTTGAACCTCTTGACCTTCCAGAAGAACGCAAAGTTCGATGCGGAAGCCTATATCCATGCCTGCCGGTTGTGGACCGTCACGCTGGAAATCTCGGTGATGATGGCGCAGTTCCCCTCGAAGGAAATCGCGCAGCTGTCCTATGACTTCCGCACGCTTGGCCTCGGCTATGCCAATATCGGCGGGCTTTTGATGAACATGGGGCTCGGTTATGACAGCCGCGAGGGCCGGGCGCTTTGCGGTGCCCTGACTGCCCTGATGACCGGGATCTCCTATGCGACCTCGGCCGAGATGGCCAAGGAGCTTGGCCCCTTCGCAGGCTATGAGCGCAACCGTGACCACATGCTGCGCGTCATCCGCAACCACCGCGCGGCGGCCCATGGCTCCCAGGCCTATGAGGCGCTGAACGTCGATCCGGTGGCCCTGGACGCCCGCAACTGCCCCGATGCCGACCTCGTGCAACTGGCGCGCGGCGCCTGGGACGAGGCTCTGGCCTTGGGTGAGGCCAATGGCTTCCGCAACGCCCAGACCACCGTGATCGCCCCCACCGGCACCATCGGCCTGGTCATGGATTGCGACACGACCGGCATCGAGCCCGACTTCGCGCTGGTGAAGTTCAAGAAGCTGGCGGGTGGCGGTTACTTCAAGATCATCAACCAAAGCGTTCCGGCGGCTTTGGAAACCTTGGGCTACCCCGGCCACCAGATCGCCGAGATCGTGGCCTATGCCGTGGGCCATGGCTCCATCGCCCAGGCGCCGGCCATCAACCACACGGCCCTGATCGGCCACGGCTTCGGCCCCCGCGAGATCGAGAAGATCGAGGCCGCGCTGCCCACCGCCTTCGACATCCGCTTTGTCTTCAACCAGTGGACCCTGGGCGAGGACTTCTGCCACAAGACCCTCGGCATCCCGGCCGAGAAGCTCTCTGACCCCTCCTTCGACCTGCTGCGGCACCTCGGCTTCACCAAGGCGCAGATCGAGGCGGCCAATGACCATGTCTGCGGCACGATGACGCTGGAAGGCGCGCCGCATCTGAAGCCGCATCACTATTCGGTCTTCGACTGCGCCAATGCCTGCGGCAAGAAGGGCAAGCGTTACCTCTCGGTGGAATCCCACATCCACATGATGGCGGCGGCGCAGTCCTTCATCTCGGGCGCGATTTCCAAGACGATCAACATGCCGAATTCGGCCAGCATCGCGGAAACCCTGGCCGCCTATGAGCTGTCGCATTCGCTGGGCATCAAGGCCAACGCGCTTTACCGCGATGGCTCCAAGCTCTCGCAGCCTCTGGCCAGCGCGCTCATCGAGGATGACGAAGAGGCCGAGGAAATCCTGGCCTCGGGTTCGGCCCAGGAAAAGGCGGCGGTGATTGCCGAGAAGATCGTCGAGAAGATCATCTACAAGGAAATCATCCGCACCAACCGCGAGAAGCTGCCGGAGCGCCGCAAGGGCTATACCCAAAAGGCCATCGTCGGCGGTCACAAGGTCTATCTGCGGACCGGCGAATATGGCGACGGGCGGCTGGGCGAGATCTTCATCGACATGCACAAGGAAGGCGCGGGCTTCCGGGCGATGATGAACAACTTCGCCATCGCCATCTCGGTCGGCCTGCAATATGGCGTGCCGCTGGAGGAATATGTCGAGGCCTTCACCTTCACCCGCTTCGAACCGGCGGGCATGGTGCAGGGCAATGACTCGATCAAGAACGCGACCTCGATCCTGGACTATATCTTCCGGGAACTGGCCGTGTCCTACCTCGACCGCACCGACCTCGCCCATGTCAAACCCCAAGGCGCCGCTTTCGACGACCTGGGCCATGGCAACGACGAGGGCAAGCGCAACGTGACCGAGGTCTCGGAAGCCGCCGCCTCCAAGTCGGTGGAGCTTCTGAAGTCGATCTCCTCGACCGGCTACCTGCGCAAGCGGATGCCGCAAGAGCTGGTGGCGCTGCAAGGCGGCATGGCCTCGCCGGTGGTGGGCTTCTCCGAGGCCGCCTCGACCTATACCGCCACGGCCTCGACCGCGATCTCGACCGGCACCGTGAGCCTGGACCTGCGCACCAAGGCCAAGATGCAGGGCTATGAAGGCGATCCTTGCGGCGAATGCGGCAACTACACGCTGGTGAGGAACGGCACCTGCATGAAGTGCAACACCTGCGGCGGGACCTCTGGCTGCAGCTGATCGGCTGCGCCCTCTTGACGCGACCATCGGGCCCCTGACCTGGGGCCCGACTTTTCCAACACCTGAAAGCCCCCCATGCATATCATCATCGGCACCGACCGCATCACGCCCGAGGCGATCCATCCCTTTGCGGGCGGCGTCATTGCCACCCTGCGGGGCGAGGCCTTGAAGGCGGTGCTGGATGCCACCTTCCGGGGCAAGGGCTCGATCGAGATGTCGGGCGGGGACCTGGACCGCCGCCCGATGAGCGTCACCGCCATCGAGATGGCGGGCCAGGATACGACCGTCACGCTGGTCTGCGCCGGGCCGCGTCGCGACCTGCATTAAGACCGCGCCGCTTCCGCCTGATTTTCCATGATTTATGCCTTTTTCGCACTTCTCTTCCTTGTCCTCGGCCTGCTTTTGTGGCGCGACCATGGGCCGCGCCCCAAGCTGCCCAAGCCCGCTCCCGTCAGCCCCAAGCGCCACCGCCGCAAGGCGCCGCCCCGCCGCGAGATCCTGGTCGATGGCTCCAATGTCATGTGGTGGGACGGCGATACGCCCAAGCTGGAAACCTTGGTCACCGTGGTCTCGCGCCTCAAGGCTGAGGGCTTCACGCCCGGGGTGATCTTTGACGCCTCGGCCGGCCATCGGCTCTTTGGCCGCTACCGCGACGATGCCTATATGGCGGCCGCGCTTGGCCTGCCTGCCGAACAGGTCCTGGTCGTCCCCAAGGGCGAGGTCGCGGACCGGTTCCTCTTGATGACCGCCCGCGACCGCAAGCTCCGCGTCGTCACCAATGACCGCTACCGCGACTGGCTGGAGGAGTTCCCCGAGGCAAAGGGGCGCCTGGTCCAGGGCGGCTTCCAGGGCGGCATCCTCTGGCTCGACCCGCTGATCTGACAGCAAGAGGCTTGACGGAATCGTACGCATGTACAACCCTGTCGCAAAGGGGGGCCCATGGATTTCGTGCATTTCCTCTCCAGCCACATGCTGGACCCGAAGCTTGGCGGCAAAAGGCTCTATCGTGACGTGGTCGAACAGGCCATCCGGGCCGAGGCCCTGGGCTATGACGGCGTCGCGGTGCCGGAACATCACCTGGTCAATATCCTGCTGATCCCCTCGCCTTTGCAGATGGCGGTCAAGATCGCGGCCCATACGACGCGGCTGCGCATCATGACCTCGGTCTGCCAGCTGCCGCTTCGTGACATGCGGATCTTTGCCGGAGAGGTGATCCAGGCCCAAGCGCTTTGTGACGGGCGCCTGATGCTGGGCGTGGGCAAGGGGGCCTTTGCCTATGAGACCGACCGTCTTGGCGTGCCCTTTGCAGAGACCAAGCCGCGGTTCGAAGAGGCGCTCCAGGTGCTGGAGGCGCTATTGACCCGGGAAGAGGTCGCCTGGAGCGGGACGCATTACAACTTCCCCGCCCTGACCGTGATGCCGCGCCCCGAGGACCCGATCCCGCTGATGCTGGGCGTCATGCTGCCTGCGGGGATCGAGGCGGCGGCGGCGAAGGGCTATCACGTCCAGACGACGCCTTTGGGCGCCGCCCATGGCCAGCTCGAGGCGCAGGTCGCGGCCTTTCACCGGGGCCGCGCGGCGGGGGGGCATAAGAACCGCCTCTCCTTGCAGCGCGGGGTCTATCTCGTGGGCTCGGAGGCGGAGCGGCGGCGCATGGTTGACCGCGCGCATCTGTACTACGGCAGTTTCGACAATGTCTTTGGTGGTCCCGGGATCGTCGACAAGGGCGTGATCCGCCCCCTGCCTCGGGCCCAGACGGCGGAGGAGCTGGGGGAGAATATCCTGATCTGCCAAAGGGATGAGATGATCGACCGGCTTGGCGCTTATGGCGATCTGGGGATCGACGAGGTCATCGTGACCTCGGTCTTCGGCCAGCCGCAGGAGGAGACGCTTGCAATGATGGAGAGGCTTGCGACCGAGGTTTTCCCGGCGCTGAGGAGGTAAGAGATGCCCGTAATCCGGATCGAAATGTTTGAGGGCCGCACGACAGACCAGAAACGCGCCTGCGCCGAGGCGGTGACCAAGGCCTGGGTCGAGACCTGCGGCGGGACGCCCCAGTCGGTGACGGTGATCTTCACCGATGTGGCGAAAAGCGATTGGGCGACGGGCGGGCGCCTCGCTTCGGATCCCAAGGAATGACCGGGTTTTCCGTGGCCGGGCAGGGGCCCGCGCTTTTCATGATCCATGGCATCGGGGCGCGGCGGGCGACCTTCGACCGCATGGTCGAGGGCCTGCGCGACCGTTTCACCTGCATCACCTATGACCTGCGCGGCCATGGGTTGACGCCTTGGGACGGCGCTCGGTTCGGGCTCGATGACCTGGTCGATGACCTCGAGGCGCTCCGCGCCCGGCTCGGGATCGAGGCGGCGCATGTCGCGGGGCACAGCCTGGGCGGCATGATCGGCCCGCGTTACGCTTTGCGCTATCCCGAACGGGTGCTGTCGCTGGGCCTCTGGTCCACGGCGGCCTTCCGGACCGAGGATGACAGCGCCAAGGTGCGGGCGGTGGTGGCGGCGATGCGGGAGAAGGGGATCGGCCCGGTGCTCGATACCCTGACCGCGCGCTGGTTCACCGATGACTTCTGCGCGGCGCGGCCGGATGTGATCGACTGGCGCAAACGGCAGGTGATGGCGACCGACCCCACGGTCTTCCTGAATGTCTTCGACATCTATGCCGAGACCGAGATGGCGCCCTGGCTGCATGAGGTCAAGGCGCCCGCGCAGATCATCACCGGCGAGAATGACGGCGGCTGCAATCCCAGGCTGAACCGGCTGATCCAGGGGGCGATGCCGGGGTCGGAGCTGGAGATATTGCCGGGGCTGAAACACGCCATCTTCATCGAGGCGACGGAACAGGTCTTGCCCCATGTCCGGCGGTTTCTCTTGGCCAGGGAAGGTGCGTGAGGGAAGGCGCGCGAGATCACGCAGCCTGCATACCGGCGCGCATGGTGCGTGTGATCACGCGGCCTGCATCATCCGGGGACGCCTCTACCACCTCGCCGCGATGCCCGGGGGAGGGTGCGGGCTTGCACGCACCGAGGCTCAGAGGAACTTCTGCATCAGCACGAGGTCCATGTAGCGACCGAATTTCCAGCCGGCCTCGCGGATCCGTGCGGCCTCGGCATAGCCCATGGCTTCGTGGAAGCGCAGGCCCGCGACATTCTCGGCGCTGACCCCCGCGATCATCTGGTGAGCGCCTTCCTCGCGGGCATGGGCCTCGATCGCGGTCATCAGCGCGCGCCCCATGCCCCGCCCCTTCTCGGTCGGGGCCAGGATGATCGTGTGCTCCATGGTCTTGGAATAGCCGAGCCCCGAACGGAACTGCGCATAGGTCGCAAAGCCCAGGATGGCGCCCTCCTCATCGGCAGCCACCAGGAAGCCATGGCCCGCCGTGGTGCGCGCGACGATCATCTCGGCCACATCTTCGGGGCGCTTGACCACCGGGTTGAAGGTCACGGCGGAATTCTCGATGAAGGGGTTCCAGATCGCGGCGATGGCCTGGGCATCGAGCACGGTTGCGGGGCGGATCATCCCAGGCTCCTTTGACCAAAGGGCGTATCGAAGACGGCGGTCAGGCGCTTTTCCGGGGCCAGCGCGATCTCGACCCGGTCGTCGGCCAGGTGAAGCCCGGCGCGCAGCGCCTCGGCCTCGGGATGGCCGATGACCAGGCGTTGCAGCCGCACTCCCATGTCTGGCAGGGCCAGGGCCGGATGCGGCCCATCCCATTGAATCAGCGCGGGAAAGGCGCCGTCATGGGGCAGGCACCCATCCTCGGGCACCGCCATGCGCCAGCGATACTCCCCCCGCGAGAGCGCCATGGGCACCCCCGTCCCGCCAGGCGCGCGGGCGAGGTCGGCCGAGAGGTCATCGCTTTCCACAACCCAATTCGTGATCCGCGGCGCGCCCTGGAACCGGTCGAGGTCGAACCAGCGCGGACGGCCCGGAGGCGGCGCCTCGGGGTCCACCGCGATGACCTCGAGGTAAAGATCGCCCAGGCCCAAAAGCCGGTTATGCGTGCCGAAGGCCGGATGCTTGCCCCCGCCGGTCAGTTTCACCCCCAACTGCGCCTCGACCCAGGCGACGCCCGCCTCCAGGTTTTCGGCCGCAATCGCGATATGGTCGAAGCGCAACATCAGTTCACCCTCCCCTCGGCCCGCAGCGCCAGGGCCAGAGACTGGAAGCGCGCCTGCGCCACCTCTCCGAACAGGTCGCGCCCGGTGTCGTTCAAATGCAACTCCAGCACCCGTTTCTTGGGCTGCCAGTCGAGCTTGCCCGCCTCGGAGGGATCGCCCGCCGCAAACATCGCGCCAAAGCGCATCGCCTTGCCCAGAACCTCGGCCTGGTTGATGTCTTCATCCGAGAGGAGCCGGAACAGGCTCTCCATCCGGCTGCCCGAACGGCTGTTCTTGTAGCGGTGCAGAAGCGCCAGCCCCAGGAAGACCCGGCCCGGATGGTCAAGGCCCCCGAGGTTCGCCCGCGTCGCATTGTCGAAACAGGCCTCGGCGCGGTAGTCAGGGTGCGCGCGCCAGGTCGTGTCATGCAGAAGACAGGCCGCCTTGATCAGCCGCAGCCGGTCAGAGCTGACCCCGGGGAAAAGCGGCAGGAGGAATTCGTAAAGCTTCTTGCCCGTGCCGGGGATGCGCGCCGCCGTCAGCTCTGCCATCCGCGCGGCCTCGATCAGGGGATCGCGCTTGCGCAGGTGGTCGGGCATGACCTCATAGAGGAGCCCCTCGCGGATGCCATAGGCCGAGACATCCAGCTCGGAGGGTTTCAAGACCGTGATCAACTGCGCCAGGACCTCGCAGGCCAGGGGCACCAGGTCCATCCGCTCCGACGAGGTCCCGGTCCGCGCCCGCAAGACGCCCGCGTCCGAGGCCTGGATCCAGGCGATCGTGTCCAAAAGGCTTTGCGGCTGCATCCGGTATTCATGCAGCACGGTCAAAGGGTAGCTCCGCCGCTCCATATCCAGCCGGGCGATGACCCGCCAGGAGCCGCCGACGAGGTAGATGCGCTCGCCCTCCGACTTGATCTCGTCCTGCAAGGTCTTGAGAACCTTGGCGATATGCGCCGCACGCTCTTTCGGCCCGCCCTTGACCTGCATCAGGCGGAAAGGCCCCAGCGGAGAGGTCGCACGGCGGCCCACTTGCCCGCCCGAAATCCGCGCCAGTTCCATCGAATTGCCGCCGATGTCGCAGACCACGCCCTTGGCATCGGGCCAGCCCAGAAGCACGCCCTGGGCCGAAAGCCTCGCCTCTTCGTCGCCATCCACGACCCAGATCTTGAGGCCGGTCTGCTCCAGCACCTCGCGCTGGAACTCCGGCCCGTCCTCGGCCTCGCGCGCGGCGGCGGTGGCGACGACGGTCATGGTCTCGATCCCCATGCCCTTGGCCAGAAGCGCGAACCGCTTCAGGGCCACCAGGGCGCGCTTGCGGCCCTCGGGGTTGAGGCGCCCGGTCTCGGCCAGGCCCTTGCCAAGCCCGCACATGATCTTTTCGTTGTAGAAATAGGCGGGCGAGCGCGCGGCGCCGTCGAAGACCACCATCCGGACCGAGTTCGAGCCCACATCGACCACGCCCACGCGGCTCAGCGCGCGTGCCTTGGGGTCGTCAAAGAGATGGCCGCCGAAGTGATCCCAATCGGGCTCCGGGTTGCGAATGATCATGAGGTGAGTCTTCCTTGGCCGTCTTGGTTAAGGTGTGGCCGATAGTAGGCCACGGGTCAATCGCGTAGGGTGGGTGAAACCCACCGCTGCGGGCGTGGTGGGTTTCACCCACCCTACTCTCCGGCCAGTTTCGGCACATCCTTGGCCCCCGCCGTGCCACGACCCGAGAGCGAGGGGTTCTCCATGAAGAAGCGGTGGCAGTTGAAGAGGCTGCGGTCGGCGGGTTTCAGGTCGCGTGTATAGGCGCCATCTGGGGCCAGGACCCAGGCCTGCGCCTCATCGGCGAGGTTGGCCGCCATGATCTGGCCCATGATCTGGTTGCGCACCGTCTGGTTGTGGATCTCGACCAGGGTCTCGACCCGGCGCGAGAGGTTGCGGTCCATCCAGTCGGCCGAGGACATGAAGACCCGCGCCGCCTTGGAGGGCAGGCCCTGGCCATTGCCGAAACAAACGATGCGAGAATGTTCCAGGAAGCGGCCCACGACCGATTTCACCCGGATATTCTCGGACAGGCCCTTGATGCCCGGACGCAGGCCGCAGATGCCCCGGATGATCAGGCTGATCTTCACCCCGGCCTGGCTTGCGGCATAAAGCGCGTCGATGACATCGGGCTCGAAGAGCGAGTTCATCTTGATCCATATTTCCGCAGGCCGCCCCGCCTTGGCATGCTCCGCCTCGGCCGCGATCATTTCCAGAAGCCGCGACTTCAGGTTGATCGGTGCAATCGCGAGGTTTTCCAAACCTTGCGGCTGCACATAGCCCGAAAGGTAGTTGAAGACCTTGGTCGCATCGCGCCCCAGTCCCGGGTCGCAGGTCATGAGGCTGAGGTCGGTGTAAATCCGCGCCGTGATCGGGTGGTAATTGCCGGTGCCGTAATGGGTATAGGTCACCAGGTTATCCCCCTCGCGCCGCACCACGGTCGAGATTTTCGCATGCGTCTTCAGGTGGATAAACCCGTAAACCACATGAGCCCCCGCGCGCTCCAGGCGGCGGGATTGGAGGATGTTCGCCGCCTCGTCGAAACGGGCCTTCAGTTCCACCAGCGCCGTGACCGACTTGCCATTCTCGGCCGCCTCGCAGAGCGCCGAGACGATGGGGCTGTCGTGGCTGGTCCGGTAGAGGGTCTGCTTGATCGCGAGCACATTGGGGTCGCGCGCCGCTTGCTCCAAAAAGCGGATGACCATGTCGAAGGTCTCATAGGGGTGGTGCAGCAGCATGTCCTTTTGCCGGATCGCGGCGAAGATATCGCCGTTGTGGTCGCTGACCCGCTCGGGCACGCGCGGCGTGAAGGGCGGCCACAACAGGTCGGGGCGGCTGTTCAGCACAAGCTGCTTCAGGTCCGCGACGCCGAGAAGGCCACGCACCTCGACCATCTCGTTCTTGGAGACCCCAAGCTCCTCCATGATCAGCGCCCGCAGGTCGGGCGGCGCGCCTGCCGAGAGCTTCAGCCGGATCACCTCCCCCCGGCGGCGGCGCTTCAGCGCGGTCTCGAACTCGCGCACCAGGTCCTCGGATTCCTCTTCGACGTCCAGGTCGCTGTCGCGCAGGACCCGGAACATGCAGTGGCCGCGGTCGGTATAGCCGGGGAAAAGCATGTCGAGGTGGAGAAGAAGCAGCTCTTCCAGGGGCAGGAAGCGGTGTTCGCCGGATTTGCCGGGCAGGGGGACGAAGCGCGCGATCTGCTGGGGGATCGGCAAGAGCGCCTTCAGGCTGCGGCGATCGGACAGGCGCTCCAGCTCCAGGGCCAGGCAAAAGCCGGTGTTGGGGATGAAGGGAAAGGGGTGGGCCGGGTCGATGGCAAGCGGCGAGAGCACGGGGAAGACCTTGGAGAGGAAGTTCTCCTCCAGCACCTTCAAATCGCGGACGGTCAGTTTCGACCGCGTCAGGATGGTGATTCCCTCACTCTCCATCTCGCGCTTCAGCTTGTTGAAGACCGACTGCTGCATCTGCATCAGCCGCCGCGCATCCTCGTGAATCAGCGAGAGCTGTTCGGAGGGCGTGCGGCCATCGTCCGACAGCATCGCATCGCCGTTCCTGACCTGCGCCATCAGCCCCGCCACGCGGACCGTGTAGAATTCGTCCAGGTTGGTGGCCGAGATCGACAGGAACCGCAGCCGCTCCAGGAGCGGCACGGCGGGGTTCGAGGCCTCTTCCAGCACGCGCCAGTTGAAGGCCAGCCAGGAGAGCTCGCGGTTGAAGAAGCGCCTGGGGCCTGCGGTCTCGGCGGCGGGATAGGTCGTGGGCTGCGGAAAGGGGGCTTTGAGGAAATCGGCCTGGGTCATGGTCTGGCGCCTTCTTTTGGCGCGATCCTTTCACTCTGCGGCTTCAGTGTCCATAACCTCGGCGGCCAAAGCGCGGGTGATCGGGCGATGCTGGGCCAGGGAGCGGGCGTCGAGGAGCCCGACCAGGTGGCGGGCGGCCTCGACCGACCGCTCCATCCGGGGCAAAAGATAGGGGATCAGGTTGGGGGGCACCTCGACCTGGCGGTCGGCGAAGAGCTTGGCCAGGATGGCCGAGAGCAGGTCATCGTCGGGCGGCTCGATCCGGGCGAGGCTGGAGGCCTGGAGCCGCGACAGAAGGTCGGGCAGGCGCACCCAGTCGCGCGGCGGCTCTGGCGCGGTGAGCAAAAGTGCGCCCCGGTTCAGGCGGTTGCAGAGGTGAAAGAGCGCCTCGGGGTCGGTGACGCGGTGGGCGTCGTCGATCACCACCCGGGCCTCGGGCGGCAGGACCATCAGCGCGGGGCCCAGGTCGCGGGGGTCGAGCCAGATCGTCTCGGCACCAGCCGCCCAGACATGGGCCAGATGCGTCTTGCCCGAGCCCGGCGGCCCGGTCAGGATCAGGCGGCGGTTGGTCCAATCGCCCTCCAGCGTCGCAAGCGCCAGGGCATTGCCCGGCGAGACGACGAAATCCTCCCGCGACCAGGCTTGCAGCGCGGGCAGGTCAAAGGTCAGCTGTCCGTTCAAGGCTCATCCCCGGGCGTGTCTCCGGTGTAGAGGCGGCTTTCCTGGTAACGGGCGATGACGAAGCGGGTCAGCACGCCGATCGTGGCCGACAGGGGCACGGCGACCAGCATGCCGACAAAGCCGAAGAGCCCGCCGAAGACCGAGAGCGCGAACATCAGCCAGACCGGATGCAGGCCCACGGATTTGCCCACGAGGCGCGGGGTCAGGACATTGCCCTCGATGAACTGGCCAAAGCCGAAGATGAAGGCGATGAGGCCTATCTGCAGCCAATCGCCCCAGAACTGGTAAAGCGCAAGCCCGATGGCGAGCGCGCCGCCCAGAAGCGAGCCGATATAGGGGATGACGGTGATGGCGCCCGCGAAGGCTCCGATCACCAGGCCGAACTGCAGCCCCGCCGCCATGAGCGCCGTGGCGTAATAGGCGCCGAGCGCCAGGCAGACCGTGACCTGTCCGCGCACGAAACCCGCAAGGACCGAGTCGATCTCGCGCGCGATCTGGCGAATCGTGGGGGCCTGGGCGCGGGGCAGAAGCCCGTCGATGCGTTCGATCATGTGGTCCCAGTCGACCAACAGGTAAAAGGCCACGACGGGCACGATGACGATGAAGAGAAGTGCCGAGACGACGGACAGAAGCGAGGAGATCACCCCCTGCGCCAGGCTCCCGCCCTTGGCCTGGATGGCCTGGGCGATCTCGGCCAGGGTTTGGCGCATGGTCGAGGTGCTGTCGGAAAGCTCGGGGAACTGGGTGATCAGCTGGGTGGTGAGCTTGGCCGAAATCTCGGGCGCGGCGTTGATCAGGGCGGTGAGCTGGCTGACCAGCATGGGGATGACGGCCAGGACCAAAAGGATGAAGAGCACAAGGGCCGCCAGGGTGATGAGCGCGGTGGCCGCAATGCGCGAGAGGCCCATGCGCTCCAGCCGGTCGGCGACGGGGTCGAGGAAATAGGCGATGGCCCCGCCCACGAGGAAGGGCAGCATCACGGGCCCGAGGAACCAGAGGGCCAGGAAGAAGACCAGGGCGACGATGGCCCAGAAACGTCCGTGGAAGTTGATCGGCACCATGGGCCCCCTGTTGCGTCCTTGGCAGATATCGCCTTGGCGCTGGCGCGATGCAAGGGTGCGGCTGGAAAGGGGGCGCGATTGGGCCCCGTCGGAAGGGGGCGGCCTTCGACGCGCGCGGCTTGGCGTGGCAGGCACCCGGCGCGGGGAAAGCCAGGGCCGGGAAGAAGGACCGGGGGACCTTGTGGAGGAGTGGCCGCGCGTGCGTGGGGGGAGGACCCTGTCCTGCACGGCCAGCCTGGCGCTGACGGAGTGGTCGCGCGTGCGTGGGGGGGGGATTGCGATCGTCATGCGAATTGCATTTCGCGCCAGCGGGGTGCGGCAGCCGCGCCCCGACGGCCTGAAGCAAGACGCCCCTGCATTTCGCGCGCACGTGGGGCCCCATCCCTGCGCCTGATTGCGCAAGGCATCAACACCCCGGATTGCACCGCGCGCGTGGGGGCATCATCAGGACGCCCGCGATGAAACTCATAAACTCCGATTGCACCGCGCGCGCGCGGGGGGGGCGGCCCAGATGACCGCAGCGTGACAGGAATGGATGCCTAGCGCCGAGCGCGCGGGGGGGCGCTGGGTCACAAAGGTCAATCCGCCCCAGGCCAAGCCCTAGCGCCGCGCACGCGTAGGGGGCATCGCTGGCCGTGGGGCTGTGGTTGATGTCGAGGGCTTTGCGCCGCGCGCATGGGGGGCATCCGCTTGGGCGGGCTTAATTATGTGTTGAGCTACGTCCTCTTGCACCTCCCGCGAGCGTTGGGGGCATCCGCCCGGCCCTTTCCACACGGTCCCCCAGGTCGTGTCTTGCAACCCGCGCGCGTGGAGGCATCCGCACCGGGCTGGACAGCTTACATCACGCTTAAACGTCCTTCTTCCCGCGCGTTGAGGCATCGGGGTCCGCTGCTTTCATCAGCAGCCGTGCCCGCTTGCACCTCACGCGTGCGGGGAGGCATCCGCGCCATGGCGTGGCCTCGATGCCCTGCTGCGTATTGCGCCTCGCGCCCGCGTGGGAGCATCCGGGATTTCCCCCAGGCATTTCGTCGCCTTGGCCTGCTTGCACCTCGCCCGTGCGGGGGGCATCCGGGGCTTCGGAAACGAGGTCGGGTGGCCCCGTGCGATGGGGTCGGCGGGGATTGGGAAATACCCTCCACTCGGGGGCGGCCGCGCGCGGAGGGCAGGGGGCTGCGGCCCGACGTTGCCGGTGACTTGGCCGAAAGGTCGCCGCCATGCCCCTCCGGTTTGGTCCGGGGGGACTGACGGAAGCTCTGGCTTCCGCGCAGCATCGCCCTGGCAGCTTTCGGCCTTGCCGGGGGGGCAGGGCCGGGCTTCGGCGAAGGTCTCCCGCAAATGTGGCTTGACGCCCCCGTCATTTGCCCATCCGCCAGTGGAGTGGGCCGTGAACCCACCGCTCGCGCTCGGCCCTCACAACTGTCCCGTGACTTGCGCCATGGAATAGTCCGCCAGACGCGAGGCATGAAGGAATGGGCTCGGAGGTGACGAGGCCACGACCGGGCTTCAAGCTGCGACCGCAAGTGCTGATCCGGGGGCGGTGGCCCCAGACAGGCGGCGATGCCAGGGATCCGGCAGCCCAGGGATTTCGATTCAAGCCGTGGCCCAAACGCCCGCGGCCCGCAACGCGCGTCCGGAGACCGCAATCTCAACTTGCGCGGCGCAGGCCCTCGCTTGCTTGGCCCGAGGAGAACTGGCTGAGCGTCCGATCCAGCGCCACGGCCTCATCCCGCAGCTTTTGCGTGGCCAGCATCGACTGCTCGACCATGCCCGCATTCTTCTGCGCCACCTGGTCAAGCTGGTTCACCCCCAGGTTCACCTCGCCCAAGCCCAGCGACTGCTCTTGCGCCGCCCCGGCAATCGAGGTGACCAGTTGCGAGATGTCGCCCACCCGGGCCACCATCGAGTTCAATACCTCGCCGGCCGATCCCACGGCATCCACGCCGCGCCCGACAAGCTGCGACGAGGTGCTGATCAGCGTCTTGATCTCTTTCGAGGCATCCGAGGACCTTTGCGCCAGGGCCCGGACTTCGCTGGCCACGACCGCGAAGCCGCGACCCGCCTCGCCCGCCCGTGCCGCCTCGACCCCCGCATTCAGCGCCAGAAGGTTGGTCTGGAAGGCAATGTCGTCGATCACCCCGATGATCTGGCTGATCTGGTCAGAGCTGCGTTCGATGCCATTCATCGCTTCGACCGCCGTGCCCACGACCTTGCCGCTTTCCTCCGCCTCGCGCCGAGCCGACTGCACGATCTGCTCGACCTCGCGCGCGGAGTTGGCGGCCGATTTCACCGAGGCCGTCAGCTCGTCCAGCGCCGCCGCCGTCTCTTCCAGCGTGGCGGCCTGGTTCTCCGTGCGGCGCGACAGGTCCTCGGTCCCGGCGTTGATCTCGTCCGCCTGGACGCGAATGGCGCGCGACGAGGCGACGACCCGGCTGATCAATTCGGCAAGACGGCTCACCGTCTGGTTGAAATTCACCCGCAGCCCTTCGTATTCGGACGGGAAGGGATCGCTGATCGCATGGCTCACATTGCCCGAAGACAGCTGCGACAGGCCGACCGACAGGGCGGTCACCACGCTGTGGCTCTCGGCCTGGGCGCGGGAGATCTTGTCCTCCATCTCCAGCGCCTCGCGCAGGCGCGCTGCCACCAGGGCCAGGTAATGCGCGATGCCCGACAGCTCGTCCATGCCCTTGGCCGCTTCCTGCGAGCCGATCGTCTCTTCGGCAATCTTGCGCAGATCGTCACGCACCGTTTGCAAGGGTTTCGAGATCGAGCGTCCCAGGGCCAGGTTCGACACGACGAGGATCACCGCCGAAACCCCGGCCGCCGCGATCATGATCTGAAGCGCGAAATCGACCGTCGCCGAGGCCTCTGCCCCCGCGACCTCCCCCGCCTTGGTGATCTGTTCGCCCAGGGCTTCCATCTTGACTTCAAGGTCAAGGAAAGCGGCCTCGAACTCCGGCAGGGCAGCATCGCCGCCCCCAAAGACCTTCAGTGCGCCCGCGACCACGCCTTCCGCCGCAGCGGCATAGCGTTGAACCAGGGGTTCGACCTCTGCGACCGTGGCCAGGGTCGCTGGATCGAGATCCAGGAGCTTCAGCGCTGCAATCTCGTCGACGAAGATCTTGGCATGGTCGGTCGTATCGGCGCGGATCGCATCCTTGACCTCTGCCGGGGCCATCGGACCCTTGAGCATGGCGTTCAGCACATCGCCGCGCAACGCATCATGCATCATGTCGCCGTTCATCGAATGCAATACAGCCCGGGTCGAGATCGTGGCATGGTCCAGCCCGGAGGAACTGCGCGACAGGCCGACCTCACCGGCGATGAACGTCAAGGCAAGCCCGATCAGGGTGACCAATCCGGCAAGGCGCAACCGCCCCTTCAACGAAAGGCCAAGGCCCGGCCTGGTTTTCGAACGCTGCACTGGCATCTCCATCACAAGGCTAAACACGCAAGGGCAAGATGGCCTTGATTCCTTGAAACCCGGTTAACCCGGCCCCATTGACTTGCCTGCCCCCTGTCAACCCGCTAGGAACGTTGCAAACCCTGGAGGCCCTCATGCGTCTGTCGCGCTATTTCCTGCCCGTCCTGAAAGAAAACCCCGCCGAGGCGCAGATCGTCTCGCACCGCTACATGCTGCGCGCCGGCATGATCAAGCAGCAGTCGGCGGGCATCTATTCCTGGCTGCCCTTGGGCCTGCGCGTCCTGAACCGCATCCAGGAGATCGTGCATCAAGAGCAGGTCCGCGCCGGTCACATCCCGCTTCTGATGCCGACGCTGCAACCGGCCGACCTCTGGCGCGAGAGCGGGCGCTATGACGACTATGGCCAGGAGATGCTGCGCATCAAGGACCGCCAGGGCCGCGAGATGCTTTACGGGCCGACCAACGAAGAGATGATCACCGATATCTTCCGCGCCCATGTCAATTCTTACAAGGACTTGCCGCTGACGCTCTACCACATCCAGTGGAAGTTCCGCGACGAGATGCGCCCGCGTTTCGGCGTCATGCGGGGGCGCGAGTTCCTGATGAAGGACGGCTACAACTTCGACGTCGACCGCGACGCGGCGCTCCATGCCTACAACCGCCACATGGTCTCCTACCTGCGCACCTATGAGCGGATGGGCCTGACGGCGATCCCGATGCGGGCGGCCTCGGGTCCCATCGGCGGCGACAACACGCATGAATTCCTGGTCCTGGCCCAGACCGGCGAGTCGGAGGTCTTCTACGACGACCGCGTCACTGCCCTGAAACTGGGCTCCCGCGAGGTCGATTACGACGACCGCGCCGAGGTGGCCGGCGTCTGCGCCGAGTTCACCACGCTTTACGCCCGCACCGACGAAACCCATGACGCTGGCCTCTTCGAGCAGATCCCCGAGGAACACCGCAAGGTGGGCCGTGGCATCGAAGTGGGTCAAATCTTCTATTTCGGCACCAAGTATTCCGAAGCCATGGGCGCCGTGGTCACCAATGACAAGGGCGAGAAGGTCCCGGTCGAGATGGGCTCGCATGGCATCGGCGTGTCGCGTCTTCTGGGCGCGATCATCGAGGCCAACCACGACGACAAAGGCATCATCTGGCCGGAAGGCGTGACGCCCTTCCCGGTCGGCATCGTGAACCTGAAGCAGGGCGACGCCGCCGCCGACGCCGCCTGTGCATCCTTGGAAAAGGCGCTCCTGGCCAAGGGCCTGGAGCCCCTCTACGACGACCGTGACGAGCGCGCAGGCGCCAAGTTCGCCACCATGGACCTGGTGGGCCTGCCCTGGCGCATCACGGTCGGTCCGCGCGGCCTGGCCAATGGCGTCGTGGAACTGACCTCGCGCCGCACGGGCGTCTCGGAGGAACTGACCCCCGAAGCCGCCGTCGAGCGCATCGCGGAAATCTACGCCGGTCGCTGAGCGGCCCGCTGACCGGGAGCCTATGGCTCCCGGTCGTCAGAAGACCTCGGCCACCGAGGGCGGGGCGATGCGCAAGGACCAGGCCCGGACCAGGACGGCGACGCCCAGGGTGAAGATCACCAGGGTCGCCAGGTTCGACACGATGCTCAGCGCGAAGAACGGCACGGGGGAGTCGATCCAGGCCGCGCTTCCCGTCAGGAAAAACAAAGTGATCAAGAGGACGGCGATCACCACCGTGCTCAGGATTGGGCCGATGAAGAGCCCGCCCAGCACGGGCAAGGCCGTCCGCCCGGCCCGGGCAAAGGCCTGACCGGGGCTGAAGCTCTCTCCGGCGACCGCGGCCGGAAGCGCCATCCCCGACAGGGCGGTCCAGAGCAGGGAAATCGCGAACCAGGCCGTGAACAGGGTGCCGAGGAAGACCTCGGTCGGCGTGCCGCCGGCCAGGACCATGGCCGCGCCGATGGCCAGGACAATGGGCGGGACCACAAGCAACAGCACCGGCAGGATCACCTTGCGCATCGACTTCGAGAAGCCCGCCAACAGGGGCTCCTGCTTGAGCATATGGCCCAGAAGCCCCTGGGTCAGGGCAAAGGTCCCGATCAGCAAGGGGCCGAGGTAATAGCTCTCCTTGATCGACAAGAGGCTTGGCAGCGACAACACAACGGCAGCGATCGCGTAGAAGACCGGGTTCTTGCGCAGGCAATCGGCGGTCATGGCATAGATCGAAAACATAATTCCCTCGGGGGCTTGATATTGCCCAAAGAGAATGCTAAGGCCGCCCCGCCGTCAACCCCCGGACCCAAGGCCCGCCCCCGCGACAACAGCCGGATTTTGCGACAGCGAAATCCGGAGAAAAGCCGTGAAGGGGAGGGCTTGGCCCTCCCCTTCTCCTTTGGGTTCAGTCGAAGACCGCCGCCTGCCGCAACGAGGGGTCGAGCCCCCGGTCGATCCGCCGGGCCGAAACGAAAAGCGCGGCCTGGCCGAAGACCAGCGCCAGTCCAAGGGCAACCAAGCCGGGCAGGTTGTTGAAAACAATATAGGCCATCGAGAACCCGAAAAAGCGCGCGGTCAGGGATATCACGGCCACCTGCAGCAGCACAAAGGCCGCCAGGGCGATGACCAGGGGCCCCGCCAGGGCCAGACCCAAGAGCCGCCAGATCCCCTTGCCCAGCCAAAGCCGCAGGATCGGCAGCGCCCCCGTCTCGGTCTGGGTCGCAAGGGCGGGCAGGGCCGGCCAAAGCACCAGCGCCAGAGCCAGCCCGAGGAGGACGAAGCCAAGTTGGAGCAACTGGCCGTAGAATCCAAAGGCAAAAGAGGTAAAAGACCCAAGACCCACCTGGCTCATGACAAAGCTCTGCAAAAGCGTGACGACCAGGCCCGGAAGGGCAAGCAGCACCCAGACCCGGCCCAGCGGCCTCAGATCCCTTAAGCTGCGTGGCAAGAGCGGCCGTTGCAGCACCAGGTGGCGCTGGATCGCCAGGCACAGAAACGCCGTCGGCAGGTTGGCCAGGGCCGAGTTCAGCACCAGGACCAGGGTCAAGCTCTGATCCCCGAAGAGGTTCCCTTGGATCATGCCGCGAAAAAGCGGGAAAACCGACAGCAAGAGCCGCAAGATGGCCCAAATCACCAGCAGCCCGGCCGCGCGACCCAAAAGGCGGAACCCGATCTCGTACATTTGCCGCATGATCTCTCCTTTCGCGTCAGGCTAGGCGATGGATGCACCTCCCGCAAGCTCTGGACTTCCCGCGCTTTTCCGCGTTTCCTTTCGCCCAAACGGAGGGGACCATGAAACAGGCACTGATCACTTGGGGCGGTTGGGACGGGCATCAGCCCGACAAGGTGGCGGCTTTGTTCGCCGAGGACCTGCGCGCGGCGGGCTTTGGGGTCGAGGTGCATGACACGCTCTCCTGTTTCGACGATGCGGAGCGGGTCAAGACCTTCGACCTCATCGTCCCGGTCTGGACCATGAGCACAATTGCGAAAGAGCAGTCCCAGGCCGTCGCCGATGCGGTGGCGGCGGGGACGGGGCTTGCGGGCTGCCACGGCGGCATGTGCGACGCCTTCCGCAACGATGTGCTCTGGCAATTCATGACCGGCGCGCAATGGGTGGCGCATCCGGGCAATGACGGGGTGGAATACCAGGTCCGGGTGACCTCGGACCATGAAGTCGTCGCGGGCATCGTCGATTTCGGCGTCAAGACGGAACAGTATTACCTGCATGTCGACCCGGCCGTGAAGGTCCATGCGGTCTGCGACTTCCCCCTGGTGGACGGCCCCCATGCGGCCAATGGGCCGGTGCAGATGCCCGTGGTCTTCACCAAGATGTGGGGCCAGGGCTGCGTCTATTACAACGCCTTGGGTCACCAGGCCAATGTGATCGACCATGGCGCCCCGCGTGAGATGCTGCGGCGGGGGATGCTCTGGGCGGCACGCTGAGATTGGGGGATTTTGCATCCCCCAAACCCCCTGCAGGATATTTATGAAAAGATGAAAACGAGGTCACGCAGGGTTCATGGGGCCCGGCTTGACCTTTCGGCACCTTTGGGGCCAAGGTCGCGGCCAAAGTCGGAGGCCGCATGACACGTCCATTCTCGGGGTTCGAATTCCTGATCGCCTGGCGCTATCTCAGGGCGCGGCGGGCGGAGGGCGGGGTCTCGGTCATGACCTGGATCACGCTTTTGGGCATCACGGTCGCGGTCTTTGCCCTGGTCGTCACGCTCGCCGTGCGGGCCGGGTTCCGGGCGGAATTTGTCGATACGATCCTGGGCGCCAATGCCCATGTCTCGGTCTATCCGGTTGGAGAGGTTGACGAAAACGGCAACCTCATCCGGGGCTTCACCGATTACGCCGCCCTGACCGAAAAGGTCCGCACCGTGCCGGGGGTGACCTATGCCGCGCCCATGGTGCGGGGACAGGTCATGGTCTCGGCCAATGACCAGGTCGCGGCGGGGGATGTCCATGGCATGGCCAAGGCCGACCTGGAGGCCTTGCCCCGGATCGGCACCGGCTCCAAGGCGCAGGGCTCGCTGGCCGATTACGACCAGGGCGTGGCCTTGGGGTCGGAGCTGGCGCGGACCCTGGGTGTTGGCATCGGCGACAAGGTCAAGCTGATCTCTCCGGACGGGCCCAAGACCGCCTTCGGCCAGGCGCCGCGCGTCAAGGCCTATCCGGTGGTCTATATCTTCACGGCCGGGCGTTTCGACATCGACAAGGTCCGGGTCTATCTGCCCTTCGCCGAGGCGCAGAGCTTCTTCAACCGCGAGGGCCAGGCCGACGAGATCGAGGTCATGGTGGCGGACCCCGACCATGTCGAGGCGATGACCGATCCGCTTCTGGGCGCGACTTCCCCCAATGGCAGCCTTTGGACCTGGAAGCAGAGCTACGGGAATTTCCTGCGCGCCCTGACGATCGAGGACAATGTCATGTTCATCATCCTCTCCATCGTCGTGACGGTGGCGACCTTGAACATCGTCTCGGGCCTGATCATGCTGGTCAAGAACAAGGGCCGCGATATCGGGATACTCAGGACCATGGGGCTGACCGAGGGCTCGATCCTGCGGGTCTTCTTCCTCTGCGGCGCCTTTACCGGGACCATCGGGACCGTGGCGGGGGTGGTGTTGGGATGCCTGTTTGCGCTTTACATCGACCCGATCTTCTCGTTTGTGAACTATTGGTCGGGCGGCGGGGTCTGGGATCCCTCGATCCGGGGGATCTACAACCTGCCCGCGCAGTTGCAGCTGGGGGACGTTGCCTCGGCTGCCGGGCTGGCCCTTGGGCTCTCTTATGTCATCACGATCTTCCCGGCGCGGCGTGCCGCGCGGATGAACCCGGTGGAGGCCTTGCGCCATGAGTGACACGCTGGTTCTGGAGGGGATCGACAAGGGCTACAACCGGGGAAAATCCGGCGAAGTCATGGTCTTGCGCGGGGCCTCCCTGCGGCTTGCGCCCGGTGAGGTCGTGGCCCTGGTCGCGCCCTCGGGGGCGGGGAAATCGACGCTTCTGCACATCGCGGGGCTTCTGGATCAGGCCGATGCGGGGACGGTGACCTATGGGGGGCGCGCCATGGGCGGCCTGTCGGACCGCGAGCGCACGGCGGCGCGGCGCGGCGAAGTGGGCTTCGTCTACCAGTTCCACCACCTTCTGCCCGAGTTCACCGCGCTGGAAAATATCGTCCTGCCGCAGCTCGCCCATGGCGTGCCCAAGGCCCAGGCCGAGGCGCGGGGACGGGATTTGCTGGGACGGGTCGGCGTCCTGGACCGCGCCGGGCACCGTCCGGCCGAGCTTTCGGGCGGCCAGCAGCAGCGCGTGGCCTTTTGCCGGGCCCTGGCCAATGGGCCGAAGCTCCTCCTGGCCGATGAGCCTACCGGCAACCTCGACCCCGAAAACGCCGCCCATGTCTTTGCCGTGCTGATGGAGATCGTGCGGGAGACCGGGCTCTCCGCCCTGATCGCCACGCATAACATGGAGATGGCGGCGCGGATGGACCGCCAGCTGCGGCTGGACCAGGGAAGGATCGTCTAGGCCGTCCAGCTTGCCAACTGGTCCAGCTCCACCAGGCTGAAGCTGCGGATGCGGTCGGGCTGGTGCCGTTCGACCATGCCCTCGGGGCGGCCATCGGGGTGCTCCACGAAGCCAACCCGCTCGATGGCCAGCATCTCTTCGACCGCGAGGCCGATCCTCTCCCCCTCGACCCGGACGACGATGACGGCGGAGAGCGGTCCGAAATCGACCCTGCCGCCGACGAGGATCTGCGACAGGGCAAAGATCGGCAAGAGCCCGCCGCGATGCGAGATGGTGCAGAGATGGAGGCCTTGCGAATCCGTGTCGATCACGGATTGCGGCAGGCCGACGATCTCTTCAACGGAGTCGATGGGCAGCGAGAAATCGCCGCCCGCGCGGAACAAGAGCGCCGTGCCGCGCCGCCCCCGCATGCGGGCGCCCTGCGCCTGGCCCGCGCCGCTGCGCCGCGTCAGGCTGGCGAAGGCGCCCAAGGCGGGGTCCTGCATGATCCGGTCGGGGTCCAGCACGTGATACCAGCGGTCCTCGGCGACGGGGACGACACCGAGGAAGAGGTCGCCGCGCCGGGCCAGGACCCGGGGCATCGGCGAAATCAGGCTCTTTTTGATCTGGATGATGTCGCGCACCCGGTCGGCGCGCAGGGCCAGGCGCTTCTCTCCGCCGAAATTCAGCACGATGGCCCCGGCCGCCTTGGGTCGGCTGCCCTGATGCGGCATCCCGCACATCAAGAGCGGGTTGATCAGCGCGATTTCAAGGTCAAGCCGCTGGATCGACCCCTCGCAGGGGCCCGAGACCAGTGTCGCGCCGCCGACCTCTGTCTCGGGGACCGTGCCATGGACCCGCGCGACGGGCAGGACGAAATCCCGCCCGTCGAGTTCGAAGAGCAGGTATTGTTCCGAGATGTCGCTGACCTTTGCGGTCGCGCGCTGGTCACGGGTGGCGGGGATGCCGAGGGAAATCAGGGCAGAGGGCTCCAGCATGGCGACGGCCAGATCCTCGATCAGGCCGAGGCGGGGGAAGATCTGCTCCTCCCGCCCCGTTGCGGCGGTGGCGATGTCCTGAAAGCGGATGTGGTCGCCCAGGACGATGCGCCGCGTCGCCTGGGCGCGGAAGGCGACGAGGCCGGTCTGGATCCGCAGGACGACGAGGATGCCGGGCGCAGTCGCGGGCCAGCCGAGGAGCGCGGCGAAATCCACCACCGGCACGGCAAGCCCGCGCAGGGCCAGGCAGCCGATGACGCCGGGCCCGGAGGAGGCGAGGGGTTGCAGTTCGTGCGGTTCGGGGATGACCTCGCGGACATGGACGACCTCGACGCCGATGACCTTGTTGCCGCAGTCGATCAGCGCCACCGAGGCGGCCGGCTGGGGTTGCCGGTTCCCGTCGGGGCGGCCCCCGGCCTGATCGGCCACCTCTTCTGCCGCCAGAGGGAGCGCTTCCCCGGGCAGGGTCCCGGCGCCGGAGGGGAAAGACGTGTCCATCAGGCGACCTTGGTCACCGCGGCCAGGGTCGAGATCTGGCCCACGACCTCGCGGCTGACGGTCTCTTGCTCTTGCGCCGAGGTCGAGATGTCGTCGATCGAGCGCGCCGTCTCTTCGACGGAGGAGACGATGCGGCCAAAGGCCTGGCGTGCGGCATCGGACCTTTCGGTGCCCAGGTTCACGCGGCTGGTGCTTTCCCCGATCATCCGGCTGATCTGCATGGCCGCGGCCGAAGATTTCTCGGCCAGCTTGCGCACCTCGTCGGCCACGACCGAGAAGCCCACCCCGTATTCCCCCGCCCGCGCCGCCTCGATCGCGGCGTTGAAGGCCAGCAGATTCGTCTGATTCGCGATGTCCGAGACGACCTTGACCATCTCCGCGATCTCGGACGAGGACTTGGCGATCAGCTCGATGGCCGAGATGGCGTTGTTCAGCGCCTCGAACCCGGTGGAGGCATTGGTCTTCGTCTCGGTCGAGAGCTTTTTCGCCAGGTGGGTCGAACCGTTGATATGGCTGATCGAGCCGGTCAGCTTGTCGACCGAGCCCTGCATGGCGGCGGCCTTTTCCCGGATCAGGTTTTCAAGCTGGACCTGGTCGGTGATGTCATGGGCATATTTGATCACGCCCACCGGCTTGCCGTGATGATCCAGAAGCGGTGAATAGGCGGCCTGGATCCACAGGTCGCGGCCATATTTGCCGACGCGGTGATAACGGCCGTGGCGTGTCTGGCCGCGCCCAAGGTCCAGCCAGAAATCGCGATACTCCTGGCTGCGGATATGTTCGGGCGTGCAGAACATCGCGTGATGCTGCCCCTTGATCTCGCGCAGCGAATAGCCCGAGACGCGCAGGAAATTCTCGTTCGCGGTGAGGATATTGCCCTCGAGGTCGAATTCGATCACGGCCTGGCTGCGGTCGATGGCCTGGAACTTCGAGGCGAATTCCGTGTCGCGCTGGCGCTGTTCGGTGATGTCGGTCGCGAATTTCACCACCTTGAGCGGCTTGCCGTCCATATCGAAGACCGGGTTGTAGCTGGCGCGGATGAAGCGCTCGCGGCCCTGGGCATCGATGCGCAGATAGACGCCGGCATCGAACTCCCCCTGGCCGAGCTTGGCCCAGAAGCTGCGATAGGCCTCGGACTCCGCCATGTCGCGGGGCACGAAGATGCGGTGATTCTGGCCGATGATCTTGTCCAAGGGATAGCCGATGAAATCGACGAAATTCTGGTTTGCCGCGAGCACCTTACCGTTCATGTCGAACTCGATCACGGCCTGGCTGCGATCGATGGCACGGACCTTGCCCTCGTAGTCGGCGATCTGGCGGCGACGCTGGGAAATGTCATCGGCCACTTCCAGCACATAGGCCAGCCCGTGGTCGAGATCCTTGACCGGCACCAGCGTCGTTTGCAGGAAGAAATCCTGCCCATCGGGCCGATAGCGCCGCACCTCGCCGGAATGACCCAGGCGGCTGGCCTCTTCCCACTGGCGCGCGAAATCAGGGTTCGCCTTGCCGTCGCGCGTCCAGAAGCGGGAGGCGGGTTTGCCCACGATCTCGTTCAAGGGCAGGCCGACCAGGTCGACGAAAGAAGCGCTGGCCCGGGTGATCTCGCCGTTTGGCGCATATTCGACCACGATGCGGCCCCTGGACAGCGCCTCCCAGCGCGATGAGCGATCATTGGCGGCGCGACGCTCTTCGGTGACGTCCATCGCGACCTTGACCACGCGCGAGAGCGTGCCATCCGGCCCCAGGATCGGCGAATAGGTGGCACGCAGCCAGACCGGCTGGCCATCCGCGCGCAGCCGCTTGAATTCACCCGATTCGAAGTCGCCCTCGCCGAGCTTCTTCCAGAAGGCCTTGTAGGCGGGGCTGCGGGTGTATTCCGGCTCGCAAAGGATCTTGTGGTGCTGACCCTCGATGTCCTTCTCGGCATAGCCCATGAGGTCGAGGAAGGTCTGGTTCGCGGTGATCACCTTGCCGTCCGGGTCGAATTCGATGAAGGCCATGGCCTTGCCAAAGGCCTGGAGCCTGCCGGCATCCTCGGTCGCGGCCACTTTCGCGGCGGTCACGTCCATGGCGAATTTCACCACCCGGATGACGCGGCCCGCCTCGTCGCGGATCGGCGTGTAATTGGCGCGGATCCAGACCGGGCGCCGCGACTTGGTGATGCGCTCGAACTCGCCATCCATGACCTCGCCTTGGGCGAGCCTGTCCCAGAAGTCGGCATAGGCGGGCGAGTTGACATGGGTGTCGCGGCAGAAGATCGCATGGGACCTTCCAAGGATCTCTTCGATCTCGTAGCCCATCAGGTTCAGGAAATTCTCGTTCGCGCGCAAGACCTTGCCATCGGGCGTGAATTCGATCGCGGCCTGGGTGCGGTTGACGGCATCGAGCCAGCCCTGCAATTCGCTGTCCAGAACCATCGAACGGCCGACGACGATGACCACCTCCTCGCCCGCCGGGATCGCATGGCCCTGGACCGTGGCGAAGCCCGTTTCGTCGACGGCATGGGCCACGAAACTCTGGGCCTGGCCCTGACTTGCGGCGGTCAGAAGCTCTTCGATCTTGTCGCTTTCGCGGAACAGCTCGGTGATCAGCCGCCCCTCGGCCGGGCCGGTCTTCGACAGGACCTCGACCGCCTTGGCATTGGCCGAGAGGATGACACCATCCGTCGCCCGGCATCGCAAGATGACATGGGTCGCGGTGAAGGCCGCCAGCAGGCCTGCTTCTTCGGATTGGTTGAGCTTGAACGACATCGGGGCACTGTCCTCGCAAAGTTTGTCGCGACGCTAGGACAGAAAGCTTAATGGTCGCCTAAAGCAAAAGGGCCCCCGGTCTCCCGGAGGCCCTGATCATGCAGGGGGAGCGGTCAGGCCAGCTTGACGCGGATCATCTGCCAGGAATGCGGCGGCAACTTGGCCTGGAGACGTCCATCGGCGACCTGCGCGCCCGAGCCCTTGTGCGGCACGACGGCGGCCTGGTCGGTCAGCGAGTTGACCGCGTTCAGGTCGGAATGCGTCATCACCTGGTGGTCGATCACCGTGGCCGCACCAAAGCCTTGAAGGGCGAGGTCCAGCTCGAAACTCTCGGTCGCATGGCGGTTGACGGCAAAGAAGCTCAGCGTGCCGGCCTCTTCGTCATGGGTGCCGGAAATGTCGATGAAAGGAACATTGTCGGCCACATCGGCGTCATAGCCCGGGCAGGTGACAGCCAGCTGCAGAGCCTTGCCGCGCCCATAGATCGAGGCGAAGTAATAGGGGTAATAGATCGACTGCCGCCAGGCCGCGCCGCCCGGCTCGGTCATGATCGGGGCAATGACATTCACCAGCTGGGCGATGCAGGCCACCTTCACCACATTCGACTTGCGGATGAAGGTGTTCAGGATGCAGCCGACCTGCAGCACGTCCTCGAAGTTGTAGATATCCTCCAAGAGACGCGGCGCATGGGGCCAGCCGGAGTTGCCCTCGAGGATCGCGCGGTCTTGCGCATTGGAGTGATACCAGACGTTCCACTCGTCAAACGAGATATGGACATCGCGCTTGGAGCGCTTGTTGGCCTTCACCAGATTGATGACGCTTTCGATCGTACCGATGTAATTGTCCAGTTTCGCGTTCAAGGCCAGGTAGTTGGCGGTGTTCTTGGCGCGGTTGGCGAAATACATGTGGAGCGAGATCAGGTCGACCGACTCGTAAGTATGCTCCAAGACGATCCTTTCCCATTCGGGATAGGTCTTCATATCGGCATTCGAGCTGCCGCAGACGATCAGCTCCAGTGATTTGTCGAAGGCCCGCAGGGTCTTGGCGGTCTCATTCGCCAGGCGGCCATATTCCTCCGCCGTCTTGTGACCGACCTGCCAGGGCCCATCCATCTCATTGCCCAGGCACCACATGCGCACATCCCAAGGCGCCTCGCGGCCATTCTTCTTGCGCAGGTCGCCCCAGTGGCTGCCGGTCGGGCCGTTGACATATTCGACGAAATTCCGCGCCTCATCCAATCCGCGCGAGCCGAGGTTGATGGCCAGCATCGCCTTGGTGCCCGCGCTGTCGCACCAGTCCATGAACTCATGGATGCCGACCTTGTTCGACTCGGAGGTATGCCAGGCGAGGTCCAGCCGGGTCGGACGTTGGTCCTGTGGGCCGATGCCGTCTTCCCAGTTATAGGCCGAGACGAAATTGCCGCCGGGATAGCGGACGTAAGGAATCTTCAGGTCGCGGACCAGGTCCATCACGTCCTGGCGCATGCCGTTCTTGTCGGCGGTCGGATGGCCCGGTTCATAAATGCCGGTATAGATCGCGCGGCCCAGGTGCTCCAGGAAGGCGGAATAGATCCGGTCGTCGATCTTGGCGATGGTGTAATCGCGATGCGCGGTGACTTTAGCTTTCATGGCCGTCCCTCCTCGAACGGGCCGGAGACTCCGGCGTATTTGCTTTTCTGGTATACATCAGAAAAACGGGTAGCTCGTCAAGCCTGAGGGCGGCCCGCCGCTGTCATCCGCATCACGATATCCTGGTCGTAGTTGCCGAAGCCCCGACCAAAGATGTTGACGCCGCCCGGGTGGCGGGCGTTCTCGCGCACCTCGATCTTGAAGCGGACCGAGCGATGGGCGGGCAGGTCGACATCCTTCAGCGCCACCGGAGAGATCTTGACGCCGTCGACGAAAGTCCCTTCGGCATTGATCGAAACCGACTTCAGCATGCCATACTGGCTGCCCTTCAGCTTCCACCAGGAGGGCGTGTAGATCCCGCGCTGATCGCCGAAATCCCCCGGCGAGGTCCAGGTCCCGATCTCGACATTGTTGACCAGGAAAGTGATGTCCGAGGGCCAGTTCGACTCCGTCCCCGGCGCCTCGGAGGAGAGTTCCAGCGAAAACTCGACCTGCTCGATCTCGCCCTCCATCAGCCTGACATTGTTGGGAAATTGGTATTCGACAAAGCCGCGGGTGAACCACAAAAGCCCCGCCGACATGCGGCGCGGGTCAAGGAAAGTATCGGGCACATCCAGGAGCCCGATGATGCCTTCGGGTGCGCAAAGACCGCAAGGTGCCGAGACCTCGCAAGAGGTGTAAAGCCCCAAGGGCATGGCGACATCGACCGTGTTCGAGCCCTTGGTCGCGGGGTCCTTCTTGAACATCACCATGATCTCGTCAAAGAGCGTGTGGCAGACCTTCTGGTTGCCCTTCTTCGCCCTTTGCGTCTCGGTGCGGATCAGCCCCGCTTCCTCCAGCATCTGCACATGGGCCGAGACCGAGGACTGCGGCAGGTCCAGCGCGCCGGCGATGGCATTGACGTTCTGCGGCCCCTGGTCGGCCAGGAGTTTCAGGATATCGACCCGCACCTTCGATGCCAGCGCCTTCAGCGTCTCGATGCCCTCGGAGGGGTCGATGATCAGAAAATTGCGGCTCATCAGGGTCTTGGCCTCCGGCTTCCCGGGAAACCTGCCCGGCATGACAGAAGTGTGTATCAGAGAATCAGGTTTGGTCAAAGGTTGTGCGCGGGAAATGCTGCAAAGATCGGAAAAACAGCTATCATGGGTTGAGTGATCCTGCATGATTCGGCCTGTCCCGGTGGGTTTCCCATGGAAATCCCCATGGTCGGCCTGATAAAATCATGGATCATGATGTATATCAAAAAACCCGATTGACAGATGGCCGCTGGGCTTCATAATCCGCACACCAGATGGGCAAGGTCCCGGGGGAACGTCCTGCGCGCGCCGGCAGGTCACGAGGAGTTCGGGCGCCGGGGGAGACCCTGCAACGCGAGGGAGGAACAAGAATGAGAAAGCTTTTGGGCGCGGCAGCGCTCGGTCTTGTCATGGTCGCTGGTGGCGCCATGGCCAAGGAAACCGTTGTCTGGTGGGATTTCCTCGGCGGCGGTGACGGCGTGCGGATGAAGAAGCTCATCGAGGACTTCAACGCCGCCAACAAGGACACCGTCGAGATCCAGGCCACGACGCTGGACTGGGGCACGCCCTTCTATTCCAAGGTCCAGACCTCGACCGCCGTGGGCGAGGGGCCGGACGTCATGACCTATCACGCCTCGCGCCTGCCCTTGGGCGTGAGCCAGGGCTCCATCGCCGAGATCACGGCCGATGACATGGCGGCCATGGGGCTCTCGGCCGACAGCTTCGCCCCCGCCACCTGGGACGCGGTGCAGGTCGATGGCAAGCAGTATGCCGTGCCCTTCGACACCCATCCGATCGTCCTTTACTACAACAAGGACCTGCTTGAGAAATCCGGCCTGATCGGCGCCGATGGCCTGCCCACCGGGCTGACCGGGCTCGACAACTTCAACGCGGCGCTCGCCAAGCTGAAGGCCGATGGCAACGAATGGCCCATCGTCCAGGTGACGGCCGACGGCGGCTTTGCCTTCCGCACCGTCTATTCGCTTCTCTGCCAGCAGGGCGGCCAGATCGGCAATGACGGCGACTGGTTCCCGGGCGACAGCGTCGACAAGCTGGGCACCGCGATCAACGTCATCTCGACCTGGGTCAAGGAGGGCTGGAACCCCGCCAAGACCGACTATCCGACGACGGTTGCGCTGTTCACCTCCGGCAAGGCGCCCTTCATGATCAACGGCGTCTGGGAAGTCCCGACGATGGACGACCTGAACAAGCAGGGCAAGCTCTTCAACTGGGGCGCCATCGAGATCCCGGCGCTCTTCGACAAGACCTGCACCTATTCGGACAGCCACACCTTCGCCATCCCGGCCAATGCCGGCAAGGAGGTTTCGCCTGAGAAGCATGCGGCCGTGCTGCAAGTCATCAAGTTCATGGCCGACAACTCGCTCTTCTGGGCGACGGCGGGTCACGTTCCGGCCAACAAGGCCGTGACCGAGACGCCGGAATACAAGGCCATGCAGCCCCAGGCGACCTATCAGCCCCTGACCGCCAATGCCGTCTTCGACCCGAAGTCGGTGAATGCGGGCGTGGCCTCGCCGCTCTTTGACACCGCGGGCAATGCGATCACGCCTGCGATGAACGGCGAGCTCGACCCGATGGATGCCGCCAAGCAAATTCAGGAAGAACTGAACGCAATGTGACGTTGCCGTCCTGAAACCTGGCTGCCGGGGCTTCTCCCATGGCCCCGGCAGCCTCAACGTCTCGCCGCAACGTCACTTGGGGTCCCATGCTCAGAAACCGACGCACCGAATTGCTGACCGCCTTTGTCCTGGTTGCGCCCTTCCTGGCGGTCTATGGCTGGCTTTTCCTCTATCCGACCTTCCAGATGATCGAGATGACCTTCCTGAAGGCCCCCTTGATCGGAGAGGGCAAATGGGCGGGATTTGCCAATTACGCCAAGATGTTCCGCGATCCGGTGATGCGGATTGCCGTGCTGAACACGGCTTACTTCGTGCTTCTGACCGTGATCCCGGGAACCATCGTGGCTTTGTCCATCGCGCTGATGGTGCGCAGGCTGAAGGGCTTCATGCAAAGCCTGATCCTGGCGGCGTTTTTCCTGCCCTATGTCCTGCCGGTGACCGTGGTCTATGTGCTCTGGGACTGGATGACCAACCTGCAATTCGGCATGCTGCAGGGCCCCATCGCGCTGATCGCCGGAGAGCCCACCAACATCTGGCGCACCACCGGCTGGTTCATGCCGGGCGCGGCCATCCTGACGATCTGGTGGACCAACGGCTTTTCCATCCTGCTTTTCCTCGCCGGTCTGCGCAACATCCCCGCCGAGCTTTACGAGGCCGCCGAGCTGGATGGCGCCACCCGTTGGCAGATGTTCACCCGGGTGACCTTTCCGCTTCTGTGGCCCGTCACCGTGCTGTGCCTGACGATCCAGCTGATCTTGCAGCTGAAGATCTTCGACCAGGTCTATCTCTTCGCCCAGGGCGGGCAGACCCGCGCGACCATGGTCATGGTGCAGTATATCTACGAACAGGCCTTCCAGAAGAACAACGGCGGCTATTCCGCCACCATTGCGCTCGCGCTTTTCGTCATCGTCCTGGCCTTCTCGCTCTTCCAGTTCCAGGTCCTGCGGGTGAGGAGCGTGAAATGAGCGAGCACAGCGCCACCCCCGCCCGCCGCTTCGATCCGGGCGCGATCCTTCTGACGATCCTGACGCTCATCGCGGCCTTCATCTGGTTCTTCCCGATCTATTGGGGCCTGGTGACCAGCTTCCGTTTCGACGACGAGACGGTGACGGATTTCAGCCTGATCCCGACCAACCCGACGCTGAAGAACTATATCTTCACCATCCAGAACTCTGACCTGCCGATCTGGTATCTGAATTCGACCATCACTTCGGTGGGCGTCACGGTGCTGGTGCTTCTGATGTCGGCCTGCACGGGCTATGCGATCAGCCAGCTCCAATTCCCCGGGAGGAAGGCGCTCTGGTGGATGATCCTGGCCTCCTTCATGGTCCCGGTCTCGGCGCTGATCGTGAACCACTTCATCATCATCGCCGATGTGAAGCTTCTGAATTCGCATCTCGGCATCATCCTGCCCATGCTGATCGCGCCCGTTACCGTGATCATCTACAAGCAGTTCTTCGACGGATTGCCGCGCGACTTCCGCGAAGCCGCCGTGATGGATGGCGCGACCGAGTTCCAGCTTCTCTTCCGCATCTTCCTGCCGATGAACTGGGGCATCACGACGGCCCTGGCGATCATCACCTTCATCGGGGCATGGAATTCCTTCCTCTGGCCCTTCCTCGCCACCCAGGACGAAAAGATGATGACCGTGACGGTCGGCATCTCGGCCGTCCAGGATGCCTATGGCGTGGCCTATGGCAGGCTTCTGGCGGGGGCCGTGCTGGCCGGTCTGCCGGTTTCCCTCGCCTATCTGTTCTTCCAGCGCCGCGTGACGCAGGCGATCACATTGACCGCCGGGATCAAGGGTTAAGACATGGCTCAAGTCGAACTTTCCAACATTTCCAAACGTTACGGCGCGGTCGAGGTCATCAGGGACCTGGGTCTGACCATCAAGGACGGCAGCTTCTGCGCCCTCCTTGGTCCCTCGGGCTGCGGCAAATCCACCATGCTGCGGATGATCGCGGGGCTCGAGGCCGTCACGGGCGGGACGATCAAGATCGGTGACACCGACGTGACCCATACCGCGCCGAAATCGCGCGGCGTGGCCATGGTCTTCCAGTCTTACGCCCTGTATCCCCATCTGACGGTGGCCGAGAACATCACCTTCTCCATGTCGCTGGCCGGTGCCCCCAAGGCCGCCCAACGCGCTGCGGCCGAGAAGGTGGGCAAGCTCCTGCAACTCGATCAGCTCCTTGACCGCCGCCCCGCCGCACTTTCCGGCGGCCAGCGCCAGCGCGTCGCCATCGGGCGCGCCCTGGTGCGCGACCCCAAGGTCTTCCTCTTCGACGAGCCGCTGTCCAACCTCGACGCCCTGTTGCGCGTCCAGATGCGGCTGGAGCTCGCGCGGCTCCATGCCGACCTCAAGACCACGATGATCTATGTGACCCATGACCAGGTCGAGGCCATGACCTTGGCCGATCAGATCGTGGTGCTCGACAAGGGCAAGATCGCCCAGGCGGGCAGCCCCTGGGAGCTTTACAACCAACCGGCCAACCGTTTCGTGGCGGGCTTCATCGGCTCGCCGGGGATGAATTTCCTGGCCGGGCAGGGCACGGCCAAGGGCATCACGCTCCGCGACGGGACCGAACTGGCCTTGACCCGCAGCGCGCCGGGCCCGGTCGAACTGGGCCTGCGCCCCGAGCATTTCACCATCGCCACCGATGGCCCGATCCGTGGCCGCGCCTCTGTGGTGGAATACCTCGGCAATACCTCTTACGCCTATATCGACACCGACCACGGCCCCATGGTGGTCGAGGCCGATGGCGCCGGGATCAAGGCGGGCGACCAGGTGGGGCTTGTCCCGGACCTGTCAAAGGCCCATCTCTTCGATGCAAGCGGAGCCGCCGTCTGAAGGCGCTTCGACAACAGGGTGGAACACATGGATTATCGGCGTCTTGGCAAATCTGGCCTGCGGGTCAGCGAGTTTTCCTTCGGCTCCTGGGTGACCTTCGCCAAACAGGTCGATATCCAGCCCGCCAAAGAGCTGATGACGGCGGCCTATGACGCCGGGATCAACTTCTTCGACAATGCGGAAGGCTATGAGGCGGGTCGCTCCGAAGAGGTCATGGGTCAGGCGATCCATGAACTCGGCTGGAGCCGCGACAGCTATATCGTGTCGTCGAAAGTCTTCTGGGGCGGTGCCAAGCCGACGCAGAAGGGCCTCTCGGCCAAACACGTCACCGACGCCGCCCATGCCGCGCTGCGCAGGCTGCGGGTCGACTACCTGGACCTCTATTTCTGCCACCGCCCCGATGTGGACACGCCCATCGAGGAAACCGTGCGGGCGATGCACAACCTGGTGACGCAGGGCAAGGTCCTCTACTGGGGCACTTCCGAATGGAACGCCCAGCAGATCACCGAGGCCCATCTTGTGGCCCGGGTGAACAACCTGACCCCGCCCACCATGGAGCAGCCGCAATACAACCTCTTCGAGCGCGACAAGGTCGAGGGCGACTACCGCGCGATCTATGATACCTTTGGCCTTGGCACGACGATCTGGTCGCCCCTGGCCTCGGGCCTCCTGACCGGGAAATACAACGAGGGCATCCCGCAAGACGCCCGCGCCGCCCTGCCGGGCTATGAATGGCTGAAGGAGATCTTCACCTCCGAACGCGGGCAAAAGCGCATCGAACAGGCCCGCGCCTTGGGGCGTATCGCCGATGGGGCAGGGCTGACGCTGACCCATATGGCGCTTCTGTGGTGCCTGCATAACCCCCGCGTCTCGACCGTGATCCTCGGCGCCTCCAGGCTCAGCCAGTTGCAAGAGAACCTCAAGGCGCTGGAGCACAAGGCGAAACTGACGCCGGATGTGCTGGACGCCATCGAGGCCGTGGTGCAGAACCGTCCCGCAGAGCTTCAACGTTTCTAAAGGCATCATGGATATCTTCGGTCAGATCAACGGGCAGGACATTCCCGTCTACGCGCTTCGTTCCACCGGCGGTCTGACCGCCAAGGTCATCCCCTGGGGCGCGCGGCTGATCAGCCTGCGCACCCCCTCGCGCATCGGCAAGATGGGCGAGATCATCCTCGGCCATGACCGGCTGCAGGACTACCTCGACCACCCGACCTATTTCGGAGCGACCTGCGGCCGCTATGCCAATCGCATCGCGGGCGGGCGCTATGGCGATGTGCAGCTCGATATCAACGAGGCCCCGAACCACCTGCACGGCGGCTCCCAGGGCTTCGACAAGGCGATCTGGCAGGTCGCCGACCATGGCCCCGCCCATATCCGCCTGACCCATCTCTCCCCCGATGGCGACATGGGCTATCCCGGCGCGCTTTCCGCCTCGGTGACCTACCGGTTCGAGGGCGACGAACACCTGATCATCGAGATGGAGGCCAGGACCACTGCCCCCACCGTCGTGAACCTGGTGAATCACGCCTATTTCAACCTGAAAGGCGCGGGCGATATCCTCGACCACCAGATGATGGTCTCCGCCGAGGCCTATACGCCCGTGGGCGCAGGCCTGATCCCGACCGGAGCCCTCGCCCCGGTGGAGGGGACGAAATACGACTTCCGCCAGCCCACCCGCATCGGCGACCTGGCCGGAGACGATGGCTATGACCACAACTGGTGCCTGACCGGAGCCGCCCCGGCCGTCCGCATCCTTGAGCCCAGCTCCGGCCGCGCCTTGGAGCTCACCACCAACGAGCCCGGCGTCCAGATCTACACCTGCGGCATGATGCCCGAGGCCACCCCGGGCCGCGCGGGCGCCGTCTATGGCAAATTCGCAGGCCTGACGCTGGAGACCCAGAAATACCCCGACAGCCCGAACAACCCCGCCTTCCCCTCGGCGGCCCTGAACCCCGGCGAGACCTACCGCCACGTCATGGATTTCCGGTTCTTCACGGTCTGACAGGCCGGACTGGGGCGCTGCCCCAGACCCCGGGATATTTGCGCCAAGTTGAAAGGGGATGGGCGGAGGCCTTGATCCGGGGGCATCTCCCCTTGGGCCGCGATGTCTTTGGCTTTCAATTTGGCCCAAATATCCCCGCCGGAGGCTCCGCCCGCGTCGCTTGCGCTCCCTTGCCCCTTTCATACTGACCCAAATATCCCCGCCGGAGGCCCCGACATCCCCGGGCGTTCCCGCCTCAGATGATGGCGCCTTCGACAAAGGGGCGGCCTTCCGCGATGCGGGTGAAAGAGAAGGGCGACAGGTCCAGCGTCTGATAAGCGCCATGGACCAGGAGCTCCGCCGTGCCGCGCCCCATGGCGGGGCTTTGCTGCAGACCATGGCCGGAAAAGCCGTTCATGAACAGGAAGTTGCTCACCTCCGGATGCGCCCCCAGGATCGCGTTCTGGTCCAGCGTATTGTAGTCGTATTGCCCGACCCATTCGCGCACCACTTTCACCGCCTCGAAGGCCGGGATGCGGGTGGCAAGGGTTGGCCAGACCAGGTCCATCCAGAGGGAATGGTCCATCTGGAAGTCGGTCGGATCGGCGGCGAGATCCTCGGCGCCTTGGGCGCCCGCCAGGTAGGTGTTCACCCCGTCTTGCCGCACATGCACGCCCGAAGGGTCGATGGTCAGGGGCAGGTCGCGCACCAGGGGCTTTTCGGTCTGGATCAGGAAGGCATAGCGCTTGCGGGGCTCGATCGGGATCTCGATCCCGGCCATGGCAGCAGTCTTCGCCCCCCGCGTGCCGCTGGCATTGACCACCGCGCCGCAAGCCACCACTGCGCCCGAGGCCAGGGTCACACCGGTCACCCGGGCCCCCGCGCGGGTGATGCCCACGACCTCGTCCTGGACATATTCCGCCCCCTGCCGCCTTGCCATCTTGCGGAACCAGTCAAAGACCGTGATCCCCTCGAAATAGCCCTCGTCGCGGGTATTCAAGGACCCCAGGGTCACGCCATCGAGGTTGTAGAACGGATATTCGGCGGCGATCTCCTCGGGCGTCATCAGCCGCGTCGGCGTCCCGCATTGGGCCTGCACGGCCTGGTTGGCGCGCAAGGTCGCCTCCCCTTCCGGGGTGCCCGCGAAATACATATAGCCGAAGGAGCGGATCGGCAGCAGGGGCGCCTCCTCGCCCATCCACTTCGGCAGGTTCTGCACGAATTCCGCGCCGAACTGGCTGACGCGGATGTTGACCTCGTTCGAATATTGCTGGCGGATCGAGGAATGCGACAGCGAGGTCGCGGCATATTCATAGGTCGGATCGCGTTCGACCACCAGGACGCGGCCCTGGAAATCCGGGTCTCGCGTCAGCCAATAGGCCGTCGAGGACCCCATGATCGCCCCTCCGATGATGACGACGTCATAGGTCTGATGCTTGGGGGCCATGGTCTGTCCTTTCCTCTTGCGCCCAACCTAGCCGATGCCCCGGCCGCGCCAAGCCCAATTGCGACGTCCTTTTGTCATGCACGGCGCGCAACCCCGTCATGTTGCAGCATCTTTCGCTGTGAGGGCCCTTCGTTTCGCGGTAAGCTTCCTTCAAAGGACCTCCCGATGAACGAATTGAAATTCAAGCCGCTCAAGGCGGCGCTCTTCATGGCTTTGGCCGTCTTCCTGTTTTCCTGCATGGATGTCCTGACAAAGCATATGGCCGAGAGCTTTCCCGCGCCCTTCGTGGTGGCGGCGCGCTATGCGGGGAACCTGGTGCTGCTCCTGGCGCTGGTCGCCCCGCGCGAGGGGAAGCGGATCGTCCATCTCGGCCGGCCCTGGCTCGTGATCCTGCGCGGCGCCTGCCTTTCGGCGGTTTCCCTCACCGCAGCCCTGGCCTTCCAGCGCATGCCGGTGGCCGAGACCATCGCGGTCGTCTTCCTCGCCCCCTTTGCCGTCACGCTCCTGGCCGGGCCGCTGTTGGGAGAAAAGGTCCAGCCGATCTCTTGGATTGCCGCCGCCGGGGGCTTTGTCGGCGTCTTGATGATCGTGCGGCCGGGCTCTGGGCTTGACCCGCTTGGGGTCCTTTATGCCGGGCTGACGGCGGGGGGGAGCATCGTCTACAACATGCTCTCGCGCAGCCTCGCGCGGACCGAGACCTCCTGGTCGATGATGTTCTGGACGGCGCTGGTCGGCACGGTGATCTTTTCCAGCGTCACCCTGGGGCAGGGGGCGATCCCGGTGCCGCAGGGCATGGACCTGGTCTTCTTGGGCGCCATGGGGGCCCTGTCGCTGGTGGGGCATCTCCTCTTTACCCAGGCCTTCCGCTATGCGCCGGCCTCGACGATCTCGCCTGTCAACTACCTGCAACTGGTCTGGTCGGGGATCCTGGGCCTTCTGGTCTTTGGCCATATGCCCGATCCTTGGGCGCTGGCCGGGATGGCGCTGATCGCCGTTTCAGGCGTCAGCGGAGCGCTTTATCCGCTGATCCAGCCGCGCTTTGCCCGGAAAATCGGCGGGCTTGCCTGAAACTTGGGCGATTTTTCGGCCGCTGGGGGCCCTTGGCCCGCATGGGGCTGTAAGCCCCGCCCGCCCGTGCTAGGGATGAACCCCAAGCGCGGAGGCACTTATGGCGATCACGGCATCCATCCACCACCTGACCCATTACAGCTATGACACGCCGGTGCTTTTGGGCCCCCAGGTCATCCGCCTGCGCCCCGCACCCCATTCGCGCACCCGCGTCATCTCGCATTCGCTGAAGGTCTGGCCGGAGAAGCACTTCGTCAACCACCAGCAGGACCCTTTCGGCAACTGGCTGGCGCGGTTCGTCTTCCCCGAGCCCGCGAGTGAGTTCAAGATCGAGGTCGACCTGGTCGCCGACATGACGGTCTATAACCCTTTCGACTTCTTCGTCGAGGATTACGCCGAGCATTTCCCCTTCACCTATGCGCCCGACCTGGCCAGCGATCTGGCCGCCTATACCAAGCCCGACCCGATGACCCCGGCGCTTGAGGCCTTTTTGCGCACGGTGCCGCGCGACCGCATCCGCTCGGTCGATTTCGTGGTGAACCTGAATGCCGCGATCTCGGGGAAGGTCGCCTATACGATCCGCATGGAGCCCGGGGTGCAGACGCCGGAAGAGACCTTGACCATCGGCTCGGGCTCTTGCCGGGATTCGACCTGGCTTCTGGTGCAGGCCCTGCGCAACCTCGGCTTCGCCGCGCGCTTCGTCTCGGGCTACCTGATCCAGCTGAAGCCCGACCTGAAGGCGCTGGATGGGCCTTCGGGGACCGAGGTCGATTTCACCGACCTCCATGCCTGGGCCGAGGTCTATCTGCCGGGCGCGGGTTGGATCGGGCTGGACCCGACCTCCGGCCTTCTGGCGGGCGAAAGCCATATCCCGCTGGCGGCCACCCCCCATTACCGCTCCGCCGCGCCGATCTCGGGCGGCTATGCGGGCCAGGCCAAGGTCTCCTTCGACTTCGCGATGGAGGTGAAGCGCGTCGCCGAACATCCCCGCATCACCAAGCCCTTCTCGGACGCCTCCTGGGACCAGCTGAATGCGCTTGGCCGCAAGGTCGATGAGGCGCTGAAGGCCGGTGACGTCCGCCTGACCATGGGCGGCGAGCCCACCTTCGTCTCCATCGACGACTACGAGGCGGCGGAGTGGAACACCGCCGCCGTCGGCCCCACCAAGCGCATCCTGGCCGACAAGCTGATCCGCCGCCTGCAAACCCGCTTCGCCCCCGGGGGCTTCCTGCATTACGGCCAGGGCAAGTGGTATCCGGGCGAGAGCCTGCCGCGCTGGACCTTCTCGCTGTACTGGCGGACCGATGGCCAGCCGGTCTGGCAGAACCCCGACCTGATCGCCGCCGAGACGGCGCAGGGCGCCACCGCGCTCCAGGCCCAGGAACTCTTGCGCGAGATCGCGGCAGAGCTGACCCTGGACGAGACCTGCATCCTGCCCGCCTTCGAGGACCCCGCCCAATGGCTGGTCAAAGAGGCGAACCTGCCCGAGAATGTCACACCCTCGAACTCCAAGCTGAAAGACGCCGAAGAGCGCCACCGGCTTTCGACCGTCTTCAACCGCGGCCTGACCGAGCCCGTGGGCTTTGTCCTGCCGGTGCAGTCCTGGCAGAGCCGCGCGGCGCCGGGCCGTTGGCGGACCGAGCGCTGGCGCTTGCGGCGCGGTTTCATGTTCCTGGTGCCGGGGGACAGCCCCGTCGGCTACCGCCTGCCGCTTGATAGCCTGCCCTGGCTTTCGGCGGCGCAATACCCGTTCCACAACCCCGCTGACCCGACCGTGGAAAAGCCCCCGCTGCCGCCCGTCGCGGCCCTGGAGCCCGGGCGGAAATCCCAACCCCGCGCCTCTTTCGTGGCCGATGCGCCCCAAGGCGCGCAGGTGATGCAGGGAAGCCCGGTGGCCGAGGTCGATGGCTATATCCGCACGGCGCTCTCGGTCGAGGCGCGGGACGGCCGCCTTTGCGTCTTCATGCCCCCGGTGGTGAACCTGGAGGATTATCTCGACCTCCTCCACGCCGCCGAATCCGCCGCTCGCCGCCTGGGCCTCCCCGTCCATATCGAGGGCTACGCCCCGCCCCATGACCCGCGTCTGAACGTGATCCGCGTGGCCCCTGACCCCGGGGTGATCGAGGTCAATATCCACCCCGCGACCTCTTGGGAGGAGTGTGTGGCGATCACCCAGGGCGTCTATGAGGATGCCCGCCAGTGCCGCCTGGGTGCGGACAAGTTCATGATCGACGGCAAGCACTGCGGCACCGGGGGCGGCAACCATGTGGTGGTCGGCGGCGCCACGCCCAACGATTCGCCCTTCCTGCGCCGCCCCGATCTGCTGAAATCGCTGATCCTGCATTGGAACCGCCACCCCTCGCTGTCCTATCTCTTCTCCGGCCTCTTCATCGGCCCGACCTCCCAGGCCCCCCGCATCGACGAAGCCCGCCACGACGCGCTTTACGAGATGGAGATCGCGCTTTCCGCCATCCCCGGGCCCGACCAACAACAGCCCTTCCCCTGGCTGGTCGACAGGCTCCTTAGAAACATGCTGGTGGACTCGACCGGCAACACCCACCGCGCCGAGATATGCATCGACAAGCTTTACTCCCCCGACGGCCCCACGGGTCGCCTCGGCCTCGTCGAATTCCGCGGCTTCGAGATGCCGCCCGACCCGCGCATGAGCCTGGCCCAACAGCTGCTCCTCCGCGCCCTCATCGCCCGCTTCTGGCAGACCCCCGCGACCGGCGAACTCACCCGCTGGGGCACCAAGCTGCATGACCGTTTCATGCTGCAACACCATGTCTGGGAGGACTTCCGCGAGGTCCTCGCCGACCTCCGCGACCACGGCTTCCCCATGCAGGAGGAATGGTTCCAGGCCCAGGCCGAGTTCCGCTTCCCCTTCTGCGGCGAGGTCGAGGCCGAGGGCTGCAAACTGGAACTCCGCCAGGCGCTGGAGCCCTGGCATGTCCTGGGCGAGACCGGGGCCATCGGCGGGACGGTGCGCTATACCGACAGCTCCACCGAAAGGCTGCAGGTCAAGCTCACCACCCCGAACCCCGCCCGCTACAAGGTCACCTGCAATGGCCGCGACGTGCCCTTGGAAGACGGCGTGGGCGGCGTGCGCTACAAGGCCTGGGCGCCTGCAAGCGCTTTGCACCCGGTCCTGAAGATCGACGCGCCCCTGACCTTTGACATCTATGACACCTGGTCGGGCCGCGCCATCGGAGGCGCCACCTATCACGTCGCCCACCCGGGCGGGCGCAACTACGACACTTTCCCGGTGAACGGCAACGAGGCCGAGGCGCGGCGCCTCGCCCGCTTCCAGCCCTTCGGCCATCACGGCGGCCAATATGCCCCGCCCCGCGAACGTCGCCACCCCGAGTTCCCGATGACGCTTGACCTCCGGCGTCCGGCGGGTCTCTGATGGCTGCCCGTCCTCCGAAGAAACCCCCCGGTTTCGCCGAGGGCGGCGAGGAGCGTTTCGTGGAGAAGGTGAAGTCCCGCTACCGGCCCCTGGCCGATACGCCTGACGAGATGGTGGAGGCTGACGGCAGCCTCCGCCCGCTTTGGCGCGACTTTGCCCGGGCTTTCGGCGGCTTTGGCCCCGAAGAGGTCGAACGCCGCCGCATGCGGGCCGAGCAATACCTGCGCGACTCTGGGGTCTTTTACCGCCAATACGGCGCGGGCGGCTCGGTCGAGCGTCCCTGGCCCTTGTCGCCCATCCCGGTGATGATCGCCGAGGCCGAATGGGCCGAGCTTGTGCCCGGCCTGATCCAGCGCGCCGACCTGCTTGAGGCCGTGATGGCCGATCTTTACGGCGAAAACCACCTGATCGAGGGCGGGCACCTGCCGCCCGCGCTGATCGCGCAGAACCCCGAATGGCTGCGCCCGATGGTGGGGGTTCCGCCGCAATCGGGCCACCACCTGCATTTCATCGCCTTCGAGATCGGACGCGGCCCGGATGGCGGCTGGTGGGTGCTGGCCGACCGGACCCAAGCGCCCTCGGGCGCGGGTTTCGCGCTGGAAAACCGGGTCGCGACCTCGCGCGCCTTTGCCGAGCTTTATGCCGAGGGCCATGTCCATCGCCTGGCGGGCTTCTTCCGCGACTTCCGCGATGCGCTTTTGGGCCTGCGCCAGGACCGCGATGCAAGGGCCGCCATCCTGACCCCGGGGCCCTTGAACGAGACCTATTACGAACATGCCTGGATCGCGCGTTACCTGGGGATCACCCTGGTCCAGGGCGAAGATCTCGTCGTCGAGCAGGGCCGCCTGATGGTGCGCACCGTCGCGGGGTTGAAGCCGGTCGATGTGCTTTGGCGGCGGCTGGATGGGTCCTATGCCGATCCGATGGAGCTGGACCCCGGCTCGCGGCTGGGCACCGCCGGCATGGTCTCGGCGCTGCGGGCGGGGGGGCTGACCATGGTCAACGCGCTGGGGTCTGGCGTGCTGGAGACCCGCGCGCTCATGGCCTTCATGCCCGCGCTGGCCAAGCATCTCTTGGGCGAAAAGCTGAAGCTGCCCAATATCGCCACCTGGTGGTGCGGCGACCCCGAAGCGCGGGCCCAAGTGGCGCGCGACCCCGCGAAACTGCTCTTGTCGGACGCTTTCGCCACAGGTCTGCCCTATGACCGGGCCGAGGCGATCACCTCGGCCGAGGCGCTCTTCCCCGAGGCCCTGGCCGCGCTTTTGGACCGCGACGGCCCAAGGCTGGTGGCGCAAGAGGCCGTGACGCTCTCGACCACCCCCGCCCTGGTCGATGGCAAGCTCGCCCCGCGTCCCATGAGCTTGCGCGTCTTCCTCGCCCGCACCAAGGACGGCTGGCAGGTCATGCCGGGTGGCTTCGCCCGCATCGGCGCCTCGCCCGATCCCACCGCCATCGCCATGCAGCGCGGAGGCTCTGCGGCCGATGTCTGGATCGTCTCGGCCTCCGAGGTCGAGGCGGTGTCCATGGTCCCCGCCCCCGGCAGCTATCAGCGCATCGCCCCCGGGGCGCTGCCGTCGCGCGCGGCGGACAACCTCTTCTGGCTCGGCCGCTATATCGAGCGGACCGAGGTCATGGTCCGGCTGCTGCGGGCCCGCAACATCCGCCTGGCCGAGATGGGGGCGCTGGCGCAGCCCCTGCTGACCGCCATGGAGCCGATGTTCAAGGCGCGCGGCATCGAGACCGGAGGCATAAAGACGGGGCCGGGCATCCCCGGCGCGCTTCTGGATGTGCTGGCCTCGGCCATTGGCTCTGCGGGCCAGGTCCGCGACCGCTTCTCGCCCGATGCCTGGCTGGCGCTGACTGACCTGAACAAGACCGCCCGGCGCATGGCGCTGTCTGTGACGCCAGGGGATGACGCCGCCCGCGCGCTCTCGGCCCTCTTGCGGAAACTGGCGGGGATCACGGGGCTCGTGCATGAAAACATGTATCGCTTCATGGGCTGGCGCTTCCTGACGCTGGGGCGCCTGCATGAACGCGCCATGGCGATGACCGAGCTTCTGGCCGTGCTGGCCGACAGCAAGACCCCCGGTGTCCTCGACCTGGCCATCGAGATCGGCGATTCCGTCCTGACCCACCGCCGCCGCTTTACCGTCGCGACCTCGCGCGAGACGGTGATCGACCTTTTGGCCCTGGACGCGATGAACCCGCGTTCCATCCGCCACCAGATCGAGGGCATGGGCGAACAGGTCGCCATGCTGCCCGGGGCATCGGACCACGGGGTCCTCTCGCCCCTGGCCCGCGCCATGCTGCGGCTGACGACCGACCTTGCGGTGGAAAGCCCCGAGACGCTGGACGAAGAGGCGCTCTGGGCGCTTTATGGCCGGATCGGCGAAGTCTCCGACCTGATGACAGAGGCTTACCTGCGGTGATCTACGATCTGAAACTGGTGATCGCCTATGAATTCGACCGCCCGACCGGGGGCGGGCGCCAGCATCTGCGCATCTCTCCGGCCGATGTGCCGGGCGAGCAGACGCCCTTGCGCCAGGACATCACCATCCTGCCCGCGCCCCGCGAACGCCGCAGCTTTACCGATTTCTGGGGCACCGAGGTGCTGGAGCTGGTCATGCCCCCCGGCCTGACCGAGTGCCGCATCGCCCTGACCGCCCGCGTGATCCGCCATGACCCGGGCCCGGCGCTGGACATCTCGCCCCCCCCTTCGGGCCTGGGGGCCGAGCTGGCGGAGGTCTGCACCCTGGGCGGCAGCTCGCCGCAGCATTTCCTTGGCCCCTCGCCGCGCATCCCGCCCGACGAGGCGATCACGGCCTTTGCCGCCCGCGCGATGGCGAAGGCGCCGACGACCCGCAGTGCGATCGAAGCCCTGGGGCGCGCGCTGCACGCCCATATGACCTTCGACGCCAAGGCGACCGAGGTCGATACGCCGCCCTCCGTGGCCTTTGCCCTGCGGCGCGGTGTCTGCCAGGACCTGGCGCAGATCATGATTGCCGGTCTTCGGGCGCAGGGGATCCCGGCGGGCTATGTTGCGGGTTACCTGCGGACCCTGCCGCCTCCGGGCAAGCCGAGGCTGGAGGGGGCGGATGCGATGCATGCCTGGGTGACGGCCTGGGCGGGCATCGAGACCGGCTGGCTGGCCTATGATCCGACCAATGCCTGCTGGGCCGGGATCGACCATCTGACCGTGGGGCAGGGGCGCGATTATGGCGACGTGGCGCCGGTCACGGGGTCCTTGCGCACCGAGGGCGGCCAGCGCGGCACCCATGCCGTGGACCTGGTGGACGTGGCCGCAACGTCACGCCGCCGCGAGGTCTGAGCGGCCCCGCTTGGCGGCGCCCGCTGCTTTTGCTATGGATCAGGCTTGCTGGCCGGGATGCAGTCCGGCTGGATGGGTCCTTGGGGTGTGGCATGTCCGGTTTCGAATATCGTGTGGTTCCTGCGCCGCGTCGCGGGGAAAAGGCGCGCGGCGTCAAGACGACGGAAGAGCGCTTTGCCCTGGCCTTGACGCAGCTGATGAACAAGCTTGGCCGCGAGGGCTGGGAATATCAGCGCTCCGACACCTTGCCGGTCGAAGAGCGGGTCGGCCTGACGGGGTCGAAGACGACCTATCAGAACATGCTGGTCTTCCGCCGCAGCCTGGCCGAGCAGGAATGCGAGTCGGTGGCGACGATGGATCGCCCGGCGGAATGGGCGCCGCGCCTGGGCACTGGCACCCCCGTGCCCGAGGCCCTGACGGCCAGCCTTGCGCCCGCCGTCCCCGCCCTTGGCGCTGCGACCAAGCCCGAGGGTGCGGCTCCGGCCCTGGGTCCGGCAAAGGCCGACCTGGCCGCCGAATAGGACTATAGTCGTGCCAGGGCCCGGGGCAGGGCCTCGGCCAGGATGTCCAGGGCGGTTGTATCGCCCAGGCTGATGCGGATGCAGCGGTTCAGCGGGGCGGGCCCCGGCATCCGCACGAAGACGCCCTCCTGGCCAAGCGCCTCCAGCAGGGCGCGGGCATGGGTCCCGTCGCGGCCCGCATCCATCGTCACGAAATTGGTGGCCGAGGGCAGGGGGATCAGCCCATTGTCGCGCGCGATCTGGCCCAGCCGCGCGCGGGCCTGGTGGGCCCAGGCGCGCAGGCCCTCCAGATGCGCCTTGTCCGACAGCGCCGCGATCCCCGCCAGTTGCACGGGCCGCCCGAGGCCGAAGTGGTTGCGCACCTTGTCGAAGGCCTGTGCGAGGTCCGGCGCGCAAAGCGCATAGCCCAGCCGCAGCCCCGCCAGGCCGTAAGCCTTGGAGAAGGTGCGGAAGCGGATCACCCTGGGGTCATCGGCGGGAATCGGCGCCTCGGTCCCCTCGGGGGCCAGGTCGACATAGGCCTCGTCCAGAAGCATCAGGCAGCCCGCGGGCAGGTGGTCGCGCATGGCCGCGATGGTGGCGCCAGGGTGATGCGAGCCCATGGGGTTGTCGGGATTGGCGATGTACAAGAGCCGCGCCCCGGTCCGACGGGCCAGGGCCAAAAGCGCCTCCGGGTCCTCGTGGTCGTCGCGGTAGGGGGCAGAGTCCAGCATGGCGCCCATGCCGGCGACATGGAAGCCAAAGGTCGGATAGGCGCCCTGCGAGGTGACGGCATGGTCGCCCTGGGCCAGCATCAGCCGACAGACGAGGCCGAGGAGCCCGTCGATCCCTTCGCCCACCACGACATGGGAGGGGGTGACGCCGTGATGGGCCGCGATGGCGGCCTTCAGGTCATGGGCCTCGGGGTCGCCATACATCCAGGCCTCGTGGGCTGCGGCCGACAGCGCGGCCACAGCCTTGGGCGAGGGGCCGTAGAGGCTCTCGTTGGCACCAAGGCGGGCGCGGAAGGGGCGCCCCATGCGGCGCTCCAGCGTCTCGGGGCCGGTGAAGGGGACGGAGGTGGGGAGGGCTGCGGGGATGGGGGAAAGGCCGATCATGGCGGCAGAGTGCCAAAGAGCGGCGCCCTTGCCAAGAGGAGCGCGCCGAGGGGCGCGCAAGTCCCTTGTCTCGCCTCTGCGCCAGGGCGCAACCGGCTCGGGAGGGTGAAGTGCTGTGCGCATGGCCGTCCATTTCAGCCCAGCCGACCCGCCTCCTTCAAGCCTGCCAAAACATCCACGGGGTCTCCAAAGGGGGCAATGGCCCCCTTTGGGCAGGGGGGTCGGGGGGCGGCAGCCCCCCGAATGCGGGGGGTGCGGGGGGCGGCAGCCCCCCGCCTTTCGGGGCCGCCGCGCGGGCCGAGGGGGCTTGCCCCCGAGGCCCCTTGCTCTCAGTCCTGGCTCTCAGTCCTTGCCGCGGAAGGGCTGGACATATTGCAGCGCCATATCCCAGGGGAAGAAGATCCAGGTGTCCTGGCTCACCTCGGTGATATAGCTGTCGACCATGGGCTTGCCCTTGGGCTTGGCATAGACCGTGGCGAAATGCGCCTTGGGATAAAGCGCGCGCACCAGTTCCAGCGTCTTGCCGCTGTCGACCAGGTCATCGACCACCAGGATTCCGGTGCCGTCGCCCATCAGCTCGGCCTGGGGCGACTTGGTCACCACCGCCTCCGAGCGCTGATCCGCCGCGCCGCCGCCCATGTGGTAGCTTTTCACGCTGATCGTATCGACGACCCGGATATCGAGCTCGCGCGAGACGATCATCGCGGGGACAAGGCCCCCCCGCGTGATCCCCACCACCGCTTTCCAGGCGCCATTGTCCGGCCCCTTGCCATCCAGCCTCCAGGCCAGGGCGCGGGCGTCGCGGTGGATCTGGTCCCAGCTGACATGGAACCCTTTTTCATGCGGCAGACGGTCGATCATGATGCCTCTCTCAGGTAACGGCGACCTTCAGCCCGAAGAGGAAGAGCATCCCTCCGAACAGCCGGTCCAGCATGGTCTTCAGGCTGATATACCGCGCCCGGGTCCGGTCAAGCGAGAAGATGCGGGCAACCGACATGTTCCAGACGGTTTCATTCACGAAGATCACGGCCAGGAGCGCCAGGTATTGCCAGAAGGGCGTCCCGGGCGGCACGGTGCCGAGGAAGATGGCCGACATGACGACGACGGGCTTGGGGTTGGTCAATTGTGTCACCACGCCGAGCCAAAGCGCCGAGAGGGCGCCGCGTGGTGTCTCGGTCGCCGGGCCCTCGGAGAGCGGTTCGCGCGCATGGCGCCAGAGCTTGATCCCGGTCCAGACCAGGTAAGCCCCGCCGCCCAGCTTCAGGGCGGTCAGCGCCCAGGGCGCCCAGGCGAAGACCAGGCCCAGGCCCGACATGGCGCAGATGGCCCAGAAACAGGCGCCCAGCCCGATCCCCATGGCGAGGAAGCTGCCGACCCGGAAGCCCTCGGTCAGGCCGGTGCGGGCCGACATCAGGACCGCGGGGCCCGGAGAGATCGCGCCCATCAGGGTCAGGAAGCAGAAGCCGAGGAAGGCTGCGAGGGACATGGGAAAGACCACTTGAGAGGGGGGGCGGGCCTCCGGGGCATCGAGCCCCGGAGGCCCGCGCTGCCGGGGCCCTTTGCGGCAGGGCTCAGTCCTTGCGGCCGGTGACCGCGTCGATATCGGGCGCGTCCACGGCCTTCATGCCCACGACATGATAGCCCGCGTCGACATGAAGATTCTCGCCGGTCGTCCCCGAGCCCAGGTCGGAGAGGAGGTAAAGCGCGGCCTTGCCGACCTCTTCCTGGTCGACATTGCGGCGCAAGGGCGAGTTCAGCTCGTTCCACTTCATGATATAGCGGAAATCGCCGATGCCGGAGGCCGCGAGCGTCTTGATCGGCCCGGCCGAGATCGCATTGCAGCGGATGCCGTCCTTGCCCAGGTCCTCGGCGATATACTTGACCGAAGCCTCGAGCGCGGCCTTGGCGAGCCCCATGACGTTGTAATGCGGCATGACCTTTTCGGCGCCGTAATAGGTCAGGGTCAGAAGGCTGCCGCCATGGTTCATCATGGCAGCCGCCCGCCGCGCCACGGCGGTGAAGGAGTAGACCGAGATATCCATGGTCATGGCGAAATTCGCGCGGCTGGTGTCGACATAGCGCCCGCGGAGTTCCGCCTTGTCGGAAAAGCCGATGGCATGGACCAGGAAGTCGATCTTGCCCCATTTCTGCTCCAGACGGGCAAAGAGCGCATCCATGCTCTCCTCGTTCGACACGTCGCATTCCACCATCTCGTCCATGCCGATGGAGGCGATCAAGGGCTCGACGCGCTTCTTCAGGGCCTCGCCCTGGTAGGAGAAGGCGATCTCGGCGCCATGCTCGGCCAGGGTCTTGGCGATCCCCCAGGCGATCGACTTGTCATTGGCAAGCCCCATGATGAGCCCGCGCTTGCCCTGCATCAGTCCGGTTGACATTCGCTTTTCCCCAGCCACCTATCCGAAGCGCAGGTTTAGGCTATCGCATCCGCCGCTTCAAGGGAGGCGGCGCTTTTGGAGGACCATGATGGACCGCACGGGCATCTTTGCAGGCGAGGACCCCTTCGTCATCGCCAAATCCTGGCTGACCGAGGCCGAGGCCTCCGAACCCAACGACCCCAATGCCATTGCCCTGGCCACGGTCGATGCCGATGGAATGCCCAATGTCCGCATGGTGCTGTTGAAGGACATCGAAGAGGCGGCCTTTGTCTTCTACACCAATTACGGGTCGAAGAAGGCGCAGGAAATCGCCAGCGGGAAGGCGGCCTTCGTTCTGCACTGGAAGAGCCTGCGGCGCCAGATCCGGGTGCGGGGCCTCGTGACCAGGGAAGAGGGCCCCCAGGCCGATGCCTATTACGACAGCCGCAGCCTGAAGTCGCGTCTGGGCGCCTGGGCCAGCGCGCAAAGCCAGCCCCTGTCCTCGCGCGGGGCGCTGATGGCCGAGGTCGCCCGCGTGACGGCCGCCCAGGGCCTGAACCCCAGGCGTCCGCCATTCTGGGGCGGGTTCCGCATCACGCCGCTGGAGATCGAGTTCTGGGCCGACGGCGCCTTCCGCCTGCATGACCGCTTTCGCTGGAGCCGCGCAGAGGTCGCTCAACCCTGGGATGTTCAGCGTCTAAATCCCTGATTGAAAAAGCCTTTCACCGCAATCCGCCTTGCACTGCCAAAGGCGGATTGCGCGATATGGACCTATCCTTTGGGACAGTTGGTCAAGTTTTTTTTAACTAGGGTCTTGCGCAGGCGAAGCGTTTTCGCCCATCCATTGGCCTGCGAGACTTAGAAAGAACTCCCTTGGACATGGAAGACGACGGCAATCCGACCCTGACCGTTCAGGGTCGCGTCAAGTGGTTCGATCCCGGCAAGGGATTTGGCTTCATCATCGCCGATGAGGGCGGGACGGATATTCTTCTGCATGCCAATGTGCTGCGGAACTTCGGCCAAAGCTCGATCTCGGACGGGTCGATCATCTCGGTGCGGGTGCAGCAGACCCAGCGCGGACGCCAGGCGGTCGAGGTCATCTCGATTGCCCCGCCCGAGGGCGCGGTGCTGAACCTCTCCGACGACGGCGACCCCTTGCCGGCGGTCCATGACGACCTGGTGCTGGAGCCCGCGCGGGTGAAGTGGTTCGACAAGGAAAAGGGCTTCGGTTTCGCCAATGTCTTTGGCCGGGCCGAGGATATCTTCATCCATATCGAGGTGCTGCGGGTCTCGGGCTTTGCCGATCTGACGGCCGGGGAGGCCATTGGCCTGAAGTCGGTCGAGGGCAAGCGCGGGCGAATGGCGGTGCTGATCCACTCCTGGGAAATGGCGGTGCGCAAGTAGATGCGGTTTGCCTGGTGTCTTGGGCTTCTGGTCTTGCCGGGCGCGGCCCTGGCCTGCGGACCCGACGAGGTGACCTTCCGCGACGCCAAGGCGCGCTTCACGGTCGAGATCGTCGATACGGCGACGGAGCGGGCGCAGGGGCTGATGAACCGCGAAAGCCTGGGATCGGCCCAGGGGATGCTCTTCGTCTATGACGCCCCCGGACATCCGCATTTCTGGATGAAGAACACGCTGATTCCGCTGGATATGATCTTCATCGGCCCCGATGGGCTGGTGACCCGCGTCCATCCCGATGCCGTGCCCCATGACGAGACCTCGATCGACGGCGGGGCAGGGGTGCAATATGTGCTGGAGATCAACGGCGGATTGGCGGGCGCCATCGGGCTGAAGCCCGGCGATGCGATGATCTGGCAGGGCCTGGGCGATGCGGCCCTGATGCCCTGCAACTAGGCCTTTCCTTCGCCGCAGCGGCCTTGTAAACGGGAACGCGTCGGGGCGTAGCGCAGTCTGGTAGCGCGACGGTTTTGGGTACCGTAGGCCGGGGGTTCGAATCCTCTCGCCCCGACCATATCCCTCAAGGTGCTGGCGATGCTGAGTTTTGATCCTTCGTGGACGCGCGACCTGCCGGGCACCTTTCTGCGCGATGCGCCCTTCCGCGCCCCCGCCCCGCGCTACGTCGCGTTGAACCTGCCGCTGGCACGGGACCTGGGACTGGACGCCGGGGACCTCTCCGCCCATCCCGAATGGTTCGCGGGCCAGCCGCCCCAGGGCGCCGAGCCCGTGGCCCTGGCCTATGCCGGCCACCAGTTCGGCAATTTCGTGCCCTCGTTGGGCGATGGGCGCGCGCATCTGCTGGGCGAGATCCTGACGCCCCTGGGCCGCCGCGACCTTGCGCTCAAGGGCTCTGGCCGGACGCCCTTTTCGCGCGGCGGCGATGGCCGCGCGGCGCTGGGGCCGATGCTGCGGGAATACCTGGTCTCCGAGGCCATGGCGGCCATGGGGGTTCCGACGACGCGCAGCCTGGCCGTCGTGGCGACCGGCGAGGTGATCCTGCGCCAAGAGGGGCCCTTGCCGGGGGCGGTGCTGGTGCGGGTGGCCGCAAGCCATATCCGGGTGGGCTCTTTCGAGTTCCTTTCGGCGCGGGGCGAAGAGGACAAGCTGCGCGCGCTCCTGGCCCATGCGATCACCCGCCACGACCCCGACCTTGCGCCCGACGATGCGCTGGGGTTCTTCGACCGGGTGACGGGGCGCCAGGTGCGGCTGATCGCGGAATGGATGGGGCTGGGCTTCGTTCATGGCGTGATGAACACCGACAACATGGCGCTGTCGGGGGAGACCATCGACTATGGGCCCTGCGCCTTCGTCGATGCCTATGACCCGGGGGCGGTCTTCTCTTCGATCGACCGGCGGGGCCGCTACCGGCTCGAGAACCAGCCGAAGATCCTGGCCTGGAACCTCGCGCGGCTGGCCGAGACGCTGATCCCGCTGATCCCCGGCGCGACTGAGACCGTCGTGGGGCTTTTGAACGACAGGCTCGAGGCGATTGCCCCGGCCTACGAGGCAGCGTTCCTCGCCGTCATGGCCCGCAAGCTGGCGCTGCCCGCGCCCGATGCCGCCCTGACCGAGGGTTTCCTGAAGGCGGTGGAGGGGCTTGACTGGACGGCTTCGCTGCGCAGCCTTGCCGGGGAACCCGGGGTATACCCCGGGCTACGCGGGTGGCTGACGGAGTGGCAAAAGTTCCGGCTCCCGGACTACGCGACCCGCATCCGCGCAGCCAACCCGGCGGTGATCCCGCGCAACCACCTGGTCGAAGAGGCCCTGACTGCCGCGACCCGGGGCGACATGGCGCCCTTCGAGGCGCTGCTTGCCGTCTGCCGCAAGCCCTTCGACGACGCGCCAGAGCGCTTCACCCTGCCGCCGCCCACCGGCTTCGGCCCCTATGTCACCTACTGCGGGACCTGAGGCGCGGCCCCCTTCCGATTTCATTGGTCGATAAATATCCCCGTGCGGCGGGCTCCGATCTCTCCCCCGGCGTTGACCTTTGCCGCCGCAGAGGCTTTGATCACGCCATGAATCCGCGTTCCGACATCCACGACCGCCTCGCCGCCTCCTTGCGTGACGCCCGCAAGGCGCGCGGCCTGTCTTTGGACGCCGTGGCCAAGCTGTCGGGCGTCAGTCGGTCGATGGTCAGCCAGATCGAGCGGGGGGAGAGCTCTCCGACCGTGGCGACGCTCTGGAACCTGACCCAGGCCTTGCAGGTCGATTTCGCGGGGCTTTTGGAGGGCAAGGTTGCGCCGGGGATCGGGGTGGTGCGGGCCGATGCGGCTCCGGTCATCGCGGGGCATGGGGTGGGGGTCCGCATCCGCATCCTCTCGGCGCCGGAGGCGGCAGGCAAGCACGAGGTCTATGACCTGGATTTCGACGCAGGCGGAGAGCTGGTCTCGGACCCGCATTCGCCGGGCTGCCGCGAGCATCTGACGGTGATCTCGGGGCGCTTGCGGGTGGAATCGGGCGATGAGGCCGAGGTCTTGGGGCCGGGGGATACGGCGCATTACCCGGCCGACCGCCCCCATGCGATCAGGGCAGAGGGCGCGGCGCGTGCCTTTCTGATCGTGCAGGACAGCTGACAAGGCCGGGGGCTCTGCCCCCGGACCCCCGGGATATTTGAGCCAGTATGAAAGCGATATCCGTTTTGGCGGATATCTTTCCGCTATCTTGACTTTGGGGCGTGGCGGGGTAATATCCGCCAAAACGGATTAGGTTCTGTGATGGCGGATGAATTTCTGGATCATATCGGCGCGGTGCTGAAGGGCATCGAGGCCGAGGGGCTGATGAAGCGCGAGCGTGAGATCACCTCTCCGCAAGGGGCCAGGGTCACCGTGGCCCGCCCTGGTGAACCGGGCCGGAGGATGCTGAACCTTTGCGCCAACAATTACCTTGGCCTGGCGGATGATCCGCGCCTGGTGGCTGCGGCGGAGGCAGCGACGCGGTCCCATGGCTACGGCATGGCCTCGGTCCGCTTCATCTGCGGGACGACGGACCTGCATCGGGCCCTGGAGCGGCGCCTGGCCGCCTGGCTGGGGCATGAGGATTCGATCCTCTTTGCCGCCTGTTTCGATGCCAATGGGGCAGTGTTTGAGCCGCTTCTCGGCGAGGAGGATGCGGTGATTTCCGACAGTCTGAACCATGCGAGCATCATCGACGGGATAAGGCTCTGCAAGGCGCGGCGGTTCCGCTTTGCCAATGGGGATATGGCGGACCTCGAGGCGCAGCTTCGGGCCGCGCGCGAGGGCGGGGCGCGCTTCGTCATGGTGGCGACGGACGGGGTTTTCTCGATGGATGGCTATTTCGCCGATCTGGGCGCGGTCCGGCGCTTGTGCGACGCCTATGGCGCGCTCTTGATGGTGGATGATTGCCACGCCACGGGCTTCGTGGGCCCCAAGGGGCGGGGGACGCCCGCGCGGGCGGGGATTGCGGCCGATATCCTGACCGGGACCTTCGGCAAGGCCCTGGGCGGCGCGCTTGGAGGCTATGTGGCCGGGGCTCAGCCGGTGATCGACCTTTTGCGCCAGAGGGCGCGGCCCTATCTTTTCTCGAACGCCCTGCCGCCTGCGGTGGTTGGAGCGGCGCTGGCGGCCATCGACATTGCCGAGGCCGCCGATGACCGCCGCGCGCAGCTCTCGGAGAATGCGGCCTATTGGCGGGCGGGGCTGGAGGCCTTGGGCTTCTCGCTTCTGCCCGGATCGCATCCGATTGTCCCGGTGATGCTGGGGGATGCGCCTCTCGCACAGTCCTTCGCGCGGGAGCTGGATGCCGAGGGCGTCATGGTCTCGGCCTTCTTCTTCCCGGTCGTGCCGAGGGGCAAGGCACGGATCCGGACGCAGATGAATGCGGCCCTGACGCGGGAGGATCTGGATTTCGGCCTGGCGGCATTCGGGCGGGCGGGCAAAGCCGTGGGGGTGTTGTGATGAAGGTCCTGGCGAAGACGAAGGCAGAGGTCGGGCTTTGGGCGGAAGAACGCTCGGTCCCCGAGATCGGACCCGAGGATGTGCTGATCAAGGTGAAAAAGACCGGGATCTGCGGCACGGATATCCATATCTGGAACTGGGACGACTGGGCGGCGCGGACGGTTCCGGTGGGGCTGGTCACGGGCCATGAGTTTGCCGGAGAGATCGTGGCCAAGGGCGCGCTCGTCGAGGGGCTGGAAATCGGGCAACGCTGCTCGGGTGAGGGGCATTTGATCGGGAAGCTCTCGCGTCAGTCGCGGGCAGGGCGCTTTCACCTCGACCCGGCCACGCGGGGGATTGGCGTGAACGAGCCCGGTGCCTTTGCCGAATACCTGCGGCTGCCTGCCTTCAATGTCGTGCCCTTGCCGGATTCGATTGACGATGACATCGGGGCGATCCTCGACCCCTTGGGCAATGCGGTCCATACGGCGCTCAGCTTCGACCTGGTGGGCGAGGATGTGCTGATCACCGGGGCGGGCCCCATCGGCATCATGGCGGCGGCGGTGGCGCGGCATGTGGGGGCGCGGCATGTGGTGATCACCGACGTCAACCCGGCGCGGCTGGAGCTGGCGGGGCAGGTGGCGGATGTGACGCCGGTCAATGTCGCCAAGGAGGACCTGGCCGAGGTGAAGTCTCGGCTGAAACTCGCCCAGGGCTTCGATGTCGGCATGGAGATGAGCGGCAACCAGCAGGCGCTCGACCAGATGGTCGAGAGCCTGGTGATGGGCGGGCGGATCGCCATGCTGGGGATCCCGCCGGGGAAATCTCCGGTCGACTGGAGCCGGATCGTCTTCAAGGCGATCACGATCAAGGGGGTCTATGGCCGGGAAATCTTCGAGACCTGGTACAAGATGATCGCCATGCTGGAGAACGGGCTGGACGTGCGCAAGGTGATCACGCACCGCTTCAAGGCCGTCGATTTCGAAAAGGGCTTCGAGGTGATGCGCTCGGGTGCCTCGGGCAAGGTCGTGCTGGACTGGAGCTAAGTGGAGCGCGCAAGCGCGCAAGTCATTCATCTCGCCTCTGGCCTGCGGCCAACCGGCTCGGAGTTGCGCTCCGCGCTTGGATATTTGGGCAAATGTGAAAGGGAAGCGGCGCCTCAGTCATCCGCTCGCCAGTGATCTGAGGCCCAGTTGCCCGCGCCCCGGCCAGCCGCACCCTGAGGTCTTTCAACTTGGCTGAAATACTCATTCTGCTCTGGACGACGAAGCCTCCAGCTTTGTCTATCAGGCCAGACCTCGCGCAAACCCCTGCGTCTTTCATACTGGCCCAAATATCCACGGGGTTTCCAAAGGGGAGCGTGCTCCCCTTTGGTTGGGGGGTGCGGGGGGCGAAAGCCCCCCGCTACCGCCGGTGGCAGGCCAGGGCGCAAGCCCGCAGACCTGCCACCGGCAAACCCGCTCAGACCAGGGCGCCCTCCGCCGAGATCCGGGTCTTGCCCCCGAGATAGGGGTGCAGCGCGGCGGGCAGCTCCACCGACCCATCCGCCTGCTGGCCGTTTTCCAGCACCGCGATCAGGCAGCGGCCGACGGCGAGGCCCGACCCGTTCAGCGTCGCGACGTATTCCGGTTTGCCGCCGCCTGCGGGACGATAGCGCGCATTCATCCGGCGGGCCTGGAACTGGCCGCAGGTCGACACGGACGAGATCTCGCGGAACTTGTTCTGGCCGGGCAGCCAGGCCTCGAGGTCGAAGGTCCTTTGCGCGCCAAAGCCCATGTCGCCGGTGCACAGGACGATGGTGCGATAGGGGATGCCCAGTTTCTCTAGGATCGCCTCGGCGCAGCGCCGCATGCGTTCCTGTTCGTCGAGCGCGGTTTCCGGGGTGCAGATCGTCACCATCTCGACCTTTTCGAACTGGTGCTGGCGCAGCATGCCCGTCGTGTCCTTGCCCGAAGACCCGGCCTCCGAGCGGAAGCACTGGGTATGGGCGGTCATGCGGATCGGAAGCGCCGCCTCTTCCAGCACATCCCCGGCCACCGAATTGGTCAGCGTCACTTCCGAGGTCGGGATCAGCCACCAGCCATTGGTCGTCTGGTAGCTGTCCTCCGCAAACTTCGGCAGCTGGTTGGTGCCATACATGGCGTCCTCCTTGACCAGGACCGGGGTCCAGGTCTCGGTCAGGCCATGTTCTTCGACATGGGTGTCCAGCATCAGCTGCGAGAGCGCGCGGTGGACGCGGATCACCGCGCCCTTCAGCACCACGAAGCGCGCGCCCGAGAGCTTGGCGGCGGTCTCGAAATCCATCCCGGGCTTGACGCCTGCGATGTCGAAATGCTCTTTCGGCGCGAAGTCGAAATTGCGCGGGTTGCCCCAGCGGTGGATTTCGACATTGGCCTCCTCGTCGGCACCATCGGGAACGACGTCCAGCGGCAGGTTCGGGATGGCCATGAGCATGTCGCGCAAAGCCACGTCCTCATCCTCGGCCTCGGCGGTCAGCTGGGCGATATAGGCCTTCTTGGTCGCCACCTCGGCGCGGATGGCCTCGAAGGTCGCATTGTCCCCGGCAGCCTTGGCCGCCCCCGCTTTCTTCGACAGAGCATTGGCCTCGGCCGTGGCGGTTTCGGCCGCCAGGATCTTGGCCCGGCGATCCGCATCCAGCGCCAGGATTTCGGACGACATCCCCGACAGGCCCCGACGCGAGAGCGCCGCATCGAAAGCGGCGGGGTTTTCACGGATGGCGCGGATGTCGTGCATGGTCTGTCCTTTCAGCAAGGGAACCCGGGGTTCCGCCCCCCATATGCCGCAAAGAGGGCCCTTGGTGAAGGGGAAAGGCGCCTGCCAGCGCCCCCAAACCCGCCCTCTCGCCCCTTGCCTTGCGCCGGACCCTTCCCATCTGTAGGGTGCGGCGCAAAATCAGGGGAGAGCGCCTCCCCCAAAAGGACCATGACATGAACCTGACAGAGCTCTTCGTCTCTCCCGCCTATGCCCAGACTGCCCCCGGTTCCACCGGCTCGATGATCGGTGGCCTCCTGCCCATGGTGCTGATCTTCGGCATCATGTATTTCCTTCTGATCCGTCCGCAGCAAAAGAAGATGCGCGAGCTGAAGGCGATGATCGAAGCCGTGCGGCGCGGGGACCAGGTCGTGACCGGTGGCGGCATCCTCGGAAAGGTCACCAAGGTCGGCGAAGACAACACGGTCGAGATCGAGATCGCCCAGGGCGTCAAGGTCCAGGTCATCAAGTCGACCATCACCCAGGTTCTCTCCAAGACCGAGCCGGCGGCGTAAACCATGCTGCATACCCCCCTCTGGAAACGGGTCCTCGTCTGGGCCGCGGTTGTGCTGGGCCTTTACCTCGCCATGCCCAACCTGTTCTATTCCCGGGTCGAAACCCATAACGACGCCGCGAGCGAGATCGAAAAGTCCGGTGGGGGGGCCACGCCCGAGCAAGAGGCCGCGCTGGCGGCCTGGCCGTCGCTTTTGCCGTCCAGCCTGGTGAACCTTGGCCTCGACCTGCGGGGGGGCGCGCATCTTCTGGCCGAAGTGCAACTGGCCGATGTCTACAAGCAGCGGATGGACAGCCTCTGGCCCGAGGCGCGCGACGCGCTCAAGGCCGTGCGCGACCAGACCGGCGGCATCAAGCGGGCCCAGGCGCCGAATGGCGTCTTGAAGATCGCGATTTCGAACCCGGAAGGGATGCAAGCGGCGCTGGAGGCCCTGCAGCCCCTGGCCTCGCCGGTCGTGTCGCTGACCGGGGCGGGGTCGTCCAACTACGAGATCAGCGGGGCGGGGACGGAGATCACCATCGTCCTGTCGGAGGCCGAAAAGGCCGCGACTGACACGCGGACCATGCAGCAGTCCTTGGAGATCATCCGCCGCCGCGTCGATGCGGCCGGCACGCGCGAACCCTCGATCCAGCGCCAGGGGGCTGACCGCATCCTGATCGAGGTCCCCGGCATCGGCTCGGCTGAAGAGCTGAAGGCGATCATCGGGACCACGGCGAAGCTGACTTTCAACACGGTGGTGGGCACGACCCAGGACGCCGAGGCCAACCCGGGTCCCGGCAATATCGTGGTCAAGGATGCCGAGCGCGAGGGGCTTTACTATATCCTCGACGAGGCCCCGGTGGTCTCGGGCGACAACCTGGTGGATTCGCAGCCCTCCTTCGACCAGAACGGCCAGCCTGCGGTCTCTTTCCGCTTTGACACGACGGGGGCGCGGAAGTTCGGTGAATATACCGGTGCCCATATCGGCGAACCCTTCGCCATCATGCTGGACAACACGGTCATCTCGGCGCCCACGATCCAATCGGCCATCACCGGCGGATCGGGCATCATCACGGGCTCTTTCACCATCGAGGAATCGACCAATCTCGCCGTGCTTCTGCGCGCGGGCGCCCTGCCTGCGGGGATGAAGTTCCTGGAGGAAAAGACCGTGGGCCCGGAGCTTGGCCAGGATTCGATCGACGCGGGCCGCGCGGCCGCCGTCATCGGCCTGATCGCGGTGGGCGTCTTCATGGTGGCGAGCTATGGTCTCTTCGGCGTCTTCGCCAATATCGCGCTTCTGATCAACCTCGGCCTGATCTTCGGCATCCTGTCCTTGATCGGCGGCACGCTGACGCTTCCTGGCATCGCGGGGCTTGTCTTGACCATCGGCACGGCGGTCGACGCCAACGTTCTGGTCTATGAACGGATCCGCGAGGAGCTGCGCCAGGCGAAATCCGCTGCCCGCGCCATCGAACAGGGCTATGAGCGCGCCATGTCCGCCATCGTCGACGCCAATGTGACGGCGATGATCACGGCCCTGGTGCTCTTCTACTTCGGCTCTGGCCCGGTGCGCGGCTTTGCCGTGACCCTGGCCATCGGCATCGTCACCTCGGTCTTTACCGCGCTTTACGTCACGCGGCTCCTGATCGAAATTTGGTACAACCGGGCACAGCCCAAAACTCTGGTGGTGTGACCCATGGCTTGGCGTTTGCGGCTTGCCCCTGAAAAGACCAATATCAACTTCTTCAAGGCGCAGTGGCTGACCTTCGGGGGCTCGGCCCTGCTGATGGTTCTGTCCATCGTCGCCTGGGCGGTGATGGGGCTGAACTACGGCATCGACTTCAAGGGCGGCACGACGCTGCGCACCGAAAGCGCGGTTTCCATCGACACCGGCGCCTATCGTTCGGCGCTGGAGGGCCTGGGGCTCGGCGATGTCGCGATCTCGGAGGTCTTCGACCCGGCCTTCGGGCCCGACCAGCATGTCGCCTCGATCCGGCTTTCGGCCGAAGAGGGCGACCAGGTGACCGAGGCGCAACTGGCCTCGGTGCGCGCGGCGCTGGTGGCGATGGAGCCCACGCTGAAGGTGATCTCGGTGGAGACCGTGGGCCCCAAGGTCTCGGGCGAGCTGGTGACCTCCTCGCTTCTGGCGGTGGCGGTGACCTCGCTGGGGATCCTGGCCTATATCTGGATGCGGTTCGAGTGGCAGTTCGCGGTGGGCGGCGTCGTGGCGCTCTTGCATGACGTGATCATCACGGTGGGGATCTTCGCGGTCTTCCAGCTGAAGTTCGACCTGACCATCGTGGCGGCTTTGCTCACGACCTTGGGCTATTCGATCAACGATACGGTGGTGGTCTTCGACCGGCTGCGGGAAAACCTGATCAAATACAAGACCATGCCCTTGCGCGATGTGATGAACCTCTCGGTGAATGAGACGCTGGGCCGGACCCTGGCCACGGCGATGACCACGCTTCTGGCGGTGGGCTCGATGCTGGTCTTCGGCGGCGATGTGATCCGCGGCTTCAGCTTCGCGATCTTTGCGGGGATCATCCTCGGCACCTATTCCTCGGTCTATGTGGCCAAGAACCTGGTGCTGTTCATCGGGCTGGACCGCAGCGAAAAGCCCAAGGGCGGGGCCAAGGGCGATCACGAATTCGCCAATATCGACGCGTGAAGGACCCCGGGGTATACCCCGGGCTACGCAGGAGAATGCGATGGAGCTGAACGAGATCACTTACGGCACCGCCCAGGCGATCGAGGGCTATGGGCCGGGCTTCTTCCGCGTCGGCGGCCATGTGCTGCGCGGCGCGCTTCTGGTGACGCCCTGGGAGGCCGGCCCCTGGGGCGGCCTTTCGGACCCCGATGCGGTGCTGGCGCTGCGCGACAAGGTCGACGTCGTGCTTTTGGGCATGGGCCGCGACATCGCCCATCCCCCGGCCGCCTTCCGCGCCGCCCTCGAAGAGGCGGGCCTCGGGCTCGAGGTCATGTCCTCCCCCGCCGCCGCCCGGACCTATAACGTGCTTCTGTCCGAAGGCCGCCGCATTCTGGCCTGCCTTCTGCCCGTCGACTGAGCGTTCCAAATTGAGCGCCTGCGGCGCAAGTCTTTCATCTCGCCTCTGGCGCTGACGCGCCAACCGGCTTGGGCGCCTTGCAGGCGCAGCCTCCGGCGGGGATATTTGGGCCAGTGTGAAAGGGAAGGGGGGCGTCTTGCCGGGGCCTATCTGAGCCCCTGTGCAATGCAAGGCTGCGGTTCCAAGGTCTGCGTCATGTCCTCTGGGCAAGGCCTGCGATGGACAACCCTAGCCTCAGGTCTCGCGCTTGCCAGCCTCACACCCGCTGGAAGAGGCCGCTCCCTCTCCGCCCGCGCCCTTTTCCCTTTCACATTGGCCCAAATATCCTCGGTGGGGTCCGGGGAGGCAGACAGAAACCCCGGGCTTTCCGTCAATGCCGCCCTGTCAGCCAATTGCCAAAGGCCGCAAAGCGCGAGGGCGGGATGCCCAGGCGATCCTCGCGGCGGTCGGCGATGCGCAAAAGGTTGTACATCAGGTGGATGCCCAGCCAGCGGAAGGGCTCGCGTTCCCATTTGCGGACGCGGCGGTTGACCCAAGGCAGCCGCGTGATCTCGGTGTCGCGGCCGAGCGCCAGGTCGGCCAGGGTCCGGCCCGCGAGGTTGGCGGTCGAGACCCCAACGCCGACATAGCCTCCCGCCCAGCCGAGCCCCGTGTCGCGGTCGAGCCCCACCGTCGCGCACCAGTCGCGCGGCACGCCGATGACGCCGCACCAGGCGTGCTCGACGCCGTAGGGGGCCGCCTCCGGGAAGTGGCGGTGCAGGACCTCGGTCAGGCGGCGGATCGTCTCGGCATCGGGCTCGCCGTTCCTGTCCATCTTGGAGCCGAACTTGTAGGGCACCCCGCGCGCGCCCACGGTGATGCGCCCCTCACGGGTCTTCTGGCAATAGCAATAGGCATTGGCGGCGTCTTCGACGAGCTCAGCATTGTCCCAGCCGATCTTGGCCCAGACCTCGGGCGGCAGGACGGGCGTGGCGATTTGGGCGGAGTTCAGCGGGATCCAGTCGCGCTCATAGCCCGGGAAGCCGGGGGTGAAGCCTTCCGTGCAGCGCAGGATGATCGGCGCCGTGACGCGGCCCTTTTCCGTCACCACCTCGCCCTTGGCATAGGAGGTCACGGCGGTGTCCTCATAGATCACCGCGCCCGCGCGTTCGACGGCTTCGGCCAGGCCCCGCACCAGTTTCGCTGGCTGCACCCTGGCCACGCCTGAAATCGCCATGCCGCCCAAGGCCCCGGGGATCGAGATCCGCTGCGCCACCTGTTCCGCCGTCAATTCCCGCGTCCGATACGCCTGGCCCCATTTCGCCTGATGTGCGACGCTCTCCTTCAACCGCGCCATCTGGGCCTTGTTCTGGGCGAACATCAGGATCTCGGTGCGCAGGATATCGGCATCGATGTTTTGATCCGCACAGGTGCCGATGATCTCGTCCACCGTGCCCTCCAGGTGCCGGGCCATGTCCAGCACCCCGTCCTGCCCATGGGTCGCGGCATAGCGGTCATGGTCCCAGGCCAGCGTCCCCATGCACCAGCCGCCATTGCGCCCCGAGGCGCCAAAGCCCGCGAATTCCCGCTCCAGCACCACGACCTTCAGCCCCGGCGCCTCGCGCATCAAATACCAGGCCGCCCAAAGCCCGGTGAAGCCCGCCCCTATGATCGCCACATCGGCCGAGATATCGCCGGGCAGGGCGGGCCTGCGGGTTTCGGGCAGGCCGATATCGGCATACCAGAAGGAAACGTCTCCGATTTTCATGTCTGCACCTCTTTGGGCCAGAAGGCTCTGCGCCAGCTTGGGGCGGGATTTGATCAAAGGCAAGCGGGGAGGGGGGCGCTGCCCCCCGCTTCGCTCCCCCCGGGATATTTATGAAAAGATGAATGAAAAGAAGGAAACCCCGCGCGCGCTGCCTGCCCTGTATTTCATCTTTTCCGAAATATCCCCGCCGGAGGCGCTTTGAGCCGGAGGGCGCATGCCCGCAGGCGAGGCAAAGGCTTGCGGCGTCAGCCGCTCCTTTGGATCAGCGTGCGTCACCAAGCCAGGCGGTGAAAGAGGATAGCGGCGCGCGGGGCGGGCGGTCTTTCGGCCAGACGAGGTAATAGCTGCCTGCCGCCGGGATGGCGGGGCCGAAAAGCGGCCTCAGGCGTCCCGAGGCCAGGTCCTCCTCGATCAGGAACAGGGGCAGAAGCGCTGCCCCCATGCCATGGATCGCGGCCTGCTGCATCGTGGCGAATTGGTCGAAGAGCATGGCGGGGGGGCGCTGGCCCGGCATCCCGTGATGGGCGAACCAGCGGTGCCAATCACCTGACCGGCTTTCCAGCTGCAAGAGCGGCAGGGTCAGGACCTGGTCCGGGGTCTCAGTCCGATAGCTCGGCGCCGCGACGGCGAGGATCTTTTCCTCCATCAGCTTCAGATAGGCCGCACCCGGCCAATCCTCGCGGCCGTAGTGGATCGCGGCATCGAAGGGCGCGTCAGTGAAGTCGAAGGGCTTCAGCCGGGTGCTCAAGTTCACCGTCACCTCCGGGTGGGCCTTGGCGAAGCCCGCGAGCCTCGGCGCCAGCCAGCGCATGCCGAAGGCGGGCAGGATGGCAAGGGACAGCGTCCCACCGCCCGGATTGGCCCGCAAGGTCAGCGAGGCCTGGGCGATCCGGGCCAGGGCCGCCCGGGCCTCGGCCACGAAATCCTGCGCGGCAGGCGTCAGGCTCAGGCGGCCTTTTTCGCGGATCAGGAGGGGCACCCCCAATTGCGCCTCCAGCGTGGTCAACTGATGCGACACCGCCGATTGCGTCAGGTTCAGCTCCGCCCCGGCGGCCGAGGCCGTGCCGAGGCGGTCCAGCGCCTCCAGCGCCAGAAGTGAGGGCAGGGAGGGCAGATAGCGGCGGGGAAGCATGAGTTTTCCTCATGGGAGATGGAGAAGGTTTCGTTGGAAGCTAGCAGGCTTTCATGGCAAAGTCAGGAAAATCCATGAGGTGCAGCCATGACCCGTCCGACCCTGAAAGCCAAAGACGCCCCCGATCTGGGCAAGTTCGACTGGACCGATCCCTTCCGCCTGGCCGACCAGCTGACCGAGGAAGAGCGCATGCTGGGCGAGGCCGCCCGCGCCTATGCCCAGGACAAGCTGCAACCCCGCGTCATCAAGGCCTATGCCAATGAGACGACCGACCCGGAAATCTTCCGCGAGATGGGCGAGATGGGCCTCCTGGGCGCCACGATCCCCGAGGAATACGGCGGGCTCGGCGCCTCTTACGTGGCTTACGGCCTGATCGCCCGCGAGGTCGAGCGGGTCGATTCGGGCTATCGCTCCATGATGTCGGTGCAGTCCTCGCTCGTCATGTATCCGATCTATGCCTATGGCACCGAGGAACAGCGCCGCAAATACCTGCCCAAGCTCTCGTCGGGCGAGTGGATCGGCTGCTTTGGCCTGACGGAACCGGATGCCGGATCGGACCCCGCCGGCATGAAGACCACGGCCAAGAAGACCGCCAATGGCTATGTCCTGAACGGCGCCAAGATGTGGATCTCCAACGCGCCGATCGCCGATGTCTTCGTCGTCTGGGCCAAGTCGGAAGCCCATGGCGGCAAGATCAAGGGCTTTGTCCTGGAGAAGGGGATGAAGGGCCTGTCGGCGCCGAAAGTGGGCGGCAAGCTGTCCTTGCGCGCCTCGATCACCGGCGAGATCGTCATGGACAATGTGGAAGTCGGCGAAGACGCGCTTTTGCCCCATGTCGAGGGGCTGAAAGGGCCGTTTGGCTGTCTCAACCGGGCGCGCTATGGCATCGCCTGGGGCGTCATGGGCGCGGCGGAGTTCTGCCTGCATGCCGCGCGCAACTATGGGCTGGACCGCAAGCAATTCGGCAAGCCCCTGGCGGGGATGCAGCTTTACCAGCTGAAGCTTGCCAATATGATGACCGAAATCTCGCTTGGCCTCCAGGCCGCCCTGCAGGTGGGCCGCCTGATGGACCAGGCGCAAGCCGCGCCCGAGATGATCTCGATCATCAAGCGCAACAACTGCGGCAAGGCGCTGGATGCCGCGCGGCTCTCGCGTGACATGCATGGCGGCAACGGCATCCAGGAAGACTTCCAGATCATGCGCCACATGGTGAACCTCGAGACGGTCAACACCTATGAGGGCACCCATGACGTCCATGCCCTGATCCTGGGCCGCGCCATCACCGGTGTGCAGGCTTTCTTCTGATTGACGCCGCCCCCGAAACAATAGGCCCGCTCCCAGCCCGGGGGCGGGCCTTTTCCTTTGCGGCCAAGGGTTTTTCTTCGGCGCCGCGCAAGGCTTTGGTTGTCGCAGGCCCTTTCCCTCGTTAATCATGTCAGGCGCGGGCCCGCCCGTGATGTGACCGGTTGGAGAGTTCAGATGACCGCGCGAGCACGCCTTTATCGCAAACGGCTTTTGGCCAGCGGTGCCCTGATCCTCTGGGCGCCCTTGGCCCTGGCCCAGGCGGTCGAGAAACACCCCGCGCCGATCCTGCATGGCATTGGCACCGCGCGGCTGGATGCCGGGGCGCTCTTGCAGGGCTCGACCGATGCGACGCCTTTCGGCGTGGGGCTTTCCGGGGTCATGCTGGTCGATGCCCATGAAAACGGCGCGGCCCGGGCCAAGACCGGGCCGGGGGTCGATATCTCCCAGGCCGGGGCCACGGCGCAGGGCATTGCGCCGAAACTGGCGCCCTTCCTGGGCCAGCCCCTGTCCTACAAGCTGATCTCCGAGATCACAGCCGCCGTCACCGCGCATTACCGCGAGAATGGCCGCTCGCTGGTCCTGGTCACCGTGCCGCCGCAAGAGATCACCACGGGCATCCTGCAGGTCAACGTCAACACTTTCCGGCTCGAGGCGCCCCCGGTCCTCGCTGGCGATGCGACCGACGGCGATCATGTCGCGCGCCAGATCCGTCTGCGTCCGGGCGAAGAGGTCGATACGGCCAAGCTGATGGACGATGTGACCTGGCTGAACCTGAACCCTTTCCGCAAGGTCGCCGTGGCCTTCGAGCCCGGCCAGACCGCCGATGGCACGCGGCTGACCCTGCAAGTCCAGTCCAAAAGGCCCTGGTCGGCCTATGTCGGCGCCTCGAATGCCGGGGCCGATGGCACGGGCGCGGTGCGGGTCTTTGGCGGGTTCAACGTCTCGGCCCTGCCCTGGAAGGACCAGCAGCTCTCCTACCAGATCAACATGGCGCCCGGTTCGGGCGGGTTCTGGGACACCGAGGGCACCAAGGGCTATGTCAGCCACGGGCTTAGCTATTTCGTCCCGGTGACCCTGGACAGCGGCTTTCGCTTCAAGGCCACGGCGGGCTTGACCCATGTCTCCAGCTTTGCCGAGCCCGATGCGGTGTTTTCCACCGGCACCACGACGGATGGGGCGACGTTCGAGCTCTCCTTCCCCCTGCCGCGCAAATCCGGCACCTGGGCCTTGGTGCCCGAGCTTTACCTGGGCCTCGGCCAGGACGACTACAGCCGCCGCCAGTATTTCGGCGGGGCGATCTTTGCGACCGAGGCCAGCCGCCTGACGCGGGTGACGCTGGGCCTGCGGTCGTCGTTGAACGGGCGGCTCTTCGGGCGGCCCACCCATGGCGACTTCGACCTGTCATTGGTGACCGGGCGGCAAGAGGGCGCCACGGACAGCGATTTCAGCTATGCCAAGTTCCGCATCGGCCAGGAGATCAGCCTGGAGGGCGGGGCGCAGGTCGCACTGCGGCTCGCGGGGCAATATGCGCCGGGCGACCTGCATCCACTGGAGCAGCTGGGTCTTGGCGGCGACAGCACGGTGCGGGGCTATGGCGCCAATGCGGTCTCCAGCCAATCGGCCGTCAGTGCTTCGGTCGAATACCGCCTGACGCCGATCGATGTGCCCATCGGGGGCAAGACCGGGCAGTTGCGCCCGCAGCTCTTCGCCGACTGGGGCTTTGCGGCGGCGACGGCGACGACCGCTTCGGCGCATCTGGCGGGCATCGGCCTTGGCGGGACCCTTTCGGTGGGCGAGGATTGGGAGGCTTCCCTCACGCTGGCCAATGCCCTGAACGACGCCGGATCGGTCGAGGCCGGCGATGTCTCGGTCGCGCTGCGCCTGATCGCGAGGTTCTGATGCGGGCCCTGGCTCTCTTTCTTCTGGCCGCGCCCGCCTGGGCCGAGACCCCGCAGCAGACCACGGCGACCTATGACAATTGGACGGTGGTTTGCCAGGGGCCGGCCTGTGAGGCCGTGACAAGGCTGAACGTCAAGGGCCAGGACGGCCAGCTTCGCCCGCTGTTGTCCATGTCGTTCGCGTCGGGGCAGAGCCTGCGTTTGCAACTGCCCTTGGGCGTCGATCTGACCGCCGCGCCCGAGGTTCGGACTGATCCGCCGACTGCGCTGCGCTGGAAGACCTGCGTGGCTGCGGGCTGCCTGGCCGAGGCGGTGCTGGAGCCTGCCACGGTCAAGCAGATGACGGCCAAGCTTGAAGAGGTCGTGGTCCGTTTCGTGGCGCTTGGCCCCGAGGCGGGCAAGACCATCGAGGTTCCCGTGTCGCTGAAAGGGTTCGGCGATGCGGTCAAGTCATTGAAATAGACGGGGGACGACATGGCGCGCGCAAGGGTCTATCCGGGGTTCCGCCTGTCCGTGATGGCGATGCTGCTCTTGGGCTCGGCCTGGCCCGCGCGGGCGCAAGAGCTGCCACGCGACCCGGTCATCGTGGCGGGGGATATCACCGTCCAGGTCGCACCGGGGCGGATGGAGGTGGGCCAGGGCTCGCAGTTCGGCATCATCGACTGGGGCGCCTTTGGCATCGGGTCGGGGGCCGGGGTGCATTTCGCCAATGGGTCGGGGGCGACGCTGAACCGGGTGACGGGGGGCGAGGCTTCGGCGATCCTCGGCGGGCTGAGTGCCACGGGCTCGGTCTACCTGGTCAATCCTGCGGGCGTGGTGGTGGGCGCCTCGGGCGTGGTGGATACGGGCGGGCGCTTTGTCGCCTCGAGCCTGGATGTGACGAACGAGGATTTCCTGAACGGCGGAGACCTGAGTTTTGACGGCGCGGGCGGAGTAGTGATGAACCTTGGCCGCGTGGGGTCTTCGGGCGGGGATGTGGTGCTGATCGCGGGGGATGTGGTCAATGACGGCACGCTGACCGCGCCCAATGGCACGGTGGGGCTTGCGGCCGGGCGGCAGGTTCTCTTGCGCGATGCGGCGGTGGATGAGGGCTTGATCTCGGTCCTTGTGGGGGCGGGCGATGTGACCGACCGCGGCGCCATCGCCTCGGCGGCGGCGGAACTGCGCGCCAAGGGCGGCAATGTCTATGCGCTGGCGGGCAATACCGATGCGGTGATCGCGGCCACGGGGGTCGAAAAGGTCAAGGGCCGCGTCTTCCTGACCGCAGGCGGGGGCAAGGTCGTCGCCCAGAAGAAGGTCACCGCCCAGGATACCTCGGGCGGCAAGATCACCCTGACCGGCGACGACATCGACCTGGCCTCCAGCCTCCAGGCGGGCGCGGGCGGCACGGTGATCGTCAAGGCCCAGGACGAGACCACGTTCAGCGGCATGATCCAGACCGGGCCTGAGGGCTTCGTCGAACTGTCGGGCGGGCATATCGCCTATGACGGGTCCATCGACACCCAGGGCGGGACCGTGCTGATCGACCCGCGCAACATCGAGATCGCCGAGGCCAATGCCTCGCCCTCCCTCTCGGATGCGACCCTGCTTTCGACCAGCGATGTGCTGGCGCTCTTGTCCACGGGCAACCTGATCCTGGACACGACGACCCTGGCCACGGCGGCTTCGGGGACCATCGCGGTCACAGCCTCGATGACCTATTCCAGCGCCAACAGCCTGACCCTGCTGGCGGGGGGCGATGTCTGGATCCTGGGCAACCTGCAAAACGGCGGCACGGGGGATGTGACGGCGGTTGCGGGTTGGGACGGGGCGACGGCCTTTGACGCGGGCGCATTCGATGCGGCCGACCTGACCACGACCACGCTCTTCGGCCAGTCCAACGGGCTGACCTATAACCTGAACGGAGGGAGCTTTGCTGCCTCGGGCACGGTCCATGTCGGGCAGGGCGGCTTCACCTCCAGCACCTCCTTCGGGTCGCGCGATGGGGCGACGCGGGTCTATGGCAGCGATATCGACATCACGGGCGGGACCTCGGCCTTCTCCTTCAGCTCGAACCCCTATGCGCAGCTGGGCTATCACCTCACGGGCGGCGGCGACCAGGGCAGCGTCAGCGGAGCGATCACGGCGCGGGCGACCGGGTCGGTCTGGGTCCAGGCGGGCAGCGGGACCAATGCCTATGCGCTGATCGGCCATGGCGGCAACGAGCTGGCGGGCGATGTTGCGACCCCCACGGCCAATCTGTCGGGCGCCATCACGGTCGAGGCCGGGGAGGACCTGACCATGGCGGGCAGCTCTTCGAATGGCACGGATTCGGCCTATGCCATGATCGGCCATGGCAGCCAGGACTTCACCTTCATGCTGCAAGGCGGGCGGACCGGCGCCATCACCCTCGACATCGGCGGCGAGCTCAGCATCCAGGACGGCGGCAACTTCACCAACTCGGCCTGGATCGGGCATGAGACGGGCTCCGGCACGGTCTCGGGCTCGGTCACGGTCACGGCGGCGCGGATGGATGAAGACGCCGCGAGCGCGGTGTCGGGGCAATCCAGCACCGATGTCGGCCGCTGGGCCGATCTGACCCATGACGGCGAGGTCCGCCTGACCCTGACCGACAGCGACCTTTTGCTGACGGGCGACACGTCCTTCATCGACACCGAGGGCCTTTCGATCACCTCGGCCAGTGACCTGATCCTTCAGACCTCGGGCGCGCTGACGCTGGATACGGGCTTCTTCTACGGCAATGACGGGACGGGTGGGCTGGTGCTGGCGGCCTCCTCGGTCGACAACCAGGCCGGGGACGGCGCCTTTCTGGACATCGGCGGCGGGCGCTACATCTTTTCGACGCGGCCCGACCAGGACGCGGGCCTTCTGGGCGACGTGGCCTTCGACGGGCTGGTCTATGGCACGACCTATGACCCGACCGACCCCAAGGGCGGCCAGCAAGCCCTTGGCAACGTGATCTATTACAGCGTCACCCCGGTCGCCACGACCTCGGATGCGGTGATGACCTATGGCGATCTCACCATGCCGGTGACCTCGACCCTGGTGGTCGAGGGGGTCGAGGTCGATGCCGCAACCTTCGGCTTGTCGATCCAGCCGCGCACGGACAGCTCGCTGACCTTCTCGAACACCGGCTACATCAACGCGGGCACCTATCTGCAATCGCTGTTCACCGAGGTGACGGCGACGGCGGCGACCCAGGTCCTGGGCCTGGACGAGACCTTCGGCGACCTGACCGTCAACCGCGCGCTTTTGACCGTCTCGCTGGCCGACCAGTCCAAGGGCTATGACGGGGTGGGGCTTTACGACGGGGTCGTGAGCTATACGGGCTTCATCGACAGCCGCGAGGATGCAAGCCTGATCACCACGGGGCCGAGCTTCACCTACCTGGGCGGCGATGGCAGCGGGGTCAATGCCGGAGCCTATACGGTCCTGGCCTCGGGCGCGGTGATCTCGGGGGGCAACTACGACTTCGACTATACCGACAGCGCGACCCTTGTCATCGACCCCAAGGTCCTGACGGTCAGCTTCCTGGGGCCTTTCACCAAGACCTATGATGGCACCACCGATGTCACGCTGACCGAGGGGGATTTCGTCGTCGCGGGCCTGGTTGGCGGCCAGACCATCACCATCAGCCAGACCCAGGGGAGCCACAACACCGCCTCGGCCGGCGAGACCACGGTGACGGCTGACCTGTCCGATACCGCGCTCTGGTCGATCACGGGGGGGAGCCTCTTGAACTACTCCATCCCCACCCTGGTTTCGGGTGAAGGGCAGATCGACCGGGCGACGCTGGTGGTCTCGATCATCGGCACGCCGACCAAGCCCTACGACGGGACGCGGGATGCGGTCCTGACGCCTGGGGATTACTTCATCAGCGGTTTGGTGGCCGGAGAGAGCATCACCATCCTTCAGACCGCAGGCACCTATCTGACCGCCGAGCCCGGTTCGCAATCGGTGGTGGCCACGCTGGCCGATGCCGATTACCAGGGCGATGGCGAGACCGATCTTGGGAATTACACCCTGGACCCGGCGGCGACCGGGGTGGGGCTGATCGTGGCCGAAACCCCCGCCTCGCCCATCGAGCCCACGCCCGTTGCCTTTACCGCCGGGACCGAGACCGAGGCAGAGCCCGAGCCGCCCTTGCTGAACGGCTCGATCGAGGTGATCCAGACCGAGACGACGGGCCGCATCCTGGAAGAGATCCAGAGCGGCACGAATTTCTGCCGCGAATTCGTCGATCCGCAATATGCCATCGACTGCCTCTCGGACCGCTTGCAATCTGTGGCCGATGGGCTTTCGGCGACCGGGGAATATTCCGAGGTCCGGGCGGCCCTGGAGGATGCGGCCTCCGACCTGCATGCGCTGGCCGTGCAGAATGCCTCGGCGGCGCTGAGCCGGTCGGTCGGGCGGGCGAGCGATGGGTCGGGCCAGACCACGGGGCGGCCCCTGACGGCGGTGGACGAGGCGCTTCTGGCCGGTGCCAATGCCCAGGCGGCCGCGATCATCGCCAACACGCAACTGGTGCTTCTGCGCTCGGCCGCCAATTCCGACCGCCGCCGCGTGGCCTTCGAACAGGTGGGCGAGGTCCTGGGCTCGACCGTGGTCCTCTTGCGCTCCTGATCCGCAAAAGCACCGCCGCCCCGGGCTCGAGCCCCGGGGCCGCGACCGTAAGATCGCGTCCGATCCACAAAAGCACTGCCGCCCGGGGCGGCTTTGCGCTGGTGGTCAGCGCGGCGCGGCCACCGAGCCGCGTTCGACCAGGGTGCAGTCGATCTTGACCCGCGTGGGAACCAGCGGACCCGACCGCTCCAAGAGCCGCGCCACGGCCCAACGCGCCATCTCTTCATGCGGCAGGACGACCGTGGTCAGGGGCGGGGTCATCTGCTGGGCCAGGACGTCGTCGTCGAAGCCCACGACCGAGATATCCTGGCCGACCCGCAATCCCGCAGCCCTGATCGCCTCATAGGCGCCCAGCGCGATGCGGTCGGCAAAGCAGAAGACCGCCGTCGGGCGCTGATCCAAGAGCGCCGCCATCCGCGCCCGGCCGGTGGCCAGCGTCCAGGCGGGTTCGCTGACGAGGTCGGGGTCGAATTGGATGTCATGGCTCGCCAGGGCCATCTTGTAGCCCGCCTGCCGGTCGTTCGAGGCCTGGCCCCAGCTCTCGCCCGGGATATGGGCGATGCGGCGATGGCCCGCCTTGATCAGCGCCTCGGTCGCGGCAAAGGCGCCCAGCACATCGCCCGGCACCACCGAAGGATAGACCCCGCCCGCATCATGGCCGTTCAAGAGGATCGCGGGCAGCCGCGCCAGCCCCGCAGGCGGCGTGATCTCGCGGGTCAGAAGCGAGGCCAGGATGACGCCCTCCGCCCCCATGGAGGCGAATTGCCGCAGCGCCGCCTCCTCCTGCACCGGGTCGGCCTCGGTCACCACGACCATGACCATGGCGCCGCTTGCCGCAGCCTCGGCCCGCGCGCCTTCCAGGAAGGGGGCGGCAAAGGGCGTATAGCTGACATCGTCGATCATCAGGCCGATGATGCGCTGCCCCTCCGCCCGGGAGGGTTTGCGCGCATAGCCCAGGGCCTGGGCCGCCTCCTGCACCCGGGCGCGGGTTTCGGGCGCAATGCGGGCATTGGCCACCTCGTTCAGGACCAGCGAGACCGTGGCCTGGCTGACCCCCGCCGCCAGGGCGATATCGTTCATCGTTGGTCGCTTCATCACGGGCCCTCCCGCCCCCCTTATGGCGCCTTGCGATGGCCTTGCCAATGGGGTGATAATCCCGTAAGCTAATATTATTATCACGCGGGAGGACAAGATGCGACCGATGATTTCCCTGGATGGGTTCTGGCAGTTCCGCCACGAGGGCGACGCTTCTTGGCGCCAGGTCACGGTGCCCAACCCCTGGCAGGCGGATTGCGCCGATCTGCGGCTGACCTCGGGCCGCGCGGTGTATCGCCGTCAATTCGCCCATCCGGGGCAGGGCGCCCATGTCCTGCGCTTTGGCGCGGTCAATTACCTGTCCGAGGTCTTCCTGAACGGCGTGAAACTGGGCGAGAACGAGGGCGGCTATCTGCCCTTCGAATTTCCCCTGCCGGATGGTCTCTTGAAGGCCGAGAACGAGGTCGAGGTCCGGGTCCTTTTGCCCGATGGCCGCCCGAACGACCGGGGCATCGACTTCGCCGATATCCCGCATGGCAAGCAAAGCTGGTATGGGCCCCTGGGCGGCATCTGGCAGTCGGTGGCGATCGAGACTCGGGCGGCCGCCCATCTCAAGCATTGCGCCATCACCGCGCTGCCCTCGGGCGAGATCACGGTGAAGCTGGAATTGTCCCACGCCGCCAAGGGCTTGCCCGTCACCCTTGCCGTGGGCCCGGTCTCCGCCACCCTGACAGGGGCCGAGACCCTGACCGCGACGCTCACCCATCCCGCGCCGACCCTCTGGTCGCCCGATCACCCCAACCTGCATGAGCTGGTGGTGACGCTGGGCGATGACGTGACGCGCCACCGCTTCGGTTTCCGCTCCTTCGAAGCGCGGGGGGGCAGGATGTATCTGAACGGAGAGCCCTTCCATCTGCGCTCGGCCTTGGACCAGGATTACTGGCCCGAAGGCATCTGCACGCCTCCTTCGGTCGAGGCGCTGGAGGATCAGTTCCGGAAAGCGAAAGAGCTCGGCCTGAACAACCTGCGCTATCACATCAAGGTGCCCGACCCGCGCTATCTGGAGGTCGCCGACCGCCTGGGCATGACGATCTGGTACGACCTGCCCAACCCGGGGCGGCTGACCGACGGGTCAAAGCGCCGCCTGAAAGAGACCATGGCGGGGATGCTGAAGCGCGACGGCAACCACCCTTCGGTGATCATCTGGACCTTGATCAACGAGGATTGGGGCATCCGCCTTTGTGACGACCCGGCGCATCGCGATTGGCTGGCGGGGATGGTGGATTGGCTGAAGGCAGAGGACCCCTCGCGGCTGGTCTGCGACAACTCCCCCTGCCAGGGGAATTTCCATGTGAAGGGCGACCTCGACGACTTCCACTACTACCGCTCGATCCCTGAACGCCGCGACGAATGGGACGCCCTGGTGCGTGAACACGCAGCGGGGGCGGCCTGGACCTGGACGCCCTTTGGGGACGGGGTGCGGAAGGGGGACGAGGTCAAGATCTGCTCCGAATTCGGCGTCTGGGGCCTGCCGCAGCCCGCCCAGGTGAAGATCGACGGTCAGGAGCCCTGGTGGATGGAGACCGGGGCGCTTTGGGGCGATGGCGCGGCCTATCCGCATGGGATCGAAACGCGCTTTGCGGGCCTCGGGATGGATAGGGTCTTCGGGAGCCTCGAGGCCTTCGTGACGGCCGCCCAGTGGTATCAATTCGGCAACCTGAAATACGAGATCGAGCGGATGCGGTCCGAGCCCTCGATCATGGGCCATGTCATCACCGAGATCACCGATGTTCATTGGGAAAGCAATGGCTTGCTTGACATGAACCGCAACCCGCGCGTCTTTCACTCCCGCTTCGCCGAGGTGAATGGCGCGGTCGCCATCGTGCCCGACATCGCGCGCTATTCCGCGCGCTCGGGCGAGGTCTTTCGGTTCAAGGTCAAGGTCGCCTCGGGGGAAAGGACGCTTCAGGCCGGCGAATTGCGCTGGGCGGGCGGGTCTTTGCCCTTTGCCGGCGCGTCCCCGCTTGAGGTGGTCGAGGTCGGAGAGGTCGCCCTGACTTTCTCTGCCACTGAGAACCGTGTCGAAGAGATCGTGCTGGAGCTGGTGATCGGCGGCCAGGTGATCCAGACCAACCGCGTCCAGATCCTGCTCTTCGCCCCCCGCGCGCGGCCCCTGGTGAAAGTCGCGGCCCAGGGCGCCCTGGCCGACCGGGCGCGCACCTTGGGCTATACCCTCGTCCCCGCGCCCGAGGCCGAGGTCGTCCTGGCCCATGCCCTGTCCGACCCCGACATCCGCGCCTTGCAGGCGGGGGCACGGTATCTCGTGCTGGCCGATGGCAACATGAAGACCGAAGGCAACCTCAGGGTCGAACAGCGCGGCCGCGAGCAGCCCTTCATCCCCGTGGTGGACGATAGGCCCGGCGTGCCGATCGGCCCGGTTTTCCCCTTGCCGAACATCACCTTGCAGGCGCGTCACGGCACGATGTGGCGCGGCGACTGGATCGCGGGCTTCACCTGGCTGCGTCGCGAGGGCGCCTTTGCTTCGATCCCCGGCGGGCCGCTCCTGGACGTCGCCTGGTCGGGCGTCGTGCCGCGCCATGTCATGCATGGCTGGGCCCAGTGGGAGTTCGCGGGGCCGGTGATCTCGGCCGTCGTGGTGGGCTGGGTCCACAAGCCCGCCGTCCTGATCGGACGCCGGACGGTGGGTGAGGGCGAGATCCTGGCCTCCACCTACCGCCTGATGGGGGCGGATGATCCCCTGGCCGATGCGCTTTTCGACGCGCTGGTGGCCGAGACCGCTGACCCCCAGGCCTGAGGCGGCAGAAAAAACGCGCGCGGGGTCAAGAACCTCGCGCCGGTTCACCTTGCGTTAAACCCGCCCGGCCTAGGGTCCGGCATGACCATTTCGGACCCCAAACTGGCCAGCGAACTGGCAGAGCGCGACCGGCAATTGTCTGCGCTCCGCGCGACATTCCTGATCGCGGCCCACCATGGCGTGGCGCTGCGTCCAGAGGATTTGCCGCGCCTGGTCGAGGGCGACATCACGCCCTCGGTGCTGAAGGCTTTGGGGTCTTCGGGCTTCCAGGCCCGGCTGATCGAGAAGGCCGGGTGGAAGGTGCTTTCGGGCCTCGGCGCGGCGGTGCCCGCCATGACGGGGCGGCGCGACGGGTCCTGGGTGATCGTCGTGGCGCTGATGCCCGATCAATCCGTGGCCTTCCTCGACCCGGGGGAAGAGGCGCGGGGCGTGCAAACCCTTTCCAAGGCTGACTTTTTGGCCCAATGGGACGGGCGGCTGATCCTGGCGCGGCCCAAGGCAAGGGCCGAGGATCAGGCCTTTGGCCTGCACTGGTTCTGGGCCGCGATGCGGTCGCAGGGGCGGCTTCTGGGCGGGGTCGCGGTGGCCGTGATCCTCGGCAACCTCATCGCCTTTGCGCTGCCCCTGCTGTTTCAGGTCCTGATCGACCGGGTCATCGCCCATGGCGCCTGGAACACGTTGATTGCCATCGTCACGATCTATGTCGCCATGTCGCTGTTCGACGCGGGCTTTGCCTATACGCGCCAAAGGCTGATGCTGATCGCGGGGGGGAAGGTCGATGCGGTGACCGGCGCCCGGGCCTTCTCGCATCTCATGGCGCTGCCCCTCTCGGTCTTTGAGACGACGCCGGCGGGTGTTCTGGCGCGCAACCTGCAACAGACCGAAAAGATTAGGGGATTCCTGACGGGGAGGCTCTTTCAGACCCTGTTGGACGCGGCCTTCCTGCCGCTTTTGCTGGGGGTTCTGGTCATGCTCTGCGCCCCCCTGACCGGGGTTGTCCTGGGCTTTGCCCTGGCCATCGCTGCGGTCATCGGCCTTTTGCTGCCGATGTTTCAGCGCCGCTTGAACGCCTTGTACCAGGCCGAAGCCTCGCGCCAGGCTTTGCTGGTCGAGACCCTGCACAACATGCGGGCCGTGAAGTCGCTGGTCCTGGAACCCGCCCGTCGCAAAAGCTGGGAGGATAGCCTTGCCGGCATGATCCGCCGGCAATGGGATGTGGGCGGGGTGGCGGCCTTTGCCTCCTCGGCCACGGGGCTTTTGGAAAAGCTCATGCAGATCAGCGTCATAGGCTATGGAGCGGCCCTGGTGCTGGAGGGGCGGCTCTCCACCGGCGCGCTTGTGGCCTTCGTCATGCTGGCGGGGCGGGTGACCGGCCCCTTGATCCAGATCGTGGGCCTGATCAACGAATACCAGGAGGCGGCCTTGAGCCTGAAGATGCTCGGCGGCCTCTTGAACCAAAAGCCCGAACGCGGCACGACGGCGCGCCCCGCCCGCCATCCGATCCAGGGCCGGGTGAAGTTCGACGCCGTGGGTTTCACCTATCCCGGCGCCGCCACCCCCGCGCTGAAAGAGATCAGCTTCGAGATCGTCCCCGGTCAAGTCATTGGCGTCGTTGGACGATCCGGTTCCGGCAAGACGACCCTGACGCGACTGGTGCAGGGGATCGAGGTGCCGCAGACCGGGCTGATCCAGATCGACGGGGTGGATATCCGCCAGATCGACCTCGACCACCTGCGCCGCGCCCTTGGGGTGGTCTTGCAGGAAAACCTCCTCTTCCGCGGCACGATCCGCGACAACATCTGCATGGCGCGCCCCGAGGCCAGCCTCGAGGAGGTGATGATCGCCACCAAGCTCGCCGGCGCCGAAGAGTTCATCAAGCGCCTGCCCCAGGGCCTCGACACCCCGGTCGAGGAGGGCGCCGCCAACCTCTCCGGCGGGCAGCGCCAGCGCCTTGCAATCGCCCGCGCCCTGATGAGCGCGCCGAAGATCCTGGTCTTCGACGAGGCGACTTCGGCCTTGGACCCCGAATCAGAGGCCGTGGTGAACCGCAACCTCGCCGCCATCGCAAAGGGGCGGACGGTGATCGTGGTCTCGCACCGGCTCTCCTCCCTGGTGCGATCCGATGCGATCCTGGTTCTGGACCAGGGCCAGGTCGTCGACTTCGCCCCCCATGCCACGCTCTTGGAACGCTGTGACATCTACCGCCATCTGTGGGCCCAGCAGACCGAGCATCTGACATGAGCATCGCGCGCGAAGCCCTTGATTTCCAACCCGAGCTTGAGGCCCTGGTGGCCGAGGCGCCCCCTCTTGCGCTCAGGCTCTGGCCCTTTCTCGCGGCCGGTCTCTTCGTCGCGCTGGTGACCATCGCAGCCCTCGTCCGTCTGGATATCGTGGTCTCGGGCCAGGGGCGTCTCGCCGCCGATGTGCCGCCGACGATCCTCTCGCCCATGTCCCGCGCCGTCCTGCGCGAGCTTCTGGTGCGGCCGGGTGACCATGTCGAGGCGGGCCAGGTCCTGGCCCGATTGGATGCCACGCTGCCCGCAGCCGATCTCGCAGCCCTCCGCGCCCAGGCCGAGGCTTTGCGCGCCGAAGCCGCCCGGCTCCAGGCCGATCTCGACGGCGTGACGCTGGCCGCGACGACCCCCGCGCTGGCCCGTGAAGCCCTTGTGCAGGGAGAGGAATTGGCCCTCGCCCAGGCCCGCCGGGCCGAGGCCATGGCCCTGCGCGACGCCGCCCGCGACGCCCTGGCCGCCGAAGAGATGGCGGGCCCGGGCCTCACCCAGCGCCTCGCCATCGCTCGCGAGGTCGAGGGGATGCGCGACCAGCTCGCCGCGCGCCAGACCGGCTCGCGCCTGACGCAGCTTCAGGCCGAGGGGGACCGCATCGCCGCCGAGCAGGCGCTGGCCGCCCATGAGGCGCGGCTGAATGACCAGACCGCGCGTCTCGCCGCTGCCGAGGCCGCGCTCCGGGCCTTTGACAGCGACGCCCGCCGCGCCGATCTGCAAGCCCTGGCCGATCTCTCCCCGCGCCTCGCCGCCGCCGAAGAGGCCCTGTCCAAGGCTGAGCGCCTCGCCGATCTGACCGCGCTGACAGCGCCCGGTCCTGGCACCGTCGTCGCCGTGGCCGAGGGCGGTCCGGGCTCCTCCGTGGCCGAGGGTGCCATGGTCGTCGTCCTCGTTCCCTCCGACGTGCCCCTGGTGGCCGAGGTCACGATCCGCTCTGCCGATGCGGGCACGGCGGCGGTGGGTGACCCGGTCGAGGTCAAGGTCGATGCCTTTCCCTGGCGTCGCCACGGCAGCCTGACCGGGCGGCTCCTGGACATTTCCTCCGCCTCCTTCACGCCCGAGGGCGGGGGGGAGGCGCGCCATACCGCCAGGGTCGCCCTTTCGGGCGATCTGACCAACCTCGCCCCCGGCGCGGGACTCTTGCCGGGCATGACGCTGACGGCCGATGTGAAAACCGGCAGCCGCAGCCTGCTTGATTACTTCCTCGACCCCCTGATGCGCGGGATCACCGAATCGCTGCGCGAACCCTGATCCAGCCCCCCCCTGATCCAGAAAGGACAGACCATGACCATCGCCAACCATCCCTCGCTTGCCACCGCAGAGCTCGTGCCGCCCCTGACGCGCACCGTGCTGCATGTCGGCTGCGGCATGGCGGATCCCGCCAAGCTGCCCGCCGCCTTCTTCCCGGCGGGGGAGTGGAGCGAGTGCCGGCTCGACATCGACCCCGGCGTGGCGCCCGATATCGTGGCCTCGATCACCGATATGTCGGTCGTGCCCACGGGCTCGGTCCAGGCGGTCTGGTCGGCGCATAACCTGGAACATCTCTTCCCGCACGAGGTGCCGCTCGCGCTGTCCGAGTTCCACCGCGTGCTGGCGCCCGGCGGTTTCGTCCTGGTGACCATGCCCGACCTGCAACAGGTGGCGGCGCTGGTGGCCGAGGGGCGGCTGGAGGATGCGGCCTATATGTCGGCCATGGGGCCGATTTCGGCCATCGACATGCTTTACGGCCACCGCGCCTCGATCGCTTCGGGCAATCATTTCATGGGCCATCGGGGGGGCTTCGTGGCGACTTCGCTGGCCAGTCACCTGGAGCGGGCGGGCTTCCAGGCTGTCCGGGTGCAGCGCGACGGGCATTTCGCGCTTTGGGGCTCGGGCGTGAAGGTCTGAGGGGAGCGCCCCTTCCGCGGGGTCTTGTCGAGAAACCGAAGGCCCTATCCCGTCAATCAAGGGGGTAAGGCGCGGTTTTGGCAGTCCTTGGTCCGGTGGAGGCCTTGAAAAGGCCGCGCGAGAGGCGCGGCCTTTTCATGCCTGGAGGGAGTTATCTGCATTGGCAGGCAGTCGCTGGCCGCCTCGCCGTGGCACCAAACCGACGAAGGTTCCGTTTGCGGCGCATGCCCGCCTTTGGGGCGGGGGTGATCTGCCGTGTATCGAGACTATAGGCGCAGTGGGCAGGGCCCTGTTTTGGGAGCGGGCGCAGACCGGGGAGCTGCCGAGTATCCAGACCAGTTGCTCAAGGGGCCGGGGCACGGTTTGGGAGGGGGAGAAAACTGGGAAGCCGCCGCGTATCGGGACCACAGGCACAAAGGGCCAGGGCGCGGTTTTGGCGGGGGGCGCTGGTCTGGCATTCGCCGACTTGGCTCCACTCTGGGCACCAAAAGGGGCGGTCGGCAGCCTTTCCGGCAGAGGCCAAGGAAAAACCCCGGGACTTGCCCGGGGTTTGCTTGCCCTGTCTTGATCGGTGCCCTCAGGGGCGCTTGATGACCGAGGAAATGGCGGCCTCGAACCTTTGCGTGAAATCGGCCGCCTGGCCCAGCGTCCGCTCCCAGGCGCCGCCCGCCAGATGGGCGCGCATCTTGCCATGCAGCGCGGGATCGGTGGCAATCGCGATCGCCTTGGCCTCGTAATCGGCGGGGGAGGTCGCGATCCCCTCCACCGAACCCACCGCCGTCAAGAGGCTGGAGGCCATGCGGGCGGCGAAAGCGCGGCCTTGCAGGGTCACCATGGGCAGGCCCATGCGCAAGGCATCCGAGGCGATGGTCCCGGCATTGTAGGGATTTGTGTCGAGGAAGAGATCGGCCAGGGCCAGCCGCGCGCGATAGCGGTCGGGATCGACGCGGGCGGCCCAGATCAGCCGCTCGGGCGCGAGGCCCTTTTCCGCCCAGCGGGCCGAGAGCGCCGCCTTGCTTTCGGGATTGTCATCGACCAGCCAGAGCACGGAATTCTCGACCGAGGCCACGATCTTGCACCAGCTCTCCCACATCGAGGCGGTCAGCTTGTAGTGATGCGACATGCAGGTGAAGACGAAGGCGCCCTCGGGCAGGCCCTCGGCGGCGCGGCTGACGGCGGGCAGGTCGGGCTTGCGGCCGTCATTGGCCTGGTAGCAGCCCGCGATGCGCAGGGGCCTCGGCGCATAGTCCGCCTCGAGCTCGGGCGGAATGGTGATCTCGTCGCAGAGGATATAGTCGAGCTCGGGCAGGGGCACGGGGCCGATATAGCCGAGGTAGGTCGCCATGACCGGGGCGGGCTTCCAGCGCAGGATACCCAGGCGCGCGCCCTTGGTCAGGCCGTTGAGGTCGATCAGCACGTCGATCTCATCGGCCACCATGGCACGCGCCGCAGCCTCATCCGTCAGGCCATGGATCGGGACATGGTGGTCCAGGGCGCCGAGCACCCGGGCGCGGATGTCCGAGCCATCTTCGGGCGAGGCGTCATAGCCATAGACCTCGAACCGGCTGCGGTCATGCAGCTCCAGCAGTTCGGCGATCAGGAAGCTCATCGCATGGCGGCAGAAATCGGTCGACAGATAGCCGATGCGGATCCGGTCGTGCTTGTAACCGAAGGAGGGCGCCAGGCGTTCGGGCGCGGGCGGGGTCTTGCGGGCGATCCAGTCGGCCGCACCCTCGGCCTGAAGCTTCGGATCGTCCCAGAGCGCCAGCGAGGCCAGGGGGCCGCAGTGGAAGGCGGCCTCGTCCGCGGTCACGCCGGGCACGGAGAGATCGGTCACCGGCCAGGCGGTCATCCTTTGCCGCAGGTGGACCAGGTGCTGCTGCACATCCGGCTGGTGCGGCGCGATCAGAAGCGAGGACCGCAGCTCATCTGCCGCCGGGCCAAGGCGCCCCTGCACCTCCATCACGCGGCCCATCTGGTTGTGCAGGACCTGGCGCATGGCGGGCGGGGGCAGGGCGGAGCGCCAGGCGCCCAAGGCCGCATCGACCTGGCCCGACGCCTCCAGCGCGGTGCCGAGGTTGATGGCGGCCTCGACCATGTCGGGTTTCAGGCGCAGCGCGGTGCGGTAAGCCTCGGAGGCGCCACCCGCATCGCCACGCTTCATCCGCAGGACGCCCAGGTTGAACCAGGCGGCGCAGGAGGACGCCTCGACCCCATGGGCGGCAAGCCAGAATTCGTAAAGGATCAGCCCATCGGTGTCATTCGCCCCCTCGGCCAGTTGCACGACGCCCAGGAGATCGAGCCCCGCGACCGCGCGGCCGAGATAGGCCAGCTCGCCCGAGGGGACCTGGGTCAGGCCGCCGGGCCGCGCCATGGCCCGCAAGAGGCTGGCTTCGTCACCGGGCATGGGAAAGGGCAGAAGAAAGGGCATCGACATCGGGCTACCTCCGGGTTGTGGGGGAAGATCATCGTAAATAGGTGAACAAGAAGTGAACAAACCCTGGAAACTCCGAATTTTTCGCCGATGCGGGCGCTATCGATTCAAATTTTGCGGATTTTAACCCTGATAAACCGGCGGCCCGCCCCCCGGTTCAAGCTTCTGTTCACCCTTTCATAAGCCCTGCCTGACAGCCTTTCGGAGAATATCGCGCCCAGAACGGGCAGCGGAGGGGCGGGATTTCCTTGCCCGCCACCCCATAGTCAGACGGAGCCCCCCATGACGACGATCTCTTCGCTTACCACTGCCCAGATTGCCGCGCTGTCCACGACGGCGATTGCTGCCCTGACCACGGCCGATATCCGGTCGCTGACCACGGTGCAGATACCGGCGCTTTCGACGGCGCAGCTGGCGGTGATGACGACGGCGCATATGGCGGCCTTGCTCAGCACGCAGGTGGGCGTCCTGACCACGGCCCAGGTCGCGGCGCTGACCACGGCCCAGGTCGATGCGCTGACGGCATCCGCGGTGGGGGGGCTGACCACGGCGGGTGTCGTTGCCTTGACCACGGCGCAGGCGGCGGCGCTGGATTCGGGCCAGGTGGCGGCGATTTCGACGGCAGCGATGGCGCAGATCCAGACGGCGGACCTTGCAGCCCTGACCACGACGGCGATCAAGGGCCTGACCTCGGCGCAGCTTCTGGCGCTGGGCACGGATCAGCTCGTGGCCCTGACCACGGCCCAGGTGGCGGCCCTGTCGGTGGGCAATGTCGGCAAGCTGACCAGCGGCGACCTTGGCGCCCTGACGACGGCGCAGATCGGGGCGCTGTCGACGGCGCAGGTCGCGGCCATCACCTCGGCGCAGATCCTTGGCCTGACCACGGCCCAGGTCGCCGTCCTGACCACGGACCAGGTCGCGGCCCTGACCACGGCCGCGCTCAAGGGCCTGACCACGGCCGATGCCGTGGCCCTGTCCACCGCCCAGGCGGCGGTCCTGACCTCGGCCCAGGTGGGCGCGCTCTCGGGCGCCACGCTGGCCAAGCTCGAGACGGCCGATCTGGCCGCCCTGACCACCGCAGCCGTGAAGGGGATCGGCTCGGCCACGGTGACTTCCCTGACGACGGCGCAGGTCCAGGCCCTGACCACGGCCCAGGTCGCAGCCCTGGCGACGGCGGCCGTGTCGAAGCTGACCACGGCCCAGGTGGGCGCCCTGTCCACGACCCAGGTTGCGGCGCTGACCACGGGGCAGGTGGCCTCGCTGACCTCGACGCAACTGGCGGCCATGACCACCGGCCACCTGGCCGCCTTGGGCACGGCCCAGGTCCGCGCCCTGACCGTGGGCGCGCTTGCGGGCCTGGGTTCGGGCGATGTCGCGGCCCTGACCACGGCCCAGGCTGCCGTCCTGACCTCGTCGCAACTGGCAGGCATTTCCTCTGCCGCCATTGCCGGGCTCGAGACTGCCGATATCGTCGCCCTGACCACCGGAGCGGTCAAGGGCCTGACCTCGACCCAGGCCGCCGCGCTGAGCTCGGCCCAGATCGGCGCCCTGTCCACGGCGCAACTGGTGCAGCTGACCCCTGCGGTCATCGGCCGCTTTGCCTCGACCGCCATGGCGGGCCTGTCGACGGCCCAGGTCGCGGCCCTGACCACGGCCCAGGTCGCCACCATCACCTCTGCACAGCTTTCGGCCATGGGCACGGCGCAATTCGCCGTCTTGACCACGGGCCAGATCGCGGCCCTGTCCACCGCAGCCCTGCCGGGCTTCGGCTCGGCCGATATCGCGGCCCTGTCCACCACCCAGGTCGGCGCCATGAGCTCGGTGCAGATCGCAGCCCTTTCGACCGCGGCCATCGCCAACCTCTCCACCGCGGCCGTGGCCTCGCTCTCGACCACGGCGGTCAAGGGGCTGACCACGGCGCAGGTGGGCGCCCTGACCACGGCCCAGACCGCCGTCCTGACCACGGCGCAGATCGCGGCCATGGTGCCCGGACAGGTCGCCAAGATCTCGACCGCCGGGATCGCGGCCATGGGAACCGACCAGATCCGCGCCATCACCACGGCCCAGGTCGCCTCGCTGGGCTCGGCCCAGCTTGCCGCCATGACCACGGCCCAGGTTGCGGCCCTGACCACGGGGCAGGTCGCCGCCCTGACCACCGGCACGCTCCAGGGGCTTGAGACCGCCGATGCCGTGGCCCTGACCACGGCCCAGGTCGCCGCGCTGAGCTCGGCCCAGATCGGCAGGCTGACCAATGCGGTCCTGGCCAAGCTCGAGACCGCCGATATCGCCGCCCTGACCACCGTCTCGATCAAGGGGCTGAGCTCGACGCAGATTCCGGTCCTGACCACGGCCCAGGTCGCCGCGATCGAGACGGCGGATCTGGCCGCCATGACCACGGCGCAGATCGAGCGGCTGACCACGACGCAGATGGGGGCCCTGACCACGGCCCAGGTCGCGGCGCTGACCACGGGGCAGGTCGCGGTCCTGACCTCGTCGCAGTTCGGTGCGCTGGGCTCGGATCAGATCGCGGCCCTGACCACGGCACAGACGGCCGTCCTGACCACGGCGCAGCTTGCCGGGCTCTCCACCAGTGATTTCGCGGCCCTGACCTCCGACCAGGTGGCCGCGATGACCACGGCCCAGATCGCGGCCCTGACCTCGACGCAGCTTGGGGCGCTGTCTTCGGACGCGGTGGGGGCGCTGACCACGGCCCAGGTCGTGGCGCTGACCTCCGGCGCCTTGGCGGGCCTGTCGACGGCGGGCGCGGGGGCGATGACCACGGCCCAGGTCGCGGCGCTGAGCTCGGTGCAACTGGCGGCAATCGGAACGGCGGCCGTGGCGGCCCTGCCGACCGAGGATGTGGCGGCCCTGACCGTCACCGCGCTGGACGGGATGACCACGGCCCAGGCTGCGGCGCTGAGCTCTGACCAGATCGGCGGCTTGACCACGGCGCAACTGGTCAGCCTGACCACGGCGCAATTCGCCGTCCTGCGCAGCGCGGGGATCGGGGCCCTGTCCACCACCCAGGTCGCGGCCCTGACCACGGCCGAGATCGCGGCCATGACCACGGGCCAAAGCGCGGCCCTGACCACCGAGCAGGTGGCGGCCCTGACCACGGCCCAGGTCGTGGCCCTGACGACGGCTGCCGCCTCGAACCTTGCCACCGACCAGGCAGAGGCCCTGACCACGGCCCAGGCCGCCGTGCTGAGCTCGGCCCAGGTTGCGGCCCTGTCGACCGACGTGGTCGCAGCGCTCGAGACGGCGGACCTCGCGGCCCTGACCACGGCTGCGCTGCGGGGGCTTTCGACGACCCAGGCGGGGGCCCTGGGCTCCGACCAGGTCGCGGCGCTGCGCACGGCGCAACTGATCGCCCTGACCACCGGCCAGTTGACCGCGCTGTCGACGGCGGCGGTGGCCAATCTCGGCACGGCCCAGGTGGCGGCCCTGACCACCGCCCAGGTCGCGGCGCTCACCACGGCCCAGGCCGGGGCCCTGACCTCGGACCAGGTGCCCGCAATGACCACGGCGCAGATCGCCGTCCTGACCAGCGGCGCGCTGGGCGCGCTGTCGACCGACGCGGTCGAGGTGCTGACCACGGCCCAGGTCGCGGCCCTGGGCACGGCGCAGATCCTGGCCTTGCCCTCGGCCTCCATGGCGGCCCTGACCACGACCCAGGTCGCGGCCTTCTCGACCGGGCAGATCGCAAGCCTCAACTCCGCCCAGGTGGGCGCCCTGACCACGGCCCAGACGGCGGCCCTGACCACGGCGCAGATCGCGGCCCTGACCACGGCGGCCCTGGCGGGCCTGTCCTCGGACGCGGCAGAGGCGCTGACCACGGCCCAGGCTGCGGCCCTGACCTCGGCCCAGGTCGCGGCGCTTTCGACCGCAGCCGTGGCCGCTCTTGAAACAGCGGACCTGGCCAAGCTGACCACCGCCGCGATCCGGGGCCTGACCACGGCGCAGATCGGGGCGCTGGGCACCGCGCAGGTCGCCAACCTGACCACGGCCCAGGTCGCTGCCCTGACCACGGCCCAGATGCGCGAGCTGCCGACGGCCGACCTTGCCGCCCTGACCACGACCCAGGTCGCGGCCATGACGACGCAGCAGGTGGCCTCCCTGACTTCGGCCCAGGTCGGGGCCCTGACCACGGCGCAATTCGCCAAACTGACGACGCAGCAGGTGGCCGCGCTGAACACCGCCGCCATCGCGGGCCTCTCGACCGAGGCGGCCGTGGCCCTGACCACGACCCAGGCCGGCGCCCTGACCTCGGCCCAGGTCGCGGCACTCTCGACGGCGGCGGTCGCCGCGCTGGAAACGGCGGACCTCGCCAAGCTGACCACCGCGGCGATCCGGGGCCTGACCACGGCCCAGGTCTCGAACATGGGCTCTGACCAGATCGCGGCCCTGACCACGGCCCAGGTCGCGGTCCTGCCCACGGCGACGATTTCCAAGATCGGCACGGCAGCGCTGGCGGCCATGTCCACGACCCAGGTGGCGGCCTTCACCAATGCCCAGATGGGGCAACTGACCTCGGCCCAGGTCGCGGCGGTGACCACGGCGCAGATGGCGGCCTTCACGGCCGGACAGGTCGGCGCGCTGACCACGGCCAGCCTTGCGGGCCTGTCCTCGGACAACCTGGTCGCCATGACCACGGCCCAGGCGGCGGCCCTCTCCTCGGCCCAGGTCTCGGCGCTGTCCGCCTCGATCATCGCCGAGATGGAGACGGCGGATCTTGCCGCCATCACGACCAGTGCCATGCGTGGCATGGGGACGGCAGCGGTGGCCGCCCTGACCACCGACCAGATCGACGCAATGACCACGGGCCAGGTCGCGGCCCTGTCCACGGCGGCGATTGCCCATCTGTCCACCGATCAGATCCAGGCCCTCGGCACCGACCAGGTCGCGGCCATGACCACGGGCCAGGTCGCAGCCCTGACCTCGACCGAGGTCGAGGCGCTCTCGACCGCCCAGATCGCCAACATGACCTCGACCCAGGTCGCGGCCCTGTCGACGGCGGGCCTGGCCGGGCTGACCTCGGATGCGCTGGAGGCGCTGACCACGGCCCAGGCCTCGGCCCTGACCTCGGCCCAGCTTGGCGCCATCTCGGACGGGATCTTCGACGCGATGGAGACGGCCGATATCGCGGCCCTTTCGACCTCGGCGATGCGCGGGCTGACCTCGGCCCAGGCGGCGGTGCTGACCACCGACCAATTGGCAGAGATCACGACGGCGCAAATCGCCGCCATCGGAACGGGCGCGATCCTTGGCCTGTCGACCGACCTGGTGGCGGCGCTTGCCACCGACCAGGCCGCAGCCCTGACCTCGGCCCAGGTCGCGGCCCTGACCTCTGCCCAGGTCGGCGCGCTGGAAACCGAAGACCTCGCGGCCATGACCACGACCCAGGTCGCGGCCTTCTCGACGGCGGGCCTTGCGGGCCTGACCTCGGATGCGCTGGTGGCCCTGTCCACGGCCCAGTCTGCCGCCCTGACCTCGGCCCAGATCGGCGCCATCGGGGTCTCGGTCCTGGCCGAGATGGAGACCGCCGATCTGGCCGCCGTCACCACGACGGCCCTGGCCGGCCTGACCACGGATCAGGTCGCGGGCCTGACCACGGGCCAGGTCGTGGCCCTGACCACGGGGCAGGTGGCGGCGCTTGGCACGGCCCAGGTCGCGGCGATCTCGATCGCGGCCTTCGATGACCTGTCGACCGATCAGCTGGCGGCCCTGACCACGGCCCAGGCGGCGGCCCTGACGGCGGACCAGATGGGCGCGGTGACCACCGAGCAGATGGCCGCCCTGACCACGACCCAGGTCGCGGCCCTCTCGACCTCGGCCCTTGCCGGTCTGGGCAGCGCCGCGCTGGAGGCGATGACAACCGCCCAGGCTTCGGTGCTTGGCTCGGACCAACTGGGCGCGATTTCGGCCAATGTCATCTCGGCGCTGGAAACCGCCGATCTTGCGGCGGTGACGACCACGGCCCTGGCCGGGATGACGAGCGACCAGATCAGCGCGATGTCCTCGACCCAGGTGGCGGCGATGACCACGGCGCAGGTCGCGGTCCTGGGCACGGGCCTGGTGGCTGCGATCTCGACCGATGCCGTGGCGGCGATGACCACGGCCCAGGTGGCTGCCCTGACCACGGCCCAGGCGGCGGCCCTGACCTGGGACCAGCTTGCGGCCCTGACCACGGCGCAGGTCGCGGCCATGTCCTCGGCCCAGGTTGCGGCGCTTTCGACCGATGCGCTGCCCGGCCTGACCACCGACAACATCGTGGCCCTGACCACGGCCCAGGCGGCGGCTCTGACTTCGGCCCAGCTTGCCGTGATCGATGCGACCTATCTTGCCACGATGGAGGCGGCCGATTTCGCCAAGCTCTCGACCGGGGCGCTGGCGGGTCTGACCACGGACCAGGCGGCAGGCCTGACCACGCAGCAACTGGGCAGCCTGACCACGGCCCAGGCTTCGGTGCTCAGCACCGATCAGTTCGCGGCCCTCTCGACCGATGCCATCGGCGCCTTGTCCACCGATGTGGCGGCGGCGCTTTCGACGGCCCAGGTCTCGGTCCTCGGCTCCGCCCAGGTCGAGGCCTTGACCACGGCCCAGATCGCGGCCCTTACCACGGCCAGCATCGCGGCCCTGGGCTCGGATGCCCTGGCGGGGCTTTCGACCGATGACATCGTGGCCCTGACCACGGCCCAGGCCAGGGCCCTGACCTCGGCCCAGGTCTCGGGCCTGGACAGCGACCAGGTCGCGGCCTTCGAATCGGCCGATCTCGCTGCCCTGACCACGGCGGCCCTGCGCACCATCGGCACGACCGAGATCGCGGCCCTGTCCACCGACCAGGTGCGTGCCCTGACCACGGCCCAGGTGGCGGCCCTGACCACGGCCCAGGTCCGCGCCCTGCCGACCGATGGGGTGGCGGCCATGGCCACGGCCCGGATCGCGGCCCTGACCACGGCCCAGGTTGCGGCCCTGTCGTCCGAACAGCTTGCCGCGATGACCGGAACCCAGGTGTCGAAATTCTCGACGGCCCAGGTCCTGGCCCTGTCCACCGCCGCGCTCGAGGGTCTGGGGACGGCGGGGGCTGCGGCCCTGACCACGGCCCAGGCCGCGGTCCTGACCTCGGCCCAGATGGCGGCCTTCGGTTCGGCAGCGGTGGGCGCCCTGACCACGGCGGATGTCGCGGTCCTGTCCACGGGGGCGGTGCGCGGCATCACCACGGCGGGGATCGCGGCCCTGACCTCGGACCAGGCGGCTGTCCTGACCACGGCGCAGGTCGCGGCCCTGACCTCGGCCCAGATCCCGGTCCTGGCCACCTCGACCGTGGCCGCCCTGACCACGGCCCATGTCGCCGCCCTGACGACCAGCCAGATCGCGGCCCTGACCACGGGACAGGTGGAGGCCATGACCACCGCCCAGGTCGCGAAGCTCAGCACGACGCAAGAGCGCGCCCTGACCACGGCCCAGATCGCGGCCATGACCACGGCCCAGGTCGCGGCCCTGACCACGGCCCAGGTCGCGGCCCTGACCACGGCCCAGGTCGGCGCCCTGGAGACGGCCGATATCGCGGCCCTGACCACGGCGCAGGTGGCCAGCCTGACCACGGCGCAATTCAACAGCCTGACGCTGCAACAGTTCGGCGCCCTGACCGGCAGCCAGCTTGCGGCCCTGACCACGACCCAGATCGCCAAGCTGACGACGGCGCAACTGGGGGTCCTGTCCACCGACTCGGTCGCGGGCCTGACCACGGCCCAGGTCGCGGTCCTGACCACGGCGCAACTGGCCTCGCTGCCCACGGGCGATATCGCGGCCCTGACCACCGACCAGGTCGCGGCCTTGACCACGGCGCAGCTGCCCGGGATCACGACGGCCCAGATCGCCGCCATGACCTCGGACCAGGTGGCAGCCCTGACCACGGCCCAGGTTCCGGTTCTCAGCACGGCCCAGGTCGTGGCGCTGGGCTCTGACCAGGTGGCGGCCCTGACCACGGCGCAACTGGGCGTCATGACCACGGCGCAGTTGACCAAGATCGACACGGGCGATGTCGCGGCGATGACGGCGACCCAAGTCGCGGCCTTGTCCTCCGCCCAGCTCGTGGCCATGACCACCGGCCAGGTCGCGGCCCTGTCCTCGGATGCGGTGGCAGGTCTCGGCACGGCCCAGGTCAACAAGCTGACCACGGCCCAGGTCGCGGCGCTTGGCTCGGCCCAGGTGACCGCCCTGACCACGGCCCAGATCGGCGCCCTGACCACGGCGCAATTCGCCAAACTCTCGACCGAGGGGGTGGGGGCCTTGTCCTCGACCCAGCTTGCGGCGCTCGCCACCGGCCATGTCGCGGTCCTGACCTCGGCCCAGATCGCGGCCTTGTCGACCGAGCAGGTCTCGGGCCTGACCTCGACCCAGATTGGCGCGCTGACCACCGCAGCCCTGACCGGGTTGACCTCGGATGGGCTGGTGGCCCTGACCACCGAACAGGCCGGGGCCCTGACCTCGGGCCAGGTCGCGGCGCTGGCCACCTCGGTCATCGACGCGATGGAGACGGCGGATCTTGCCGCCCTGACCACTTCGGCGGTCAAGGGTCTGACCACGGCCCAGGTCGTGGCGCTGGGCTCCGACCAGGTGGCGGCGCTGACCACGGCCCAGGTGGCGGCCCTGACCACGGCGCAGGTCTCCAAGATCGAGACGGCGGATGTCGCGGCCATGACCACGGCCCAGGTGGCCGCCCTGACCACGGCGCAGCTGCAAAAGCTGACCACGGCCCAGGTCGCGGCCATCGGCAGCGACCAGGTCGCGGCCATGTCCACGGCCCAGGTCGCGAAACTGACCACCGCCCAGGTCGAGGCCCTGACCACCGCCCAGGTCGCCAGCCTGACCACGGCGCAGATGGCGGCCCTGACGGCGGCCCAGGTCGCCAAGCTCTCGACCGACAGCATCGCGGTGCTGTCGGGCAGCCAGATCGGCGCCATGACCACGGCGCAGATGGCAGGGCTTGGCTCGGCCCAGGTTGCGGCGCTTTCGACCGAGGCGATCTCGGGACTGACCACGGCGCAACTGGCGGCCATCTCGACTGCGGCCCTGGCGGGCTTCGACACGGCCGATGTCGTGGCGCTTTCGGCCACCCAGGCCGGGGCGCTGACTTCGGCCCAGGTCGCGGTCCTTGGCACGGCCCATATCGCAGCCTTCGAGGTCGAGGATCTTGCCGCCCTGACCTCGACGGCGGTCAAGGGTCTGACCACGGCCGGGATCGGCGCGCTGTCGACCGACCAGGTCGCGGCCCTGACCTCGGCCCAGCTGGCGGCGCTGTCCACGGCCCAGGTCGTGGCCCTGTCGACCGACCATGTCGCGGCCCTGTCGGCGACCCAGGTCACCGGCATGACCTCGGCGCAACTGGCAGCCCTGACCACGGCCCAGGTCGCGGTTCTCGGCTCTGACCCGATTGCGGCCCTGTCCACGGCGGCGGTGGCGGCCCTTTCCACGGCCCAGGTCGGCGCCTTGACCACGGACCAGGTCGCGGCCCTGACCACGACGCAGATCGCGGCCCTGACCAGCACGCAACTGCCCGCGCTGTCGACCGGCGACATGGCCGCGCTGACGGCCGATCAGGCGGCGGCGCTGACCACGGCGCAGCTGATCCTGCTCTCGACGGCGCAGGTCGCGGCGATTGGTTCTGACCAGGTCGCGGCGCTCTCCACGGCCCAGGTCTCGAAGCTGACCACGGCCCAGGTCGCGGCCCTAACCACCGACCAGGCCTCGGCGCTGACCACGGCCCAGGTCGCGGCCCTGACCACGGCGCAGATCGCCAAGGTCACGACCGCGCATCTGACCGCGATGAGCGTGGACCAAGTGGCGGCCCTGACCACGGCCCAGGCCGCGGTCCTGGGTTCGGCCCAGGTGGGCGCGCTGTCGACCGACCAGGTGGCCTCGCTGGGCTCGGCCCAGGTGGGCGCCCTGGCGACCGGGGCCCTTGCGGGGCTTGGCACCGACGACATCGTGGCGCTGAGTGCCGACCAGGTCTCCGCGATGGGCTCGGCCCAGGTTGCGGTGCTGACCACCGCCCAGGTCGCCGCGCTGGAGGCTGAGGACCTGGCCGCCATGACCACCGCCGCCCTGCGCGGCATGGGAACGGCTGCCTTCGGGGTCCTCTCGACCGACCAGGTCGCGGCCCTGACCACGGCCCAGGTGGCCAGCCTGACGACCGCCCAGGTCGGGAGGCTCGACACCGGCGACATCGGCGCGATGAGCGCGGACCAGGTCGCGGCGCTGGGCACGGCTTCCGTCGCGGTCCTCTCTTCGGGCCAGGTCGGTGCCCTGACCACGGACCAGATCGCGGCCCTGACCACGGCCCAGGTCTCTGCCCTGACGACGGGCAGCCTTGCGGGCCTCGGGACCGACGATATCCCGGCCCTGACCACGACCCAGGCCGGGGTCCTGAGCTCGGCCCAGGTCGCGGTCCTGGGCACGGCGGTCCTGGCGCAGATGGAGGCGGAGGATTTCGCCGCCCTCTCGACCTCTGCGATCCGGGGCCTGACCACGGCCCAGATCGTGGCGCTCTCCACCGACCAGGTCGTGGCGATGACCACCGACCAGGTCGCCGCCCTGACCGCGACTCAGGTGGTGAAACTGACCACGGCCGATATCGCGGTCCTGGGCACCGACCAGGTTGCGGCCATGACCACGACGCAGATCGCGGCCCTGGTCTCCTCCCAGGTCGCGGCCCTGACCACCGACCAGATCGCGGCCCTGACCACGGCGCAGGTCGCGGCCCTGACCACGACCGGTCTCTCGGGCCTGTCCAGCGACGACATCCCGGGCCTGACCACGGCCCAGGCGGCGGCGCTGACCTCGTCGCAGGTCGCGGCCCTGGGCACGGCGGTCCTGGCGCAGATGGAGACGGCGGACTTTGCCGCGCTCTCGACCTCGGCCATCAAGGGGCTGACCGGCAGCCAGATCCATGCGCTCAGCAGCGATCAGATTGCCGCCATCACCACGGCCCAGGCCGCCAACCTGACGACCTCGCAGATCGGCCAGCTCTCGACCGACCAGGTGACGGCCCTGTCGACCGAGGCCATCGTGGCTTTCGGGACGGCGCAGATGGCGGGCTGGACCACGGCGCAGATCGCCAGCCTCTCGACCGACCAGATCGTGGCGCTGGAGACTGCCGATATCGCGGCCATGACCTCGACCCAGACCGGGGCCTTCACCTCGAGCCAGATCGCGGTCATGTCGAACGACCAGATCTCGGCGCTGTTCATCTGACCAAGGCGCCCCCCTTCACCGGGGGGCGCTCTCTTTCCACCGCGTAGCCCGGGGTATACCCCGGGTCTACCTGTTCCGCCCCAGCGCCCCCGCCGTCAGCAAAGAGATCACGACGAAGGGCAGGCCCACGGCAAAGGCCGCGCGGATGCCGAAGCCATGGGCAACATGGCCCAGCATCGGCGGCCCGATCAGGAACATGATGAAGGCGAACTGCGCCACGGCCGCGATATTGACCGAGGCCGGGCGGTCGCCGCGCCGCGCCGCTGCCGAAACCGCCAGCGGAAAGATCGCGGAGGTTCCCAGGCCCATCAGCGCAAATCCCAAGAGCGAGAGGCTCGCGAAGGGCGAAAAGACCACGATCAGGCAGCCGACCAGCAGCGAGGCCAGCAGCACCCGGGCCAGGCCCGCGGGCGAATAGCGTTCGACCACGCCATCGGCGAAGAAGCGCATCGCGCCCTGCAGCACGGCGAATGAACTGACCGCGATGCCTTGCCAGAACTCCGATGCCTGGAACGCATCGCGCATGTAGATGGCCGACCAATCCATGCTGGCGCCCTCCAGCAGCATGGCGGGCACGGTGACCAGGATGATGAGCAGCACGCCCGGGGTGGGCAGGGCGAAAAGCGGGGCCTCATGCGTGTCGGTGCTTGGCGAGGGGTCATAGCCCCACAGCGCCACCAGGGCGCCCAGGGTCACGATGGGGATGACGATCAGCAAATGATCCTGCGGCGAAATCCCCGTGGCCGCGATCCGCGCGCCGAAGAGCCCCGCCGCGAAGAAGCCGATCGACCAGAAGGCATGGGAGCGGTTCATGATCCGCCGCCCGATCCGCGCCTCGGTCCGGTCGGCCTCGGCGTTCAGCATCAGCTCGATGCAGCCGATGGCCACGCCGGTCGGGATCAAGAGCAGGAAGAGCGTCAGGGGATCGGGCGCCCGCACGGCCATTGCGTAAAGGCAGGCCAGGATCGGGATGGCCAGGGGCAGGGCGCGGCCATAGCCGATGCGCTCCATCAGCTTGGCCGAGAAGGACAGGGACAAGAGCGTGCCGATGGGCGCCCCGATCAACCCCATCCCAAGCTCGGCCGTCGTGACGCCCATGCCCGCCTGCACATCGGCAAGCCGGGGGAAGATGTTCCCCATGGCGAAGGAATAGGTGACAAAGCCGGCGTAAACACGGGTCTGGGGCGCGAGGTTCAACATGGGCGCTTTTCTGATGCGCCTGACCGCTGGCCGCAAGTGGAAAACGGTTTACATCCCTTTGGCCTCTTGCGGGCGGCTTCTGGCTTGGTATTCTGCCAGTGAACAAGTTTTACGGGGAATAAACCTGATGCGCTATTCCGGCTGGCGAATCATCAAGGAGGCCCTGACCGGCCACAAGGGTTGGGGCCCGGTCTGGCGCGACCCCGCGCCCAAGTCCGAGTATGACTATATCATCGTCGGCGGCGGCGGGCATGGGCTGGCCACGGCCTATTACCTGGCCAAGCAGTTCCGGCAGGCCCGGATCGCGGTGCTGGAGAAAAGCTACCTCGGCTCGGGCAATGTCGGGCGGAACACGACGATCATCCGGTCGAACTATCTCTTGCCGGGCAACGAGCCGTTTTACGAATTCTCGCTGAAGCTCTGGGAGGGGCTGGAGCAGGATTTCAACTACAACGCCATGGTGTCCCAGCGCGGCATCGTCAACCTGATCCATACCGATGCGGCGCGGGATGCGGCGACGCGGCGCGGCAATGCGATGATCCTGAACGGGGCGGACGCGGTGCTGTTGGACCGCGAGGGCGTGCGGGCGATGTACCCCTGGCTGAACTTCGACGATGCGCGCTTTCCGATCAAGGGTGGCCTCTTGCAGAAGCGCGGCGGGACGGTGCGCCATGATGCGGTGGCCTGGGGCTATGCGCGGGGCGCCGACCTCGCAGGGGTCGACCTGATCCAGAACTGCGAAGTGACGGGGATGCGGATCGAAAATGGCCGGATCCTGGGGGTCGAGACCTCGCGCGGGTATATCGGGGCCAAGAAGGTGGGCGTCGCGGTGGCGGGGTCCTCGGGCCGGGTCATGGCCCATGCGGGGATGCGGTTGCCCATCGAGTCCCACGTGTTGCAAGCCTTTGTTTCCGAAGGCTTGAAACCTCTGATCGACGGGGTCATCACCTTTGGCGCGGGGCATTTCTATGTCAGCCAGTCGGACAAGGGCGGGCTGGTCTTTGGCGGCGATATCGACGGCTATAACTCTTACGCGCAGCGGGGGAACCTGCCGGTGATCGAGGATGTGGCCGAGGGCGGCATGGCCTTGATGCCCGCGATTGGGCGCGCGCGGCTTTTGCGCGCCTGGGGCGGGATCATGGACATGTCGATGGACGGCTCGCCTATCATCGACAAGACGCCGATCGAGGGGCTCTATTTCAACGGCGGCTGGTGCTATGGCGGCTTCAAGGCGACGCCGGCCTCGGGCTGGTGCTTTGCCCATCTCCTGGCCACCGATACGCCGCATCCGACGGCCACGGCCTATCGCTTCGACCGGTTCCTGAAGGGCGCCATGATCGACGAAAAGGGCCAGGGTGCCCAACCGAATTTGCATTGAGGATGAAAGACTTGTCGCTTCATCTTCATCTTGGCAAGGACTGACCCATGCTGATCCCCCATCCCCTGCTTGGCCCGCGCGATGCGCAGGAATTCGTCTATCTCGGCGACGCGGCGCTGATTGACCGCCCGGACGGCGCCGATATTCCGACGATGCACGATTATCTTTACCTGCGCGACAACCCGGCCGGAGAGCATCGCGAGCTTTGGTATCACGAGCAGGGCGACCGCTCCTGGCTTGTGGTCACGCGCAACACGGTGACGCATGAGATCCTGAAGGTGGAACTGGCCCGCGACGTGGCCCGGGCGAAAGGACGTTCGAAATGACCCGGATCGCAGGCGGTCTGATCGACCGCTCCAGGACGCTGACCTTCACCTTTGACGGGCAAAGCTTTCAGGGGCATCCCGGCGATACCCTGGCCTCGGCGCTCTTGGCGGCCGATGTGCGGCTGATGGGGCGGAGCTTTAAGTATCACCGGCCGCGCGGGGTGTTGACCTCGGGCTCCGAGGAGCCGAATGCGCTGGTCGAGGTGCGGACGGGCGGGCGGCAGGAGCCCAACACGCGCGCCACGGTGCAGGAGGTCTTCGAGGGGCTGACGGCGCGCTCGCAGAACCGCTGGCCGAGCCTCTCCTTCGACGCGCTGGGGATCAACGACCGGCTGAATTCCTTTTTCGCGGCAGGGTTTTACTACAAGACCTTCATGTGGCCCGCGAAGTTCTGGGAAAAGCTCTATGAGCCGATCATCCGCCGCGCGGCGGGGCTTGGCGCGCTGACCCGCGAGGCGGATCCGGACGCTTATGACAAGGGCTTCCTTCACGCCGACCTCCTGGTGGTGGGCGCGGGTCCTGCCGGGCTGATGGCGGCGCTGACGGCGGGGCGTGCGGGGCTGCGGGTGATCCTGGCGGATGAGGATTTCCTTCTGGGCGGGCGGTTGAACGCGGAAAGCCTTGCTGTCGGTGAGCAGGGCTCTGCCGACTGGGCCCGCAGTGCTGCAGCGGAACTGGCGGCCCTGCCGACTGTGCGCTTGATGCCGCGGACCACGGTCTTCGGTGTCTTCGACCATGGCATCTACGGCGCGGTCGAGCGGGTCAGCGACCACCTTCCCGCGCCAGTCCAGGGCCAGGTGCGCCAGACCCTGTGGCGGATCTATGCGCCCCAGGCCATCATGGCGACGGGCGCCATCGAGCGGCCCATCGCCTTTGACAACAACGACCGGCCGGGGGTCATGCTGGCCGGGGCGCTTCGGGCCTATGCCAACCGCTGGGCCGTGGTGCCGGGGCAGAGGGTCGCGGTTTTCGCCAACAACGACGATGGCTTGCGCACCGCCGTCGATCTTCAGGCCAAGGGCGTCGACGTGGTCGCCGTCATCGACAGCCGCGAGGGCGGCGCGCTCTTGCCGGGCATCCGCCATTTGCGCGGGGCCTCTGTGGTGGACACTTCGGGGCGCCTGGGCCTGACCGGGATCACGGTCGAGCACAGGGGCCGGCGCGAGACCTTGGCGGTCGATGCGCTTGGCGTCTCGGGCGGGTGGAACCCGAACCTCGGGCTGATGCAGCAGCACCGCGCGCGGCCGGACTGGAGTGACGAGATCGCGGCCTTCGTTCCGGCGCGCGGCCCCAAGGGGCTGGTGGCGGTCGGGGCGGCGGCCGGGGTCTTCTCGACCCATGGCGCGCTGCGGACGGGGGCCGAGGCCGCGCGGGCCGCTGCCGAGGCCCTGGGCCGCCAGGCGCCCTATGCCCTGCCCAAGGCCGAGGATGCACCTTACCGCATCGCGCCCCTTTGGGCCGTCAAAGGGGCCTCGCGCGCCTGGGTAGATCAGCAGAACGACGTGACCGTCAAGGATGTGAAGCTGGCCCACCAGGAGGCTTTCTCGGATGTCGAGCATCTCAAGCGCTATACGACGCTGGGCATGGCGACCGACCAGGGCAAGACCGGCAATCTCCTGGGCGCCGCGATCATGGCAGAGCTCACGGGGCAAAGCATTGAAGCCACGGGCCAGACGACCTATCGGCCGCCCTTCACGCCGGTGTCTCTGGGCGCCCTGGGCGGCCGGTCGAAGGGCCGCGACTTCAAGCCCTTCCGCCTGACGCCCTCGCATCACTGGGCCAAGTCGCAGGGCGCGGTCTTTGTCGAGGTCGGCATGTGGCTGCGCACCCAGTGGTTGCCCAAGGCGGGCGAGACCGAGTGGCGGCAATCGGTCGACCGCGAGGTTCTGGCCACCCGCGCCTCGGTCGGCATCTGCGACGTGACGACGCTTGGCAAGATCGACGTGCAGGGCACCGATGCGGCGGCCTTCCTGGACCGGGTCTATGCCAACAATTTCGCCTCTTTGGCCATCGGCAAGTGCCGCTATGGGCTGATGCTGCGCGAAGATGGCATGGTCTATGACGATGGCACCACGGCGCGGCTGGGTCCGAACGAATATGTCATGACCACGACCACGGCCAACGCGGTCCTGGTCTTCCGCAACCTGGAATATGCCCGCCAGGTTCTGTGGCCGGATCTGGATGTGCAGATCATCTCGACCACCGAGGCCTGGGCGCAATATTCGGTGGCCGGTCCCAATGCCCGCAAGCTGTTGCAAAAGCTGGTGGATCAGGACATCTCGGACGCAGGCCTGCCCTATATGGGCTGCGCGGAGATCACCATCGGCGGCCTGCGCGCGCGGCTCTTCCGGATCAGCTTCAGCGGAGAGCTGGCCTATGAGATTGCCGTGCCCGCGCGCTATGGCGATGGCTTGATCCGGGCGCTGGTGGCGGCGGGCGAAGAGTTCGGCGCCGTGGTCTATGGCACCGAGGCGCTTGGCGTCATGCGGGTCGAAAAGGGCCATGTGGCGGGCAACGAGCTGAACGGGACCTCGACCGCCTTGAACATGGGGCTGGGGAAGATGGTCAGCCGCAAGAAGGAGGCCATTGGCGTGACGCTCTCGGGGCGTGAGGCGCTGGTGGCGGAGGATGGGCTCCGGCTGGTCGGCGTCAAGCCGGTCAACCCCGCCGATGCGATGAAGGCGGGCAGCCATTTCCTTAAGATCGGCGCCGCGCCCACGGTGGAGAATGACGACGGCTGGCTGACCTCGCTGGTCTACTCGCCGCATCTGGGCCATTACATCGCCCTGGGCTACCTGCGGGATGGGGCCAGGCGGATGGGCGAGAAGATCAGGGTCGTGAACCTTCTGGCCGGGACCGAGATCATGGCCGAAATCGTCAGCCCGCATTTCATTGATCCGCAAGGGGAGCGTCTGCGTGGATAAGCTGTTGAAACCCCTCACCGCCCTGGGCAAGGCCGAACCGCTGCGCGAGACGATCGGGCCCTGGGAGCTGGTCGAGCGCGTCGATGTGGCCCTGGCCTCGGTCGCGCCACGCCGGGGCCGCGAGGCCGAGGTCTCTGCGGCCGCCGCCAAGGCGGGCGTGCCGGTGCCGGGTGTGGCCAGGGCGGCAGAAGGAGAGGTCTTCGCAAGCTTCTGGCTGACCCCCGACATGTTCATGGTCGAGGCGCCCTTTGCCAGCCATGAAGACATCCGGCCGAAGCTCTTGGCGATCCTGGGCGATGGCGCTAGCGTGACCGAGCAGACCGACGCCTGGGTCCGCTTCGACCTGACGGGCGCGGGGCTGGAGCGGGTGTTCCAGAAGCTGTGCAACGTCGATCTGGGGGCGGCGCCCGAGGGCTTTGCCACCCGCACGGTGATCGAGCACATGGGCTGCTACCTGATCAAGCGAAACGGCGTGACTCTTTACGGGGCGCGGTCGATGGCGGGGTCCTTGCACCATGCCATCCACCTGGCTGCGGGGACAGTTGCCTGAGGCCGAGTTTCCCTGTAGTAAACAAGGATGTTTCTGTAGGGATTGCCCATGGACGACCTGCCCCTGCCCAAGATCAAGCCGGCCTTTTCCCAGGACCCGCACCGGGTCCGCGAGCTGACCGAGCGCAACCTGGAATCCGCCATTGGCCGCGAGGTGCGCCAGTTCCGCCGCCAGCAGGGGCTGACGGTGGCCGACCTGGCCTCTGCCACGGGGCTTTCGATCGGGATGCTCTCCAAGATCGAGAACGGCAATACGTCTCCGTCCTTGACGACCCTGCAGGTCCTGGCCCATGCCTTTTCCGTGCCGATCACGGCCTTCTTCAAGGGCTATGAAGAGCGCCGCGAGGTGCAGCATGTGAAGGCGGGCGCGCATCTGGAGGTCGAGCGGCGCGGCACGCGGGCGGGGCATCAGTATAACCTCTTGGGCCATATCGGGTCGAATGACTCTGGCGTGGTGGTCGAGCCCTATATCATCTCGCTTTCCACCGAGGCCGATGTCTTTCCGACCTTCCAGCACGAGGGGCTGGAGCTCTTGTATGTGCTGGAGGGCGAAGTGACCTATCGCCATGGCGACCAGCTTTTCCACCTGAGGCCCGGGGACAGCCTGTTCTTCGACGCCGATGCCCCGCATGGGCCCGAGATCCTGAACAAGCTGCCCGCGCGTTATTTGTCGATCATCGCCTATCCGCAGAACGGGTGACAGGCGCCGGGGAGGTTTCACACCTCCCCGGACCCCTCCGTGGGATATTTGTGCCAAGGTGAAAGGGAAATGGGGGCGCGCGGTTGGCGGCGCCCTTTTGCTTTGCTCAGGGGCGGGGCGCGGTTTGCAGCCTGAGGGCCTGGCGCAGTCTTGCGGTGCGGTAGGCCTCGGGGATCGAGAGCGCCCAGATGAAGAGACCGCCTGAAAGCTTGCCCACCAGCGAGGTCTCGGGGGCGGCGGTCACCAGGGTGAGGGCGCCGAACAAGAGGATGAAGAAGACGAAGATCAGGCCTCGGAAGGGTTGACCGTTCCAGACCTGGCCCGAGCCGGGCAGGAGAATGGCGGAGAGCAGGATCAGCTGGGGGCTCATGGGTTCAGGCTTTCGGAGAGGGTGATCAGGCGGTCCATCACGGCCTGGACGGCCTTAGGGTTCAGGCTGGCTTGCGGCAATTCGGCCTCGCGGAAGATGAGATAGGCGTTGCGGGGCGCCTCTTCGGCCAGGATCACCAGGCGCAGGCCCTTGGGGGAGAGGGTCAGCTCCTTGACCTTGGGGTCCTGGAACAGGGGGGCGAGGCTCGGGATCAGGTCGCGGGGGAGTTGCGCGGGGTCACTGGTGCGCAGGGTGCAGTCGGGAAAGCCCTCGGGCAGGGGGACTTCGAAAGGCAGGTTCGCATGGGTCGAAAAGGGTTCAAGGCCCGAGGGGCGGGCCATGATCCGCGTCTCGGCGGCCAGGGGCTGGGGCTCGGTCAGGGTCACCATCAGCCAGAGGCAGGGGAGTTTGCGGAAGGAGAGCGCGTCGGGGATCGCTTGCAGGTCGAAGCTCTGGCCGCCGTGGGTCAGGCTGGCGCGCGCGAAGCCCGAAGGCGTGAGCCGCGTCAAGCGGGGCTGCAGCCCGGCGAAATATTCCGCGCGGCGGGATTTCAGGGCCCGGGCGGCGCGCAGATAATCCAAGGCGCCCTTCAGGAGAAGGGCGAGGAGGGCGGCGCCTGCGATCAGGGGGAAGACCTGGGTCATGGCATGGCCCCCCGGGCGAACCCGGGGGGCGCTTTCTCAATAACCCTTGGGCCGGGGCCAGGGCATGGTGAACTGGGCCGCACGCGCCACGAAGCGATAGCGCCAGAAGTGGAACCAGAGCGAAGCCACGATGTAGAAGACGATCATCGCGACAAGCTGGGTGCCATAGCCCAGGAAGACCGCAAAGAAGGTCACCGCGCAGAGGGTCAAGAGCACGATCGAGGGCAGCGGGTGGAACGGGTGTTCATAGCCGCGCTTGATCGAGTCCATCGGCCATTTCCGCCGGAAGAGGATCATGTTGATCGGCATGAACGTATAGCCCAGGAGCCCCGAGAGGATCGAGAAGGTGATGACCTGGTCCAAGGGCGCTCCCAAAGCGAAGGCGAGCGCGATGGGCACGAGGAAGACGATCGACCGATAGGGCGTGCGGTACTTCGGATGGACCGCGCCGAACCAGCCGGGCAGGTACTTGTCGCGTCCCAGCGAGAACCAGGCGCGCGAGGCGTCGTTGATGCAGCCATTGGCCGAGGCCAGCGTCGCGAACAAGGTGCCGACACCCAGAAGCACGACCAAGGGCTGCGAGCCCGTCAGCCGCGCCGCGTCGAAGAGCGGCGCCACCGAGCCATTGGTCCCGTCGCCCAGGAACTCCCAGGGGATCAGGCCCGTGCAGATATACCAGGTCAGCGTCGCCGCGATCAGCAGCGTCATGATCCCCGCCAGCGTGCCGAAGGGCAGGGCGCGGGCCGGAGAGCGGACCTCTTCGGCTGCCTGGGTCGTGCCCTCGATCCCGAGGTAATACCACAGGCCGAAGTGCATGGCCGCCAGGACCCCGATCCAGCCATAGGGCAGGGCGGCGGCGCCCTCGAACAGCGCCTTGTGCTGCATCATCGAGCCGCCGAGGACGCCCGAGGTCGAGAGGAACAGGATGATGATGGCGGTGAAGGCAATCGCGGTGATGACCAGGTTGAAGGTCAAGGTCGCCAGCACGCCGCGATAGTTCAGCCAGGCCAGGAAAAGGATCGAGAGGACGATGAAGGGCTTCTGGTTCAGCTCTCCCTCATAGCCCGTCAGCGCGGCAACCTGGCTGATCAGGTAGCCCGCCGTGATCGCATTGGCGGCTTCCAGCATCGTATAGGCGAAGACCAGGTAGAGGCCGACGTTGAAGGCCATGAGGGGCCCGACGATATGCTTGGCCTGGGTATATTGGCCCCCGGCGGCGGCGACGGTCGAGGTGACCTCCGAGTCGATCATGGCGACGCAGGTGTAAAGGATCCCCGCCAGCCAGCAGGCGATCAGCGCGGCATAGGCGCCGCCCTTGCCCACGGCAAAGTTCCAGCCCATGTATTCGCCGACCAGCACGATGCCCACGCCAAGCGCCCAGACATGGGCCGGCCCCAGGACGCGCAGCAGCCCGACCTGGGTGCCATGCGGCCCCATCCCGTCGCGGGTCTTCGAGGTGATGTCGAACTCAGCCATGACGCTCCTCCACCATGGCTTCCAATTCGCCTTCGCGCGACGAGGTCAGGACCTCTTCGTCATAGGTCGCATCGGTCTTCAGCCAGTCGATGACGATGTAAAGCCCGAAGACCGCAGAAAGCCCCCAGGCGGCATATTCCATGAGATTCCAGAAGCTCATCTCAGTCCCCGAATTTTTCAGAGATGACGTCGCGGTATTCCTTCTCGGAGAACCGCAGCACCAGCGCGTAATAGGCGATGATCACCACGATCATCACCGCCAGGGCGCCCCAGTTGATCGCATAGTCGAAGCGGGCGAAGACGGCCGGGATATCCGAGGGCGCGGTGAAGCCAAGCGCCTGGTATTGGGCCGTCTGGGTGGCGTTCAGGCCCATGGCCTCGAAGGAGACCAGCTTGGCCGGGTCGGCCTCGACCTTGGCGCCTCCGGCCAGCCCCATGTAGAGGGGGACGTAAAGCGCGCCGAAGGTCATCGTCATCAGGATGACGACATCGAAGAGCTGGCTGAGCTTGGATTGCTTGGGGGGGGCATATTTCATTTGCGCACCCCGCGCGCCTGGTCCAGGAACTTGATGTCCAGCCCATAGATGAAGTCGCGGTCCTCGCGGTAATGCCGCAGCATGGCCATGATGGCTGCCGTGTTGAAGACCAGGATGACCGCTCCTGCGCACAGAAGGATGGTCCGGGCCGCGCCCTCGGGGGCAAGGTCCCAGGTGGCCAAGGCCACGAAGATGATGGAAAACCAGAGCCCCAGCACGAAAGCCCACGCGACCGTCACGTCGCGCTTGTGCATGGCCCCGATCCTTTGATCGAGATCCGACATGTTCCCTCCCTGAAGGCCGTTTCGCCGGGGGGTGGCCGCGACCCCTTCTCTGTCCGGCAATTTTGTTTTCCCGTAGGAAAGCGCCCCCTGCGACATTCTGTCAAGAATTTACTCATCCTGCCTGAAAAAAGGGCGGGAGAGGGGGTGTGCATTAGCTATGGGCAAAAAACTTTCCTGACAGTTGAAATGTGGGAATCCCGCTGTTAGGGTGTCGGAAAGGAAAGGAGACTCAGCCATGTGTGGAATTGTCGGGCTGTTCCTCAAGGACAAAGCCTTGGAGCCCCAGTTGGGCGCCATGTTGACGGATATGCTGATCACCATGACGGATCGGGGGCCCGATTCCGCGGGCATCGCGATCTATTCGGACGCGGGCAAGGGGCTGGCGAAGATCACGGTGCAGTCCTCTGATCCTGGCAAGGATTTCAAGGATCTGGATGGCGATCTTGCGGCGGCCCTGGGTCAGCCGGTGACCATGCTGATCAAGGACACCCATGCGGTGATGGAGGTTCCCCTGGACCAGATGGAGGCCGCGCGGACGGCGCTGACCCATCTGCGGGCGGGGATCAAGATCATGTCCTCGGGGGAAACCATCGAGATCTTCAAGGAAGTGGGCCTGCCCAAGGACGTGGCGGCGCGGTTCCAGGTGGCCAAGATGGGCGGGACCCATGGCATCGGGCATACCCGCATGGCCACCGAATCGGCGGTCACGACCATGGGTGCGCATCCGTTTTCGACCGGCTCGGATCAGTGCCTGGTTCACAACGGGTCCTTGTCCAACCACAACGGCGTGCGGCGGGAATTGCGCCGCCAGGGCATGACGTTTGAAACCGAGAACGACACCGAGGTTGGCGCCGCCTTCATCAGCCACAAGCTGAAGACCGGCGAGACCCTGGGCAACGCCCTGGAGGCCACGCTGACCGACCTTGACGGCTTCTTCACCTTCGTCGTCGGCACCAGGAACGGCTTTGGCGTGGTGCGCGACCCCATCGCCTGCAAGCCCGCCGTCATGGCCGAAACCGATCAATACGTGGCTTTCGGGTCGGAATACCGCGCCCTCGTCAACCTGCCGGGGATCGAAACCGCCCGGGTCTGGGAGCCCGAGCCTGCCACCGTCTATTTCTGGGAACGCTGAAGATGCAGACCTTCGACCTTGCGGCCAAGGGCCTGCGTGAGCTGAACTCCTCCCTTCACGCGCTGAAGGGGACCACGAACATGACCGAATGGGAGGTCATCAATCCCAAGGGCGCCCATGCGATTGCGGCGGGCGTCGATGCGCCGGTGGATATCACCGTCAGGGGCTCGACCGGATATTACTGCGCGGGGATGAACAAGCAGGCGACGATCCGGATCAAGGGCTCGGCCGGCCCGGGCGTGGCCGAGAACATGATGAGCGGCACGGTGATCATCGACGGCGACGCCAGCCAATATGCCGGCGCCACGGGGCGCGGGGGCCTTCTGGTCATCAAGGGCAATGCCTCCTCCCGTTGCGGGATTTCGATGAAGGGCATCGACATCGTGGTCCATGGCTCCATCGGCCATATGTCCTGCTTCATGGCGCAGTCGGGCAACATGGTGGTCCTGGGCGATGCGGGCGACGCCTTGGGCGATAGCCTCTACGAGGCGCGGCTTTTCGTCCGGGGCTCGGTGAAGAGCCTCGGCGCGGACTGCATCGAGAAAGAGATGCGGCCCGAGCATCTGGCCCTCTTGGCTGACCTCTTGAAGCGCGGTGAGGCGGATCACAAGGCCAAGCCCGAAGAGTTCAAGCGCTATGGCTCGGCCCGCAAGCTTTACAACTTCAATATCGACAATGCCGAGGCCTATTGATGAGCGATTTCCCCCATACTCCGCCGAAGCAGTCCTGGACCTTCTCGAACGACGTGAATGCGGAAATCCGGCGCGCTGCTGCGACGGGCATCTATGACATCCGCGGCGGCGGCTCGAAGCGGCGCTTGCCGCATTTCGATGACCTTCTGTTCCTTGGGGCCTCCATTTCCCGCTACCCGCTGGAAGGCTACCGCGAGAAATGCGCGACCGATGTCTGGCTGGGCACGCGCTTTGCCAAGAAGCCGATCCACCTGGATATCCCGGTGACCATCGCGGGCATGTCCTTTGGCGCGCTTTCGGGGCCTGCCAAAGAGGCCCTGGGGCGCGGGGCTACGGCTGCGGGCACCTCGACCACCACGGGCGACGGCGGCATGACCGAGGAAGAGCGCGGGCACTCCAAGACCCTGGTTTATCAGTATCTCCCCAGCCGTTACGGCATGAACCCCGACGACCTGCGGCGCTGTGACGCCATCGAGGTCGTCGTGGGGCAGGGCGCCAAGCCGGGTGGCGGCGGGATGCTGCTGGGGCAGAAGATCAGTGACCGCGTGGCCAATATGCGCAACCTGCCCAAGGGCATCGACCAGCGCTCGGCCTGCCGTCACCCGGACTGGACCGGCCCCGATGACCTGGAAATCAAGATACTGGAGCTGCGGGAAATCACCGATTGGGAGAAGCCGATCTATGTGAAAGTCGGCGGCGCGCGGCCCTATTACGACACGGCGCTGGCCGTGAAGGCGGGCGCGGATGTGGTCGTTCTGGACGGGATGCAGGGCGGGACCGCCGCCACGCAGGACGTCTTCATCGAAAACGTCGGCATGCCGATCCTGGCCTGTATCCCGCAAGCCGTGAAGGCGCTGCAGGACCTCGGCATGCACCGGAAGGTGCAGCTCATCGTCTCGGGCGGGATCCGCTCGGGCGCCGATGTCGCCAAGGCCATGGCGCTTGGGGCGGATGCGGTGGCCATCGGCACGGCGGCGCTGATCGCCCTGGGCGACAACGACCCGGCGCTCGAGGAGGAATACCGCAAGCTCGGCACCACGGCCGGCGCCTATGACGACTGGCACGAGGGGAAAGACCCCGCCGGCATCACCACCCAGGACCCGGCGCTCTTCAGCCGCTTTGACCCCGTGCTCGGCGGTCGTCGGTTGAAGAACTACCTGAAAGTGATGACGCTGGAGGCCCAGACCATCGCCCGCGCCTGCGGCAAGAACCACCTGCACAACCTGGAACCGGAAGACCTCTGCGCCCTGACCATCGAGGGCGCCGCCATGGCGGGTGTGCCCTTGGCGGGGACCAACTGGATCCCGGGCCGCAACGGCTTCTGAAACAGACCGGGGCATCCAAGCCCCGGCATTCAAAAAATCCAACAGGAGTAAGACCATGGCCAGAGACCTTGCCAAATGGGCCAAGGAAAAAGGCGTCAAGTATTTCATGATCAGCTATACCGACCTGTTCGGTGGGCAACGTGCCAAGCTGGTCCCGACGCAAGCGATCAACGACATGGCCGAGGAGGGCGCGGGCTTTGCAGGCTTTGCCACCTGGCTGGACCTGACCCCCGCCCATCCCGACATGATGGCCGTTCCCGATCCGGACTCGGCCATCCAGCTTCCCTGGAAGAAAGAGGTCGCCTGGGTCGCCGCCCGCGCCACGATGGAGAACAAGCTTCTCGCCCAGGCCCCGCGCAATGTGCTGGAGCGCCTGATCGGCGAGGCCGCCAAGGAGGGTCTGCGCGTCAAGACCGGCGTCGAGCCCGAGTTCTTCATCCTCAACGCCAATGGGACCGCCGTCAGCGACCCCTTGGATAATGCCGAAAAGCCCTGCTACGACCAGCAAGCCGTGATGCGCCGCTATGACGTCATCGCCGAGGTCTGCGACTATATGCTGGAGCTCGGCTGGGAGGCTTACCAGAACGACCACGAGGACGCGATCGGCCAGTTCGAGATGAACTGGAAATACGACGACGCGCTGCAAACCGCCGACAAGCACAGCTTCTTCAAGTTCATGATGAAGTCGGTGGCGGAAAAGCACGGCTTCAAGGCGACCTTCATGCCCAAGCCCTTCAAGGGCCTGACGGGCTCGGGCTGCCATGCCCATATCTCGGTCTGGAGCCTGGATGGCAAGAAGAACGCCTTCTCGGACCCGTCGAAGGAGCTCTCGCTCTCCGATCAGGGCCGCAGCTTCCTGGGCGGGATCATGAAGCACGCCAGCGCCCTGGCCGCGATCTGCAACCCGACGGTGAACAGCTACAAGCGGATCAACGCGCCCCGGACTTCCTCGGGCGCGACCTGGGCGCCCAATACCGTGACCTGGACCGGCAACAACCGCACCCACATGGTGCGCGTCCCCGGCCCTGGCCGCTTTGAACTGCGCCTGCCCGATGGCGCGGCCAACCCCTATCTGCTTCAGGCCGTCATCATCGCGGCGGGGCTGGATGGCGTGCGGACCAATGCCGATCCGGGCCGGCGCTATGACATCGACATGTATTCCCAGGGCCATACGGTCAAGGGCGCGCCGAAGCTGCCCTTGAACCTCCTGGATGCGCTGCGCGAATACGACAAGGACAAGACCCTGAAGGCGATGATGGGCGAGGACTTCTCGAGCGCCTATATCAAGCTGAAGACCCAGGAATGGAACAGCTACGCCAGCCATTTCTCGGCCTGGGAGCATGAGAACACGCTGGATATCTAAGGGGCCATTCTCCCCCGGCTCCTCTTCTGCCCCGGCTGTCACGGCCGGGGCTTTTTCTTGTGGCACGCCCGGAGGGGCTCGCCCCCTCCGGACCTCCCGCGGGATATTTGGGTCAAGCTGAAAGGGGCCTAGTACATCGAGTTGCGGTAATCGACCTCGAGTTGGTCATCCAGCCGCTTTTGTTCGGCCGCATCTTCGGGCGCGCCGGTGGTCTGGTCGAGGATCATCTTGACCAGCGAGGGCATTTCGCGCCGGTCCTGCCGCGCCTCGGGGTCCCAGAGGCGGGAGCGGCGGAAGGCCTTGGCGCAGTGCAGGAAGGCCTCTTCGATGGTGACCACGATGGCGACGGTGGGTTGGCGGCCCTGGACGGCCAGCCGCGCGAGAAGGGCAGGGTCGCGGGTGACATGGGCGCGGCCATTCACCCGCAAAGTGTCGTCAAAGCCCGGGACCATGAAAATCAGCCCGACGGAGGGGTTGGCGATGATATTGGACAAAGTATCCAGCCGGTTGTTTCCGGGCCGGTCGGGGATCAGCAGGGTCCGCTCGTCCAGCACCTGCACGAAGCCGGGCGCATCGCCGCGCGGGCTGACATCGGCGCGGCCCTCGGGCGACTGGGTGCCGATGCAGACAAAGGGCGCGCGGGCGATGAAGGCCAAGGCATGGGGGTCCAGCCGCGCCAGCGACTTTTGCAGCGCGATGGCATGGGTCGCGGGGATAAGCGCGCGCAGGGCGGCCTCGTCCTGCACCAGATAGGCGTCTTGCAGATTATGTGATGTCATCGGCTCCTCCTCCGGCTGATTAATTTCAGCGACTGAAAAATAGGCGGGGGAGGAGATTCGGTCCAGCCCTTACATCACCGCGCCCATGGCCCAGGGCACGAATTCCGCCCCGCCAAAACCCAGTTCTTCGCTCTTGGTCTTGGCGCCCGACGCGGTGGCGATGAAGCTCTCGAAGATCTCGCGGCCCTTCTCCTCCAGCGAGACGCCGGTGATGATGTCGCCCGCGTTGATGTCCATGTCCTCGGACATGCGGGTGTACATTTCCGTGTTGGTCGCGACCTTGATGCAGGGCACGGGCTTATAGCCCGAGACCGAGCCGCGACCCGTGGTAAAGACGATCAGGTTCGAGCCCGAAGCCACCTGGCCCGTGACCGAGCAGGGGTCATAGCCCGGGCTGTCCATGAAGACGAAACCGCGCTCGGTCACGGGTTCGGCGAATTTGTAGACCTGGGTCAGGGGGGCGGTGCCGCCTTTGGCGACGGCGCCGAGCGACTTCTCCAGGATCGTCGTCAGCCCGCCGCGCTTGTTGCCGGGGGAGGGGTTGTTGTCCATCTCGCCGCCCAGCTTGGCGGTGTAATCCTCCCACCAGCGGATGCGTTCGATGATCTTCTGGCCGACCTCTTCCGAGACCGCACGGCGGGTCAGCAGGTGCTCGGCGCCGTAAATCTCCGAGGTCTCGGACAGGATCGTCGTCCCGCCATGGGCCACCAGCAAATCCGACGCATGACCCAAGGCAGGGTTGGCGGTGATGCCGGAATAGCCATCCGACCCGCCACATTGCATCCCCACGACCAGGTGCTCCAGCCCCGCAGGCTTGCGGGAGATCTTGTTCACATCCACCGCCAGCTCTTTCAGCATGGCGACCCCACGCTCCACCGACTTGCGCGTGCCCCCCATGTCCTGGATCGTCATATGGCGGAAATTCCCGTCGCCGCGCAGCTTGTCGGGGCCCACCAGGCTTGCCACCTGCATGACCTCACACCCCAGGCCCGCCATGATCACCCCGCCGAAATTCGGGTTCCGTGCCCAGCCCTGCAGGGTGCGGTGCAGGGTCTCATAGCCCTCATCCTTGCCGCTCATGCCGCAGCCCGTGCCATGGACGATGGGCACCACCCCGTCGATATTCGGGAAATCCTCCAGCCAACCGGCCTTTTCGACCGCTTCGGCAATGAACTTCGCCACCGAGCCCGAGCAGTTGACCGAGGTCAGAATCCCCAGGTAATTCCGCGTCCCCACCTTGCCGTCGAAGCGATGATAGCCCATGAACTGGCGCTCTCCGCCTGCGGGCTGGGGGTGACGTTCGGAGGCAAAGGCATAGTCCTGCGTATGCGCCCCCATGCCAAGGTTATGGACATGCACATGATCCCCCGGCCCGATCGCCCCCAAGGCCGCCCCGATGATCTGGCCATAGCGGATCACATTCTCTCCGGCCCCGATCTCCCGCACCGCGATCTTGTGGCCGCGCGGCACCGGGCGGGGCAGGGTGACGCCCTCGACCACTGCCCCCGCGCCAAGATCCGACAGCGCAATGACCACATTATCGGCGGGATGCAGGCGGATGAATTGAGCCATGGGCTTACCTTTGCTATCGGGGCAGTTGACTGCGGGCGCGACCCCGCTAACATGTTAGTATGCTACAGCCGGATATGACAGAACATCAAGACCCCCCACCTGCTGCCGAGGTGCAACTGCCGCCGCGCAGGCCGCTGCGCCCCCTGGACCAGTTCCAGGGCACCCTGGCGCAGCGCGTCCATGCCTCCTTGCGCGAGGCGATCCTCTCCATGTCGCTGCGCCCGGGCGATATCGTCCGCAAGCCCGAGATCTGCGAGACCCTTGGCGTGTCGCGTTCGCCGGTGTCAGAGGCCGTGGCGCGCCTGGCGGTCGAGCACCTGGTGCGCATCGTGCCCCAGGCCGGGACCTATGTGGCGCGGTTTTCGCTGGACGAGGTCCGCGAGGGCGCCTTCCTGCGCGAGGCCCTGGAGTTGGCCGCCGTCGAACGTGTCGCCTCGACCGTGACGGATGAGCAGCTGGTGCTCTTGCGCCGCAACCTGCGTCTGCAAGAGGCCCTGGTCGAGGATCTGGACATCGCGGGCTTCTACCAGACCGACGCCGCCATGCATGAGCTGATCCTGTCGCTGACCGGCTTCCGCCGCGTGGCCTCCTTGGCGGACTCGGCCTGGGTCCATGTCAACCGCGCGCGCCAACTGCTTTTGCCGGCCAAGGGCCGCGTCCAGGCCACCCTTGACGAACACCGCGCCATCATCGCCGCCATCGAGGCCCGCGACCCCGCCGCCGCCCGCGAAGCGACGCGGAGCCACCTGGGCAAGCTCGTGGGCTTCCTCGAGCCGCTTGCGCTCACCCATCCCGACCTTTTCGAGCCCGATTGATGATCCCGAACAAGCCGAAATATGCCGCCCGTTTGAATGCCTTCAAACTGGGGCTGAAGAATCCGACCGCCGCCGACCTTCTGGCCCGCATCGCCGAGGTCCCGGGGATCGGCGCCGCCGACCTGAACTACCCCGACCATTTCGCGCATCATTCGCCCGCCGAAATGGCCAAGGTGATGGAGGGCCATGGCTTGGCGCTGAACGGGCTGGCCATGCGCTATTACACCGACCCGGGGTTTCGGCTTGGGGCTTTCACCAACCCCTCGCCGCAGGTCCGGCAAGCGGCGGTCGATATAACCAAGCGCGGATTGGACGCCCTGGCCGAGATGGGCGGGCAGGTGATGACGCTCTGGATGGGCCAGGACGGCGTCGATTATGCCTTCCAGGGCGATTACACCACCATGTGGGAGACGACGCTGGAGTGCCTCGCCCAGGTCTGCGACCACAACCCCGCCCTGGATATCTCGCTGGAATACAAACCCAACGAGCCCCGCGCCTTTTCCCTCATGCCCGACCTTGCAACCAATCTTCTCGCCTTGCGTGAACTTGGTCGTGCAAACACTGGAATTACCCTGGATTTCTGCCATGTCCTCTTTGCCGGAGAAATCCCCGCCCAGAGCGCCCAACTCGCCGCCCGTTACGCGCGCATCCTCGGCGTCCACCTGAACGACGGCTATGGCAAGCGCGACGACGGCCTCATGGTCGGCGCCGTCCACCCGATGCAGACGGTGGAGCTTTTCATGGAGCTCGACGCCCAAGGCTTTGACGGCGTGATCTATTTCGACACTTTCCCCGATCACGCAGGCCTGAACCCCCAGGCCGAGGCGGCGGCCAATGTCGAAATGACCGACCGCCTGCGCGCCTGCGCCAAGCGCTTGGCCGCGAACCCCGCGCTCAAGGCCGCCCGCGAGACCCAGGACGCAGCCGGAGCCCTCCGCGCAGTCGCCGCCGAGCTTTACCGGTAGGAAGCGGGGGCTGCCGCCCCCGCACCCCCGCAATCGGGGGGCTGCCGCCCCCCGCACCCCCCGCTTCAAGGGGAGCACGCTCCCCTTGAAAATCCCCGTGGATATCTGGGCCAGTTGAAAGGCTGGGCGCGTCTGGGGGAGGGGCTGTGGTCGAAAAGGGCAGTGAGTATTTGGGCCAAATTGAAAGGTAAACCGCGAGCCTGGGCGATGCGCCTTTTGTGAGTATTTGGGCAAGTATGAAGGACAAGCCGCGCTCAGCTTGGCGCTGTGCTTCCTGATTTCATACTTGCACAAATATCCCGGGGGCACGGGGGCAGCGCCCCCGCCTCTCCACCCGCGACCGACTAGAGGTCATAGAACTCCACCGCCGTACCGCCATAGATGCGCCATTGATCGGGCAGCGAAAGGCTTGCGGTCAGGTGGCGCGCCGCATGGAACCAGCGGTCGTATTCGCAGCGCAGCCGCACCACGGGCCAATCGCTGCCCCACATGATCCGCTGCGGCCCGAATTCCTTGACAATATGATCGACATAAGGATGCAGACGCTCGACCGACCATTCGGGCCTGTCTTCGGTCACCAGGGCCGAGAACTTGATGCAGGCCGAGGTTTCTCCCGCCAGACGGCTCATCCCCTCGGCCCAGAAAGAGAACTGCTCGGGGTTGCGGATCTCGGGCTTAAGGCAATGGTCCAGCACCGTGCGCATGCCCGGATAGCGCTTCAGCACGGTCAGGAAATTCGCCATGTGGCGCGGGAAGCCGAGCGCGTCGAAGGTCAGCCCCAGGTCCGCCAAAGCGGCAAAGCCCCATTGCACGTCCTCCCTCAGCATCCAGTCGACGTCCGGAATGTCCTGGATCATCGGCCGCACGCCCTTGAACTTGGGGTGATGGCGCAGGCGTTCGAGCGTGCGCCGGTCGGAGGGGTTCTCGAAATCCACCCAGCCCACGACACCCTTCACGAAATCCGAAGCATCGGCGAGGCCCAGCATGTATTCGGTCTCGTTCACCGTTGCCGCCGCCTGCACGAGGACCGTGCCGTCGACCTGGTTCTGCACCAGCGTCCCCACCAGGTCGGCCGGGCCATAGACCCGGTCCAGCACCGGGTCTCCTTTCGGCATCCAGTCATGGTCCCCGCGCGCGGGGTTCCAGAAATGTTGATGGCTGTCGATGATCATGGCACCTCCACTGGCGCATCCTCGCGCAACAGGCCCTCGGATTTCAACGCGGCCCAGAGCGCCCCGGGGATCACGGCCCCCGCCGCCCTTGCATTGGCCTGGACCTGGTCGGGCCCGACACCCCCGGGGATGACCGAGACCACGGCGGGATGGCAAAGCGGGAACTGGAAGGCCGCATCGACCAGCCTCACCCCATGTTCGGTGCAGATCGCCTCGATCCGCGCCACCTTGGCCAGCACCCAATCCGGCGCCGGGTCGTAATTGTAAAAGGCCCCGGGCCGCGCGCCGGTCGCCAGCACGCCGGAGTTATAGGGCCCTCCCACCACGACCCCGATGCCGCGTTGCGTGCAAAGCGGCAGGAAGGAGGTGAGCGCCTCTTGCTCCAAGAGCGTATAGCGGCCCGCCAGGAGAAAGATGTCGAAGTCGCCGCGCTCGGTCAGCCACTGGGCGGGTTGCCATTCGTTGACGCCCGCGCCAAAGGCCCGGATCACGCCCTGGTCGCGAAGCTCCAAAAGCGCCCGGTAGCCGCCCGCCATGAACTCATCGAGCCGGGCCTGAAGCGCCGCCACCGTGCCATGGTTGAAGATATCCAGGTCATGGGCATAGACCACGTCGATCCGGTCAAGCCCGGTGCGCTCCAGCGTGAACTCCAGGCTCCGCAGCGTGCCGTCATAGGAGTAGTCATAGACCTCGCGCCGATTGGGCACGCCGAACCATTTGCCGATGCCGTCGCGGGTTTCGGGGCTAGCGGGCTTCAAGATCCGCCCGACCTTGGAGGAGACGACGAAGCCCTCCTTACCCCGTAAGGCCCGGTTCAGCCGGGTTTCCGAGAGCCCCAGGCCATACAAGGGCGCCGTGTCGTAATAGCGGATCCCCACCTCCCAGGCGGCGGCGAAGGTGGCGTCGGATTCCTCCTCCAGCACCTCGCGGTAAAGCCCTGCGATCGGCGCCGTGCCAAAGCCCAATTCGGTGAAGCTCAGCGTCCCGCGCCCGCCCCGGTCCCATGTTCTTGTCTTCATTGCGTGCCTCCACTGATATGACTAACATGCCAGTGCGAGTCATGTCAGGGGGGGATATGCAGAATTTCCGCAGAGTGTTCGGGGCGGGCAAGCCCGTCATCGCGATGGTCCATCTGGGGGCGCTGCCGGGCTCGCCTTTGTACGACGAAAGCGCGGGGATCGAGGGGCTGGTGGAGGGTGCAAGGGCCGACCTCCGCGCCCTTCAGGCGGCGGGGTGTGATGCCGTGATGTTCGGGAATGAGAACGACAGGCCCTATGAATTCAAGGTCGATGTGGCCTCGACCGCGACCATGGCCATGGTGATCGGGCGGCTGCGGGGGGAGATCACGGTGCCCTTCGGGGTGAACGTGCTCTGGGACCCGATGGCCTCGGTGGCCCTGGCTGCGGCCACGGGGGCGGGGTTTGTGCGCGAGATTTTCACCGGGACCTATGCCAGTGACATGGGCCCCTGGACGCCCAATGCCGGGGAGGCGATGCGCTATCGCAATAGGTTGGGGCGGCGCGATCTGGCGATGCTGTATAACGTCAGCGCGGAGTTCGCCGACAGCCTCGACCGTCGGCCCTTGCCCGACCGCGCGCGCTCGGCGGTGTTTTCCTCGGTGCCGGATGCGGTCCTGGTCTCGGGCGCGATCACCGGAGAGGCCGCGCGGATGGAGGACCTGGAGGGCGTCAAGCGGGTGCTCCCGGATGTGCCGGTGCTGGCCAATACCGGGGTCAAACATGCGACCGTGGCCGATGTGCTGGCGGTGGCCGATGGCTGCATCGTGGGCTCGGCCCTGAAGGTCGATGGGCATACCTGGAATGCGGTGGACCCGGAGCGGGCGAAGGATTTCATGGCGCGGGTGAGGGCCACGCGATGAGGGCGCGGCTGCGCGACAGCCTCAGGCAGTTGATGGTCATCCCGGGGCTCTCGGGGCATGAGGAGCGGGTGGCGGCCTGGCTGAGGGCTCGGCTTGACGCTTTGGGGATCGGGAACCGGACGGACCGGCTCGGCAACCTGATTGCGACGATTCCGGGTGATCTGTCAAAGCCTTCGGTGCTGATCTTCACCCATATGGATCAGCTTGGTTTCTTCGTCCGCAAGATCGAGGCCGATGGGCTGATCCGGGTCGAACGCATGGGCGGCGTGTCAGAGCGGGCCATGGCGGCGCAGGAGGTGGTTCTCTGTGGGGCGAGGGGCGACGTGCCGGGGGTGATCCTGAACAAGGCCCATCACGCGACCACGCCGGAGGAGAAATACCGCGTTCTGACCGCGCCGGAGATCCGCATCGACACCGGGCATGGGTCGAAGGCGGCAGTGGAGGCAGCGGGGATACGCATCGGCACGCCGGTCTGCTATGCGGGCCGGGTGATCGAACTGGCCGGGGAGCGGATCGCGGGCACCTCGGTCGATGACCGGGCGGGCTGTGCGGCGCTTCTGGAGCTGGCGGCTTTGCGGGTCGGGCGCGAGGGGCCGACGGTGCATTTCCTCTGGTCGGTGCAGGAGGAGTTCAACCTGCGCGGCGCCGTGGTGGCGGCGCAAAATCTGAAGCCTGACATCGCCTTGCAGATCGACCTTATGCTGGCCACCGATACGCCCGACATGGCCGACCGGGGCGAGATGGTGCTTGGCGGGGGCCCAGGGATCAGCCTTTACTCCTTCCACGGGCGCGGGACCTTGAACGGGGTGATCCCCCATCCCGCCCTGGTCACGCTGATGGAGGAGACGGCGGAGGCCAGGGGCATCCCCCTGCAACGCTCGGCTCAGGTGGGGGTTCTGACCGACCTGAGCTATGTCCAGCTTCTGGGCGATGGCGTGGCGTCTTTGGACGTGGGTTTCCCGATGCGGGGCTCTCATTCGACGGTGGAATGCTGCGATATCAGGGACTTGGAGGGGCTTGTTCACCTTCTTGACGGCGCCCTCGACCGCATCCCTCCGGCCATGAAGCTGGAGCGTTGAATGGTCACCCTGGGCGTCGATATCGGGACCTTCGAATCCAAGGGCGTGCTGGTCGATGCCGGGGGGCGAGTGATCGCCCAGGCCTCTCGTCCGCATGAGATGATCGTGCCGCAAGCGGGCTGGGCCGAACACCGCGCGGAGGAGGATTGGTGGGGCGATTTCGTCTTCATCGTCAAGGCCTTGCTGGCGGATGCTAAAGTTGCCCCGCAAGAGATCAAGGCCGTCGCCTGTTCGGCCATCGGGCCTTGCATGCTGCCGGTAGACCGCGACGGCCGCCCCCTGATGAACGGCGTCCTCTACGGCGTCGACACCCGCGCCAGTGCCGAGATCGACGCTCTGAACACCGAACTGGGAGAGGCCGCGATCCTGGATCATTGCGGCAATGCCCTGACCTCTCAGGCCGTGGGGCCGAAGATCCTCTGGCTGCGGCGGCAGTGCCCGGAGATTTGGGAAAAGACTGCGCGTATAGACACTTCGACGACATATCTCACCTGGCGCCTGACCGGAGAGCATGTGATCGACCACTATACGGCGGCCAATTTCGCGCCGCTTTACGACATCAAGGCCCAGACCTGGGCGCCGATGACCGAGATTTGCCCGGTCGAGATGCTCCCCCGCCTGATGTGGAGCCACGAAGTCGCGGGCCATGTCACGGCCAAAGCCGCCGCCGAGACGGGCCTCGCGCCTGGCACCCCCGTCCTCTGCGGCACGATCGATGCGGCGGCGGAGGCGGTCTCGGTGGGCGTCGCCGCGCCCGGCGAGATGATGATGATGTATGGCTCCACCATCTTCATCATCGAGGTGACCGACCATCTGCTGGCCGATCCCCGCCTCTGGCACGCGCCCTGGCTTTTCCCGGGCCAGTTCGCGGCCATGGCGGGGCTGGCGACCTCCGGCACCCTGACCCATTGGTTCCGCGACCACTTCGCGCGCGATCTGCCGCGCGACCAGGCCTTCGCCACCCTGACCCAGGAGGCGCTCGCCTCGCCCAAAGGCGCCAAGGGTCTGATCTGCCTGCCCTATTTCTCGGGCGAGCGGACGCCGATCCATGACCCCCAGGCCAAGGGCGTCTTCTTTGGCCTGGACTTGACCCATGGCCGCGGCGACCTCTACCGCGCGGTGCTGGAGGGGATCGCGGCCGGCACCGCCCATGTGACCGAGACCTACACCCAGGCAGGCGCCGCGCCGCGCCTCGTCCGTGCGGTGGGCGGAGGCACGAAGAATGGCCCCTGGATGCAGGCGACCTCGGATTTCACCGGCCTGACCCAGGAGGTGGCGGGGATCACTTTGGGGGCCTCTTATGGCGATGCTTACCTTGCGGCCCTGGCCGTGGGGCTCGCGCAGCCCGGCGATATCGCGCGCTGGAACCCGGTGGCGGAACGGGTGACGCCCGCGCCCGCCCCCGGTTACGCAAAGCAATACGAGGTCTTCAAGGCGCTTTACACGAGCACCCGCCACCTGATGGGCTCCCGATGAGATACGAGCTCTGCACCCCCCATCAGCTGCGCCAGGCCCAGGCGGAGAACCTGCCCCTGGTCCTCGCGCTTGGCGTGCAGGAATATCACGGCGAGCATCTGCCCCTGGGCGTCGACCTCCTCGCCGTCACGCGCTGCCTCGACCGGCTGGAGGCCGAGGCGCCTGACCGAATGGTGATCCTGCCAAGCTTCGCCTATGGCGCGGCCTCCCATGCCGTGGCGGGGGCGGAGAGCTTCACGCTGCATCTGCCGACCCAGGCCTTCCAGCCCCTGGCCGAGGCGCTGTTTGCCGCGCTGCTAAAGGCGGGGTTTCGCAACATCCATGGCGTGATCCATCACCAGACCGAGAATTTCGCCCAAGGCATGCCGACCGACCTGACCTTCCGCCTGGCCGCCCGCAACGCGGTCTTTGCCCATCTGGAGGCGACACGTGGCCCGGGCTGGTGGGGCGCCAAGGGCATGGAGACCTATTACGAGGCCCATGCCCAGGGTGAGAACCCCTTCAACTGGGTGCAGATCCATCCCCTGATGCCGCCAGAGGTCGCAGAGCATTTCCCCTTCGATCATGCCGGCGAGGGCGAGACCGCGCTGATGCTGGCGCTTGCCCCCGAGACGGTGGAGCAAGCGCGGATGGCCGAGAATGACACCTGGTATACGGCCTCTGCGCCGCGTGCCTCGGCCGCGCAGGGAGAGGCCGGTGTGGCGATTATCTTGGCCCATCTGAAAGGCCTTTTGGGGCTTTGAGGGTGCAAGCCGCAGGCCCCCGCGCTATCCTTGGGCAAACAAGGCCTGCGGGTCGCAACGGAGGAAGCCATGAAACTGCCGCATGACCATATCGACCCCGAGGGGCTTCAGGAGTTTTCGGTCGTCTTCACCGACCGGAGTTTGAACCACATGTCGGCGCGGTTCCAGGGCGTGATGCGCGAGGTCTCGGCGGGGTTGAAGGAGGTCTATGGGGCCAGCGCCGTGGCCCTGGTGCCGGGCGGCGGGACCTATGGGATGGAGGCCGTGGCGCGGCAGTTCGGGCGGGGCCGGGCGCTGGTGGTGCGCAACGGCTGGTTCTCTTACCGCTGGAGCCAGATTTTCGACGCCATGGGGCAGGCGGATGTGACGGTCGTCATGGCGCGGGCGGCGGGGAATACGGTGGCGGCCAGCTTCGCGCCGCCGCCCCTGGCCGAGGTCGTGGCGAAGATCCGCGAGACGCGGCCCGAGGCGGTCTTTGCCCCCCATGTCGAGACCTCGTCCGGCATCATCCTGCCCGATGCCTATATCGCGGAAGTGGCAGCGGCGGCGCATGAGGTGGGGGCGCTTTTCGTGCTGGATTGCATCGCCAGCGGCTGTGTCTGGGTGGATATGGCGGCGCTTGGGGTCGATGTGCTGATCTCGGCGCCGCAGAAGGGCTGGTCGGCCTCTCCGGCGGTCGGGCTGGTGATGATGGGGCCGCGGGCGGAGGAAAGGCTTCAGGCGACCACGTCGAACTCTTTCGCGCTGGACCTGAAGAAGTGGCGGGCGATCATGGAGGCCTATGAGAAGGGGGGGCATGCCTATCACGCCACCATGCCGACCGATGCCATCCTGGGCTTTGCTTCGGCCATGGCCGAGACCCGGGCCATGGGCTTTGCCGAGGCCAAGGCGGCGCAATGGGAGCTGGGCGCGCGCGTGCGGGAGATGCTGGAGGCACGGGGTGTGGTCTCGGTCGCGGCCGAGGGCTTCAAGGCGCCGGGGGTGGTGGTGAGCTTCACCAGCGATCCCGAGGTGCAGAATGGCGCAAAGTTCAAGGCCAAGGGCTACCAGATCGCGGCGGGTGTGCCCTTGCAGGTGGGCGAGGGGGCAGAGTTCCGGACCTTTCGCCTGGGGCTCTTTGGGCTCGACAAGCTGAAGGATGTGGGGGCGACGGTGGAACGGCTCCGCCTGGCGCTTGACGCAGCGCTGGCTTAGGGAAGGCTTCGGGCCACGGGGTTTCTCAAGGGTTTGCCATTGGTTTCGCCATTGGTTCAAGAAACCAAGGGCATGGTCACCCTCTTGAGGCGGGGGTGCGGGGGCGGCAGCCCTCGCTTTTGCCGGTCGGCCTGCTGCGGGCTGGCGCCCTTGCCTCCGACCGGCGGAAGCGGGGGGCTTTCGCCCCCCGCACCCCCCAACCAAAGGGGAGCACGCTCCCCTTTGGAAACCCCGTGGATATTTGGGAAAAGATGAAATCAGCCGAGGCCGAGGCCGGCTTTCATCAGGGTGCGGCGGATCGGCGTGATGGCGTGGAGCGCGCCGAGGCCCATGGCGCGCAGGTTGCGCAGCGGCTGGGCCTCGGCCATCGAGGCGCGGTTCAAGGCGTCGATGCCGAGGGCGCGGGCGGTGACATCGGTGTGGCGGGCCCTGTGATAGGCGTCCAGCATCGCGGCATCGCCGAGCGTTGCGGGGCTGGCGGTCGCAAGGTCCAGAAGGCTGCCAAGGTCCCTCAGGCTCATGTTCAGCCCCTGGGCCCCGATCGGCGGGACGACATGGGCGGCCTCGGCCATCAGCGCCAGGCGCTCGCCCGACATGCGATGCGCCCATTGCGTGATGATGGGCCAGGTGGCCCTGCCGCTGACGAGGGTCAGGGGGCCGAGGACGCCGCAGGAGCGGGCGTTCAGCGCCTCCTGGAAGGCCGCATCGGGCAGGGTGGCCAGGCCAAGGGCCTGCGCCGCGCGCTCCATCCAGACCACGGCCGAGGCCGGGCGTCCCTGGTGATCGGGCAGGGGGACCAGTGTGAAGGGGCCACCGGAGCGGTGGATCTCGGTCGAGACATTGCCATGCGGCTGGTCATGGGTCACGGCGCAGACCACGGCCTTTTGGCCATAGCGGATGGTTTTCACCCCGATCCCGGCCGCCTGGCGCATGGTGGAATTGCGGCCATCGGCGGCGATCACCAGCCTCGCCGTCACCTGGGCGCCGTCCGAGAGCGTCACACGGGCCTCGGTCGCGCGGGTGGTCATCGAGGTCGTGGCGAGGCCGGGGCGGAAGGTGACATTGGGCAGCTCGGAGAGCCGCGCTACCATCTCGCGCCGCAGGAGCCAGTTGGGCAGGTTGTAGCCGAAGGGCTGATCCGAGATTTCCGCCGCCACGAAATCGCGGGTCATGCGGGCCACGGGCTGGCCCGTCTCGGACAGGGGACCCCCGGCGTCGACGATGCGCATGACCTGCAACGCAGAGGCGAAGGGCAGGAGGCGCTCCCAGAGGCCCGCGGCTTGCAGGAGCTTGACCGAGGGCGTGAGGAACGCCGTGGTGCGCAGATCGGCGCCGGGCGTGGCGAGATCGGTGACCGGCGGGCTGGGCTCGACGATCAGGACACGGAAGCCCGCGGCTCCGAAGGCGCTCGCCGCCGTGAGCCCGGCGACGCCGCCGCCGGAAATCAGGATATCGGTCTCATGCATAACGGCCTCCATGCTCTCAATCTAGGACGGAAGGCGGGCAAAGCACAGGGTCAAAGCGCCGCGGGTCAGGGGCGTGCGATGATGATGAGGAAGGTGAACATCACCGGGACGAAGGCCAGGGCAGTCAGGGTCAGGGCGACGAGGCCCCAGGTCTTGACGGCCAGAACGAGGGCGGTGAGGAGGATGACGAGGAGGTAGTAAAGCGTCGAATGATCGCGCTCGATGGCGCGGGTCATCGGACCGACAAGGGGGATGGAAAGCGGAATGGACATGGCTGCGGCTCCTGTTTGCCGGGCGGTGGTGCCATGGCGACAGGGCGCTGTCAGGTGGACAGATTGTCCGGGGTGACGCCCTTGGCCTCCGGTCGGGCCAAGAGCAAGGCCGGTCGCCGGGGAGCGCTGGTGAGGCTTCAAGGGGTCCGGGCGCCTAGCGGGAGGCGGCCTTTTCGGTCCCGAGCCGCCGCAGAAAGCGCGCGAGGTCGCTGGTGTGGTGGTGGATATGGCGGGCCGGCGTCGGCTTGGGGGCGACATGGACCGTGCGCATCCCCATCTCATGGGGCGCCACGAGGTTGCGGGGGTCGTCTTCGAACATGGCGGCCCGGGAAGGGTCGGTGCCGTCCTGGGCGAAGACCGCTTGGTAGGCCTGGGCCTCGGGCTTGGGGCGGAAGTCAGCGCTTTCAATGCCATAGACCGCGTCGAAGAGACCTGTCAGGCCGCGTGCCTCCAGCACCCTTACGGCGTAGGGAATGCATCCATTGGTATAGACGATGCGGCGGCCGGGGAGCTTTGCGAGGGCCTGGGCGAGGTCGGGGTCGCGGGGCAGGACGGTGAAGTCGATGTCATGGACCTCGGACAGATAGGGGCCCGGGTCGATCTGATGCTCGCGCATCAGGCCGGAGAGGGTCGTGCCATAGGTCTCCCAATAGTGGCGGCGCAGGCGGTCGGCCTCGGTGCGGCCGACCTTCAGCGCCTGCATGACCCAGGCCGTCATCTTGACCTCGATCTGGTCGAAGAGCCGGTATTCGGGCGGGTAGAGCGTGTTGTCGAGGTCGAAGACCCAGGTGGTGATGTGGGAGAAGTCGCGCATGGGGCGCAGGGGTAGCGGATTGGGCGGTGGCTGGGAAGGGGCTTGGTGGAGGTCCGGGCGCGCCCGGGCGGTTGCGGGGGGGCGGATCAGGGCTTAGGGTGGCGGAAAAAGGGGGCGAGATGGCGAAGGATGCCTATACGCTGATCCTCGAGGCGATCGAGGGGGGGCTTTATCACCCGGGCGACCGGCTGGTGGAATCAGAGCTGGCGGAGCGGTTCGGCGTCAGCCGGACCCCGGTGCGCGAGGCTTTGCAGCGGCTGGAGACCCAGGCCATGGTGACCCGTGATGGCCGCAGCCTGATCGTGGCCTCGCTGGATCACAACCAGTTGGCGGAACTGTATGCGGTGCGCACCGAGCTGGAGGGCCTGGCCGCGCGGCTTGCGGCGCGGCATGCGACAGAGGAGGAGGTGCGGGTTCTGCGCTCGATGGTCGAGGAGGACCGCGCCAAGGTCGGCGGCGACCCGCGCGAGCTTTCGCGGGCCAACAAGCGCTTCCACCGGCTGATCCATTTGGCGAGCCACAACCGCTTCCTGGTGCAGCAGCTGGACCTCGTGCATCGGTCGATGGCCCTGATGGCCACGACCTCCTTTGCCGCCGAGGGGCGCGATGGGGTGGCGATCGGCGAGCATGACCGGATCGTGGCGGCGATCGAGGCGCGGGACGGCGAGGCGGCTTACCAGGCCTTGAAGGTCCATATCTCGCGGGCCTACGAGACGCGGTTGCGCGTCGATGCGGGGGAGTTGAAGCTGAGGTAGGGGGCCAACCGGTCGCGGATTTTCCGCAGGAAAATCCGCGACCGGTTGGCGGTGGCCGATCTTGCCAAGGGCAAGATCGGCCACCGCCAACCCCCATGTCCGAAGAAGAAGCGGGTCCGCGAGGGACTGGATTTTTCTTTGAAAAATCCAGTCCCTCGCGGAGGGCGCCGCCCTGGCCTGCGGCCCGGGCGGCGCGGGCTTGCGGTTTGCGTTTTGCTGCTGGGGTCCGACAGGACGCGGATTTTCCGCAGGAAAATCCGCGTCCTGTCGGAGGGGGCCGATTTTCCTTCGGAAAATCGGCCCCCTCCGACACGCAGAGAATGGCTCTTGATGGCCCTTTGGGGGGGGGCCTCCGTGACCCTGTCGCAAGCCTCAGTGGAAGGCGCCGTGGGTGGTCTTGTCCCAGTAGAAGGGCTTGTGCAGCATCTCCCAGGCGGCCTTGTAGGCGGCGAAGGTTTGCAAGGGGAAATAGGCCGTCAGCGTCGGCACCCAAAGCCAGGACAGCTTCTGCCCCGACCGCTTCAGCCCCAGGACCCCGATGCCGATGTTCAAGACCTCGCAGAGCATGAAGACCGCCGTCAGGGCCTGGACCCCGCTAGCGCCGAGCCAGGGCGACAGGGGATGGGCGAGGCCGAACATCAGCCCCCACATCCCCCAAAGGAGCGGCGCGAACAGGGCCTGGCTCAGCGAGCCGAGGAAGAGGATCTGGAAGCCCAGGAAGGCCTTGAACCCCAGCTCGCGATAGAGCGTCACCGGGTGGCGCATATGGGTGATCCAGGTCATCATGTAGCCCTTGACCCAGCGCGACCTCTGCTTGACCCAGGCGAGGCCGTGGCAATTGGCCTCCTCGAGCGTGGTCGAGGCCAGGATCTCGGTCCGATAGCCCCGCCGCGCGAGGCGCATGCCCAGGTCGGCATCCTCGGTCACGTTCCAGGCATCCCAACCGCCCAGGCGTTCGAGGATATCCCGGCGGAAGAACAGGGTCGTGCCGCCCAGGGGCAAGGGCATCCCCAGACGCTCCAGCCCCGGCAGGATCACGCGGAACCAGCCCGCATATTCGATGGTGAAGCAGCGGGCGAGCCAGTTCTTGCGCGGGTTGTAGAAGTCCAGGGCGCCTTGCAGGCAGGCGACCTCGGGGCCTGCGCCCGCGAAATGCGCGACCACGCGGCGGATCTGCTGGGGGTCGGGCATGTCCTCGGCGTCATAGACCCCGATGATCTGGCCGCGACACTGGGTCAGCCCATGGTTAAGCGCGCGCGGCTTGGTCTTGACCCGCCCCCCCGGCACCACGACGACCCGCATCCAGCCCGGCAGGTCGGCCCGGGCCAGGGCCTTGCGGGTCATCTGGTCCTCTTCCTCGACGACGAGGCAGATGTCCAACAGGTCCTTGGGGTAATCCAGTTTCCCCAGCCGTGCCACCAGCCGCGAGGCAATGTCGCTTTCGCGGTAAAGCGCCACCATGACCGAGACCACGGGCAGGCGGGCCAGGGTCGCAGGCTGGGGCCTCTGGATCGGCTTCAGCGAGGCGATGAAGGCCGCGACCTTCATCCCGGTGGCCAGGACCAGGGTCACCACGGCCCAAAGCGTTAGCGCGGCGAGGATCGGCTGGATGAACAACAGCGCCACGGCCCCCGCGATGGCGAGCCCGCGCAGGGCCGTGCGGCTGGCCTTGCGATAGGTGCGGCAACTGTCCAGGACCGGCACCATGGTCTCGGCCGAATGGGCCAGCGCCTGCCCGCGTGCGGCCAGGAGCGCGGCCTCGATCCGCATGGCCGGGGCGAGGCTTGGCAGCACCTTGCCGAAGATCGCCTGGAGCCGCGGGGCGAGGCGCGCGAAGCTTTCGGGGTCGGCGGCGGCGATCAGCGTGGCATCGCCGATCTGGCGGAGCGGCAGGATGCGCTCGGCCAGGCAGAAGCTGGCCTCGAGCCGGTCGATCAGGCGCGGGTCGGGCGTCAGGCGCGGGTCGGCCGGGCCGATCCCGGTCAGGCGGTGCAGGGCGGCGAAAAGCGGTCCCTCTTCGGCCAGGCCCTGGTCGAGCAGCAGGTCGACGAGCCGCCCGCCCGGACGTTCGGAGAGCCGCGCCAGGCCCTGCAACAGCGCATGGGGCGCCAGCACGCCTTCGCGCAAGAGCCGAAGGGCCAGACGCTGTTCCGCCTCGGGGAGTTCCGCCCCCGGAGCCGGAAAGCTCTGGGGGTTATGGACAAAAGGGCGGAGGGGCCCTCCGACCGGAGAGACCGGGCCGCCGGTCAGGCCGTGCACCTGGCCCACCGGACCGCCCAAGGCGCGCCCCGCGACCGCGACCGGCCCGCCGATCTGGCCCGCGATGAGGCCCCCACCGACCGGCCCGCCGGGGGCGATTTCGCGGTGGAGCGGGTGGACTTCTGTCCCCTGGGGCAAAGTGCGCAATGTCGCGGTCATGGGATCCCATCCTTGCGGCAAGGCCTTCTGGCCCGGCTTACAAGTCCAACATCGGTGGCCGATGGTTAATGGGCGCTTAACATTGCGGGCCCCGGGGCGGCGGAAAGCCGGGCCGGGGGGAGGTTGCCTGTGGATAAGTCCGGGAAAAGCGTTAATGCCCCCGGATGTTCTTTTTCTGTTCTGACATCAAAAGGTTAACACAACGCAAAAGGGGTCGGAGAACCCGACCCCTTCAACCCAGGCGCGAATCTCTCAGGCGGCGCGGCGGGCGCGCATGGCGGCGGCGAAGCGCTCGAAGAGGTAGAAGCTGTCCTGCGGCCCGGGCGAGGCCTCGGGGTGATACTGGACCGAGAAGATCGGCTTGCCGTCCACCGCGATGCCGCAGTTCGACCCGTCGAACAGCGAAACATGGGTCTCGGAGACGCCCTTGGGCAGGGTCTGGCTGTCGACCGTGAAGCCGTGGTTCATCGAGGTGATCTCGACCTTGCCGGTGGTCAGGTCCTTGACCGGATGGTTGGCGCCGTGGTGGCCGTGGTTCATCTTGACGGTCTTGGCACCCAGGGCGAGCGCCAGCATCTGGTGACCAAGGCAGATGCCAAAGAGCGGCAGGTCGGCCTTGAGCACCCCCTGGATCATCGGCACGGCATAGGCGCCGGTGGCCGCCGGGTCTCCGGGGCCGTTGGAGAGGAAGACGCCCTCGGGCTTGTGGGCCAGGACATCCTCGGCCGTGGCATTGGCGGGCAGGACGACGACCTCGCAGCCCGCAAAAGCCAGGCAGCGCAGGATGTTGCGCTTGGCGCCGTAATCCACCGCCACGACCTTCAGCCCCGGCCCCTCGCGCCGCGTATAGCCCTCGGGCCAGGCCCAGGTCTTCTCGTCCCAGGTATAGCTTTGCGCGCAGGAGACATCCTTGGCGAGGTCGAGACCCACGAGACCCTTCCAGGCCCGGGCCTTGGCCACCAGGGCGCCGAGGTCGAACTTGCCTTCCGGGTCATGGGCCAGGGCCACATGCGGCGCGCCCTGCTGGCGGATGGCGCGGGTGAGCCTGCGGGTGTCGATGCCCCCGATGCCGATGCGGCCGACCGATGCCATCCAGGATTGCAGGTCGGCGGTCGAGCGCCAGTTCGAGGGCTCGGTCGGGTCCCATTTCACCACCATGCCGGCGGCGACGGGGGTGGCCGTCTCGTCATCCTCGGGCGTGGCCCCGGTGTTGCCGATATGGGGGAAGGTGAAGGTCACGACCTGGCCCGCGTAGGAAGGGTCGGTCATGATTTCCTGGTAGCCGGTCATCGCGGTGTTGAAGACGAGCTCCGCCACCGTCTCTCCCGTGGCGCCAAAGCCGCGACCGTAGAACACCGTGCCGTCAGCGAGGGCGAGGCAGGCGGTAGGTTTGTCTTGCGGCATGGGAAACTCCGGGTGAGGGGGGCGGATAAACGGGCTCCTGATAGGGGGGGCGGGGGGCGGGGTCAATGGGAAAGAGGGGGAGTTGAGGCGGGAAGGGGGGCGGCGTAAGGTGGCGGGCAAAAGGGAGACGGTCATGGAATTGCAGCAAAGGCTGATGGGCGAGATCAAGGAGGCGATGAAGGCCAAGGCGGCAGAGCGCCTGGGCGCCTTGCGGCTGATCCTGAATGCCTTGAAAGAGCGCGAGATCAATGCGCGGGGGACGGATGGCGCGGCTGGCGACGAGCTGGCAGTCTTGGCCAAGATGGTCAAGCAGCGCCAGGAATCGGTCAAGGTCTATCTCGAGGGCGGGCGCCCCGAGCTCGCCGCCAAGGAAACCGCCGAGATCGCGGTGATCGAGGAATTCCTGCCCAAGCAGCTTGGCGCGGCGGAGGTCGAGGCGGTGGTTACGGCGGCCATTGCCGAAGTGGGCGCCACCTCGGTCAAGGATATGGGCCGGGTCATGGGCGTCTTGAAGGCCAAGTATACCGGCCAGATGGATTTCGGCGCGGTCGGCGCCTTGATCAAGGCGAAGTTCTGACCCCGGGCTACGGGCTGTGCAGGGCAAGGAAGGCCTCGCAGGCCTGCCTTGCGGCCTCGGGCGGCATGGATGCGGGGTCGATGCAATGCTGCAAGGACAGCCCGTCGATCAGCGCGATGAGCGCCGGCGCCAGGGCCTCGGGTCGGCCCGCCTCTTGCAGCGCCAGGCCCACCCGCGTCACATAGGCGCCATAGCGGCTGTGGTGCTCTTCGGTCAGTTCGGGCGTATTGGCGATGGCCTGCCACAGGGCGAGCCAGATGTTCAGCCTGGACCGGTTGAAGCGGGCGGGGTCGAAGACCATGGCAAGGAGGCCCTGAAGGCCGCTGCCCTCGGCCTCGGAGAGGTCTTCGTCGTAAAGCTGGGCATAGGTGGCGGCCATGAGCCCCGCCATGGAACCGAAGTGATGGGTGATCAGCCCGCGCGAGACCCCGGCCCGGGCGCAGATCCGGTCGACGGTGAAGCCCGCGATCCCGTCCTCGGCCATGGAGGCGCAGGCGGCCTCGATCAGCATGAGGCGGCGGTCTTCGGCAGAGAGGCGGGTGAAGCGGGGCATCTTGTCCTTTGTGGAAAGCGGCAGGGGGGCTGTCGGCCCCCTGCACCCAAAGAGAGTATTTGAGCCAAGGTGAAAGGGCAAAGGGGATTGCGGGTCGGGCCGCGCTGGGGGCTTGGCCGGGGGATTTGGGGCCATGGGGGCTGTCGCGCGCGGAAAGCGGCAGGGGGGCTGTCTGCCCCCCTGCACCCCCCGAGGATATTTGTGCCAATGTGAAAGGGGAAGGGGCGCGTTCGGGGGGAAGGTGCGGCCTGACCCGGGGTTTACCCCGGGCTACGCGGCGGGGCGAGAGTCCTTTGGGGTCAGAGGAGGCCGCGTCCCGCGAGGTTGCGCATCAGGGCGGCGGTGCCGAAGGTCCATTCCGGGGCCTCGGTCGCGAGGCGCACGGTGTTGGTGAGGGCTCCGAGCGCGGGGGTGGCGATGGTGACCTCGTCGCCCAGGTGATGGGTGAAGCCCTGGCCCGGGCCGTCGCGGTCCTGGATCGGCGCGAACATCGTCCCGCAGTAAAGGAAGGCGCCGTCGGGATACTGGTGATGGCGGCCAAGGGTTTGCGCGGCAAGATCGGCGGGGTCGCGGGAAATCTCGGCCATGGAGGAGCGGCCCTCGAGGCGGAAGCCGTCTTCTCCGGTGACCGTCAGGGTCAGGGTGAGGCTGCGGACATTGTCCAGCGAGAAGCTCTCGTCGAACAGCCGCAGGAGCGGCCCGAGGGAGGCGGAGGCGTTGTTGTCCTTGGCCTTGCCGAGGAGGAGAGCCGAGCGGCCCTCGACATCGCGCAGGTTCACGTCATTGCCGAGCGTGGCGCCGAGGATCGTTCCGCGCGAGGAGAGCGCCAGCACGACCTCGGGCTCGGGGTTGTTCCATTGGCTGATCGGGTGGAGGCCCACGCTGGCGCCCTGGCCGACCGAGGCCATGGGCGGGCATTTGGTGAAGACCTCGGCATCGGGGCCGATGCCCACTTCCAGGTATTGGCTCCAGAGACCCTCCGCCTGCAGGAGCCGCTTGACCTCGGTCGCCTCCGGCGAGCCGGGTTTCAGGTCGCGGAGCGAGGTGCCGAGGATACCCGCGATGCGCGCCCGGATCGCGGCGGCGCGGGCGGCGTCACCTGCCGCGCGCTCTTCGATCACGCGTTCGATCATCGACCGGGCGAAGGTCACCCCGCAGGCCTTGATCGCCTGGAGATCGGCCGGGGAGAGGAGCCTTGTGCCGGTGCTCTCCCTCGCGGCCAAAAGCGGCGCCAGTTCCGACAGGGGCCGGTCGGGCAGGGCCTTCAGGTGACCCACGGGGTCGGGCAGCTCCAAAAGGTCGCGCATCGTGGGCGCCTGCCGCGTGGTGACGTCATGCAGCCAGCCCGCCCGCAGATGGACGAGGACGGGCCCCGTCCCCTCGACCCAAAGGCGGCCGACGAAGGTTCCGGTGCTGGGGAAATCGCTCATCTTGGCCTCCTGTTTCGCCGCAGGGGAGAGCGCGGAGCGGGGAATGTCAAGCGGGCGAGTCGCGGGGCGGGCGCCTTGGGGGCGATGACCCAAGTGAGACCGGTCGGGATGACCTCCGCAGGGACTGGCGTGATTCTGGGCGAGGGGCGGGGGGTTCTGCCCAGTTCTGGGCGCAAGCTGGCTGCCGGGGCGCCGGATGGTGCGGCAAACTGCCCTGTGGTTTCCTGTCAGTGAGAAAATTTGACACAGGGGGATGAGGGCGCTTAGTCTGGACACAAAGAAAAACCGCGTGCGGAAACAGGGAGTGACTTATGACGAAGATGCGTGTGGCGGTGATCGGGGCGGGGCCTTCGGGGCTGGCGGCTTTGCGCGCCTTTCAATCGGCCAGGGCCAAGGGCGCCGAGATCCCGGAAGTCGTCTGCTTTGAAAAGCAGGGCGATTGGGGTGGCTTGTGGAACTATACCTGGCGCACGGGCTTGGATGAATATGGCGAGCCGGTCCATTGCTCGATGTATCGCTATCTCTGGACCAATGGCCCGAAGGAAGGTCTGGAATTCGCGGACTATTCCTTTGAAGAGCATTTCGGCAAGCAGATCGCGAGCTATCCGCCGCGTGCGGTGATGTTCGACTATATCGAAGGCCGGGTGAAGAAGGCCGGGGTGCGCGACTGGATCCGCTTCCGCCACCCGGTGCGCTTCACCCGCTATGACGAGGCCACGGGCAAGTTCACCGTGACCGCGCATGACCTGGTAAAGGACAGCATCTATGATGAGGTCTTTGACCATGTCATCGTCGCCTCGGGCCATTTCTCGACGCCGAATGTGCCGGAATACCCGGGCTTTGGCATCTTTGGGGGCCGCGTGCTGCATGCCCATGACTTCCGCGACGCGATGGAGTTCAAGGGCAAGGACCTGCTGATTCTGGGCTCCAGCTATTCGGCCGAGGACATCGGCTCGCAGTGCTGGAAATACGGCGCCAAGTCGATCACGGTGGCCTATCGCAATGCGCCCATGGGCTTCGACTGGCCGGAGAACTGGAAAGAGGTTCCGGCGCTGGATCATGTCGACGAGACGACGGCCTACTTCAAGGACGGGACTTCGAAGAAGGTCGATGCGATCATCCTCTGCACCGGCTACAAGCACCATTTCCCCTTCCTGCCCGATGATCTGCGGCTGAAGACGGCGAACCGGCTGGCGACGCATGACCTGTATAAGGGCGTGGTCTATGTCCACAATCCCAAGCTCTTCTACCTCGGCATGCAGGACCAGTGGTTCACCTTCAACATGTTCGACGCCCAGGCCTGGTGGGTGCGCGATGCGATCATGGGGCGGATCGCGCTTCCGACCGACAAGCAGGTCATGCTGAAGGACGTGGCCGACCGCGAGGCGGGCGAGGATGCGGGGCAGGACGCCCATGACGCGATCCACTACCAGGCTGACTACGTCAAGGAGCTGGTGGCCGAGACCGATTACCCCAGCTTCAACGTGGACGGCGCCTGCGAGGCCTTCTTCGAATGGAAAGAGCACAAGAAGAAGGACATCATGGGCTTCCGCAATCATGCCTACCGGTCGGTGATGACCGGGACCATGGCGCCGGTTCACCACACGCCCTGGAAGGACGCGCTGGAGGATTCGATGGAGGCCTACCTGCGCAACTGAGGGGGCCCGGGGTTGGTCGGGGTTCGCCCCACCGCCCCCAAGGCCCCGCCGCCCTGGGGCAAGCCCGGGGCCTCGACCTGTCGGGACGACCCGCGCCACAAGGTCGAGGCGCCCTGGGTCAAGCCCGGGGCGGCGCAGTCTGGGTGGCCCAGTTTGGGCTTAACACCGCATTAACCAATCGCCGTCACGATCGGCCCCGAGGCAAGCGCCCGGGGCCCATTGCGTTGCCCTGCCGCTTTCTTCAGCACCGGGGGCCTTGGCCCTTCGCATCCGCAGCAAAGGGAAACAATTTTGCCTGACCGTGAAAATTTCCTTTGGCGCAGACCCGAAGTCATGTTTGCATGGCCCCAGCGCGGCGACGGGGTCGAGGGGACCTTGCCTGCGTGCAACAAAGACCGCGAACTTCGGGAACGGGGAAATCGCGGTTCCACCAAAAGGGAGTGGACAGATGTCGAATGAAGGAGGTTCGGGCCAACTGGTCCGGGCGCTGGACTGGAAGGGGGCCTTCTGGGTCGCCGCGGGGGTGCCGCCGCTGGTGCTGTTTTCCATCGGCGGGATCGCCGGGACCACGGGCAAGGTTGCCTTTGCGGTCTGGATGATCTCGATGGTGATGGGCTTTCTGCAAAGCTTTACCTATGCCGAGATGGCGGGGATGTTTGGCAACAAGTCGGGGGGGACCTCGGTCTATGGGGCGACGGCCTGGCTGCGCTATTCCAAGCTGATCGCGCCGCTCTCGGTCTGGTGCAACTGGTTCGCCTGGTCGCCCGTGCTGTCCCTGGGCTGCGCGATTGCGGCGGGCTATATCCTGAACGCGCTTTTCCCGATCCCGGCGGCCGACAGCCAGATGGTTCTGGACTGGGTCGCGGCCAATCTCGCGAGCTATACGGCCGAGACGCAATCGGTCATCGACTATCTCGCGGCCAATGCGGGCACGGCGCCTGCCGATGCCATCACCGCCGTCGCCACCGCTGACGGCGTCGCTGCCCTGACCCCGGCCTTCCGGGTCTGGGAGGCCGCTGCCGTCTCGATCCCGGGGCTGGGCACACTGCATTTCAACTCGACCTTCGTCGTGGGCGTGGCCCTGATGTCGGTCATCCTGCTGATCCAGCATGGCGGCATCGCCTCGACCGCCTCGGCGCAGAAATGGCTGGCGATCATCGTGCTGGTTCCGCTTCTGCTGGTGGGCCTGGTGCCGCTCTTCACCGGGCAGATCGACTATATGAACGTCACGGGCCTGGTGCCGCCCACCGCCGCCTATTCGGGCGTGGATGGCGATTGGAGCATCGGGGGCTGGACCCTGGTCATCGGCGGCCTCTATATCGCGGCCTGGTCGACCTATGGGTTTGAGACCGCAGTCTGCTATACCTCCGAGCTCAAGAACCCCGCCACGGACACGTTCAAGGCGATCTTCTTCTCGGGGCTTCTCTGCATCGTCTTCTTCTTCCTCGTCCCCTTCGCCTTCCAGGGCGTCCTGGGGCAGGAAGGCATGCTCGCGGCGGGCATCGTCGATGGCACGGGCGTGGGTGAGGCCCTGGGCAACATGATCGGCGGCGGCAAGGTCGTCACGCAGATCTTCGTCATCCTGATGATCATGGCGCTTTTCCTCGCGATCATGACCGCCATGGCGGGCTCCTCGCGGACGCTCTACCAAGGATCGAAGGACGGCTGGCTGCCCAAGTATCTGTCGGGTGTGAACGCCAATGGCGCGCCGCACAAGGCGATGTGGACGGACTTTGCCTTCAACGTCTTCCTCCTGGCGCTGGCCTCGGATGTGAGCGGCTATTTCTATGTGCTCGCCATCTCGAACGTCGGTTACATCCTCTTCAACTTCCTGAACCTGAACGCCGGCTGGATCCACCGCATCGACAGCGCCCATATCGCGCGGCCCTGGAAGGCGCCGACCTGGCTTCTCTCGGTCAACACGCTTTTGGCCTTCGTCAACGCCATGTTCCTCGGCGCGGGCGCCAAGGTCTGGGGCTATTCCGGCGCTCTGTGGTCGGGGATTATCTTCGCGGCCCTCATCATCCCGGTCTTCTGGTTCCGCCACTATGTCCAGGACGGCGGCAAGTTCCCGAAAGAGGCTTATGAGGACTTGGGCCTCAAGGAAGGCGACCTCGGCGAGAAGAAGGCCGGCATCCTGCCCTATCTCGCGCTGGTGGCCGGGGTCGTGGTGGTCTTTGCGGCCGACTGGTTCTTCGTCCTGCCGGGCTGAGATCGCTGAAATCGCGGGGAAGGGGGCGCTGGTCGCCCCCTTTTTCATCTCTGGTGCAGATGTTTCCCTATGATGAAATAAAGTTGCATTTGAGTGTTGATTTCTGGCCCCGACATGGCCAGACTTTGCCAAAATCACCGATAACGGGGAGGTAACGATGACGAATTCCTGGCGATTCTCGACCTTGGGCGACCGGCACCGGGCCTTGGGCTCCAAGCTCGAAGACTGGTCCGGCATGGGCACGGCCTGGAGCTATGATGGCGACCCGGATGCCGAATACATGGCGATCCGCACCAAGGCCGGGCTGATGGATGTCTCGGGGCTGAAGAAGGTCCATATCACGGGGCACGCGGCCAGCCATGTGATCGAGCGGGCCACGACGCGGAACGTCGAACGCCTGATGCCGGGCAAGGCGATCTATGCCTGCATGCTGAACGACGCGGGCAAGTTCGTCGATGACTGCATCATCTACCGCATGGGGCCGAACAGCTTCATGGTGGTCCATGGCTCGGGCCAGGGGCATGAGCAGCTGACCATGGCCGCCACCGGCCGCGATGTCTCGATCCGCTTCGACGACAACCTGCATGACCTCTCGCTGCAGGGCCCGCTGGCGGTGGACTTCCTTGAAAAGCACATCCCCGGCGTTCGGGCTTTGCCCTACATGTCCCATATGGCGACCAGCCTTTTCGGCAAGCCCATCACCCTGTCGCGCACCGGCTATACCGGCGAGCGCGGCTATGAGATCTTCGTGCGCGGCCAGGACGCGGGCGAGGTCTGGGACCGCATCCTGACCGAGGGCCGCGACATGGGCATCATCCCCTGCCGCTTCACCACCTTGGACATGCTGCGGACCGAGAGCTACCTCCTCTTCTTCCCCTTCGACAATTCCGAGATGTATCCTTTCGAGAACGAGGGCCCGGGCGACACGCTCTGGGAGCTGGGGCTGGACTTCACGGTGTCTTCCGGCAAGGTCGGCTTCCGGGGTGCGGAAGAGCATTACCGCCTGAAGGGCAAAGAGCGCTTCAAGATCTGGGGCCTGAAGCTCGAGGGCAAGAACGTGCCCGGCAACGGCGCCCCGGTCTTCAAGGGCGGCAAGCAGGTCGGCGTCGTCACGCAAGCCATGTATTCGCCCCTGAACGACTGGACGGTGGCCATCGCCCGCTTGCCCGTCGATTGCGCGGTGGATGGCGCCGATGTCGAGGTCCGTTGCGGCACCCATGGGCCGATCAAGGCCAAGACCGCCTCCTTGCCCTTCTATGACGTGGAAAAGAAGCGGCGTTCCGCGAAGTGACCAGACTGCCGGGGGCGCGCGGGCGCGACGCTGCGCCTCCGGCGGGAGTATTTGAGCCAAGATGAAAGACGAAAGATGAGCTTCCCGCCCTCGATCAAGAGCCGACCTGTCTATGGTGTCCTGTCCCCGCGCCCGGGGCAGGCGCATCTGATCATTGCCGATGGAGAGGGGGCAGGGGCCGTTGCCGACCTCTTCGCCTCGGGTCCCGGGATCGCGGAACGGGCCCATGTGCTTTACACGCCGGGGCCGAATGGGACCGATGACTGGGCGGTGATCGCGGGTCTTGGCGCGGCCCAGGCGCAGAGGGCGGCCTCGGTGCCGACGCTGCTGTTTCGCCTCGCGCGGGTGCTTCTGGACGCCAAGGCGGGGACGCAGTGCTATCTCGCGGGGTCGGAGGGGCTGATCGGTCAGGCCGAGCGCGACCTGATGGCGCAAGGCGTGCCGCACCAGGACATCCAGAAAGAGCATCGCGGCTCGACCGTCCGGCGCGTGCAATGCGTCCATTGCAAGGGCGTGACCGAGAATGTGCGCACCGATCCCTTCCAGTGCAGCCATTGCGGGTTGCATCTTTTCGTGCGCGACCATTACTCGCGCCGCCTCGCGGCCTTCCAGGGCGTCTGCATCGACGCCGAAGAGCCCGGCAACATCCCCCCGCCGGTGGAGAAATTCGCATGAGCGTCGCCAAGCTTCTGGTGCGGGTCGCCGAGGTCGAGAAGATCAACGACCTGATCACCCGCTTCCGTTTCGTCGCCCGCGATGGCGGCTTGCTGCCCGCCTTTTCCGGCGGCGCCCATGTGGTCGTCGAGATGGAGGACCATGGCACCCGCCGGATGAACCCCTATTCGCTTTCCGGCGACCCGGAGGACCGGACGGGCTATGAGATCACCGTGCGCCGCGATGACGCCGGGCGGGGCGGGTCGATATACATGCACCGTCACGTCTCCCCGGGGATGGAGATGGTGATCTCTCACCCGGTGAACCTTTTCCCGCTGGATGGCCGGGCGAAGAAGCATCTCTTCCTGGCGGGCGGCATCGGCATCACGCCCTTCAAGGCGATGATCCACCAGCTTTCCCATATCGGCGCCAAGTGGGAGCTGCATTACGCCACCCGCAACCCCGCGCTTTGCGCCTATGGCGACCAGCTCAAGGGGCCGGTGCATTTCTACTATGACGACCTCAAGTCCTTCATTCCGCTGCGCGATCTGCTCGCGCGACAGCCGCTTGGCACCCATGTCTATTGCTGCGGCCCGAAGGGGATGCTCTCCTGGGTCCGCGCCACGGCGGCCGAGCTGGGCCTGCCCGAACACTCCGTCCATTTCGAGGAATTCACCGCGCCCCAGCCCGGCGCGCCCTTCGACGTGGAACTGACCCTGACGGGCAAGACGATCCATGTCCCCAGCCACCAAAGCCTCCTGGAAGCGATGGAGGCCAATGGCGTCGATGCGCCCTATCTCTGCCGGGGCGGGGCCTGCGGGCAATGCGAATGTCAGGTCGTCAAGGCCGAGGGCCAGATCCTGCACCGCGACCACTGGCTGACCGACGAGGAAAAGGCCAGCAATTCCAAGATCATGCCCTGCGTGAGCCGCTTCGAAGGCCGCTCTCTTGCGATCGAAAGGTAACCCATGCTGGATCTGAAACCCGACTTTGGCGGCTTCTTCAAGGACGAGACCTTCGTCGGCGATTTCACCTTCGCCAACAGCCCAAGCGCCGTCCGCCGCTTTCCCTTCCCCTTCGACCGTGACCAATACATGTATTCGGTCAATATCGAGCCCCATGTCCCGACCCGCCCCGGCTCGGTGCTGGAACACGCTTTCGACATCGACGAGCATTACGTCAGCGAGATGCGCGACCGGGCGCGGGTCCTGGCCCGCGATCCGCTGCGCTGCCAGAGCCTGCCGCATATGGAGCTGGCGGGTTGGGACCTCGTGGAGCTCATCATGGAGAGCCTGAGCCGCGACTATCCGCAGTGGTTCACGCTGGAGCGTTCGGGCAATGACTGGCATTGGGTGAACAAGCCGCTCGGCATCGACCAGCGCTTCACCTTCCTCGATCCTTCGACGCTGCCCTATGGGCCGATGGAATATATCACCCGCCAGATGCAGGGTGATTTCACGCTGCAGGACGAACGGGATGGCAATCTGTGGGTCGATGCCGGGATGGTGACGACCCAGGCCGACTGGAGCCTCGATTTCGACATCGGCATGAACTTCTTCGAATGGCATGCCCCGGTGCCCCTGGCGCATGAGAAGGGGATCTTCGACCGCGCCTTGAAGTTTCTTCTGAAACTTCAACACGGTGCGCCAGTGCGGCGCTTCAACTGGACCATGACGGTCAATCCCCTCTTGGACACCGCGCCCGAGACCTATCCGGAATGGGGCCCGTCCAAGACCACGCTGACCCAAGCCAATCTCGGCGCCAAGCAGCATCTGCGGGTCGAGCTGCAATCGCTCTTCCGCCTGCCGCGCTCCAATGCCATCGCCTTTTCGATCCGCGCCTACCTCGGCTCCTTCCAGGACCTGGTGACCGTGCCGAAATGGGGCCGCCGCCTGCACCGCGTGGTGCGCGACCTGCATCCGGACCTCGCGGCCTACAAGGGCTTCCTGCGCAACCGCGATGCCATGGTGGAATGGCTGTCGAAATATGACGACGGCGCCCCGACCTCGCCCGGCATCTGGCCCGAGGATTGAGATGAACGCGCCCGGGATCCAGCCCCTGACCTTGGGCTTCCTGATGTTCCCGGGCTTTCCCATGGCCTGCCTGACCCAGGCCATCGAACCCCTGCGCGCGGCCAACGAGATCACCGGCCGCCGCGCCTTCCGCTGGCTCCTGCTGGGCGAGACGAGCGACCCGGTGCGCTCATCGGCCGAGGTCATCTTCATGCCCGACCGCAGGCTGGACCGGGCCGGAGACCTGGACCAGCTTTACCTCCTGGCGCCGCCCGATGCGGGCTTTGCCTCGCCCCGGACGCCTGCCACGATCCGCAGGCTCGACCGCGAGGGTGTGGTTCTGGGCGGCTTTTCGGGCGGGGTCTTTCCGCTGGCCCGGGCCGGGGTCATGGGCGGTCACCGCGCCTCGGTCCATTGGTGCTATGACAGCGCCTTCAAGGCCGAGTTCCCCGCCGTGACGGCAGAGGCCGCCGTCATCACCCGCGACCGCAGGCGGTTCACGGCCGCCGGCGCGGGGGCGGTCTTCGACCTGATGCTGCGGCTGGTCGAGGAGCGCCTTGGCCCCCAGGTCATGACCGAGGTCGCCTGCTGGTTCCAGCACCCCTCCGTGCGCGAGGATCACGCCCGCCAGAAGGTCCCCGTCCAGGGGGCGCCCGCCACCGCCGATGCGCTGCCGCGTGCGATCCGCGAGGCGCTGCGGCTTTTCGATGCCCATGTCGACGAGCCGCTGCGCATTCCGCAAGTGGCCGAGGCGCTGGACATGAGCCCGCGCCATTTCGAGCGCCTCTTCAAGCGCGAGACCGGGCAGAGCCCCTTGCGCTATTACCGCCAGTTGCGGCTGACCAAGGCCCGGCAAAGGGTGCTCTATTCCGACGAGAGCCTGACCGAGATCGCGGCCTCGGTGGGCTATCCGCGCGCCGACTTGATGGCGCGGGACTATGCGGCGGTCTTCGGCCTGAGCCCGCGCGACGACCGCAAGGCCCTGGCCAGCCGGGGGCTGATGACCCCGTAACACCCAATGACGCTCCCGCCCCGCCGCGTAGCCCGGGGTATACCCCGGGTTTGCGCCCCCCTCAAAGCGACAAGAGCCCCAGTCCCGCAAAGACCAGCCCGATCCCGGCCCCTTGTTTCAGCGTGACTTTCTCGCCCAGGACCGCCCAGGCCAAAAGCACCGTCACCATCCCGAACAGCGACGAAACCACCGAGGCATAGATCGCCATCGGCAGGGCTCCGGCCGCAAGAACCGCCGTCAGGGCCACGCCGTCCAGCACGCCCATCGCCGCCAGGGTCGGAAATTGCCGCAGTGCAGCACGCACCCCCGCGGGGTGCAGCATCAGGAGCCCCAAGGCCGTTGCTGCGCTTGCACAACGTGCAATGGTGGGGGCGAGGTAAGGGTCCAGGGCCTCGGTCGCCTGGTGGCCCAGGGCAAAGGCCGTGGCCATGCCAAGGCAGGCCAGCACCGCCAGCGGCAGGGCGCCCCTCTGCGCCGCCCCGCCCTCGTGGCCAAAGATCGCCACGATCCCCACCCCCGCCACGATCAGCCCCGAGGCGATCCAGTCCGAGGCGCCCAGCGAGACCCCCGCCATCGCCGCAAAGACCAGGGCGGGCAGGGGATAGGCGCCGATCACGGGGGCCACCAGCCGCGCAGGCGCCCGGGCGAAGGCGTGATAGAGGCAGAGCGAGGCCGCGAAATAGGCGACCCCCGAACCCACCGCAAAAAGCCCCGCCCCCAGCGTCAGCCGCGAGGCATCACCCCAGGCCAGGCCGAAGGGCAGGACGACCAGCGCCGCCACGGTCATGACACTGGCGATCTGCGGGCCAACCCGCGCCCCCGGCGAGATGCGCCGCACCATCAGGTCATGCGTCCCCCAGCCCAGGGCCGCCACCAGACCCAGCAGAAATGACAGCATGACCCCTCCTTGTGCTTGCGCGGTTTTCACCCCGTGTTATGCTATCAGTGAACATATTTTCCGGTCAATGAACGCCATGCTCGATCTTCCGACTGTAACCGCTGGCCCGCCAAAGCCCAGCCGGATTCTGACCCCCCGCGACCTGCAGCGCCGCTCGGGGGTGGAGCGTTACGAGATCCCCGGCGGCGGGGCTCTCATGGTCGAGCTGGACCAGGGTGACCAGGTGACCGTGATGAACCCCGAAGGCGGCCAGGAGGCCGAGCTTCTCGCCGCCGATCATGCGGGCCGCATCGACGGCGCGGTGATCGGCGTCAGGACCGACCAGGAGGGAGAGGGTCTGCGCGCCCTGATCACGGCAGGTGGCCCGGGCATGGCGCGGCTGCGGCAGGGCATCGCCAAGCGCGGCATCGACCTTGGGCGCGCCAAGTCCCTGCGGCTCTTCGGGCCACAGACCCCCGCGAAGGCCGAAGCCTCCTTTACGGCGCAGCAGAAGGGCTGGCTGATCCTCGCAGCCCCCGGCGCCGCGATGGAGCCCGCCACGCAAGCGACCCTGACCCCCCTGATCCTGACCCTGAAGCGCGCCAATCCCGGTTGGGCGGCGCTGCATGACCTGCCAGAGCCCTTGGCCGATCCGCTGCAAGATGTCCGGGTCAAGTCGGCCACGGCAAAGGCCTATCACGTCAAGGCGGGGGACTATATCCAGATCATCGACGTCGATGGCCGCCAATGCACGGATTTCCAATGCTTTTCCGCCCGTAAACTCGACAAGGGCCTGCAACGCCCGCTCGACGTGACGACCTCGCGCACCTTCATGGGCCATGCCTATAGCTCCCCGGGTCTGCACGCCAAATACTACGACCAGGACTGGGAGCCCCTGGTCGAGGTCATCCAGGACACGGTCGGCCGCCACGACGCCTTCGCCATGGCCTGCGCGGCGAAATATTACGACGACATCGGCTATCCCGGCCATGCCAACTGTTCCGACAACTTCAACGGCGCGCTGACGCCCCATGGCGTCGAGGCCCGCCCCGGTTGGATGGCGGTCAACTTCTTCTTCAACACCGGGATCGACGCCCATGGCTTGCTTTACGCCGACGAACCCTGGAGCCGCCCGGGCGACTATGTCCTTCTGCGGGCGCTGACCGACCTTGTCTGCGTGAACTCCTCCTGTCCCGATGACACCTCGCCCGCGAATGGCTGGTATCTGTCGGATATCCATGTCCGCATCTATGACGGCGCCGAGCCCTTCAAGCGGCAGATCGCCTATCGCCCCACGCCAGAGGCAGCCCCCCGCATGACCCAAGAGACCGCCTTCCACCCCGAGACCTCCAAGCTCACCCGCAATTTCAGCGAGTATCGCGGCTATTGGCTGGCCAATTCCTATGCCAATCAAAGCCCGATCGACGAATACTGGGCCTGCCGGCAACGGTCTGCCATGATCGACCTCTCGCCCTTGCGGAAGTTCGAGGTGACCGGCCCCGATGCCGAGGCGCTGATGCAATGGGTCCTGACGCGGGATGTGAAGAAACTGGCCGTGGGGCAGGTGGTCTATTCGGCCATGTGCTATCCCCATGGCGGCATGATCGACGACGGCACGCTGTTCCGCCTTGGCCGCGACCAGTTCCGCTGGATCGGGGGCGACGATTACGGCGGGGTCTGGATCCGCGAACAGGCCGAGAAGCTGGGCTTGAAGGTCATGGTGCGGTCTTCGACCGACCAGCTGCACAACATCGCCGTCCAGGGGCCCGAGAGCCGCGAGATCTTGAAGCGGATCATCTGGACCGCCCCGGTGCAGACCGCCATCGAGGAGCTGGGCTGGTTCCGCTTCACCGTCGCCCGCCTCGGCGGGCCGGAGGGGGCGCCGCTGGTCGTCTCGCGCACGGGCTATACGGGCGAGTTGGGCTATGAGATCTTCTGTCACCCCAAGGATGCCGTGGCCGTCTGGCAGGCCGTGCACGGGCAGGGCGTCACGCCCATGGGGCTCGCTGCGCTGGACATGGTGCGGATCGAGGCCGGGCTGATCTTCGCGGGCTATGACTTCTCCGACCAGACCGATCCTTTCGAGGCCGGGATCGGTTTCACCGTGCCCTTGAAGTCCAAGCCCGACGATTTCATCGGCCGCGACGCGCTGATCCGCCGCAAGGAAACCCCCGCGCGGAAGTTCATGGGGCTGGAGGTCGAGGCCAGCGTCGACATCGGCCATGGCGACTGTATCCACATCGGTCGCGCCCAGGTCGGAGAGGTCTGCTCGGCCATGCGCTCGCCGCTTCTGGGCAAGCAAATCGCGCTGGTGCGCATGGACGCCGCCCATGCCGAGCCCGGAACCGAGGTCGAGGTCGGCAAGCTGGACGGCCAGCAAAAGCGGCTCCCGGGGCGTTTGACCACGCTGTCGGCCTATGATCCCAAGAAGACGCGGCCCCAATCATGAGGCTTCTGTCGTGATCCCGATGATCGACCGGATCGGCGGAGAGGCCGCGCTTCACGCCATGGTGACACGGTTTTACGACCTGATGGAAACCGCGCCCGAAGGCGCGCGGATCATGCAGATGCATCTCGAAGGCCATGGGCTGGCCCATGTCCGCCCCGAGGCCTTCGACTTCCTCTCGGGGTTCTTCGGTGGGCGGCGGTATTACCTGGAACACCACGGGCACATGAATCTCCGCGAGATCCATGCCCATGTCGCGATCAGGCTGGAGGATGCCGAGGCCTGGCTTGGCCTCATGGACCGCGCCATGGCCGAGACCATCCCCGGGGCAGAGGCTGCGCAGATCGGTCAGGCCTTCCGCCGCGCGGCCCTGGCTTTGGTGAATGCGTAAGGCAGCGGTGGGTTTCACCCACCCTACACCCGATGGCGTAGGGTGGGTGCCAACCCACCGGTCACGAGGCCCGCGCCACCAGGACCGAGCAATGCGCCGATCCCGCCACGGCCGAGGCCACCGAGCCCAGCACCAGCCGCTTGATCCCGTGCTTGTCGCCGGTGCCCATGACGATCTGGTCAAAGCCCTCCTGGTCGGCATAGGCCACGATGGCCGGGCCCGGCTCACGGGCGATCAGCTCGATGCCGTCGACATCGGCAACCCCGCAGCCCTTGGCCTTGGTGACGGCCAGGTCCAGGATCTCGCGCACCTGTTCGGGCGTCCAGTGGCTGATCGTAGGCCCCTTGACCCCGCCATGGGCGATGTTCACCACGCAAAAGCGCAGGGGCTTGGCCGTCAGCCGCGCCAGCTCGGCCGCCTTGGCCACCCCAACCATCGAGTGATCGGTCCCATCCGTCGGGCAGAGAATCTTCGCAGACATCTGAGGTCTCCTGTCATGTTGCCTTTATGGTGGGATAGCGCGGAAAAGCCCTTGTTTCCTTGACCTGGGTCAAAGGGAAACCGCCTGCGCCAGGGGCAAGGAGCCTCTGTGCTGGCAAGATGGGATGCTGGACGGATTGGCTGGGGCGCTAGGGATCGAACCTAGGAATGTCGGTACCAAAAACCGATGCCTTACCGCTTGGCGACGCCCCAACCGTGCGGCTCTCTTAGGCAATCGGGCGGGGGATGTAAAGCCATGAGCCCGCGAAATCTGCGCGAGTTTTCGGGCCTTTGGCGGGCGGACTTCGCCTGCTGGCGGATGGTCATTGGTGATGTGAAGGATTGGCTGGGGCGCTAGGGATCGAACCTAGGAATGGCGGTACCAAAAACCGCTGCCTTACCGCTTGGCGACGCCCCAACCGTGTCGGGGTGTTTAGCCAAAGCGCGGGGGGGCCGCAAGAGGGTCCTGCGAAAAATCCGCGCCGTTTTCTTTACCCGGTTGCCCAAGTCCCGGGCCGGGCTTAACAGGGCCGGATGAAAACATATGACGCAATCATCCTTGGGGCTGGCGCGGCCGGCATGATGGCCGCCATCGAGGCCGGTCGGCGCGGCCGCCGCGTTCTGGTCATCGACCATGCCAAATCCGCCGGAGAGAAGATTCGCATCTCGGGCGGCGGGCGGTGCAACTTCACCAACATGACGGTCAGCGCCGAGCGCTTTCTTGGCCAGAACCCGCGATTCGCGCTTTCGGCGCTGAAGCGCTTCGGGCCCTGGGACTTCATCTCCCGGGTCGATGCGGCGGGCATCACCTGGCACGAAAAGGCGCTGGGGCAGCTCTTTTGCGACGGCAAGGCCACGCAGATCGTCGAGCTTCTCTTGCGCGACATGGCCGAGGCGCGGGTGGAGCTCTGGCTCGACTGCGCCATCGGTGAGGTCCGCGAGGGCTTTACCCTGGCCACCGCCCGGGGGGATGTGACGGCGCCGAGGCTGGTGGTGGCCACGGGCGGCAAGTCGATCCCGAAGATGGGGGCGACCTCCTTCGGCTACAAGCTGGCCGAGGCCTTCGGCCTGCCCGTGACCGAGACCCGGCCTGCGCTGGTGCCCCTGACCTTCGCCACGCAAGAGCTGGAATGGATGGCGCCCCTGTCGGGGGTCTCCTTGCCGGTCGTGGCGCGGGCCGAGGGCGGGCCTGCCTTTCCCGAGGCGCTTCTCTTCACCCATCGCGGGCTGTCGGGGCCTGCGGTCTTGCAGGTCTCGAGCTATTGGCGCGAGGGGCAGGGGGTGAAGGTCGATCTTCTGCCGGGGGTCGATGTGGCTGCGGTCCTGCGCGCGGCGCGGGGGGCGAATGGGCGGCAGGGCCTGGGGGCGGCGCTGGCGGGGGTCATGCCCGAGCGGCTGGCGCGGCATCTCGGGGGGGGGCTTGCGCCCGAGGCTGCGATCTCGACCCTCTCCAACGCCGCTGTCGAGCGGATCTCGGCCGCCCTGCATGGCTGGCAGATGACCCCGGTGGGCTCGGAGGGCTACCGGACGGCGGAGGTGACGCTGGGGGGCGTCGATACGGCGGCGCTCGATGCCCGCACGATGGAGGCCAAGGGGGTTCCGGGGCTTTATTTCGTGGGCGAGGTCGTGGATGTGACGGGCTGGCTCGGGGGGTATAATTTCCAATGGGCCTGGTCCTCGGGCTGGGCGGCGGGGCAGGCGCTGTGAGGCGCTTGCACGCGTGCAAATGCGTGCAAGGCGCTGATATAAAACGGTTATGCCGTTTGCGTTAAGGTTTCGGTAACCGGGCTTGCACGGCGGAGTCACGATCTTGGGCGGGGCGCTTGCGGCCCGCCCCGCCTCCCCGGTCCATGCTCCCGCCCACCCACCCCGCATGGACCGGGGAGGCGGGGCTGCATCTGGCCCCCGATATCGGCGCGGGGCTGGACATGGGGCCCCGGATCGGGAAGCCTCGGGTTGACAGGAGATCATAGCATGAGGCCCTGGGCTCCGCTTTTGCTTTGCGCCTTGCCGGGGGCGGCGCTTGCCGGGGAGCCCGCGTTTTCCTGCGCGGGCGCGCTCTCGGTCCCGGAGGCTGCGATCTGTGCCGCGCCCGACCTCGCCCTGGCCGACCGGGTGCTTTCCGCGCTTTACGGCAAGGCCCTCGCGGCGGAGCCGGGCCAAAGACCTCGCCAGCGCGCCTTCCTGGCCGAACGGGACGCTTGCGTCAGCGACACAACCTGCCTGCGAGAGGCCTATGGTGGGCGGATCGCGGAACTGGGCGGCCTCTCGGGGTTCGACCTTGGCCTGACCGAATTCCGCTGGGTGGCGCCGCTGGAGGGCGCCTCGGTCTCGGGCCTCTGGGCGCCGGAAGCCTCCGACGACGGCCACCTACGCGGCCCGGCCCTCTTCGAGGTGACCCTGGCCGAGACGCGCCTTGTCCTGGTCGCGCCGGAAATCGCCCTGGCCCGCGATCTCCCGCCCAAGGACCGGCCGCTGCGGCTGACCTGGGCGGACCGGGCCCTCTCTGGCGCCTGCGAGAAGAATGGGGAAGACATCTGTCTTTATCCCGGCGAAGGCCCCTTCGACCTGCAAGACCTGGATTTCGACGGCGCCCCCGAGGCTTTGATCGCCGATGCCGGGGCAGGTCAGCGCGGCGTGCCGCTGATCTGGGTCTATTCGCTGCCCGAGGGGCGCGACCTCTCCCGCGACCACGCGGTCTTTGGCCGGATCGACGGGCTGACGCAAGTCAACCTGACCCGCCGAGAGATCGTCATCATGACTTCCAGCGGCGCCTGCAGTTCCTCTGCGGACACCTATGCCGCCGAGCGCAACTTCGCCCTGGTTGAGATCGAGGCCTGGAGCACGGAGGGCGAGGACTGCCACCACGACCTGACCCGCATCGCGCCGGATGGAAGCCGCCGCACCACGCGGATCGAGGACTGATCCCCTTTCACATTGACCGAAATATCCCGGGGGTGGAGGGGGCTGGCCCCCTCCTTACAACCGCACCGGATCGGCCTTGGCCAGCCGGTCGAGGTCCATCAAGAGCTGCACCAGCTTGGCCATATCCTTCAGATGGATCATGTTCGGCCCATCCGAGGGGGCGCGGTCGGGGTCTTCATGCGTCTCGATGAAGACGCCCGCGATGCCCAAGGACACGGCCGCCCGCGCCATGGCGGGGGCGAAGCGGCGGTCGCCGCCGGAGGAGCCGCCCTGGCCGCCGGGGGCCTGGACGGAATGGGTGGCATCCATGATCACCGGGTAGCCGGTCTGGGCCATGATCGGGAAAGACCGCATGTCGGCCACCAGCGCGTTATAGCCGAAGCTCGCGCCGCGCTCGGTCAAAAGGATATTCTCATTGCCGGTCGAGGCCACCTTGGCGGCCACATTGGCCATGTCCCAGGGCGCAAGGAACTGGCCCTTCTTGATATTCACCACGGCGCCGGTCTGGCCTGCGGTCAGAAGCAGGTCGGTCTGGCGGCAGAGAAAGGCGGGGATCTGGATGACATCGACCACATGGGCGGCCTCCACCGCCTGGGCCGCGTCATGGATATCGGTCAGGACGGGCATGGTCTTGCGCACCGTCTCCAGCACCTTCAGCCCGGCCTCGATCCCCAGACCGCGCTTGCCCGACAGCGAGGTGCGGTTGGCCTTGTCATAGCTCGCCTTGAAGACATATTGCGCGCCCGCGGCCGCACAGGCCTCGGCCATCACGCCCGCGATCATCTGGGCATGGTCCAGGCTTTCGAGCTGACAGGGCCCCGCGATCACCAAAAGCGGCCTGTCGTTGCCGACGGTCAGCCCGCCGATCGTCACGTCTTTCATCATCACCCCGAGACTTGTTCGCGCAGGATCGCTGCGGTCATCGAGACCATGAGGTAAAGCCCCAGGAAGATCAACATGACGACCAGGGTATCCTCGAACGCCTTGGGGTAAGAGGCGCTGTCGGGGGGGACGGGGCGGACCGCGAGCTCCAGGTAGCGGGTCTGGCGCTGCGCCTCGATCCGGGAGGTTTCCATGGCAGAGGTGGCCTGGGCCAGCATCATCTGCCGCGTCGCGACCTCGGCCGTGGCCATGGCGAGGTCGGATTGCACGGTGGCCAGCGAGGGCCCGGCGCCCTCGGTCTCGGTCAGGCCGGAGCGGAGCTTGGCGATCTCGGCCTCCAGCGTGGCGATGCGGGTCTTGACCGGGTCCAGGCGGGCCTGGTTCGGTTCGGCATTGGACTGGATCTGCGCCAGGGCCAGGCGTTCCTGCAGAAGCTGGCTGTCGAGGGCGGCGATCTGGCTGGTGACGAGGCCGGCCTCGACCTCGGAGGAGAGGGTCTTGTACTTGGTTTGCAGGTTCACGAGGTTGGTCTGGGCGTCCTGCAGCTTGGCCGTGGCATCGGCAAAAGCCTCTTTCGCGCTGTTTTCCTGGTCGCGGCGCAACTTGGCCGAAAGCTGGTCGACCCGCTCTTCGGCATAGCCGATCAGCGCGGTCGAGAACTCCACCGCGACATTGGGGTCGGCGGCAGAGACCTCGAGGTTGATCAGCCCCTCGGTCGGGTCATAGCTGACGATCACGTATTTGGAGTAAAGCGAATAGGCCGCGCCATTGCCCGCCTCGGGCGACAGGCGTTGCAGCGGGTCGATCTTGGGGTCCGAGAAATGCGCGCGGAAGCCCTTGTCCTGGTCCAGCCGCTGCATGGCGTCGGTGGATTGCAGGAAGTTCTGCACGGCGACGGAATCCTGCGAGGTGGCAAAGGAGGTGCCCGAGAAGAGCCCGGCCATCTGGGAGGCGGCGGTGGATTGCTGGATCACGAATTTCGAATGCGCCGTATACATCGGCGTGGCGACGGCGAAGAAATACCAGCCCGCGACGATGGTGGGCAGAAGGACGAAGATCGCGAGCTTGGCCCAGAGGAGCGCATAGCGCTTGCGGCGGCGGCGGACGAGGTCGGCCTGGATGCGCCGCACCTCGGCCAGGTGGCTGTCCTCGGCCCGGACCTCGGTCGAGGGCAGGGGGGCGGGCTTTACCGTCTGGGGCAGCTTGTTGGCCTCGGGCGGGACGGTCAGGGCGCGGGAGGCTTCTGGCGCGGGGTCGGCGTCGCCCTGCACCAGCTCCAGCACGGCGGAGCGGCCGAAGGGGTCGATGCCGGCCTGGCGCAGGAGCCTGACGGCGTCGAAATCGGAAGTGGCGGGCAGGTTGTGCTTTTGCGCCATGCGCCGGGCGATGCGGAGCTGGCGGCCGGTCAGACCCTCTTGCCTGATGCCGTCGATCTCGGGGCCTGCGGGGGCGTCGGGGTCGCTGGGGGCGGCGGGGCGGACGAAGCTTTGATTGCCGAAGCCGTCCTCGTCACCCTCGGGCATGAAGGCGTCATCGGGGATCGTCCCGGTGGGCTGCCGCGTCGCAACGGCGGCCTGTTCAGGGGCGCTGGCCGGGGCGGCGCTTGCCGCCACCGTTGCCGAGACTGGCCCCGAGACTTGTGCCGAGACTGGCACCGCGACGGGGCGCGGCGGCAGGGGCTTGCTGGCCGGTTCGGCCGGCAGCGGGCTCAGGCGATAGCGGTCAACTTTGAGCTTCATAGTCATAAAGCTGTTTCGCCTCTTCGAGGGTTTCGAACTGGTAGAGCTGGCCGTTCTTCAGCACGGCGGCCGAGCGGCAGAATTTCTCAAGCGTCTTGGGCTGGTGGCTGACGACGATGACGGTGGCCTTTTGCAAACGGTCGCGCAGGATCGCTCCCGCCTTCTTGTTGAACTCGACATCGGTGGACGACGGCATCCCCTCGTCGATGAGGTAGATGTCGAACTCCAGGGCCAGCATCAGCGCGAAGTTGAAGCGCGACTTCATGCCCTGGCTATAGGTCCCCACCGGCATGTCGAAATAGGCGCCGATCCCGCAGAGCCAGCGACAGAAGGCCTCGATATAATCGGGGTCCAGCGCATAGAGCTGCGCGATGTAGCGGCAGTTTTCCTTGGCGGTGTGCTTGGGGATCACGCCGCCCATGAAGCCCAGGGGGAAAGAGATGCGCGAGGTGCGGCGGACCACGCCCTCATCCGGCTTCTCAAGCCCCGCCATCATGTTGATGATCGTGGTCTTGCCCGTGCCGTTCCTGGCCAGGATCCCCAGCGAATTGCCCAGCGTCACGCGAAAGGACGCCCGGTCCAGGATGACCTTGCGACCGGCCTTGGTCGCGAAGCTCTTGCTGACATTCTCGAACTCGATCATGCCGTCCGTTCCGCCTTTCAGGGCCATATCGCCGAAAGGAGCGGCCTCAGCCGCTTTCGACCCTTCTGGCCTAGCGCATTATCCTTAACGCATCCTTTCCGCCAGAGCGTCAAGGAGGGGGGGCAAATCGCACCATCGCGAGATTCCCCCCGAATGGATACAATACCGCGCAATCTGGCAGGAATAAGGCCCGGGCCCGCAACAAAGCGGTTCACGTGCTTGTGTCGTCAGCTCGGGCGCATCAGCCGCGCAAGGCCAAGCGCCAGGGGCCCGAAGAGGAGCGACAGCGCGAGGCCCGCCCGCGCCCCCCCGGCGGCACCGCCGCCGCCAAGCCCCTGATCCAGCGCCAGGAGCGGCAAGGTCAGGCCCGGCGCGAGCAAAAGCGCCACCAGCACCAGGTCGCGCAGCCGGAGACCCGGCGGCAGGCGCGCCCCCATGAGCCCGATGCCAAGCCCGATGCCAAGCAGCAGCCCCACCGGCCGCAGCGCCAGCGCCCCCAGCGTGCGCGCCACATCGGGGCCGAGGATCGCGAAATCGACGCCTCCCGCCGTCAGCCCGAAGAGGAAGGCCACCACGGGCAAGAGCGGGAGAATCCGGGCCTCCAGCCGGTTGAGCGGGTCCTGAAGGCGGTTCTCGGCCTCGGCAAAAAGGCCCAGGCCATGGGCGGCATGGGGGATCAGCGGGATCAGCGGCAAGAGCGCCAGGGCGGCGGGCAGGCCCGCCATCAGGACCGAGGCCCAGGTGATCAGCGCGGTGACGAGGATCGGCGCCAGGGCCTGGCCGCGCTGGTGCTGGCGCTCGCTGGGGCCGGTCGGGGCGAAGCGGGCGCGGTAGACCAGGGGGGCGAGGGCTGCGGGCAAAAGCCACAGGAGCTTGGCCGCCCCGGCCAGGCGATTGGCGCTGTCGGGCACCTCGGGCGAGGGGAGGAGGGCGGTGAGCGCCAGCGTGAGGCGCTCGGCCGCGATGCCGCCCGCCGCGATCATGTCGAGCGCGAGGGCCAGGAAGAGGAGGAGGGGCAGGGCCGGATGCCCCGGCCCGAAGATGCGGCGCCCGAAGGCCCAGGCCAGCGCCAGGTCCGCGCCGAGGCAGAGGCTCCACCCCGCGATGCCGGGCAGGTCCGAGAGGCCGAGGAGGCCCGTGACGCTCCAGAGGAACAGGGGGAGGCAGAGCGCGCCGAAGAGCGCCGGAGCGATGAGCCGCTTTTGTGCCGGTGCGGCGAGAATGCCCTTTTCGAGGCGCAGGGATTCGAAGAACTCCTTGCCGAGGACGAAGAGGAAAAGCGCCATGAGCCCCTGGGTGACGAGGGTCTGGGGCGTGAGGCGCGGGAAAAGCGCGAGGTCGGGCAGGAGCCGGTATTCGATCGCGTCGTAATAGGCGGCGGGGGCGAGGTTGACGGCGAGGGTGGCCGTGGCAGCGCCGAGGAGCAGGGCGAGGGCCAGGCGGTCGAGATGGGGAGAAACGCGGATCATGGGGCCTTCGCCGTCAGGTTGGGGGCCGCTTCGGCCTTCTTCGCAGCGCCCGAGTCGGGCGCCTTGCCCCCAGAGGATGCCGGGCGAGGCGGGGTGTCAACGGGGGGAAGCGAGGGGGCGAAGCGAGAGGGCAGCTGCCCCCTCGCGCTCCCCTGCCCTGGGGAGGCCTTGGCCTCCCCCGGACCCCCACGGGGGGATGGCTTGAGGGCGGGGTTTTGGGGGGAGGGGTGGCGCTTCGGGCTCCGGGGGGCGAGGGGGCTGCCGCCCCCTCGCGCTCCCCTGCTTGGGGCGAAGGCCTTGGCCTCCCCCGGAGCCCCCTCGGGGCGCCAAAGGACTTGGGTTACAGCAGGCGGATCAGGGCGAGGATCAGGCCCAGGATCAGGGCGTCGGCCAGCCAGAAACTCGGGGCGGGCAGGGCGCGGGCCAGGGTGTGTGCCCGGGCGCGGGAATTGGGCTGGCGGGAAAGCGGCGAGGGCGAATGGCGCAAGGTCGGGGCCTCCTTTGACCAGCGGACCTGTCGAGAGTGGCACCAGGGCATGAAAAAGAGGTTAACGCCTGAAAAAGCCAAAGGGCGCCGCTGGGGCGCCCTTTGCAACGGGGTGTTCGGGAGGCTTTAGGCCGCGAGGTTGCGCAGCACATAGTGCAGGACGCCGCCGTGCTTGACGTAGTCGATCTCGATCTCGGTATCGATGCGGCACTTCAGCTGCACCTCTTTCACCGAACCATCGGCGAAGGTGATGGTGCAGGGCACGAGGCTCAAGGGCTTCAGGTCGCCGTCGAGGCCATGGATCGCCACGACCTCGTCTCCCTTCAGACCGAGCGTCTTGCGGGTGTCGCCATTCGTGAACTCGAAGGGGATGACGCCCATGCCGACGAGGTTCGAGCGGTGGATCCGCTCGAAGCTCTCGGCGATCACCGCCTTGACGCCCAGAAGCGCGGTGCCCTTGGCGGCCCAGTCGCGCGAGGAGCCCGCGCCGTATTCGATGCCGCCGAAGATCACCAGGGGGGTGCCCTGCGCCTGCCAGGCCATCGAAGCATCAAAAATCGAGGTCTGCGCGCCATCGGGGCCCTTGGAGAAACCGCCCTCGACGCCATCGAGCATCTCGTTCTTGATGCGGATATTGGCGAGCGTGCCGCGCATCATCACCTCGTGGTTGCCGCGCCGGGCGCCATAGGAGTTGAACTCGGAGACCGGAACGCCGCGCTCGGTCAGGTACTTGCCCGCCGGGGTCCCGGCCTTGAAGCTGCCTGCCGGGGAGATGTGGTCGGTGGTGATCATGTCGCCGAAGAGGCCGAGGATGCGGGCGCCCTCGATGTTCGAGATCACGCCCGGGGTCTTGGACATGCCACGGAAATAGGGCGGGTTCTGGATATAGGTCGAGGAGGCGGGCCAGTCATAGGTCTCGGCCTCGGTGACCTCGACGCCTTGCCAATTCGCGTCGCCTTTGAAGACATCGGCGTATTTCTTCAGGAAGGCGGCGCGGGTGACGGTGGATTCCACCAGGTCGGCGACCTCTTTCGTCGTGGGCCAGACGTCTTTCAGATAGACCGGGCCATTGGTGCCCTGGCCCAGGGGCTCGGTGGTCAGGTCGATGTTCAGGTCACCGGCCAGCGCATAGGCAACGACCAGGGGCGGGGAGGCCAGGTAGTTGGCGCGGACATCCGGGGAGATGCGGCCTTCGAAGTTGCGGTTGCCGGAGAGGACGGCGGTCGCCACCAGGTCGCCTTCGGCGATGGCGGCGGAGATCGCCGGGTCCAGCGGGCCGGAGTTGCCGATGCAGGTGGTGCAGCCGTAACCCACCAGGTTGAAGCCGACGGCATCGAGATCCTCTTGCAGGCCGGCGGCCTCAAGATATTCCGACACGACTTGCGATCCGGGGGCCAGAGAGGTCTTGACCCAGGGCTTGGACTTCAGGCCGAGCTGACGGGCTTTGCGCGCCACGAGGCCCGCGCCGATCATCACGTAAGGATTGGAGGTATTGGTGCAGGAGGTGATCGAGGCGATCACGACCTTGCCCGAGGACATGGTGTAATCCTGACCCTTCACGGCGACTTCGACGCCTTGCGGGCGCTTGAAGGAGGCTTCCATCTCTTTGGCGAAAGAGGCTTTCGCATCGGTCAGCGGCAGGAAGTCCTGCGGGCGCTTCGGGCCCGAGATGGCGGGGACGATGGTGCCCATGTCCAGCTCAAGCGTCGAGGTGTAGATCGGCGCGTAGTCCGACCCGCGCCACATGCCGTTGGCCTTGGCATAGGCCTCGACCAGCGCAATCCTGGCCTCGTCGCGGCCGGTGTTCTTCAGGTAGCGGATCGTCTCGCCGTCGATCGGGAAGAAGCCGCAGGTCGCGCCGTACTCGGGGGCCATGTTGGCGATGGTGGCGCGGTCGGCGAGGGGGAGATGGTCGAGGCCCTCACCGTAGAATTCGACGAACTTGTTCACCACGCCGTGCTTGCGCAGCATCTGGACGACCTTCAGCACGAGGTCGGTGGCGGTGGTGCCCTCCATCATCGCGCCGGTCAGCTTGAAGCCAACGACCTCGGGGATCAGCATCGACACCGGCTGGCCGAGCATCGCGGCCTCGGCCTCGATCCCGCCGACGCCCCAGCCGAGGACGGCCAGGCCGTTGACCATGGTCGTGTGGGAGTCGGTGCCCACGAGGGTATCGGGGTAAGCCACCTGGACGCCGTTCTGGTCGGCATCGGTCCAGACGGTCTGGGCCAGGTATTCCAGGTTCACCTGGTGGCAAATCCCGGTGCCGGGGGGCACGACGCGGAAATTGTTGAAGGCCTTCTGGCCCCATTTCAGAAAGACGTAACGCTCCATGTTCCGCTCATATTCGCGGTCCACATTCGCCTTGAAGGCGCGGGGCGTGCCGAATTCGTCGATCATGACCGAGTGGTCGATGACCAGATCGACCGGCACCAAGGGGTTGATCTTGGCGGCGGAACCCTTCAGCCCGATGATCCCGTCACGCATGGCGGCGAGGTCGACCACGGCCGGAACCCCGGTGAAGTCCTGCATCAACACGCGGGCCGGGCGATAGGCGATCTCGCGCGGGTTCTTGCCCCCTTGCGCGCCCCATTCGGCAAAAGCCTTGATGTCATCCACGGTGACCGTCTTGCCATCCTCGAAGCGCAGCATGTTTTCCAGCACCACCTTCAGCGAGGCGGGGAGCTTGGAGAAATCGCCAAGGCCTGCGGCCTGGGCTGCGGGGATCGAATAGTAATCGACGCTGGCGCCGCCCGCCGTAAGCGTGGTCCGGGTCTTTGCGCTGTCATGTCCGACGGTGACGGTCATCATGGCCTCCATGGGTGGGATGCCCCCTTTTGCCGCAATGCGGCACATGGGGCAAGAAACTTCGGGACGGGAATCATCTGCCTCGCATCCATTGTATGCAATTGTATGCCGAATTGCCAGAGGCTGGATAAAATGCGCTGCATTGGCCGGGCCAGGCGCATTCTCGGGGGCATTCTCGGGGGCATTCCCGGGCGCAACCCTGGGTGGAGGCCCGTTGGAGGCTCGACGCTTTCCGGGACAGTCAAGGCGCGGACAGGGGCAGAAAATACCCCAGCCCGCGCCGAGGTCGCAAAACCTTGATTGGCTGCAACGGCGGAAAGGGATTAGAAGCGAGGCAGTTCTAGGGGACCTTTCGATGAGATCTGCGCTGATTGGCGCCGTGGTGGCCTGTGCCGCCATGGGCGCTCCCGTGATGTCGCAAGAGACCGTGCAACTGGGCACGGTGGTCGAACTTTACACCTCCCAGGGCTGCTCTTCCTGCCCGCCGGCCGATGAATACCTGCGCGACCTGGCGGCTCAGCCGGGGGTCATCGCCCTGTCGCTGCATGTCGACTACTGGGATTACATCGGCTGGAAGGACAGTTTCGGCCAGGCCCGTTTCACCGACCGGCAGAAGGCCTATGCCCTGGCCGAGGGGTCCCACACGATCTACACGCCGCAGATGATCGTGGCGGGGGGCGCGCGGATCGAGGGGGTGAACCCCGGCGCCGTCTCGGAGGCCATCGCAAAGGCGCAGGGCCAGCCTGCGCCCCTGACGCTGCGCCTGACGCGGGAGGGGGACCAGATGCGGATCGCCGCCGATGCCCCGCAAAAGGCCCTGGGCCCGATGCGGGTCCAGCTCGTGCGCTTTCTGCCCGAGGCCCAGGTGATGATCGAGGCGGGCGAGAATGCCGGGCGGATGGTGGATTACACCAATGTCGTGACTTCCTGGGCGGTGGTGGGCGAATGGGACGGCATGGCGCCCCTGGCGCTGACGGCCGATGTGCCGGGGCCGGAGGGCGTGGTCGTGATCGTCCAGGCCGAGGGGCCGGGGCCCATTCATGCGGCGGCGCTGAGCCGCTGACGACTCATGGCGGGTGCCGGATCGCGCTTGGGTTGCGCCCGCGCGGCCCCCGGGGAACAGGCTTCTCTTGTTCGTGCCATGGCGCCCGGAAATCCGGCAGCGCCCTTCAGGACTTGGCGCCCCTTTGCGCGGCGCTTGCGTCGTTTCGGTCCGCAAAGCGGCGCAATATGTCCTGTCACGCGAAATGTGACAAAAAACCGGGCGGCGGGCGGCATGGGCTGGCGATGCGCCGTTGACAGGTCGCCCCCCCTGCGAAGTAAGCTTGCGCGCAGGGATACCCGGGCCGTCGTGGAACTGTCATCTGCACGGCCTAGACACCCAAATGAACGGGGAACAAACCTCGGTCCATTCCGCTGCAAGGCGGTTCACAAAGGGAGACTGACTTGACCAAGAACATCACTCTCAGCCGCCGCGGCTTCATGGCGGCCACCGCTGCCCTGGCTGCTCCGGCCATCATCTCGTCGAAAGCGCTGGCCTCGTCGGGCGAGCTGAACTTCACCGGCTGGGCCGGTTACGACAAGCTGAAGGCGGAAGTCTTCCCGGCTTTCGAAGCCGCCACCGGCATCAAGGTGAACTTCACCGAACTGCCCGACCAGGACACGATGTTCGCCCAGGCCAAGGTGGCGCTGCAATCGGGCGGGATCGACATGATCGAGCCGACCATCGACCGCGTCGGCGCCTGGAACGAGAACGGCCTTCTGGGCGCTTTCGATCCGGCCAAGCTGGCCATGGACAACTACCTGCCGGGCCTCGCCGATGGCGCGGCTGGCAAGCGCAGTGCGGATGCCAATGGCGCCCTGCTTTATGTGCCGTCGAACTGGGGCACCGAGGCGCTGGTCGTCAACACCGCGGGCGCCAAGCTGTCGTCGCCCGCCTCGCTGGGTGACCTCTTCTCGGCCGACAACCAGGTCGTGCTGCGTCCGCATTCGGCCCTGGCCGCCATGGGCCGTTACCTGGATGCGCAGGGCAAGCTGCCCTTCCCCTGGCTGGACGGCTATTCGGACATGGCCAAGATGACCCAGCTCTGGGACATCGCCCTGGCCGAGGCCATCAAGGCCAAGGGCAACGTCGTCCAGTTCTGGTCGGGCGAGAACGAGGCCAATGCCGGCTTCACCGCCAACGGCGCGACCGTGGGCCTGTGCTGGGATTCGACCGGCTTCAACCTGCGCAACGACGGCTATTCCTATGTCGCTCCGGCCGAGGGCGCCTTCGCCTGGCACCAGGGCTTCGTCATGATGAAGAACGCCGTCAACATCGACCAGGCGCATGAGCTGGCCAAGTGGGTCTCGACCGCCGATGGCGCGGCCATGTGGGCCACCGCCTTCTCGTCGAACCCGGTCGGCAAGGGCTCGGCTGAAAAGCTGAACCCCGATGTCGCGGCCTATTACTCGGGCACCTTCAACGACGAGGCCCTGTCCAAGCTGTGGTGGTGGCCCGACCAGTCGGCCGAGTTCATCGCCAAGCGCGGGGAATATGCCGACAAGTACAAGGCTGCCTGATCGCAGGACAGTCCAGGAACGCCGGGTCTTCAGGGCCCGGCGTTTTCAATGAACCCGCCCGGGCCTCGGGCGGAGCAATGAAACGACGGCCGGGCATAGACCCGGGCCGCAGGGAACGGGGAGACGGATCCTATGGGTGCAGGGATCGACCTTGACAATGTCGTCTGCGATTTTGGCAGCTTTCGCGCGGTGGACCATGTGAATGTGTCCATCCAGCCGGGCGAGTTCTTTTCTTTCCTCGGGCCATCGGGCTGCGGCAAGACCACGATCCTGCGGATGATCTCGGGCTTCAACGACCCGACCTCGGGCTCCATCCGCATCGGCGGCAAGGACACCCTGGGCCAGCGCCCGAACCAGCGCCCGACCGCGCTGATCTTCCAGAACCTCGCGCTTTTCCCGCTGATGACGATCTGGGAGAACATCGCCTTCGGGCTCGAAGTCCGCGGCGTGGGCAAGGCTGAACGCCGCGCCAAGGCCGAGGAGCTTCTGGCTCTGGTCGATCTGCCGGGGGCGGCGGACAAGATGGTGAGCCAGCTTTCGGGCGGCCAGAAGCAGCGCGTGGCGATTGCCCGCGCGCTGGCGGTGGAGCCCGATGTGATGCTCCTGGACGAGCCCCTGTCCGCCCTGGACCTGAAGCTGCGCCAGCACATGCGCGCGGAGCTTCGCGCCATCCAGAAGCGGACGGGCGTGACCTTCATCTATATCACCCATGACCAGGGCGAGGCCCTGGCCATGTCCGACCGCGTGGGCGTCATGTCCCAGGGGCGGTTGCAACAGGTCGCCGACCCGCGCGACATCTACAACAACCCGGTCAACGGCTTCGTGGCCTCTTTCGTGGGTGAAAACAACATCTTCACCGGCACCGTGGGCGCCACCGCCTCGGGCATGGCGCGGTTTGACACGGCCCATGGCCAGTTCCGCGCCCGGCTGGGCGAGACCGGCGGCGCCGCCGTCAAGCTCTACGTCCGCCCCGAGCACACGCTTTTCGCAACCGAGCCGGGGGTCGAGAACTCGCTGCCCGTCACTGTCACCGAAGTGGCCTTCGAGGGCAGCTTCATCTCGGTCCATGCCCATTCCGACAGCGGCGCCTCGCTTGTGGCCGAGTTGCGCAACGACGGGGGCCAGATGATCCCCGAGACCGGGCAGAAAGGGTTCATGACCTTTGCCGCCGAACGCGCCTCGATCCTGCCCGATGGCATCGTGAGGGCCAAGTGAGATGGGAGACCTGCTGAAACGCTATGGAGGCACGCTGACCGGCGCCTTCGTCCTGCTCACGGCCTTTTGGCTCTTGATGCTGATCATCCTGCCGAACCTGGCGCTCTTCGAGACCTCGTTCCGGCCCTATCTGCCGGTGGCCGAGATGGGCGGGCCGCGCGATGTCTATTCGGCCGACAATTACGTGAAGTTCTTCGAAAGCCCGGGGCCCATGTCGGTCTTCGGGTTTGAGATCGCGGTGCCGCTGCGGGCGCAGACCTTCCTTTACACGGTCTTCTATTCCGTCGTGGTGACCGTGGTGGCCTTTGCCTTCTCTTACCCGATCGCCTTTTACCTGGCCAAGGTCGTCAGCCCCAAATCGGTGCCGACGCTGATCCTGCTGCTCTTCATCCCGCTTTGGGTCTCCGAGGCTTTGCGGGCCTTCGCCTGGTATATCATCCTGACGCTGAACGGGCCCTTGAACGCGGCCCTGGTGGGGTTGGGGATCATGGAGAAGGCCGTGCGTTGGCAGCAGGGCGTCTTCACCAATTACGACGCCATCGTGATTGGCCTCGTTTACAACTATATCCTCTTCATGCTCTTCCCGATCTACAACGCGATGTCCTCCTTGGACACCAACCAGATCGAGGCGGCGCAGGACCTGGGCGCACCCTGGTGGAAGACCCATCTGCGCATCGTCCTGCCGCATTCCAAGCCCGGGATCGCCAGCGGTTCCGTCATGGTCTTCATGCTGGCGGCGGGCTCGCTCCTGGTGCCGACGACGCTGGGCTCGACCCGGTCGAACTGGTTCACCCAGACGATCCAGCAGGCCATGCTGGAGAGCCAGGACTGGAACACGGGTGCCGCCTATTCCTTCCTCTACCTGCTCCTTTGCACCGTGGTCGTCTTTGGCGTCATGCGGCTGTTCAAGGTGCGGCTGTCTGACATTGCCCGGTAAGGAGGAGAGACCATGACCGACAAGATGCGCAAGCTCCTCTATCATATCTACATGGGCAGCTTCCTGTTCTACCTGCTCGTCCCCCTGGTGATCATGTCCGGGGCGGCCTTCAACAACAACAAGACGCCCTCGGTCTATCCCTGGAAGGGCTTCAGCAGCCAATGGTTCGTCGAGCTGTGGAACGACGGGACGATGTGGACCTCGTTTGGCAACACGATCTGGGTGGCGCTGGCAGTGGTGGCCATCGCGGTGCCGCTGGGAGCGGCGGGAGCGATCCTGATCAACTCGATCTCGGGCTGGTCGCGGTCTTTCCTGTATTTCTTCATGGTGGCGCCGATCCTGGCGCCGGGGGCGGTGATCGGGATTTCCACCATCCTGTTCTGGAACAAGCTCTCGGTGCCGGTGGGCCTGCATCTGAGCGTGCTGGGCCAGGTGAGCTATATCGCCTCCTTCGTCATGCTTTTGGTCCTGGCGCGGTTGCAGAGCTTTGACCAGAACCTGGAAGAGGCGGCCCTGGACCTGGGCGCGAGCCACAACCAGGTGCTGCGGCGCATCCTTCTGCCGCATCTTTACCCGGCGCTTGGGGCAGGGGCGGCGATTGCCTTCTTCCAGTCGATCGAGAACTTCAACGTGACGCTCTTTACAAGGGGCACGCAGAACACGCTGACGGTCTATGTCTTCTCGAAAGTGCGCTCGGGCATCACGCCCTCGATCAACGCCCTGGCCTTCCTCCTGATCGCCGCGACCCTGGTGGCCGCGCTGATCTACGAAGTCCGCCGCCGCCGGGCTGCGGCCCTGGAAGCGGCCCGCGAAGCCGAAGGCCGCCGCGCGGCCGAGGCCGAAATGGTCTGAGCGGGGTCCGGGAGGGGTCAGAGGCATGAAATGCCACTGACCCCTCCCGGAGGAAGCCGGGGGGCTGCCGCCCCCCGGACCCCCCGCTTCAAGGGGAGCACGCTCCCCTTGAAAATCCCCGTGGATATTTTTTCCAAGTTGAAAATGCAAAGGGCGCCTCAAACAGGGCGCCCTTCGTCTTTCATACTTGCACAAATATCCCGGGGGAGGTCTGGAGGGGCCCCGCGGGTCCCTCCAGGCGGGGTCCGGGGCGGCAGCCCCCGGCTTGGGCGGGGTCCGGGGCGGCAGCCCCGGCGTCCCCCGGCGGCCTCAGGCGGTGCGGCTGGGGGTTTGCGCCTCGAACCAGCGGAAGAGGAGCACGATCAGCCCGGTCAGGCACATGTAGATCAGGGCCAGGAGCAGAAGCGGCTCGTAGATGATGAACGTGTCCTGGCGGATGCGACCGGCCACGGCATAGGTTTCCATGATCGTGATGGTCGACAGGAGCGGCGTCGATTTCAGCTGCAGGACGGTCTCGCCGCCGATGGTGGGCAGGACGCGTTGCAGGGCCTGGGGCAGCCAGATGCGGCGGAAGAGGGTGAAGCGGGGGATGCCCATGGCCTTTCCGGCCTCGAGCTGGCCATGGGGGACGGATTTGAAGGCGCCGCGCATGACCTCGCCCTCATAGCCCGCCACCGAGAGCGAGAGCGCCACGACGGCATAGGGCCAGGCCTGGCGCAGAATGGGCCAGAGCTCGCTTTTCTGCACCCAGGTGCCGGGGAAGAGCGACCCAAGCCCGTAATACAGGAGCCAGATCTGCATGAGCAGGGGCGTGCCGCGGATCACGGTGCAGAAGACGCGGGCGGGGGCGGCGAGATACCAAGGGCCCACGGCCTGGGCCAATCCGATCGGGATGGCCAGGACCATGCCCACGGCCATGGTCACCACGGTCAACCAGATCGAGAGCCAGATGCCCTTGACCAGCAGCAATTGGTATTTCGGATTGGCCAGCCAGTCCCAGCGGCCATAGATCACCGCCAGGGCAACGAGCCCGAGGCCCACCGCCGCCATCACCACCCGGTGCGGTTTCCAGAACCCCTCCATCAGCCCCTCACGTCACGTTGCCCGCGCCGCGCCCATTTCTCGATCCGGCCGAAGCCATAGATCGAAACCAGCGAGATCACGAGGTACAGGGCCATGGCGGCCGGGTAGAAGGTGAAGAAGGCCTTGGTCGTGGCCGAGGCCTGGTAGGTCGCCTTTGTCAGCTCGGCGAAACCGATGACGGCCAGAAGGGCGGTGTCCTTGGTGGCGTTCAGCCAGAGGTTCCCGAGGCCCGGCACGGCATTGGCGGTCATCAGCGGGAAGATGATGCGGCGGGCCACCAGGAAGGGCGACATGCCCATGGCGCGGGCGGCCTCGATCTGGCCATGGGGCACGGCGAGGATGGCGCCGCGCAGCACTTCCGTCTGATAGGCGCCCTGGACGAAGGCCAGGACGACGACCCCTGTCAGGAACTGCGGCAGGACGATGGTCTCGCGGCCCATGGCCACCAGGACCTCGTTCACCAGGCCCGGGACGGCATAGTAAAGGATCAGGATCAGCACCAGCTCGGGCACGGCGCGGACCAGGGTGGTGTAGACGGCGGCCAGGTCCTTGGTGACCGGGCCGCCGTAAAGCTTGCCGAAGGCCCCGGCCACCCCGATCCCGAAGCCAAGCGCATAGGCGCCAAGCGCAATCAGGATCGAGTTGCCAAGCCCCAGGAGAAGCGTGTCCCCCCAGCCGCATTCGCCAAGGCCGAGAAGCTCGAAGGACGAGAGTTGCGAGACGGGGGGACAGGCCATTACTTGCCGTAGATGTCGAAGTCGAAATAGTTCTTCGAGATGGCGTCATAGGTGCCATCGGCGCGGATCGCGGCAATCGCCTCGTTCAGCTTGGGCAGGAGCGGATCGCCCTTGCGCAGGCCAAAGCCCACACCGGCGCCGAGGATCTCGGCGTCATCGGCCACGGCACCGACCGACTCGCAGCAGGCCATGCCGGCTTCCGACTTCAGGAAGGCGTCCATGGCGATGGAATCGCCCATGACCGCATCGACACGGCCCGCGGCCAGGTCCTGGTTGTGCTCGTCCAGCGTCTGATAGGTCTTCACCTCGGCGGCCACCGAGGCGAAATACTTCTGCGTATAGGCCTCATGCGTGGTCGAGACCTGGACGCCGATGATCTTGCCGGTCAGGCCAGCGGCGTCCGGGGTGATGCCCGAACCCTTGGCGGTGACGATCATCGCGGGGGTGTTGTAATACTTGTCCGAGAAGTCGATGGTCTGGGCGCGCTCGGCGGTGATCGACATCGACGACATGATGACGTCGATCTGGCCCGAGGTCAGGGCGGGGATGATGCCGTCCCAGGCCGTGGGGGTGATGACGCATTCGATCTGCGCCTGCTTGCAGATCGCGTTCATGAAATCGACTTCCCAGCCCACCCAGTTGCCGGAGGCATCGGGCGAGGTGAAGGGCGGATAGGGCTCGGCCGCGACGCCGATCTTCACCGGCTCGGCGAAGGCGGCGGTGCCGAGGGCCATGGTGGCCACGGCGGCGAGAAGGATCTTTTTCATCGGGATCTCCTTGTTGAGCGTCCGCTTGTGCGGAATTTTGGGGCCTTAGCCCACGGTTTTCAGGAACTGCTTCAGCCGTTCCGACTTGGGCGCGCCGAAGAGCATTTCGGGCGGGCCTTCTTCTTCGATCACCCCGTTGTGGAGGTAGATCACATGGCTTGCCACATCGCGGGCAAAGCGCATCTCGTGGGTCACGAGGATCATGGTCCGGCCCTCGTCGGCCAGGCCCTTGATCACTTGCAGGACCTCGCCCACCAGTTCGGGGTCAAGCGCAGAGGTCGGCTCATCGAAGAGCATGGCCTTGGGGTCGATGGCCAAGGCGCGGGCAATGGCGGCGCGCTGCTGCTGGCCGCCCGACATGAAGGCGGGATAGGCGTCTTCCTTGGCGGCCAGGCCCACGCGGTCAAGCAGTTTGCGGGCGCGGGCCACGGCTTCGTCCTTGGGCACTTTCAGCACATGGACGGGAACCTCGATCAGGTTTTCCAAGACCGTCTTGTGAGTCCAGAGATTGAAGTTCTGGAAGACCATGCCGAGGGACTGCCGGATCCGCTCCAGCTGCTTGCGGTCGGCCGGAGAGCCATCGGGCTTCATCTTGACCTGCTCGCCCGCGACCTCGATCTGGCCGCCCGAAGGGGTCTCGAGGAAGTTGATGCAGCGCAGCATGGTCGACTTGCCCGAACCCGAGCCGCCGATGATGGCCACCACGTCGCCGACCTTGGCGGTCAGCGAGACGCCTTTCAGCACCTCGTGGCTGCCAAAGCTCTTGTGCAGGCCAGTCACGCGGATAGCGTCAGGCTGCGACGAAATCGCAGATGTCATTCAGAACTCCCCGGTCCGGCATGTTTCTGCCGTTTCAGGCAGTTGAACCAAGGCGGCGGGATTGTGCAAGCGAATATTTCGCGGCCCGGAGAGAGGCTGCCTATTCCATGTTCGTATGGCGGGCCCGCATGTCCTCGCTGCCCTGCTGAAGGCGGTCCCGCAGGGTCAGGACCAGAAGCTCGAAGGCCAGGAACATCGTGCCCTCGAAGACCGAACCCATGGGCAGAATCGAGGAGGGCGCGGTCTGGTCGCGCGCCATGGTCTGCACCGGGATGACCATGCGGACATCGGCGGCGCGGGCATCGGGGCCATCGGGCTCGGCGGTGATGCAGGCGACCTTGGCGCCTGCGCCCCGCGCCTGGGCGATCAGCGCGTTGACGGTGGCCAGTTTCCCGGGGCCGGAGGAGACGAACAAGAGGTCGCCGCGTCCGATGGGCGGGCAGGACATGTCGCCCTGCACATGGACATCGCAGCCCAGGTGGTAAAGCCGCATGGCCAGCGCCCGCATCATCAGCCCCTCGCGCCCGCAACCATAGACCACGATCTTGCGGGCCGAGGCGATGACCTCGGTCAAGATGCGGAAGTCTGCGGCCGAGATGGCAGCGGCCCCCTGGGCCAGCTCCATCGCGGCGGAGGTTGCGAGATCGGGAAGGCTCATGACCGGCTCCAATGCACATCCGCGGCGGGGATGGTGATGCCGTCATGGGTGACGGCATGCGGATTGTAGTTGATCAGGAAGGTCCAGTCACCAGAGGTCCTGCGTCGCAACCCCTGCGGCATGTGTTGGATTTTAAGCTTAGTTTCAAGGGCCAAGGAGGTGACGATGCGGTCCAAAGCCTCGTCATCGGCCCAGCCGCAGAGGTAGTGGACATTGCCCTGGCGGATCAGCGCGGGGAAGCCGTCGAGGGTCATCTCGACGGTATGGGGGCTTTCCACCTTCTCGCGCCAATGCTTGAAATGGCCGCCCAGGGCCAGGGGGACGGTGACGTCCGGCGGGAAGCTTTCGACGCGGGCGACGGTCGCCTGAAGGCCCGGCAGGTTGGGCGGCAGCGGGATGGGGGTGGCGAAGTCCTCGGTCTTTGCATTGGTCCGGGGGCCTGCAAGGACCAGGCCCTTGTAATCGGCCAATGCGGCCTTCATGGCAGGCGTCAGGGTGGCGACACCGGGGAGCGCCACGATTTTATACGCCGTAAGGTCGGAAGTATCGGGCGGCAGGATGTCGATATCGAGGCCGAGGCGACGGAAGGCGCGGTAGGTGTCGAAGGCCAGGCGGAAATAGCTGAAGTCCCTGCCTTGCGGCTGCGTGGTCCAGGCCCAGTCCGACTTGTAGTCGAAGACCAGGGCGACATGCGCCTTGGTGCCCGCCACGTCGGGCAGGTCTTTCAGTTCGCGGGCGACGCGGGCCACTTCCTCATAGGCGGGGGCGGGGGCCGAGTCGGGGCGCAGGATGCCCGCGTGCATCGTCTCTTGCGCGAAGGGGGCCTGGCGCCAGCGGAAATAGCTGACCACTTCGGCGCCATGGGCAAAGGCCTCCCAGGCCCAGAGCCGCGCCATGCCGGGCAGGGGATCGGGGTTCCAGGGCGCCCAGTTCACCGGGCCGGGCTGCTGCTCCATCACCCACCAGCGACCACCGACCGCGTCCTTGCCGGAGCGGCGCGCGCCCACGGCACGGTAGAGGTCGTGGTGGAAGGCCTGGAAGTCGGGATCCCCCTGCCGCAGGAAGTGGCGCTTGTGGGCATCCGAGGCGAAACCCCGGTCGGAGAGGAAGCCGATGGGATAGGCGTCCCAGGTCGCGATTTCCAGGTCGTCACCTACGTCGAAATGGTCGAAATCGGTGACCTGGCCCATGTAGTTGTGGCTGATGGGGGCAGGCGAGTGCTTGCGGATGATCTCGGTCTGCAGGCGGTTGAAACTGACCACCTCTTCGGAAGCAAAGCGGCGGAAGTCCATGACCCAGGCGGGGTTGGGTTCCGTCACGGTCAGGTTCGGCAGGCCGATCTCGGAGAAGTCGCGGTATTCCATCGACCAGAAGACATTGCCCCAGGAGCGGTTGAGCGCGTCGATGGATTGGTAACGCTGCGCCAGCCAGTCCTGGAAGGCGCTCTTGGCGGCCTCGGAATAGCTCAGCACCGTCTTGTGGCAGGCATATTCATTGTCGGTCTGCCAGGCGGCGACATGGGGGTTTTTCCCATAGCGCACAGCCATTTCCGTCACGATCTTCGCGCAGTCCTGGCGATAGCCCCGGTGCGAGAAGTCATAATGGCGGCGCGAGCCAAAGCCCCGCTGATGGCCCAAGCTATCCACCGCCAGCATGTCGGGCCATTTGTCCAGCATCCAGCGCGGCGGCGTCGCGGTCGGCGTGCCCAGAACCACCTTCAGCCCATGGCGGCCCAGGGTTTCGATGGACCGGTCCAGCCAGTCCCAGTCATAGCGGCCGGGCTCGGGCTCCATCCGGCTCCAGGCGAATTCGGCGATCCGCACATAGGTCAGGCCCAGTTCGGCCATGCGGCGGGCGTCTTCCTCCCAGACCGTTTCGTTCCATTGTTCGGGGTAGTAGCAGACGCCAAGCGCACGTTTCATCATCGCCTCAGGGCAGGAATTTCGGTTCGTCCAGGCCCTCGCCCACGCCCTCGAAGGCGAAGACCTTGCCGGAGTTCGGGTATTGGGCAATGGCCTCGGGGGACATCTCTTCCAGCGCCGTGGTGACATAGAGCGTCTTCAGCCCCGGCCCACCAAAGGCGCAGCATGAAGTATGGGGCGCATCCACCTTGACTTCCTTGAGGAATTCGCCCGTGGGGGAATAGCAGGCGACGCGGCCCAAACCCCATTGCGCGTTCCAGAAGTTGCCCGCCGCGTCGATAGTCGCCCCATCGGGATAGATCTCGGTGCCGGTGAAATCGAGGAAGACCTCGCGCTCTCCTGCGGGCCAGCCATCGGCATCCAAAGCGACCTTCCAGACGGTTTGCGCCATGGTGTCGGCGAAATAGGCGATATCCCCCTCGGGCGAGAAGCAGATCGCATTGGGGATCGAGACCCCGTCGTAAAGCTTGCGCGTCGCGCCCTTGTACAGGCGATAGATCGCCCCCTTGCCCTTGCGCGCGGCGGGGTCCTTGACCAGGGTCGAGGTCCAGAAGCCGCCCTGGCGGTCCACCTTGCCGTCATTCGGGCGGCGGTCGGGCTGATCCGCCTCGATCGGCACCAAGAGCTCGGTCTCGCCGGTTTCCAGCGACATGAGGTAAACCCCGCCCTCGCAGGCCACGACCGAGACGTAATAGCCCACGGCGCCGAGCGCGCTGCCCATGCCCGGCAGGTCCCATTCGCGCGGGCCATTGCCGTCGACCGAACGGAGCTTCTTGTTCAGGATGTCGAACCAGAAGGGGCGCATTTGCGAGGGGTGCCAGAGCATGCCCTCGCCCAGGTCGTTGATGCGGTCGTCGAAGATCATTTCAGGGCCTCATCATAAGCGGTGACGGTTTCACGCGCGCGGGCGGCGACCTCGGCCACTGTCAGTCCCGGCGTGTAAAGCGAGGTGCCGATGCCGAAGCCGTCGCAGCCCGCCTTGATCCATTGCGCGAAGTTCTGCGGCCCCGCGCCCCCTACGGCGTAAACCTGGGTGCCCTTGGGCAGGACGGCGCGGATCGCCTTGACGCCGTCGGGGCCGATGAGGGAGGCGGGGAAGATCTTCAGCCCGTCGGCCCCGGCCTTCAAGGCTGCAAAGCATTCCGTGGGCGTCATGACGCCGGGCCAGGAGGCCATGGCCCTGCGCTTGGTCTCGGCGATGACCTCCGGGTCGCAGTTGGGCGAGACGATCAGCGTGCCGCCTGCGTCCTGGACCTGGGCCACTTGTTCGAGCGTCAGGACGGTGCCCGCGCCGATCTGGACCTCGGACCCAAAGGCCCGCGCCATCTGGCCGATGGAGTTCATCGGATCGGGCGAGTTCAGCGGCACTTCGATGCGGGTGATGCCTGCGGCGATCAGGGCCTCGGCCATGGGCAGCGCCTCGGGCGGGGTCAATCCGCGCAGGATGGCGATGATGTTGCGCATTTACTTCTCCAGTTTCAGGCGGAGCGAGGCGAGGCCCGCAAGGGTGCAGGCGGTGGCGTCGAGGGTGTCGGCCTTGAGGCCCTGGGTGGCCAAGGCGCGGGCATAGGAGGCCGAGAGCTTCTCGGCGCCGATCAGCTTGACCTGCTGGCCCAGCCAATAGGGCTTGGCGCCTGCGAGTTCGATGCCGATGAGGAGGCCCGAGAGCCGGGCCTTGGCAGAGGCGCCGGGCAGGGCGTGCAGAAGCCCTTCCGCCCGCAGGGAAAAGAGGCGCGCCGCGATGCGGTCGGGGCGGGAGAGGGCCTCGGACAGGCCCTCGTCGAAGGCGGCGTCATCCCAGCCCTCGGCCATGGAGTGGCGCAGGACGGACTGGGTGGAGAGGAGGGCGAAGAGCTCTCCGGTCATGAAGGTCTGGAAGGAGGTGACCTCTCCGGCGCTGACCTGGGCCCATTTGGAATGGGTGCCGGGCAGGCAGAAGACGCCGTCGAAAGCGGGGTGAAGGGCCAGCGCCCCGGCGAGCTGGGTCTCTTCGCCGCGCATGACATCGGCGGGGCGGGACTGCGAGAGGCCGGGGGCGATGCGGACGTCGAGGCGGGGGTCGGTGGTCTCGACCCTTGTCAGGCCAAGGGCATCGGTGGGGGTGCAGGGGACGGCGCGGTAGGTGGCCTCGCGCCAGCCCTGCCGCGCGCCCACCATGCCGCAGGCGAGCACCAGGGTTTTCCCGTCAAGCCAGGGCTCGACGAGTTCCAGAAGGGCGGCCTCGAATTCATGCGGGGCGAGCTTGCCCATGCCCTTGGGGCTTTCGCCATGGGCCACCGGGCCATCCGGCCCCATGGCCCAGGCGCGCAGGTTCGACGTGCCCCAATCGACAGCAATCCAGTTCATCAGGCCCCCCCTTTGGTTGGCCGCAGTTTTGCCCCGAGAGGGGCAGAAGGGCAACCGTTTTCCGGGGTGGGGGAAAATTTTAGTAAACAGGTTCGCGCGGGGGAGGCTGCGTGATCTCACGCATCACCGGAACGGTCGCGCGGAAAGGGTCGAGGTCCCGGGGCTCAAGCCCGGGGCGGCGGGGGGATGGGGTACCGTCGTTCTGCGTAGCCCGTTGTATACCCCGGGTCTCAGCCCTTCTTCACCAGCCGCGCAGCGTGCAACAGCGGCTCAGTATAGCCCGAAGGCTGGGTGCGGCCCTTGAAGACCAAATCCCGCGCCGCGTTCCAGGCGACCCCGTCATAGGCGGGCGCCATGGGGACATAGGCCGGATCGCCCGCATTCTGGCGATCCACCACCAGCGCCATCTTGCGGAAGGCGGCCTCGACATCCTGGGCGCTGACCACGCCGTGATGCAGCCAATTCGCGATATGCTGGGCCGAGATGCGGCAGGTCGCGCGGTCCTCCATCAGGCCCACGTCGTTGATATCGGGGACCTTGGAGCAGCCCACCCCCTGATCGACCCAGCGCACGACGTAACCCAGGATGCCCTGGGCATTGTTCTCGACCTCGCGCGCCACCTGTTCGGGCGTCCATTTCTGATAGGAGGCGAGGGGGATTTCCAGGATGGTTTCCACATAGCTCCGCCGCCCGCCCGCAGCCAATTTGCGCTGCACGGCAAAGACATCGATCCGGTGGTAGTGCAGCGCATGGAGCGTGGCGGCGGTGGGCGAGGGCACCCAGGCGCAATTGGCCCCGGCTTTCGGATGGTCGATCTTTTGTTCCAGCATGGCGGCCATCAGGTCGGGCGCCGCCCACATGCCCTTGCCGATCTGCGCCCGGCCCGAAAGGCCACATTCCAGGCCGATATCGACATTCTGGTTCTCATAAGCCCCGATCCAGGACTTGCGCTTGATGAAATCCTTGCGGCTGAAGGCGCCGGCCTCCATCGAGGTGTGGATCTCGTCCCCCGTGCGATCGAGGAAGCCCGTGTTGATGAAGGCCACGCGGTGCTTCGCCGCCCGGATGCATTCCTTGAGGTTGACGGAGGTCCGCCGCTCCTCATCCATGATGCCGAGTTTCACCGTATTGGCGGGGAGCCCCAGGAAAGCCTCGACGCGGGTCATGGTCTCGACCGCGAAGGCGACCTCTTCCGGCCCATGCATCTTGGGTTTCACCACATAGACCGAGCCGTGATGCGAGTTGCGCAGGCCCGCGCCCCGGCGCAGGTCGTGCTTGGCGATCAGGACCGTGATGGCGGCATCCATCAGGCCCTCGGGGACCTCGCGGCCCTCGCGGTCCAGGATGGCGGGGTTGGTCATCAGGTGGCCCACATTGCGCACCCAAAGGAGCGCGCGGCCCTTCAGCACCTTGGTCCCGCCATCGGGGGCGGTGAAGGTCCGGTCCTCGTTCAGGCGGCGGGTGACCTGGTGGCCGCCCTTGTCGAAAGAGGCGGTCAGGCTGCCCTGCATGAGGCCCAGCCAATTCTCATAGGCGCCGACCTTGTCTTCGGCGTCCACACAGGCCACCGAATCCTCGCAATCCATGATGGCCGAGACGGCGCTTTCCACCACCACATCGGCCAGCAAGGCCTGATCCCGGGCGCCGATGGGGTGCGCGCGGTCGAAGACCAGTTCGACATGGAGCCCGTTGTTGACGAGCAAAACCGAATCCGGCGCCTTGGGATTGCCCTTGAAGCCCGCGAATTTCGCAGGCTGCATCAGGGGCAGGTCATCGATCAGAAGCGCTCCGTCCTTGACGTAATAGCGGCGGACATCGGCGTGACTGGCGCCGGCAATCGGGAAGGCCTCGTCCAGGAAGACGCGGGCCCTGGCGACCACGCGGGCGCCATGGCCGCGCTCATAGGGGCCCTTGGGCGGGGTGCCAATCGCGTCGGTGCCGTAAAGCGCGTCGTAAAGGCTGCCCCAGCGCGCATTGGCGGCGTTCAGGGCATAGCGCGCATTGGTGATCGGCACGACGAGCTGGGGCCCGGGGATCTTGGCGATCTCGGGGTCGACGCCCTCGGTCTCGATCTGGAAATCGGGGCCTTCGGGCTGCAGGTAACCGATCTGGCGCAGGAAGAAGACATAGGCCGCGGGGTCATGGGGCTTGCCGCGCTGGCTGATGTGCCATTGGTCGATCGCCTGTTGCAGCGCCTCGCGCCGGGCCAGAAGCGCGCGGTTCTTCGGGCCAAGCTCATGGATCAGGGCAGAGAACCCCGCCCAGAAGGCCTCCGCCTCGGTGCCCGAGCCGGGCAGGGCGCGGGTCTCGATGAAAGTGGCGAGGCTTGCCTCCACCGCCAGGCCATTGCGCTCTACCCGTGCCATCGTCACCTCCATTTTCCGCCATCTGACCGGAAGGCCGCGGCCATGGCAAGCCGGGGCTTTGGCTGAAGCCGTATCAAACATTGCAGGAAAGTGCGGGGATTGCGGCGGCCCTGGCCCTCAAAGCGCTTTGAATTGGCGCTCTTGGGTGGTATTGCGGCGCCATCACGGGGGAGCTCGGGGAAAGCATGGAATATCCTGACCAGTCTTTGGGCGATCTGTTCACCGATCTGCACCTGTCGGGGCTTTGGCCCGATGGCAAGGTGATCTCGGATGCCGTGCTGAAGGCCCCGGCCGAGGAGATCGTCGCGGCATGGTACGCGGAGGCCCCGACCGATCTGCGCGCCTTCTTCGACCGCTGGTTCGCCCCCGTCTCGGCCGGAGAGGCGGGGTATCGCACCGATCCGCGCCATGGGCCGCTGGAGCATCTGGAGGCTTTGTGGCCGCATCTGACGCGGGCGGCCGATGCGCCGGAGCGCTCCTCGCGCGTGCCCCTGCCGCATCCTTATGTCGTGGTCGGAGGGCGCTTCCAGGAGGCCTATTACTGGGACAGCTATTTCACGCAACTGGGGCTCTTGAAGACCGGGCGTCATGGCCTGGTCCGCGACATGCTGCGGAATTTCGCCTGGGCGGTGCAGAGCTTTGGCCTGATCCCCAATGGCTTTCGGACCTATTTCCTGACGCGCAGCCAGCCGCCGTTTTTCCCCTCGATGGTGCGGGATTATGGGCGGGCCATCGGCGATCTTGCGGCGGCCTACCGGGAGTTCGCGCCCGAGATGGAGGCGGAATACCAGTTCTTCCTGGACCGCCGTCATGAGGGCGGCCTTGCGGCCTATGCCGACGAATCCCAGGCGCCCCGGGTCGAGATGCTGGGCCATGACCTGAAGACCGGGGGGGCGGCGTCCTATTTCCTGAACCTGCGGGCGGCTTGCGAGTCGGGCTGGGATTTCTCGGCGCGCTGGTATGGCGCGGGGGGGATCGAGACGATCCGGGCCCATGAGCTTTGGGCGGTGGATCTGAATTCCATCCTTCTGGTCAACGAGGAGATCCTTTTCGAGGCCACGGGGAAAGAGGTCTATGCCCAGGCGGCCGAGGCGCGGCGGAAGGCGCTGCAAGAGCGCTTCTTCGCCGATGGCTTCTTCCGCGATGTCGAGATTGCCACGGGGCGGGCCACGGGCTTCACCTCGGCCGCCGGGCTCTTTCCGCTTTGGGCGGGGGCGGCCACGGTGGAGCAGGCGGCGGAGGTGGTGGCCCATATGAAGGCGTATCTTTGGGCGCCGGGGGGGCTTTTGACCTCGGATGTGGTCTCGGGCGAGCAATGGGACGCGCCGAACGGCTGGGCGCCCTTGCAGTGGATCGCCATCCAGGGGCTGCGGCGGTACGGGTTCCACGCCGAGGCGGAGGAGCTGCGGCGGCGCTGGCTGGCCACCTGCGATGCGGTCTTTGCCGCCACGGGGAAATTCATCGAGAAATACAATGTGATGGAGCCCCTGGGCGCCTCGGGTGGCGGGGAATATCCGCTTCAGGACGGGTTCGGCTGGTCGAACGGGGTTTACATCGATCTGCAGGAATAGCGCTGGAATTTTCGTTCCAGCTTGATAGAACCTTGTTCCAGACCCCAACAGAAGGGCCCCGGGACATGGTCGAGACCGAAGACGAGATGCGCGCGCCCGCCACGGTGGAAGAGTTCCGCCTGAGGCTGGCCGAAGTGCTGGACGACCTGCCCAAGCGCCTGCGCCAATGCGCCGATTATATCGCGGCCAATACCGACCGGATCGCGGTCTCGACCGTGGCGGAGCTGGCCGCCGGGGCGGAGGTCCCGCCCTCGGCCCTGATGCGGTTTTGTCAGATCCTGGGGTTTTCGGGCTTTTCCGAGATGCAGCGGCTCTTCCGCGAGGCCTATTCGCCCGGCTTTCCCGATTACTCGACGCGGCTGAAGAACCTGCGGGCGGGGGAGGCGGGGTCTCCGGCCGCGCTGCTGGCGGAGTTCGTGGAGGCGGGGCGGCTCTCGCTCGAGGCCCTGGCCAAGCAGACCGACGAGGCGGCGCTGGGGCGGGCGGTGGAGGTGCTGACTGCGGCGGGGACGCTGCACCTGGTGGGGTTTCGGCGGGCCTTTCCGGTGTCGAGCTACCTGGCCTATGTGCTGGAGAAGATGGCGGTTCCGGCCATGCTGCACGGCGGTCTTGGCAAGCTGACCCATGGCCATGCGCTGCGCCCCGGCGATGCGGTCCTGGCCATCACTTTCGCGCCCTATTCGGAAGAGACGATCCAGATGGCGGCCGAGGCCGCCGCGCGCGGGCTGCCGGTCGTGGCCCTGACCGACCGCATGACCTCGCCCCTGGTGCGGCATGCCTCGGTGGTGCTGACCGTGCCGGAGGTGGATTTCGGCGCCTTCCGGTCCCTGTCGGCCACGATTGCCATGGCCATGGCCCTGGCGGTGGCGGTGGGGACGGCGCGGGGCGGGGCCTAGGTCCGGGTCTTGCCTGCGGGCTGACGCCCTTGTCGCGACCCGGAGGTAGCGGGGGCTGCCGCCCCCGCACCCCCGCTTCAAGGGGGCCACGGCCCCCTTGAAAATCCCCGTGGATATTTGGGGACCCGTGAAAACGAGGGGAGGTCCTTGGAAAGGGGCTTTCATTTTTGAAATGCGTGGAATATTTATTCCACAGCGCCGGGCGATTCCCGGGAGCGGCTGGGAGGAGTGCCATGAAGAAGCTGGACGTCATCACCATCGGGCGGTCGTCGGTCGACCTTTACGGCGCCCAGGTCGGCGGGCGGCTGGAGGATATGGGGTCCTTCCAGAAGTATATCGGCGGCTCGCCCACCAATATCGCGGCGGGGACGGCGCGGCTGGGGCTGAAGTCGGCCTTGATCACGCGGGTGGGCGACGAGCATATGGGGCGCTTCATCCGCGAGGAGCTGGCGCGGGAAGGCGTCGATGTGCGGGGGGTGAAGACCGATCCGCAGCGGCTGACGGCGCTGGTGCTTCTGGGCATCCGGGACGAGAGCCAGTTCCCCCTGATCTTCTACCGCGAGAATTGCGCCGATATGGCCTTGTGCGAAGACGACATCGATCCGGGCTTCATCGCCGAGGCGCGGGCGGTTGTCGCCACGGGGACGCATCTGTCGCATCCGCGCACCGAGGCGGCGGTTCTGAAGGCGCTGCGCCTGGCGCGGGAGGCGGGGGCCCAGACGGCGCTGGACATTGACTACCGCCCGAACCTCTGGGGCCTGGCGGGCCATGGCGACGGCGAGAGCCGCTTCATCGAATCCGCCGCCGTGACGGCCAAGCTGCAGGGCACGCTGCATCTTTTCGACCTGATCGTGGGCACGGAGGAGGAGTTCCACATCGCGGGCGGCTCCACCGATACGATTGCGGCCCTGCGCGCCGTGCGGGCAGTCTCGGGGGCGACCCTGGTCTGCAAGCGCGGGCCCATGGGGGCCGTGGCCTTCACCGGCGCCATTCCCGATACGTTGGACGAGGGGCAGTCCGGCCCCGGCTTCCCGATCGAGGTCTTCAACGTGCTGGGCGCGGGGGATGGCTTCATGTCGGGTCTCTTGAAGGGCTGGCTCGATGGCGAGGCCTGGCCAGTGGCCTTGAAATATGCCAATGCCTGCGGGGCTTTCGCGGTGTCGCGCCATGGCTGCACCCCGGCCTATCCCTCCTGGGAGGAGCTGCAGTTCTTCTTGGGGCGCGGGGTTGTCGAAAAGGCGCTGCGCAAGGATGCGGCGCTGGAGCAGGTCCATTGGGCGACCAACCGGCACAAGGACCTCTCGACCATGCGGGTCTTTGCCTTTGACCACCGCATGCAGCTGGAGGCCATGGAAGGTGCCACGCCCAAGAAGATCGGCGCCTTCAAGAAGCTGTGCCTGAGGGCAGCCTTGCAGGTCAGCGCGGGACGTGCGGGCTATGGTGTGCTTTGCGACAGCCGTTTGGGGCGTGAGGCGCTGTACCAGGCGGCGGGCACGGGCCTTTGGATCGGGCGGCCCGTCGAATGGCCGGGCTCGCGGCCCCTGAGCCTCGAGCCCGAGCTGGGGCCGGATTTCGGGGGCCTGCAGGAATGGCCCTTGGAACATGTCTGCAAGGTCCTGTGCTTCTATCACCCCGATGACACGCCCCAGATGAAGGCCGAACAAGAGGCCACGGTGGTCCGGCTCTTCCACGCCTGCCGCCGCAACCGGCTGGAGATGCTTCTGGAGGTCATCCCCTCCAAGGTCGGGCCGGTGGATGACGAGACGACCGCCACGATCATCCAGCGCTTTTACGACCTGGGCGTCTATCCCGACTGGTGGAAGTTGGAACCCTTTGCGACGGATGCGGCCTATGAGAAGGCCTGCGCGGCGATCACGCGGAACGACCCCCATGTGCGGGGCGTGGTGGTCCTGGGGCTCGATGCGCCCTCCGAACAGCTGGCGGCCTCTTTCGCGCTGGCGGCACGGCATCCCCTGGTCAAGGGCTTTGCCGTCGGCCGCACGATCTTTGGCGAGGCGGCGCGGGGCTGGCTGGGCGGGGCCTTGTCGGATGAGGCGGCTGTCGCGATGATGGTCGAGAAATATCAGGGGCTTTGCGCCGTGTGGGATGCAGCCCGGGGGAGCAAGTGATGGGAACGATCCGTTTGACGGCCGCCCAGGCCATGGTGAAATGGCTGTCCGTGCAGATGACCGAAGAGGGCGAGCGCTTCATCGAGGGCGTCTGGGCGATCTTTGGTCATGGCAATGTGGCGGGCCTGGGCGAGGCCCTGCATGGGGTCAAGGATATCCTGCCCACCTGGCGCGGGCACAACGAGCAGACCATGGCCCATGCCGCCATCGCCTATGCCAAGACGATGAAGCGGCGCCGGGCGATGGCGGTCACGACCTCGATCGGGCCGGGGGCGACCAATGTGGTGACGGCGGCGGCCTTGGCCCATGTCAACCGGCTGCCCTTGCTGATCATCCCGGGCGATGTCTTTGCCAACCGGGCGCCCGATCCCGTGCTGCAGCAGATCGAGGATTTCGACGACGCGACCGTGTCGGCGAACGACTGCTTCCGCCCCGTGGTGCGCTATTTCGACCGGATCTCGCGGCCGGAGCATCTTCTGACCGCGCTTCCCCGTGCCATGCGGGTGATGACCGATCCGGCCAATTGCGGCCCGGTCTGCCTGGCCTTCTGCCAGGACACGCAAGCGGAAGCCTATGACTACCCGGTGGAATTCTTCGTGCCGAAAGTCTGGTATATCCGCCGCCCCGAGCCCGATCAGCGCGAGCTGGCCGAGGCCGTGGCCGCGATCCGCGCCTCGGAGCGGCCCCTGATCGTGACGGGCGGCGGGGTGATCTATTCCGGCGCGGAAGCAGCGCTCCTGGACTTTGCGCGCCGCCACAACATCCCCATGGTCGAGACCCAGGCCGGCAAGGGCGCGGTCGACTGGGAGGAGAAGCTGCACTTCGGCTCTCCGGGCGTCACGGGGACGGGCTGCGGCAACCAGCTTGCCGCCGAGGCCGACCTGGTCATCGGGGTGGGGACGCGGTTCCAGGACTTCACGACCGGGTCCTGGACGGTGTTTTCGAGGCCCGGGCGCAAGGTGCTGTCGATCAACATCCATGGCTATGATGCGGGGAAACGCGGGGCTCAAGCGCTGGTGAGCGATGCCAAGGTGGCGCTCGAGAAGATCAGCGCGGCCTTGGGCGACCACCGCTTCGCCGATCCCGATTTCGCCGCGCGGGAGGCCTGGTTCGCCACGACGGATGGGCTTTTTGCCGCGCCCAAGGGCAATGAGCTGCCGACCGATGCCCAGGTGATCGGCGCGGTGCAGCGCAATACCGGCAAGGATTCGGTCGTCATGTGTGCGGCCGGCACCATGCCCGGGGCGCTGCATGTTCTGTGGCGCGCGGCGCAGGGCGGCTATCACATGGAATATGGCTTCTCCTGCATGGGCTACGAGATCGCGGGCGCCATGGGGATCAAGATGGCGTCTCCCGGGAAACATGTGGTCTGCATGGTGGGCGATGGCTCTTACATGATGGCCAATTCCGAGCTGGCGACGGCGGTGATGATGGGCATTCCCTTTACCGTGGTCCTGACCGACAACCGGGGCTATGGCTGCATCAACCGGCTCCAGCGCGCGACGGGCGGGGCAGGGTTCAACAATCTGCTCGATGACAGCTACCACGTGAACCCCGCGCATATCGACTTCGTGGCCCATGCGGGCTCGATGGGGGCGCAGGTGGTGAAGGTGGCGGGGATTGCGGAGCTGGAGGCCGAGATGGTCAAGGCCAAGACGGCCTCGCTGCCCACCGTCATCCTGATCGAGACCGATCCCATGCCGGGGACGGGCGCGGGCGGGACCTGGTGGGATGTGGCGGTGCCGGAAGTCTCCGACCGCGCCGAGGTCCGGGCGGCGCGGGAAGGCTATGAGGCGGGCGTCAAGCGGCAGTTCCTGCTGAACTGACGCACTGGAGGGGTTTCACACCCCTCCAGACCACCCCGTGGGATATTTGTGAAAAGATGAAATCAGGGGGCCGGAATGGTTGATCTTCTGCGGAAACCCAAGGGCGTGCGGGGCAAGGTGCATGACATCTCTGCAGCCGATGCGGGCTGGGGCTTTGTGGGCTTCGGGCTTTATCGGCTGGAGGCGGGGGATGTTGCCACCGAGTTGACCGGCGACCGCGAGGTCATCCTGGTGCTGGTCGAGGGCAAGGCCAGGGTCTCGGGCGCGGGGCAGGACTTTGGCGAGATGGGCGCGCGGATGGATGTCTTCGAGAAGACCCCGCCGCATTGCGTCTATTTCCCGGGCGGGGTCGAGTGGCGGGCCGAGGCCACGACCTCTTGCACGCTGGCCGTCTGCTCGGCGCCCTATATGGGGGAGTACAAGGCGCAAAGGCTGGGGCCCGAGGGGATCTCCATGGCGCCGCGTGGCGCGGGGGCCAATCTGCGGCTGGTGAACAATATCGCCATGGAGGGGCGGGATGTGGCGGGCTCACTCCTCGTGACCGAGGTCTTCACGCCGCAGGGCAATTGGTCCTCCTATCCCAGCCATCGCCATGACGAGGATGACTTCCCCCGCATGACCTACCTGGAAGAGACCTATTACCACCGGCTGAACCCGGGGCAGGGCTTCGGGGTGCAGCGGGTCTATACCGAGGATGGGTCCCTGGACGAGACCATGGCGGTCAAAAGCCATGACGTGGTCCTGGTGCCCAAGGGCCACCATCCCTGCGGCGCGCCCTATGGCTATGAGATGTATTACCTCAACGTCATGGCGGGGCCGCGGCGGAACTGGCGGTTCCAGAATGACCCGGATCATGACTGGATCTATCGGCGGGACAATCCGACGGTGTAACAGAGGGCGCGTCCATTGGGCGCGCCTTTTGCCTTTGGGGGGCGAAGGCGGGGGCCAGCCCCCGCACCCCCGCTGGAGGGGGCACGCCCCCTCCAGACCACCCGTGCCGTTTTGGCAATCGGGGCTCTGTGCTGGGCCCCTTGTGCCAGGGGGCCTTCTGACAATTCAGCGCTTGCGCGACGACGTCATGCGCAGGGGTCTGCTTTCACATTGGCCCAAATATCCACGGGGTTTCCAAAGGGGAGCGTGCTCCCCTTTGGGCGGGGGTGCGGGGGCGGCAGCCCCCGCTTCCTCCGGGAGTTTTCCGTGGCATTTCATGCCTCGGAAAACTCCCGGACCCCGTCAGATCGCCATTTGTTGCCCCATCTCGACCACGCGGTTCGAGGGCAGGCAGTAGAAGGCCGTCGCATCGGCGGCCGATTTCGACAGGCCGATGAAGAGCCGCTCCTGCCAGAAGGGCAGCCCGTGGTGCTTGGCCGAGCGGAAGGTGCGGCGGTTCAGGAAGAAGCTCGTCGTCATGATGTCGAACTTCTCGCCGCGCTTCCTGGCCAGCGACAGGGCCTTGGGGACATTGGGTGTCTCCATGTAGCCGAAGGTCATGATGATGCGCACGAAATGATCGCTCAGCCGCTCCATCGTGATCTTCTTCTCATCCGAGACCGTGGGCGTATTGGCCACCTGCACGGTCACGATGAAGTTCTGGTTGTGGAGCACCCGGTTGTGTTTCAGGTTGTGCAAAAGGGCCGAGGGCGCGGTGTCGGGGTCTTGCGTCAGGAAGACCGCCGTGCCGGGCACCGACATGGGCTGGCTCTTTTGCAGCATGGCGATGAGCTTCGGCAGGGAAATCGCCGAATCCGCCGCCTTGCGCTTCACATGGATGGTGCCGCGCACCCAGGTCCAGATCAACAGGCACATGGTCATGGCCAGGATCACGGGCACATAGCCGCCATCCAGGAGCTTCATCAGGTTGGCGGCCAGGAACATCAACTCGACCACCAGGATCGGCGCGATGACGGCCAGGACCAGGACCAGCGGCCATTTCCAGGCCCGCCAGAAAAGGATGAAGGCCAGGATCGAGGTGATGACCATATCCCCCGTCACGGCAATCCCATAGGCCGAGGCCAGCCGAGTCGAGCTCTCGAAGGCCACGACCAGGATGATCACCGCGATCATCAGGATCGAATTGACCTTGGGCATGTAGATCTGGCCGTGCTGGGTCTCGGAGGTGTGACGGATCTCGAGCCGGGGCAGAAGACCCATCTGCACCGCCTGCTGCATCATGGAAAAGGCGCCCGAAATCACCGCCTGGCTGGCAATGACCGCCGCCGCCGTGGCCAGGATGACCATGGGAAGCAGCAGCCACTCCGGCACCATCAGGTAGAAAGGGTCCGAAGCGCCGGCCGGGTTGTTCAGCACGAAGGCGCCCTGGCCCAGGTAGCTCAGGGCCAGGGCCGGGAAGACCAGGCCCACCCAGGCCAGGCGGATCGGGCGGCGGCCGAAATGGCCCATGTCGGCATAAAGCGCCTCGCCCCCGGTGACGGCCAGGAAGACCGATCCCATGACGAAGAACGAGGCCAGGCCGTGGTTCATCAGATAGCCCACCGCGTGATGGGGCCCGAGCGCCTCCAGGATGCGGGCATCGTCGCCCAGGTGCCAAAGCCCCATCCCCGCCATCGCCAGGAACCAGACCACCATGATCGGCCCGAAGAAGCTCGAGACCCGCTCGGTCCCCTGGCTTTGAAACAGGAAAAGCCCGATGATGATCCCCAATGTCGCGGGCACGACAAAGGGCTGGAAGCCCGGGGCCACCAGCGCCATGCCCTCGACCGCCGACAGGACCGACATGGCCGGCGTGATCATCGCATCGCCGAAGAAAAGCGAGATCCCCACGACGCCAATCGCGATCAGCCACCCCGGCCGCCGCTTCAGCGCCTGCTGGACCAGGGCCACGAGCGAGAGCGTGCCCCCCTCGCCCCGGTTGTCGGCCCGCATGATCAGAAGCACGTATTTGACCGTGACGATCAGGATCAGCGTCCACAGAAGCAGCGAGACGATTCCCACGACCTCTTCGGCGGATTTTCCGTCCCATTTCGACCAATGCAGGGATTCGCGCAGCGCGTAAAGCGGCGAGGTCCCGATGTCGCCATAGACGACGCCGACAGAACCGAGGATCAGTTTTGCCAGGTTTTGTTGAGGAGCATGGCCCTGCGGCATGGCCGGTTCGGGCTTGGCCGCCTCGGGAGAAGAGGCGGGCGTGTCTTGCGAGCTGTTGTCGTTCATGACCTTGGCCAGTGACCTGTCTAGGCGCGCTAGCTACACCCGCCGCGAGGCTTCGTCCAGCGATCCCGTCACGACCCTGTGAGAAGTCCTGGCGGCTGCGCCATAATCGGCCCGAAGTCTTGCCAATCCGTCAACTTCGGCACAGGCAGCGCGAAGGGGCCCATCCCCCTGAGCCCTGCAACGAGGGGCACAAGCCCCATGGCTCCCGGCCCTTCAGGCCTCCCCCCAAAAGGCCCCGACCCGCATGGCCCCGACCCGCATGGCCCCGACCAGCATGGCTCTGGGCGCCCTACGGAACCGCGCTCTAGACCTCAGACCCCGTAGCCCCCTCCTGCCAAGAGTCCCTCTCCAGGGAAAATACGCCCCCTCTTTCCCCGTTCATGCCGGCCCCTTTCATACTTGCTCAAATATCCTCGGGGAGGTCTGGAGGGGCAGACAGCCCCTCCAGCGCGGTCCGGCAGAACAGGGTCTGAGGCCCGGCCGCGGCCTCTGCCGCCCCGGGCACAGGCACAGGGCCTGCCCGACTGGGGCTCTCCGGCCCAATCCGCGCCACCCCCGTGCCGCAACAAGGCTCTCGCCCCCCTCAGGGCGCCAGAAGCTTGCGGAAAAGCTGGTCCAGGAAGCTCCCGGCCTCGGCGAAAGGGTCGTGGCCGGGGCCAAGCACCGCGCGGACCTGGACGTCGAAATCGGCGTAATGCTGGGTCAGGGCCCAGATCGAAAAGACCAGGTGGGTGGGCGGCATCTTGGCGATGCGACCTTCTGCCATCCAGGCCGAGAGGACCGCGCATTTCTCCTCGACCAGGCTTTTCAGCGCGCCCTCGATTTCCGGCATCAGGCGGGGGGCGCCTTGCAGGATCTCGTTGGCGAAGAGCCGGCTTTCGCGGGGGAAGTCGCGGGCCAGTTCGATCTTGCGCTTCACATAGGCCAGGACCTCGGCCAGGGGTTCGCCCTTGGGGTCCATCGCGCGCAGGGGATCAAGCCAGGTCTGCAGCTGCTGCTCGAGAAGGCTGAGGTAGATCGCATCCTTGGAGGGGAAGTAATACAGCAGGTTGGGTTTCGAGAGCCCCGCGGCTTCCGCGATCTGGTCCAGCGTCGCGCCCCGGAACCCATGGACGGAAAAGACGTCGAGCCCGGCCTCGAGGATGGCGCGGGAGTTGCGCTCCTGGATGCGGGTCATGGGTTTGGTCTTCATCTTCTGCCTTTGCTGTCCTTTGGCCCCATCCTGACCCGGGGCGCCCTGCCGCCCCTGCCGCTTGGGGAGGGGGGCGCCGCCCCCTTCCTGTTCGCTCAGCCGCCCTGTTCGCTCAGCCGCCCCGTCTGCTCAGCCGCCCCGTCTGCTCAGCCGCCCTGTCGCGCCAGTTGGCCGAGGGCCTCGACCACCAGCCTGTGGTCCTCGACATCCGGCAGGCCCGAGACCGTGGCCACCGCCACCATGGCCGCGCCGAGCTTCACCGGCACGGCCCCGCCGCTCATCGCGTGATCGGCCTCGCTCAGCCCCTCGTCCGCCAAGGTCCGCCCCTTGGCCGCGAAGACCTGCTTCACCACCAGCGAGGCCTTGCCGGTGTAAAGCGCCAGGTTCGACTTCCGCCGCGCCCAGTTGTCGTTCTGCGCGGCCGAGCCGGGCAGGGCCGCATGAAAGAAACAACGGTTGGCGTCGCGGATATCGATGACCACGGGCAGGTCACGCTCCCGAGCCAGGCTGACCAGGATATGGCCCAGTTCCAGCGCCACATCCTCGTCCCAGGCGGACAGGGACAGGGCGGAGAGTTCGGCCTCAAGCTCTTGGGTTGTCATCGCGCGTCTCCCTCTTTCGGCCAGCATGGCGGATTGAGGGACGCGGGAAAAGGGGGCATTTCGGATAGGGGGGCCCATCGAGCCGGGGCCCCTGCCTGTGCCGTGTTGCGTTCCGCGTCCCTCTTCCGGGTCGAGGTCCCGGGTCGGGGCCCGGGACAGCCTGGCGCTTGCGGCCCGTCCAGCGCGGCCCGTCCAGCGCGGCCCGTCCAGCGTGGTCAGTCCAGCGCGCCGATCCCGCGCAAAAGGATCTCCTTGACCGCCGCCGTGGCCCGGCGCCAGTCCTCGTCGCTCAGCGGCCCGCGGTTCAGGGTGGCGATCTGGTGGCCGAAATCGGCGTAATGCTGGGTCGTGGCCCAGATCATGTAAAGGAGGTGGCGGGGTGCTATGGGCTTGATCTTGCCCGCCGCGATCCAGCCCTCGATCCGCGCGATGCGGTCGTTCGTCCAGTCGCGCAAGGTCGTCTCCAGGTAGTCCTGGATCACCGGGGCGCCATGCATGACCTCATAGGCCCAGACCTTGGACCCATCGGGATGGGCGCGGGAAATCGCCATCTTGGCCTCGATATAGGCGCCGATCCCGGTCACCGGGTCATCGGCCACATCCATGGCCTCGGCCGCCTCGAGCCAGATCTCGAAGATGTTCTGCACCACGCGGCGGTAAAGGTCTTCCTTGGTCGCGAAATAGTAATGCAGGTTGGCCTTGGGCAGGCCCGCCATATCGGCGATGAGCTGCATCGTGGCCCCGCCAAAGCCCGCCTCGGCAAAGACCTTCTCGGCCGCCTTCAGGATCAGGGCCTCGTTCTGTTGCCGGATTTCCGTGCGCTTGAGGGGCCGTGCCGCTTCGTTCATCGCTTCCCTGCAAATTTATCTTGACCGATTGGTCAGGTCGGGCGTTCACTCTGACCATAAGGTCAGGAAAAGAGTCGCGGCAAGGGCGTTAAGACCCTCAGGCGACAGGGAGACGAAAATGGCGGTCAGCGGCGGCAATCATCGCATCAATTCTGCGCGTCTGTGGCAGAGCCTGGAAGATATGGCCCTGATCGGGCCGGGGGTTGCGGGGGGCTGCAACCGCCAGACCCTGACCGATGCCGATGCCGAGGGGCGCAGGCTCTTCCAGTCCTGGTGCGAGGCGGCAGGCATGACCATGGGCGTCGACACGATGGGCAACATGTTCATGACGCGGGCAGGGGAGGATCCTTCTGCGCTGCCGGTCTATATGGGCTCGCACCTAGATACCCAGCCCACGGGGGGCAAGTATGACGGGGTCCTGGGGGTGCTGGGTGCGCTCGAGGTCGTGCGGACGATGAACGACCTCGGGATTCGCACCAAGCATCCCATCGTGGTGACCAACTGGACCAACGAAGAGGGCGCCCGCTTTGCCCCTGCCATGCTGGCCTCCGGGGTCTTCGCGGGGCTGCATACCGAGGACTATGCCAAGGGCCGAAAGGACCTCGACGGCAAGCTCTTCGGCGAGGAGCTGGCGCGGATCGGCTGGGTTGGGTCCGAGGTCACCGGCGCCCGCAAGATGAAGGCCATGTTTGAACTCCATATCGAGCAGGGCCCGATCCTCGAGGCCGAGGGCAAGACGATTGGCGTGGTGACGCACGGGCAGGGGCTCTGGTGGCTGGAGATCACCCTGACGGGGAAGGATGCCCATACCGGTTCGACGCCGATGGCGATGCGGGTGAATGCGGGGCTTGGCATGGCGCGGATCACCGAAAGGGTGCATCAGATCGCCATGGCCCACCAGCCGAACGCGGTGGGCGCGGTGGGGCAGGTGAAGGTCTTCCCGAACTCGCGCAACGTGATCCCGGGGAAGGTTGTCTTCACGGTCGATATCCGCTCGCCCGAGTTGGAGAAACTGACCCTGATGCGCGGCGAGGTCGAACGCGCGGCCCATGCGGTGGCCGCCGAGCTGGGCCTCGGGATTGCGATTGAGGCGGTAGGCCATTTCGACCCCGTCACCTTCGACCCCTCCCTGGTCGAGATCGTCCGCACCCAAGCCGAGCGCCTGGGCTATTCGCACATGAACATCGTGAGCGGTGCAGGCCATGACGCCTGCTGGATCAACCGCGTGGCGCCCACGACGATGATCATGTGCCCCTGCGTCGATGGCCTGAGCCACAACGAGGCCGAGCTGATCTTCCCCGAATGGGCGGCGGCGGGGGCGGATGTGATGCTGCATGCGGTCTTGCAGGTGGCGGAGGTTGTCGAGTGAGGCTCGGCGACCTTCCTCCCAACTTTGCGACGTATATTTGCAGCCATCTCGCGGCGGGCGAACGCAGCGTGGAGAGGGTCTGGCTAGAACTGGACGGAGACCTTTGGATGTGCTGTGGAGAAGAAGACGATGATTTCACTGACGGCGAAGCCTGGAAAATCGTTGGCCTGAAGCATCTTCTTGCCAGCGATCCCTCGATACCGACGCTTCTTGACCTTCCCGCAGGCTTCCAGTTGTCGCGCGAGGCCAAGGTCTGGACGGTTTCCCCCTTGATATTCCGGAGCACCTAAAATGACCACCATCATCAAGAACGGCACCATCGTCACGGCGGATCTGACTTACAAGGCCGATGTCCGCATCGAGAACGGGGTGATCACCGAGATCGGGCAGGGCCTCAAGGGCGGCACCGAGCTCGACGCGACCGGGGCTTACGTCATGCCGGGCGGGATCGACCCGCATACCCATCTCGAGATGCCCTTCATGGGCACCTATTCGGCCGATGACTTCGAATCCGGCACCCGCGCGGCGCTGTCGGGCGGCACGACCATGGTCGTCGACTTCGTCCTGCCGGGCCAGGGCCAGGGGCTGATGGACGCAGCCCAAATGTGGCACAACAAATCCGGCCGCGCCTCTTGCGACTATTCCTACCACATGGCCGTCACCTGGTGGGGCGAGAAGGTCTGGGAGGACATGGCGGCCTCCGTGAAGGCCGGCATGACCTCCTTCAAGCATTTCATGGCCTACAAGGGCGCCTTGATGGTCAATGACGACGAGCTCTTCCAGTCCTTCCGCCGCGTCGGAGACCTCGGCGGCCTCGCCATGGTGCACGCCGAGAATGGCGACGTGGTGGCGGAGCTGACGGCGAAGCTGATCGCGGAAGGCAACGTGGGCCCCGAGGCCCATGCCTATTCGCGCCCGCCCCAGGTCGAGGGCGAGGCCACCAACCGCGCCATCATGATCGCCGACATGGCGGGAGTGCCGCTCTACGTTGTCCATACCTCGTGTGAGGAGGCCCATGAGGCCATCCGCCGCGCCCGCCAAGCTGGCAAGCGCGTCTGGGGCGAGCCCCTGATCCAGCACCTGACGCTGGATGAGAGCGAGTATTTCCACCCCGATTGGGACCATGCCGCCCGCCGCGTCATGTCGCCCCCGTTCCGCAACAAGCAGCACCAGGACAGCCTTTGGGCGGGTCTGCAGTCCGGGAGCCTCTCTTGCGTGGCCACCGACCACTGCGCCTTCACCACCGAGCAAAAGCGCTTCGGCCTCGGCAACTTCGCCAAGATCCCCAATGGCACTGGGGGGCTCGAGGACCGGATGCCGATGCTCTGGACGCATGGCGTGGCGACGGGGCGGCTCACGCCCAACGAATTCGTGGCGGTGACCTCGACCAATATCGCCAAGATCCTGAACATGTATCCCAAGAAGGGCGCGGTCCTCGTGGGCGCCGATGCCGACCTGGTCGTCTGGGACCCCGAGAAGGAGAAGACCATCACGGCCTCGGCCCAGCAATCCGCCATCGACTACAACGTCTTCGAGGGCCAAAAGGTCAAGGGCCTGCCGCGCTATACAATGACGCGCGGCCATGTGGCGATCAACGACGGCAAGGTGGAGACCCGCGAGGGCCATGGGAAGTTCGTCGCCCGCGAGGCGCGCCCGGCCGTGAACCGCGCGCTGAGCCAGTGGAAAGACCTGACCGCCCCGCGTCCGGTGGCGCGGACGGGCATCCCGGCGACGGGGGTGTAAGGGGTGCAGGGCTATACGGACAGGCTCTATTGGCGCATAGCTGCAGTCGGGATGCTGACCAGCTTCCTTTCAGGAGCTTTGCTGTCGGCCCTGTTCAGCCTAATTACGTTAAAGGACGACGGGGTCGCCCTTTCCGTGCACCTTGGCACAGCCCTGATGATGGGCCTTGGCGGATTGATCTTCGGTGCCCTGGCTTGGCTGCCCTTGATGATCCTCTGGAACGCCGTGCTGTTCCGCCTCGGCCACCGCTTTGCGCTCCGGCCCCTTGCGGCAAGCCTGTCGGCCGCAATGGCCTTCGTCCTGACCGCAGCGGCATCTTCGGTCACCTTTGGCGGCGGGGACTGGCCCGGTGTGCGGCAGGTGGCGATCTTCGGCGGCTGGATCTTGGGGACCACGGGCCTGGCCTGGTCCCTGACCCTCTGCGCCTTCGGCGCCACCGAGGAGCTGAAGCCATGAGACAAGGGTCCAAGAGCGGCTTGGGGTCCCAGGGCCGAGCAGTGCAGCGGTGCTCCGGGCAGGCCAAAGGCCCCACGGAGGGAACCGTCGCATGACCCTGCTCCCCCTCCTCCACGACCGCATGGGCTTCGACGCGATCTACGCGCAATCCGTCATCGTCGTGCTTTGCGGCGTGGCCATCGAGGCGGGGCTTTTCATCATCTATCTCGGGTTCAGCGGTGATCTCCAATATGCGCGCATGTCCTCCGAGGTGCTCTTCCCCCTTGCCGTTGTCGGAGCTTATTTCCTCGTCACCGCCAGCCTCGGCTACGGCCTGGCCTTTGCCCTCTGCCAGAGCCTTGACCTGCGCCCCTGGCTCGGGCGCGTCGTGGCGCTCATGGCCGCGCCGCTGTGCTCGGGCCTGGCAGCAGTCGTGGTGATTGCGGTGATGGAGGGGTTCAACGGCGGTGAATTCGACAATGGGCCTGCGCCCGTCGAGGTGCTGTTCATGGCAACCTTGTTCTCCTACGCCACCCTCGGCCTGCCGCTCCTCGCCGCCGCCGTGCTCGCCGCCCGCACAATCAGAAAAACCCGCGTCAACGCGGAAGCCGTCTTCGGAGGAACCAATTGAGCCAAACCGCAAAGCCAGCCCCGGGCCAGCAAACCGCCCCCGCCATAGAGGCCAGGGGCGTCAACCTGGTCTTCCAGACGAATGACGGCCCGGTCCAGGCGCTGAAGGACGTGAACCTCACGATCAACCAGGGCGATTTCGTCAGCTTCATCGGGCCCTCGGGCTGCGGCAAGACGACCTTCCTGCGCGCCATCGCGGCCCTGGAGCATCCGACCTCCGGCACCCTGACCGTCAACGGCATGACCCCCGACGAGGCGCGCCGCAAACGCGCCTATGGCTATGTCTTCCAGGCGGCGGGCCTTTACCCGTGGCGCACCATCGCCAAGAACATCTCGCTGCCCCTTGAAATCATGGGATTTTCCAAGGACGAACAAGAAGAGCGCACCCAGCGTGTCCTCGACCTCGTCGACCTCAAGGGCTTTGGCCAGAAATTCCCCTGGCAGCTTTCGGGCGGCATGCAGCAGCGCGCCTCGATCGCCCGGGCGCTCGCCTTCGACGCCGATATCCTCCTGATGGACGAACCCTTCGGAGCGCTCGATGAAATCGTCCGCGACCGGTTGAACGAAGAGCTCCTGAACCTCTGGGCCCGCACCGGCAAAACCATCGGCTTCGTCACCCATTCCATCCCCGAGGCGGTTTATCTTTCGACCAAGATCGTCGTCATGTCGCCGCGCCCGGGCCGTATCACCGATGTCATCGACAGCCCCCTGCCGAAGCACCGCCCCCTCGACATCCGCGACACGCCCGAGTTCATCGAAATCGCCCACCGCGTCCGCGAGGGCCTGCGCGCCGGTCACGCCCATGACTGAGCGCCCCTCTTTCATACTTGCCCAGATACGCCCCTGCGCCCCCGGCCGCCAAAGCCCCCTCATGGCTTTCAATTTGGCCCAAATATTCCCGGGGGTCTGGGGGCAGCGCCCCCAGGCGAGGGTGCAGTCATGAACGCCGTCACCCTGACATACCTCGCGATCTCCACCGGCGTCTTCATGGTGGCGAATTCCCTCCTGAAAACCTATGCGACAGGCCAAAAGCCCCTGATCCTCATCGCAGCCCTGGCCGCCTTCTGCCTGGGGAATTTCCTCATGGTCAAGGTCATGCAGGGCAACGGGCTCGGCCTTGCCCTTGCGCTGAGCCTGGTCTTCCAGTTGGTCGCCATCACGCTGATCGCCTTTCTCTTCTTCGGCGAGCGGCCCACCTCCTTGCAGGTGGCGGGCGTGGTCCTGGGGATCGTCTCCATCGCCATGATCGCCTGGCCGAAAGGAGGCGTCTGATGCGCAATGCGGGTCCTGTCCTGGCCGTTCTCGGCCTGATCCTGGCGCTGTGGTATGCGGGGGCGGTCTGGCTCAACGCGGCCTGGACCTATGACCAGGCCTCCCGCAACGGGACCGAGGTCACCATGGCGCTCCTCCTGTCCGACACGATGGCGCAGGAGCGTCCCGTCCTGCCGCCGCCGCACCAGGTGGCGGGGGAGCTTTGGAAGGGGCTGACGGCCTGGGCGCCGAGCTCGAAGAAATCGCTGGTCTATCATGGGCTTGTGACCCTGACCGCGACCTTCTGGGGCTTTGTCTTCGGCACGGTCCTGGGCTGCCTGATGGCCGTTGGCATCGTCCGCTCGCGCGTGATCGAGCTTGGCCTCATGCCCTGGGCGGTGATTTCGCAGACCATCCCGGTCGTGGCGCTGGCGCCGATGATCGTGGTCCTCTCCAACACCCTGGGCTTCGGAGAGCGCATCGGCGTCGAAAACCAGCTCGTCTCCAAGACCATCATCGCCGCTTACCTGTCGTATTTCCCGGTCCTGGTCGGCATGGTCAAGGGGCTGCGGGCGCCCGACCAGATGCAGCTGGACCTCTTGAAGACCTATGGCGCCTCCGAGATCCAGACCTTTCGGCTGCTGCGGCTGCCCTCCTCGATGCCTTACCTTTTCGCCTCGCTGAAGGTGGGCATCGCGGCCTCGCTCGTCGGTGCCATCGTGGGGGAACTCCCCACCGGCGCCATCGAGGGGCTTGGCGCGCGGATGCTGATCGGCTCGCAATTCGGATCGCCCATCATCGTCTGGGCCGCGCTGTTCGCGGCGGCGATCCTGGCGGGGGTTCTGGTGGTGGTGATGGCCGGCGTCGAGCGGCTGGTTCTGAAAAAGATGGGGATGGCGCAATGAAGAGCTCTGCACTTGCGCTGCGCGAAGGCGTCATCGCGGTTGCCGGAGGGGTGGGCCTCGTGGTCCTGGCCTTCCTCTGGGCGCGGTCTTCGGTGGGCCAGATCGACGCGCCGCAATACGGCCCTGGCTGGAGCTTCTGGCTGATGCTGGCGGCGGCCGTCCTCTTCGCCTGGGACCTCTCGCGCCTGGCCATCCGCCGCGCGCCGCGCCTGGCCCAGGTGCTGGTCCCCGTCCTCGGCGGCCTCTTCGCCCTTGGGCTATGGGAGGTCCTGACGCGGGCGTTCGAGGTCCCCGAGGTCATCCTGCCCGCGCCCTCGGCGATCTGGGGCGCCATCCTGGCCAACCTCGACCTCCTGCGCGACGATTTCATCCAGACCGTGCTCAAGGGCGCCGTGACGGGCTATGTCATGGGCGCGGCGGCGGCGGTGCTGGTCGCGGTGCTCGTCGACCGCGTGCCCTTCCTGCGGCGCGGGCTTTTGCCGGTGGGGAATTTCGTCTCGGCCCTGCCCATCGTCGGCATCGCGCCGATCATGGTCATGTGGTTCGGCTTCGACTGGCAGTCCAAGGCCGCCGTCGTCGTCGTCATGGTCTTCTTCCCGGTCCTGGTGAACATGGTCGCAGGCCTCGCCGCCGCCGACCGCATGCAGCGCGACCTGATGGAGACCTGGGGCGCGACCCCCACCCAGCGCTTGCGCTATCTGAGCCTGCCCGCCGCCATGCCCTTTCTCTTCAACGGGCTGAAGATCGCCGCCACCCTCGCGCTGATCGGTGCTATCGTGGCTGAAAATTTCGGCTCTCCGACGCTGGGCATGGGCTTTCGCATCTCGACCGCGGTGGGCCAGCTTGCCCTTCCGCTCGTCTGGGCTGAAATTGCCGTGGCGGCCCTGGCCGGTTCGGTGTTCTACGGTTTGGTGAGCGCGGCAGAGCGCCGCGTCACCTTCTGGCATCCCTCGCAAAGGGGGAAATAATGACGGATAAACAAGGAGGTCTACCAATGAAGAAACTGATGATGACGGCCATGGGCCTGGCGCTTCTGTCCGGCGGCGCCTGGGCGGAAACCGTGAAGCTGCAGCTGAAATGGGTGACGCAGGCCCAGTTCGCGGGCTATTACGTGGCCGAGGCCAAGGGCTATTACAAGGAAGAGGGCCTCGAGGTCGAAATCCTGCCCGGCGGCCCCGATATCGCCCCCGCCCAGGTCATCGCGGGCGGTGGTGCCGATGTGATCATCGACTGGATGCCCTCGGCGCTCGCGGCCCGCGAAAAGGGCCTTCCGCTGGTGAACATCGCCCAGCCCTTCAAATCCTCGGGCCTGATGCTGACCTGCCTGAAGGAAACCGGCGTGGCCTCGCCCGCCGATTTCGCCGACAAGACCCTGGGCGTCTGGTTCTTCGGCAACGAATATCCCTTCCTGTCCTGGATGTCGCAACTGGGTCTGAAGACCGATGGCAGCCCGGGCGGCGTCACCGTGCTGAAGCAGGGCTTCAACGTCGATCCCCTGCTGCAAAAGCAGGCCGCCTGCATCTCGACCATGACCTATAACGAATATGGCCAGGTGCTGGATGCCGGGATCAAGGCCGAGGACCTGGTGACCTTCAAGTATGAAGAGCAGGGCGTGGCGACGCTGGAAGACGGGCTCTATGTGCTTGAAGACAATCTGAAAGATCCGGCTTTCGAAGAGAAGATGGTCAAATTCGTCCGCGCCTCGATGAAGGGCTGGAAGGATGCCGAGGCCAATCCGGACGAGGCCGCGATGATCGTGCTGGAGGCCGACCAGACCGGCGCCCAGACCGAAGCCCACCAGAAGTTCATGATGGGCGAAGTGGCCAAGCTGACGGCGGGCTCGAACGGCGCGCTCGATGAGGCCGACTACAAGCGCACCGTGGCGACCCTGATGGCGGGCGGCTCTGACCCGGTCATCACCAAGGAGCCCGAGGGTGCCTGGACCCACCAGATCACCGACAAGGCGCTGCAATAAGCCTTTGACGGGGATTTTCGGCGGCGCGCGGGGGAACCCGCGCGCCGTTTTCTTTGCGAAATTCCGGTTTGGTTCTCGCATCCTAACCATTTGATAACCGCTTTCGGCCAGTCTGAGGCTCAAGGCAGGGTGTCGATGGCAGAAGCAGGAATCATTCGCAAAAAACTCGCCGCATCGCGGGTCGATCGGGCCGAGGGTGGTCCGGGCGCCGACCGGGCATGGCGGGTCTCGCTGGCAAGGTCGGTTCAGGATCACCTGAAACTGTCGCTGGACGTGCGCAGCCTGTCCATCGAACGGCGCTCCTTGGCCGAATTGGCAGAGCTTGTGCCCGAACGCGCGCTGATCGCCATCCTTGAAGGCCCGCAAGAGGGTCTGGGTGCCATCATCATCAGCCAACCCGTCCTGACCGGCTTCATCGAGGCGCAGACCATCGGTCGCCTGCGCAGTCAAGAGATCGTGCCGCGCAAGCCCACCCGCACCGATGCCGCCATGGTGGCCACCGTGGTCGATGCGGCGCTTGCGGGGCTCGAGGCGCAATTGGCCGAAGAGGCGGATCTCGTCTGGGCGGGGGGCTTCCGCTATGCCTCTTTCCTCGACGACCCGCGTCCGCTGGTCCTCCTCTTGGAGGATGCGCCGCTGAAGCTTCTGCGGGCGGAGGTCTCCCTGGGCGGCGGGGTGCGGCAGGGCTCGATCCTCCTGGCCGTCCCGGCCGAGGGGCGCGGTCGCCAGCCCGCCAGCGTCAGCGACGAGGCTCCGGTCGAAAGCCACGGCCCGGCCTTTGCGACGCTCTTGGCCGAAAAGGTGCTGGATGCCCAGGCCAGGATCGATGCGGTCCTCGCGCGGGTGACCCTGTCGCTGGGCCAGATCATGCGGCTCGAGGTCGGGGCGGTGCTGCCTTTGGGCGAGGCGGCGCTGGACGCGATCCGGCTCGAGGGGCTGGATGGCAAGCATGTGGCCGATGGCAAGCTCGGCCAGAATCGCGGCCTGCGCGCGATCCGCATTGCCGAGGCCAAGGGCCTGCGCACCGCCACGGGCGAAAGCGAGGGGCAGATGGGCGGCCTGTCGCTTGGCGGGATGGCGGGCCCGGGTGCTGGCCTGGGTGCTGGCCTCGAGGCCGGGTTGGGCGATCTGGGCGGCGGCTTCGACATGCCCCAGCCCATGGCCGCAGACCTTGGCAGTTTCGACTTCGGCGCCGGGGAGGGCGGTGATTTCCCGGCTGCGGGTCTCGATCAGGGCGGCGATTTCCCCGCGATGGATTTCCCCACGATGGACCCCGACGCGCTTGGAGAGTTCCTTCCGACGGGGACAGACTGACGGCGCTCCCCTGTGCCCTGGCGGGGCAGGGCCAACCAGGTGATTGGGTCTGACCCGTTTGGCGGGGCTCCCGCGCCTCGCCCGCTGACGGGGTTGCTGCGTGACACCCGGAGCGACCTCAACCTGGCCCGCGTCCCGCCTGCTTACGGGGCTGCTGCGTGACACCCGGGAACGACCTCGACCTGGCCCGCGTCCCGCCCGCTGACGGGGCTGCTGCGTGACACCCGGGAACGATCTCGACCTGGCTCGCGTCCCGCCCGCTGACGGGGCTGCCGCGTCGCACCGGGAACGACCTGGACCAGGCCCGCGTCCCGCCCGCTGACGGGGCTGCCGCGTCGCACCGGGAACGACCTGGACCAGGCCCGCGTCCCGCCCGCTGACGGGGCTGCTGCGTGACACCCGGGACGACCTCGACCTGGCCCGCGTCCCGCCCGCTGACGGGGCTGCTGCATGACACCCGGGACGATCTCCTCCTGGCCCGCCTCTCACCCGCTGACGGGGGCCGCTCCTCGACGAGACCCGACCATGCGCCTGAACGGGTCCAGGCCGAAGCACTCTTGATGTCAGGGCAGGGTGGCCGCCTCGGCCAAGACCTCTTTGCTGCGGCCCTGGCAGGTTCGGAAGTCCGGGCACCAGCGGGCGTGGTGTCGAGCCTCTGGCACATCGCCGCCAGGGAGCGATTTGGCGGAGCCGTCTGATCGCCGTCGGGAGATGGCCACGGACGCGGCTGCCGGTGTCTCCATGCCTTCCCCTTTGCCGGGGAGATCGCGGGCCGCAGAACCCGCCAGCCTTGCAGGCGCGGCCAGGCCAGGAGCCTGGAACCCGGGCCCCAGGGGAGACTTGCCCGCCTGGAACGGGGGGAGAGAGCTCCGCGCAGATCGTCTCCACCAGGGGATTGCGCATCGGTTCAAGCCCAAGGCGAAGGGCCAGATCCGTCGAGGCCTCGCCTGATTTCCGCGATCCCTGGGGCGGTCATGACGTTCTGCGCCTGCGAGCGGTCCGGGCGACTGTTTGCACGGGCCGCGCCTCAGCACCAGGAATCGCCCCTTGGCCCCCCGCCATCTCAGACACGGATCCGTGTCGCATCCCGCACCGAAGGGGGGCGAACAGGGCGGTCTTCGTGGCCCGCGCAATGCTGCCAGACAGCAGGCGGGACATCCTGGAGCCGTGAGCGCATGCCAAGGACGGGGCCAAGGTCCCAGGCGTTCTGCGCAATCGGGTCCTCGGTGCGCTGCCCCTGTATCGACCAGGCCCCTCACCACAAGGTCAATTCATCCCGTGCGCCATCCCGGACGGGCCAAGGGTCGTCCCAAGGGCGGTCGAGCTTCCGCCGGAGAACCGACCCTTCCCGATCTTGCGCGAACCAATGGCCAAATGGGCGCAGGATGCGGACCAGTGACCTTCGCCTCGGCCGATCCATTCCAAGGGCTTCGCCAATTCAAAGGGCCGCCGCCCAAAGAGCGATTTGCGCGGGGCGGCAGGCTTTCTCCGACAGGATGCGCGGCGAGCGTATCGGCAAGGCGGCATCGGGGGATTGTCCACCAGGCCTGGCCCGGGGTCGTGCCTTTCCCCGCAGGCTCGCCCGAAAGACGCGGGCCGATCTTCTCCCGCATCTCATCGCGACCTTGAAGGAGAAGAACCGGCGCGGATTTCGCCCGCCTGGACAGGTCCCAAGCGACGAGGCGGCGAAGTCGAACCATCCGGCGGCCGAGGCCAAAGCGGCCGAAGAGAAGCCCCCGTCCGCGCGCGGCACAATGGCCCCTGAGCCTGCTGGCGTGTCCAGTAATGCCCGAATCCCCCGTCCGCGCATCGCAAAAGGTCAGATATCAGCGCCACCCGCTTCGACGAACGCATTCCCGAGGGCCTGACATCGGCCAACCAAGCGCCAAGGGCCGGGCCATCTTTTCCTGGCACCCGGAAAGCCGAGGCGCGGGGGCGTGATGGCCGCAACGCGTGATCAGTCTTCTCCACGCGTGGAAGGCTGGTCGATGGAGGTGCCGGAGGTGGCAGTGGCCGCCCAGTCTTATCCACGCGCGCGGAAGGCTGTCGCAATCGCCTCTTGGGTCCAGGGGCACAGCGGGCCAAGGTTGCGCGGCCTTCCCTGCGCGCGGTGCCCTGGTCAAAGGCTTTGCGCTATCGGCCCGCCCCGGTGGAGCGGCACAGCCACCCTGCCGCGCTGGTCGAACCGCTTGCCCTGTCACCGATCCCCCGGGGGCGTCTCCTGCCCCCCAGGCCGGGGTCGCGCCTGGAACCGGCAGCCTCCACCCCGGGCCTCGACCCATGGCGCCGCTGCCCCCGCCCTGGTTGCGCATGGACCGGGCCCTCTTCCTGCCTCCGCCCGCTTGCCCAGGGGCTTTCCCTTACGGCACCGGCGCCCGGCCAGGGCCCCCAGGGCGTGAACCCGGGGCGGACCGCTGTCCTTGCAGCTTCTACCCTTGGAGATCAATGGCCGCCTCGTTGGGGCAGGGGAGTGGGCGCCAGGCACCGACCCCTCCCCCGGCGCGACCCGGGAGAGGTCCGGAGAGGGTCCCCCTCTCTGGCTGCCGCCGCCGCGCGGGCCGAGCCGCCAGGCGAGGCCCCCTGTCCCCGGGGTCAGCCGCGCAGTGCCGCGATCCGCGCGCGCAAGCCTTCCAGGTTGTAGCCAAAGCGCGCCGGGATCGCGATGCGCTCCTCGGTCGAAAGCGGTCCCGGCGCCGACATGGCCCAGGCGCAGGACGACCGGTTGCCGCTGGCGCAATAGGCAAAGACCTTGCCGCCCCCCGCAATCGCCGCCCCCTGCGCCGCCAGCACGGCGTCCGAGAAATCCCCCGGCCGGATCGGGTTGACCACGAAGGCCAGGCCCTGCGCCGCTGCGGCCTCTGCCATGACCTCGGCCGACCACTCCGCCGGGATCTCGCCATCGGGGCGGTTGTCGATCACCGTGGTGAAGCCCAGGCCCTTGAGCGTGGCCATGTCCTCTGGCGTGATCTGGGGCGAGACGGCGTAGTCGGGCGTCAGGTGGCGGATGTCCATTTGGCTTCCTTTCGGCAAGGCGGAGCCGCGGCTCCGCAAGGGCTTTGCAAGGACCATACCGCCACACATGGCGACAAGAAAGCCCACACCGCCCATCCCGCCAAAGCCCAGCACGGCCAGCGCCGGCCCGGGGCAAAGCCCCGCCAGCGCCCAGCCCGCGCCAAACAGCACCGACCCCAGGACCAGGTCGCCCCCGATCCCCCTCCGCGCCGGGCCGGGCATTGCATCGCCCAGGACCGAGACGCGGCGGCGGGCGGCGATCCTCCAGGCCAGGACCATGGGCAGGATGGCCCCGCCCATGACGAAGGCCAGCGTCGGGTCCCAGTCGCCGAAGACATCCAGCCAGCCCTGGACCTTCAGCGTATCGGTCATCCCCGAGACCAGAAGCCCCAGCCCGAAGAGCCCGCCTGTCAGGAAAGCCGAAAGCGCGCGCATCAGAGCCACCCCAGCGCGTGGCGCAAGAGCGCCATGGTGACGCCTCCGGCCAGGATATAGAACAGGGTGGCGACGATGCCGCGCCAGGACAGGCGCGAGATGCCGCAGACCCCATGGCCCGAGGTGCAGCCATTGGCCAGCCGCGTGCCGAATCCCACCAGGAGACCTCCGCCCAGGATCAGCGCCCAGTTGCCTGTCAGGTTGGTTTGCGCCCCCCAGGCCCCGGCCAGGAGCAGCGGCGCCAGCACCAGTCCCGCCAGGAAGGCCAGCCGCTCGAGGCGGTTCTGCCGCTCCGTGCCATCGACCAGCCCGCCCAGGATCCCCGAGGCCCCCATGATCCTGCCATGGATCAGCAGGTAGAGCGCCCCCGCCGTCCCGATCATCAGCCCGCCCGCCAGGCCCCAAAGCCAATCCGCCTGCATCCCGCCCTCCTGTTCACTCGCCGCCATGGGCTTGGCATGTCTCTTGACGTGGATCAAGGCAGGATGCGGCGTCCTGGCCCAAGGTCGGGGCAACCAAGGAGGCGAGACATGAAAACGACTGCGGAGCGCAAGGCCGACCTTCTGGCCCGGGCCGAGGCGCTGACGGTGCGGACCAAGGGGATCGCGGCCGAGTTGATCAGCCATGATGCGCAGGACTGGGAAGAGCTTGCGACCGAACGCGAGGGCGATGAGGTGCTGGAGGGGATGGGGCTCGAGGCCCAGTCCGAGCTGCGCGCCATCTCTGCCGCCCTGGCCCGGATCGAGGCGGGCGACTATGGCTTCTGCCAGACCTGCGGCGCCGAGATCGCCCAGGCGCGGCTGGATGCCGTGCCCTTCACGCCCTTTTGCAAGGATTGCGCGAAATGACCCAGGTTCATGACAGCCTGGCGCGGGCCTGGGGCGAGGTCACGCGGGATATCGTCCTGACCGGCCTGCGGGCCGAGCTCGATGGCCTGACCGCGATGTTCTCGGCCCTTTATGCACCGGGCCCCCTGCCGCCCCAGGCTGCAAGCGGGGCGGAAGAGGACGAGGATCTCGTCCTGGACAACCTGCCGGTCTGAGGCAAGGCGCAAGGAAAAGGCGGCGCGTCCGGCATCCGGGCGCGCCCGATTCCGGGCCTGACTCATGGACTTGACCTTCGCCTGAAACCGGGCATGACCCTGGCACTGGGTCTGGTGCTGGCCCTGACTTTGCCCCCCCTCTTTCCACCCTAGGGCCCTGGCTTTGGCCCCGTGCATGGGTTCCAGCCGTCCACCCCGCGCCAGGCCGGTTCTGCCTCACCCCGAGAGCCCCACTTCCCCCGCTTCGAGCAACCCTTTCCCCCGCGACCACCGCTTCCCCCAGCCCGAGCAGCCCTTTCCCCCGAGAGCGCTGCTTCCCCCGTCTCAAGCCTTGTTCTCCGCGCCCAAAGTCCTCCGCCGCGCGGCCCTGTCCTCCTGTCCGCCGCGCCACTTACTTCGGCGCATCACCCCCTCCCTCGGACCTTGCTGCCTTGTCCTGGCCCTCTGCCGGTCGCCCCCGCCACATTCCCCCGCCACATCCCCGATCCCCGCCGCTCTCCTTCGCGCCCCATGGACAAGCGCGGGAAATTCGCTCTGTAATGCGGCAGGTGGCTTCGGGGGGCGCAGATGGCAGAGGCAAGCGGCGGGCTGGTTCGGGTGGACCGCATGGGACAGGTGGCCGTCCTGGTCCTGACCCATCCCCCGGCCAATCTCTGGACGCAAGGCATGGCCGCGCCGATGATCGCGGCGCTTGACCGGATCGAGGCCGATGCTTCGGTCTCGGCGGTGATCCTGCGGGGCGAGGGGCGGGGCTTCTCTGCCGGGGCGCCGCTCGAGACCGCCCTGACCCCTGACCCGGACCTCGCCCGGGTCTGTGCCCGGATCGAGGCCTGTCCCAAGCCCGTCATCGCCGCCTTGCACGGCATGGCGCTGGGGGCCGGCTGTGCCCTTGCCCTCGCGGCCCATTGGCGCATCGCCCATGAGGGCGCGGTCATCGGCCTGCCCGAACTGGGCCTTGGCCTGATCCCCGGCGCGGGCACGACCCAGCGCCTGCCTCGGCTGATCGGGGCGGAACAGGCCCTGCGCCTGATGCTGGAGGCCCGCCCCATCTCGGCCGCCGAGGCCCTGGCGCTTGGCCTGGTCGACGAGGTCTGCACCGGTGTCCTCGGTCAGGCCGCCCTGGCCATGGCCGGGCGTGGCCTCGCGCCGCGGCGGCTGTCGCAGATGATGCCGCGCGACCTGTCGCGCCTGCCCGCCGTGGTCGAGGCGGCGCGGGTCCAATTGGGCGCCACCCCTTTGCCCGCCGCCTGGAAGCTGGTCGATTGCGTCGAGGCCTCGGGGCTTTTGCCCTTTGCCATGGGGCTCAACATGGAGGAGGCGGCCCTGGGCGACCTGATCGCCACGCCCGAGGCGGCGGGCCTGGTCCATGCGCTGCGGGCCGAACGCCTGGCCCTTGCGCCGCCCCAGGGCCAGCCCGCGCCAGGGGTCCGGACCGTGGGGATCTGGGGGGCCACCGATGTCGGCGCCGAACTTGCGCTGCAGGCCGTCCGGGCGGGGGTCGAGGTCGTGCTGGTCGATGCCGACCGCGGCGCCTTGACCGGGACCCTGGCCAGCGTGGTGGGCGCGCTGGATGCCGAGGTTGCGGCGGGGCGGCTGACGCCCGAGGCGCGCGAGGCGGCCTGGGGCCGGATGGCGGCGGGGCAGGGCGATCTCCCCGAGGGGCTGGACCTGGTCTTCGTGCCTCCGGGGGTGGAGGGCGGGACTTCGGCGCCCGAGATCGTGCTGGGGGCTGCCAGCCTGGGCGTCGGTCTGACCCTGGGCGAGGGGGTGGGGGCGCTGTCAGAGCTGTCCTGCGGGCCGGGGGCAAGGGCCGAGCTGGTGGCGCGGGCCCGGGCCTTTGGCCAAAGGCTGGGCTGGCGGGTGGTCTCGGTCGGCCCCGGTGGCCCGGTCGAGCTGGGCCTGCGCCTGGCGCTTGAAGCCGCGGTCGAGGCGCTGTCTGCGGCCCATGGCGCGGCAGAGGTGCGGGGCGCCTTCGCGGCTGCGGGCCTGGGCGGCGGCCAGGGGGGCACGGCCGCGCCCGCGATCCTGCGCGCGGGGCTTGCGGCGCTGGCGGCCGAGGCCGCGCGGATGCTGGAAGACGGAAGGGCGGCGCGGCCTTGCGACATCGACGCGGTGGCGGTGCTGTCGGGGCTCATGCCGCGCTGGCTGGGCGGACCCTTGCACCAGGCCGACCGCCGGGGGCTTTTGCTTCTGCGCGCCGACCTGCGCAAGCTGGGGCCTGCGCCGGTCTTTGCCGTCTCGCCGGTGATCGACCGGCTGATCGCCGAGGGCGGGCGCTTCGGGCTTTGAAAAAGGCCGGGGCCCTAGCGCAGGAAGAGCCCGGCCACGACCAGCATCAGCCCAAGGACGGCCAGCCCCATCGAGGCGAGGTTCAGCCTTATCACCCGCTCCATCAGCGCGCGGGCCTCGGCATCCGCCAGGGTCTTGGCCTTCATCGAAAGCCTGCCGCATTGCAGAAGACCAAAGACCCCCGTCAGCGTGACGAAAGCCCCACCCCAGATCATCGCCGTGACCCATTCCTGTGACATGCCGCGCTTCCTTGTCTCTTGCACCTGACGCCCCCGGCGCTATAGCTGCCAGCCGAACCCATGACCAGAGGCACTCCCATGTCGAACGATCCCTATTCCGTCACCGCTGACGAGCTGAAGCAGTTCATCGAACGGGTGGAACAGCTGGAAGCCGAAAAGAAGGACATTGCCGAGCAGATCAAGGAGACCATGGCCGAGGCCAAGGGGCGCGGCTATGACACCAAGGCGCTCCGCAAGATCCTCGCGCTCCGCAAGAAGAAGCCCGACGAGCTGGCCGAGGAAGAGGCCGTGCTCGAGGTCTACAAGGCCGCGCTGGGGATGATCTGAGACCAGGCCCGCTGCCGTGATGCGGCGGTGGGCCCGCTCCTCGGGCCCTGTCCCGGCGGTTTACGATTTTTCGAAGAAAAATCGCCACCGCCGGGAGGGAGGCGATTTTTCTTCGAAAAATCGAAGCCCGCCCGGCAAGACCCGGCTTTGGGCCGCCTCAGGGCCGGATCAGCGTCACGCCCGGCATCTCGGCCAGATAGGCCACATCTTCCAGATACCCTTCGGTCAGCGCGGCGATGGTGCCCTCCGTCCAGCCCTCCATCTCGACCTCCTGGGCGACCTTGGAGGGAATGGCGAACTTCTCCAGGAAGGCCGAGACCACCCGGCGGCGCCCCGCCACGGAACTCACCGGGTGGCTTTCCACATAGGCCTTCATCCGCGACAGGCCCTCTTGCGACATGATCTCGGCCAGAAGCGCGCCCTCGTCCTCGAGCACCGTTCCCGGCGCATGGCCCGAGACCGCCTGAAGCACCTCCGGCCAGATCAGGGGCGTATCCTCGTCGCACCACAGCGTGATCGAGGCCTCGGGATTGGCCTCGAGGATGCGTTCGACCACATCCGACCAGCGCAGGTCGAAAATGTCCATCCCGGCGGTAAAGGCCTCCAGCGTCGGCTTGCCGCCCTTGATCCCCTTTTGCCGGTGAAAGACCTGCGGCAGAAAGCTTGCGGGGTTTCGGATGGCCAGGTGGAACTCGGCCTCGATCTGGGGAAAGACCTGGGCGAAGGCGCGGGTCCGGGGTCCCGCCGAGGGATAAAGCATCCCGTCCACCGCCCAGGGGATGAAGGCCAGGAAATTGTCCCAGGAGAGGATCAGCCGCTCGGCCCGGTCTTCCTCCATGATCTGTTCCAGCACCAGGGCCTGGGTCTCGACCGTTGCCGCCTGTCCCTTCAGCGCGATGGCCGTGTCGCGCAAGAGGTTGCGATAGCGCGTGGGTCCCGGCACGACGATGCCCTGCTGCCCCAGCAGGCCACGGTTCTTCAACAGGCAGCGCAAGAGGCGCTCTTCATCGGTGCAATGCGCCCCGAGATGATAGACGATCCGCATCTCCTGCCCCCGTTTCTGCTTTTGCCCCGAATATACGGGCTTTTCTGGACAGGGGAACCTCTTTCCGCTAGTGCCTGCGCATGACCCAGCAAAAGACTCAGGCAAGGCAGGATACCCCTCGGGCAAGGCAGTTCTTCCGCCCCGATGGCTGGAGCCTTCTGGCCGTCGCCATCACCGCCCTTGTGATGGTGCCGGTGCTGTCGGTCCTGTGGATCGCGGCTCATCCGACCGAGAACATCTGGCCGCATCTTCTGTCGACCGTCCTGCCGCGCTATCTGTGGAACACGGCCGTCCTGGGCGCCGGCGTGGGGGCCCTGGCCACCGCCATCGGCACCGGGGCCGCCTGGCTCTTGACCATGTATCGCTTCCCGGGGAGCCGCTGGCTCGACCGCGCCATGCTTTTCCCGCTGGCGATCCCGGCCTATATCGGCGCCTATGCCCTGGTCGATTTCCTGGACTATGCGGGCCCGCTGCAAACCGCGCTTCGGGCGCTGATGGGGTGGCAATCGGCGCGGGACTATGCCTTCCCCGAGATCCGCTCGATGGGCTTTGCCATCCTGGTCCTGGCCTCGGCCTATTACCCTTACGTCTACCTCCTGGCGCGCTCGGCCTTCCGCGAGCAATCGGGCGGCAGCTACGAGGTGGCCCGGGCCCTTGGCGCCTCGCCCCTGGGGCTGTTTCTGCGGGTGGGCCTGCCCTTGGCGCGGCCCGCCATCGCGGCGGGGCTGGCCCTGGTCTTGATGGAGACGCTGGCCGATTTCGGCGCGGTGCAGCATTTCGCGGTGCAGACCCTGACGACGGGGGTGTTTTCGACCTGGCTCAACTCGGACAATGCGGGGGGGGCGGCGCAACTGGCCTTTGTCATCCTGACGCTGATCCTGTTCCTGGTGCTTTCGGAACGCGCCAGCCGCCGGAGGGCGCTGTTCCACAAGCCCTCGCGCGCGACGCGGCCCGTGACGCCGATGCGGCTGACCGGGCCCTGGGCGGTGCTGGCGACGCTGGCCTGTCTTCTGCCGCTGGGGATGGGCTTTGGCCTGCCCGTGGGCGTCATGGCGGGCCATGCCCTGCGCCACCCTTCGGTCTGGCTTGCGCCGGGGCTGGGGCAGGCCATGCTGAACACGCTGGTGGTCGGAGCCCTGGCCGCCGCCCTGACCGTGGGGCTGGCGCTGCTCCTGGTCCATGCCCTGCGCCAGGGTCCCGAGCGCCTGTCGCGCGTCGTCCTGCCCCTGACCTCGCTCGGCTATGCCGCGCCGGGCGCCGTGCTGGCCGTGGGCATCCTGATCCCACTGGCCGCGCTGGACCATCGCCTGGCCGATGCGATCCTGGCCGTGACGGGCACTGACCCGGGGCTCTTGCTGACCGGGACGGCGGCCGCCGTGGTCCTGGCCTATGTCATCCGGTTCTTCGGCGTGGCACAGGGTGCGATCGAGACCGCCTTCGGCCGGATTTCCCCGGTCCTGCCCCTGGCCGCCCGCGCCTTGGGAGAGAGCCCCACCGGGGTTCTGCGCCGCATCCACCTGCCCTTGATGCGCGGCTCGGTCTGGACGGCGGTGCTGATCGTCTTTGTCGACAGCGTCAAGGAGCTGCCTGCGACCTTGATGCTGCGGCCCTTCAATTTCAACACCTTGGCCACGCGGGCCTATGACCTGGCCAGTCTTGAGAAGATCGGCCAGGGCGCGCCCGCCGCCCTGATCGTCGGCGCCGTGGGCCTGGTCGCTGTCTGGGCGCTCTTGCACGAAGAGCGGTGAGCCTTTCGGGCACCGGATCGGTCGTCCGGCAGGCGCCTGGGCCAGACAGGCGCCAAGCCCGGTTGCAAGGCCCGTCCCTTGGCGCTAAAGAGACCCCGGGCCGGTGTAGCACAGCGGTAGTGCAGCGCTCTTGTAAAGCGAAGGTCGGGAGTTCAATCCTCTCCACCGGCACCATTCGATCTGGAAATTGCGGGCAAAGACAAGGCGCTTGGCGTTTTGTTCAGGTCCTGTCTCCCTGTTTGCCCCCCTTGGCTGCGCGATCCACGGTTGCCGAGCCCGGGCCCGAGGCTTGCCGGGCAGGATGAGGCTGAAAACCGGGGGATCGTTCGGCAGCCCCTCGCGCAGCCTTCCGCCGAAGGGACAATCCTCCGTGCCCTTCCGCAGCGGAGATGATCGGGGCCATGACCCGCGAGACCAGGGCCCTGCGCGCCCGGCCTTGCGACGGGATCGCGGGCGCTTTGCCCGGCTTGGTCCGAAAGGGTGACCCCGGCGGGCCGCGTTTCGACCGGACCCAAGGCCCGGCACGGATCATCTGCGCTGCGCAGGCCCTGGCATCGCCCTCTGTTCCCCGCAAGTCGCCACGGCACCGGAGGGGCGCTTCCCTGCGCGGTGATGTCAGCCGGATAAGGGGCCCCGGGACGCGCGGTCACCTTATTTTCTTGTGCGAATCGCCCGGCGGGCGCAGCCTCTCTCGCAATTTTTGAAGGAATCACATTTACGGGAGGTGCCGCCATGGCGGGCCAGCAGAGCTATGACCAACTCAACCAGGAGACTCAGGACTGGACCCAGGACCTGATCGACCAGGCGGTCGAGAAGTCGCTGGAGGACCTGCAGGACAAGCTGACCCAGAAGGCCGGCGCGCTTCAGGCCATGTCGACCGATCCCGACCTTGCGGGCCTGCCCAATGTGGGCACCGTCGTCAAGGACATCGGCGAGTTCAAGAGCCAGGTCGACAACCTGACGACGGTCGTCACCGCCGTCACCTCGGCCGTCACCGCGGCGCGCAGCCTCAACACGCTCAGCTGCGGCGAATACGAGACCGGGCCGAACAAGGCCTATGGCAGCTCGGTCCAGCTTTTCGAGAACTCCAGCAATGCGGCGCTGAACCTCTTGCGGGCGGCCTCGGCGGGGTTGACGGCGGCGGCGCTGATCCCCGGGGCCCAGGCGCTGGCCATTCCGGGCGCGGGCCTGGGCCTGACCGTGCAGGCGCTGGAGGCGATCCAGGCCAAGGTGGCGGCGATCCTGTCGGCCATCTCGGAGATCGGCACGATCAGCGGAGAGATGTCGGGCATTGTCGGCGACTACATGTCGGTCGATCCCGTGGGCGATGCGCGCCGGCTGAAGGCGGAATACAAGGGCTTGCCGGTGCAGAACAATACCGGCGGCGGCAGCTCGACGCCGCCGCCCGCGCAGCCGACCTCGGGGACGGGCAATCCGTTCAGCGCCATCTGGGACCCGCTGGTCCTGGACCTCGATCGCGATGGGGTCGAGATGACGGCGCGCGGGGCGCCTCCGGTGTTCTGGGATGGCGATGGCAGCGGCGTGTCGCGGATGACGACCTGGGTCGATCCCGATGACGGGCTCTTGGTGCGGGACCTCGATTTCGACGGGCTGGTCGATGGCCAGGCCGAGCTTTTTGGCTCTGAGAGCGTCAATGCGCTGGATGACCTGGCCCAGGCCGATTCCAACGGCGACGGGGTGATCGACGCCCGCGATGCGATCTGGGGAAGCCTGCGCGTCTGGCGCGACCTGGACCAGGACGGCCAGACCGATGCCGGAGAGCTTGAGACCCTGACCGAGGCCGGGATCGTCAGCCTGGACATCGCGAACCAGGGCGGCCAGGGCTCGGCCTTGGCCGATGCGGTGGCCCAGGGCTTCGGTCGGTTCACCACGGTCGATGGGCTGACCCACGAGATGGCGGCGGTGGGCCTGGCCCAGGACGGTTTCGTCACCAACCCGTCAGTCCCCGCCGGGGTGACGATCACCGCCGCGATCCTCGCCCTGCCGCAATTGCACGGCATGGGCCAGGCGCCCGACCTGCGGCTGGCCATGGCGCTGGACCCCGCCTTGCAGGCCAGCGTCCAGGCGCTGCGCGACACCGGGGCCAGCCTGTCCGGGCCCGAATTCCACGCCGCCTTCGAGGCCATGGTCCAGGATTGGGTCGGGGTCGAGGAGGCCGGTTTCGCCAGCAAGGAGGCCTTTGCCGCGGCCTTCCTCGCCCAGATCCTGCAAACCCGCCCCGGCCTCGGCTCGGGCCTCCTGGCCGCCCAGGAGCTTGGGACCTATGAAGAGATCCTCGACAGCCTCGCCCTGCGCTTCGTCATCGCCCTGGCCAAGTCCGACCTGGCCGAGGGTCATCCCGAGACCGTCTTCAGCCCCTTCGCGCTCTTTGCCTATGACGAGGTCACGGGCGGGATCAGCGGTTTTCCCGAAACCGTGGTGCAGGGCATCCTGGATCACCTGCCGCCGGATCGGGCGGGGGCCATCGCGGCGCTGGAGCAGACCCTGCCGCTTCTCTCGTCGCTGCAATGGGATTTCTACGACCGCAACCAGGCGGCCTTTCGCGCCGACCTTTCGGCCTGGCTCTCGGCCCTGGACGCGCGCGGGCTGACCGCGCTGGCGGTCGACCTCGCCTCTGGCGCGGCGCATCTGGCGGGCACGGGCGCGGCCGAGACGATCCGCCTTCCCCATTCGCATTTCCTTTCGGCCGCCGACAGCGATGTCATGGTGGTCGATGCCGGGCAGGGCAATGACCTGATCCAGCACGACCCCGTCACCGACGATGCCCTGGGCGAGGATGTGACCACGCTGCTTTACGCCCAGGGCGATGGCGATGACACGGTCGATGCCGCGGGCGCCGATCACATCCTGCACCGGATCGTCCTGACCGACATCGCCTCGGCCGATGCGGTGATCCGCATGGGGGCCGATGGGTTCTCGCCGGTCATCACCTTCCGGGGCGGCGGGTCGATCACCTTCACCGGCGTCACCCGGGCGGATTTCGCGCTGCAGGTCTGGTTCTCGGACGGGGTGGTGGCCGATCAGTTCGAGATCATCTCGGGCGCGGGCGGGCTGACCAACGAGACGATCTTCGGCGGCATCGGCGATGACCAGATGGACGGCGGCGGCGGCTCGGACCGGCTGGAGGGGCAGGGCGGCGACGACACCTATCACCACTTCATCGGCAGCGGGCGCGATACGGTGGTCGAGCTGGCCTTTGGCGGCACCGACACGCTTTGGCTCCATGACTTCGACCGGTCGCTCATGCGGGTGGCCAATGTGGCGGGCGACGCGGTCCTGACCTTTACCGGCTATTCCTCCGAGAAGGTGACGCTGAAGGGCCAGTTCGCCCTGGGCTTCTTTGCCACCGAATTCGCCAATGTGGTCGAGACGATCCGCTTTTCGGATGGCTCTACCCTCGATGCGCGGGGCCTGGTCGAGCTTCTGTACCAGGGCCAGATGACCAATGGAAACACGGCGATCACCGGGACCTCGGTGGCGGAGACCTTCCACATCGGGCGCGGCTTCGACACGGTGACGGGAGGGGGCGGGGCGGATGTCTATATCCGCGACGCGGGCCAAACCGGCGCCGATACCGTGGCGGGGGGCGGGGCCGAGGTCGTGCTGGCGGGGCTTGTCCAGGCGGATGTGCGGCTGACCAAGGTGGGCAGCTCGCTCTTGTTGAACGTGCCCGGCACCGCCGATCTGACCATCGAGGACCAGTTCGGCACCCTGGGCTTCGGCACGGTGCAGCGCGTGACCTTCGGCGACGGCAGCTATCTGACCTCCGACCGGATCGCGGCGCTCTTCACCCCGGTCACGGCGGCCACGATCCTGGGGCTTGGGACGAACGACACGCTGGACGGGACCTCGGGCGCGGATGGGTTCAACGGCCGGGGCGGAGACGACCTGATGCGGGGCGGGCTGGGGGGCGACACCTACCGCTGGGCGCGCAACGGGGGCTCGGACACGATCACCGACCTGGGCAACGGGTCCTGGGTCGAGACCGACCGGCTGATCCTGACGGGCGTGGCGCGCTCGGACCTGGGGATCGAGCGGTTGCAGAACGACGACCTGCGGCTGACCGACCTCGTGACCGGCAAGACCCTGACCGTGACGCAGCATTTCTTCGGCAATTCGGCGCTGGAGGAGATCCGGCTGGATGGCGGGGTCACCCTGACCCTGGCCGAGATCAATGCCGCCGCCGTCCGCAGCGGCAGCGCGGCGGATGACACGCTGAACGGCACCTCGGGCGCCGAGGCGCTGGACGGGCTGGCGGGCCAGGACCAGATCGACGCGGGCCAGGGCAATGACACGCTGACCGGGGGCCTGGGCAACGACACGCTGGCGGGGCGCGAGGGGACCGATACCTATGTCGTAGCTGGCCTGGGCCAGGGGCAGGACCTGCTGATCGACGCGACGCCCACCGGGGTTCCCGATGGCGACACCTTGCTTCTGACCGGGGTGACCCTGGCCGACCTGCAATTCCGCCTGATGACCGAGACGCTGGGCGACGACCTTTTGATCCTCATCGGGGCCGGCGGGGACAGCGTGCAGGTCAAGGACATGTTCTCTCCCAACCTCTTCGGCGAGGATTTCCGCGGCATCTGGCGGCTGGTCCTGGACGACGGCACGGTCCTTGGCCGCGACGACCTGCGGGCCCTGGCCGAGATCAAGGGCACTTCGGGGGCGGATTTCATCGAGGGCACGACCTCGGACGACGTGATCCGGCTGGATGCGGGCAATGACACCGTGACCGGGGGCGGCGGCGGGGATGACGATTTCCACTGGGGCGCGGGGGATGGCGACGACCTGATCCTGGTGCAGGGCCCGGCCTCGGATGCGGGCCTCGGCCGCCTGCACCTGGAGGGGCTTCTGCCCGGCGATGTCGCGCTGGCCCGGATGCCCAACGACGACCTGCGCATCACGAACCTGGCCACTTCCGAGGTCCTGACCCTGTCGGGCCAGTTCAAGGTGACCTTCGCGGGCGTGGTCTCGGGCGTCAGCACCCTGGTCTTTGCCGATGGCAGCACCATGGACCGCGAGGCCCTGGCCCTGGCCTTGCCCCTCGCGGGCGACGGGGCGGCCAATTTCATCGGCGGCGGCTTTGCCAATGACGTGCTGCAGGGCGGCGCCGGGGCCGATACGCTGGATGGCTCGATGGGCAGCGACCTTTACCTCTGGAGCAAGGGCGACGGCAACGACCAGATCTTCGACGGCAGCTTCGTCGCGGGCGACATCGACATCATCGCGCTGCAGGACGTTCTGCCGGGCGAGGCCAGCTTTGCCCGCGATCCCCTGGACCCCTATTCGCTTTTGGTGACCATCCAGGCGACGGGCGAGGTGCTGCAGATCGTCTCGGCCTTCACGACGAACCCGGCCGTCAAGATGCTGCGCTATGCCGATGGCAGCCTGCTCGACCTTTTGGAGCTTTCCGACCTGCCGATCCTGGGCACCTCGGGGGCCGACAGCATGACGGGCAACGAGCTGGGCACGGTCTTTTTGGCCGGGACGGGCAATGACACGCTGGACGGGGGCCTTGGCGACGACACCTATGTCTGGCGCCCGGGCGATGGCAGCGACCGGATCTACGAGGCCGTGAACCTCGATGGCGGCGATGTCCTGCGGATGGAGGGAGTGCGGCTGGCGGATGCCAAGTTCGTCCGCACGGCCTTTGACCGCCTGGTGGTCAGCGTCAAGGGCCAGCCGGGATCGGTCGCGATCTACCACGCCCTGTCCGAGGCCGGCGCCGGGATCGAGCGCTTCGTCTTCGACGACGGAGTGCTGAGCTTTGCCGAGGTCCGCGACCGCCTGGCCCTGGTCACGGTCTCGGGCGGGGGCGGGGGCAACGACACGCTGATCGGCTCGATCGGCAACGAGCTCTTCCTGTCGGATGGCGGCGATGACCTGATCCAGTCGCTGGGCGGGCGCGACCGGATCGTCGTGGGGCCGGGCACCGGGGCGGATCGGCTGGAGGGCTTCATCGGCGGCGCCTTCGGCACGGTGATCGAGGTGCAGGGCGGCCTGGTTCCCGATTTCGCGACGCTTCTGGGCCTTGCGGCCCAGGTCGGCGCGGATGTCCTCCTGACCCTGGCGCCCGGGGTCAGCCTGACCCTGGCCGAGACGCAGCTCTCCGACCTCGATCCGGCGAATTTCGGCTTCATCCCCCTGCCCATCGATGCCGATGGCCTCTTGACCGGAACGCTTCTGGCCGACAGCATCCTTGGGGGCATCGGCAACGATACGTTCAACGGCAGGGCGGGTGGCGATACGCTGGTGGGCGACACCGGAAACGACACGTTCGAGCTGCGCGACGGCGACGGGGGCGACACGATCGACGGCGGCGCGGGGATCGACGGGGTGGTCTATTACGGCGCCGGCAATGTGACGGCGAACCTGGCCACGGGCAGCCTCTCGGTGGCGGGCGTGGTCAGCCAGCTCACGGCGGTCGAGATGGTGGCGACCGGCGGCGGCGCCGACAGGTTCGTCGGCGATGCGCTCGAGAACGCGGCGACGCTGGGCGAGGGGGCCGACACGGCCCAGGGCGGAAGCGGGGCCGATTACCTCTATGGCGGCGGCGGGAACGACAACTTGCAGGGTCAGGACGATGGCGACCTGCTTTATGGCGACACGGGCGATGACCTGCTGAACGGCGGCGCGGGCAATGACTTCCTGATCGGCGCCGTTGGAGCGGACAGGTTGATCGGGGCTGCCGGAAATGACCTCTTGAACGGCAACGAGGGCAATGACCAGCTGGAAGGTGGTGGCGGCAACGACATCCTGGCGGGCGGGGAAGGGGCGGATGTCCTGACCGGGGGCTCGGGCGCCGATGTCTTCCGCTTTGACTGGACGACGGAGGGGGGCGACGAGGTGGCGGACTTCACCACGGGCCTCGACAGGGTCGAGCTTGCCGCGAACGGCTTCGAGGCCCTGGTGCCCGGCCTCTTGCAGGCCGCGGCCTTCCAGAGCGGAACCTCGGACCTGGCGCTGAGCCTGGATGTGCGGGTCTATTTCGAGACCGACACCGGCATCCTGCGCTATGACGCCGATGGCTCCGGGGCCGGACTTGCGGTTGTGCTGGCAACCCTGACCTTCGGCGGGATCATCGGGCAGACCGATATCCTGGTCACCTGAGCTTCCCGCCGAAGATCGACAGCGACGGAGGCTCCGATTTGAAGTCTCGCGGAGAGGTGAAGACCAGGGGTGTCGACAGGCCGGGACCAGGATGCGGTTTTCGGAGCCGTGACGGGAGAGCGCAAGCTATCGGGCTTGGCTGCCGATCCCGGCCTGCATGGGATCATGGGGGAGGCCGTCGCTGCCGAAACGGCCCGTCACCCGGGGCCAGGCGCGTGAAGTGAGCCCGCGACGGCCATTGGCCCGACAGGGCGGGCGATAGCGGTGGTCGAGACCCCGGCGGAGATGGGACCAGGGCACGCCAGGTGAGGTCCAACAGGGTGCTTGATTGCCCGTCTCCGGCCCCATCGATCCGGGGCACCCCCGGGCAGGGTCCAGGGGATGCCACCCAAACCCACGGTTCCGTGATCCGAATGCGCCCCTCCTGCGTAACCCTTGGGCCATCGCCGGACAGGATGGCGGTCTTTCGGATTGGCAGGACGGACATGACGCCTTTTCCCCTGGTCGCAGCCTTGGTCATCGGGCTTTCCTCGGCAGCCGCGGCCGATGGATTCGTGCCGGTGACCGAGCGCGAAAGCTTCCTCGACCTTCTCGATGCACGCGAGTTGCGCCATCCGATCTATGGCATCCGGCTTCTGGTCACGGCGGATGGCAAGATCAGCGGCGATGCGCTTGGCTGGCCGGTCACGGGGACCTGGGACTGGAAGGACGGCTATTTCTGTCGCGAGATGGATTGGAGCGGCACGCCCATCCCCTTCAACTGCCAGTTGGTCGAGGTGACCGAGGACCAGCGCCTGCGCTTCACGGTCGATCGGGGCGCGGGGGACGCGGCCACCTTTCGCCTGCAATAGCGCCGGGTTTCATGACTTTCCCCTGCGGGCGGCTTCTGGCAGTCTGCGGGCAAAAGGGAGAGGTCCATGGACAAGGTTGCACTGATCACGGCGGGCGGCAGCGGTATGGGGGCGGCGGCGGCGCGGCGCCTGGCAGGCGAAGGCTGGAAGGTGGGGGTACTCTCCTCTTCGGGCAAGGGCGAGGCGCTTGCGGCAGAGCTGGGCGGCGTCGGGGTGACGGGGTCGAACACCTCGACGGAAGACCTGCAACGGCTGGTCGACCTGGCGATGGACCGCTGGGGGCGGATCGACGGGCTGGTGAATTCGGCCGGCCACGGGCCGCGCGGACCGCTCTTGGAGATTTCCGACGAGGATTGGCACCGGGGCATGGAGGTCTACCTGATGTGCGTCATCAAGCCGGTGCGGCTGGTGGCGCCGATCATGCTGGCGCAGGGCGCGGGGGCGGTGGTCAATATCTCGACCGCCTGGGCCTTCGAACCCTCGCCGATGTTCCCGACCTCGGCCGTCTTCCGGGCGGGGCTGGCGAGCTTCACCAAGATCTTCGCCGATACCCATGCGGCAAAGGGGCTGCGGATGAACAATGTCCTGCCGGGCTGGATCGACAGCCTTCCCGCGACGGAGGAACGCCGCGCCTCGGTGCCGATGGAGCGCTATGGCACGAGCGAGGAGATCGCGGCCACGGTGTCGTTCCTCTTGTCCGAGGGGGCGGGCTATATCACCGGGCAGAACCTGAAAGTGGATGGCGGGCTGACGCGCGGGGTGTAAGGGGCTCTGCCGACTGGGGGGGCGGGCGCCAATGGCCTGCCTCGCCCCGCCGACTGCGGCAGGGGCGCTTCGGTGGGGGGCTCGCCCCGGGCAAGGGCGGCCAGTGCGGCAAGCCTTGCCGGGCTCGGGAACCTCGGGCCCAGTCTCCGTGGTGCAGTCGGCGGGGCGAGGCTGGCCGGGTTCAGCGCAGGGCGGCCAGTCGGCGGGCCAAGTCTGCCCCGAGGTCGCGGCGTTCCTCGGGTGTGAGGAAGGCGCCGATCTCGACCTCGCGGCCATTGCCCGACAGGGTCAGGTAAAGCGGCACCGGTCCGCCCGTCTCGTAAAGCGTCAGGCGGACCCAGTGCGGATTGGCCTCCCAGCTTTGCAGGCGGCGGGATTGCCGGGTCAGGGTGACGCTGTCGCGGCTGAGGATCAGGGTCTCGCGGATCGCCCGGTCGGACTGGTTGCGGCGGATGGCCGCCCAGAGCGCCGAGACCGTGCCCGCGACGAAGGCCAGGATGACCCAGAGGGTCTTGTGGCCGAGCTGGGTCGCCATGGGAAGCGAGAGCCCGGTGCTGAGAAGGCCCATGGTCCAGGCAAAGCCCCTGGGCCCCAGCGAGCGATGAGGCCAGAGGGTCAATGTCTCGGGATCGGTCCAGCGGTAGGGCATGGGGCAAGTATAGAACCGGCGGCGCTGGCGGAAAGCCCTGATCCAAAGGCGCGTGGCAAGCCACGCAAGATTTTTTCCTCGCCTCTGGGCCTTCGGCCCAACCGGCTTTGCGGGGGGCTGGTCTGCATCCGGGCCAGGCGGCGTTGCGGAAATCCATGGCCTTGGGAAGGCGCGGCAGGCGGGCAGGGCTGCGAAAGGGAAAGGCCCCGGGTCTCCCCGGGGCCTTGGTGTCGCGCATCCATCCCAGTCTCAGTGGGCGTGGGAGTGATCCCAGTCCTTCTGCTTGGGCAGCTGCTCGAAGGTGTGTTCGGGCGGCGGGTTGGGCAGGGTCCATTCCAGCGTATCGGCATATTCGCCCCAATAGGCCTTCTCGGTCACCTTCTTGCCCCAGACCAGCGTGTAGAAGACCACGCCGATGAAGAAGACGAAGGAGGCGAAGGAGAGGAAAGCGCCCCAGGTCGAGATCTCGTTCCAGTAGGCATAGGCTTCGGGGTAGTCGATATAGCGGCGCGGCATGCCCTGGCGGCCCAGGAAGTGCTGCGGGAAGAAGGTCAGGTTGGCGCCGATGAACATGGCCCAGAAGTGCAGCTTGCCTGCCCATTCCGGATATTGACGGCCCGACATCTTGCCGATCCAGTAATAGATGCCCGCGAAGATGCCGAAGACGGCGCCCAATGACATCACGTAGTGGAAGTGCGCGATGACGTAATAGGTGTCGTGATAGAGCCGGTCCACGGGGGCCTGGCTCAGCATGATCCCGGTCACCCCACCGACGGTGAAGAGGAAGAGGAAGCCGAAGGCCCAGAGCATCGGCGTCTTGAACTCGATCGAGCCGCCCCACATCGTGGCGATCCAGGAGAAGATCTTCACGCCGGTGGGCACCGCGATGACCATGGTGGCCAGCATGAAGTAGCTCTGCTGGGTCAGGGACATGCCCACGGTATACATGTGGTGCGCCCAGACGACGAAGCCCAGGACCCCGATGGCGACCATGGCATAGACCATCGGCAGGTAGCCGAAGATCGGCTTCTTGGCGAAGGTCGAGATGACATGGCTGATGATGCCGAAGGCGGGGATGACGATGATATAGACTTCCGGATGGCCGAAGAACCACAGGATGTGCTGGTAGAGGATCGGGTCACCGCCGCCGGCCGGGTCGAAGAAGGTCGTCCCGAAGTTGCGGTCGGTCAGCAGCATGGTGATCGCGCCCGCCAGGACCGGCAGCGACAGAAGCACCAGCCAGCCGGTCACGAAGATCGACCAGGCAAACAGCGGCACCTTGTGCATGGTCATGCCCGGCGCGCGCATGTTCAGGAAGGTGGTGATGATGTTGATCGAGCCCAGGATCGACGAGGCGCCCGACAGGTGGACGGCGAAGATCGCCAGGTCCATCGCATAGCCGTCTTCGCGCGACGACAAGGGCGGGTAAAGCACCCAGCCCACGCCCGAGCCCGTGCCACCTTCGCCACCCGGGGCGAAGACCGACAGGATGCCCAGCGAGGCGCCCGCGACATAGAGCCAGTAGCTCAGATTGTTCATGCGCGGGAAGGCCATGTCCGGGGCACCGATGTGCAAGGGCATGAAATAGTTGCCGAAACCGCCGAAAAGCGCGGGAATGACGACGAAGAACATCATCAGGACGCCATGGCCCGTGATGATCGTGTTCCACAGGTGGCCATCGGGCGTGCATTCACCATTCGCGAGGAAGCGCATGCCCTCGGCGCACATGTATTGCACGCCTGGGTCTTTCAGCTCCATCCGCATGTAGACGGTGAAGATGACCGAGATCAGGCCGACGAAACCGCCGGTGAAGAGATAGAGGATCCCGATGTCCTTGTGGTTCGTCGACATGAACCAGCGGGTGAAGAACCCTTTCTGCTCATGGTCGTGGCCATGGATGGCTGCGTCCGCCATTGGCGTCTCCCGTTATGCCCTTTCCGGGCGTTCTCGTTTCCGTGCCGGAGCAGAGTCCCTCCCCGCGCCGCATAGAGGCGTTCTAGTGCGGGACGGGGCTTTGGGCAAGGATCAAAGCGGGGCGGAAGGCTTGAAAATATGAGGATTTGCCCCAGCGATCGCAAGGGGGCGGCGGCAGGCTTCACAGGTTTGTTTCCAAGGCGGAAACGGGAAAGCGGCTGTCCGTCTTTGACTTTGTGGCAAAAACAAGGCCAAGTCGGGCCAGGGATTTGGCCCGGGGTCTGGGCGCAAGGGTTTGGGGAATTTCATGGCGACGGTGACTTTGACGGCGGGCAGCGACCTTTACCCTGGCGCGGGGGGCAATGCGGGCTCGGACAGCATCCTGGGCCTGGGCGGGCGCGACACGATCGCGGGCGGGCTTGGGCTGGACACGGTGCGGGGCGGGCAGGGGGACGATGTCCTGTCCGACACGGTCGCCTTCCTGGGCGCGGGCGTGGTCTCGGGCCGGGTCTTCGGCGATGACGGCGACGACCGGATCACGGTGACGGGGGTGCTTTCGCCCACCGGCCAGCGCGGCCTGGCCGAGCTGTTCGGCGGCAATGGCCGGAACTGGTTCACCGTCTCGGGCTGCGATTTCCACGTCAACGGCGAGGAGACCCGTGGCGACGGCTTCGACACGCTGGAGCTGACGGTCAGCCAGGTGAAGCTCGTGAGCGGCTTCTGGGACCTGGACGGGGCCAAGGCCACGATCATCGGCATCGAAAAGGTGATCCTGCACGGGACCTCGGCGGCGGATGTGCTGTTCCTTTACCAGGGTTATGCGTCGCATGATGCCCTTTACCTGATCGACGGGGGCGACGGGGCGGACAGCCTCCGTGGCGGCTACCGCGAGGATACGCTTTACGGCGGCGACGGGGCCGACACGCTGGACGGCTTCGATGGCGCGGACCTGCTCTATGGCGGGGCGGGCGGCGATCTGTTCCGCCTCCCGGGGACCGAGGATGACACGATCTATGGCGGCGCGGGCGACGACCGGGTCGAGATGCCGGGAACCAGCTTCCGACCGGACAGTCCCTGGACCTTCTTCCTGGACGGCGGCGCGGGGACGGATGTGCTGGCCATCGGCCGTATCGTGACCGAGCTGCGCGTCGTGCGGGGCACGGATGGGTTGACGGTCACCTACGGCGGCAAGGACTTCTTGGCAAAAGGTTTCGAGGTCCTGGAGCTCGGCGCGGGCAGCGGCGACCGACTGACCCTGGGCGCCGAAAGCGACAAGGTGACCTTCTGGGGCCAGTCGGTGACGGCGAACCTTGCGGGCGGAAACGACGTGGCCGATCTGCTCTTGGCCTATGATTTCACCGATCCGGCCACCGGGCCCATCTTCGTCGATGGCGGGCAAGGCTTTGACAAGGTCACGCTGGACGGGCTGTTTTCGGCGGACAAGCAGGGGATCACCCTGACCTCGACGGCGATGGACCTGTCCTTCACCTGGGGCCCGGGCCGGACGGGTCAGCTGAAAGGCTTCGAGCAACTGACCATCACCGGCTCGCGCCTGGGCGATCACCTTGACTTCTCGAACTATTTCGGCGGGGTTGCCAGCTTTCAGCAAAGCAACATCGCAACCGACAACGACTGGATCAAGGGCGCCCGGAACAACGACTTCCTGGGCGCGGGGGCGGGGAATGATACGGTCGACGGCTTCATCGGCAACGATTCGATCCGGGGCGGGCAGGGGGCGGACCTTCTGACCGGGGGGCAGGGCCTGGACGTCTTCGTCTTTGACGCGGTCAACCACTCGACCGCCACCGCCTTTGACACGATCACCGACTTCACCCAGGGCCAGGACCGCCTGGACTTCCACACAATGCGCCCCGTCCTGTCCTTCATCGGCACTGGCGCCTTCACCGCCGCGAACCAGGTCCGCGCCAGCGCCCATGACGGCGCGGTCTGGATCGAGGTCAACACAATCGGCACCTCTGGCGCCGAAATGGTCATCAAGCTGGCGGGCCTGACCGACGCCAGCCTGATCACCGCCATTGATTTCCTGTTCTGAGAGCAAATGATGAAAACCATCCTGACCGCCGGGGACGACCTTTTCCCCCTGACCGCCCTGAACCTGCAAGGCGCCGACCTGATCGACGGGGGCGCGGGCAATGACACGATCAAGGCCGGCAATGGCGATGACACGATCATCGGGGGCCTGGGCAATGACGTGCTTTGGGGCGGCGGAGGGGATGACCTCTTCGACGCGACCCAAGGCCAGGACACGATCCTGTGCGGCAGCGGCAATGATGTCGTGCTGGTGGACCTCGACCTCCTGGCGCCTGGTCCGCTGCCCGAGCTGCATGGCGGCACGGGCTTCGACACGCTGGACCTTTTGGTCAAGGGCCGCTTCGCGGAACCCGCGCTGCATCCGGTCACCGTCACCAAGCTGCCCAATGGCTTCATCCTGGACATGGACGGCCAAAGCTACCGCGCCGATGGCTTCGAAAAGCTGACGCTGCGGGCCGAGGCGCTTTATTTCACCGGCGCCTCCGAGGTCGACGAGATCATCCTGACCGGCTTCGGCAGCCGGGTCTCGCTGGGGGCGGGGGATGACACGTTGCGCCTGATCCGCACGGCGCAGCAGGTCCAGTCCGAAGTCTTCAACGGGGGCGAAGGCTTCGACCGGATGATCCTGGACTTCAGCGGCATGAATTCCTATGCGGATGTCCAGTATGGCCGGATCCTGACCGGCGGTTCCGGCATCTTCGTGAACTTCGAGGAGGTGGTGATCCTCGGCGGCAAGGTCTCGGACAAGCTCTGGGCGACGGACTACAGCACGGTGACCTATATCATCAGCCAGCCCGAGGGCGTGGCGACGGATGCCGATTCGATCCGGACGGGCACGGGCAACGACTGGCTGGATGGCGGCTCGGGGCGCGATACGATCGAGGGCAGGGCCGGGGATGACACGATCATCGGCGGCTCGGGGATGGACTGGCTGAGCGGCGGGGCGGGGGCGGACCATTTCGCTTATGTCGCGACCGGGCAATCAGGGCCTTCGACCTGGGACACGATCTCCGACTTCCAGCTCCATGCGGCGGGGGGAGGCGATGTGATCAACCTTTCGGGCCTGGACTGGGCTTCCGGCAGCTACATTGGCCAAGGCGCCTTCACGGGGCTGAGGCAGGTCCGCGCCGTGGCCCATGATGGCGCCGTCTGGATCGAGGTCAATGCGACGGGCACCCTGGCGCCTGACATGGTCATCAAGCTGGCGGGGCTGACCGATGCCGCCCAGGTGACGGTCGCCGATTTCCTGATCTGAAGGCTTCGCATGAAAAAGGCCGGGCAAGTCATTGCCCGGCCTTCGCAATTTCAGCGGCGCTTACTGCGCGGGCGCGACCGAGGCCAGGTAGGCCGCCACATCCTCGCCGCCCTTGGCCAGCTTGAAAGTCATCTTCGACTTCAGCTTGTCATCGCCGGTCTTTTCCTCGATCCACTTGGTCGGGTCGACGACATAGGCCGCGATCATCGCCTCGTCCCACTTGGTGCCATCGGCGCCGGCGGCAATCGTGCCCTCGCCATATTTGAAGCCCTCGGCCGTGCCGATCTGGCGCCCGACGACGCCGTAGAGGTTCGGGCCGACCTTGCCGCCCTTGACGACCTCGGTGCCATCGGGGGCAGTGATCGCGTGGCAGCTCTTGCACTTCTTGAAGACATCCTCGCCGGCCTTGGCGTCACCGGCAAAGGCCGGGGCGGCGAGAAGCGCGCCAAGCGCAAGGGAAAGGGCAAAGGGGGTGAATTTCGACATGGCAGGTCCCTGACGGTATAGGATGACGACATGAGTCGTGACAAAGCGCGGTCCAGCCGCAACTTACCCGCGCATCCTTGCCCGAACAACGGTTAACAACAGGTCAAAGCCCGCAGGTCGATTTTGTCGCATCCGGGCCGAAATGCTTGGGGAACTCGGCCAGAAGCGCGGCGTCGAGGTCGGCCATGGTCACCGGAAGGCCCAGATCGACCAGGCTCGTGACCCCGTGGTCGCTGATGCCACAGGGCACGATGCCCGAGAAATGGTCCAGGTCGGGCTCGACGTTGATGGAGATCCCGTGGAACGAGACCCAGCGGCGCAGGCGGATGCCGATGGCGGCGATCTTGTCCTCGGCGGGCTGGCCCCCCAGGCCCGGACGGTCGGGCCGCACGACCCAGACCCCGACACGGCCCTGCCGCCGCTCGGCCTTGATGTTGAACTGCGCCAGCGTGCCGATCACCCAGGCCTCCAGCGCGCAGACGAATTGGCGCACGTCGCGGCCGCGTCGCCCAAGGTCCAGCATGACATAGACCACCCGCTGGCCGGGCCCGTGATAGGTGTACTGACCGCCGCGCCCGGCCGGGAAGACCGGTAATCGCTCGGGATCGACCAGGTCTGCGGGCTTGGCCGAGGTGCCGGCGGTGTAAAGCGGGGGATGTTCGAGGAACCACAGCGCTTCCTCTGCCTCGCCGCGCGCGATGGCCTCGGCCCTTGCCTCCATCTCGCGAAGGGTGTCCGTATAGGGGGCAAGGCCGGGAAGATGGGTGATCTGAACCATGGGGCGAAGATAGGCAAAGCGGGGCGCTGAAAAAAGGGTGAAAAAGCCCCTTTTCATCCGGGAAAGCCTTCGCTATGAAGCCCCCATCCAAGCCGGATCGATGCGGATGTGGCGGAATTGGTAGACGCGCAGCGTTGAGGTCGCTGTTCCTTAACCGGAGTGAAAGTTCGAGTCTTTTCATCCGCACCAATCCAGCTTGGATCTTGAACAGGGCGCAGCGCAAGCTGCGCCCGTTTCGTTTGGCCCAGGGCCCTGGGCGCTTTTGCACGAAAAAGCGGAGATTCCCGAAAAGCCTGTTTGCGCAAACAGCCCCAGGACAGAATCGCCCCTTGGCCTCGGCTTGGCGATTGGCGCGGCAATTTTCGCCCTTGGCAGGAAAATCCTTGTAACCCGTGGTGAAAAAGACGGCGTTTCTCGCCTGAATGCGGCGCAAAAACCCCTTTTCCGCGCTTTTGCATGGCGCATCCTTGACCGCATCAGAAGTGAATTGCACAGCAAGCCTCCATCGGCTTAAGTCGCAATCAACGGGACCGAAAACAGGCCCGACCGGGGAGACGTAAAACCTATGACCAGCCCGAACGAGGCGTTCGTCGCTTTCGAGCATGTCCAGAAAAGTTACGACGGCGTGTCGCTGGTCGTGAAGGATCTGAACCTGGCCATCGGCAAGGGAGAGTTTCTGACCATGCTCGGGCCCTCTGGCTCGGGCAAGACCACCACTCTGATGATGCTGGCGGGCTTCGAGACCGCAACCCATGGCGAGATCAAGCTGGACGGGGTCAACATCAACCTCGTGCCGCCGCACAAGCGCGGCATCGGCATGGTCTTCCAGAACTATGCGCTTTTCCCGCATATGACGGTGGGGGAGAACCTCTCCTTCCCGCTGGAAGTGCGCGGCATGGGCAAGTCCGAGCGCGAGGCCAAGATCAAGCGCGCGCTCGACATGGTGCAGATGGGCGCCTTCGCCAACCGCCGCCCGGCGCAGCTTTCGGGCGGCCAGCAGCAGCGCATCGCCTTGGCCCGGGCGCTGGTGTTTGATCCCAAGCTTGTCCTGATGGACGAGCCGCTGGGCGCGCTGGACAAGCAGCTGCGCGAACATATGCAGTTCGAAATCAAGCACCTGCACGAATCTCTTGGCATCACCGTCGTCTATGTGACCCATGACCAGGGCGAGGCCCTGACCATGTCCGACCGCGTCGCGGTCTTCAACGATGGCCGCATCCAGCAGCTGGCCCCGCCCTCCGACCTCTACGAACGCCCCGAGAATTCCTTCGTCGCGGGCTTCATCGGCGAGAACAACAAGCTGCAAGGCACGGTCGAAGAGATCGGCCAAGGCACCTGCACCGTGCGTCTGGCCACCGGAGAGGTGATCGACGCCACCCCGGTCAACGTGACGCAAAAGGGCCAGAAGACGCTGGTCTCGATCCGCCCCGAGCGGGTGGAATACAAGCCCGAGCTCTTCCCCGCCGGTGCCCATTCCATCGACGCCGAGGTGCTGGAGTTCATCTACATGGGCGACATGTTCCGCACCCGTCTGCGCGTCGCGGGCTCGGAAGACTTCGTCATCAAGTCCAGGAATACCCAAGGCCAGCGCATGCTGCGCCCGGGGGAGAAGATCAAGGTGGGCTGGCATCCGCAGGATGCACGGGCGCTTGACCCATAAGCCCAGCCTTGGGACCAAACCGGGGTCAACCCGGAACTTATAAATTCAACAAGGAGACCAGAATGAAGAAACTTCTCATCCTGACCACCGCGCTTTCGACCTTTGCCTTCGCGGCACAGGCTGACGTGACGGTGATGTCCTGGGGTGGCGCTTACGGCGCCGCGCAGACCGAGGGCCACCTGAAGCCCTTCACGGCTGAAACCGGCATCGGCACCGTCATGGTGGACAGCGACAACCCCGCCACCCCGATCAAGGCCATGGTCGAAGCGGGCAACGTCACCGTGGACGTGGCCTCGGTCGAATATGCCGACGCGATCCGCCTCTGCGACGAAGGCGTGCTCGAGACGATCGACATGGCCGCGCTGCCCCCGGGCGACGATGGCACCCCGGCGGCGGAAGACTTCATCGCCGGTGCCGTGACCGATTGCGGCGTCTCGACCGACGTCTGGGCCACGGTCTTCGCCTATGACACCACCAAGTTCCCCGAAGGCCCGAAGACGGCTGCCGATTTCTTCGACCTGGCCAAGTTCCCGGGCAAGCGCGGCCTGCACAAGGGCGCCAAGGCGGTCCTGGAATTCGCGCTGATGGCCGATGGCGTCGCCCCGGCTGACGTCTACACCGTCCTGGGCACCCCCGAGGGCGTGGACCGCGCCTTCGCCAAGCTCGACACGATCAAGAAGGACGTCGTCTGGTGGGAAGCGGGTTCCCAGGCGCCCCAACTTCTGGCTGACGGCGAAGTCGCCATGACCTCGGCCTACAACGGCCGGATCTTCAACGCCGCCATCGCCGAGGGCAAGCCCTTCCAGATCGTCTGGGATGCGCAGATCTACGAGAACGAAATGTATGTCGTTCCGAAAGGCGCGCCGAACAAGGACCAGGCGATGCAGTTCATCGCCTATGCGACCTCGACCAAGGGTCTGCGTCAGCAGGCGCAGCACATCTCCTATGGTCCGTCGCGCCATTCGTCGCTGAAAGAGCCGCTGATCTTCCAGGACGGCAAGACCGAGATGGGCCCGCATATGCCCACCGCCCCGGCCAACATGGCCAATGCGCTGGGTTCGGACTTCCAGTTCTGGGTCGACCATGACGCGGAACTGAACGACCGCTTCAACGCCTGGCTGGCCGCGAACTAAGACCCTGGGGCCGCCCCGCGCGGGCGGCCCCTTTTTGACCCTCGGGTCCGCGTTTTCCCCCGGAGATCCCCATGGCCGATGTCTCACAGGCCCCTTTGCAGACGGCCGATGGTCGCCCGCTGAAAGCCGCTTTGGCCAAGGCCCAGGCCCGCGCCAAGCGCCGCGCCTTCCTTCTGGTCCTGCCGCTTCTGGCCTTCGTGCTTCTGACCTTCGTCCTGCCCATCCTGCAGATGCTGCAGCGGTCCTTCTATCACGACGGTTTCTCGGCCAATGCGCCCGCGACGGTCGCCTGGCTGGAGGAACATCCCCAGGGATCCGAGATCGATGAGACCGCCTATGCCGCGCTGGTCAGCGACCTGGCCGCCATGCAAAAGGCCAAGACGGCGGGGGCTGCGGGGACACGGATCAATTACACCTATCCGGGCACGATCAGCATTTTCAAAGAGGCCGCGCGTGAGGCTGCCAAGCTTCAGCCGCCCTACAAGGCGGCCCTGGTGGCGCTGGACAAGAAATGGGAGGACCCGCTTCTCTGGGTGACCTTCCGCCATGCCGCGAGCCCATGGACCACCGACTTCTACATGGTCTCGATGGACCTGCGCCGCTCGACCGACGACGGCTTGCAGCGCGCAGAGCCCGAGATGCGCATCCATCTGCAGCTTTTCGTCAAGACCTTTGGCCTTTCGGCGCTGATCACCGGGCTTTGCCTGCTCCTGGCCTTTCCGATTGCCCATCTTTTGGCCATCCTGCCGATGCGCAAGTCGAACCTTCTGATGATCCTGGTGCTTTTGCCCTTCTGGACCTCGCTTCTGGTGCGGACCTCGAGCTGGATCGCGCTGGGGCAGGAGAGCGGCATCGTCAATGACATCCTGGTGGGCATCGGGATCGTGGCCGACGACAACCGCATCCAGATGATGTACAACAAATACGGCACGATCCTGGTCATGACCCATGTGCTTCTGCCCTTCATGGTCCTGCCGCTTTACTCGGTCATGCGGGTCATCCCGCCGTCTTACGCCCGCGCCGCGCGGAGCCTGGGGGCGACCTCCTGGACCACTTTCCGCCGCATCTATCTGCCCCAGACCCTGCCGGGGATCGCGGCCGGCTCGCTCTTGGTCTTTATCCTCGCGGTGGGCTATTACATCACCCCGGCCCTGGTCGGCGGGGCGGATGGCACGCTGATCTCGAACCTGATCTCCTTCCACATGGCCAAGGCGAACTGGAGCCAGGCTGCCGCGCTGGCCGCGATGCTCCTTGTCCTCGTCCTTATCCTCTACTGGCTCTATGACCGTCTCATCGGCATCGACCGCCTGAAACTCGGGTGAAACCATGGCCCTTCCCGTCTATGCCTCGCCTTTGGAGCGCGTCTGGTATTACGCCTTCCGCGTGATCTGCGCCCTGGTCTTCGTCTTCCTGATCGCGCCGATCCTGATCGTCATTCCCCTGTCCTTCAACGTCGAGCCCTATTTCAGCTTTACCGAGAAGATGCTGGCCCTGGACCCCGCGGGCTATTCCTGGCGCTGGTATGACACGCTTCTGACCTTTGGCGTGAACGCGCCCGAGGATGCGGTGCGCGATGGCTCATGGTGGGCGCAGGTCTGGGCGGAGGCGACCTGGATCAAGGCCGCGAAGAACTCGCTCTGGGTCGGGTTCTGGGCCACGATCCTCGCCACCGTCCTGGGGACCACGGCGGCCCTTGGCCTCTCGCGGCCCGAGATGCCTTACCGGAGGCTCATCACCGCGATCCTTCTGTCGCCGATGATCGTGCCGATCATCATCATCGCGACGGGGCTCTTCTTCGCCTATTCCTCGACCTGCCTGCCGCAGGGCAATATCCTGGCCGATGCCTTCTCGCCCTTCCTCTCGGCCAAGGGCTGCCTTGCGAACACCCACCTGGGCATCATCATGGCCCATGCGACGCTTGGCATCCCCTTCGTCATCATCACGGTGACGGCGACGCTCTCGGGCTTTGACCAGAGCCTCATCCGCGCCTCGGCGAGCTTGGGCGCAAGTCCCCGGACGACCTTCTTCAAGATCATCATGCCGCTGATCCTGCCCGGCGTGATCTCGGGCGGTCTCTTCGCCTTCGTCACCTCCTTCGACGAGGTCGTGGCCGTGCTCTTCATCGCAGGCCCCGACCAGCAGACCATCCCGCGCCAGATGTGGAACGGCATCCGCGAGGCGATCTCTCCGGCGATCCTCGCGATTGCCACGATCCTGGTCATCGTCTCCATCGCGCTCCTGGCCACGGTCGAGCTTCTGCGCCGCCGGTCCGAACGCCTGCGCGGAGTGACGCCACAATGAACGACTACGAGGCTGGCCGCCTGAACCTGCCCTTCGTCGGCATCGCGACCTTTGGCAAGCGCCCTTACGTCGGCGACTGGAGCGCCATCGACGCCGATGTCGCGGTCCTGGGCGCGCCCTTTGACTTTGGCACCCAGTTCCGCGCCGGGGCCCGTTTCGGGCCAAGGTCGGTGCGCGAGGCCTCGACGCTGTTCTCCTTCGGCCATGCCGGGGCCTATGACCACGAGGAGGACGCGACCTATCTGCCGAAATCTGTGCGGATCGTCGATATCGGCGATGCCGATATCGTCCATACCGATACGGCGAAAAGCCACGCCAATATCCGGGCCGGGGTTCAGGCGATCCTGGCCGCAGGCGCGCTTCCGGTGGTGATCGGCGGAGACCACAGCGTCAACATCCCCTGCATCGAGGCTTTTGAGGGCCAGGGCCCCATCCATATCCTGCAAATCGACGCCCATCTCGATTTCGTCGATGAGCGTCACGGGGTGAGGGTCGGCCACGGCTCCCCCATGCGGCGCGCGGCAGAGAAGCCCTGGGTGACGGGGCTGACGCAAGTGGGCATCCGCAATGTCTCCTCCACCGCAAAGGACGGCTATGACGCTGCCCGCGCCATGGGGTCGGATATCCTCTCTGTCCGCCAGTTCCGCGCCTTGGGCCCCGAGGCCGTCGCCGCCCGCATTCCGGCAGGCGCAAGGGTCTATGTGACGCTCGACATCGACGGCTTCTGTCCCTCGATCGCCCCGGGCACCGGCACGCCCAGCCACGGCGGGTTCCTCTACTACGAGGTTCTGGAACTCCTGCAACAGGTGGCCAAGACCCATGACGTCGTGGGCATCGACCTGGTGGAGGTCGCCCCCGACTATGACCCCAGCCAATCGACCCAGATCCTGGCCGCGCAAGTGCTGTTGAACTTCCTGGGCTTCATCTTCCACGCCAGGGGCGCGCGGTAAGGAAGAGCCTCCGGCGGGGATATTTCAGCAAATATGAAAGGGCGCCCGATCCAGGGCGCCCTTTGGCTTTCAATTTGGCCGAAATATCCACGGGGATTTTCAAGGGGGCCGTGGCCCCCTTGAAGCGGGGGGCCGGGGGCGGCAGCCCCCGGACCCCCCCTGGTTACGGCAAGACCGACAGCCAGAACCACACGGACAACAGCGCCAGCCCCGTGCCCCACAGCACCGCCGAAGCGGCCGAGCGGCGGCCGATCCCGTACATATGGGCAAAGAGATAGGCATTGGCGCCGGGCGGCATGGCGGCCGTCACCACCGAGGAGCGCATCGCGCCGATGTCCAGCGTCAGAAGCTGGCCCATGCCCCAGGTCACCGCCGGATGCACCACCAGCGCCAGGCCCACGATCAGCGCGATGACGCCCTTGTCTCCCTCGGGCTTGTAGCGCCACAGAACCCCGCCCAGACCAAACAGGGCGGTGGGCAGGCCCGCCTTGCCCAGCATCTCGGCGCCCGCATCCAGGGCTCCGGGCAGGGGCAGGCCCGACAGGTTCACCGCAAAGCCAAGCGCCAGGCCCACGACCAGCGGTTGCTTGCCGATGGCGCGGGCGACCTTGATCCCCAGAACGCGGGGCGAGAGGCCCTGGCCCTTGTGCCGCACCAGCTCCATGAAGGTGATGCCAAAGGCGTAGAACATCGGCGAATGCATGGCGATGATGGCGTAATTGCCGGTCAGGGCACCGGTCCCATAGGCGCGCTCGGTGATGGGCAGGCCCAGAAGCAGGGTGTTCGAGAACATCGCGGCAAAGCCCACCGCAACACATTCGTCCAGGGGGCGGCGGAACAGCTTCCAGGTCGCGAAGAAGGCCAGGAAAAAGCACAAAAAGGCCCCGGCGTAGAAGCTGGCCAGAAGGCCCAGGCCGAAGTCGGCCTTCAGGTCCATATGCACCGCCTGGCGGAACAGGAGGCAGGGCACGGCAAGCCCTTGCGCAAACCACATCAGCGCGTCGATGGCCGGATCGGTAAAGCGCCCGGCCCGGGCCAGGGCATAGCCCGCGCCCAAGACGACGAAGACCGGCAAGATGACGTCGAGGAGAAGGCCCATCAGAGGGTGATGACCTGGCCGTCGAAGGCAGGTTCGACGCCCGGGGGCAGCTCCTCCACCAGGGTCGCGTAATCCATGTCCAGGTGCATGTTGGTGATGACCGACCGCTCAGGGCGCGCGCGGGCGATCCAGTCCAGCGTCATGGCAAGATGCGCATGGGTCGGATGGGGCTTGCGGCGCAGGGCATCGACGACCCAGCACTTCAGCCCCATCAGATGCGGCCAGCTCTCCTCGGGGATGGCGACCGCATCGGGCAGATAGGCGAGGCCGCCCACCACGAAGCCCAGGGCCTCCATCGCGCCGTGATCGGCGGTGAAAGGGGTGAAGCGGATGGGACCGCCCGCGCCAGGCACCTCGAAGGGCCCGTCGATCGTGTTCAGCGTCAGGATCGGCGGATAGGGCGAGTTCTTGGGCTGGACGAAAGCATAGCCGAAGCGGGCGATCAGGGCCTCTTCGGTCGGGCCATCGGCCCAGACGGGCAGGCGGTCGCGCAGGTTGAAGACGATCTGGCGCAGGTCGTCGATGCCATGGGTGTGGTCGGCATGGGAATGGGTATAGACCACGCCGTCCAGAGTGCCGACGCCTGCCGACAGAAGCTGTTCGCGCATGTCCGGCGAGGTGTCGATCAGCACCCGCGTCACGCCCTTTGGCCCGGTCTGCTCCACCAGCATGGAACAGCGGCGGCGGCGGTTCTTGGGGTTGGTCGGGTCGCAATCGCCCCAATCCCCGCCGAGGCGCGGCACGCCGCCCGAGGAGCCACAGCCCAGGATGGTAAAACGCAGGCTCATCTTGCTGCCTTCGTGAAGAGCCGGTCGAAATTGGCTGTGGTGGCGGCCGCGAACTCGGCCTCGGTCACGCCGAAGACCTCGGCGCCCTTGCGGGCGGTGAAGGCGGTATAGGCGGGCTCGTTCCTTTTGCCGCGATGGGGGATCGGGGCCAGGTAGGGGCTGTCGGTCTCGAGGAGGATGCGGTTCAGCGGCGCATCGGCGAAGATATCGCGCAGCTCCTGGGATTTCGGGAAGGTCGCGATGCCCGACATGGAGAGGTAAAAGCCCATCTCCAGCGCGGCCTCGGCGAGCCTGCGGCCCGAGGAGAAGCAATGCATCACGCAAGGATAGGGTTTCACCGCCATCCCCTCGGCCAGGATCGCCTCCATATCCTCGTCGGCGGCGCGGGCATGGATCACCAGGGGCAGCTGGGTTTCCTGCGCGGCCTCGATATGGATGCGCAGCGAGGTCTTTTGCACCTCGGCGCTTTCGGCCGTGTAGTGGTAATCCAGCCCCGACTCCCCGAAGCCCACGAATTTAGGATGGGCTGACAGCGCCACCAGCTCCTCGACCGAGGTCAGGGGCTCTTCGGCGGCCGACATCGGATGGGTGCCTGCGGTGTAGAAGACGCCGTCATGGGCCTCGGCCAGGGCGCGGACCCGGGGCTCGTGCTTCAGCCTGGTGCAGATCGTGACCATGCGCGTGACCCCGGCCTCGCGGGCGCGGGCGATGATCTCGGGCACCTGGCCCTCGAAATCGGGGAAATCCAGGTGGCAATGGCTGTCGACGAGTTCAAAGGACGGCATTTGTCACCTGTGGGCGTCACCGCTGCGAGATCAGGGCCGCCGTTTCTTCCATGCGCAGGAACATATCTAGGATGAGCGCGGAAGGGTCAAGGTTCACCGCCCGTGCCGCGCGCGCGCGCAGGCCCAAATGTTGCGCCAAGTCGGCCCAATCGCGCGCCATGCCCGGATCCTGGGCGAGGCGCTCGATCAGGGCGGCCTCGCCGGGGGCGGCCTCGGGGGGGATCTCGCGGGTCGTGCCCGCCCGGGCGAGGCGGGCGAGGAAGAGGTCGATGAGGGTCACGGTCAGGTCGAAGGCCTCGGGCCGCTTGCGGTCGGCGGCCTGGTCGGCCAACTGGCGGGCGAGGCTGCGGTCGAGGCGGGGCAGGGTCTCGATCAGCCGGACGAGGGCCGCGTAAAGCGCGAGCCCGTTCAGATGGGTCAGGCGGAAGGCCTCACCGACAGAGCCTCCTGCCAGTTCGGCCAGGGGGGCGGGGTCGATGACGCCGGCCCCCGCCGCCTCCATCGCCCGGGCGAGGTTCGGGGCCGAAAGCGCCATGAGCCGCAGGTCGCGGGTGCGCGAGCGGATCGTGGGCAGAAGGCCTGCGGGCTGATGGGTGACCAGAAGGAAGGTGACCTTCGGCGGAGGCTCCTCCAGGAGCTTCAGGATCGCATTGGCGGCGTTGCGATTCAGGTCATCGGCCGCGTCGATGATCACCACGCGGCGGCCGCCATCGGCGGCAGAGAGGCCGAGGAAGTTCCTGAGGGCCCGGGTCTCGTCCACCGTGATCTCGGCGCGGAGCTTCTCGCCCTTGTCGTCCCAGGGGCGGCGGAGGAGGAAGAGCCGAGGCTCCGACAGGGCCAGGAGCCGGTGGGAGACGGGGTGATCCTCGGGGATATCCAGGCTGCGCGGCGGCGGGGGCGCGAACATGCCCTCATCCTCCGGCGTCGCCAGCAGGAACCGCGCGATCCGCCAGGCCAGGGTCGCCTTGCCCACGCCCTTGGGGCCCGTGATCAGCCAGGCATGGTGCATCCGGCCCGAGTTGAAAGCATCCAGAAACAGGGCCTCGGCCTTTTCATGGCCCAGAAGCACATGGGTCTCGCGCGGGTGGGGGGCGCCTTCCAGGCGGTCGGGCTCGAGGGGCTCGGTCATAGATGCGACAGGATTTCGGCGGCGATCTCGGCCTGCGAGCCGGTGCCGTCGATGACGCGGAAACGGGGGGCCTGGGCCAGGGCGAGGAAGCCCGCGCGCATCCGCTCTTGCATGGTGAGGCCCATCTCTTCGAAGCGCATCTCGACGCCCGCGCGGGTCTGGGCGCGGGAAAGGCCGACCTCGGCGGGCAGGTCGATCAGGAAGGTCAGGTCGGGCTCGACCCCGATCATCAGGGCGTGAAGCTGATCCACCGTGGCGGACAGGTCCCCACGAGAGATGCCCTGGTACATCCGGGTGGAATCCGCGAAACGGTCGGTGATCACGGTCGCCCCCCGGGCCAGAGCCGGACGGATGGTCTTTTCCAGGTGGTCACGGCGGGCGGCGGTAAAGAGCAGGATCTCGGTCTCGGCAGACCAGCGGTCGGGGTCGCCCTCCAGCACCAGGCGGCGGATTTCCTCGGCACCCGGAGAGCCTCCGGGCTCGCGGGTCAGGACCACCTCCTCGCCCCGCGCGCGCAGGGCTTCGGCCAGAAGACGGGCCTGGGTGGATTTGCCAGACCCGTCAATGCCTTCGAAGGAGATGAACCGCCCCATCAGATGCCGTATTGGCTGCGCAGCTGCGTCAGGGCCACGAACATCCGGTCGACGAAGCCCGCAGGGGCCACCTCGGCCGTGGTCACCAGGTCGACGACCTGGTCGGGCAGTTCCGGGCGGCGGATCACCAGCTTGGCGACCTTGGCGCCCTTGGCGATCGGGGCCTCCAGCGGGCCGGTATAGATCACCTCGGCCTGGACCTCCTTGCCGGTGCCGGCCGGGATCAGGAGCCTGACGTCGCCCTCGGTCGCGAGCCCCACCTTGGGCGCGGCGCCGAGGAAGACATCGGCCTCGGCCACCTGAACCCCGGCCTTGACCACGGTCTTCAGGGCGAATTGGCGAAAGGCCCAGTTGGCGATCCGCTCGGCCTCCTCGGCGCGTTCCTTGTCGGTGGCCAGCCCGTTGAAGACGAAGACGATCCGCCGATCCCCCTGCTTGACCGAGCCCACGAGGCCGAAGCCCGCCTCTTGCGTATGGCCGGTCTTCAGCCCATCGGCGCCGGACACCACCCCCAGGATCGGGTTGCGGTTGTTGGCATTGGCCGGGGCGCGGTCCTTGTAGTTGTATTCGGTCTCGGCGAAATAGGGGTAATACTCCGGATAGGCCGTGATCAGATGCACGGCCAGAAGACCCAGGTCCTTCATCGACATGCGCTGATAGGGGTCAGGCCAGCCCGAGGAATTGGCGAAGGTCGATTGCTCCAGCCCCAGGGTCTTGGCGCGCTCGGTCATCTTGCGGGCGAATTCCTCCTCGGAGCCCTCCAGCCCCTCGGCCACCACGGTGCAGGCGTCGTTGCCGGAATTGACCACCATGCCGCGGATCAGCTCTTCGACCGTGGGGCGGTCGGTTTCCTGCAGATACATGGTCGAGCCGCCCATGGCGGTGAAGCTCATCGCCTTGGCCGAGACGCCAAAGGTCGTGTCCATCTGGACCCGGCCCTCTTTCAGCGCCTCGAAGAGCATCTCGATGGTCATCAGTTTCGACATCGAGGCGGGGGGCACGGAGTCCGAGCCGCCCTTGTCCAGGAGGACCGTGTTGGTCGTCATGTCATAGACCCAGGCATGGGTGGCCTTGGTCTCGAAGGCCTGGGCCGTCGTCACCGACAGGACCAGGGCCGCAAGGAAAGAGATCAGACGCATGGGCGGGCTCCTTCAGCGTTTCAGAAGGTAGGCATCCTGGAAACCGGCCGATTTCACCGTGGCCAGCGTGGCGGCATCGCCCTTGGTGGTCACCGACCACAGGTCCTTGCCCTGGCTGGTTTCCTTGGCCGAGCGGGCCTCGATCCCCACGGCTTTCAGCACATCGACCGCGCGCTTGGCATTGGCCTCGACCGAGAAGATGCCGACCTGGATCGTGCGGCCAGAGGCGGCGGCGGGTTGCGTGGTCTTGGGCAGGTCGGCGCCGAGCGCTTCGGCGCCCGTATCGGCGGCGGGCTTGGCGGCGGGCTTGGCGGTGGGTTTGGCGGGTGGGGCTTCGGAACCCGCGACCGTTGCCGTCTCGGGCGAGGCCGCGTCGATGGCGGCGGCGGCCGTGGTCACCACGTCGCCCTCGATCGGCATGGCTTCGGTGTTGCTGTCCAGAAGCGGCGCCTCGGCCTCGGGCTCGGCGACCGGGGCCTCTTCGCGGCGCAGCGCCGTGACAGAGATCGTCGCGGGCTCACCGGCCAAGAGGCCAAGCGCCTCGGCGGCGTCGGAGGAAAGCTGCAGTTTCGGACCGGGCAGGGCCTCTTCGCGGCGGAAGAGGCCGCCGATCACGAATTTGCCATTGGCCGGGTTGCGCAGGATGACGCGTTCGGGGTCCTTGGCATCGGCCGAGGCGACCCAGACGCCGCCCAGCGAGGGTCGGCCATCCCAAAGCGCCTTGTCCTCGGTCTGGAAGATCTCGGGCGCCTCGACATCGCGGTCGACCAGCCGCGAGGAAGTGGCTGCGGGCGCCTCCCCCGTCAGGGCCGCGTCGCTGGTCGCCCCCATTTCGCAGCCCGTCAAAGCCAGCGAGGCCACCCCCGCCAGAACCCAAACCGACCGCATCCGTCCCGTGACTTGCCGTGCCATGCCCGAACCTCTGATTTGCCCGCGGTCTTGTGCCGCGTGAAGCTTGCAAGGGCGCCTGTCGCCCCCTTGGCGCGCATCATAGCGGCAAGCCCCGCCGCAGGGAAGGGGCGGGGCGGGTTTCTTGCCGATCCGCCCCACTGGACCCCGGCGCCGCTTCTGGGTAGAGAGGGCCAACGGAAGTGTGGCCGAGTGGTTTAAGGCTCTGGTCTTGAAAACCAGCGTGGGGGGAACCCCACCGTGGGTTCGAATCCCACCGCTTCCGCCAAACCATCTCGCAAGCCGCCCGGCGCTGTGCTAACCTGTCTGTCCAACAGGGGGTGTCCCATGCGCGATCTGAAACCGAAACTCAGCCCCGTCGACCCGGTCTGGAGCCGCATCCGCGACGAGGCGGCGGCGGCCGTCGTGGCCGAGCCGCTGTTGGGCGGGTTGATCCATGCCAGCCTCTTGCATCACGCCAGCCTGGAGCGGGCCCTAGCTTACCGCTTCAGCCAGAAGCTGGCGAGTTCCGAGATGTCCGAGCAGATCCTGCGCGAGATCGCCGATGAGGCTTACGGCGCGGATCCTGACCTCGGCCAGGCAGCGCGGGCCGATATCATGGCGATCTATGACCGCGACCCGGCCTGCCACCGGTTCTTGCAGCCGGTCCTGTTCTTCAAGGGCTTCCAGGCGGTTCAGGCCTACCGGATCGGCCATTGGCTCTGGAACCAGGGCCGCCGGGATCTTGCCTATTTCGTGCAGATGCGGGTGTCAGAGGTCTTTGGCGTCGATATCCATCCTGCCGCCCGGATCGGGCGGGGCCTGATGATCGACCACGCCCATTCCATCGTGATCGGCGAGACAGCGGTGGTGGGCGACAATGTCTCGATGCTGCATTCGGTGACCCTGGGCGGCACGGGCAAAGAGGATGGCGACCGTCACCCCAAGATCGGTGACGGCGTCTTGATCGGAGCCGGGGCCAAGGTCCTGGGCAATATCACCATCGGCCATTGCTCGCGGATTGCGGCGGGCTCGGTCGTGCTGATGGAAGTCCCGCCCTGCAAGACGGTCGCGGGTGTTCCGGCCAAGATCGTGGGCGAGGCGGGCTGTGCCCAGCCCTCGGTCTCGATGGATCAGCGGTTGAAGGATTGCGACTGCGGGGATCTTTGAGGGGGCCCCGGGCTGCGAAGATCGTCGTCGGTCGCTTTTGTCCTGACCCCCGGGAGGGTTTCACACCCTCCCGGACCCTCCCGTGGGATATTTGTGAAAAGATGAATGGAAAGAGGGCGCCTCGGTGACGGGGCGCCCTTTTCTCCCCGCCGCCCCGGGCTTGACCCGGGGCCTCTACGCGAAGAGAGCTCCCGGATGAGACAAAGGCCCGAGGTTTCCCCCGGGCCTTTTGATCTCTTGCGCTTCGGCCTCAGGCCAGCATGGCCATGGGGTTTTCCAGAAGCTCGACGATATGCTTCAGAAGCTCGTCCCCGAGCGCCCCGTCGATGACGCGGTGATCGACCGAGAGGGTCATCGACATGACCGTCGCCACGCCCAGGGTGCCATCCTTCAGGACGACGGGCTTCTTCAGCCCCGCACCGACCGCCAGGATCGCGCCATGCGGCGGGTTGATGACGGCGTCGAAATTCTCCACCCCCATCATGCCAAGGTTCGAGATCGCAAAGCTGCCGCCCTGGTATTCATGGGGCGCGAGCTTCTTGGTCTTGGCCCGGGATGCCAGGTCCTTCATCTCGGCCGAAAGGGTCGAGAGCGTCTTCTTGTCGGCATCCTTCAAGACCGGGGTGAAGAGCCCGCCCTCGATGGCCACGGCGACCGCGACATCCGAGGGTTTCAGCTTGAGGATCCGGTCGCCTGCCCAGACCGCATTGGCATTGGGCACGGCTTGCAGCGCCGCCGCACAGGCCTTGATGATGAAGTCATTGACCGAGAGCTTGACGCCGCGCGCCTCGAGCCCCTTGTTCAGCTGCTCGCGGAAGGCCATCAGCGCATCGAGGCGGACTTCCCGGCGCAGGTAGAAATGCGGGATGGTCTGCTTGGCTTCGGTCAGCCGCGCCGCGATGGTGCGGCGCATGCCGTCCAGAGGCACCTCGGTATAGGCGCGGTCGGCGTACATCTTCATGACCGTTTCCGCCGCCATGCCGGTGGGCATCGCGGCCTTTGCCGGAGCCGCTGCCACGGGGGCAGGGGCAGGGGCCGCGATGGCGACCGGAGCCGGGGCGGCCTTGGCGCCCTCGACATCCGAGCGCACGATCCGGCCATGCGGACCCGAGCCCTGGACCTTGGTCAGGTCCAGACCCTTTTCCGCAGCAATCCGGCGGGCCAGCGGCGAGGCGAAGACGCGGGCGCCCTGGGCCACGGGGGCCTTGGGCGCGGCCACGGGGGCCGCAACCACTGCCACGGGCGCAGCTGCCACCGGCGCCGCCTTCACGGCCACTTCCGCCGAGCCGCCCTCTTCGATCAGCGTGGCGATGGCGGTGTTCACCTTCACCCCCGAGGTGCCCTCGGCCACGAGGATCTTGCCGATGGTGCCTTCATCCACCGCCTCGAATTCCATCGTCGCCTTGTCGGTCTCGATCTCGGCGAGGATCTGGCCGGATTTGACCACATCGCCCTCCTTGACCAGCCATTTCGCGAGCGTCCCTTCCTCCATCGTCGGAGAGAGCGCCGGCATCAGAATTTCAACAGCCATGGTTCACCCTCACCGATAGCAGACGGATTTGACGGCGGCGACGATCTCGGCCGGCGTGATCAGCGCCAGCTTCTCCAGGTTCGCCGCATAGGGCATCGGCACGTCCTTGCCGGTGCAGGTCACTACGGGCGCGTCCAGGTAATCAAAGGCGCGCTGCATGATCGTCGAGGCCAGGTGATCGCCGATGGAGCCCACCGGGAAGCCCTCTTCCACCGTCACGCAGCGGTTGGTCTTTTGGACCGAGGCGAGCACCGTGTCATAGTCGATGGGCCGCAGCGTGCGCAGGTCGATGACCTCGGCGCTGATGCCCTCTTTGGCCAATTCGTCCGCGGCGGCCAGGGAGTGCTTCATCCCGATGCCGAAGGAGACGATGGTGACGTCTTTCCCCTCGCGCCAGATGCGGGCCTTGCCGAAGGGGATGGTGAAGTCGGGCAGGTCGGGGACCTCGAAGCTCTGACCGTAAAGGATCTCGTTTTCCAGGAAGACCACCGGGTTCGGATCGCGGATCGCCTGCTTCAACAGACCCTTCGCGTCCGAGGCCGAATAGGGCATCACCACCTTCAGCCCCGGGATCGCCGCATACCAGGCGGCGTAATCCTGGGAGTGCTGGGCGCCGACGCGGGCCGCAGCCCCATTGGCGCCACGGAAGACGATGGGGCAGCCGAGCTGACCGCCGGACATGTAATTCGTCTTCGCGGCCGAGTTCAGGATATGGTCGATGGCCTGCATGGCGAAGTTGAAGGTCATGAACTCGACGATCGGGTTCAGACCGCCCCAGGCCGCGCCGACCGCGATGCCGGTGAAGCCCATTTCGGTGATCGGCGTATCGACCACGCGCTTCGGCCCGAACTCATCAAGGAGACCTTGGGAGATCTTGTAGGCGCCCTGGTATTCGCCCACCTCTTCGCCCATCAGCATGACGTTGGGATTGGCGCGCATTTCCTCGGCCATGGCCTCGCGCAAGGCTTCCCGCACGGTCATGGTCTTCATCGGCGTGCCTTCCGCCCAATCGGGCGAGGCCTTGGAGACCACCGCCACCGGCGCGGCAGGCGCAGCCGCCACCACGGGGGCCGCAGCGACCGGGGCAGGGGCGGCCTTGGGTGCCGCCGTCTCCCCCTCTTCGCCCATCAAGAGGATCGGCGTGTTCACCTTCACCCCCGATGTCCCCTCGGCGACCAGAAGCGCCCCAACGCGCCCCTCGTCCACCGCCTCGAATTCCATCGTCGCCTTGTCGGTCTCGATCTCGGCGATGATCTGGCCGGACTTGACCTGATCCCCCACCTTCACCAGCCATTTCGCCAGCGTGCCCTCTTCCATCGTGGGCGAGAGCGCCGGCATCAGAACTTCAACTGCCATGGTCATCCCCCTCAGGCGTAAATGTCGGTGTAGAGTTCCGAAACCGAAGGCTCCGGGCTTTCCTTGGCGAACTCTGCGCTCGCATTGACCACGTCCTTGATCTCGCGGTCGATGGCCTTGAGATCCTCTTCCGAGGCCAGGCCGGGGGTCAGCAGCAGGTCGCGGACATGTTCGATCGCGTCCTTCTCGGCCTTCATCTTCTCGACCTCTTCACGGGTCCGATACTTGGCCGGGTCCGACATCGAGTGGCCGCGATAGCGATAGGTCATCATTTCAAGGATGTAAGGCCCGTTGCCCGCACGGCAATGCGCCACGGCCTTCTCGCCCGCAGCCTTGACCGCCAGAACGTCCATGCCATCGACCTGCTCGCCCGGGATGCCATAGGCCAGCCCGCGGCCAAACAGCGTCGTCGACTTGGTCGACCGCTTCACCGAGGTCCCCATGGCATAGCCATTGTTCTCGATGACGAAGATCACCGGCAGCTGCCAGAGCTCGGCCATGTTATAGGTCTCATAGACCTGGCCCTGGTTGGCCGCGCCGTCGCCGAAATAGGTGAAGGTGACGTTGTCGTTGCCCTTGTACTTGTCGGCCATGGCCAGCCCTGCGCCCAGCGGCACCTGCGCCCCCACGATCCCATGCCCGCCATAGAAGTGCTTGGCGCGGGAGAACATGTGCATCGAGCCGCCCTTGCCCTTGGAATAGCCGCCCTCGCGCCCCGTCAGTTCGGCCATGACACCATTGGCATCCATGCCGCAGGCCAGCATATGCCCGTGGTCGCGGTAAGAGGTGACGCGCTTGTCGCCCTCTTTCGTGCAGGCCTCGAGCCCGACGACGACGGCCTCTTGCCCGATGTAAAGGTGACAGAAGCCGCCGATCAGCCCCATGCCGTAAAGCTGCCCCGCCTTCTCTTCGAATCGGCGGATCAACAGCATCTCGCGGTAGTATTTCAGCAGCTCTTCCCGCGAAACATTGGATTTCGCAGCCTCTTTCTTGCCGGCCAATGGCGCCTCCCATGAAAGATAGTTCAACGTTGAACTACTTATACCACATCGGCGAAACAAAGCAAACAGCGCAGCGCATGGCGCCCCTGCGCTGCCTGCATGGCTTTCACATTGGTCAAAATATCCCGGGGGAGAGGCCCGCAAGGGCCTCGGGGGCAGCGCCCCCCGACGCAAAGGCTTGCGGCGGAACGCCGCTCCGCCTGGTTCAAGCGCAGGTCAGCGGATGACGATCTCGTCGGCGCGCACATAGCCCAGGACCGAGCGCACCTGCTCGTCCAGGAGATCCATGTCGAGGTAATGATCCGACAGCCGCCGCGTCAGGTTCTTCAGCTCGTCCAGCTCCCCCGCCAGCCGGTCCCGCTCTGCCGTCAGCGCCGCGATTTCCCCGGCGGTCTGGGCCTGGCGAAAGACGCCGTAATCGCCCTGGATCGCGGCAAAGCCGAAGTTGCCGCCGATCGTGGCGATGATCGCGAAATAGGCCATCGAGGCCATCCGGCGCGGATTGGTCTGGGTCATGCGTCTTGCCTCTGCCGCCCACTTGCGGGGCTTGGGGGCATCTTGCCAAAGCCACCCAGAAATTCCAAGCAAAATCAGGGGGAATACTGCACATCCGTCTCGAACTGGCCCGAGATCTCGCGGCAGCGCGCATTGGGCGCCACGACCACGGGGTCCTTGTCGCCCGAACAGACCCTGGCCGAATAATGCCCGGTCACATGGCCATAGCCGGATGTCTGGCCCGGCTCTTGCGGAACGAAGCTGTCCACCACGACCTCGACCGGCTTGCCCGCCGAGGTCCAGCGCCGCCCGCGGAAGCCCTCGGTGATGGACCACTCCACCAGCCCTTCGGTCGTGGCCCCGGGCGCCTGGCCCGGCGTCCAGCTCTCGTAATGGCCATAGATGCGCAACACGCCCTTCCGGGCATCGGGATTGTCGTCGGGATAGGCCGTCAGGTAAAAGCCGCGCGCCTCGATCCCCTCGCCGAACCAGGCCGAGGCATCGAAGGCGCCGATCGAGAAATCATAGGTGGTCAGGACCTGGGTCTTGCCGCCCTCGACCAGTTCGGCAAGGCCGAGCTTGGGCGGGTAGCCAGGCGGCAGATCCTCCGCCGAGGGCTCTAGGACGACCTGGGCGGCCAGGGGGTGCAGGGTCAGGGGCAGGGCGGCAAGCAGAAGAACGGGCAGGATCAAACGCATGGTTGCTCCAAGGGAAACGGCCCGGGAAGTCTCCCCGGGCCGCTCTCTGACGTCAAGACAGGATGTCTTCCGGCCGCCCCATCCCGGCCAGGTCGCCCCTGTCTCAGGCTTTGCCCTTGTAGATATCGACCATGGTCTGCAACAGGCCCATGGCCTCGTCGCGCGGGCGCTGGAAGCAGTTGCGCCCGATGATCGAGCCGTTGCCGCCGCCATCCCGGATCGCGCGGGCATCGTCCAGGACCGAATCCGCGCCCTTGGCCGCCCCGCCCGAAAAGACGATCAGCCGCTTGCCGTTCATCACCGAGCGCACGCATTCCCGCACCCGGTCTGCCTGGGTCGCCAGCGGGATATGCCCCGCCTGGAAGGCCTTCTTGGCCTCGGGCTGGCTCAGGTGATCGGTCGAGAGCTTGACCTTGATGATATGAGCGCCAAGCAAAGCCGCGATATGGGCGGCATAGGCCGTCACATCGGCCGCCGTCTCGCCATCCTTGTCCAGGTCCTCGCCGCGCGGATAGGACCAGATGATCGTCGCAATCCCCTTGGCCGCAGCCTCGCGCCGCATCTCGGCGATGTCCGAAAACATCTCGAGGCTGGCCGAAGAGCCCGGATAGATCGTGAAGCCGATGGCCGAGCAGCCCAGCCGCAGCGCATCATCCACGCTCGCCGTGATGGCCTGGGTCTTCGGCGCCACCTTGGGCAGCAGCGAGTTGGAGGAGTTCACCTTCAGGATCGTCGGGATCTGGCCCGCAAAGGTATCGGCCCCGGCCTCCAGCGGCCCCAGGGGCGCGGCATAGGCCGAAAGCCCCGCATCCACCGCCATCTGGTAATGGTAATGCGGGTCATAGGCGGCGGGGTTGACGCTGAACGACCGCGCGGGCCCATGTTCGAAGCCCTGGTCGACCGGCAGGATGATCATCTTGCCCGTGCCGCCGAGCTTGCCCTCCATCAGCATGCGGGCGAGGTTCCCCTTCACGCCGGGGGTCTCCCCCTCGTAATGGGACAGGATCTTTTGGACGATCCGGGTGGTGCGCATCTTGGCCTCCCTGAATGACTTTGCCGGGCCTTTATTCACGCGGGTTTCCGCGCTGTCCATGATGTTTGCGCAAACATCTCCGACGAAGTCGCCGCAGGGGGCGGCGCCGTGACTTTCGCGCCAGTTGCAGGATGCCCATGCAAAAGCTAAGAGGGCTCATGACCAATTCCGATCCCCGCCGACTGATCCGCATCGCGCGCGAGACGCCCGATGCCGCCGAGCCGCCGCCCGAACCCTTGGACCTCGGCCTGCGCGTGCGCGAGCTGCGGAAAGCGAAAGGCTGGACCCTGGACCAGGCCGCCGCCCAGGCCGGGCTGGCGCGGTCCACGCTCTCCAAGATCGAAAACGGCCAGATGTCGCCCACCTATGACGCGGTGAGGAAGCTGGCCGAGGGGCTGAAGATTTCCGTCCCGCAGCTGTTCACGCCCGCCGCCAAGGCCCAGGTCTCCGGGCGCATGGCGGTGACCAAGTTGGCCACGGGCCAGGCCCATGTGACGGCCACTTACGAACACGAACTCCTCGCCGGGGGCCTGCGCACCAAGCAGATGCTGCCCTACCGCGCCACGATCCGCGCGCGGTCGATGGAGGATTTCGACGGCTGGGTCCGTCACGAGGGCGAAGAGTTCCTCTATGTCCTCACCGGCATCGTCCGCCTCTATACCGAGTTCTACGAACCCGTGGACCTCAAGCGCGGCGACAGCGCCTATTACGACGCCACCATGGGCCATAACGTCGTCAGCCTGTCGGAAGAGGATGCGACGATCCTCTGGGTAACATCCCTCTCGTAGCCGGGGGGCTGCCGCCCCCCGGACCCCCCGCCCAAAGGGGAGCACGCTCCCCTTTGGAAACCCCGTGGATATTGATGAACAGATGATTGGAAAGGGGCGCCCCTGGCCGTGGTGCCCCCTTTGCTTTCATGCTGGCCAAATTTCCCGGGGGAGGTCTGGAGGGGCCCCGCGGGTCCCTCCAGGCGGGGTCCGGGGCGCGGCAGCCCCGGCGTCCCTCAGCCGCCCATCCAGCCCGAGACGGTATTGGCCCCGGCGGATATATCCTGGCCCACGCCCGAAACGGTGTTGCAGCCCGCAAGCGCCGTCAACACGGCGAGGATCATCAGTTTCTTCATGGCTCTGCCCCTTCTCTTATTCTTGATACCACCAGACATCCGGCAGGAACCCCAGCCAGTCGCCATAAAGCGGCAGGCGTTCGGGGTGATGCAGGCTGGCCTTGTGGGCCACGCGGCTGACATCGGAATACCAGAACGGGATCACATATCGCCCCGAGGTCAGCACGCGGTCAAGAGCCTGCACCGCCGTCACGAAGTCCTCGCGGTCTTTTGACCCCACCATGGTCGCCACCAGCCCATCCACGGCCGCCGAGCCCACGCCCATGTAATTGCGCGTCCCCTCCGCCGTCACCCCATCCGAGCCCCAGTACAGTAGCTGCTCGTTGCCGGGCGAGAGGCTCAAGGACCAGGCATTCCAGATCATGTCATAGTCGTATTTCGTGACCTGCTCCTTGTAAGAGGCGCTGTCCTTGGTGGTGATCGTCAACTTGATCCCCAGCTTCTCCAGCGACTGGGCCCAGAAATTGGCCGAGGCGATGGCATCCTCGGCGCCGACGGCCAGGAGCATCTCGATCTCCATGGCCTCACCGGCGGCATTCTTCAGGACACCGTCCTGCACCGTCCAGCCTGCCTCCTCCAGAAGGCCAGCGGCCTTGCGGATCGCGGCCCGGTTGGCCTCGGTCCCGTCGCTGACCGGCAGGGCATAGCCCTCGAGCGCGCCAGGCAAGAGGTCGGCCTTCCAGGGCTCCAAGAGCGCCGCAACGGGCGCCGAGGCGGGGTTGGCCACATCCCCCGCCAGTTCGGAGTTGGAGAAATAGCTCGTGATGCGCGGCAGCTTGCCCGCGTTCAGCGAGAGGTTCATGAACTCGAAGTTGAAGCTCTGGATCAGCGCCTCGCGCACCCGCCAATCGGCGAACTTGGCCTTGCGGGTGTTGAAGACGAAGCCGTTCATCCCCGAGGGCCGCTGGTGGGCGATCTCTTCCTTGACCACCTCGCCCGAGGCCACGGCGGGGAAGTCGTAATCCGTCTCCCACTTGGTGGCATTGCTCTCGCGGTAAAGGTCGATGTCGCCCGCGCTCAGGGCCAGCTGGATGACGGTCGGATCGGCGAAGTAGAGATATTCGATCGCATCGAAATTCCACAGGCCCTGGTTGAAGGCCAGATCCTTGCCCCACCAGTCGGGATTGCGCTTGAAGCTGATCTTGGCGCCCGCTTCGACCTGGTCCACGACATAGGGGCCCGAGCCGATGACCGGCTCCAGCGAAGAGGCGGCGAAGTCGCGGGTTTCGAACTGCGCCTTCTTCAGGATCGGACGCAGGCCCAGAAGCAGCGGCAACTCGCGGTCGGGGGCGGCAAAGGTGAAGCGCACCGAACGCGGGCCGGTGGCCTCGGCCTTGGCCACCTTCTTCCAGGCCGTCAGATAGCGCGCGGCCCCCTTGTCGGGCGTGCCCAGGGTCTCCATCGACCAGAGCACGTCCTCGACCGTGACGGGCGAGCCATCCGAGAATCGGGCCCCCTCGCGCAGGGTGAATTCGACGAAACTGCGCTCTTCGTCGGTGTCTATCGATTCGGCCAGAAGCCCGTAAAGCGAGAAGGGCTCGTCATAGGACCGGCCCATCAGCGTCTCGACCGTCAGGGGCGAGACCGCGCCCGGCGCCTGGCCCTTGGTGATGAAAGGGTTGAGCGAATCGAAACTGCCCGCCTCGCCCAGGGTCAGCTTGCCACCCTTGGGCGCCTGGGGGTTGGCCTGGGGCAGGGCCACAAAATCCGGTGGAAGCGCGGGGGCGCCATACATAGCTATGCCATGGCTGGGCTCGGCCTGGGCAGGCAGGGCAAGGAGCCCCGAGATCAGGCAAAGGGCCGAGACCCGGGCCAGGCGGGCAATCGCGGGCCGCATGATTGGGCGCATCTGGGGGCGCATCGTCAACAATCCTTTCAACTTCCGAACATGGTTGAAGACTAAGCCCCTGCGCGGCCCTTTTCAAACCTTTAGCTTGAAGTGTTAATCCGGGAGGGCTATATAGAACTCACTGCTCGATAGGTTTCTTGCCTGTATGAAACCTGCCTCAACGACTTGACGCCAGCCTCGCGCTGGCGTTTTTTTTGGCCCTCGCGGCGGGCGGGTGCAAGGTCTTGCGGGGCGGGGTTCAAGGAATCTTGATCGGCCGGGACGCGGTCGGAAGCGGCGGGCCACGACGAAGGCTCGGGTTGGGCCCCGGGGACCAGGCGCTGCGCCAACGGCAAGCCAGGGCGAATCGCGCAAGTCGAATCACGAACCGCGCCCCGCCCTTTGCATTCTCCGCAGCGCAGCATTAGCCTTGGGCCCATGGGGCCGAATGGGCATGAACACGAAGGAGAGCATCATGGCGGAACTTTCAGGCAAGCGGGCCGTGGTGACCGGGTCGAACTCGGGGATCGGGCTGGGCGTGGCAGAGGCGCTGGCGGCGGCGGGGGCCTCGGTCGTCCTGAACTCCTTCACCGACCGGCCCGAGGATCACGCCCTCGCCGCCGACCTCTCCGCCCGCCACGGGGTCGAGGTGCGCTACATCGCCGCCGACATGAGCGATGGGGCCGCTTGCCGGGCGCTGGTGGCAGCGGCGGGGGGCTGCGACATCCTGGTGAACAATGCGGGCATCCAGCATGTGGCGCCGATAGAGGACTTCCCCCCGGCGATGTGGGACCGGATCATCGCGATCAACCTGTCCTCGGCCTTTCACACCACGGCGGCGGCCCTGCCGGGGATGAAGGCAAAAGGCTGGGGCAGGGTGGTGAACATCGCCTCGGCCCATGGCCTGACCGCCTCGCCCTTCAAATCGGCCTATATCGCGGCCAAGCATGGGGTCGTGGGCTTCACCAAGACCACGGCGCTGGAAGTGGCGGGGATGGGCATCACCGCCAATGCGATCTGCCCGGGCTATGTTCTGACGCCCCTCGTCGAGGCGCAGATCCCCGACCAGATGAAGGTCCATGGCATGGACCGCGAGAGGGTGATCCGCGAGGTCATGCTCCTGCGCCAACCCTCGCGCCAATTCGCGACGGTGGAGCAGATCGGCGGGACGACGGTCTATCTGTGCTCGCCCTCCGCCGACCAGGTCACCGGCACGACGATCAGCGTGGATGGCGGCTGGACGGCCCTGTAAGCGGAGCGCCTGCGGCGCATGCTTGTCATCTCGCCTCTGGCGCTGCGCGCCAACCGGCTCGGAGATTGGCTCTGCTGGAGAAGTTTCTGACCAAATGAAATGGGGGCGCCGCAAACCTGCCGCGCCCCCGTTTCCTCTTTCACACTGGCCCAAATATCCCCGCCGGAGGCAGGCTTGAGCCGGTTGGCGCGTCGCGCCAGAGGCGAGAGAAAAACAATGCGCCGCAGGCGCGCTACCAGGTCAGGCCTGTCCGCCCGCGCCATCCTTGGTCACGGGATAGACCAACCCGCCCGAGGCCACGAGTTTGGCCGCCTCTTCCGGCGTCAGGTCCAGCTCGATCACATCCTTGCGCGGCACGAAGACCACGAAGCCGCTGGTGAAGGGCGTCAACCCGATGAAGACCGAGATCACATCGGGCCCCAGCCGCGTCGCAATCTCGCCCTTGGGACGGGCCGAGATCAGGCCCAGCGTCCAGACCCCGGGCCTGGGGAATTCGACCAGGCAGGTCTTTTCGAAGGACGACTCGGTCTTGTTGAAGACCGTCTCGGCCACCTGCTTCAGCGCGGAATACAAGGACCGCACCACCGGCATCCGGTCGACCAGCCCATCGAGCTTGCCCAAGACCGTCCGCCCGATCAGCCCCTTGGCCACCCAGCCCACCGCCGTGGTGAAGATCAGGAAGACGATGACCCCCACGCCCCGGATGGGGAAGGAATGGCCCGGGCCGAAGTAATATTCCGTCAGCGCCTGGGGGTGATAGCCCTGCGGGATCAGGGGCAGGATCCAGCCATCCAGGTAACCCACCACCGACCAGATCAGGTAGAAGGTCAGCCCGATGGGCAGGACGACGACGAGGCCGGTCAGGAAGGAGGCCCTGAGCGTGGCGACAAGGCTGCGGGAGCGGATGGGATCGGACATGGCGCCTCTTATGGCAGGGCTTGCGGCTTTGGGGAAGGCTGGCTTGGCGAAAAATGGTCACCCGGGGCCTGGCCTGCCCGGGAGATGGGCAGACCTCGCCAGATGTTCGACCCGGGGGCCCGATGCCCCCCGCCTTTGGCTCTTTCAGCCCCTTTGGGCGACCAGCGCCCCGGCGATGCCAGCGGCGAGCCTTGCGTTGTTCAGGACCAGGGCGATGTTGGAGTCGAGCGACCTCCCCCCGGTCAGCTCGAAGATCCGCTGCAAGAGGAAGGGCGTCACGGCCTTGGCGGCGATGCCCTTGGCCGTGGCCTCGGTCAGCGCCTGTTCGATCACCGGCATGATCTCGGAGCGGGCGATCTCTGCCTCCACCGGGATCGGGTTGGCGACGAGCTGGCCGCCCTTCAGCCCCAGGGAGCCGCGCAGGCGATGGGCTGCGGCGATCTCGGCCGGGGTCTCCATCCGCAGGGGCGCCTTCAGCCCCGTGGAGCGCGACCAGAAGGCCGGGAAATCGTCCTGGCCATAGGCTATGACCGGCACGCCCTGGGTTTCCAGCACTTCCAAAGTCTTGGGCAGGTCGAGGATGGCCTTGGCGCCGGCCGCCACCACGGTCACCGGGGACAGTGCGAATTCCAGGAGGTCGGCCGAGATGTCGAAGGAGTTTTCCGCCCCGCGATGCACCCCGCCGATGCCGCCCGTCGCAAAGACCTCGATCCCCGCCAGCGCCGCGCAGATCATCGTGGCGGCCACCGTCGTGGCCCCCGTGGCCCCGGTGGCAAGGCAAGCCGCGAGGTCGGCGCGCGAGAGCTTCATGACGCCCTTGGCCTGGCCCAGCGCCTCCAGCGTCTCACCCGTCAGGCCCACATGGATGCGGCCCCCCATCACGGCGATGGTGGCGGGGACGGCACCATGGGCGCGGACCTCTGCCTCGACGGCACGGGCGGTTTCCACGTTCTGCGGAAAGGGCATGCCATGGGTGATGATGGTCGATTCCAGCGCCACGAGGGGCAGGCCGCGGGCCTTTGCGTCGGCCACTTCGGGCGAGAGGGTGATCGTTGCGTGCAGGCTCATGTGCCCACCTCCTTGGAAATGTAATCGGCGGCGGCCTTCAGCGCGGCGTCAAGCGCCGCCTTGGGCGAGGCGCCCTCGCGTTCGGCCACGATATGGGCGGCCATGAACGTATCGCCCGCCCCGGTGATGCGGCGGACCTGGACCTTGGGCGGATGGCCGATGTGGATGCCTTCTCCGGCCATGCCCTTGGCGCAGGGGTTGGCGCCATCGGTGACCAGGACCCGGGCCGCACCGCGCGCAAGCATGGCCTCGGCTGCGGCAGGGGCATCGGCATCCGGGCAGTCGCCGATCTGGCGCGCCTCGGCGAGGTTGACGTAAAGCGTGGTGCCGGGATGGGTCAGGAGGGGCCTAAGCCGCAGGGCCTTGCCCGGAGAGGCCGGGGCCACCCGCAAATCGGCGCGCTCGAAAAGCGCAGAGCCCGCGATCTCGGTCAGAAGCGCTTCGGTCAGGTTGCCATCCAGCGCGATCATGCCCGCCCAGGGCGCGGATGGCGTGCCGAGGCGCCCGTCCGAGAGCGCCTTCAGGATGGCCGCACCCTCGGCCTCCAGCGTATGGGCATCGGCGATGGCGGCCACCAGGCCTCCGCCGGATTCGATGGCCATGTAGCGGTCGGTGGGCCTGTCGGTGCGGTGGATGTAATCGGTGATCATCCCCCGCGCGGCGCAGGCGGCGACCAGGTCCTGGCCCTCGGCATCGCGGCCCACGGCGGTCAGGAGCCCGGGGCGCAGGCCAAGGCGGGCGAGCGTCAGGGCGATGTTCAGGGCCACGCCCCCCGGCAGGCGGGTGATGCGGCCGGGCACATCGCCGCCCGCGCCAAGCGGCACGGAGGCGCGGCCGATGATGTCCCAAAGGACCGAACCGATGCAGAGAATATCTGGCTTGGGGGCAAGGGCGCTCATGGCCGCGTCATGCACCGGGGCGCGGGGCGAAGCAAGGGGGAAGCGGGGGCCGCTTCCCCTGGGCTCACGGGATGATGCGCGAGTATTTCACGCCCTCGATCGTGGCGCCGACGATCAGGCCCTGCTGGCCAAAGACGAAGACCGTGACGGGGTCAAGCTCGGTCGTGTCCTTGCCGAAGTTGCCGCCCTCTTCGGGCGTGGCATATTCGACGCCCGCGCCTGCGACCCAGCCGTTCGAGCGGCGGAAGTTCTCCAGCGCCGCATCGGTCATGAAGAAGATCGCATGGGCATATTGCTGGGCGCCGATCTGCAGCCCGATCGAGGCCGAGGTGGCGGAATAGTAATCCACCGTGACATCATTGATCCTGAGCGCGCCGCGGCCAAAGGAGCCGCCGATGCCGATGCCCATTTCGGTGACCAAGGGCATGTAAAGGATGCCGCGCGCGTTCTGGGCGATGGCGCGGGTGTTGGGATAGACCGACTGCAGGTAATCGCGCGTGGCATCGACGCGCGCATCGATCCTGGCCGCTCCATTCGAGCCGACGCCATTGCCCAAGAGCCCCGCATCGCAGGCCGCAAGCCCCATGGCGCCCGCGCCCAGGACCACGAAATTCCGTCGAGAAATCATGTTTCGCCTCATCGGTTGCTGGGCTTCTTCAGGCCCTTGGAGAAGAGGATAGCAGGAGCCCCCTGCCTCTCCAAGGGTTCTGCTTTGCACTGGCGAAGGCCTGCCGATGGGGCGCTTGGCGGCGGAGGGGCCTCGGGCAAGCCCTCGGCCCGCGCGGCGGCGGGTGCCGGAGAGGGCGCTGCCCTCTCCGGACCTCTCCCGGAGTATTTGGGCCAAGTTGAAAGGGGAGGGAGGACAGAGGTCCGGGGGGGGCGCCGGGAAGGTCACTTGGGGGCGGGCTGGAGGGGTTTGCTGGAAGCCGGCGGAGTTCAGAGCTGCTTGCGAGGGTGGCCTCGGGCAAGCCCTCGGCCCGCGCGGCGGCGGTGGCCGGAGAGGGCGCTGCCCTCTCCGGACCTCTCCCGGGGTTTTGCGAAAGCGTGAGGGGGGCAGGGTGCCGGGTTGCAGGTGTCCCGGGGTTTGGTGAGGTGACCTCTTGCCGCCTGGGACTCTTGGACCCTGGCGGGCGCGCTGAAGGCGTGACTCTGGCGCGCATATCACCAGCGGCCCGCCTGCCGCCCGCTTGCCTTTCACATTGGCCCAAATATCACCGCCGGAGGCATCCAGCCGCACCGCAGGCGCCGCGCCCGCCAGTCCCCTTCTTCCCTTTCAACTTGGCCCAAATAGTCCCGCCGGAGGCACCCCTGGCGCCCCTGGCGCCCGGTCGAGCCGGAGGGCGTCAGCCCGCAGGCGAGGGACAGGAATGCGGCCGCAAGGCCGCTCCGCCTGGAAACCTTACCAGGTCAGACCCGCACGGATCGCCTTGGCGGCTTCGGGGGCGAAATAGGTCAGGACCCCGTCGCAGCCGGCGCGGCGGAAGGCCATCAGGCTCTCGATCATGGCCTTCTTCCCGTCGATCCAGCCGCGCTCTGCCGCGCCCATGATCATCGCATATTCGCCGCTCACCTGGTAGGCATAGGTCGGAGCGCCGAACCTGTCCTTCACCCTCCGGCAGATATCCAGGTAGGGCATGCCGGGCTTCACCATCACCATGTCGGCGCCCTCGGCGAGGTCGCGTTCGATCAGCCGCAGGGCCTCGTCGCTGTTGGCGGGGTTCATCTGGTAGGTCTTCTTGTCGCCCTTGAGCGCGCCCGAAGCGCCCACCGCATCGCGGAAGGGTCCGTAAAAGGCGGAGGCATATTTGGCCGAATAGGACATGATCGCCACATCCTTGTGACCTGCCGCCTCCAAGGCGCCCCGCAAGGCGCCGATCCGGCCATCCATCATGTCGGAGGGCCCCAGGATATCGGCCCCCGCCTCGGCCTGGGCGAGACCCATCTTCACCAGGGCCTCCACCGTCTCGTCGTTCAGGATCACCCCGTCGCGGACCAGCCCGTCATGGCCGTTTGAATTGTAGGGGTCCAGCGCCACATCCGTCATCACCGCGATCTCGGGCACCGCCGCCTTGATCGCCCGGATCGCGCGGTTCGACAGGTTATCGGGGTTCCAGGCCTCTTCGCAGGTCTCGGTCTTCACCGCAGGGTCGGTATAGGGAAAGAGACAAATGGCCGGAATCCCCAGACTGGCCGCCTCTTCAGCCGCCTTGACCACCAGGTCGACCGAGCGCCGCACCACGCCCGGCATCGAGGCGATCTCTTGCGTCACCCCCACCCCGTCGCACAGGAAGACCGGCCAGATCAGGTCGCCCACCGACAGGCTGTTCTCCTGGGCCAGGGCGCGCAGGGGGGCGCTGGACCGCAGACGGCGGAAGCGGGTCGTGGGGAAGGGGGCAGAGATGGGGCGCATGGGCAGGTCCGGGTGCAGGGCTGGCCCTTGGCCCGGGGGCGCGAGAGGGCTGGCGGGTGGCGTATGGCCACAGGCCGTCTGGCTCCGGTGCGCGCCCCTCTCCGGGTGGCATGGTCCGGCCCCGGGGGCAAGCGCTTTACGGAAAACGGCTTGCAGCTTTCGCAAACGACTGACATGGAATGCACGCAGGCTCAAGGTGAAACGCTGATGTCCGACCCGACGCTCCTCCTCGATCTGATCGACTTCCGGTCCTTTTCCAATCTCTGGTACTGGATCGCGCTTTGCGTCATCTGGTCTTCGGCCAGCCATTGGGTCCTGGGCGTGCCCCATGACATGGTGAGCCGGGCCAAGCGCCATGGCGGGCAGGCGCAAGAGGACCTGGAGCTTCTCGTCCGCATCAACACCGACCGGATGCTGTTTCATTCCCGCGAATACGGGCCCTGGCTCGTCGGCATCGCGACCTTCATCCTGGCCATGCTCTTGACCCTGGCCGCGCTTTACGACAGCGAATTCGCCCTGGCGCTTCTGCTGATCATGGCGCCGCTCTTCGTGCTGTTCTATCTCTCCCTGCGCGCGGCCCTCCTGATCGAAGGGGGCGAGGGGCGGGGCGAGGCGCTCTTTCGTCGCCTTTTCCTCACGCGGCTCATGGTGCAGGGGTTGGGCATGGTCTCGATCTTCGTGGCCGCCATGGTCGGCATGTATGTCAACCTGACGCATTTTATCCCGCAATGACGACACGGATCCTGCTTGGCGGCGCCCCCGAGGGCTATGACGCGCGGCTCCTGGCGCGTGAGGCACAGGCCCATCCCGTCCTCCATATCGCCCGCGACGACCGCCGGGCCGAGGCGATGCGCGCAGCCTTGGCCGTCCTGGCGCCGGGGCTGACCGTCTTGGACTTCCCGGCCTGGGACTGCCTGCCCTATGACCGCGTCTCGCCCAACCCCGAGATCGCCTCGCGCCGGATGTCCACCCTGGCGGCCCTGGTCGCGGGTATCCCGGGCAATTTCGTTCTCTTGACCACCGTCAATGCCGCGACCCAGCGCGTCCCCGCGCGGGAGGTGGTCGCGGGCGCCTCCTTCATCGCCTCGGTCGGCGACAGGGTGGATGAGAAGAAGCTGAAAGCCTTCCTCGCCAATATGGGCTTCTCGCCCGTCTCCACCGTGGCCGAGCCCGGGGATTATGCCCTGCGCGGCGGCATCGTCGATATCTTCCCGCCGGGGCGCGGCGGGCCGGTGCGGCTCGATTTCTTCGGCGACCAGCTCGACGGCATCCGCCGCTTTGACCCCGAGACGCAGAAGACCGTCGGCAAGCTGAAATCGGTGGAATTCGCGCCGATGTCAGAGGTCCTGATGGACCCCGCCGCAATCTCGCGCTTCCGCCAGAACTACCGGGTGGAGTTCGGGGCAGGCGGCTCGGATGACCCGCTTTACGAGGCCGTCAGCGCGGGCCGCAAGCACCAGGGGATGGAGCACTGGCTGCCCTTCTTCCATGAGCGGCTGGAGACGCTCTTCGACTATCTGCCCTCTGCCGCTGTCATGCTGGACGACCAGGTGACCGCCATGCGGCTTTCCCGCTGGGAGGGGATCGAGGATCAATACGACAGCCGCCGCGAGGCGATGAGCGCCAAGGGGCGGATGGATTCGGTCTACAAGCCCTCGGCGCCGGGGTTGCTCTACCTGGACGATGCGGGGTTTGAGGCGGCCGTGGCGGGGCACCGCGTGATCCAGCTCTCGCCCCTGCACCAGCCGCCGGGGCCGGGTTGCCTCGATGCAGGCGGGGAGATCGGGCGGTCTTTCGCGCCGGAGCGTCAGCAGGAAAGCATAAGCCTTTTCGGCGCCTTGGCCGATCATCTTAAAGCGCGGCTTCGCGAGGGTCAGGTGGTCATCGCCTCCTTCTCGGAGGGTGCGCGGGAGCGGCTTTCGGGCCTCTTGCAGGACCAGGGGATCAAGGGCCGCGAGGTCAAGGACTTCCGCGAAGTCCCTGAGGGCAAGGGCGATCTCTTCCTGATGGTCTGGCCCCTGGAGGCGGGGTTTACCGCACCGGGCCTGACGGTGATCTCCGAACAGGATGTGCTTGGCGAGCGCATGGTCGGCAAGCCGCGCAAGAAGCGGAAAGCGGAAAACTTCCTGCGCGAGGTCGATACCCTGACCCCTGGCGACCTGGTGGTCCATGTCGAACATGGCGTTGGCCGCTACCTGGGGCTGGAGACGATCACCGCCCTTGGCGCCCCCCATGCCTGCGTCGCTTTGGAATATGCCGAAAGCGCCAAGCTTTACCTGCCGGTCGAGAATATCGAACTCCTCAGCCGCTATGGCCATGAAGAGGGCCTTTTGGACCGTCTCGGCGGCGGCGCCTGGCAGGCCAAGAAGGCCAAGCTGAAAGAGCGCATCCGCGAAATTGCCGACCGCCTGATGCGGGTCGCCGCCGAGCGCGCTTTGCGTCACGCGCCGATCCTGGAGGCGCCGCACAGCCTCTGGGAGGCCTTCGCCGCCCGCTTCCCCTATACCGAGACCGATGACCAATTGGCCGCGATTGCCGATGTGGTCAGCGACCTGGAGAAGGGCTCGCCCATGGACCGGCTGATCGTCGGCGATGTGGGGTTTGGGAAGACCGAGGTTGCCATGCGCGCGGCCTTTGTCGCGGCGCTGGCGGGGCAGCAAGTCGCGGTGATCTGCCCGACGACGCTCCTCGCCCGCCAGCACTACCGCAGCTTTGCCGAGCGCTTCCGGGGCTTCCCGATGCAGGTGAAACCCCTCTCGCGTTTCGTCTCCACCAAGGAGGCCAATGCGACCCGCGCAGGCCTCGCCGATGGCACGGTGGATATCGTCGTGGGCACCCATGCGCTTCTGGCCAAGGGGGTCAGTTTCAAACGCCTCGGCCTGATGATCGTGGACGAGGAACAGCATTTCGGCGTCGGCCATAAAGAGCGGCTGAAAGAGATGCGGAGCGAAATCCACGTCCTGACCCTGACCGCCACGCCCATCCCCCGCACCCTGCAACTCTCGCTGACCGGGGTGCGCGACCTCTCGATCATCGCGACGCCCCCGGTGGACCGCCTGTCCATCCGCACCTATGTCTCGGAGTTCGACTCCATCACCATCCGCGAGGCCCTTCTGCGCGAACACTACCGCGGCGGGCAAAGCTTCTATGTCGTCCCCCGCATCTCTGACCTGCACGAAATCGAGGATTTCCTGAAGACCCATGTCCCGGAAGTCACTTACGTCATCGCCCATGGGCAACTCGCCGCCGGAGAGCTCGACGAGCGGATGAACGAGTTCTACGACGGCAAATACGATGTGCTTCTGGCGACGACGATCGTGGAATCGGGCCTCGATATCCCGACCGCCAACACGATGATCATCCACCGCGCCGATATGTTCGGCCTGAGCCAGCTCTACCAGATCCGAGGCCGCGTGGGGCGGGCGAAAACCCGCGCCTATTGCTACCTGACCACCAAACCCCGCGCGCCCCTGACGCCTCAGGCCACCAAGCGCCTGCGCCTCCTGGGCTCCCTGGATACCCTGGGCGCGGGCTTCAACCTCGCCTCCCATGACCTCGACCTGCGCGGCGCTGGCAACCTTCTGGGCGAGGAGCAGTCCGGCCATATCAAGGAAGTGGGCTATGAGCTTTACCAGCAGATGCTGGAAGAGACGATTGCCAAGATCAAATCGGGCGAAATCAATGGCCTGAGCCAGGTCGATGACAACTGGAGCCCCCAGATCAACCTCGGCGTGCCCGTGATGATCCCCGAGGATTACATCCCTGACCTCGATATCCGCCTCGGGCTTTATCGCCGCCTGTCCTCCCTGCAGACCAAGGTGGAGCTCGAAGGCTTCGCCGCCGAACTCATCGACCGCTTCGGCCCCCTGCCGAAAGAGGTCAACACGCTGATGGTCATCGTCCGCATCAAGGCGCTCTGCAAGAAGGCGGGCATCTCGCGCCTGGACTGCGGCCCCAAGGGCGCCAATGTGCAGTTCCACAACGACAAATTCGCCAATCCGGCGGGGCTGGTGGAATTCGTCAAGGCGCAAGGCTCCGGCGCCCGGGTGGCGGGCAACAAGATCGTGCTGATCGGCGACATGAAGACCGAGGCCGAGCGGATCAAGGCCGCCCATGCCATCGCGCGCGACCTGGCCGAGAAGGCCTCTCCCAAGGCCAAGGCCATCGCTGGCTGAACCCCCGGGAGGGTTTCACACCCTCCCGGACCCTCCCGTGGGATATTTATGAAAAGATGAAGAGAAAGCGGGCGCCGGACCTGATTTCATCTTTTTCCAAATATCCCGGGGTGAGGCCCGCAGGGCCGAGGGGCAGCGCCCCTACTTTCTGAGCAGTCCCGAAAGACCAAAGGCCAGGATCGAGAAGACCAGCGAGCCGATCATCAAGGGCAAGGGCGTGCCGTCGAAGGCCTGGCCCACCGGAATGGCCAGGAGCACCGAGCCCACGGTCGAGGTCGCCGCGATCAAGGACGAGGCAAAGCCCGCGATATGGCCCAGGCTCTCCATCGCCATGGCGTTCAGGTTGCCCATGGTCAGGCCCATGGCGGCAAAGCCGCTGATCGTCCAGAAGAGGAAAAGCGCGAAGGCCAGGTTGCCCGAGACCAGTCCGAAGTGGAAAAGCCCCAGCGTCGCCAGGGTCAGCACGACCTGGGCCCCATAGGCACGGCGGACCATCTGGCGCATGCCGAACCGCACGACGAAGCGGGCATTGATGGCCGATCCGCTCATGGCGCAGACCGCGATCACGGTGAACCACAGGGGGAAGCTGGCCGCACGGTCGAAATACTCGCGGAAGATGCCTTCCATCGAGGAGAGGTTGGCGAAAAGCGCCCCCGCCGTCAGGGCCTGGGCCGCGGTCGAGATGAGCGCGATGCGGTGGGTCACCAGCTCGCGCGCGGCCTGGGCCAGCTTGGACAGCGACAGGGGGCGGCGCGCCTCGGGGGGCAGGGTCTCGACTTGGCGGAGGAGGAACCAGGTGTGGACCACCAGCGAGAAGACCATGAAAACCAGGAACAAGGCCCGCCAGCCCGCCACCAGGATCACGCCCTGGCCCATCAGGGGGGCCACGGCGGGGACCAGGGTGAAGACCATCATGACGAAGGACATGATCCGCGCCATGGCCGAGCCCTTGTACATGTCTCGGATCAACGCCGCCCCCACCGCGCGGGGGCCTGCCGCGCCCAGGCCCATCAGGACGCGGGCGGCGAGAAGGGTCTCGAGCGTCGGCGCCATGAAGCAGACCGCGGCCCCCAGGATGTAGAGCCCCGCGCAGGCCAGCATGACGGGCTTGCGCCCGAAGCTGTCCGACAGGGGGCCCGAGATCAGCGTCCCCACCCCCATGCCGAAGATGAAGCTGGTGATGACCAGCTGCGCCAGGTTGGGAGCATCGGGCGAGAGGCTGGCCGCGATCTGCGGCAGGGCGGGCAGCATCGAGTCGATGGCCAGCGCCACGACCGCGAAGAGCATGGCATTGAGCGCGACGAACTCGCGCTGCGACATCAGGGCTTTGGTCATGTCAGGTTTTCCGGTGGCGCAGGAAAAGGCCTGCCGCCGCAGCCGTGATGCCCAATTCCAGAAGGAAGGTCCAGTGCAGGACGAAAGAAATCACCCAACTGTCATATGTCGCAGGCACTTCGGCCAGGTGGATCATCCTGTCCGACCAGGGCCAGAGCCACATGACATCCCCCGCCACGGTATCAAGGCACAGATGCAGCCAGACCCCGGCAAGGAAGGCCAGCGCCCATCCCAGCCTTGCCCCGCGCAGGACGACCAGCGCCACAAGGCTCACCCCGGCCCAGAAGGCGGGCAGGTGGGTGAAATAGGCGTGGTGGTGGATCCTCCCCCCCTCCAGCCAGAAGCGGATCATGTCGAGGTCGGGAAAGACCGCGCCCGCAAGGCAAGCCGCCATGCGCCATCCCGCGCCCCGGGCCAGGAGATAGCCCGAGGGCAGGTGGGCGATCAGCATCAGCCCTTCTCGGCCGCCAGTTCCGCGATGACCTGGCCCCAGAGCTCGGGCGGCTGCGCGCCGGAGAGGACATATTCATTGGCGATGACGAAGGTCGGCACGGCATTGACGCCGCGCCCCCGGGCATGGCTCTCGCGTGCCAGGATATCGGCGCGGTCGGCATCGGTGGCCAGAAGCCGCGCCATGGCGGCACGGTCCAGGCCCGCTTCCTCGGCGATATCGGCCAGGGTGGCGTGGTCACCGATGTCGCGGCCCTCGACCCAATAGGCCCGCATCAGGGCCGAGACCATGGGCGTCTGCCGCCCCTCGAGCCCGGCCCAATGGATCAGGCGATGGGCGTCCAGCGTGTTGGGGATGCGCTTGGGCGTATCGGGGTCCATCTGCACCCCCGCCTTGGCCGCGATGTCGCGGAAGCGCTGGTGGATCTGGTCCAGTTGCGCCGCACCGAAACGGCGCGAGAGGTAGTCGCGCTTGTCCACCCCGCCCTCAGGCATATCGGGGTTCAGCTGGAAGGGATGCCATTCGACCTCGAACGGGTGGTCGGCATGGGCCTCCATCGCGCGGTCGAGATTGGCCTTGCCCAGGTAGCACCAAGGGCAGACGGGGTCGGAGAAGATATCAAGCTTCATGGGGCTCTCCCTTTTATGCGGGTTTTCCCGATGCCTGACGCAGGGTCAAGCGCCAAGCGGTGAAAATCCGCGGCATGGGCGCAAGGCTGCTAGTCGGCACCAATCACTCCGGGCGGCGGAAGGCCAGCCAGATCAGCGAGCCGCCCGCCAGGATCAGGAAGGGCAGCATGGCGAGGTTGACCGCCTGCCAGCCCGCGATGACCGAGGAACCCGAGCAATTCATCAACCCGCCCGATGACATCGAGGCGATGGTCACGCCGCCAAAGACCAGGAAATCGTTCAGCCCCTGCATCTTGCCGCGCTCTTCGGGGCTGTGGGAGGCCGTCAGCATCGTGGTCGCCCCGATGAAGCCGAAGTTCCAGCCGATGCCCAGAAGGATGAGGGCCACGAAGAAGTTCTCGAGCTCGACACCCGCGATGGCAACGGCTCCGGCGGCAGCCAGGATGAAAAGGCCGATGCCCATGATCTTTTCCACGCCAAAGCGGGCGATCAGGTTGCCGGTGAAGAAAGAGGGCACGAACATGGCCAGCACATGGGCGGCGACGACATTGGCGGCATCCGAGGTCTGATAGCCGCAGCCCACGACGGCGAGCGGCGATGAGGTCATCACCAGGTTCATCAGCGCATAGGACACGGCGGCCACGATCACCGCCACTCGGATGCGCGGGTCGGACAGGAGCTGGCGGCGCGTGCGGCCTCCGGCGGCGCCCTTGTGCTGGACCGGGGTCGGGATCTTGAGCAGGAAGAACAGCCAGACGAAGACCAGGTTCAGCGCGATGACGGTCATATAGCTGCCGAGGAAGGGAACAGCGGCGGATTCGGCGGTCAGCTTGACGATCTCGGGGCCAGTGATGGCGGCGACAAGGCCCCCGGCGGTGACCCAGGAGATGGCCTTGGGGCGGAAGGCGGCGCTGGCGGTGTCAGCGGCGGCAAAGCGGAAGAAGCCTTGGCTTGACTGGTAGATGCCCGAACAGAAGGCGCCCAGGAGGAAGAGCGGGAAGGACCCCAGCGACAGGGCCAGGGCGCAAAGGGCGGCGCCGGCCATGCCGCCCATGGTGCCTGCGATGAAACCGGCGCGGCGGCCGTAGCGCGACATGAGGGCGGAGAGCGGATTGGCGCTCATCATCGAGCCCACGACGGTCGCGGTGATGGGCAGCGTTGCCAGGCAGGCATTGGGTGCCAGCATCTTGCCCGCAAGACCTCCGATGGTGAAGATCAAGGGCATCTGGGCGCCAAGCGTGGCCTGGGCCAGGATCAGCACGATCAGGTTGCGTTTGGCGAGGGAGTCGTCAGGTTGGGCTGCGCTTGTCATGGGGACAGGCGTAGAACGACATTCTCCGCACCACAAGGGGCTGAGGGGGGGACATGAGGATCATTCAGGGGCCGGAGGACCTGGCCGAGGGGGCGGAGTGGCTGGCCCGCGCTTGCCCGGTGATGGCGGGGGTCCTGGCGCGGGTCGGGCCCTTGCCCCTGCGCAGGCGTCCGGATGGGTTTGGCGCGATCCTCGATGCGATCGTGGGCCAGCAGGTCTCGACCGCTTCGGCTGCGGCGATCTGGGGGCGGCTTCAGGCGGCGGGGATGGTGGAGGAAGGGGCGGTGGCTGCGGCCGAGGAGGAGGCGCTTCGGGCGCTTGGCCTCTCGCGGCCGAAAGCGCGCTATGCCCTGGCCGTGGCGCGGGCGGGGGTGGATTGGGCGGCCTTGCGCGACATGCCCGACGACCAGGTCATCGCGCGGCTGGTGGCGCTCCCCGGGGTCGGGCCCTGGACGGCGGAGATCTATGCGATGTTCGCCCTGGGAAGGGCGGATGTGCTCGCCTCGGGCGATCTGGCGCTGCAAGAGGCGGCGCGGGTGGCCTATGGGCTGGAGGCGCGGCCGAAAGCGGCGGAGCTTGCCGAGATGGCCCGGGCCTGGAGCCCTTGGGCAGCGGTTGCGGCCCGCGCGCTCTGGGCTTACTACCGCGCCGTCAACCAGCGCGAGGGCATCAGGTGAGCAGGATATTGCGATTCGGCCGCAAGGCGGCGGCCAATGGCCAGGCGAAGAGCCTGGTGGTCTTTGTCCATGGCTATGGGGCGGATGGGTCCGACCTTCTGAGCCTCGGCGATGTCTTGGGCGATCACCTGCCCGACACCGCCTTCGTGGCGCCCGATGCGCCCGAAGCCATCCCCGGCGCGCCCTTTGGCCGCCAGTGGTTCGGCATCCCCCGGTTCGACGGGACATCTGAGGAGCGGGCGCGGGCCGGGCTTGCGGCCTCCTCCGAGGATCTGAACGCTTTCATCGACCAGCGCGCGGGTTACGAGGGGATCGGCGCGGATCGGGTCGTCGTGGTGGGCTTTTCACAGGGCGCCATGCTGTCCTTCAACGCGATCCCGATGCGGGAGGCGCCGGTGGCGGCGGTCGTGGCGATCTCGGGGCAGCTTCTGCATCCGCCGGGTCTGGCCGTGGCGGTATCGAAGCCGCCCTTCCTGGTCATGCATGGCGACGAGGACGAGGTCGTGCCCTTCGCCTCGATGGCCGAGGCCTGCAATGCCTTGGTCGAGAACGGCTTTCCGACCTATGGCCATGTGATGGAGGGGACGGGCCATGGCATTGCGCAAGACGGGCTGGCGCAGATGCTGGGCTTCATCCGGCAGGTCCTCGGTGGCTGAGGGCTGAGGATTATACAGTGCAAGGCCGTCTGCTTACGGGGTAAGTGGGTGGCCTTATGCTGTAAGGGTGGGCAAGCTGCGGGGCGGAGACCCGGGGTATACCCCGGGCTACGCGGGGAGACGGGTGCGTCTCTCCTTGAAGGGGGGCGCTTGCCGAGAGGGAGGGGCCTCGCCTTCGGCTCGGCCCGCGCGGCGGCCCCGGCGGGGGCGCGGGCCTGGCGGCCCGGCGCACTGGGGGGCGCCCCCAAGGGGGGGAACGCCGCGCCCTCCCGGCTCAGGAGTTCATCTCGTAGGCACGTTCGCCATGGACGGAGAGGTCGAGGCCGTTGACCTCGGTCTCGGCGTCGACGCGGAAGCGGGTCAGGGCGGCGCAGAGCTTCACCAGGGCAAAGGTCACTGCGGCGGTCCAGAGGCCGACCACGACCAGGCCGCCGAGCTGCGCGGCCCAGGTGCCTGCGCCAAAGACCGCGACCATGACCGTGCCGAAGATCCCGCCGACGCCATGGACGCCAAAGACATCGAGCGTGTCGTCGATCTTCCAGCGTTGCTTGACCACGATCACCGCCTCTTGGCAGAGAACCCCCGCGACAGCGCCGATCACCAGGGCCTCCCAGGGCGTGACATAGCCCGAGGCCGGGGTGATCGAGGCCAGGCCCGCCACCGTCCCCGTCACCACGCCGATGGTCGAGACGCGGCCGAACTTGATGCGCTCCCAGAGCGCCCAGGAGAGGGTGGCGGCGGCGGCCGAGAGATGCGTCACGGTGATCGCCATGGCGGCCTGGCCATTGGCGGCGAGCGCCGAGCCGCCGTTGAAGCCGAACCAGCCGACCCAGAGCATGCCCGCGCCGATCATCACCATGCCGGGGCTATGCGGCGGCGTGGTCTTGCTGCGGCGCGGCCCGAGGAGGGCTGCGACGATCAGCGCGGCGAGGCCCGCCGTCTCATGCACCACGATCCCGCCGGCAAAGTCGCGCACCCCGGTCTCGCCGAAGATCCCGCCGTCCGACAGGAAGCCCCCGCCCCAGATCCAGTGCGCCACGGGCACATAGACCAGCACCATCCAGAGCCCAGTGAAGAGCAGCGTAAAAGCGAAGCCCGCGCGCTCGACCCAGGCGCCGAGGATCAGCGCGGGGGTGATGACGGCGAAGGTCATCTGGTAGGCGAAGAACAGGATCTCGGGCAGGTTGCCCTTGGCCGTGTTGGCGTCGAGGCCGAGGAGCATGACGCGCGAGAGGTCTCCGATCCAGGGTCCCGGGGTGAAGGCCAGGGAATAGCCGATCGCGAGCCACAGGACCGACATCAGCGCCGCGATGGCAAAGGTCTGGGTGAAGACCGAGAGCACGTTCCGCGCCCGGACGAGGCCGCCGTAGAACATGGCAAGGCCGGGCAGGGTCATGAAGAGGACAAGGGCGGTGGCGATCAGGATGAAGGCCGTGTCGGCCGGGTTGATCTCGGGGGTCATGGCGGCTCCGTTCGCAGGGACTGGGATGGGGTGCCGATTCCGGGCTGCCTTGGAAATGGGCTTTGCGCGCCAGATGGGGTGAAAATGCGGGCGATTTGCGATGTGATGCAAAAATGGGCGGAATGCGGGTGAGGATGACCTTTTGCGGGCGAAATGGGAAGCGCGGTGCCTGGGGGAGGACGCGGGGGGCCAGCCCCCCGACCCCCGCTGGAGAGGGGTGCGACCCCTCTCCAGACCTCTCGCGTTTGGGGTGGAGTTTGGGGGCGGTGCCTGTGGGGAGGACGCGGGGGGCCAGCCCCCCGACCCCCGCTGGAGAGGGGTGCGACCCCTCTCCAGACCTCTCGCGTTTGGGGTGGAGTTTGGGGGCGGTGCCTGGGGGGAGGACGCGGGGGGCCAGCCCCCCGACCCCCGCTGGAGAGGGGTGCGACCCCTCTCCAGACCTCTCGCGGGATATTTCCAAGCGGAAGCCTCGGCGGTGAGGTCAGGACAGGGCGCGGGCCAGAAGGCCGAGCGCGTGGTCGCGGGCAAGGCTGCGGACCTGCGCGCGACCCTGGGGGCCGAAGTCCAGCGTCTCGGTCGCGGTGCCCGCCGGGGTCGCGAGACCGAAGCAGACGCGGCCCTCGGGCTTGAACTCGGAGCCGCCGGGGCCCGCGATGCCGGTGATCGAGACCGCGAGATCGGCGCCCGACTGCCGACGCGCGCCCTCTGCCATCTCGCGGGCGACGGGTTCGGACACGGCGCCATGGGCGGCAAGCGTGGCCGCCAGAACGCCCAGCATCTCGATCTTGGCGGCGTTGGAATAGGTGACGAAGCCCCGGTCGAAGACATCCGACGAGCCCGGGATATCGGTCAGGGCCACGGCCACCAGGCCCCCGGTGCAGCTTTCGGCCGTGGCGATGCGCCAGCCCCGGGCTCGGGCGGCGGCAAGCAGGGACAGGGGGTCGGTTGGCGTCATGGAAAGGTCTCGCTCTGGAGGGCCGGCCTCTCGGGGCCTTGAATGTCGCGGGGCAAGGTGTCAGCGCATCAGCACCAGCGGAATGTGGTAGAGCGCGGCCAGGACCACGCTGGCGAGGCCCGCGAAGAGCCCCGCCCAAAGGTCGTCCTCCATCACCCCATCCGGGGTTCCCTTGCGGTCGGCCCGGCCCACCAGCCAGGGCTTCCAGATGTCGAAAAGGCGGAAGAGCGCAAAGGCAAAGACCCAGGCGGGCCAGGGCAGGTCATGGAAGGCCCCGCCGACCTGGCAGGCGGCCTGCGACAGAAGCCCGCCCGAATCGCAGGTCCAATCCTCCCGCATCCGCGCGAGGAAAGCCGCGCCATTGGCCGAGAAGGTGAAGCCCGCCGTCGGGAACAGCAGGGCCAGCCACTGGCCCGCAACCTCGTCGATCACGACTTCCGAGGGGTCCTCGCCGGGCGAAAGCCGCGCGCGGCAGGCCCAAAAGCCCAGGGCCGTCGCCAGGACCGTGGCCGCCAGCAGAACCCAGAACGAGAGCTTGAAGAGGACGACCCCGACCAGGACCGAAGCCAGGCTGGCCCAGGTGCCGGGGGCAGGGCGCAACTTCCCGATCCCGAAGACGGTGGAGACGAGATAGACCATGACGCGGGGAACTCCTTCAGCCAGAAACCGGCCAACAGTCGGCGGGGCGGCGGTGGGCCTTGGGCGCCGGGGGCGCAGTCGGCGGGATCAGCTCAAAAGCACCGCCGTGGCCAGGGCCGCGATTCCCTCTTCGCGCCCCGTGAAGCCCAGGCGTTCGGAGGTCGTGGCCTTGACGCTGACCCGGGTCGCATCGACCCCCATGATCTCGGCGAGCCTGGCCTGCATCGCCCCGGCATGGGGGCCGATCTTCGGGCGCTCGCAGACGATGGTCACGTCGCAATTGCCAAGATCAAAGCCGCGCGCCCGCGCAAGGCCCATGGCATGGGCCAGGAAGATCGCCGAATCCGCGCCCTTCCACTGCGGGTCGCTGGGCGGGAAATGGCGGCCGATGTCGCCCTCCGACAGCGCGCCATAGATCGCATCGGTCAGGGCGTGCATCGCCACATCGGCATCCGAATGGCCCAAGAGCCCGCGGCCATGCGGGATTCTGACCCCCGCAAGCCAGACATGATCGCCCTCGCAAAAGGCATGGACGTCATAGCCATTGCCCATCCGCACATCCATCGCCCTCGTCCCCTTCGCCATCAGCGCCTCGGCCCTTGCGAAATCACCGGCAAAGGTCAGCTTGAGATTGGTTTCCTCGCCCTCGACCATGGCCACGTCAAGCCCCATCTGCCGCGCGACCTCGACATCATCGGCCGCCCCTCCGCCATGGGCGCGGTGGGCGGCGAGGATCGCGTCATAGCGGAAGCCCTGGGGCGTCTGGGCGCGGTAAAGGCCGGTCCGGTCGCGCGTGCCGGTCACTTGGCCCGAAGCCCCGGTCCAAAGCGCATCGGTCACCGCCAGCGCGGGCGCCGCCCCCGAAGCGCTGTCCAGGGCCCCCAGGACCCGCGCGATCAGGGCAGGAGAGACCAGGGGCCGTGCGCCGTCATGGATCAGGACCCGGGTCACCCCGCGCCCCGCCAGCGCCTCCAGCGCCGCCCGGACCGAATCCTGCCGCGTGGCGCCGCCCTCGACCACCAGCTCGGCGGGCAGACCCTCGGCGCGGGCGCGGTCCCCGGGATGGATGACCAGGACCCGCAAATGGCCTGCAAAGGCTTGCAGCGCATGGGAAACCACGGGTTGACCCGCCAGGAGGCGCCATTGCTTGGGCAGGCCCTCTCCGGCGCGGGTGCCGCGTCCTGCGGCGACGATGATGGCGGCGGTGGTCATGGGGCCTCGTTCCCGGCTTCGGCGCCAACTTAGCCGCGAAAGCCAGCGGGGTCAAAAGCCGAGGCCCGGGGCCGCAATGCGCCTCTATCCGGGCAGGAAGGGCGCGGAAAATGCCGCTGGCCCCGGGGTGCTGCGTAAAATATAGGCATTGCCTGATTTAAAGGCAGGAATGCGCCCGCTTTCCTTGCCTCTGCCCCCAAGCCCCCGCAGATTGCGCTTAACCCGAGGATCCCCCGTGCAGATTGCCAGCCATCCCCTTGCCACCCCCGTTCTTCTCGCCCCCATGGCGGGGATCACCGACCTGTGCTTTCGCCGGGTCGTGGCGGGCTTCGGCGCGGGGCTGGTGGTCAGCGAAATGGTGGCCAGCGAAGAGGTCATGCGCGACCACCCCGAGATGAAGGCCCGGGCCGAGATGGGGGACCATGGCCTGGCCTCGATCCAGCTCATCGGCCGCGAGCCGCATTGGATGGCCGAGGCCGCGCGCATGGTCGAGGCCAATGGCGCGCAGATCATCGACATCAACATGGGCTGTCCGGCGAAACGGGTGACGACGGGGGCTTGTGGCTCGGCGCTGCTCAAGGATCTCGACCAGGCCATGTCCCTGATCGAGGCGGTGGTGGGCGCGGTCAAGGTGCCGGTCACCTTGAAGACGCGGCTTGGCTGGGATGACGACAGCCTCAACGCCCATATCCTGGCCAAGCGGGCCGAGGGCGCGGGCATCCAGATGATCACCATTCACGGCCGCACGCGCTGCCAGTTCTACAAGGGCCGCGCCGATTGGGCCAAGATCCGGGCGGTCAAGGAGGCGGTCTCGATCCCGGTCATTGCCAATGGCGACATCACCGGGGCGAGCGAGGCCCGCATGGCCCTGGAACACTCCGGCGCCGATGGGGTCATGGTGGGGCGCGGGGCGCAGGGCGCGCCCTGGAAGCTCGCCGAAATCGCGGCCGCGCTTTACGGCCAAAAGCCGCCGCGCATCCCCCAAGGCGCCGACCTCGCCGATCTGGTGATCGCCCATTACGAGGCGATGCTGGCCTTCTATGGCCTGCAATTGGGCCTGCGCTGCGCCCGCAAGCACCTGGGCTGGTACCTGGAAGCCGCGGGCCTGCCCCATCACCGCGACGAGGTCCTGACCCTGACCGACCCCGCCGAGGTCATCACCCGCCTGTCCGAGATCTTCACCGAGGAGGCCCGCGCCGCATGACTGACCAGGTCTTCGCCTCTTTGCCGATGCCTGCGCTTCTCGTGGGCAAGGATGACCTGATCACCGATGCCAATTCGGCGGCGGAGACCTTTCTGAACGCCTCGGCCAGGATGCTGATCGGCCATCGGCTGACCGAGAAACTGTCGATCGACATCGACATCCTGGCCTCTTGCGCCAGGGCGCGGGTCAACCAGGCCGATATCAACATCAACGAGGCCCAGGTTGCGACCCATGAACGCGGCTCGGTCCAGGCCCAGATCCAGATCGCGCCGATCCATGACACGGGCTCGCTGCTTCTGATGATCTCGCCCCGGATCATGGCCGACCGGATCGGCCGCGCGCGCCATGCCTCCTCTGCGGCCAAGTCGGCCATCGGCATGGCCGAGATGCTGGCCCACGAGATCAAGAATCCGCTGGCGGGCATCTCCGGCGCGGCGCAGCTTCTGTCGATGGGCCTTACGGCGGAAGATCGCGAGCTGACCGACCTGATCGTCGAGGAAACCCGCCGCATCGTGAAGCTCCTGGAGCAGGTCGAGCATTTCGGCAATGTCCGCCCGCCCGAATGCCGCGCGGTCAATATCCACGACGCCCTGGACCGCGCCCGCCGCTCGGCCCAGATGGGCTATGGCAGTCACATGATGTTCGTCGAGGATTACGACCCCTCGCTGCCCGCCACCTGGGCCGATGCCGATCAGCTGATGCAGGTCTTCCTGAACCTGATCAAGAACGCCTCCGAGGCCTCGAAGGACCGGCGCGGTGTCATCCGGCTGCGGACCTTCTATGACCTGAGCCTCCGCCTGCGCCGCCGCGACGGCACCGGGGCCAGCCTGCCGCTTCAGGTGGAAATCATCGACGACGGCCCCGGCATCCCGCCCGACATCGCCGCCGACATCTTCGAGCCCTTCGTTTCGGGCCGCGAGAATGGCACGGGGCTTGGCCTCGCGCTGGTCTCGAAAATCATCACCGACCATGGCGGATTGATCGGGGTCGAATCTGTCCCCGGCAAGACGGTCTTCCGCATCTCGCTGCCCATGGCGCCCAAGGAAAAGAAGGAGTTGTAAATGGATGGCACGGTTCTGGTGGCGGATGACGACCGCACGATCCGCACGGTCCTGACCCAGGCGCTGACCCGGGCGGGCTGCAAGGTCCATGCCACATCGTCCTTGATGACGCTGATGCGCTGGGTCGAAGAGGGCAAGGGCGACCTGGTGATTTCCGACGTGATCATGCCCGACGGCAATGGGCTCGAGGCCCTTCCGCGCATCAGCCGCATCCGGCCCGGCCTGCCGGTCATCGTGATCTCGGCGCAGAACACGATCATGACGGCGATCCAGGCGGCCGAGGCCGAGGCTTTCGACTATCTGCCCAAACCCTTCGACCTGCCCGACCTGATGAAACGCTCGGCCCGGGCGCTGGATTCGAAACGCCGGGCGGCGGCGGCCGTGGTCAACCCCCCGCGCGAGCCGGGGGACGATCTGCCGCTGGTCGGGCGCACGGGGGCGATGCAGGCGCTCTATCGGCTGGTCGCCAAGGTGATGAACACCGACCTTCCCGTCCTGATCACCGGCGAATCGGGCACCGGCAAGAGCCTGATCGCCAAGGCGATCCATGATTTCAGCGACCGCCGGTCGCAGCCCTTCGTCGTGGCGCAAGCGGCGGATTTGGGCGGCGTCGACGGCATCGCGCAACTGGTCGCCAAGGCCAAGGGCGGCACGCTTCTGATCGACGAGGTCGCCGATTTCGACGAGGACGGCCAGGCGCGCCTGGTGCGGATGCTGGATGTGGCCGACGACCACGCGCCCCGCGTCCTGGCGACCAGCCAGGCCGATCTTGCGGCCAAGGTCGAAGAGGGCAAGCTGCGCAAGGACCTCTTCTATCGCCTGGGCGGGGTCTCTTTCAACGTCCCCCCGCTGCGCGAAAGGGTCGAGGATATCCCGCTTCTGACCGACCATTTCCTCGCCAAGGCCGAGCGCGAGCTGGGCGCCGTGCGCCGCCTGACGCCCGAGGCGCGGGCGATCCTGCGCGCCTTTCCCTGGCCCGGCAACGTGCGCCAGTTGGAGAATGTGCTGAAGCGGCTCCTGGTGACCTCGTCGGAGCCCGACATTTCGGCGGCAGAGCTCGAGGCGACTTTGGGCGGCCCGCAGCCGACCGAGCCCGCCAAGGCCGGGGCGGTCGAAAATGAAAAGCTCTCGCAATCCGTGGCCCGCCACCTGAAGCGCTATTTCGACCTGCACAACGGCCAGCTTCCGCCTGCAGGCGTCTATGACCGCGTCCTGCGCGAAATCGAGCTGCCCCTGATCGAGATCGCGCTTGATGCCACCGCCGGCAACCAGGCCAAATGTGCCGATCTTCTGGGGATCAACCGCAATACCTTGCGCAAGAAGATCACCGATCTCGATATCCGCGTGACTCGGCGTCGCAAGCTGATGTAATCTCGCAACAGGACGCGGCTTTCCGGTGACGTTACCGGAAAGCCGCGCCCTGTGACAAACGGGTCGCAGAACCCGGCGGGAGGTTGATTGAGAAAGACGGCGGAGCCCCGCTGGTTGACGCGCCTGACGCGTCTGCGCCGGCAAAGACAGGTCCAGACCGCGATGGCGCTGGGGCTTGCGCTTTTGGGGCCTGCGCTTGCCGTGGCGACCTTTCTGACCCTTGGGCCCTTGAACCTCGGCGCCTCATCGACGGCGCTGCGCTTGGTGCTTTTGGCCGACCTCGTCTATGTCCTGGTCATCGCGACCATGGTCCTGCGCCGCATCATCCAGATCGTCGCCGACCGCCGCTCGGCCAGCGCGGGCTCTCGGCTTCACCTGCGGCTGACGCTTGTCTTTGCGACCGTCGCGCTGATTCCCACCGTGCTCGTCGCGATCTTCGGCGTTCTGACCGTCAACATCGGTCTCGAGGGCTGGTTTTCCGACCGGGTGCGGGGGGTGATCGGGGCCTCGCTGGACGCGGCCGAGGCCTATGAGGCCGAGCAGACCGCCAACCTGGAGGCCGATGTCCAGGCCCTGGCCGCGCTTCTGGTCCAGGCCCATGACACCCAGGGCCTTGTATCGGATGGAGAAATCCGTTCCGTCCTGGTCCAGGGGCAAAGCCAGATCCAGCGCGGGCTGAAAGAGGCCTACCTGGTTTCGACCAAGGGCGAGATCAGGGTGCGCGGCGACAAGTCCTATCTCTTCGATTTCGAGGCCCCGACCCAGGCCGAGATCGCCCAGGCCGAGGGCGGCTCGGTCGTCATGATCCCCGATTGGCCGAATTCCGAGCTGCGCGCCCTGGCGGACCTTCCGGGCTATCCGGACCGGCTGCTTTACGTCTCGCGCCGGGTGGATGGGCGGATCCTGGGGCTTTTGGACGAGACGCAGGAAACCGCGACGCTTTATCAGCAGCTGGAGGCGGAGCGGGGCAAGATCCTCTTCAACTTCGGCCTTCTATACCTTGGATTCGCTGTGATTTTGATCGTGGCCTCGGTCTGGGGCGGGCTTTGGTTCGCTGAGCGGCTCTCGCGTCCGGTGGGGCGGCTGGCGGGGGCGGCGCAGCGGGTTGGCGCGGGGGACCTCGACGTCCAGGTCCCGGAAGACGAGGGCGAGGACGAGATCGCCATGCTGGGGCGGCTTTTCAACCAGATGACCCGGCAACTGCACGGCCAGCGGAAAGCGCTGGTCGAGGCGCATGACCGGACCGAGGACCGGCGGCGGCTGTTCGACAGCGTTCTGTCCAACGTGACGGCGGGGGTGATCGGTCTGGATGCCGAGGGCCGGGTCGATGTGATCAACCGCGCCGGCCTGCGGCTCTTGGACGTGACGGAGGCATCGGGCAAGACCCTTGCCGATGTGGCTCCGGAGTTTCTTAGCCTTTTCAGCAGGCTGCACGTCGAACTTGGAGCAGCGGTGCAAGACGAAATCCGCCTCTCGCGCCGGGGTCAGCTGGAAAGCCTGCTGGTTCGCATGTCCGAACGGCGCGGTGAGACGGGCGAGGTCGAGGGCTACGTCGTGGCCTTCGACGATGTGACCGACCTTGTCTCGGCGCAGCGGATGGCGGCCTGGGGCGATGTGGCGCGGCGCATCGCGCATGAGATCAAGAACCCGCTGACGCCCATCCAGCTTTCGGCCGAACGCATCCGCCGCAAGTTCAGGACCCAGGTGCAAGAGCCTGATGATCTTGAACAATTGGCCGATGTGATCATCCGCCAGACCAATGACCTGCGCCGGATCGTGGACGAGTTCTCGAAGTTTGCGAGGATGCCCGAACCCGACCGCCGCGAGACTGACCTGACCGCGCTCGTCAAGGCCGCGGTGATGTTGCAGGAAAACGGCCTGCCGGGCGTGCAGTTCATCCGCGACCTTCCCGCGACGCCGGACATGATCGAGATCGACGCCACGATGATCGGCCAGGCGCTGACGAACCTTATCAAGAATGCCGGGGAAGCCATTGACGAACAACGTGAAAAGACTCCAGGGATGGAGCCGGTGATCAAGGTCACTTTGACCGCGTCCGAGACCCATTCCCTGATCCGGATCGAGGACAACGGCCCCGGGCTGCCGCATGATCGCACGCGGCTTTTCGAACCCTATATGACGACCAAGGAAAAGGGCACCGGTCTTGGCCTGCCCATCGTGAAGAAGATCATCGAAGAGCACGGCGGGACCCTGGTCCTGACCGATGCTCCGGTTTTTGACGGCTGCACCCATCACGGCGCGATGGCGGAAATCCGGCTTCCGCGCGCGACGCGGGCCAGGGGGCGCAGTCCAGTTTTGCAAGCCCAGCAAGGAGGGGGAGCATGAGTATCCTTATTGTCGACGACGAAAAAGACATCCGCGAGTTGATCGCCGATATCCTGAAGGACGAGGGCTATGCCGTTCGTATGGCAGGAAATTCCGACGACTGCATGGCGCAGATCAATGCGGAGCCGCCGAGCCTGATGATCCTGGATATCTGGCTGAAGGACAGCCGGATGGACGGGATCGACATCCTCAAGGCGGTCAAGCGCGACAACCCGGACGTGCCCATCGTCATCATCTCGGGCCATGGCAATATCGAGATCGCGGTCGCCGCCATCAAGCAGGGCGCTTACGACTTCATCGAAAAGCCCTTCAACATCGATCAGCTGATGGTTGTGGTCAGTCGCGCGATGGAGACGGCGCGGCTGCGGCGCGAAAACTCTGAACTCAGGCGGCGCGAGGTGACTTCGGCCGAGATGATTGGATCAAGTCCTGCCTTCAAGGTCTTGAAATCGAACATCGAAAAGGTCACCAAGTCCAACGGCCGCGTGATGCTGACCGGGCCTGCCGGTTCAGGCAAAGAGCTTGCGGCGCGGCAAATTCACGCGCAATCGGCCCGCGCCTCGGCCCCCTTCGTCTCGGTCTCTTCCGCCTCGGTCGAGCCGGAGCGGATGGAGGAGGTGCTGTTTGGCCGCGAAACGGCGGATCGTGGCGTGGAAAAGGGGCTTCTGGAGCAGGCCCATGGCGGCATCGTCTATTTCGACGAAGTGGCCGACATGCCCTTGGGAACGCAGTCGAAAATCCTGCGGGTGCTGGTCGAGCAGCAGTTCACGCGGCTTGGCGGGTCGGACAAGGTGCGGGTCGATCTGCGGGTGATCTCCTCCACCTCGCGCGATCTGCGGGCGGAAATCGCCGCCGGCCGCTTCCGGCAAGAGCTTTACGACCGGCTGAACGTCGTGCCGATCCAGGTCCCCTCGCTGGAGGAGCGGCGCGAGGATATCCCCGAGCTGACCGCGCATTTCATCGAGATGTTCCACAAGACCCAGGGCCTGCCCCTGCGCCGCCTGACGCCGGAGTCGGAGGCCGTCTTGCAGACCATGGCCTGGCCCGGCAATGTCCGCCAGCTGCGCAACGTGATCGAGCGGGTCCTGATCCTCGGCGATGGCGCGGGCCCGATCGAGGCGCGCGAACTGCCGCAGCCCGAGGCGCAAAGTGATTCGGGCGCGCGGCTGGTCCTCGGCGGTGCCATGGCGACGCTGCCTTTGCGCGAGGCGCGCGAGGTCTTCGAACGGGAATACCTGCTGACCCAGATCAACCGTTTCGGCGGCAATATCAGCCGGACGGCGGGTTTTGTCGGCATGGAACGCTCGGCGCTGCATCGCAAGCTGAAGTCTCTGGGCGTCGTTTCTTCGGCAAAAGGCGGGGGTGAGGGTGAGGATGAGGTGTAAATAGGGCTGGAATCTCGGGCTTTGCCGTTCCATAGTGGCGCCGGGTGACCCCGCGACAGGGCAGAACGGACCCGCCACAGAGAAAAACAAGGGCTATAACATGGCTGGCGACAAACAGAATTTGCAGGATGCCTTTCTGAACCATGTCCGCAAGGCAAAGGTTCCGGTGACGATTTTCCTCATCAACGGGGTCAAGTTGCAGGGTGTCATCACCTGGTTCGACAATTTCTGCGTGCTTTTGCGCCGCGATGGGCAAAGCCAGCTCGTCTATAAACACGCGATCTCGACCATCATGCCGGGCGGGCCGATCACGCTGTATGAAGGCGAAGAGTGACCGAGGACCTGGACGAAGACTTCTTCGCAGAGCGCCAGAAGCGGAGCGGTCATGAGACGGCCGAAAAGCTGACGCGTGCCTGGGTCCTGCATCCCGATGTGAAAACGACGAAAAAGCGCCGCCTGGCCGAGCATGGCCTGGCCGAGGCGGTGTCGCTGGCCCGTGCGCTGCCGGGGCTGGAGGTCGTGGGCTCGGAGGTCGTGCGCCTGCCCAAGGTGCATCCGGGGATGCTTTTTGGGACCGGCAAGATCGAAGAGATCAAGGGGCGGATCAAGGAGCATGAGGTCGACCTCGTGCTGGTCGATGGCATGGTGGGCCCCGTGCAGCAGCGGAACCTCGAGAAGGAATGGGGCATCAAGCTTCTGGACCGGACCGGGCTGATCCTGGAGATTTTCGCCGACCGCGCGCGGACGCGGGAAGGCGTCTTGCAGGTCGAACTGGCGGCGTTGACCTATCAGCGCTCGCGCCTGGTGCGGGCCTGGACCCACCTCGAACGCCAGCGCGGCGGGTTTGGTTTCGTGGGCGGCCCGGGTGAGACTCAGATCGAAAGCGACCGGCGGGCGATTGATGAGCAGGTCGTGAAGCTGAAGCGGCAGTTGGAAACCGTGAGCCGCCGCCGCGAGTTGCAGCGCGCCGGACGGCGTAAGGTTCCCTTTCCGATCGTGGCGCTTGCGGGCTATACCAACGCCGGAAAATCCACGCTTTTCAACAAGATGACCGGGGCGGAAGTCCTGGCCAAGGATATGCTTTTTGCCACCCTCGATCCCACGATGCGGGGGCTGGAGCTGCCTTCGGGGCAAAAGGTGATCCTGTCGGACACCGTAGGCTTCATCTCGGACCTGCCGACGCAATTGGTCGCGGCCTTCCGCGCCACCCTGGAAGAGGTGCTCGAGGCCGACCTGATCCTGCATGTCCGGGATATCTCGCATCCCGAGACGGCGGAGCAGGCGGCGGATGTGGCCGATATCCTGACCTCGCTTGGCGTGACTTCGGCCACGCCGCAGTTCGAGATCTGGAACAAGCTCGACCTTGTCACCCCCGATGCGCGGGCGGCCCTGGAGCTGGCGCAAGAGGGCCGGGCAGGGGTCTTTGCGCTGTCGGCCTTGACCGGCGAGGGGATCGGGGCGCTTTTGGAGGCGATCTCGGGCGTTCTCTCCGAGGCGCGGGTCCAGGCGGACCTGGAGCTGCCCTTTGCCGAGGGGCGCAAGCATGCCTGGCTGCATGAGCAGGGTGTGGTGCGGCAAGAGACCGAGGGCGAAGCGGGCTGGAGCCTGGCGGTCGAATGGACCGACCGACAGGCCGCGCTGTATCGTCGCCTGTAACCCACGGATTTCCCATCATATTCCAGGCCCGCAGTTCTGTCGAACCTGCGGGCTTTCCGTCATTTGATCAAAACGCTGGCGCGCGGGGCGGGGCTCTGCTATCCTTCACGTATTGAATGGAGATTCAAAATGACCCCGACTGCCGCACCCAAACCCCGTCCCGAGCGTCGCAACGAGGATTTCGCAGCCCTGGACCAGGCCCATGCGCTGCATCCCTGGCAGCATTTCCAGGGCATGGCGCGCGAGGTGCCCTTGGTCATCACCGAGGGGCAAGGCTGCATGGTGACCGATACGACGGGGCGCTCTTACCTCGATGCGGTGGGGGGGGTCTGGTGCACCAACATCGGGTTGGGACGGCGCGAGATGGCCGAGGCGATTGGCGCGCAGGCCCTGAAGCTCGCCTATGCCAATCCTTTCGTCGATGTGACCAATGATCCGGCGGCGCTTCTGGCGGCCAGGTTGGCGGAGCTCGCGCCCGGCGACCTCAACCGCGTGCATTTCACCACCGGGGGCTCGACGGCGGTGGATACGGCGGTGCGGATGGTCAGCTATTACCACCACGCGCGGGGCAATCCCGGCAAGACCGATATCGTCAGCCGCGAGAACAGCTACCACGGCTCGACTTATCTCTCGCAATCGGTGGGCAAGCGGAATGGCGACCGGATCGAGGAGTTCCGCTACAAGACGGAAGGCATCCATCACCTGAGCTGCCCCAACCCCTATCGCCGCCCGGCGCATCTGACCGAGGCGCAGTTCTGTGACGAGCTGGTGGCAGAGTTCGAAGCCTTGATCGCGCGGGTGGGGGCCGACCGCATCGGTGGCTTCATCGCCGAACCGATCCAGGCTTCGGGCGGCATCATCATTCCGCCGGAAGGCTATCTGAAGCGCATGTGGCAGCTCTGCCAGCGCCACGACATCCTCTTCATCGCCGACGAGGTCGTCACGGGCTTTGGCCGCATCGGCCACTGGTTCGCGAGCCTCGCGGAATTTGGCGTCCAGCCCGACATGATCACCTGCGCCAAGGGCTTGACCTCGGGCTATATCCCTTTGGGCGCCTTGATCTTTTCGGACCGGATCTACCAGGCGATGTCCCAGGGCCCCTCGGGCTGGTTCACCTCTGGCTATACCTATTCCGGCCATCCCGTGGCCTGTGCGGCGGGCCTGAAGAACATCGAGATCATGGAGCGCGAGGGTCTCTTGCCTCATGCCGCCAAGGTGGGCAGCTATTTCGAGACCCGGCTTCAAGCCCTGTCGCATCTGCCCCTGGTGGGCGATGTGCGCGGCCGCAAGCTGATGCTCTGCGTGGAGAATGTGGCTGACAAGGCCACCAAGGCGCTCTTGCCGGACGAGGCGAATGAGAGCAAGCGCATCTCGAATGCCTGCGAGGAGATGGGTCTCCTGGTCCGCCCGATTGGCCATCTGAACGTCATGTCTCCGCCCCTGACGATCACGGAGGGACAGGTGGATTTCGTGGTCGAGACGCTGGAGAGGGCCATCGCCCGCGTCACGGATGACCTGGTGCGCGAGGGGTTCAAGCTGGGCTGACGGCGTCGAAGCGAAGCATCCCGGAGAAGGGGGGCCTCGCCTGCGGCTCGGCCCGCGCGGCGGCCCCGGCCCGGGGGCAAGCCCCCGGACCCCCATTGCGCCTGCCGATCCGGTCGCTCCGGGGGATGCCCCGGGGAGGTTTCACACCTCCCCGGACCCCTCCGTGGAATACTTGCGCCAAGCTGAAAGAGCAAACTTGCCCGCTGACGAGAGGCGGCGGGAAGGGTCAGGGTTTCGGTCCCTCGGCGTATTCGTCTTTCAATTTGGTCCAAATATTCCGGGAGAGGTCTGGAGAGGGCGGCGCCCTCTCCAGTCACCGCCGCCGCGCGGGCCGAGCCGAAGGCGAGGCCCCCCCGGCCCGGGTCAACTCCCCCGGTAGGTCGAATAGCCAAAGCCCGAGATCAGCAGCGGCACATGGTAATGCGCGGTCTCATCCGAGATGCCGAAGCGGATCGGCACCTGGTCGAGGAACAGGACCTCGCCCGAGACCTGGCCCGTCGCCCTCAGGTAATCGCCCGCGTGAAACACCAGCTCATATCCGCCCGCCCGGAACTCCTTGCCCTTCAGCAGCGGCACATCGCTGCGGCCATCCGCATTGGTCACGACCTCGGCGATCTTCTTGTGGCTGTTGCCCGTCACCCGGTAAAGCCAGATCCGCACGCCCGCCGCAGGCACCCCGCGGCCCGTATCCAGCACATGCGTCGTCAGGAACCCCTCTGCCATCCTTGCCTCCCTTTTCCGCAACTCTAGCCAGGGGCCGCCCCGCTGTCGCGCCCCTCTGTGCCAGAAAGCACCTATCGGCATTATTTGATACCCCCCGCGCCCGCCCGGGCCTAGTCTGGCGCCATTGGAGGCGAAAATGATCCGTTACCCTCGTGACTTCCGTGGCAATGGCCGCAATCCCCCGCAAGCCAACTGGCCGAATGGTGCCCGCATCGCCATCTCGCTGGTCCTGAACTACGAAGAGGGGGGCGAGAACAATCTGCTGCATGGCGACAAGCAGTCCGAGGCTTTTCTCTCCGACATCGCGGGCGCCGCACCCTGGCCGGGGATGCGGCATTGGAACATGGAATCGATCTATGACTATGGCGCGCGGGCCGGGTTCTGGCGGCTGCATCGGCTCTTTACCGGCCTTGGCCTGCCGGTGACGATCTATGGCGTGACCTCGGCCTTGGCGCGCAACCCCGAACAGGTCGAGGCGATGAAGGAGGCGGGCTGGGAGATCGCCTCCCATGGTCTGAAATGGGTCGATCACCGCGACATGGATCCAGCCGAGGAGGCCCGGCAGATCGCCGAATCCATCCGCCTGCATACCGAGGTCGTGGGCGCGCCGCCGCGCGGCTGGTATACCGGGCGCTGTTCGATGAACACGGTGCGGCTGACGGCCGAGACCGGGGCTTTCGACTGGATTTCCGACACTTACGACGACGATCTGCCCCATTGGGCCGAGATCGGCGACAGGGACCAGTTGGTCATCCCCTATACGCTCGAGGCCAATGACATGCGCTTCGCCACGGCGCCGGGCTATACCGACGGCCAGCAGTTCGAGACCTATCTGCGCGATACCTTCGACACGCTCATGGAGGAGGGCGGCCGGATGTTCTCGATCGGCCTGCACAACCGGCTGATCGGGCGGCCTGGCAAGATGGCGGGGCTGAAGCGTTTCCTCGATTACGCCATGGCCCATGACGGGGTCTGGTTCGCGACGCGGGGGCAGATCGCGGCGCATTGGGCCCAGACCCATCCCCATCGCCGGATCGAGCGGCCCAGCCAAATGGACCGCGCGCGCTTTGTAGCACTTTACGGCGGGATCTTCGAACACTCACCATGGATCGCCGAGGGCGCCTTCGACCTGGAGCTTGGGCCCGCCCATGACTGCGCCGTGGGCCTGCACAATGCGCTCGCCCGCATCTTCCGCAGCGCGCCCCCCGAGGCGCGCCTGGGGGTCCTCAAGGCCCATCCCGACCTTGCAGGCAAACTGGCGGCGGCCAAGCGCCTGACGGCAGAGAGCACGGCCGAACAGGCCTCCGCCGCGCTGGATGCCCTTACCGATGAAGAACGGGCCAAGTTCACGGAATTGAACGAGACTTACACCGCAAGGCACGGCTTTCCCTTCATCATCGCCGTGCGCGACCACTCGAAAGCTTCGATCCTCCAGGCCTTCCAGACCCGCATCGCAAATGACACCCCCACCGAGTTCCAGACCGCCTGCGCCCAGGTCGAGCGCATCGCTCTCCTCCGACTGAAAGCCCTTTTGCCATGACCTATCACCTCCCCCAGGGCGGCCTGCCGCCGCAAACCGCCTTGATGACCCAAAGGGCCGTCTTCACCGAGGCTTACGCCTTCATCCCGAAGGGCTGCTTTTCCGACATCGTGACGAGCTTCCTGCCGGGCTGGACCCAGACCCGCCTTTGGCTGATCGCGCGCCCCATGTCGGGCTTTTCCGAGACCTTCAGTCAGTATGTGATGGAAGTGGCCCCAGGCGGAGGCTCCGACGCGCCGGATGCCGATGAGGAGGCCCAGCACTGGCTTTTCTTCACCAGCGGAAAAGCCTCCCTGACCGTGGCCGAGGTCACGACCGAGGTCTCCACCGGCTCTTACGCCTATATTCCCGCAGGCATGCCCTGGCGCCTGCGGGCCGAGGGGAGCGAGCCCACCCGCTTCCACTGGATCCGCAAGCTTTACGAGCCCGCCCCCGGCGTGGCGGCCCCTGCGCCCTTCATCACCTCCGACCAGGAGACGCCCATCCGCTGGATGCCCGACACGGGCGAACGCTGGGGCACGACGCGTTTCGTCGACCCCCAGGACCTCTCCCACGACGCCCATGTCAATATCGTCACCTTCGAGCCCGGCGGCGTGATCCCCTTCGAGGAGACCCATGTCATGGAGCATGGGCTTTACGTGCTGGAGGGCAAGGCGGTCTACAAGCTGAACCGCGATTGGGTCGAGGTCGAGGCCGGGGATTTCATGTGGCTGCGCGCCTATTGCCCGCAGGCCTGCTATGCGGCAGGCCCGGGGCGGTTCCGCTATCTCCTCTACAAGGACGTGAACCGCCATGCCAAGCTGCGCGGGGTCTTGCGATAGGGTGGCGTAGGGTGCGCTTCAGCGCACCGCTCCGGAGTGGTGCGCTGAAGCGCACCCTACACCGCGAAGGGGACGGCGCGATGAATCCCGCCCTTCGCCATTCCCCCCGGTCGGGCGGGGATGGGCCTGGCCCTTGCCCGAATCCCTGGACCAAGCTATCCCACCCCCACCGGATAGGCTGCGTCTCCGGGGCATGAGGCCAAAACGACGGGGCTCCCAACTTATGGAGTTGACGATGGCCCTCGAAGACGCCAAATCTGAAGTCGATACCGCTTTCACCCGCACCCAGCACAGGGGCTATGCCTTTGAAAATGCCTTTGGGGGCGCGACCTCTTTCCTGCGCCGCACCTATACCAAGGACCTGACCGGCGTTGACCTCGCCGTGACCGGCGTCCCCTTCGACCAGGCGGTGACCCACCGCACCGGCACCCGCTTTGGCCCCCGCGCGATCCGCGAGGCGTCGAGCCTCATGCCCTATGACCCCCCGGCGGGCTGGCCCACCAACCCCTTGGAAGAGCTCGATATCATCGACTACGGCGACCTGGCCTTCGATTATGCCAAGGTCAGCGATTTCCCCGACACGCTCACCGCCCATATCCGCAAGATCCTCTCCGCAGGGGCGGGCTCGATCACCTTGGGCGGAGATCACTACATCACCTTCCCGATCCTGCGCGCCTATGCCGAGAAGTTCGGGCCCCTCTCCCTCATCCATTTCGACGCCCATTCCGACCTCTGGCCGGACGACGACCTGACCCGCATCGACCACGGGACCATGTTCTACAAGGCGGTGAAGACCGGCCTCGTCGACCCCAAGCGCTCGGTCCAGATCGGCATCCGCACCACGACCGAGGATTACCTGGGCGTCAACGTGATCACCGCCCGCGAGCTGCATGAAAAGGGCACCGACTGGGCCGTGGCGCGGGCGAAGGAGATCGTGGGCGACCACCAGACCTATGTGACCTTCGACATCGACGCGCTGGACCCCGCCTTCGCGCCCGGCACCGGGACCCCGGTCTGGGGCGGGCTGGCTAGCTGGCAAGCCGCCGCCATGCTCCGCGACCTCGCGGGCATCAACATGGTGGGCGGCGACGTGGTCGAGGTCTCGCCCCCCTATGACACGACCGGCGCCACCGCCATCGCGGGGGCCCATGTTGCTTATGAGCTGATCTGCCTCTACCACTGGGCCAGAACACAACGATAAACCCTTGGGGTAAGCCATGAAATCTGCAGCCCTGCTCATCCTGACCATCCTGGCAGGGCTGCAGATCTATATCCGCCTCGCCGTGGCCGACCCGGCCGAATGGCACATCGACCTCGCCACAGCCCGGCCCGAAAGCCTGATTCCCAACCCCTCGCCAGAGATCACGGTCCAGGTGGATGGCGCCTTCGTCGACCTCACCCCTGCCGACCCCCAAGCCACCCTGGCCCGGCTCGCCGAGATCGCAGCCGCGACCCCCCGCACCACGGTCTTCGCAGGCTCCGTGGCCGAGGGCCATGTCACCTGGGTCACCCGCTCGCTCCTCTGGGGCTTCCCCGACTACACGACGGCGCAAATCACCCCCCAGGGCCTGACGATCTATGCAAGGTTGCGCTTCGGGCGCGGGGATTTGGGGGTGAATGGGGCGCGGCTCAAGGGCTGGCTGGGGCAGTTGTAAACAGACTGGAGGGAGCCGCGGGCCCCCTCCAGACCTCCCCCGGGATATTTGAGCCAAGTTGAAAGGGGCTGGGCGCGCTTTCGCTTTCACCTTGGCACAAATATCCCGGGGTCCGGGGCAGCGCCCCGGGGGTGTCTCCTTGACCCAAGCCCGAAATCCGGCCAAACCCGCCCCATGCTGCCAACCGACAAACTCGCCCAGATCGAATCCCGCTTCGAATATGTCGAGGCGAAGCTGAACGCCGGGGGCGCGCCTTCGGAGATCGCGGAGCTTTCCCGCGAATACACCAACCTGCGTCCCGTCGTCTCCCAGATCGCCGAGTGGCGGCAATCGCTCGCCGACCTCGCCGAGGCCGAGGCGATGCTGGCTGACCCCGAAATGCGCGCCCTGGCCGAAGAGGAACTGCCAGGCCTGAAGGCACGCATCCCCGAGATGGAGCAGGCCCTGCGCCTCGCGCTCCTGCCCAAGGATGCCGACGATGCCAAGCCCGCCATCCTGGAAATCCGCCCCGGCACCGGGGGCGACGAGGCCAGCCTCTTCGCCGCCGACCTCGCGCGGATGTATCAGCGCCATGCCGAGCGCATGGGCTGGTCCTGGGAGGTGCTGGAGGAACAACATTCCGACCTCGGCGGCATCAAGGAGCTGACCGTGCGCATCGCGGGCGAGGGGGTCTTTGCCCGCCTGAAATACGAGAGCGGCGTGCACCGCGTCCAGCGCGTGCCCACGACCGAGGCCCAGGGCCGCATCCACACCTCCGCCGCCACCGTGGCCGTCCTGCCCGAGGCCGAGGAGGTCGAGATCGACATCCCCGCCAGCGACATCCGCATCGACACGATGCGCTCCTCTGGCGCCGGCGGCCAGCACGTCAACACCACGGATTCTGCCGTCCGGATCACCCACTTGCCCACCGGCATCATCATCACCTCGTCCATGAAGTCCCAGCACCAGAACCGCGCCACCGCCATGGCCGTGTTGCGGGCCCGCCTGCATGACATGGAGCGTGAGCGGATCGACTCTGCCCGCAGCGCCGACCGCAAGTCCCAGATCGGGTCAGGCGACCGGTCGGAGCGCATCCGCACCTATAACTTCCCCCAAGGCCGGATGACCGACCACCGCATCAACCTGACGCTCTATTCGCTCGCCCAGATTATGGAGGGCGGCTTGACCGAAACCATCGACGCGCTCACCGCCCATGACCAGGCGGCGAAACTGGCCGAAGCCGAATGACGGCCCAACAGGCGCTGATCGCCGCCGTGGCGACCTTGCGCGGGGCAGGGGTCGAAGACCCGGCCCGCGACGCCCGCCTCCTCCTCGCCCAGGCGCTGGAGATCGCCTATGACCGGCTGAACATGCACCTGCATGACGCCATTCCTGAACCCGCCCAAGAGCGCCTGGCTGCCCTCGTGAAAACGAGGGCCTCCCGCGTGCCCATGGCGCAGATCCTGGGGCATAGGCTCTTCTGGGGCCGGTCTTTCAAGGTGACGAAAGACACGCTCGACCCGCGCCCCGAGACGGAAGTTCTGGTCCAGGAGGCCATCTCGCGCCCCTTCTTCAACGCGCTCGACCTTGGCACCGGGACGGGCTGCATCCTGATCTCTTGCCTTATGTCGATGCCCATGGCGCGGGGCCTGGGCGTCGATCTCGCGCCCGAGGCATTGAAGGTCGCCGAAGAAAACGCGCGGACCCATGGCGCCAAGGCACGCTTCATGGTCTCGGACTGGTTCGGCGCGGTCCAGGGCCGTTTCGACCTCATCGTCTCGAACCCGCCCTATATCGCCGAGGCCGAGATGGCCGCGCTTTCGCCGGAAGTCCTGCATGAGCCGCTTATGGCCCTGACCCCCGGCGGCGATGGGTTGGAGCCCTACCGCATCATCGCCCGAGGCGCCCCCGCACGCCTGCTGCCCGGCGGCCGACTGATCGTCGAGATCGGCCCGACCCAGGGCGCGCAAGTGGCCGGGTTTTTCGCCGCCCAGGGCCTGGGCGATATCCGCATCCTCAAGGACCTCGACGGCCGCGACCGCGTGGTCTCAGCCGAAAAACCGGCGGAAAACCGTGACTGCGCCGCCACCTGAGGCGTATTGTCCGGCATCCAAGGAAAAATCTCCTTGCCGTGGCCCGCGTCCTGTGATTATCAAGCCCCACGCAGGCAGGTGCAAGACGCCGCCCGCGCCTGCCCCTCCATCCGCAGTTTCCTTGGTCGCTTTGACCTGTGGGCGCGGGATGGATCATCGGATCAAAGGACCCCATGCGCTCTTCCAAGTCCCGCTCGCGTTCGAAGCAGAACCGCCCGCGCACACTCGGCAATATCATCAACCGGGTGTTCGACAGCTCGGGCCCCGAGGGCAAGGTGCGTGGCACGCCGGCCCAGCTGATCGAGAAATACCAGTTCCTCGCCCGCGACGCCCAGCTGTCGAATGACCGGGTGGCGGCCGAGAACTTCCTGCAACATGCAGAGCATTACACGCGCCTCCTCGCCGAGGCGCAGCGCGAGATGTCGGCCGAGCAAGAGGCGCGGAACCAGACCCATCAGCAGAACGGTGGCAATGGCAATGGCAATGGCGGCCAACGCCGCGAGGACTATCGGCCCGAGTTCCGCCAGGACTACCGGGATGGTGACGAGCAGCCCGATATCTCGGGTCATGACGTGATCGACGTGATGGGCGATGAGGATGTGGGCCTGGTCGCCACGCCCGAAGCCCGCCCCGAGCCGCGCGGTGACTATCGCGAGCGCCAGGATCGGGACCGCCAGGATCGGGGTCAGGACCGGGGAGACCGCAACCAGGGCCAGAACCGGGGTGATCAGAACCGGGGAGAGCAGAACCGGGGCGATCAGAACCGGGATGGCAACCGCAACGGCAATGGCAACAACCAGCGCCGCACTTATCCGCCGCGCGTCGATCAGCGCGACCAGAACCGTGGAGAGCAGAACCGGGGCGACCAGAACCGGGGCGACCGCAACGAGCCCCGTCGTGATGAACCCCGTCGTGATGAACCCCGCCGTGATGAGCCTCGCCGTGAGGAAGCCCGCCGCGAGGATCGGCCGCGCGCCGAGGTCCGCCCGGAGGCGCCCCGTTCCGAAATCGCTCCCCTCGAAGAGCGCCAGGCTGAAAAGCCGGTGACCCAGGCCGCGCCCCTCCAGCCTGCTCCCGTCCAACCCGCGCCCGTCCAGGCCGAGGCCCCCGCTGCTCCCGAGCCGCGCAAGGCCACGGCCAAGGCTGCGAAACCCGCTCCGGCGGCCGAGCAGCCCGCGCTCTTCCCCTCGGCCGAGGGCGAGACTCCGGCTCCGGCGAAGAAGCCCCGTGCCGCCTCGACCCGCAGCAAGGCTCCGAAGAAAGAGGCCGATGCCGCCCCCAAATCCGAGGGCAGTGCCGACTGAACCCAGCGGAGCGCGCCAAGGCGCGCAAGCCTTTGCCTCAGCTTCCGCGCCAGGGCGCGGAAACTTCAGGCTGGTTCGCAGCGGATATGTTGAAACAGACGAAGAGGGTCGCGCCGCAGGGTCAGCGCCCCTTTTCATTCACTCAGGCCCAAGCCGCGCAAGATCGCGGCCTGAGCCCAGGCTCCCATGCCGACGACCACATCCGATGGCCAAGACCAGGCACCTGCCGAAACCGCCTTGACCTCACCCCTCGACCTTCGGCGCCCCCCTTTCCCTTTCACACTGGCCCAAATATCCCCGCCGGAGGCATGGCGCGGCCCAGGCCGCGCCCGGAGCCGGAGGGCGCAAGCCCGCAGGCGACAGAAAAGCTTGCGGCAGAGCCGCGCCTTTGGGTCAGGTTTGACGGGCAGCGACCGCGCGGGCCAGGGCGCAAAAGGCCTCCAGCCCGATTTCCTCGGCCCGGGCGGTGGGGGGGATGCCCACCTGCTCCAGCAGGGGCTCGACATCGCCCAGGGGCTTCAAGGACGACCGCAGCATCTTGCGCCTCTGCCCGAAGGCCTGGGCCACGACCCGGCTCAGCACCTTGGCATCGGCCGGAAAGCGCGGCTGGGCCAAGGCTTTCAGATGGACCACGGCGCTGTGGACCTTGGGCGGCGGGGTAAAGGCCTCGGGCGGCAGATGCATCACGATCCTGGGGTCGCTGCGCCATTGGCAGAGGATCGCGAGGCGCCCGTAATGGTCATCGCCCACCTTGGCGGTGATGCGCAAAGCGACCTCTTTCTGGAACATCAGGGTCATCGAGGTCCAGAAGGGCGGCCAGGAGGGCGGGGTCAGCCAGCGGGTCAGAAGCTCGGTGCCCACGTTGTAAGGCAGGTTGGCGGCGATGCGGATCGGCGGGGTCAGGTGCTCCAGCGGGTCGATCTGCAAGGCATCGCCCTCGATCACCGTCAGCCGCCCGGGGTAATGGGCGGCCACTTCCTCCAGGGCCGCGATGCAGCGGCGGTCCTTCTCGACCGCCACGACGCGCCGCGCGCCCTCCATCAGAAGCCCGCGCGTCAGGCCGCCGGGGCCGGGGCCGACCTCCAGGATATCCGAGCCCGGAAGATCCCCCGCCATCCTTGCGATCTTCGAGGTCAGGTTCAGGTCCAGGAGGAAGTTCTGGCCCAGCTCCTTCTTCGCCGCCAGGTCATGGGCGCGGATCACGGCACTCAGAGGGGGCATTCCATCGGGAGAGGACATCTTACACCGTAAAGGGGGCGAGCTTGGCGCCGGTCAGGGACAAAAGCACTGCGGGCGCGATCAAGAAGATATGGTTGGGCGTGCCAGCCGCCGCCCAGACCAGGGGGAAGTCCATGAGCCTTGGGTCCATCCAGAGCGGCGATTGGGTGAGATGCCCCACCGGTGAGACCCCGCCGATGGCAAAGCCGGTCACGGCACGCACCTGGGCCGCATCGGCCCTTGTCAGCGCCTGGCCCGCCAGGACCGAGGCGCGCCCCGCATCGACCTGGTTGCCGCCCGCCGTCAGGAAGAGGCAAAGCGAGCGCTCACCCTGGAAGAGGATCGACTTGACGATCTGGTCGATCTCGCAGCCCGCCGCCGCTGCCGCCTCGGCGGCGGTGCGGGTCGAGGCGGGGGTCTGAAGGATCGTGACCTCGACCCCCTTCAGGGCCTCCGTCACGCGGGCAAGGCTTTTCGACATGGGCATCTCCTTGGCGATGCTTTTGTCACCCCGCAGGCCCTGCCGCAAGCCGCCATGCGGCTTGCTCCCTTGGGGAGGCCGACAAGCCGGGGGCCTTTTCAAGCCGCCCGCCCCATGTTAGATGCCCGGGGCAATTCGGCGCCAAACGGCGCCCAAAACCCGGAGTTTCCCATGGCGATCGAACGCACCCTCTCCATCATCAAGCCTGATGCCACCAAGCGCAACCTGACCGGCAAGATCGTTGCCAAGTTCGAGGATGCGGGCCTGCGCGTTGTCGCCTCCAAGCGCATCGCCCTGACCACCGCCACCGCGGGCGAGTTCTATGCCGAGCACAAGGAGCGCGGCTTCTATGGCGAGCTGGTGGCCTATATGGCCTCCGAGCCCGTGGTCGTTCAGGTCCTGGAAGGCGAGAATGCCATTGCCAAGAACCGTGAAGTGATGGGCGCGACCGATCCGGCCGCCGCCGCCGAGGGCACGATCCGCAAGGAATTCGCGCTGTCCAAGGGCGAGAATTCGGTCCATGGCTCGGACAGCCCGGCCTCGGCCGCGCGCGAGATCGCCTTCTTCTTCTCGGGTCTCGAACTGGTCGGCTGATCGGTTTTCGCATGACGCTTCGAGGGCCGCGCCGAGAGGTGCGGCCCTTTTGCTTTTGGCTTGGTCCTGCCGACTGCGGGGCCGGGTCTTGTCCTCCAACTTGGGCCCTGCCGACTGGGGGGGCAGCGTCCTGGCGCGATCAGGGCGAGTGTTGTGCCTCTTCGGGGGAGGGTGAAGGGGGGCGCTGCCCCCCCGTCCCGTTCCGGGACTCCCCCCGGGATATTTGGGCCAGTGTGAAAGACATGACGCTTTGCGCAGGGCTCGCCTCCGGGCGGAGAGCCTCAGGGGGAAGGGACCGCGCGGGGATGAACCTGGTTTCGGCAGGGCGACCATGGGTCTTTGCCGCGCCGCATCAGTCGGCAGGGCCTGACCCGGCAGTCGGCGGGGCGAGGTTGGGGCTCTGGCGTGGCCTGGCAGTCGGCAGGGCTGCCCCTCAGGCCGGGATCACGCCGATGGCGCGCAGGGCCTGGTCCAGGGGGCGGGGCAGGGTCTTTGCGCCGGGGGGCGCGGCATAGGCTGCGGCTTCGACCTCGGCCTTCAGCGCGTCGAATTTCGCCCGCAACGCGGCCTTCTCGGCACCTTTGCAGTCGTTCCACGGCCGGCCTTGCAGCGCCATGACCAGAACGTAATAGCCGATGAAATGCGGGGGCTGCCCTGCGGCGAGAAGCCTGCGATAGGCCTCATGGGCGCCGAGCGCATAAAGCTCTTCGGCCGTGGTCAGGCCGGCCTTGGCAAAGCTCGCCTCCGAGGCGGGGCCAAGGTTCCTGATCGTCGATATGGCAGCCATGGAAACCTCCGGTCCGGGCGGTCAGTCTAGACCCTGCCGCCCGAACCGAAAAGGTCTTAGAGCGCGGCCCAGTCGCGGAAGATCGGCTGGGGCGCCTGGCCGCCGGTCTGCTGCGGCGTCGCGGGCTGCTGGCCCTGTTGCTGCTGCTGGCCCGCGTCCTTTTGGGTCGTCTGGTTCGAAGAGGACATCTCTGCTCCTGGTATCTGCGGCGTTCTGCCTGTCGTTTCAACTCTCTGCAACCTTACACCCGATTGGGGCAAAGGTCTGGCATTGCGGCGTCAGATACTGGGACTGTGGCCCAAGTGCAATCTTTCAGGCAGGGGGAAAATCCGCCGCATCTTCACCTCTTTGCGACCAGGCCGGGCAGGAGACGCCCCGGTCAGGTCTTTGCCGCCTGCCCTTATCTTGGGCACAGACGCAAAGCGCTTGTCATCTCGGGTCCGCCTCGCCATTCTGACCCTGCCGGGGGCGCTGAAGGAGAGGGGTGCGTTCAAAGCGCTTTGAAAATGTCACATTGCGTGAAATACTGCTGTCAAGGCCCGTGAGTTTGCGAAATGTTTGCGCTAACATGAGCGCGGTTTGAAAGCGGGAATCAGTCGGGCCCGGGGGGGCTTGCTTGACGAGGCCAAGGCAGGGGATAGGCTTGTGGCAGCAAGAACAAGAACGGCGGACAGAAACGTGAACCAGATCACCCTCTCTTCCAAGGACCTTCAGGCCGATGTGCTGCGGCACCTGACCTCGACCTTGGGCAAGGACCAGCCCAATGCCTCGGTGTTCGATTGGCGCATGGCGCTGTCTTTCGCCATCCGCGACCGGATCGTGGCGCCCTGGTTCGCCTCGACCCGCCGGACCTATGCCGAGGACCGCAAGCGCGTCTATTACCTGTCGATGGAATTCCTGATCGGCCGCCTCCTGGAGGATGCGACCGTCAACCTCGGCTTGCGCGAGGCCTGCGTCGAGGTCATGGCGAATCTCGGTCAGGATTTCCGCGCCCTGGTCGAGGACGAGCCGGATGCCGCGCTCGGCAATGGCGGCCTGGGGCGCCTTGCGGCCTGTTTCATGGAGAGCATGGCGACGGTGGGCTGCCCGGCCTATGGCTATGGCATCCGCTATGAACACGGGCTCTTCCGCCAGCGTTTCGTCGGCGGCCAGCAGGCCGAGATGCCGGAAGACTGGCTGACCCACCGCTATCCTTGGGAGTTCGAGCGCCCGGAATCGGCCTATACGATCGGCTTCAAGGGCCATGTCGAGACCCATGACGGCCGCGAGGTCTGGGTTCCCGGAGAGACGGTCCAGGCCCAGGCTTATGACACGCCGGTCATCGGCTGGCAGGGCAAATGGGCCAATACCTTGCGTCTGTGGTCGGCCAAGCCGACCTCGCTCTTTGACCTGGAACGCTTCAACCGGGGCGACTATGCCGCCGCCGCCGAGCCCGAGGCCCTGGCGCGGACCCTCAGCCGTGTCTTGTATCCCGACGACACGACCTACCAGGGCAAGGAGCTGCGTCTGAAGCAAGAGTTCTTCATGACCTCTGCCGCGCTGCAAGACATCCTGCGACGCTTTACCGCCAACCATGCCGACCTGCGCGCCTTGCCCAAGCATGTCGCCATCCAGATGAACGACACCCATCCGGCCATCGCCGGGCCCGAGCTCGTGCGGCTTCTGGTCGATGAGCATCGGCTCGATTTCACCGAGGCCGTCCATATCGCGCAGAAATGCCTGGGCTATACCAACCACACGCTTCTGCCCGAGGCGCTGGAGCGTTGGGCGACCTTCACCTTCGGCACCACCCTGCCGCGCCATATGCAGATCGTCGAGCGCATCGATGCCTGGCACAAGGACGAGCACCACTCGCGCCCGCATTACGTCGGCATCGTCAAGCACCACGAGGTGCGGATGGGGGAGCTCGCCTTCATCATGGCGCATAAGGTCAATGGGGTCTCGGCGCTTCATTCCGACCTGGTGAAGCAGAGCCTTTTCCCCGAGCTGAACGCGCTTCACCCCGGGCGGATCATCAACCAGACCAATGGCGTGACCCCGCGCCGCTGGCTGAAGATGTGCAACCAGCCGCTCGCGGGGCTGATCACGCGCACCATCGGCGAGGGTTGGGAAGACAATCTCGACCGCCTGCGCGAGCTGGAGCCCGCCATCGAGACCAAGGCTTTCCGCAAGGACTTCATGGCGGCCAAGCGCGAGAACAAGGTGGCCACCGCCGCCTGGATCAAGGCGCAATGCGGCATCACGGTCTCTCCGGATGCGCTTTTCGATGTGCAGATCAAGCGCATCCATGAATACAAGCGCCAGCTTCTGAACATCCTGCAGACGGTTGCCCATTGGAACCGGCTGAAAGAGAACCCCGGCGGCAACCATGTGCCGCGCGTCAAGATCTTTGGCGGCAAATCGGCTCCGGGCTATGCGGTGGCGAAAGAGATCATCCATCTGATCAACGACGTGGCCTCGGTCATCAATGCTGATCCGGTGACGGGGGATCTTTTGAAGATCGTCTATCCGGCCAATTACAACGTCTCGATGGCCGAGCACCTGGTGCCCGCCGCCGACCTGTCGGAGCAAATCTCGACGGCCGGCAAAGAGGCATCCGGCACCGGCAACATGAAGTTCATGATCAACGGCGCGCCGACCATCGGAACGCTGGACGGCGCCAATGTCGAGATCCTGAAGGAGGTGGGCGCAGAGAACTTCTTCCTCTTCGGCATGACCACTGAGGAGGCCTGGAAGCGCCGCGAAGACCCCGACCACTCGCGCAAGGCCATCGAAGCCTCGCCCGCGCTGAGCCTCGTCCTGCAACAGATCGCCGAGGGCCGCTTCTCGGCAGGCCAAACCGACCGCTATCATGGCCTCGTCCACCGGGTCTGGCACCACGACTATTTCCTCGTGGCCTCGGATTTCGACGCCTATGATCGGGCCCAGCAAGAGGTTGACCGCGCCTTTGCCGATACCGACCGTTGGGCGAAGATGGCGGCCCTGAACACGGCGCGCTCGGGCTTTTTCTCGTCGGACCGCACGATCCGGGCCTATATGAAAGACATCTGGGATATCCCTTCGGCGCTGTAACGGCGCCGGGGGCTGAAGGGGGAGGGGAGCATGACTGCAATCGACATGGGGGCCGCCTGGGCGGTCGTCGAGGGGCGACATGGCGATCCTTTCGCCGTTCTGGGGCCTCACCTGGCGGGGAAAGAGTGGCGGGTGACGGTCTTCGTCCCCGGCGCAACCCGGGTTTCGATCCTGCCCAAGGGCAAGGCGTCGAAGCCGGTCGAGATGGAGGAACTGATCCCCGGCCTCTTCGTCGGTCTTCTGCCCAAGCGGGTCGAATATCGTCTGCGGGCGGGCAATGACCATGCCGAATGGGAGTTCGACGACGCCTATCGTTTCGGCCCCGTTCTGGGCGAGATGGACGAATACCTCCTGGGCGAGGGCACGCATCAGCGGCTCTGGCAGGTCCTGGGGGCGCATCTGATCACGCATGAGGGTGTCGCGGGCGTCCATTTCGCGGTCTGGGCGCCGAATGCGCAAAGGGTCTCGGTGGTCGGCGATTTCAACATCTGGGACGGGCGGCGCCACCCGATGCGGCGGCGCGGTCCGACGGGGGTCTGGGAGGTCTTCATTCCCGGGCTGAAGGATGGGGTGTCCTACAAATACGAGATCCGCACCCATGACGGCGTGGTCCAGCCCCTCAAGGCCGATCCGGTGGGCTTTGGGTCGGAACATCCGCCCGCCAATGCCAGCGTTGTGCGCGATATCTCGCCGCGTGAGTGGCAGGATGCGGAGTGGCTGAAGACGCGTTCGGAAACTCTGCATGTCGACGCGCCGATCTCGGTTTACGAGGTGCATCTGGGCTCCTGGAAGCGGGCGCCGGGCAACCGGATGCTGTCTTACCTCGAGATGGCCGAACAATTGGTCGATTACGCGGCCGACATGGGCTTCACCCATATCGAGATGCTGCCGGTTTCCGAATATCCGTTCGACGGCTCCTGGGGTTACCAACCGGTTGGTCTCTTTGCCCCCACGGTGCGGCATGGCACGCCGCAAGAGTTCCGCGCCCTGGTCGATGCGGCCCATGCGAAGGGGATCGGGATTCTCCTCGATTGGGTGCCCGGCCACTTCCCGACCGATGCCCATGGGCTCGGCCGTTTCGACGGGTCAGCGCTTTACGAACATGCCGACCCGAAGGAGGGGTTCCACCAGGACTGGAACACCTTCATCTACAATTACGGGCGGACCGAGGTGCAGAATTACCTGGTCAGCAACGCCTTGTATTGGCTCGAGGAATTCCACGTCGACGGGCTGCGCGTCGATGCGGTCGCCTCGATGCTTTACCGCGATTACTCGCGCAAGGATGGCGAGTGGATCCCCAACAAGGACGGCGGCCGCGAGAATTACGAGGCCATCGCCATGATGCGCCGCGCCAATATCGTGGCTTACGGCGAGGTTCCGGGTATCATGATGGTGGCCGAGGAATCCACGGCCTTTCCGGGCGTCTCCCGCCCGGTGGACCAGGGCGGCCTGGGCTTCGGCTTCAAGTGGAACATGGGCTGGATGAACGACACCCTGTCCTACATGCAGAAGGACCCGCTTTACCGGAAGTATCACCACAACCAGATGACCTTTGGCATGGTCTATGCCTGGTCGGAAAACTACATCCTGCCGATCTCCCATGACGAGGTCGTTCACGGCAAGGGCTCGATGCTGGGCAAGATGCCGGGCAATGCTTGGGAGAAATTCGCCAACCTGCGGGCCTATTACGGGTTCATGTGGGGGCACCCGGGCAAGAAGCTGCTCTTCATGGGCCAGGAATTCGCGCAAGGCGCCGAGTGGAACCACAACCAGTCGCTGGACTGGCACCAGTTGGAAATCCCCGAACATGCGGGGGTGCAAAGCCTCGTGCGCGACCTGAACCGGGTCTACCGCGACAACCCCGCGTTGCATGTCAACGACACGCGGCCCGAGGGCTTCGAATGGATCGACGGTGGCGATGCCGAGGGCTCGACCTTCTCTTGGCTGCGGAAGGCCAAGGGGCATCCGACGGTGCTGGTGGTCTCCAACATGACCCCGGTGGAGCGGCGCATGCGGATCGGCCTGCCGGGCGGGCGGAAGTGGGAGGAAATCCTGAACACCGACGCGAGCCACTATGGCGGCGGCAACCGCGGCAATCTGGGAGGGTTGGTCGTGGAAGATCAGGGCTGGAACGGGCAGGCGCAATCGGCCATGCTGACCCTGCCACCCCTGGCGACCTTGTATTTTCGTGAAGGATAACAGCGGCAAAGCCGCGAGAGGGAGGATATGATGCAACCGAAACCCAATGCGAGGCTCTCGTCTCAGGCCATGGCTTTCGTTCTGGCGGGGGGGCGGGGGAGCCGCCTCAAGGAGCTGACCGACTTCCGCGCCAAACCGGCGGTCTATTTCGGCGGCAAGACGCGGATCATCGACTTCGCGCTGTCGAATGCGCTGAACTCCGGCATCCGCAAGATGGCGATTGCGACGCAGTACAAGGCGCATAGCCTGATCCGCCATATCCAGCGCGGCTGGGGCTTCTTCCGGGCGGAGCGGAACGAATACCTCGACGTGCTGCCGGCGTCTCAGCGCATGGACGAGGTCAACTGGTACCGCGGCACGGCCGATGCGATTGCCCAGAACATCGACATCATCGACAGCTATGGCATCAACTATGTCGTGGTCCTGGCGGGCGACCATATCTACAAGATGGATTACGAGGTCATGCTGCAGCAGCATGTGAACTCGAAGGCCGATGTCACCATCGGCTGCCTGACCGTGCCCCGTGCCGAAGCGAGTGCCTTCGGCGTCATGGCGGTGGATGACACCCTGCGCATCACCCAGTTCCTGGAAAAGCCCAAGGACCCGCCCGGCATGCCCGGCGATCCGACCCATGCCCTGGCCTCCATGGGGATCTATGTCTTCGACTGGAAGTTCCTGCGGGCGCTGCTGATCGAGGATATGAACAACCCCAATTCCACCCATGACTTCGGCTTCGACCTGATCCCGGCCATCGTCAAGGGCGGCAAGGCCATGGCGCACAAGTTCAGCGATTCCTGCGTGAAGAGCGGCTTGGAGACCGAGCCCTATTGGCGCGATGTGGGGACGATCGACGCCTTCTGGCAGGCCAATATCGACCTGACCGACTTCGTGCCGAAGCTGGATATCTATGACAGCTCTTGGCCCATCTGGACCTATGCCGAGATCGTGCCGCCCGCCAAATTCATCCATGACGAGGATGGGCGCCGGGGCCAGGCGATTTCCTCGCTGGTCTCGGGCGATTGCATCGTCTCGGGGTCGGAGGTGCGCAACTCGCTCCTGTTCACCGGGGTGCGCACGCACAGCTATTCCGCCCTGGAATACGTGGTCGCCCTGCCTTACGTGACGGTCAACCGCAATGCCTCCCTCAAGAATTGCGTGATCGACCGTGGCGTGATCATCCCCGATGGCCTGGTCGTGGGCGAGGATCCGGAGGAGGATGCCAAGTGGTTCCGCCGGACCGAGACCGGGATCGTGCTGGTGACGCAGACCATGCTGGACGCCAGGGCGGCGAAACTGGGCTGAGGTGTGTCTTGCGGAACGGCCGGGGAGGTTTCACACCTCCCCGGACCCCTCCGTGGGATATTTTTGAAAAGATGAATGGGAAGGGGCGCGGTTGCGGCCCTTTGGCGCGAAAGAAAAGAGGGCGCAGGTATGAAGCTGAAGGGTCGGGTTCTGTCGGTGGCCTCGGAATGCGTGCCCCTGGTCAAGACCGGGGGGCTGGCGGATGTGGTCGGGGCCTTGCCGCAGGCCTTGGCGCCTTTGGGCTGGGAGATGCGGGTGCTTTTGCCCGGCTACCGCGCGCTTCTGGCGCGGGCCAGGGATTGGCGCGAGGTCTTTGCCGAAGAGGGGCTTTTCGGCGGACGGGGCCGGGTTCTGGCCGGAGAGGTCGGGGGCGTCGAGGTCCTGCTTCTGGACGCGCCGCATCTTTATGACCGCGAGGGCGGGATCTACAACGGGCCCGGCGGCGATTGGTGGGACAATCCGCAGCGCTTTGCTGCGCTCTCCTGGATCGCGGCGAGGATTGCGCGCGAGGGGCTGGGGGATGGCTGGAAGCCCGATGTGCTCCATGCCCATGACTGGCAGGCGGCCCTGGCGCCCGCCTACCTGGCCTATCACGGCTCGGGCGGGGTGGGCTCGGTCCTGACCATCCACAACATCGCCTTCCAGGGCTGGGCGCCCTCCAGCCTCTTGCGCGAGTTGCGCCTGCCGCCCGACCAGTTCCACCCCGGGGCGCTGGAGTATTACGGCGGGCTTTCGACGCTGAAAGCCGGGCTGGTGACGGCGGACCGGATCACCACGGTCTCGCCGACCTATGCGGCGGAGCTCTCCCGCCCCGAGTTCGGCATGGGGCTGCAAGGCGTGATCCAGGCCCGGGCCTCGGTCGTCTCCGGCATTCTCAATGGGGTCGATACCGTGGTGTGGGACCCGGAGACCGAAGTGTCCCCCTTTACCATCAAGGATATGGGCGGCAAGGCGGGGGCCCGGGCGGCCTTGTGCGCCGAGTTTGGCCTGGATGTCCCGGGGCCCTTGGCCATCGTCGTCTCGCGCCTGACCGATCAGAAGGGCATCGACCTGATCCCCGCCGTCCTGCCGGATTTCATCGCGGCGGGGGGCGGGCTTGTCGTCCTGGGCTCGGGCGCGCCAGAGCTGGAAAGCGCGATGCGCGACCTGGCGGAGCGTTATCCCGGACGCGTCGGCCTGCGCATCGGCTATGACGAGGCGCTGAGCCACCGGATGTTTGCAGGCGGCGATGCGGTGCTGGTGCCCTCGCGCTTTGAACCCTGCGGGCTCACGCAGATGTATGGGCTGCGCTATGGCTGCTTGCCGGTCGTGGCGGCGGTGGGGGGGCTTGCCGATACGGTGATCCATGCCAATCCGGCCGCCGTTTCAGCTGGTGTGGCGACCGGCGTGACCTTCCATCCGACCGATGCCACGGCCTTTGCGCAGGCCTTGCGGCAGTTGGTGGCCCTGCATGGCGATCGCAAGCTCTGGGCCAAGGTCCAGAAGAACGCGATGAAGCAGGATGTCTCCTGGGGGGCCTCGGCGGCCGAATATGCCAGCCTTTACGAAGGGTTGATGGCGTGACGCCGCGCTCGAACCTGCCGGGGATCCTGCCGGGCCTCTCCCTGGCGCCCGGTCGGCCATTTCCCCTGGGCGCCACGCCGGACGAGGGCGGGGTGAACTTCGCCGTCTTCTCGGCCAATGCCCATTTCATCGAACTGTGCCTCTTCACCGAGGATGGCCGGCGCGAAACCGCCCGCATCCTGATGACGGAGCGTGACGGCGATATCTGGCATATCCGCGTCGAGGGGATGAAGGCGGGCCAGCTCTACGGCTTCCGCGCCCATGGGCCTTACGAGCCCGAGGCGGGGCACCGTTTCAACCCGCACAAGCTGCTTCTGGACCCTTACGCGAAATCCTGGGACGGGCGGCTGAAGTGGTCGGATGCGCTGATGGGCTACAAGATCGGCTCGGCCCGGGGCGATCTGTCCTATGACACGCGTGACAGCGCCTTTGCCGTGCCGAAATCGGTCGTGGTGGACGAGCGCGCCCTGCCGCCCCTGCCGCCCGGCCCCGGCACGCCCATGGCCGAGAGCCTGATCTACGAGGCCCATGTCAAGGGCCTGACCATGCGCCATCCGGTCATCCCCCAGCAGCTGCGCGGGCGCTATGCCGGGCTTTCGCATCCGGCGGTGATCGACCACCTGGTCAAGCTTGGCGTCACGGCGGTTGAACTCCTGCCGGTTCAGGGCTTCTTCGACGACCGTTTCCTGGTCGCCAAGGGGCTGACGAACTACTGGGGCTATAACACGATGGGCTTTTTCCTGCCCGAGCCGCGCTATTCGGCCCGCCCGGGCCGTGGAGAGTTCCGCGAAATGGTCTGGCGGCTCCACCAGGCCGGGATCGAGGTCATCCTCGACGTGGTCTATAACCACACCGGAGAGGGCGACGAACTCGGCCCGACGCTCTCTTTCCGCGGCCTCGACAATGCCAGCTATTACCGGCTTGCGGGCGGCGGGCGGCATTACATGAATGACAGCGGCACGGGGAACTCCCTGAACCTGACCCATCCGATGGTCCTGCGGATGGTGATGGATTCCTTACGCCACTGGGTCACGCATTTCGGCGTGGATGGCTTCCGCTTCGACCTTGCGACCTCGATGGGGCGCGAGGTGCATGGCTTCGACAGTGGCGCGGGCTTCTTCGATGCCCTGCGGCAGGACCCGGTCCTCGCCCGCGTCAAGCTGATCGCCGAGCCCTGGGACATCGGTCCCGGCGGCTACCAGATGGGCGGCTTTCCCCATCCCTTTGCCGAATGGAACGACAAGTTCCGCGACGGAGTGCGCCGCTATTGGCGCGGCGATGCGGGGATGACGGCGGAGCTTGGACGGCGCCTTTTGGGGAGCGCCGAGAACTTCGACCACCATGGCCGCCCCGCCACGGCGTCCTTGAATTTCGTCACTGCCCATGACGGGTTTACGCTGCAAGACCTGGTCTCTTACACCGTAAAGCGCAACCTGGCCAATGGTGAGGACAACCGCGACGGCCATTCGGAAAACCACTCCGACAACCTGGGCCATGAGGGCGCCACCGAGGACGCCCGCATCAACGCCGCCCGTGCTTTGCGCAAACGCAACATCCTGGCCACGCTGATGCTGGCCCAGGGCACGCCGATGATCCTCGCAGGTGATGAGATCGGCCACAGCCAGGGCGGCAACAACAATGCCTATGCCCAGGACAATGAGGTCACCTGGATCGACTGGGCCAAGGCCGATGCCGCCCTGGCCGCCTTCGTGGCCAAGCTTGCGGCGATCCGCGCGGGCCATCCCGTGCTCTGCCAGCGCCATTTCCTCCACGCTCGCAAGCGCCATAACGAGGGCCTGCCCGATGTGATCTGGCGCCGCGCCGATGGCCAGCCGCCCGAGGCCTTCGAATGGCATGACCCCGCTTTCCGCTGCCTTTGCGTGGAACTCCGCATGGCCGCCCAGGGGCCTGAGGCCGATGACGTGATCTTCGCCGTCTTCAACACCGGCCCCGAACAGGCCCTGACCCTGCCGGGCACGGTTCCGGCCTGGTCGCTGATCCTTGACACGACGCGGCCCGACCTCGTGCCGCAACCTGCAGGCGCGGGCCAGACCGTGCCCGCCAATGCCGTCCTCGTCTTTACCGCCGCAGCCTTGGGAGGCCAGCCATGAGCAAGATCACCGTGAAAACCCAACCCATCGCGGGGCAAAAGCCCGGGACGTCCGGCCTGCGCAAGAAGACCCCGGTCTTCATGGGCCCGCATTACCTGGAAAACTTCGTCCAGGCGATCTTCGACACGGTGGGCACGGTTGGGAAAACCTTCGTCCTTGGCGGAGACGGGCGCTATTTCAACGACCGCGCGGCCCAGGTCATCTTGCGGATGGCGGCGGCCAACGGCGCCAAGCGGGTCATCGTGGGGCAGGGGGCGGTTTTGTCCACGCCCGCCGCCTCGCACCTGATCCGGCTGAACAAGACCGATGGCGGGATCATCATGTCGGCCTCCCACAACCCCGGCGGCCCGAAGGAGGATTTCGGCGTCAAGTTCAACATGCCCAACGGCGGCCCCGCGCCCGAGGCCGTGACCGAGGCCATGTACAAGCGCACGACCGAGCTCACCGAGTATCACATTCTCGAGGCGCAGGATGTCGACCTCGGCACCGTGGGGCGGCATGCCTTGGGCGACATGGTGGTCGATGTGGTCGATCCGGTCGCCGATTACGCCGACCTGATGGAGAGCCTCTTCGATTTCGACAAGATCACCGCCATGTTCGCGGCCGGTTTCCGGATGCGGATGGATTCCATGTGCGCCGTGACCGGACCTTACGCCGTAGAGATCCTGGAGCGTCGCCTCGGGGCTGCGAAAGGCACCGTCACCCATGAAGTGCCGCTCCCGGATTTCGGCGGCATGCATCCCGACCCCAACCCCACCTGGGCCCATGAGCTGATGGCCGAGATGATGGGCGAAGGCGCGCCCGATTTCGGCGCGGCTTCGGATGGCGACGGCGACCGCAACATGGTCGTGGGGCGCGGCATCTATGTCTCGCCCTCGGATTCCCTGGCGGTGCTGGCGGCCAATGCGCATCTCTGCAAGGGCTACCGCGCGGGCCTGAAGGGCGTGGCGCGGTCGATGCCGACCTCGGCGGCCTCCGACCGGGTGGCGGCCTCGCTTGGGATCGCCAGCTACGAGACCCCCACCGGCTGGAAGTTCTTCGGCAACCTCCTCGATGCCGGCAATGCCACGATCTGCGGCGAAGAGAGCTTCGGCACCGGCTCGGACCACGTGCGGGAAAAGGACGGGCTCTGGGCCATCCTGATGTGGCTCAACATCCTGGCCGTGCGCGGCGAAAGCGTCGAGGCCATCGTCAAGGGACACTGGGCCAAGTTCGGGCGCAACTACTACTCCCGCCACGATTTCGAAGCCATCGCTACCGAAAAGGCCGATGCCATGATGGCCGCGCTGCGCGCGAGCCTCGCCAGCCTCGCAGGCCGCAAGCTGCAAGGCATGGAGGTCTCGGGCGCCGATGACTTCTCCTATACCGATCCGGTCGATGGCTCGGTCTCGGCCAAGCAAGGCGTGCGGGTGAATTTCACCGACGGCAGCCGCATCGTCTATCGCCTCTCCGGCACCGGAACCGAGGGCGCAACGCTCCGCGTCTATCTCGAGCGCTATGTGCCCGGGCCGGATGGCCTGGACCGCGATGCGCAAGAGGCGCTCTCCCCCGTCATTGCCGCCGCCCATGAGCTGGCGGGGATCGAAGCCTTCACCGGCAAGGTCGCGCCTGATGTGGTGACCTGAGGTCGGGGGGCTGCGCGCCCCCCGAACCCCTGCGCCAAGGGGTAGCACGCTCCCCCTTGGAACCCCCGTGGATATTTATGAAAAGATGAAACGCAAAGGGCGCCTCGATCAGGGCGCCCTTCGTCTTTCATACTTGCACAAATATCCCGGGGGAGGTCTGGAGGGGCCCCGTGGGTCCCTCCAGGCAGGGGGTCCGGGGGGCGGCAGCCCCCCGGTTGGGCGACGCCGTCCAGGCGGCGCAATCCCTCAGCCACGCAGCCCGGTCTCTTCCAAAAGCCCCATCCGCTTGGCCTCATAGTAATAGCCCTTGGAATACCAGGACACCGCGCGATCCTGGTTCCGGCGCGAGACGAGCCAGGCGCCGCGCAGGTATTTGCCCGCATATTTCAGGTTGGTTTCGGCATCGAGCAGGTCCTCGGGCTCGCCGCGAAAGCCCATGGTGCGGGCGGTCTGCGGCAGGATCTGCATCAGCCCGTAATAGGGGCCGTTGCGGGCGCCGGGGTTATAGCCGCTTTCGCGCTGGATGACGCGGTGGATCAGGCTCTCGGGCATGTCGTAGAGGCGCGCATATTTCGCCACCAGCCGGTCCATGGCGGGCGTGCGTCCGGCATAGCGCGCCTCGGGTTCACGGCGGCGGCCGCAGGCGGCGAGCGCCGCAAGGCCAAGGATCATCAGGCGGCGGTCGAGCATCTTGTCCCTCTCATTTTCCTCGCCTGATAGCGGCGCCTTGGCTTTCTGCCAAGTCCCCGGCGTCCAATGCCGGATTTTCCGGCAAAGCCCCGCGCGGGGTGGCCTTTGTCATGGCCCCGTCACGCAAGCTTGTCAAAAACCGGGCAGGGCGCAGATGCGGGGGGCTTGCCACTGAGGAAACGCCAGATATAGTGATTCCATGCGCAGAACGGCGCATTTTGTGCCTGAAGCGCGGACCCGAAGGGAAGGTCTCGGCTTTGGACGGTGATTTTCGAACTTCTTTCGTGCGCGACCCTGCGACGTTGAAACACTGCCCCGCGCTGGTGTTGAACGCCGATTTCAGGCCGCTTTCCTACTACCCGCTCTCGCTCTGGCCCTGGCAAGAGGCGATCAAGGCCGCCGTGCTCGACCGCGTCACGATCCTGACCGAATATGACACGACGGTGCGAAGCCAAAGGACCGAGTTCCGCTTGCCCTCGGTCGTGGTGCTGAAAGAATTCGTCCAACCCCAGAAGCGCGTGGCCTTCACGCGCTTCAATCTTTTCCTGAGGGACGAATTCTGCTGCCAATACTGCGGCTCGCGGGGCGATCTGACCTTCGACCATGTGATCCCGCGCTCGCGCGGGGGGATCACCTCCTGGGAGAATGTCGTGGCCGCTTGCAGCCCTTGCAACCTGCACAAGGGCAACAAGACCTTGAAGCAATCGGGCCTGCATCTGCGCCGCCCGGCCCGTGCGCCCACGCCCGAGGAAATGCAGGCCCATGGCCGCCGTTTCCCGCCGGGCCACCTGCACGAGAGCTGGATGGATTATCTCTACTGGGATACCGAGCTGGACGCCTGAGAGGATGCGGCCCTGTCCCTGGGCCTGGGAAATCGGCCTTGCGGTATGCCGGGGCAAAGCGTTTCCTCTCTGCTGCTTTGCGTGAATGGCGCAGTGGGGAGAGTTCCCCCCCGATGGGCAGGAGAGCAAGGCGGTCTCGACGCGGACTTTCGGCCTCGGGACGGTCGCTCCAAGGAAGCGGCCTGCTCAGGTGGTCGCTTCACCGGCAAACAGGCGGCAGGCGAACCTCTTTTGCCTGCACGGGTCACTTCCCGCAGGTGGATGACTTGCCGTCACGGAGCTTCCCGACCGGATTGCGTCTCCCATCCCCCATTTGCGGCCGCGCCGGTCACAGGGCCGCATGCCGCAGACCCTGAGTGCTCCGTTACGGACCGGGAGCGTTCACGGGCCTTGGGTCCCCTTGCCCAAGGGCCTTGTCCGCCGACCCTGACGGGCTGCACCGGGGGCGAGCCCTGGATCCTTCTGTCCGGGTCGACCCCGGGGCCGAAAGCTGCACCCGTGTCTCTTTCCCGCGCGGGGGAGCCGCCTTGGTCGCGAAACATGGCGGTCCCGCCGAGAGGGAATGCCTCAGGGGGCCCATGCCTGGCCACAAGCAACGCCCTGTCAAGACGCGGACCCTTTCCCGCCCTTCTGCCCGTTTGGACATAGGGCCAAGGCCCACCCCCTCGATCCCCGAGGTCCGCCGTCCGGACCGCCGATCGCGGGACCATTGCTCTTGGCACCCAGGCCTTGCTTCCCCCCGGGCGCTGCGGAAAACCCCGATGGCCAAGGAAACTTTCCGGATCCAGGAGGCCGCCATGGCGCATGTTTGCCTCTTCATCGGCATCCGAGGCTCGCCTTTCCCTGCCCGCCGCGCAGCGCGAGAAACCCAGGTCCAAGAGGCGGGCAGGCGGTCCCTTTTCCTTGTAGCCTGGCGGGCCAGGCCGGTCCCCTTCGTCCCACAAGCCGACCCATGAAAGCCCGCCCTTCCCGCGCCGATGGGTGCAGCCTCCAACTCCGCAGCCGTCGGGTTCAAGCCCAAGACCGCCATTCTGCCGCCGCGCAACAGGCCCTTGTGCCTGAGGCGCAGCTTGACGCCTCGTCACCTAAGCGAAAGGACGGCGGCCCTTCCCACCTGCTGCAATGCAAGCGCCAAAGACGCAGCAGGTCTGTTGTTCTGCTTGCGCCGGGGGCCTGCCTTCAGCCTTGGTCAACCCAAGGCCGCAGCTTCGGTGCCCCTCCGCTTCCGCCAGGGACCATACCCGGCTCAGGCGACGCCCGCCGGGCCTCCGTCGCCCCCCACATGTCGCGGGAGGTCCGGAGGGCCCGGCCAGGGTCCTCCGGCGGGGTGGGTGCGGGAGGGGCTGGCCCCTCCCGCTTCCCGCGTGCAGCCGATGCTGCGGCCTTGCCGCTGCTTCGGCTGCGCGCCACTCATTGCTCGGGTTCCACCAGCACGACCTCGCCCGAGCCTTCCAGCTGGCGGATCGCCATGACGATGGCCCCCATCGCCTCCTCGGCATCCTTTTCCTTGATCTTGCCGCGCCCCGCCATTTCCTCTTTCAAGGTCTGGGTCAGACGCTGCGACAGGTTGGACAGGATGTGTTCTGCGGAAGGCACCAGGTCGGGGACCCCCATGGCATAGGCCAGGGCCGTGACGATCAGGTTCTGATCCACCAGGCGGATGACCTTGGGCACATCCCGCGGCCCGAGCCGCGCCTTGATATGTTCGAAGGTGAAGATGTTCTTCTTCACCACCTCGGCGAAGTCCTTGTCCTGCTCCAGCAGGCCGCGCAACACCTCGTCCCGGGTCGAGGCGGCGGCGACGTTCAGGATCGCCCCCACCCTCTCCCCGGGACCGGCGTCAAAGGCCTTCAAGGGCTGACTATCCAACTGCGTGGCCAGCGAGAGGCCGATGCGGTGGACCGTGTCGGGATCGACATTGCCGGTCAGGGAGACCGCATAGGCCACGGCCCGCGCCCGTTCCCCGGGCAGCTTGGCCAAAAGCTCTGCCGCGCGGGGGACGGGAAGCTTGGAGAGGACCACGGCGCAGACCTCGATGCTTTCCTCCTCCAGCACCGGAACGATGCGCTCCAGCGACATGGCGTTGATCCGCTCCCAGGGGTCGACCGAGGCATTGCCGCCCGAAAGCCTGCGCAGCCGCGAGGCCGCATTGGCCGACATATGGCCATCCATCATCGAGAGCGCACCCTCGAGGCCGCCGGGAAACGACAGCCCGACCTGTTCCAGCTCGCCCAGGAATTCCTCGACCACGGCCTTCAGCGTCTCGCGGCTCACGCGGCGCATCTTGCCCAATTGCTGGGTCAATTCGGTCTGCATATCCTCGGGGAGCGAGGTCACCTTGAGCGGCGCGCCTTCGGACAGCATGAGCCGCACGATGATCGCGGCCTTTTCCTTGGGGTGGATCTTCGGGCGTGAAGCCGGAAGCAGGGCCGGGGCGCCAAAGCCCTCGGTATTGGTCAGGGATGCCAGCATCGCAGGATTGAACGCCATGAAACCTCCGATTCTTCAGACCGGGTCAGGATGGCGCTTCCCGGTTAAGGTGAGGTTTAGACGGATTGTTTTCAAAGGCCGGGGCAAAATGCAAAAGGGGTCAGGCGCGCCTGGCCCCCTGGGCTCCATCCCGGGCGCTTCAGCCGAAGACGCGGGCAAAGATCGTGTCGACATGCTTGGTGTGATAGCCCAAGTCGAACTTCTCCTCGATCTCGGCCGGAGACAGCGCGGCGGTGACTTCCGGATCGGCCAGGAGCTCGGTCTTGAAATCGGCGCCCTTTTCCCAGACCTTCATCGCGTTCCTTTGCACGAGGCGGTAGCTGTCCTCGCGGCTCACGCCTGCCTGGGTCAGGGCCAGAAGCACGCGCTGCGACATGACCAGGCCTTTGAACTTGTTCATGTTGCGGAGCATATTCTCGGGATAGACCACCAGCTTTTCGACGACGCCCGCCAGGCGGTGCAGGGCGAAATCCAGCGTGATCGTGGTGTCCGGCCCGATGGCGCGCTCGACCGAGGAATGGCTGATGTCGCGCTCGTGCCACAAAGCCACGTTCTCGAGGGCGGGCGTGACCGCACTGCGCACCAACCGCGCAAGCCCCGTCAGGTTCTCGGTCAGGACCGGGTTGCGCTTGTGCGGCATGGCCGAGGAGCCCTTTTGGCCGGGCGAGAAGAACTCTTCGGCCTCCAGCACCTCGGTGCGCTGCATGTGGCGGATTTCGGTGGCGATATTCTCGATCGAGGAGGCGATCACGCCGAGCGTGGCAAAGAACATGGCATGACGGTCGCGGGGGATGACCTGGGTGGAGATGGGTTCCGGCGCCAGGCCCAGCATCTTGCAGACATGTTCCTCGACCGAGGGGTCGATATTGGCGAATGTCCCGACGGCGCCAGAAATCGCCCCCGTGGCGATCTCGGCCCGCGCGGCGACCAGGCGTGCGCGGCCGCGTGCCATCTCGGCGTAAAAGCGGGCGAAGGTCAGGCCCATGGTGGTGGGCTCGGCATGGATGCCATGGCTGCGCCCGATGCGGATGGTGTCCTTGTGCTCGAAAGCGCGGGTCTTGAGGGCTGCCAGGACCCGGTCCATGGCGACCAGAAGCAGGTCCGAGGCGCGGCACAATTGGATATTGAAGGTCGTGTCCAGCACATCCGAAGAGGTCATGCCCTGGTGGACGAAGCGCGCCTCGTCATTCCCGATGATCTCGGCCAGGTGGGTCAGGAAGGCGATGACGTCATGCTTGGTGACGGCCTCGATCTCGTCGATGCGGGCGACGTTGAAAGTGGCGTCCTTGGCCTTCCAGACGGCCTCGGCATTGGCCTTGGGGATCACGCCGATGGCGGCTTGGGCGTCGCAGGCATGGGCCTCGATCTCGAACCAGATCTTGAAGCGGGTCTCGGGGGACCAGATTGAGACCATCTCGGGACGGGAATAGCGCGGGATCATGCGTAAGGCCTCCAATTGCGATGCCGCCCCTTAGCGCGCGAGGCCAGCGGAGTCCAGCGGAGCGCCTGCGGCGCAAGGTTTTCATCTCGCCTCTGGCGCGTCGCGCCAACCGGCTCGGGGATGCCTCCGGCGGGAGTATTTGCGCCAAGTTGAAAGAGCAAAGGGCTTCGTGTCTTTCAATTTGGCACAAATATCCTCGGGGGGGCGAAGCGGGGGGCAGACAGCCCCCCTGCGGCTGTTCCGGGGCGTCACCCCATCAGGCGGGGATCCATCGGATAGGTCGTCAGGTTCTCGACCCCGGTTTCGGTGATCAGCACCTGTTCTTCCAGCTTGATCGAGAAATCCCCACCCTCGGGCGAGACCAGCGCCTCGACGCAGAGCACCATGCCGGGTTCGATCACATGGTCGAAACTGCCCTCCACCCAAGAGTCCGGATAGGGCACATAAGGCCATTCGTCGCAAAGCCCGACCCCATGCATCTTGCAGGAATACTTCTGCGCCCAATAGTTCGGCGCCAGCTGGTGGCCCTGGTGGACAAGGTCGCGGATGCGGGCGCCGGGTTTCAGCATGGCCATGTTCTGGGCAATATGGTCCAGACCATGGGCATAGGCCGAGATCATGTCGGGCCTTGGCGCGCGGTCGCCCACCCACCAGGTGCGGGAGATGTCGATGCAGATGCCATAGACGCCGATGAGGTCGGTATCGAAGGCCACGATCTCGTTGTTGCCCACGATCCGGGGGCCGCATTCCTGGAACCAGGGGTTGGTCCTTGGGCCGGAGGCCAGGAGTCGCGTCTCGATCCACTCGCCCCCCCGGCGGATATTGCCACGGTGCAGTTCGGCCCAGATCGCATCCTCGGAGACGCCGCCCTTGGGGACTTCGGAGCGGGTGAAAGCCTCCATCTCGGTGATGGCCTGGTTGCAGGAGACCATGGCGCAGCGCATCGCGGCGATGTCCTCGGGGCCCTTGATGGCGCGGACACGCTCAGTCAGCTCTTCGCCCTCCATGACCTCGAAGCCCGCACGGTCGAGCGCGCGGAGCCCGTGGATCATGATCTTGTCGACGGCCAGGCGGCGGTTTGACCCGGCATGGGCGCGGATCACCTCGTCGACCTGGGCGGCGAAGTTTTTGGCATCCCCGGGCGAGGTATCCCCTGTCACCGAATAGAAGAAACTCGCCCCCGTGCGCAGCTCTTTCACCAGGGGGTTGAAGGTCACGAGGAAGGGCGAGTTCTTGTATTCCCACATCACCATATGGCCATCGGCGCAGATCAGGCAGGCGCGGAAGGGGTTATGCGCGTTCCAGAGCTGCATGTTGGTCGTGTCGGTGGCATAGCGGATGTTCATCGGGTCGAACATCAAGAGCCCGGCATAGTCCCGCGCCTGGATGCCCTTGACCAGGGCCGCCCAGCGGTCATGGCGCATCTTCTCCAGGTTCGGAGGCCGGACCCCCGCCGCCTCCCATTCGGCAAAGGCCAGTTGCGTCGGGCCGATCTCGATGCGGTCGTTGTCATTGGGGCTGCCATCGGCGAGCCTGTCGCCCCGGGTCGGGTCGATCTTGCGCGGGAAGGTCTGGGTCATGGGGCTCCTCCTGCGGCCAGTCTGAAGCGGCGAGGCGGGGCGTCGCGACGATCCGCGACGGTTCCTGTCGCAATCGTCATGTTTCTTGACGGACCGCGCCGCGCTGGACTAGACCTTTTGCCATTCCACGGCCCGGCGACGGGTCGGTTCCATTTCATTGCGCCGCGAGGGGGCGGCCGCCATTCGAGGGTCAAGCCATGACAAGCTTCGTGATCACAAACGCCAATACCACGGTGCGGACGCTCAATGCGGGCGAGCTGGGCTTCATTTCCGTCCAGGGCATCCTGTCCAGCGAGCTCGACATCCCGGTTTCGATGAACGATGGCATTCTTGACATCGCGGGCCATGTCATCGGCGGATCGACCGGGGTCGGGCACAACGGCGGCTCGATCCTGGTGGAGGCGAGCGGCGCGATCTCGGCCGGGTTTTACGGCATCCTGACCTCGGGCCTGGGACGGATCACCAATCTGGGCACGATCTTCGGCGGGACCGAGGGCATCTTCGCGGCGGGTCCCCGGCTGACGCTGGACAATCGCGGCACGATCTCGGGCGGGGTGACGACTTCGGGCTTCGCGGCGGGAGAGGGGACGATCTCGGTCGTGAACTCCGGCACGATCACCGGGGAGCTGACCCTGGGCTCGGTCTCGGTCATGGCCAGGGTCGTGGTGCAGAACACCGGCCTGATCTCGGGCGACAATGGCGGGTTGCGGACGGTGCAGCTGAATGCGGCCGATGACACGGTCGTCAATGCCGGGACGATCCTGGGCGGGATCTCGCTGGGCAGCGGGGCCGATCACTTCGACGGATCGGCCGGCCTTCAGGGCCTGGTCGAGGGCGATGGCGGGGCCGATACGCTGATCGGCGGCACGGGGACGGACACGCTGCGCGGCGGGACCGAGAACGATGTCCTGCGCGGTGGGGCGGGCGACGACTTCCTGTCGGGCGACGGGGGGCGCAACCAGCTCTGGGGCGGAGAGGGCGACGACACGCTGCAGGGCGCAAACGACTGGGACACGCTGATCGGCGGCGCCGGAGACGACACGATCACCGATGCGGGCGGGGCCCGCAACCGGATCGACGGCAATGGTGGCGACGACCAGGTCACCTCGGGCAGCGGCAACGACACGATCCGGGCCGGGGATGGCGAGGATGTCGTCACCTCGGGCGCGGGCAATGACCAGAACAACGGCGGCAATGGCGCCGATACGATCTTTGCGGGCGAGGGGAACGACACGCTCATCGGGGCCGAGGGCCAGGATGTGCTGTGGGGCGAGGCGGGCACGGACTTCGTCCAGGGCGGGGCCGGGGATGACACGGTCCTGGGCCAGGACGGCGATGATTTCCTGCAGGGCAATGCCGGGGATGATGGCATGGATGGCGGCACCGGCAACGACTATTTGTCGGGCGGGGCGGGCGACGACCAGATCGGGGGCGGCGACGGGGTCGACACGCTTCTGGGTGGGCTTGGCAACGACGTCCTGACCGGGGGGGCGGGGGCCGACCGTTTCATCTTCCGCCGCGACCCGGGGGTCGAGGTCGTGAACGATTTCCAGCACGGGGTGGACAAGGTGGACCTCGCCGTCTTCGGCATCGGCAGCTATGTGGCGCTCAGCGGGCGCATCGCCGAAAGCTGGGCCGACCAGTCGGTGACCATCGACCTGATCGATTTCGGCGGCGGATTGATCCGGCTTGTCGGGGTGCAACTGACCGAGAATCCCTCGAACCTCGGCGTGCCCTTGCTGGATGGCGGGGATTTCATACTGTAACCCCTTTTCCCTACGGCCCGAACCGGGCATTCAGGCGGGATGGAGCCCATTCTTCAGACCCGCCTCGACCCCTTGCCCTGGACCGTGCCCGCGCTGTGGCGCCTGCCGGGGATCGTGCCCATGCAGATGTCGGACTGGCTGCGCGTCGATGACGCCTATGCCGCCCAGATGGCCGAGCGCGAGAGGCTCATCGCCACCGCGCCGGTCCATGCCCTGACCGAAGAGGCGCGGCCCGCGGCGGAAGAGCTTTACGACACGGCCCTGGCCCATCTGCCCCCGGGTTTCACGCGGCAGGGTCAGGCCATGCGCCGCCCCGATGGCGTGCTGGTGGAGCTCGACCGCAGCCAGCCGCTTTTGACCCTGGGGCGGCTCTTGCAGGAAGACTTCTGCCTGATGGAGGCGCGGGGCGAGGAACATGTCCTGACCGGCGCCATCCTGTGCTTTCCGGCGAGCTGGACCCTGGCCGAGAAGCTGGGCCATCCGCTGACCACGATCCATGTGCCGGTCAAGGGCTATGCGGGCGACCTCGCGCGGCGGGTGCAGCGGCTTTTCGACATGATCCGCCCGGGGCAGCCCCTGTACCGGATGAACGCTTTGCTTTACGCCAACCCGGCCCTGCATCAGCCCAAGTCGCAGACCGATTACCGCCCCCGCAGCGGCGAGCGCCCTTTCATGCGGTCAGAGCGGCAGTCGCTGGTGCGCCTGCCGCTGACCGGGGCCGTGGTCTTTTCGATCCATACCGTGGTCATGGCGGCCGAGCGCCTCTCGCCCGCCGATATCGCGATCCTGACCGAACAGGGCCACTGAACTCAGGGCGCCGTGTTCGAGGTCTCGGCCTGGGCGGCCGGTCCCATCGGGCCCTGGATCAGCCCCATGGCCAAAAGCAGGAAGGCAAGAGCCCGGACCGAGCTGCGCATCGGCCGCAGGACCGGCAAGGAAAACCGGGGCGCGGGCCCTGGCGACAGACGCGCCAGCCAGGCCCAGGGCCGGGGCGCGGCCAGGGGCGCGGCCTGGCGCTGGGGCACCGGGGCGCAGGCTTCGGCCCGGCTCCACATCCGGTCGGCCAGGCTGTCGACCGGGGGCAGGCCGTTCGAGCTGCCGCTGAGCGGCTCGTCGAAGAGCGCAGCACTTTCCGCATCAAAACCCGGGACCTCCGCCGCGCCGGGGGCATGTTCGAAGGTCGGGAAGCGGCTCTGGATCGTGCGGGCGATGAGCCGGGCGAGGGCGGAGGCGATCTCTTCGGCATTGGGGCCTTCGAAGACGACGCCAAGCGTCAGGCCGGACTGGGCCGGGGTCTCGGCCTCGCGCAGGGCCAGGAGGATGCGCGCCTCGGGAAGTTCAAAGCGGATGAGCTCCTCGGCCTCCCACAGCACGATCGGTGTCTCTTCCAGCGCCTCCTGGATGATCCCGTCGATGACGGCCACCAGCCGCGCCGGGCCGACACTGAGGCCGCCCGGATTGGTCAGCCGCTCGATCACCTCGGCACGGGCAGAGGGGGAATAGGTGTGAAAAACACTGTCACTCGCGAACCGATTGTCATAGCGACCCATGGTCAGTCTCCCGGTTTTTCCTGAGCTGGTTATGGTTAAGGATTGTGGAGGGAAACGGAGCAAATCTGGGAGAAAGAAAGGTATTGTTAACCAATGCGCCTTGTTTCCGCCGCAAAGACAATCGGGGCAAGCCGCTGGGGATTGTCTCTGGAAATGGCAGGGACTGTGGAGCGCCCCGGGGCGCTGCCCCGGACCCCGGAATACTTGGGCAAATGTGAAAGGGGAAGGGGCGCGGGTGCCGGAAGGGGGAGCGAGGGGCCCGGCGGACGGCATGGGCGCCTTGAGGAGCAGGCGAAAGGGGCGCGCAGAGGCGCGACTTAGGGGCTCAGCCCGCGTCGCGCTTCATCCGGCGGGCCTGCGCTGCGGCATTGCGGCCCCAGCGGCGGTCGCTGGGGGTGGAGGGCAGGATCATCACCCCTTCCTCGCACCGAAACCGCACATGCTTGCCGCCGAATTCGACTCCCAAGACTGAGAGGCCTGCCGCCCGGCACAGGCGGGCGCAGTCGCGCAGGTGCTTAGAGGCCATGGTCGGGCTCCTTCTGTTCGTCTTCGGCGAGGGCGTCCTGCGTCATGTTCGCGATGCAATCCAGCCATTCCCTGTCCTTTTCGGTCAGACAGGAGGCGAGAAAGGCGATCCGGTCGGCCTTGCGGTCATTGGAGCGCAGCTCGGCGGGAATGTCCTGGATCCGCACCCGCCCATGCTCCAGTGCCCAGGCGGCGGCGATGTCCCCGCCGCTGATGGCGATGAGATCGTCCTCGAAGAGCCTCTCGGGCAGGTTTCCCCGGCCCAGAAGGTCAGAGAAGGCGTGAGGGTTTGCCGCCTTTGCCGCAGTCCGAATGAAATCATGGAACGGGTCGAGGGCGGGGGGCTCGATGTCGAAGCGGTCGGCGAAGACCTTGTCCAGATGGCGGCCAAAGATGTCGGCACGGGCGATGGAGGCCTCTTCGGCACAGAGCACCTCCCCCAGCCGCCCGGTGGCCATGTCGGCGGCGCCCTGCAAATGGGGCGCGACGACGGGCCGCGTCTGCCGGGCGAGGTCCAGGTCGGCGCGGCGCTTGGCGAGGCTCATCTCGGCCACCAGCGCATAGAGGGCGGGGGCGGCCTTGAGGATATCGGCGGGGGAGACCCCATAGCGATGCCCGACGAGGTCAAGGTTCAGCCGCTCGCTGCCGGTGAGGGTAAAGGCATGGCGGTAGGAGTAGGCGTTTGGGTCCTGCTGTTGGCGCAAGTCGCCGGGGGCCGGGGGCTGAGCAAGGTCTTCGGGCGTCACGCCGAGGGCCCTGGCGAGGCGGGTCACAGTGGTGGTTTGCGAGTTGTGGTCTTCGGCATCGAGGATGCGGTCGATCGTCTTTTCGCTCACCTTGGAGCGGGCGGCAAGGTCAGCAGCGCGGCGGAGTTCGGTCTTGGCCATCAGGTGGCGCAGTTTGTCGGGGTTGATGTGCATTTGGAGGCTCCTTGTTCTGGATAGCCTCATATTCGGAGTATTTTGTCCGCAATGACATAGACATTTTTGGACGAAATGCGATTCTGTCCGAGGTGACTTAGACATTAAATCTCGCCTCCCCGTCTGCTTTCTGTCCGATTTGTGTCTAGGCAAGGCTTTTGGGGCGATGCTTCCGCCCTCAGGACTTGCCAACCTGTCCGGATTGGACAAACCACCTTGACCGCGATCCGAATCGCCCGCAAAGCAAAAGGGGCGCCCTTGGCTGGGCGCCCCTTTCCCTGTGCAGCCTTGCGGCTCAGCAGGAGTAGTACATCTGGTATTCCACCGGGTGCGGCGTGTGCTCGAAGTTGTAGACTTCTTGCCACTTCAGCTCGGCATAGGCCTCCAGCATCTCGCGGGTGAAGACGCCACCTTGCAGCAGGAAGTCCATGTCCTTCTGCAGCTCTTCCAGCGCCTCCCGGAGCGAACCGCAAACCGTCGGGATCGCGGCCAGTTCTTCCGGCGGCAGGTCGTAGAGGTCCTTGTCCGAAGCCGGGCCCGGGTCGATCTTGTTCTTGATCCCGTCGAGGCCCGCCATCATCAGGGCGGCGAAAGCCAGGTAGGGGTTCGCGCTCGGATCGGGGAAGCGGGCTTCGACACGCTTGGCCTTGGGCGATTCGGTCCACGGAATACGGACGCAGCCCGAGCGGTTGCGGGCGGAGTAAGCGCAGAGCACCGGAGCCTCGAAGCCCGGGATCAGGCGCTTGTAGGAGTTGGTCGAGGGGTTGGTCAGCGCGTTCAGCGCCTTGGCATGCTTCAGGATGCCGCCGATGAACCACAGGGCTTCCTGCGACAGGTCGGCATACTTGTCACCCGCGAAGAGCGGCTTGCCGTCCTTCCAGATCGACATGTTGACATGCATCCCCGAGCCGTTGTCGCCCTTCATGGGCTTGGGCATGAAGGTCACGGTCTTGCCATAGGCGGCCGCGACGTTGTGGATGACGTACTTGTACTTCTGGATGTTGTCGGCCTGACCGATCAGCGAACCGAAGACCATGCCAAGCTCGTGCTGGCAGGTCGCCACTTCGTGGTGGTGCTTGTCGACCTTGATGCCCATGCGCTTCATGGTGGAGAGCATCTCGCCGCGCAGGTCCTGGGCTTCGTCCACCGGGTTCACCGGGAAATAGCCGCCCTTGTAGCCCGCACGATGGCCGAGGTTGCCGCCCTCAAAGGAGGCATCGGTGTTCCAGGCCGCCGCTTCGGCGTCGAGCTGGAAGGACACCTTGTTCGGCGCGACTTGATAGCGCACGTCGTCGAAGATGAAGAATTCGGCTTCCGGCCCGAAGTAAGCCGCATCGCCGATGCCCGAGGACTTGAGGTAAGCCTCGGCCTTCTTGGCGATCTGACGCGGGCAGCGGTCATAGGCCTCGTTCGTGTCGGGCTCGACCACGTCGCAATGAACGCAAAGCGTCTTTTCGGCGTAGAAGGGGTCGATATAGACCGAGGAAGCATCGGGGATGAGCTTCATGTCGGACTGGTCGATCGACTTCCAGCCAGCGATGGAGGAGCCATCGAACATGAAGCCTTCCTCGAAGAAGTCCTCGTCCACGAGATCCGCCACAACGGTGACGTGCTGAAGCTTGCCTTTCGGATCGGTGAAGCGAACATCGACGTATTCGACTTCCTCGTCCTTCATCAGCTTCAGAGCATCTTTGATCGCGCTCATCTTTTAGCCTTTCAGGGTTGGTGTTTACAAAGGGGTCCGCGTGATCCGGTGCCCCGGTGTTCTGGAATGGGTCAGACCGCGTCGTCGCCGGTTTCGCCGGTGCGGATGCGGATGGCCTGTTCGACGGGCGAGACGAAGATCTTGCCGTCGCCGATCTTGTCGGTGCGGGCGGCCGAGATGATCGCCTCGATGGCGGTCTCGACCATGTCATCGGTCAGAACGACCTCGATCTTCACCTTGGGCAGGAAGTCGACGACATATTCGGCGCCCCGGTAAAGCTCGGTATGGCCCTTCTGACGGCCGAATCCCTTGACCTCGGTGACGCTCAGGCCCTGGATGCCGGCCTCCTGGAGGGCCTCTTTGACCTCGTCCAGCTTGAACGGCTTGATGATGGCCTCGATCTTCTTCATGCCTTGCCCCCCTCCGCGAAATCTGCGGCGCGTAATCCTTGGGCTTGTCTCAGCACTTGCCGCGGGCGGGGACAATGGGGCAGGCTGCATGGGCAGCGGAGGCGCCCGGGATTTTGGCGAAGGAGCGTAAATTTTGCGCGGGACGGCTGAAAAATAGGCAGAATGAAAACTGGAAAAGCCATGAGCGAGCAAAAGGCCCCGAAACAGCCGCAGAACGGGGGCGGCGCAGGTCCCTTGGGCCTTAGGGAGGGCGCCCGGCGCTTTCCCGCCGAGCTTTTGACCGCCGCCCAGATGCGCGCGGTGGAGGCCGAGGCGATTGCCTCGGGCGCGGTCACCGGTCTGGAGCTGATGGAGCGGGCAGGCGCCGGGGTGGTGGAGGCGGTGTTCGAGGAATGGCCCGAGCTCGCCTTGGCGCCTGAAGTCGTGCCGGGGCAACCCCCGGCCCCCCGCCGCGCCGTGGTGCTCTGCGGGCCGGGCAACAACGGCGGGGATGGGTTCGTGGTCGCCCGGCTGTTGAAGGGGCTGGGCTGGGCGGTGGAGGTCTATTTCTATGGCGACGCAGACAAGCTGCCACCGGATGCAAGGGTGAATTATGAGCGGTGCGGAGGGATAGCCGAGGTTCGTGCCTGGGATGACGCGGCACAAAAGCAGCGGTTCGAAGCAGACCCTTTGGAATTCCACCTCGTGGTGGATGCCATTTTCGGGACAGGCATGACACGGGCCATGCCTGAGGATACCTACTTGACCTGGCATGGGTTGATGCCATTGCCGCTTGTCCCGGCGCACGCGCCTGGAGAGATCCGTTTTGTTGCCATAGACTTGCCAAGTGGCGTGTGCAGTGACAGCGGACACGATTTCGGTGCTTTTCCCGCGCATCTTACCGTGACCTTCCATCGTCCCAAGATCGGCCACTTCATGGTGGAAAACTGCCTCAACTATGGCGGAGCGCCTGGCTGCGGCAAGCTCGCTGTCGTGGATATCGGGCTACCCCGGACGCATGTTGTCGGGGCGGTCAAGCAGGCGGTTCCCGACATCGGTGGCTTGAAGAAATCATTTGGCCACAAGTTCTCATACGGTCATGCGGTGGTGGTCTCCGGCCCTGCGGGGGCCTGTGGTGCCACCCGCATGACCTCGCGCGCCGCCTTGCGGGTCGGCGCAGGGCTCGTGACCCTGGCCTGCCCGGCCGAGGCCATGGCCGAGAATGCCGCCCGTCTCGATGCCGTGATGCTGAAACCGCTGGCCGACGCGGAGGCGCTGACCGCGCTGCTCTCTGACGCCCGCATCAATGCGCTCTGCCTGGGGCCCGGGTTGGGCCTGGATGCGCGGGCGGCAGGGTTGGTCAGGGCGGCGCTCCTTGCGTCGAGGTCCCGGGAGGTTGCAAAGGTTGGGCCAGGGACCGCGGGGCGCTTGGGGCAGGGGGCGGAGCCCCGGGGTATACCCCGGGCTACGCAGGCGGATTCCGTCGCGCCCGATGCCGGGGCGGTGCGTGAGGATCACGCAGCCTCCCGCCGTCTCGTCCTCGATGCCGACGCTCTGACCCTGGTCTCTCGCGACCCCGCGCTCTTTGCCCTGTTGCACGAGGGCTGCATCCTCACCCCCCATGGCGGCGAATTCGCCCGCCTCTTCCCCGACCTCGCCGCCAGGCTGTCCGAGCCCGCTGTGAAGGGCCCCGCCTATTCCAAGGTCGACGCCACCCGAGAGGCCGCCGCCCGCGCGGGCTGCACCGTGCTTTACAAAGGTCCCGACACGGTCATCGCCAGCGCCAACGGCACCTGCGCCATCAACGCCGCGACCTACGACCGTGCCGCCCCCTGGCTCGCCACCGCAGGCTCTGGCGATGTGCTGGCTGGCCTGATCACCGGCCTCCTCGCCCGTGGCTTTCACCCCCAGAACGCCGCCGAGACTGCCGCCTGGCTCCATGTCGAAGCCGCTCGCGCCTTCGGCCCCGGCCTCATCGCCGAGGACCTGCCCGAGATGATCCCAAAGGTCTTCCGAGACCTGGGTCTTTGAGGCCCGGGTCCACCTTAACCTGCAGCCTGCTTTCATGCTTGCCCAAATACTCACAACCATTTCAATGAGCCGCGCATCACCCAGGCGCGCTCTGCCTTTCAACTTGGCCCAAATTTCCACGGGGATTTTCAAGGGGAGCGTGCTCCCCTTGAAGCTGGGGGCTCGGGGGACGGCAGTCCCCCGAATGCGGGGGTGCGGGGGCGGCAGCCCCCGCTACCTCCAAGAGAAAAGGGCGCCCGCAAGGGCGCCCTTTTCTCTTGGACCCGCGGCCCGCCTCAGGCCGGAACGGCAAGCCCTTCGCAGGCCAGTTCCAGCCCGCCCGCATAGATGACCTCGGCGCTGTCCAGCACCAGGGAGAAGAGGCGCACCTCCTCCACCACTTCGGCGCGGATATATTCGCCATCGCAGAGCCGCGCGGCCGGAACCACGGCGGCGGCCTGGCCGTAAAGCGCCTTGGCGCGCCAGTCGCGGATGAAGATGCCCTGGGCCTCCGAGACGAGGACCGCCTCGGCCGGTTTGCCCACGCCAAGCGCATCGGCCGCGATGCGGACCATGCGGGCGTTGCGGACCACGGTGACCTCGACCCTTGCGACGCGGCGCGAGCCTGCGCGGGTCAGGACCCGGTCGCCCGGCGCGAGGAACTCGACCGGCAGGGCGCCATCCAGCGTCAGGATCGTGGTCCCGCCCGCAACCCCGGCCAGCGTCACGGCATCGACGCCTTGCGCCAGACCCGTGTCAATCGAAGACGTCGCCGCCATGGAAGGTTCTCCTGCATCATGCCTCTGCTCTTTTGTTTTTCCCCAAGAATATGGCAAGATTGGGTTAACGGCGAGACCCTTTGGCGACAAAGCCCCCGATATCCCCCCGAAATCCGGCAGTATTCTGCGAAAATTGTTTCCAATCCCCAGCCGGATCGCCTGATTTCCCGCCAGGCACTGGCCGGCCGTCCGCTGAATTTTCCTCTCGCATCCCCCCTTGTCCTTTGCTAGAAGGGCGCGGATTTTGCGGGCAGGTCTCCACCGGGGGCCCCCGTCAGATTGCGGGTGTGGCGGAACTGGCAGACGCACTGGATTTAGGTTCCAGCGCCGCAAGGCGTGGGGGTTCAAGTCCCTTCACCCGCACCAGTTTGGGATGAGAAGGACGAAACATGCAGGTCACCGAGACCCTGAAGGACGGGCTGAAGCGCGCCTATACGATCACCGTGACGGCGGCCGAGCTTGAAGCCAAGGTCACCGAAAAGCTGGTCGAAGCGCAGCCCGATGTCGAAATCAAGGGCTTCCGCAAGGGTAAGGTTCCCTTGGCCATCCTGCGCAAGCAGTTCGGCCAGCGCATCATGGGCGATGCCATGCAAGAGGCGATCGACACGGCGATGAAGGATCACTTCGACGCCACCGGCGACCGCCCCGCGCTGCAGCCCGAGGTCAAGATGGTCGGCGGCGAGAGCTGGGCCGAGGGTCAGGATGTCGTGGTCGAGATGACCTACGAAGCCCTGCCGCCGATCCCGGAATTCGACGCCTCGACGCTGAGCCTGGAAAAGGTCGCCGTGAAGGCCGCCGAAGCCGATGTCGAAGAGGCGATCAAGAACCTGGCCTCCTCGGCCAAGTCCTTTGAAGACCGCAAGAAGGGCGTCAAGGCCAAGGACGGCGACCAGGTCACGATCGACTTCAAGGGCTCGATCGACGGCGTGCCGTTTGACGGTGGTGCTGGCGAGGATTACCCGCTGGTTCTGGGCTCGAACTCCTTCATCCCGGGCTTTGAAGCCCAGCTCGTCGGCCATGCCGCCGAGGAAGATGTCGATGTGAAGGTCACCTTCCCCGAGAACTACGGTGCGGCGCACCTGGCGGGCAAGGAAGCGGTTTTCGCTTGCAAGATCAAGGCCGTGAAAAAGCCGGTCGAAGCCAAGATCGATGACGAGCTGGCCAAGAAGTTCGGCGCCGAAGACCTCGCGGCCCTCAAGGGCCAGGTCTCGACCCGGCTCGAGGCCGAATATGCCGGCGCCGCCCGCGCCGTGCTGAAGCGCGCTTTGCTCGACCAGCTCGATGCCGCCGTGAAGTTCGACCTGCCCCCGGCCCTGGTCGAGGCGGAAGCCAACCAGATCGCCCACCAGCTCTGGCACGACGAAAACCCCCATGACCATGGCCACAACCATGGCCATATCGAGACCACCGACGAGCACAAGAAGCTCGCCGAGCGTCGCGTGCGTCTGGGGCTCCTCCTGGCCGAGATCGGTCGCAAGGCCGAGGTCACCGTGACCGATGCCGAGATGACCCAGGCCGTGCTGACCGCTGCCCGCCAGTATCCGGGCCAGGAACGCGCCTATTTCGAGTTCGTCCAGAAGAACGTGCAAGTCCAGCAGCAGCTGCGCGCGCCGATCTTCGAAGACAAGGTCGTGGATCACCTGGTCGCCCAGGCCAAGGTCTCCGACAAGGAAATCTCGAAGGACGAGCTGCAAAAGCTGGTCGATGCTTTGGACGAGATGTAATCCCCTCAGGGATTGCCGGAAAGGCCGCCCTTCGGGGCGGCCTTTTTCATTGGGGCCTGTCCTTGATGACGTCGGGTCCTGGGGCGATTGGATCAAGGGGCCTTGCCGGCGGAAGGGCTAGAAGACCTCCTTGCCGGGCGGATCGGCCCTTTCGGTGGTCACGACATAGGTCCCGGCCGCGATGATCACGGCCATGCCGACCCAGCCCATGCCATCGGGCAGTTGGTCGAAGAAGAGCCAGCCCCAAAGCACGCCCCAAAAGGCGAAGGTGAATTCGAAAGGCGCCACGGTCGCGCTGGCGCCGATGCGGTAGGCCTGGGTCAAGAGCGTCAGGCCCACGGCCGCGATCAGCCCGCAGGCGGCCATCAGGGCGGCATCGGTGGCTGTGGGCGTCACCCAGGCGCGGGTCAGGAAGGACAGCGAGGGGTGGAGCCCCGCCTCCATGGCTCCGCTGCCGAAGGCGAGCGCCAGGCCCAGCGAGCAGCCGAGGAAGGCGAGGTTCCCCCAGAAGGCCATGGCGGCCGCGCTGTCCTTTTGCCCCATGCGCCGCGCCATGACCATCGAGAGCGCATAGGCCAGGCCGCAGAAGACCGGCAGGAGGGCTGCGGGGTCAAAGAGCGCCCCGGGGCGGACCATGATCACGACGCCAAGGAACCCCAGGCCAAGCGCGACCCAGCGGTGCAGCGCCACGCGCTCGCCCAGCCAGAGGACGGCCAGAAGCGTGATGAACAAGGGCGCGGTGAAGTAAAGCGCCACGGTCGTGGCCATGGGCAGGGCAGCCAGCGCCAGGTAATAGGCGGTATAGGCCAGGAAATTCAGGATCCCGCGCCAGAGCATCATCGGCCAGCCCCGGCTGATGAGGCCCGGGAAGCCGCCATCCAGCACCCGCACCAGCACCAAGAGGCAGGGAATGGCGGCCAGGGACCGCAGCACCATGGCCTCGGACAGCGGATAGCGGTCTGAAATCAGCTTCAGGATCAGGTCCTGGACGGAAAAGATCGCGATTCCGGCGCAGAGACAAAGGATGGCGGCAAACTTGCGGGACGAGTGTTCCATCGCGCCAAGACAGCCCAAGGCGCGGCGCTTTGCTGGCCCAAGGGCGACCTGCGATGACGCGGAACGCCCGGGGCCTTGGGGAAATCTGCCCCTGTCCGCCAGGCTCTTCCGCTAGATCAGGAAGATATCCGAGGCCGCAAGCGTCGTTCCCGCCGTCAGCCGCAGCATCAGGTAGGTGCCGCCCGCAGGGTCATCGCCATTGGGGTCCCATTCGAGCCAAAGCTCTCCCAGGTCGGCCCTCTCGCGCAACACGAACTGCGCCGCCTCGCCTTGCGCCGTGCCGAAGGACAGAAGGTCGTCGGGCAGGGGGCCCGGATCGCTGGGCCCGAATTGCAGAAGGCTGCGGGCAAAGCGCAGGCTGTCGCTTCCGGAGGTGAAATCCATGATCAGATGCGGCGAGACCGCGTCGAGGCCAAAGACGAAGCGGTCGGCCCCTTCGTCGCCCCAAAGCACCCCGGCCCCCGCCTTGCCACCCCGGATCACGTCGTCGCCCGCGCCGCCATGGACCGTGTCCTCGCCCGGGCCGCCGTTCAGCACATCGCTGCCCTCGCCGCCGAAAAGCTGGTCATTGCCCGTCCCGCCCGAGACCGTGTCGCGGTCCTCGTCTCCGTAAAGGATATCGGCGCCCCTGGAGCCCCGCAGCAGGTCCCGCCCCCCGCCACCATGGCCGATATCGTCATAATAGCCGCCGTAAAGCGCGTCATTGCCCGCGCCGAAGAGGACATAGGCGGCGCCCACGACCACGGTCTCGTAATTCTCGAAGCCTTGCAGCGTGTCCCCGGTGCCGCTGATGGTCTGGGTGGCGTCATCGACCACCAGGGTCACGGGGCCGGTGGAGTTGATGCGCAGCGTGTCGGTCCCCGTGCCGCCCTGGACCCTGTGACCCCGGCCGATGTCGACATGGGCGAAGTCATCGCCCGCGCCGAGGTCGACGACCGAGGCATCGACGTGATCGACCAGCCAGACCGAATCCGCCAGCGCGCTGCCGATGATCCGGTGATGGCCCTCGGAGGCGATATAGGCATAGAGCTTCTCGACCGAGACCAGGGTAAATGCGCCGCCATTGACCGAGGAGGCCCGGGGCGTGCCCGAGAAGTCGATCTCGATATCCCCCGTGGGGCTCTGCGGCGACATGAAGAAGGCGGCCGTGTCGATCCCCGCGCCGCCGTCGATCACGAGGCCAAGGCCGCCCGAGAGCACCTGGATCATGTCGTTGCCGGTCCCGCCATAGGCCTCGCCCGCGCTGCCCGAGAAGGTGCCGAGCATGAGCGAGTCGTTGCCCGCCCCGCCGTAAAGCGTGTCGACATCGCCACCGCCCTGAAGCTTGTCGTCGCCGGTGCCGCCGTAACCGATGTCGCTGCCCGCCTGGCCGAAGAATGTGTCGTTGTCGGCGCCTCCGAAGAAAGTGTCGGCGCCGTCCCAGCCATAGGCCACGTCATCGCCCTTCCCGCCAACGAAGCGGTCCGCGTTCCAGGTCCCGGCAAAGGTGTCGTTCGCATCGGTGGCGGGAAAATTGGCCATGGCGGGCTCCTGGGCGTTGAAATCGGGGGGAAGCAGGATGAAAGGCGAGGCAAACGGCGTTTCTTCGGGCAAAGATAGCAAAACTTGATCGGTTTTCAAAACGTCCTGACGCGGCCCGGCGGAAATGCCCCAGGGCATGGGCAAGGAAAAACCGCGCGAGGTTGCCCCCGCGCGGTTTCAAGACTGTCGCAGACCTTAGCGCGCGTCGCGCGGGTCGAAGTCGTTGGCTGCGCCGATATCGTCGAAGAGCTCGGCGATTTCGAATTCCGCCGCCGCTTCGGCTTCGGCCGCCAGTTCCTGGATCGACTTGCCCGAAGCTTGCAGCTCGGCCTCTTCGACCGAACGGGCGACGTTCAGCTTGATCTTGGCCGAAACTTCCGGGTGCAGCGTGACCGTCACCGGGTGGACACCCAGTTCCTTGATCGGGCGGTCGAGCACGATCTGGCCACGGTTCACTTCGAAGCCGCCTTCGGTCGCCACTTCGGCGACGTCACGGGCGGTGACCGAACCGTAAAGCGCGCCGACGTCCGAGGCCGAACGGATCAGAACGAAGATCTGACCGTCGAGCTTGGCGGCCACGGCTTCGGCTTCCTTCTTGGTCTCGAGGTTATGGGCCTCGAGATGGGCCTTCTTGGCTTCGAACGAAGCGATGTTCGAGGCCGAGGCGCGAAGGGCCTTGCCCTGGGGCAGGAGGAAGTTGCGGGCGTAGCCGTCCTTGACGTTGACGACATCGCCCATCTGGCCAAGCTTGGCCACGCGCTGGAGGAGAATGACTTGCATGTTTATCTCCTCACTTCACGGCATAGGGGAGCAGGGCGAGGAAACGCGCGCGCTTGATGGCGGCGGCGAGTTCACGCTGCTTCTTGGCCGAGACGGCGGTGATGCGGGACGGGACGATCTTGCCGCGCTCGGAGATGTAGCGCTGCAGGAGACGGGTGTCCTTGTAGTCGATTGCCGGAGCATTGTCGCCCGAGAAGGGGCAAACCTTGCGGCGACGGAAGAAGGGCTTGTTGGCCATGGGTCAGATCCTTTCTCAGCGACGCGGGGCGGAAGAACGCTCGGGACGATCGCCGAACGAACGCTCGGGACGGTCGCCACGGTCGGGGCGGTCGCCGAAGGAACGCTCGCGACGCTCACCGCCGCCGAAACCACCCTCGGGGCGGTCACCGCGCTCACGGTCGTCACGCTTTTGCATCTGGACCGAGGGGCCTTCCTGATGGGCGTCGACCTTGATGGTCAGGACGCGCATGACGTCGTCATGCAGGCGCATCAGGCGTTCCATTTCCAGCACGGCCGCCGAGGGGGCGTCCGAACGCAGGAAGGCATAGTGGCCCTTGCGGTTCTTGTTGATCTTGTAGGCCATCGTCTTGACGCCCCAGTATTCGCGCTCGACGACCTTGCCGCCGTTGTCCGCGAGGACCGTGGAGAAATGTTCGATGAGACCTTCGGCCTGCGCGTTGGACAGGTCCTGACGCGCGATGAAGACATGCTCGTAAAGCGGCATGTGAACTCCGGTTTCATGGCGCACTTCATAGGACGGGCAAGAGCCTCGCGGCCCGTCCACGAGAGGCTGCGCCGGTTCATGGGTATGCGAGGATTGGGGGCTTATAGCCGGGAGGCCGGGAAACGCAAGGGTTTTATGCCGGAGGCATCGGGGGGCTGCCGCCCCCCGAACCCCCCGCTTCAAGGGGCCCACGGGCCCCTTGAAAATCCCCGTGAGTATTTCCTCCAATTTGAAAGATGAGGCTCTGCCCGTGGGTCTTCATGCTGGCGCAGGTCTTCCCTTGCCCATTGCCAGGACGTTTCCGCTTTCAATTTGGCCGAAATACTCACGGGGGTTCCAAGGGGGAGCGTGCTCCCCCTTGGCCGGGGGGTGCGGGGGGCGGGAGCCCCCCGCTTACCTCGCGCTCTCCGGCAGACCTGCGATGCGGTCGAAAGCCCAGGTAAAGACCCAGGCATAGCCCATGTAAAACAGGATCAGCCCCAGCTCGTAGACAAAGGCCGTCCAGAGGTCGACGGACAGGAACCAGGCGGTAAGGGGCAAAAGGAGGGCCGTCATGCCGCATTCGAAGAGCAGGGCATGGGCGGTGCGGCGCAGGAGAGAGCGGCCCTTGACGGGCTGGCGCGCCTCCCAGGCCTCGAAGGCCGTGTTGAAGACAAAGGACCAGGCCAAGGCGATTGCGGCCCCACAGACCGAAAGCGCCAGTGTGGCCTCGGCCGGGGCGCCGGAGAAGAGCCGCAACACGGCGGCCCCCATCAGGATGGCAAGGGTTTCGAAGCTGACCGCATAGACGATCTTGCGGCGGAGGGGGGACATCTGGATCATTTCGCAGCTCGTGCGGCCCAGGGCTCGGCAAAGCGCCGCAGCGGGGCGGCGCCGTCCTTGTCCTGCGGCGCAACAGGTGGGGTCCGGCTTCTCCGGCCCCGCAATCCTTGCAATATAGGCACCGCGGCTGCGGGGGCAAGGGGTCAGGCCCAGGCCCACGCCGGGCTTGCCTGCCACGGGGGGGAATAGTATGCGCAAGCCAAGGCCCCGCCGCGACAAGGGGCGCAGCGTAATGGGGGATCAGATGCGCGCATTCGTCTTTCCGGGCCAGGGGGCCCAGGCCATCGGGATGGGCCGTGCCCTGGCCGAGGCCTATCCGGCCTCCGCCGCCGTCTTCGCCGAAGTGGACGAGGCGCTTGGCGAAAAGCTCTCGGCCCTGATCTGGGAGGGCGATCTCGAGACCCTGACCCTGACGGCCAATGCCCAGCCTGCGCTGATGGCGACCTCTTTGGCGGCCTTCCGGGCGCTGGAGGCCGAGGGGCTGGCCTCTTGCGATTTCGTGGCGGGGCATAGCCTGGGCGAATATTCGGCGCTTTGTGCGGCAGGGGTCTTCGGGCTGGCCGATGCGGCGCGGCTGTTGCGCATCCGCGGCCGGGCCATGCAAGAGGCCGTGCCGGTCGATGTCGGCGCCATGGCGGCGCTCTTGGGGCTGGACTTCGCGCAAGCCTCCGAGGTCGCCTCCGAGGCCGCCCAGGGCGAGGTCTGCCAGGCCGCCAATGACAATGACCCGGCCCAGGTCGTGGTCTCGGGGCACAAGGCGGCCGTCGAGCGCGCGCTTGAGATCGCCAAGGCCAAGGGCGCCAAGCGGGCGATCCTTCTGCCGGTGAGTGCGCCTTTCCATTGCGCGCTGATGCAGCCTGCGGCCGATGTCATGGCAGGCGCCCTGGCCGAGGTTGCCTTTGCCGCGCCGAAAGTGCCGGTCGTGGCCAATGTCCGCGCCGAGGCGGTCAGCGACCCTGCCGTCCTGAAGGCCCTGCTGGTCGAACAGGTCACGGGCTCGGTCCGCTGGCGGGAATCGGTCCAGTGGATGGCGGCGGCAGGGGTCACCGAGTTCTGGGAGGTCGGCGCGGGCAAGGCGCTTTCGGGGATGATCAAGCGGATTGCCAAGGAGGCCGCGACGCGCGCGGTGGGCACGCCGGAGGATGTGGCGGGCCTGAAGGGCTGAGGTCGCCCCTGAGGGGCGCCCGGGGCGGTTGAACACCTCCCCGCGAGCCCTCCTCAGGATATTTGGGACCAATGAAACGGGCGGGCGCGCCCTCTTGGTTGGGGCGGCGCATCGGGCCGCAAGGGAAACGGGCGGCGCTTACGGCTGCGCAACAGGGGCGGGGCCCCAGGCAGGAGATGACATGTTCGATCTGACGGGGAAGACGGCGCTGGTGACGGGCGCTTCGGGGGGGATCGGGGCGGATATCGCCCGGGTGCTGCATCGGGCGGGCGCCAAGGTGGCGCTGTCGGGCACGCGGGTGGAGCCGCTTGAGGCGCTCGCCGCCGAGCTTGGCACCGGGGCTTTCGTCTGTCCGGCCAACCTCGGCGATGCGGCCAGCGTCGAGGCCCTGCCCAAGGCGGCCTCGGAGGCCATGGGGGGGCTCGATATCCTCGTGAACAATGCAGGCGTCACGAAGGACAACCTTTTCATGCGCATGTCCGATGAGGAATGGGCCCAGGTGATCGAGGTCAACCTGACCTCGACCTTCCGGCTGTGCCGGGCGGTGTTGCGCCCGATGATGAAGGCGCGCTGGGGGCGGATCGTGAATATCTCCTCGGTCGTCGGCGCCACGGGGAACCCGGGGCAGGGCAATTATGCCGCCTCGAAAGCCGGGATGGTGGGGATGTCCAAGTCGCTGGCGGCCGAAGTGGCCTCGCGCAACATCACGGTCAATTGCGTGGCGCCGGGCTTCATCGCCACGGCCATGACCGACAAGCTGAATGACGAGCAGAAGGGCCGTATCCTGACCCAGATCCCGGCGGGGCGGATGGGGTCTCCGGGCGATATCGCGGCGGCGGTGCTTTACCTCGCCTCGAACGAGGCGGGCTATGTCACGGGCGCCACCTTGCATGTCAATGGCGGCATGGCCATGCTGTGATTGCCCGGGACGTGACGTGGCAAGGGCGCGTTTCGCCCCGAACCGGTCGCACTTGGGAAACAGTTTGCCTTGCGCGCGCGGGCTTGCTATAGGCGCGCAAGGTGAGAAGGCGAAAGCCAACCCCTGAAAAGGGACAAAGCGCCCCCTTGACGGCGCACCATTCGAACGGGGGCGACCCCAACGACAGAGGAAGAGATATGAGCGACATCGCGGATCGCGTTAAGAAGATCGTCGTCGAACACCTGGGCGTGGAGGCCGAGAAGGTCACCGAGACCGCCTCGTTCATCGACGACCTGGGCGCCGACAGCCTCGACACGGTCGAGCTGGTCATGGCTTTCGAAGAAGAGTTCGGGATCGAAATCCCGGATGACGCTGCCGAAACGATCCAGACCTTTGGCGATGCGGTGGGCTTCATCACCAAGGCGCAATAAGCACTCGCCCCCGGGCAGTGGCTATGGCGGGGCTCCCTTCGGGGAGCCTTTTGCTTTGGGGGGGGGCGGGGCCCCGGGGGCGGTTCTGCCGACTGCCAGGGCCCGCTTTTACGCAACGCGGCGCCCTGCCGACTGGGCCCCGGTCGGGACGGGATCCGTCCCGGCAGTCGGCAGGGCGCGCCCCGGCGGGCAGGACAGGCGGCGCAGTCGGCGGAGCCCCCTTGCCCTGGGCGTGCCATCTTGTCAGGCTGCGACAAGGGGCAGGAAGGTCAGCGGGCAGGAAGTTCAGCGGGCAGGAAGTTAAGCGGGCAGGAGGTCAGCATGGCGACTTTGGGAGAAATGTTCGGTGCGGGCGGGGCTTCGACCTTCTTCGACCTGCCCGAGGCGGATTGGGCGGCCTTGTCGGCCGATATCGTGCTTTTTGGCGCAGCCGGCGCCACGCCCTATCCCTCGGTGGGCTTCTACTGCGCCGGGGGGCCCCAGGCGATCCGGGCGGCCGCGGTGGCCTATGGGGCGGCGCGGGGGCATATGCATTTCGACCTCGGCGGTCCGATGCTGCCCCCGGGCCTGCGCGTGGTCGATGCGGGCGACCTGGATCAGGACCCCCGGACGCCGGAGGCCAACCGGGGACGCATCCGGGCGGCCACCGAAACCATCCTGGCCGCAGGCGCCGTCCCCATCCTGGTCGGCGGCGACGATTCCCTGCCCATCCCGATGCTCGAGGGCCTGGCCGCGCTTGGCCGGACCCTGACCATCCTGCAGATCGACGCCCATATCGACTGGCGCGACGAGGTCCAGGGCGAGCGCCTTGGCCTGTCCTCGCCCATGCGCCGCGCCTCCGAGATGGTCCATGTCGCGCGGATCATCCAGGTGGGCCAGCGCGGCATCGGCTCGGCCCGAGTCGAGGACGTGGCAGAGGCCCGCGCCTGGGGCGTCCAGTTCGTGCCCATGGCCGAGATTGCCCGCCAGGGCCTTGGGCGAGCCTTGGCCTCCATCCCCGAGGGCGGTGATGTGGTCATCTGTCTCGATCTCGATGCCCTGGACCCCGGCATCATGCCTGCCGTCATCGGACGGACGGCGGGGGGGCTTGGCTACTGGGACATCATGGACCTGGTCGAGGGCGTCGCGGCAAAGGCGAGGATCGTGGCCTTCGACATGGTGGAATTCATGCCGGAACGCGATATCGACGGGCAGGGCGCGCTGACGGCGGCCCAGCTTCTGGCCGGGGTCCTTGGCGTCATTGCGCGGCAGCGTGGCTAGAGCAGGAAGTCCGAGGCCGTGAAGGCGATGCTTCCGGTGGCGCGGATCGTATAGTCGATCACGCTGTCTCCGTTCAGGTCCATGTGCAGCGAGGTCGTGCCACTGACGATCTCGTAGCGCAACTGCCCGGCCACATTCGAAAAGGCTGCGGTGCCGATGAAGAGGAAAGCATCGTCCGAGAGGCTGTTGACCCGGTTGGCGTCCAGCGCCGAGAGGTCGATCCGGTCCTCGACCTGCAGGAAGTCGGTGATCAGGTCGGGATTGACCTTGGACATCTCGTTCACGCGGCGAAAGCGGAAGATGTCGCCATCCGCGCCGCCGGTGAGCTGGTCGGTGCCCGTGCCGCCGTTCAGGATGTCATCGCCATTGCCGCCCGACAGCGTGTCGTTGCCGCTGTTGCCCTCCAGCGAGTCGTCCCCCGCGCTGGCGATCAGCTGGTCGTTGCCGATGGCGCCGAAGAGCCGGTTCTCGCCATTGTTGCCGGTGATCGTGTTGTTCAGGTTGTTGCCGAAGCCGTTGAAGTCGGCGCCCTCGAGCAGCGTCAGGTTTTCGAGCCCGTTGCGCAGGCGGAAGCTGGATTCGGCAAAGACCTGGTCGATGCCTGGGTCGCTCGCGTTCTCGGTGATCGGGGTCGACCCCGAGCTGACGTAATAGGTGTCGCTGTCGTCGCCGCCGGTGATGGTCTGAATGCCGAGGATGCGCCCGCCGCGCAGGTCCATGATGTCGCTGCCCGCGCCGAGATCGACGCTGCCCACCAGGGTCGCGGCATTGGTCAGCGTATCGCTGCCCGCCCCCGTGGTGATGTTGCCCTGGATCTTGCCCGCGTGGTTCGAGATCGTCACGGCTCCGCCCAGCGAGAGGATATCGCCCAGGATCGTCCCGGTGTTCGTCACGCTGGCGCTGTCGAGGTCGAGGTAGATGGCCTTGCCCTGGCCGTCGATCCGGCCGGAATTCACGATCTCGGCCGAGCTCATCAGGCTTTGGCCCCGCTCCAGCGCGATGGCGGCAGCGGCGGGATTGCCGGTGTCCACGCGGGCGAAGGTGATGGTGCCGGTGTTCAGGATATGGGGGGCGAAGTCATAGGTCTGGTTGGTCTTGCCAAAGATCACCGCGTCATGCGAGCCGGTCATTTGCCCATGGTTCACGATGCGGTCCGCGGCGCCCGAAAGGGTCACCGCCTGACGTCCGATGATCTCGCCGCTGTTGACCAGGATGGCCGAGGCCTCGGCGCCGTTCGAGGCTTCGTTGATGGCGACGCCGGTGCCCGAGGAGGAGATGAGGCCCTTGTTGTTCAGCCGCGCGCCAAGGCCCATGCCAAAGGCGGTGGGGCTGTCGAGCTGCACGGTCAGGGCGGCCGAGAGGGGCGTATTGGCTGAATAGATGCTGCCCTGGTTGTCAAGCGTCGTCACGGCGGCGCCGAGGTCTCCGGTCAGGTGGAAGCCGTAGGCGGCGGTCATCATCACGGTGGCCGTGGCGCCGATGATCACCTGGTCTCCGCCCAGGAGGTCGATGTGGCCCACGTTCATCAGCCCGTTGACCGAGACGCTGACGCCCTGGCCCGTGGCATAGATGCCGGTCTCGAAGACCGTCATCCAGCTGACGAAGGAGCTGGATGCGGTTTGCAGGAAGATGTCACCCGAGGCGAGGTTGTAGAAGATATCCGCGCCGATGTTGTTGTTGAACATCACATAGGTCGTCATCCCGGCCTCCCCGGTTGCAAAACTTTATTCAACATAAGCCAAACCCCGCAGCGAGCAAGTGTCGCGCGGGGTTGACAGGGTTAACGGGCGTGGTTTTCGGGCTATTCGGCCGCCATGCCCGGACGCAGGCGCGGCTGTTGCACCGCCTCGAGCTTGTCGCGCAAGGAGGCCTGTTCGGCCGCCAGGAGTGCGATGCGCTCGGCCAGGACCTCGTTGCCCTCGGGCTTGACCTCTTTCTCGCCCTTGCCGAAAAGCCCGCCGAAGACCTTGCCCAAGGCCCAGGAGAGGTCGTCCATCATCAGGTAGAAGGAGGGCACCACGACCAGCGAGAGCACGGTCGAGACGATGATGCCGCCGATGACCGCCGTGGCCATGGGCGCGCGGAAGGCACCGCCCTCGCCCACGCCAAGCGCCGAGGGCAGCATGCCCGCCGACATGGCGATCGAGGTCATGACGATGGGCTGGGCGCGCTTGTGGCCGGCCTCGATCACCGCGCTGACCCGGTCCATGCCGCGCGCCCGCATCTCGATGGCGAAGTCGATCAAGAGGATGGCGTTCTTGGCCACGATCCCCATCAGCATCAGGATCCCGATCATCACCGGCATCGACAGGGCCGAGCCCGTGACGATCAGCGCGATGGCCACGCCGCCCACCGAGAGAAGCAGCGAGAAGAGGATGGTGAAGGGCTGGATGATCGAGCCGAAGAGCAGGATCAGCACCGAGAGCATCAAGAGCAGGCCCAGCAGCATCGAGTTGATGAAGGAGGCGAACATCTCGGCCTGGACCTCGGAATCGCCCGAGGCCACGAGCCTGGCGGTGCCCGGCAGCTTGAGGTTCTTGGTCGCCGTATCGAAGTCCGTGCCCGCCGTGCCCAGGGCCACGCCCACTGGCAGGTTGGCCGCGATCAGGACCAGCCGCTGACGGTTGAAGCGCTTGACCGTTGCAGGGCCTTCGCCCAGCTTCACATCGGCCACGGTGGACAGGGGCACCATGGCACCGGTCTTGGTCTGGACTTTCAGGTTGGAAATCCGCGCCACATCCTCGCGGTTGACCTTGTCGAGCTGCACCCGGATCGGGATGAGCTTGGAATCGAGGCTGACCTTGGGGAGGGCCGCGTCGAAGTCACCCACGGTGGCCACGCGCACGGTCTGGGCGATGGCTGCAGCCGTCACCCCCAGCCGCGCGGCCTCGTCGGCGCGGGGCGTGATCTGAAGCTCGGGACGCGGCAGGGCGCCGTCGGCGATCACGTCTTCCAGCGTATCCACGTTGCGCAGGGCCTCGGTGATCATCCGTGCGGCGGCGTTCAGATCGGCGTCGTTGTCGGCCAGAAGCGAGTAGGAGAACTCGGGCTGCCCCCGGTCATCCAGCTTGCGGACGCGGATATCGGGGATCTGGGCCAGGCGCTTGAAGACCTCGGCCGAGATCTCGTTCTGCGGCACGGGGCGGCCCTTGTTCTCCACCTGGGGCAGAAGCGGGCCGATCAGGGGAATGCGCGAGGCGACCTGGCTGAGTTTCAGAAGCAGCGAATGGTCCAGCGGTTCGAGGATGACGTTGATCGTGGCATTGCGCACATCCAGCTCGCCCGTCGGAGAGGTGCCGCCCATGATCAGGATGTTCTGGACATGGGGGATGTCCTTGAGGCTGTCATAGATCTGGTCGGTGGCCCTGCGGGTATCCTCCAGCCGCGAGCCGGGGGGGAGCTGGGCAAAGACCGTGACGCGGCCATTGTCCTCGGGCGGCAGGAAGGAGCCCGGGATGGTCATCATCAGGCCGATCGAGCCCGCGACAGTGATGACGGCGGCCGCGAAAGTCGCGTAATACCAGCGCCGCGAGGTCGAGGCCGTGACAAAGCGCATATAGGCGCGGGTGACCGGGCCGTCGGCATGGTCATGCTCGGTCCCGCCATCCTTGGCGCGCATCAGGTAGGCCGCCATCATCGGTGTGATCAAGCGCGCCACGACCAGCGAGAAGAAGACCGCAACGGCGACCGTGATGCCGAATTGCCGGAAATATTGCCCCGGGATGCCGGGCATGAAGGAGACCGGCACGAAGACCGCGATGATGGTCGAGGTCGTGGCGATGACGGCGAGGCCGATCTCGTCGGCGGCCTCCATCGCGGCCTTGAAGGGCGATTTGCCCATCCGGATATGGCGGGCGATGTTCTCGATTTCCACGATGGCATCGTCGACCAGGATCCCGGTCGCCAGGGTCAGCGAGAGGAACGAGACCAGGTTCAGCGAGAAGCCCAGGAGGTCCATGACCCAGAAGGTCGGGATGGCCGACAAGGGCAGGGCCACGGCGGAAATCAGCGTCGCGCGCCAGTTCTTGAGGAAGACGAAGACCACGATGACGGCCAGGAGCGCGCCTTCCAGGAGGGTGGCGATCGCGGCCTCGTAATTGCCATAGGTGAATTTCACCAGGTCATCGACCTTGGTGATCTGCACCTCGGGGTAGTCCTTGGCGATGCGCTCGATTTCCTTGAAGGCGGTTTCGGCCGCCGTCACCTCGGAGGCCCCCTTGGAGCGGTAGATGCCGAAGGTCACGACCGGCGTGTCGCCCGACATGGCGAAAGAGCGCAGCTCACGCGTGGTGTCCGAGATCGTGCCGAGGTGGTCGAGGCGCACCTGCGTGCCCGAGGGGAGCGCGATGGGGGTGGCGGAGAGGCGGGCCACGTCCTGGGTGTCGCCCATGGTGCGGATCGCCTGCTCGCCCGCGCCGAACTCGGCCCGGCCCCCGCCGATATTGGCATTGGTGATCTTGAGCTGGTTCGAGACCGCCTGCGCGGTGATGCCGTAGCTGTCCAGCCGCACCGGGTCCAAGGCGATCAGGATCTCGCGGTCGGCGCCGCCCGCGATATCGACGCGGCCGATGCCGGTCTTGCCTTGCAGGCTGCGCTTGATCACCTCGTCGACGAAGGTCGAGAGGTCCTGGTAGGTGAAGGAGGACGAGGAGACGGCATAGGTCAGGATGGCCTGACCCTCGATGTCCATCTGGGTGATGTTCGGGGTTTCGACATCGGCGGGCAGGTCCTGGGCGATGCGGTCGATCGCGTCCTTGGTGTCTTGCAGCGCCTTGGCGGTGGGAACCTCCATCCGGAATTCGACCGCCATCGAGGCATTGCCGTCCGAGATGTTGGTGGTGATGTTTTTCACCCCCGCAACGCCGGCAAGCGCGTCCTCGATCACCTTGGCGACCTGGCCTTCAAGCTCGGCGGGCGCGGCGCCGGGCTGGTTGGCCGAGACCAGGATGATCGGGACGTCGATGTTCGGGAAGCGGGTGATGGGCAGGGCGTAAAAGCTCTGGATGCCGACAAGCAGCAGCATCGCAAAGGCCAGAAGCGGCGCCACGGGATTTCGGATCGACCATGCGGAGAAGTTCATCTGTCAGTCCTCAGTTCGTGGCGGGGACGGGGTTGATCTTGTCGCCGTCGGCGACGAAAGAGCCCGCGCGGGTGACGATCTGGTCGCCCACGGCCAGGCCCGAGGTGATCTCGACCCAGCCGCCCTCGCGGATGCCGGTGGTGACCACGGTGCGGTGGACCACGCCGTCCTTGACGGCCATGACCGTGGTCTCTCCCGCCTCGGAGCCGATGGCGGTGACGGGGACGGCTGTCGTCTCGCGGCTGGCCACGACGATATTGGCCTCGGCATACATGCCGGTATGGACACCCGGACCGGCCTCGATGGCGATGCGGGCGCGGCCCATGCGGGTGAGGCTGTCCACGCCGGGCTCGATCAGGCGGATCGAACCTTCAAGCGCCGCGACATCGGCGGCGAGCTGGATCTTGGCGGTCATGCCGGGAGCGAGGCGGGGCATGTCGCCCTCGGCCACATCGGCGCGCAGTTCCAGCGCGCCCTCCTTGATCAGCACGAAGAGCGGACCTCCCGCGGCCGAAGCCACGGCGCCTACCTGGGCATTGCGGGTCAGGATCACGCCCGAGACCGGGGCCTTGATCTCTGTCCGCGAGAGCATCAGGTCGACATTGGCCAGTTGGGCCATCAGCGTATCGACCTGGGCCTGGGCTGCGATCAGGGCCGCGCGGGCCTGGTCATTGGCGGAAACCGAGGTCGCGCCCTGTTTCAAAAGCGCATCCGAACGGTCGGCGGTCTTCTTGGCCTCGGCCGCCTGGGTCTGGGCCGAAGCCAGCGTCGCCTTGAGCTGGCTTTGCTGGAGCTCCCAGGTTGCGGTCGAGAGCTTGGCCAGGACCTGGCCCGCCGTCACCACCTCGCCCACATCGGCAAAAAGCGCCTCGATGGGCTGGCCCTCGACCAGGGGGGCGACGGAGACCTCTTCGACGGCGGCGATCAGGCCCGAGGCCAGCACATGGTCGGTCAGGGTGCGGGTTTCGACCTGGGAGACGGTGATCGCGGGCAGGGCCACCTCGACGGCAGGGGCTGCGGGCTCGGTCTCTTGCGCCAGGACGGGGGCGGCGGCGAGGGTCACGGCGAGGAGAAGGGCGAGGCGCATGAAAGGTCTTTCGCGAGTTCGGACGGATGAGATACGGCGGGACAAGCTTGGCGGATCAATCTGGCGCAGGTGCGGCAGAAGAGAGGATTTCGTCGAGCCGCTGGTCGATGGTCTCGGCGATCATGGCGCGGATGGCCGCGATGTCGACGTCTTCACCCGGATGGACGCAGGCGGCGGCCTTGAAGAGCGTCAGGAGGAAGGCCGCATGGGTGGAAAAGCGGCACTTCGCCTCGGCGATGGGCAGATGGGTGGCGGCGGCGAAGACGGCGACGAGCTGGCCGCGCACCTCGGTCTCGATCAGGCGATGGGCCTCGGCCACTTCGGGCGTGCGACGCGCGGCGGCGTCGATCTCGGCCCAGAGCGCGGAATCCTCCGAGCAGGTCGGCCCCATGATCCGCTCGCGCAGGCCCATGCGCAAAGCGGCCATCGGGTCGGGCGCGGCGTGGATCATGCCGAAGTCGCGGCGGATTTCTTCGGCGTCCAGGAGGACCATGGCGCGGATCAGCGCCGCCTTGGAGGGGAAATAGCGGTAGAAATTGCCCACCGACATGCCAGCCGCCCGCGCCAGGTCCTGCATCGAGGCGCCGTCGAAGCCCTTTTCCACGAAAGCCTGACGGACGGCCATGAGGATCTCGGCCTGGCGGGGGTCCACCACGGGCAGGGCATCGGCAAGGGGGGCGGGCGCGTGGTTCATCGGCTCGTGCGGTGGGAGTGAACGTTCATTCAGCGATATGACGCGCTGCGGCAAAATGTCAAGGGCCGGGGTCCCGATATGAGGCCATGGAGGCGAAAATGTTCCGACCATTTACATTCATATCAAATTTATGTCAACCGCCGGGCAGGTTGCAGGCTGCGGATTGCGCGTGTATCAGGCGGGAAAGGGCGCGGGCTCGCGCCGGTTGACAGAGAGGGGCAGGATGCGTCGCGTTGTTGTCACGGGATTGGGGATGGTGTCGCCTTTGGCCTGCGGGGTCGAGGCAACTTGGGAGCGGCTTTTGGCCGGTCAGTCGGCGGCGGGCAAGATCACCCGCTTTGACCCTGTGAACGTGCTGACGCAATATGCCTGCGAGATCCCGCGCGGCGATGGGTCGAACGGGACCTTCAATCCGGATGACTGGATGGAGCCCAAGGAACAGCGCAAGGTCGATGACTTCATCATCTATGGCATGGCGGCAGCCGTGCAGGCGGTGCAGGATTCGGGATGGGTTCCGGCCGATGAAGAAGAGCGCTGCCGGACCGGCGTCATGATCGGGTCAGGCATCGGGGGCTTGCAGAACATCGCCGAGACCGCCGTGCTGATCAAGGAGAAGGGGGCGCGGAGGGTTTCTCCGTTCTTCATTCCCGGAAGCCTGATCAACCTGGTTTCAGGGCAGGTCTCGATCCGCTTCGGCTTCAAGGGGCCGAACCATTCGGTGGTGACGGCCTGTTCGACCGGCGCCCATGCGATTGGCGATGCGGCACGGCTGATCCAGTGGGGCGATGCGGATGTCATGGTGGCGGGCGGCACGGAAAGCCCGATCTGCGAGATTGGCATCGCGGGCTTCAACGCTTGCAAGGCCCTGTCGTCCAAGCGCGCGGATGAGCCGGAGAAGGCAAGCCGCCCCTATGACGCCGACCGCGATGGCTTTGTCATGGGCGAGGGCGCGGGGATCGTGGTCCTGGAGGAATACGAACACGCCAAGGCGCGCGGCGCCAAGATCTATGCCGAGGTCCTGGGCTATGGGCTTTCGGGCGATGCCTATCACATCACCGCTCCGTCCGAGGATGGCGATGGCGGCTTCCGGTCGATGCAGATGGCCTTGAAGCGGGCCGGGCTTGGGCCCGAGGCGGTGGATTACATCAACGCCCATGGGACGAGCACCATGGCCGATACGATTGAACTAGGCGCCGTGGAGCGTTTGCTGGGCGAGCATGCGGCCAAGGCCACGATGTCCTCGACCAAGTCGTCCATCGGGCACCTTCTGGGGGCGGCGGGCGCGGTGGAGGCGATCTTCTGCATCCTGGCCATCCGTGACCAGGTGGCGCCTCCCACGATCAACCTGGACAATCCGGCGGTGACGCCGAAGCTGGACCTGGCACCCAACAAGGCGGTCAAGCGCAAAATCGACGTGGCGCTGTCCAACTCCTTCGGCTTTGGCGGGACCAATGCCAGCCTTGTCCTGGGCAAAGTCTGATGTGGCGCTCGGTCGCCTCGAATGCGCTGACGCTGTTCATCGTGGCGCTTCTGGCCCTGGGGGGGGTGATCCTCTGGGGGCAGAAGCAATACGAGGTGGCGGGGCCGCTCGGCCAGGCCATCTGCTTCAAGGTCGAACGCGGCGCCTCGATGAGTGCGGTTTCGGCGGGGCTGGAGGCGCAGGGGGCGATTTCGGATGCCAGGATCTTCCGCATCGGGACGACCTACTCGGGCAAGTCGGGGCAGCTGAAGTTCGGGAGCTATTTGCTGGAGCCCGCGATCTCGATGGCGCAGGTGGCCGAGCGGCTGACCGTGGGCGGCCAGTCGACCTGCGGCCAGGATGTCAACCTGCGCATCGGGGTGGCGGGGGCCGAGGTCATCCTGCGGTCCTATGATGCGGCGACGGCGGGGCTGGTCGAGGTGGCGAAGTTCGACCCCTCGGGCGAGGTGCCGCAGGTCTACAAGGACGCGGTCGATGACCCCGACCTGCGCTGGCGGGTGACCTTGGCCGAAGGGGTGACGAGCTGGAACATCGTCGAGGCCCTGAAGGCGGCCGACTTCCTGAGTGGCGAGATCAAGGAGGTTCCGGCCGAGGGCGTGCTGGCGCCCGATTCGTACGAGGTCTCCAAGGGCGATGACCGGGCCGCGCTGATCGCCAAGATGCAGGCGAGCCAGTCGGCGACGCTGGCCGAGGCCTGGGCCAAGCGGGCCGAGGGCCTGCCCTATGAGACGATGGAGGAGGCGCTCATCATGGCCTCGATCATCGAGAAGGAGACCGGGGTGGCGGAGGAGCGCGGCAAGGTGGCCTCGGTCTTCCTGAACCGCTTGCGCGACGGGATGCGGCTGCAGACCGATCCCACGGTGATCTATGGCGTGACCAAGGGGCAGGGGATCCTGGGCCGGGGCTTGCGGCAGAGCGAGCTGAAGCGGGAGACGCCTTGGAATACCTATGTGATTCAAGGGCTTCCCGCGACGCCGATCTGCAACCCGGGCAAGGCCGCCATCGAGGCCGCGCTGAACCCCGAGACGACGGATTTCTTCTATTTCGTGGCCGATGGGACGGGGGGCCATGCCTTTGCCTCGACCCTGGAAGAGCACAACAAGAACGTCGCCAAGTGGCGCGCGCTGGAGGCGGCGGGGGCCGAGGGCGATGGCTCGGGGACGGGCGACGGCAACTGAAACCGGGGGGTGTTGCGTCGGGTGGTTAACAAGAGGTTAACGCCCCGCACGCTAAGTCGCTGATATCATTCGATTTTTCGTTTGACTTTCCGAACGGTCCATGGCATATGTTTGGACATGATGGAAGAGGTGGGCAAGCGGCCCGGGTACAGCGCCCGGCGCCGCTTTTCCTTTTCCGGCTATGGGAAGGCAGGTCCATCAGGCATGAGCATACATTTCGCAGCCGGGGATGAAGACCCCGTCGATCTGGCAGAGGTGACCGAAACGCTCCTCAGGGAGGCGGCCGAGGAATTGGCGCGCGCCTTGAAGAAGGTGAAGGACGGCACCTTGGCCGATGTCAAAAAAACGCCAGCGCTGGCCCGCGATCTGCGGGACGCTTTCGAGTTGATGCAGGAAGAGAGGGGCCGTTTTGATAAACTCCGCAAACAGGCTGCCGGGACTGTCGGAACCCGCGCGCTCGACTTTTCTGCCGCCCGGGACGAGATCGGGCGCCGCCTGGCTTGCCTCCGCGACGCAGGAGAAGGTTGACGAGTTCCTGGGCGGGCTGTCGGACAATGCGCTTCTGTCGCTGCCCTGGCTCTTCGAATTCTGGGCGCTGCCGCATCAGTTGCCGCCGCCGGGGGCCTGGAAGACCTGGGTGATCATGGGGGGCCGGGGCGCGGGCAAGACAAGGGCCGGGGCGGAATGGGTCAGGTCCCAGGTCGAGGGGCCGACGCCGGAGGCTCCGGGCCGGGCACGCCGCGTGGCGCTGGTGGGCGAGACGGTGGACCAGGTCCGCGAGGTCATGATCATGGGGGACAGCGGGATTCTCGCGTGTTCTCCGCCCGATCGACGGCCGGAGTGGCAGGCGACGCGGAAACGGCTCGTCTGGCCGAACGGGGCGGAGGCGATGGTTTTCAGCGCCCATGACCCGGACAGCTTGCGGGGGCCGCAGTTCGATGCGGCCTGGGTGGACGAGCTGGCCAAGTGGAAGAAGGGCCAGGAGACCTGGGACATGCTGCAATTCGCGCTGCGGCTGGGGGAGCATCCCCAGCAGGTGGTCACCACGACGCCGCAGAATGTGGCCGTCCTGAAGGCGATCATGAAGAACCCCTCGACGGTCAGCACCCATGCGCCGACCTCGGCCAACAAGGCTTACCTGGCCAAGAGCTTCCTCGAGGAGGTCACGGCGCGCTATGCCGGGGACAGCCTGGGGCGGCAGGAGCTGGAGGGCGAGCTGTTGGAGGACCTGGAAGGGGCGCTTTGGAGCCATCATCGCCTGGATGCGATCCGGGTGGAGGAGGTGCCTCGGCTGAACCGGATCGTGGTGGCGGTGGACCCGCCGGTGACCTCGACCAAGGCCTCGGACGAATGCGGCATCGTGGTCGTGGGCGCCATGACGGAGGGGCCGGTCAACACCTGGCGGGCAGTCGTCCTGGAGGATGCCTCGGTCAAGGGAGCCTCGCCCGATGGCTGGGCCCGGGCGGCGGTGGCGGCGATGGAGCGGCACAATGCCGACCGGATGGTCGTGGAGACCAACCAGGGCGGCGAGATGGTCGAGCAGGTGGTCAGGTCCATCGATCCGCTGGTGCCCTTCAAGCGGGTGACGGCGACCAAGGGAAAATACTTGCGGGCCGAACCGGTGGCCGCGCTTTACGAACAGGGCCGGGTGGCCCATGTGCGGGGGCTGGCCAAGCTGGAAGAGCAGATGTGCCAGATGACCCATGCGGGCTATCAGGGCAAGGGCTCGCCGGACAGGATGGATGCGCTGGTCTGGGCCTTGACCGAGGTGCTGATCGAAGGGTCCAAGGGCATCGGCAAGCCGCAGGTGCGCGGGCTTTAGGCCGGTTGTCTCCGGCGGGCTTGCGCCCTTGTCGACTACCGGCGGAGGCCGCGGGGGCTTTCGCCCCCCGGACCCCCCAACTTGGGGGGAGCACGCTCCCCCCAAGGACCCCCGTGGATATTTTTCGACCAATGAAATGGGTTGGGCGGGTCGCCTGACCTTTGGGGGCCGCTTCGGCGGGCCTTGGGCTGCGCCTTTGGGGGCGCGGCACTGGACAGGTTTGGCCGTCGGGCGGCCCTGCAATCAAGGAGAGGCTGAATGGTCCTGGATTTTCTGAGGCGCGGCGCGGGGTCTCCCGTGGTCGAAAAGAAGGCCTCCGCCGTCGGGCGGGTGGTGGCTTGGGGCTCCTCGGGGCGGGTGGCTTGGTCGCCCCGGGATGCGGTGAGCCTGATGAAATCGGGCTTCCTGGGCAATCCCATCGGGTTCCGGGCGGTCAAGCTGATCTCGGAGGCGGCGGCGGCCTTGCCTTTGGTCTTGCAGGACCAGGGGCGGCGCTATGACCTGCATCCGGTGTCCGAGCTGATCCGGCAGCCCAATGCCCACCAGGGGCGGGCGGAACTGCTGGAGGCGCTTTATGGGCATCTGCTCTTGACCGGGAATGCCTATGTCGAGGCGGTGCCGGGAACGGGCGCGCTGCCGGGGGAGCTGCATGTCTTGCGCTCGGACCGGATGAACGTGGTGCCGGGGGCGGATGGCTGGCCTGCGGCCTATGACTATGTCGTCAACGGGCGGACGCATCGCTTTGCGGTCTCGGCGGAATATCAGCCGATCTGCCATATCAAGAGCTTTCATCCGCAGGACGACCATTACGGGCTCTCGCCCATGCAGGCGGCGGCGGTGTCGGTGGATGTCCATTCCTCGGCCGCGACCTGGTCCAAGGCGCTGCTGGACAATGCGGCGCGGCCTTCGGGCGCCATGGTCTTCAAGGGGACCGATGGGGCGGGGACGCTGACCAACGAGCAATACGAGCGGCTGGTGGGCGAGATCGAGGCCCATCACCAGGGCGCGCGGAATGCGGGGCGGCCGATGCTGCTGGAAGGGGGCTTGGACTGGAAGCCGATGGGGTTCTCTCCCAGTGACATGGAGTTCCATGAGACGAAGCTGTCGGCGGCGCGGGAGATCTGCATCGCCTTTGGCGTGCCGCCCATGCTGATCGGCATTCCGGGGGATGCGACCTACGCCAATTACCAGGAGGCCAACCGGGCTTTCTTCCGCCTGACGGTTCTGCCCCTGGCAACGCGGGTGACGGCGGCTTTGTCGTCCTGGCTGAGCGGTTTCACCGGCGAGGCGGTCGAGCTGAAGCCGGACCTGGACCAGGTGCCGGCGCTGGCCGTGGAACGTGACCAGGTTTGGGCACGCGTCGCGGGGGCGGACTTCCTGACGGCGGATGAGAAGCGGGCGCTTCTGGGCCTGCCATGTGTTCACCGTCTCGGTCATCAGCGATGCCAATGGCTTCATGACGGCCAAGACGGTCGCGGCCGAGGTCTCGGATGCCCTGGTCGGTGCGCAGCTGACCCTGACCCGGGGCGCGCTTGTGGGGCTTTATTTCCTGCGCGCCACGGCCAAGCGCCTGAACACCGGGGACGCCCGGCGGATCGACCTGACCTTCCGGGCGCGTGTCGCCTTCTGATCGATGTTTGCCCGCCTGGTTTCGACACGGGATTTCGCCGTGTCGGACGGGCTCCAATCAACCTTACGGAGTAAGACATGGCTGTTCAAAGCGGCAAGGACCTGCTGATCAAGGTCGATCAGACGGGGAGCGGGAGCTATGAAACGCTGGCGGGGCTTCGCGCCACGCGGCTGACCTTCAACGCCGAAACCGTGGATGTGACGACGCTGGAAAGCTCGGGCGGCTGGCGGGAACTGCTGGGCGGCGCCGGGGTGAAATCGGCGGCGCTGTCGGGGTCGGGCGTTTTCCGCGATGCCAATACCGACGCAAGGGCGCGGCAGATCTTCTTCGACGGGGTGATGCCGAATTTCCAGGTCGTCATCCCCTCGTTCGGAATCGTCGAGGGCGCCTTCCAGATCACCTCGATCGAATATGCGGGCACCTACAACGGCGAGGCCACCTATGACATGGCCCTGGCCTCGGCGGGCGCCCTGACCTTCACGGCGCTCTGATGGCCAATCCTTTCACCGGAGAGGTGACGCTGCACCTGGACGGCGTGCCTCATGTGGCCAAGCTGACGCTGGGGGCCCTGGCCGAGTTGGAGGATCAGCTTGGCGCGGGCAGCCTGATCGAGATGATCGCGCGGTTCGAGAGCCACAAGTTCTCGACCCGCGATGTCCTGATGCTGGTCGTGGCGGGCTTGCGAGGCGGTGGCTGGCAGGGGACGGCGGCGGACCTCTTGAAGGTCGAGATCGGCGGGGGACCCCTGGTGGCGGCCAAGGTCGCGGCGATGCTGCTGGCGCGGGCCTTTTCGGTGCCGGGTGAGAGCTGATGGATTGGCCGGGCCTGATGCGGGCGGGGCTTTTCGAGCTTCGGCTGACGCCCGAGGTCTTCTGGAAGCTGACGCCCATCGAACTGCGGATCATGCTCGGGGCGGACAAATCCGCCCCGGTGCTCACTCGGGCGCGGCTGGAAGAGCTGGCGGCCCTTTTCCCCGATGGAGAGCCCAATGGCGGAAGTGACAGAACTGACGGACCAGATCGCGGCGCTTGAGACGACGCTGACCGGGACGGTGGGCATGGTTTCGACCTTTGAAGCCGAGCTGTCCAAGATGCAGGAGAGCCTGGTCTTCACCGGACGCGAGGTCAGCACCCTGGCCTCGGGCTTCAGCAACGGGCTGACGCGGGCCTTCGGCGATGTGGTCTTCGGTGGCTCGCGGCTGGATGATGCCCTGCGGGGGCTGGCCAGGAGCATGACCCAGACGGTCTTCAACACGGCGCTGAAGCCGGTGAGCAACGCGGTCGGCGGGTTCCTCGCCGGTGGGTTGAACTCGCTTCTGGGCGGGGCCTTTGCCAATGGCGGGGCGTTTTCCTCGGGTCGGGTGATGCCCTTTGCGCAAGGCGGCATCGTGAGCTCTCCGACGGCCTTTGGCATGCGGGGCGGCACCGGGCTTATGGGCGAGGCGGGGCCCGAGGCGATCATGCCCTTGACCCGTGGCGCCGATGGCAAGCTGGGCGTGCGCGCCCAGGGCGGAGGCGGCGGCGTCACAGTGGTGATGAACATTTCGACCCCGGATGTGGCGGGTTTCCAGCGCAGCCAGAGCCAGATCGCGGCCCAGGCCATGCAGGCCCTGTCGCGCGGCAACCGCAATCGGTGAGGCAAAGATGGCATTTCATGATGTGAGATATCCGACGAACCTCTCTTTGGGGTCGAGCGGCGGCCCGGAGCGCCGGACCGAGATCGTGACCCTGGTCAATGGGTTCGAAGAGCGCAACTCTCCCTGGTCGGACAGCCGCCGCCGCTACGATGCGGGGGCGGGGATGCGGTCGCTGGATGACCTCGACACGCTGATCACCTTTTTCGAGGCGCGGCGCGGGCAGTTGCATGCGTTCCGCTGGAAGGACTGGGCAGATTACAAGACCTGCCGGCCGTCGCTGGTGGTCAGTGCGACCGATCAGGTCATCGGCACGGGAGATGGGACGCGGGTGACGTTTCAGCTTTCGAAGACCTATGCCTCGGGTTCGGGGAGCTGGACGCGGGTGATCACCAAGCCGGTGGCCGGGACGGTGAAGATCGCCGTCAATGGGTCGGAGCGGGTGCCGGGGGCGGATTTCTCGGTGGATGCGACGACGGGGGTTGTGACGCTGCAACTGCCGCCCGCGGTGGGGGCCACGGTCACGGCGGGCTGCGAGTTCGACGTGCCGGTGCGCTTTGACACCGACCGGATCGCAGTCACCATCGCCACCTTTCATGCAGGCGAAATCCCGCAGGTTCCGGTGATCGAGGTGCGGATATGAGCGCGCGCGACGATCTTCTGACGCATCTGGGGACGGGGATCTCGACGGTCAGCACCTGTTGGGCGGTGACACGCAAGGATGGGCTGGTCCTGGGCTTTACCGATCATGACCGCGACCTGACCTTCGAGGGGGTCACGTTCAAGGCGGCCTCGGGCATGACGGCGCGGACCTTGCAGCAGACCAATGGCCTGTCGGTGGACAATACCGAGGCCATGGGCGCGCTGTCGGATGCGGCGGTGACAGAGGAGGACCTGATCGCCGGGCGCTTCGACGGGGCCGAGGTCGAGAGCTGGATCGTCAACTGGCAGGATGTCAGCCAGCGGATGAAGAGCTTTCGCGGGGCCTTTGGCGAGGTTGTCCGGTCCTCGGGCGCCTTCCGGGCCGAGTTGCGCGGGCTGGCCGATCAGCTGAACCAGGTCCAGGGGTTGAGCTATCAGCGCTCGTGCTCGGCGGTTCTGGGGGATGGGCGGTGTCGCTTTGACCTGGACCAGGCGGGGTTCTCGCTGGAGACCGTGATCCTGGGGATCGAGAGCCCGGGGGTCTACCGGATCGCCCGCGCGCCCTCGATCACCGAGGGCTGGTTCGACCGGGGGCGGGCGCGGATGCTGAGCGGCGGGTCCGAGGGTCTGGTCGGGTTGGTGAAGTTCGACCGGGACGATGTGGCGACGCGGCGCATCGAGCTTTGGGTGGATTTCGGCGTGGCTCCGGTGGTGGGCGACGTCATCCGGCTGGAGGCGGGTTGCGACAAGATGGCGGCGACCTGCCGGGGAAAGTTCAACAACTTCCTGAACTTTCGGGGCTTTCCGCATATCCCGGGTGAAGACTGGATGACCTCTTACCCGATTTCCAGCGGGGCCAATGATGGGGAAAGCCTGTTCAAATGACAGAAAACATGGGGCGCCCCGATGTGGTGGCCGAGGCGCGGGACTGGATCGGGACGCCCTATCTGCACCAGGCCTCGTTGAAGGGGGTTGGGTCGGATTGCCTGGGGCTGCTGCGTGGAGTCTGGCGGGCGCTTCTGGGCACCGAGCCCGAGGCCATGCCGCCCTATACGGTCGACTGGTCGGAGGCGCGGCGCGACGAGGTCATGCTGGAGGCCGCGCGGCGCTGGTTGCTGCCGGGCGGCCCGGACTTCAAGGCGGGTGACGTTGTGGTCTTTCGCATGCTGCAGGGCTTTGTCGCAAAGCATCTGGGCATCGTGGGCGAGGGCGGCGCGGCGCCGCGCTTCATCCATGCCTATACCGGGCACGGCGTGGTTGAAAACGCGCTGACGGCCCCTTGGGTCCGGCGGATTGCCGGGCATTTCGTTTTCCCCAAAGGAGACTGAGACATGGCGACGATTCTTCTGTCGGCGGCAGGGGCAGCTTTGGGGTCCGGCTTTGGCGGGACGGTCCTGGGTCTTTCCGGAGCCGTGATCGGGCGGGCCGTCGGGGCCACCATCGGGCAGGCCATCGACCAGCGCATCCTTGGCGCCGGTTCGGCCCCGGTGGAACAGGGGAGGATCCAGCGCTTTCCCCTGACCTCGGCCAGCGAGGGTGCGCCGATCCCCCGGGTCTGGGGGCGGATGCGGGTTTCGGGAGAGGTCATCTGGGCCACGCGGTTCCTCGAGACCGCGAATCGGTCGCAGGGCTCCAAGGGCTCGCCGCGCCCGGCTTCGACCAGCTACAGCTATACGATCAGCCTGGCGATTGCGCTTTGTCAGGACGAGGCGCGGCGGCTGGGGCGCGTCTGGGCCGATGGGATGGAGGTGCCCAAGGGCAGCCTGGACCTGCGCTTCTATCCGGGCTCCGAGGACCAGATGCCCGATCCCAAGATCGAGGCGGTCGAAGGGGCAGGGCAGGCGCCCAGCTATCGCGGCGTGGCCTATGTGGTGATCGAGGACCTGGACCTGAGCCGCTTCGGCAACCGGGTGCCGCAATTCACCTTTGAAATCTTCAAGGGCACACAGGAAGCTGCGGCCGACCTGGCCGACGTGGTCAAGGGTGTGGCACTGATCCCCGGGACGGGGGAATATGCGCTGGCGACGACTCCGGTCAGCTTCAACGACGGGCCGGGGGTCAGCCTTTCGGTCAATGTTCACACGCTGGAAGACCGCACGGACTTCTCCCAGTCTCTGGACCAATTGGGCGAGGAACTGCCTCGGGTCGAGTCGGTCTCGTTGGTCACCAGCTGGTTTGGCGACGACCTTCGTGCGAGCCAATGCAAACTGCGTCCCAAGGTGGATCAAGCGGCGACGGATGGAGCCGAGATGCCCTGGAGGGTCTCGGGCCTGACACGGGCCACGGCGCAGGTTCTGCCCTCGGTCGGGGGCAAGGTGATCTACGGCGGCACGCCGACCGATCAATCGGTGGTCGAGGCAATCCAGGCGATCCAGGGCGCCGGCAAGGCCGTGATGTTCTATCCCTTCGTGCTGATGGAGCAAATTGCGGGCAACACTCTGCCGGACCCCTGGTCGGATGCGGGGACCCAGCCCGTTTTGCCCTGGCGCGGCCGGATCACGTTGTCGGTTGCGCCGGGTCGCGCCGGGTCGCCCGATGCGACGGCAGCGGCCGAGGCCGAGGTTGCGGCTTTCATGGGAAGCGCCCTGCCGTCGCAGTTCAGCCATGCCTCGGGCGAAGTCGTCTACACCGGGACCGAAGATTGGGGCTATCGCCGTTTCATCCTGCACTATGCGCATCTTTGCGCGCTGGCGGGTGGGGTCGATGCCTTTTGCGTCGGCTCCGAACTGCGGGGCCTGACGCAAATCCGCGGGACCGGAGGCAGCTTCCCCATGGTCGAGGCGTTGCGGCAACTGGCGGCCGATGTGCGCGGCATCCTGGGTGCCGGAACCAAGATCAGCTATGCGGCGGACTGGTCGGAATATGGGTCATACCAGGTCGACGGGAACCTCTATTTCCCGCTCGATGCCTTCTGGGCCGATGCCAATGTCGATTTCGTTGGGATCGACAACTACATGTCCCTGTCGGATTGGCGCGATGGGTCGGACCATCTGGATGCGTCCTACGGGTCGATCTACAACCTCGACTATCTCAAGGCCAACGTGGCAGGGGGCGAGAACTATGACTGGTTCTATGCCTCGGATGTCGCGGCGGCTGCCCAGTTGCGCCAGCCCATCGAAGATGGCGCTTACGGAGAGGCTTGGGTCTATCGGAAAAAGGATCTGACGGGATGGTGGAGCCATGCGCACCATCCCCGTATCGCGGGTGTGCGGCAGGCGACGGCGACGGGCTGGGTGCCGGGGTCGAAGCCGATCTGGTTCACGGAATACGGCTGCGCGGCCATCGACAAGGCGACCAACCAGCCGAACCTGTTCCTTGACGCCTATTCCTCGGAATCGGCGCTGCCCCGCGCATCGAACGGGAGGCGCGATGACCTGATCCAGCTGCAATACATGCGGGCTGTGAACGCCTATTGGGGTGACGCAGCCAACAATCCGGCGGCGACCCTCTACAGCGGTCGCATGCTGGACATGTCGCGGGCCCATGTCTGGGCCTGGGATGCGCGGCCCTTCCCGCAGTTCCCGACCGATGGTGACCTGTGGTCGGATGGCGTTAACTATGCGCATGGCCACTGGCTGAACGGGCGCACCGGAGGATTGCCGCTTTCGGCGCTTGTCGCTGATATTTGCGGCGATGCCGGGCTGGTGGACGGCATCGATGCCTCGGGAGCCCATGCCCTGGTGCGGGGCTATACGGTCAACGACATTGGTTCGGCGCGCCAGGCGCTGCAGCCCCTGGTTACGGCCTATGGACTGAACATCGCCGAGCGCGAGGGCGTTCTGCGGTTCACGCTGCGCAGCGGTCTTGCGGCGACCTCGCTCGACCGGGCCGAGCTGGCGATCTCGTCCGACCTGGACAGCGGGATCGAGGCCGCGCGGGCCAGCGTGGTCGAGACCCCGGGCCGGATCCGGCTCAGCTATGTCGAGGCCGAAGGGGACTATGAGACCCGCAGCGCCGAGGCGATCTTCCCCGATGAGACCTCTTCGGCGGTTGCGGGCTCGGAGTTGACCCTGCAACTGACCAATCCCGAGGCGCGCACCATCGCCGAGCGCTGGCTGGTCGAGTCGCGCGTGGCAAGGGATGGGGTGCGGCTGGGTCTGCCGCGCTCCATGCTGGGGATCGGGGCGGGGGATCTCGTCAAGCTTGATGGCCAGTCCTACCGCATCGACAAGGTCGAGGCGGGCGAGCAGCTCTTGATGGAGGCCGTCCGGGTCGATCAGGGCGCCTATCTTCCGGCCGAGGATATCGACTCCACCACCTCGCGCGCGGCGGTCCGTGCGGCCGCCTCGCAGGTCTTCCCGCTGTTCATGGATCTTCCTCTCCTGACCGGCAGCGAAGACCCTGTCGCGCCCCATGTCGCGGCGACGGTCAGCCCATGGTCTGGTTCGATCGCGGTCTGGAGTTCGGCCAGCGTCGATGGGTTCTCGCTGAACCGTGCCCTGGACGTGCCCTCGATCCTGGGCATCACCATGACCGAGATCGCCTCGGCGCCTTCGGGCGTCTGGGACCGGGGGCCTGCCCTGCGGGTCAAACTGTCTTCGGGCACGCTGTCTTCGGCCTCGGAGGACGATGTGCTGAACGGGGTCAATGTGGCGGCCATCGGGGATGGGACGGCGGGCAACTGGGAGATCATCCAGTTCCAGGAGGCCACCCTCGTCGCGCCGCGCACCTATGACATCCGCGTGCGGCTGAGGGGGCAGGCGGGGACGGATGGTGTGGCGCCGGACCATTGGCCGGCGGGCAGCTACTTCGTGCTGCTGGATGGCGCGGTGCCGCAAATCGACTTGCCGCTCTCGGCTCGGGGGCTGACGCGGAATTACCGGGTCGGCGCCCTGGAGCGGGGTTTTGCCGATGCCAAGGTCGTCAGCCGAAGCCTGGCCTTCGACGGCATCGGATTACGACCCTACTCGGTTTCGCATCTCGAGGCCACGGGGGCGGTGGGAGGGTTGATCCAACTGGCCTGGATCCGGCGGACCCGGATCGACGGCGACAGCTGGCAAAGCGTTGAAGTGCCGCTGGGGGAAGAAAGCGAGCTCTACGAGATCACGGTCTCGCAAGGCACCACGGTCCTGCGGCAAGAGGTCAGCGCCTTGCCCGCCTGGGCCTATACGCCGGTGATGCAGGCCGAGGATGGCGTGACCGGAGCGGTGACGATCGCGGTGGCCCAGGTCTCGACCCGGTATGGGGCAGGGCCTGCGGTGACGGTCACGGTCTGAAGCCAAGGGCGCAAAACACAAAGGGGCGGCGGGGATTTCCCTGCCGCCCCTTTTTTCATGTCCAAATGGGGGTCAGACCAGCAAGAGATCGCTGGCCGACAGCGTCGCCAGGCCCTGGAAGCGGATCATCATGTCGCAAGTCCCATCGCCCGTGGTGTCGATCCGCAAGGCCAGCCCGTCGTAATGGGCCGAGGCTCCGGAGGCCGAAAATCCCCCCGTCTCGAAAGAGATCGGCCCCAGATCGGTCAGGTCGATCTTGTCGATGCCCGAGACGAACCCCTGGACGAGATCCGCCGTCATGGCCGTGGCCCCGCTGTCGCCGCTGCGCAAGACGATCACGTCGCAGGCCTGCACGGTCTCGGTCAGCACGAAGCGATCCGCCCCCGCGCCGCCTTCGAAGAGGTCGGCGCCCTCTTCGCCCAGCAGCCGGTCCGCCCCCGCTCCGCCGTAAAGACTGTCCGCCCCCGTGCCGCCGCGCAGGAAGTCGGCGCCGTCGCCGCCCGACAGCAGGTCCGCGCCTTCGCCACCAAGGACCCGGTCCGCATCCGCCCCGCCGTAGAGACTGTCCGCCCCCGCGCCGCCTTGCAGCAGGTCCGCGCCCGCTTCGCCCATGATGCTGTCGTTGCCACCGTCGCCCAGGAGCGCGTCGCTTCCCATGCCGCCGTGGATCGTGTCGTTGCCGATACCCGCCGAGACCCGGTCATTCCCGGCTCCCATCAACCAGAGCTCGTGCTCCGCCCCCGTGAAGACCGCGCTATAGGCGCCGCTTTCCAGCCTGTCGTCCTGCGCCGTGCCCTGGAAGGCCACCACCCCATTGACGAAGTAGTTCACCCAGGCCGCAACCTTTTCCACCGTCCGGCTCAGCGCGCCATCCTCGTTCAGGAACTTCCCCCCCACCGTGGCGAAACCGAAGTGGAACATCCCGTCGGCCACGGTGTCGACGAAGTTCCGGCCCTTGAAGGTGAGGCTCCCGCCATCGCCCTGAAGCAGGTGAAACCCGGTCTCCGCCCAGCTGGCATCGTCGCCATGGGCCAGTTGGAACTGGGCGAAGAGCCCGGGATCGGCCTGGATCGTGGCCGAGACCGCCTGGATGTCGGTCACCGAGATCAGTCCATCGGCATTCGCGCCAAGCCCATCCAGCGTCTGCGCCAGCAAGTTGGACAGCGTGGTGGCCGCAGCCAGGCCCTGGGCCAGATCAGAGCCAGAGACCGACGCTGCGAGCCCCGGGTCGGCTGCGAGGGCATCGGGAATGCTGGAAAGATCGATCGACATGGGTGCCTCCGAGGGTTGTTATGACCCAGTCTGGATCGGCGGCACCCATGGCGGCCAAGGGTTCGAATTGTGCCGCGATCAGGTCATTTCCCAAGAGTTTTCCGGATCGGCCCGCTCTCCAAGGTGACGCGCCACGACCCTTCCTTCCTCCAGCGCGAAGAGATGCAGCCAGCCCTTGCCCACCAGATGACCCAGGCCCGGGTGGCGGCGGATCACCTGTGTCATCGCGTCCCGGGGGGCCTCGACGAAGACCGAAAGCCGCAGGGCCTCGTGCTGAGGCGCCGCGCCATCGTGCAGCGCCTGGACCGGAAGGCCCGGGCGCAGGGTTCCGCCATTGCCCTCGATCACCCCGATCCCGCCCACGACATTGTGGATCAGCTTGTTGCCGCCGCCAAAGAGCTGCGGCGCCACGCTGCTCCCATGATATTGCAGGCTGATCCAGCTTGCGACCACGACCGGAGCCGTAAGGATCAGCTCCAGCGTCGCGAAGTCCTTGTCCTTGCGCCAGTCATAGCTGTGCAGGAAGGCCCGGCCCTGCAGGTCGCGCCCCCGCGTCACGCTGCGCGGCGCTGCGATGAAGGCGCTGCACCCCGCAAGGCCCCATTCGGGGCGCTGCTCGGCCCAGTCGCGCGCCCGCCGGTCCGGGCCCGGGCCGGGCAGGCGCCGCGCCCGCTCGGCCCGCGCGATCCCCCCCGCCTTCGCCAGCCAGGCCTCGGCCCTTTGCAGATCGGCCTCATGGTCGGGCGCGGGCCTGTCGCGGTAAAGCTGCACCCGGTCGGTCACCGTGTCATGCAGCCCCGCCACGAAAAGCGTATCCTCTGGCAGCGCCAACCCCAGGGCGGGCAAGCCCGCCCTTGTCTCGGGGTCATTGAGCAGCCCCGCCAGAAGCCGGGCCGAGACCTCTCCGGTCTGCCCGCAACAGGCCCCGCAGTGATAGGCGCTTTCCTGCGGATTGTTGGTCATCCCCGCGCCATGACCCACCAAGAGCACCACCCTTGCATGGCCCTCCGTCAGGCTCATGGCCCGCAGCACCGCCGCCGCCGTCCGGGCCTTTTGCGCGGCGCTCAGCGCGGTCTCGAACCGGGGGTGCGGCCCCGCTGGCAGCGGCGCGCCCCCAAGCCCCAGACCGTCGCGCAAAAGCTTGACCCCATAGGCCGGACCCGCTGCCTCGACGAAGGCAAAGGAGGAAACCGCCGCCTGCCGGAACCGGCCCCAGGCCCGGCTGGCCCGGGCGGCGATCCGGTCGCTGGCCTCGTCGGGGCCATGGCTGGTCGAGACCAGGGCAGGGGACAAAAGAGCGGGCAGATGGGCTTGCAGCGCGTCCGTCCCCCCAGGGCGATGCGCCAGGGGCAGGCCGAAGAACCCCGCAAAGCCCAGGGTCTCGATCCCCGGGTCGCGGGTTTCCAGCGCCCGGCGCAGCACTTCGGACCGCACGTCGATGCAAAAGGCCGCCTGCAGCGCAGGCCGCCCGACAGAGGGCAAGGGCCCCGACAGCACCGAGGCCAGCCGCCGCTGATGCGCCCGCTCGGCCGCCCCCTGCAAGATCACGTCCAGCACCTGGTCGGACGACGGATCGAGGCCCGCGCCATGTTCCGCGACGACGGCCCGCCAATCGCCCGCGACCTCGGGGCAATGGGCCAAAAGCGCCTCCTCCCAGATCAGCCGGATGGCCAGCAGTTCGGTCATCACGGGCAGGGTCTCGCCCGCAAGCTCGGCCTGCCAAAGCTGCCAGCGCCCATGCATCGCCCAGCCGCCCAGGTCCACCAGGAGCCGGTGGAAGCAGGTCTCCGCCGCCTCCGCGCCGATCCCAAGCCGCGCCGAGGCCCGCAGGATCGCCCGCTCGGCCGTGTCCGGCGCCTCGGCCACCTGGGCGCAAAAGCCCCGCAGCCCCGCGATCTCGGGCGTCAGGTCATGGGTCGCCCATTCGACCCAGGCCGCATAGGCCCCCCGCCCCGGACGCGGCGTCCACAGCGCCTGGCCCCGGTCGAAATGCCCCGCCGCCCAAAGCCCGAGGCTGCGGGCGATCAGCGCGGGCCAGTCGCAGCCGGTGACCCTTTCGACCAGGTGGGCCAGGGTCGGCAAGGCCCGCGGCTCGGGCGAGGATGCGTGCATCCGGGCCCGCAGATCGCCAAGGCTCTCCGGCTTGCCCGGCAGGGCCGAAGCCGCCAGCGCCGCCGCCAGGTCCTCATCGCCGATCCGCCCCGCCTGGACCTGCGCCACCAGGTCCGCGCGCGCCTGCGTCACCCGCACCCCCGCCACCCGCGCCAGCCGCGCCGAGGCCTGGGCCAGGCTCTCCTGCACCTGGCCGAGGAAGGGGTTCACCGCCACCGTGGCATCCAGCGGAAAGGCCGGAGGCAGGGCACGCACCGCAGCCTCCGCCGCCCGCAACAGGCTCTGCGCATCGGGTTCGGCGGTCAGGTCATGTTTCAGGAACATCGCGATCTCCGTCGTTTCAGGATTTCATCGGGCTGCGAAAGCCGCCGATCAGGCGGTCCAAGAGCGCATTCAGGTAAAGCCCATTGGCCAGGTGGACCCGCAGCCCCGCCGTCGAGGGGTGATGGGCCCAAAGCGGAAACAGCGCCTGGGCAAAGGCCACCAGGCCAAAGGACAGGACCGCCAGGACGATCAGCGCGCCTTCCAGCGCCCCCACTTGCGGCGCCGGGGGCAGGACCGGCCCCCACAGCATCTCGGCCAGGACCTGGAAGCCGAAATAGGCCAGGGCTGCGGCGAAAGAGGCGGCCAGGGTCCGCCGCGTCAGGGCGCCGGGCGCGGCATCGGCCATGCCCTGGGCGATCAGGTAGGACACGCCGAAGATCAGCATCGCCCCCAGGGCCAGCGCCTGGGGCGACTTCTCTCCGGCCAGCACGGCAAAGCCCGTGGCCACGACCAGGTAAAGCCCCAGCGCCAGGCCAAAGGACTGCGCGACCGCCCGCAGGCCTGGCACCGCCACCGGCCCCGGCTTGCGCTGCGCCGCCACCGTCTGCACCGCCCCGCCCGAGGCGAGGAAGGCATGGGCCTTGTAAAGCGCATGGGCCAGGATGTGCAAAAGCGCCAGCGCCCAAAGTCCAAGCCCGCATTGCAGCAGCATGAAGCCCATCTGCGCCACGGTCGACCAGGCCAGCGCCGTCTTGACCGCGCTTTGCGTCAGCATGACCAGGGCGCCGAACAGCGCGGTGAACCCGCCGAGTATCACAAGGGCCGCCATGACCCCGGGGCTTTGCTGCACCAGCCCCGCCAGCGAGATCAGCATGAAGCCGCCCGCCGCGATGATCCCCGCATGCAACAGGGCCGAGACCGGGGTCGGCGCCTCCATCACCTCGGTCAGCCAGCCATGCAGCGGAAAACTCGCGGTCTTCAGCACCGCCGCAAGCGCCAGAAGCCACAGCCCCGGCACTGCCGCGCCCTCCAGCTCTGCCACCCGGTTCAGGCCCGCGATCTCGACCGTGCCTGTGCCCAGTCCCAAGAGCCCGATGGCCATCGCCAGCGCCACATCGCCCGCCGCCCAGACCCGGATGAACTTGGCCGCCGCCCGCTGCGCCTCTGGCCGCTCGGGGTAGAACAAGAGAAGCTGGCGCAGAACCAGCGCCAGGGCCACGAAGCCCGCAAGGACCAGGGGCAGGTTGGCGGCCTGGATCACGACCATGACCGAAGCGATGGCCGCAAGCGTCAGGGCATGGAACCGCCCCTCCCGCGCCTCGCCATCCATCGCGCGACGGGCAAAGCGCAGGACGATCCAGCCGGTGAACCCCACCAGCACCGACAGCGCTCCGCTGATCGCATCCAGCCGCATGAGCGCAATTCCAAAGGGGGCAAGTTCCAGCGGGCCCCGCAGCACAAGCTGCCCAAGCCCCGCAAGGCCCAAGGTCAAGGAGGCCAGGCCAGCGATCTCGGCGACAAGCGGCAAGGCCCCCGGACGCCGCCCCGGACGGCGCATCAGGCCCCAGGCTGCGACAGCCAGGATCAGCGGGGCCAGGGCAGGCAGGGGAAGGTTCTCCATCGCGGTCTCCGGTTATGACAGGACAGCGGCAACCTAGGGCTTGTGATGCTTTCAGAAAATTACATATATTGCGGGAAATCGTTCTGTGTGGTGGATGAATGGCCCAGCTGAACCTGCATCACCTGCGGCTTTTCCGCGCCGTGGCCAGCGATGGCACCCTGACCGGGGCCGCGCGGGGGCTGAACCTGTCGCAATCCGCGCTTTCGACCCAGATCCGCGCGCTCGAGGCGGCCCTGGGTCAGGACCTCTTCGAAAGGCGTGGCAGGGGCCTCGTGCTGACCGAGGCCGGGCGCATCGCGCTCGACCATGCCGAGGCGATCTTCCGCACCGCCGAGGATCTTTCGGCCACGCTGCGCGAGACGGGACGGGCGCGGCGCGCGCTGCGGGTGGGGGCGCTTGCCACCCTGTCGCGCAACTTTCAAATCCAGTTCCTGCAGCCCCTGATCGGCCGCCCCGATGTCGAGGTCGTGCTGCGCTCGGGCTCTCAGGACGAGCTTCTGCGCGGGCTGGATGGCCTGGCGCTGGACGTGATCCTGACCAATCTCGCCCCGGCGCGGGACGCCTCCAGCCCCTGGCTGATCCACCGGCTGGACGAACAGCCCATCGGCCTGATCGGCACGCCCGAACGCGTGGGCCCCGCGCGTGTTGGCCCCGTGCCCCGCGACCTGGCACGGCTGCTGGCCAGCCAGCCCCTGATCGTCCCGACCCGCGAGACGGGCCTGCGCGCCGCCTTCGACGCGCTTGCCGCAAGGCTCGGCGTCGCGCCGATCTTCGCGGCCGAGGTCGACGACATGGCGATGATCCGTCTTCTGGCCCGCGCCAATGCAGGCCTCGCCATCATCCCGCCCATCGTCGTGCGCGACGAATTGCAGGCGGGCTCCCTCGTCGAGGCCTCGCGGCTCGAAGGCATAAGCGAGACCTTCTATGCCGTCACCCGGGAGCGGCGCTTTCCCAACCCCCTGCTGGCCGAGGTTCTCCCCGCCTGAGCCGGTTGGGGCGCCAGCCCCAGAGGCGAGGCAAAGGAATGAGGGCGCCTCTGCGCCCTCTCCTCTGCCTTCAGGGGTCAAAGCGGCAGATGGGTCTTGCGGTGCAGGGCCTCCATCACGAAACGCGACCGCACGCCCTTCAGCGGCACCTTGTCGGTCAGGCGCTGATAGACCGCGTCATAAGCGGGCATGTCGGGCACCACGATGCGCAGCATATAGTCGGACTGGCCGCCCAGGCGCAGGACCTCCATCACCTCGGGGAAGGAGGTGACGGTGGCCAGGAAGCGGTCGCGCCATTCAGGCGTGTGGTCCATGGCCTCGACCTCGGTCAGGACGGTGAGGCCCAGGCCCACGGCGCCCGGATCGACCAGGGCGACGCGGCCGGTGATGATCCCCTGCGCCTCCAGCTTCTGCACGCGCTTCCAGCAGGGGGTCTGCGACAGGCCGACACGGTCGGCCAGCTGCGCGATGGGCAAGGTCGCATCGCGCATCAGCTGCGTCAGGATCTTGCGGTCGATCTGGTCAAGGGCCTTGGTCATCACATGCACATTCATGATTTCATGCCGATATGAAGCTGCGGACGAAGTCGCTTGCCGGGCGGGCGCGGATGTCCTGGGGGCGGCCGATCTGCTCGATCCGGCCCATGGACATGACGACCACCAGGTCGGCGAGCTCCATGGCCTCGTCCTGGTCATGGGTGACGAAGACCGTGGTCAGGCCGGTCGTGTCATGGATATCGCGCAGCCCCTGGCGCAGCTCCTTGCGGACCTTGGCATCCAGGGCGCCAAAGGGCTCGTCCAGAAGCAGCATCCGGGGCTCGATGGCGAGCGCCCGGGCCAGGGCCACGCGCTGACGCTGGCCGCCCGAGAGCTGGGTCGGATAGCGCTTGCCGATGTCGGGAAGCTGGATCAGCTCCAGGAGGCGCGTGACGCGGCGGGTGATCTCGGCCTCGGCGGGGCGCTGGCGACCGCGGGCCCGCAGGCCATAGGCGATGTTTTCAAAGACCGTCATATGGCGGAACAGCGCATAGGACTGGAAGACAAAACCCGCCCGGCGTTCCTGCACCGTCAGGCCCGTGGCGTCCTGGCCGTCAAACAGCACCCGGCCGGTGTCAGGGAACTCCAGCCCGCCCAGGATGCGCAGCAGCGTGGTCTTGCCCGAGCCGGACGGCCCCAGGAGCGCCACCAGCGCCCCCGAGGGCAGGGCGAGCGAGACCGGATGCAGGGCCGCCGTCGCGCCGAAGAGCTTCGAGATTTCGTCGATGTCGATTTGCATGGGGAGACCTCAGTGGCGACGGTTGGCGGCAAGCTGGCTGGCATAGCGCCATTCCAACAGGGTTTTCAGCGCGAGGGTGACAAGGGCCAGGAGGGCCAGGACAGCGGCCATCGAAAAGGCCGCGACCGATTGGTACTCGTTGTAAAGCATCTCGATGGAGATCGGCATCGTCGCGGTCAGGCCCCGGATCTTGCCCGAGACGACGGCCACGGCGCCGAATTCCCCCATGGCGCGGGCGTTGCAGAGGAGAACGCCATACAGAAGCGCCCAGCGGATATTGGGCAGGGTGACGGTGAAGAAAACCCGCCATCCCGATGCGCCCAGGGTCAGGGCGGCCTCTTCCTCGGAGCGGCCCTGTTCGATCATCACCGGGATGATCTCACGGGCGACGAAGGGGAAGGTCACGAACATCGAGGCCAGGATGATGCCGGGCAGGGCGAAGACCACGGGGAAACCATTGGCCACCAGCCAGCCGCCGAAGGCCGAATTGGCGCCGAAGGTCAGGACGATGCAAAGACCCGCGACGACCGGAGAGACCGAGAAGGGAATGTCGATCAGCGTCAGCAGGAGCGCCTTGCCCTTGAACTGGAACTTGGTGATCGTCCAGGCGGCGGCGATCCCGAAGATGGCGTTCAAGGGCACCGAGACGGCGGCCACGATCAGCGTCAGCCGGATCGCGTCCACCGCCTCGGGATGCGAGAGGCTTTCAAGCGCGACGGGCAGGCCATCGGTCAGGGCCTCGGCAAAGACCGTGATCAGCGGCGCGCCGACCAGAAGTGCCATGGCCAGGACGGCGAAACCGATCAGCGCGGCCCGGACCGGCCGGGGTTCAGAGGTCACATGCGAGATGACGGTGTCAGACATGTCCAATCCTCCGGCGGCTGATGATCTGGACGAGGTTGATGATGAGCAAAAGCCCGAAGGAGATGGCCAGCATGGCGATGCCGATGGCAGCGGCGGCGGGGTCGTCGTATTCCTCGAGCTTGATCACGATCAAAAGCGGCGCGATCTCGGTCTTGAAGGGCAGGTTGCCCGCGATGAAGATGACCGAGCCATATTCGCCGACCGCCCGGGCCAGCGAGAGGCCAAAGCCGGTCAGGGCGGCGGGCATCAAGAGCGGCAGGATGACCCGGCGGATGGTGTAGAACCGCGAGGCGCCGAGGGTCGCCGAGGCCTCCTCGACCTCGCGCTCGATTTCCTCGACCACGGGCTGGACGGTGCGGGTGACGAAGGGCAGGCCGACGAAGATCAGGGCGATCAGGATGCCCCATTGGGTATAGGCGATCTTGACGCCCATTTCCTTGAAAAGGCTGCCAAAGGCGCCGTTCGGGGCGTAAAGCGCGGTCAGCGCGATGCCCGCGACGGCGGTGGGCAGGGCGAAGGGCAGATCGACCGCCGCGTCCAGGATGCGCCGCCCCGGGAAGCGGTAGCGCGTCAGGACCCAGGCCAAGACCAGGCCAAGCCCGAGATTGATCACGGCGGCGATCAGCGACAGGCGGAAGGACAGCCAAAGCGATGCCGCCACGCGCGGCGAGGTCGCAGAGCCCCAAAGCGCGGGCAGGCCAGCCGAAAAGCCCTCGACGAAGAGGGCCACGATGGGGATCAGCACGACGATGGACAGCATCGTCAGTGTGACCCCCAGGCCGAGCGCGAAGCCCGGCATGGGGGAACGTTGAACGATCATTGCGCGGTGTAGATCTGGTCGAAGATGCCGCCATCGGCGAAGTGGGTCTTCTGCGCTTGCGCCCAGCCGCCAAAGTCGGCGATGGTGGCCAGGTCAAGCTGCGGGAAGCGCGCCACGTCGGCCGGATCGGCCTTGGACGTGTCCCAGCCGCGGTAGAAGTTCTTGAAGATGATGGCCTGGGCTTCCGGGGTATAGAGGAAGTTCAGATAGGCCTCGGCCAGGGGGCGCTGTTCGGGCGTCACATTGGCATCGACCACCGCGACCGGCGGCTCGGCCAGGATCGAGACCGAGGGGACGACGATGTCATATTGATCATCGCCCAATTCCTTCAGCGCCAGGTAAGCCTCGTTCTCCCAGGCCAGGAGCACGTCGCCGATCTCGCGCTGGGTGAAGGTCGTGGTCGAATCCCGCGCGCCTTTGTCCAGCACCGGCACATGGGTATAGAGCGCCTTGACGAATTCCTGCGGGTCCTGGCCGTTCTTCTGCGCCCAGGCCCAGGCGGCCAGGTAGTTCCAGCGCGCCCCGCCCGAGGTCTTGGGGTTCGGCGTGATCACCTCGACGCCATCCGCCACCAGGTCGCCCCAGTCCTTGATCCCCTTGGGGTTCCCCTCGCGCACCAGGAAGACGATGGTCGAGGTATAGGGCGAGGAGTTGTGCGGCAACTTGGACTGCCAATCCTTGGCCAGCTTGCCCTCCTTGGCGATCTTGTCGATATCGGCGGCGAGCGCCAGGGTCACGACCTGGGCATTCAGCCCCTCGATCACCGCGCGGGCCTGGGAGCCCGAACCGCCATGGCTCGCCTGGATTTCCGGCTTCGGATTGCCCTGGGCTTCCCACCAGGTGGCAAAGGCCGCGTCGATCTCGGCATAAAGCTCGCGGGTCGGGTCATAGCTGACGTTCAACAGCGCTTCGGCCTCGGCCTGGGGGGCCGCAACGAGGCTTGCCAGCCCCAGAACCAGCGCCGCCACACCCGTGCGCAGGTGGCGCAGGACCGGCCAGCCGGTCAGGTGGCGCGCGCCGGTCGAGATGGTGACGCGGCCGTCGGGGCGCTCGGCCACCTTGTCGCCTTGGGCCGTGACGGTGCCCGCCAGGATGATGGTCGTCAGCATGATCTTCTCCATGGAAACGTGTCAGAGATTCGCCTTGCGGCGTATTCCTGAAATGTCCACCAAGTTTGTCGTGTTTAGCAAGAGAAGAATATCGTCTATTTTTGTCGTGATTAGAGAATATCTCTCTCCGCAAGCCCGCGCTGGGGGAAGGACAGGGCGGATCGTCGCCCTTGTGCCCTGCCTGGACGTTAGACCGGGCTTAACTTCGCCCGCGTAATCCATTGCTTTCGCCCCGGGCATGGTCTTGCTAGACAGGACGGGCAATCGGGGTTAAAACGGTGTCCGTTAGCGCTAACGGCGTCAGGCAAGCGAGGTTCGGATGGTCTCCCGCGTCATTCCAGTGGATAATTTCGACCTGGTGATCTTTGGGGGCACGGGCGACCTTGCCCGCCGCAAGATCTTTCCGGGTCTCTACCGTCGCTTCCTGGCGGGGCAGATGAATGTCGACAGCCGGATCATCGGCGCGGCCCGTGCCAAGTATTCCGACGACGAATTCCGCGCCTTCATCGAGGCGGCGCTGGTCGAATTCGTCGCCAAGGACCGCCAGGACCCCGCGCAGATCGCGGCCTTCCTCGCGCGGCTGCATTATGTCGCGGTCGATGCCAAGGAAGAGGGCGGCTGGGAGCTTCTGAAATCCACCCTCCGCCAAAACGTGGTGCGGGCGTTTTACTTCTCCGTCGCGCCCTCGATCTTCCCCGACCTGGCGGAACGGCTCCATTCCCACGGCATCACCGACGCCTGGTCGCGCATCGTGGTGGAAAAGCCCTTTGGCCGCGACCTGGCCTCGGCCCGCGCCTTGAACGAGGTGCTGGCCAAGTATTTCACCGAGGCGCAAATCTACCGCATCGACCACTATCTCGGCAAAGAGACGGTGCAGAACCTGATGGCGGTGCGCTTCGCCAATATCCTCTTCGAGCCGATCTGGAAGGCGCAATACATCGACCACGTGCAGATCACGGTGGGCGAGACCGTGTCGGTCAACGGTCGCGGCGCCTATTACGACAAGTCGGGCGCGATGCGGGACATGGTGCAAAACCACCTGATGCAGCTTCTGTGCCTGATCGCGATGGAGCCGCCCTATCACTTCGACCCCGACGCCGTGCGGGATGAAAAGGTCAAGGTCATCCGGGCGCTTCAGCCGGTTCCGCCGCAGAACATCGTCCGGGGCCAGTATCTCGCGGGCAATGGCGAGGGCGGCTACCTGGAACATTGCGAGGATGCGAATTCCAAGACCGAATCCTATATCGCGATGAAGGTGGAGATTGCGAACTGGCGCTGGAAGGGCACGCCCTTCTACCTGCGCACGGGGAAAAGGCTGCGGGCGCGCAGCTCGGAGATTGCCATCCACTTCAAGGAACCCCCGCATTCGATCTTCGACGGCGAGAAGGGCTGGAAGGAAAACGTCCTCGTCATCCGGCTGCAGCCGAATGAAGGCATGAACCTGATGGTGATGATCAAGGAGCCCGGCCCCGGCGGCATGCGCCTGATGCAGGTGCCCTTGGACATGACCTTCGCCGATGCGCTCGGGGTCGAGGCCGAGGATGTGCCGGACGCCTATGAGCGCCTGATCATGGACGTGATCCGGGGCAACCAGACGCTCTTCATGCGCGGCGACGAGGTCGAGGCCGCCTGGGCCTGGACCGATCCGATCATCAACGGCTGGGAATCGCGCGGCGACAAGCCCCAGGGGTATGACCCGGGCTCTTCGGGCCCCGAGGATGCCCTGATGCTGATGCACCGCGACGGCCGCCGCTGGCGGGAAATCAAATGAGCTTCAAGGAGTATCCTTCCCGCGAGGCCCTGATGGCGGGCCTTGGCCAGACCATCGCAGGCGAACTCCGCGCCGCGCTCTCCAAGGGGGCGGCCACGCTCTCGGTCCCCGGTGGCACGACGCCCGGGCCCATCTTCGATGCGCTGGCCCAAGAAGATCTCGATTGGCCCCGCGTCGCCGTCATGCTGAACGATGAGCGCTGGGTGGGCGAAGAGTCCTCCCGCTCCAACACGCGGCTCCTGAAGGAACGCCTTTTGGTGGCCAAAGCCGCCCGGGCCCGCCTGGTACCACTTTATGCGCCCACCGAGACGCCGGAAGAGTCCCTGGACAAGCTGGCCGAGGGCATAATCCCCCATCTGCCGATCACCAGCCTGCTTCTGGGAATGGGCGCCGATATGCACACGGCGAGCCTTTTCCCCGGCGCCGACAAGCTCGCCCAGGCCTTGGCGGGCAATGCCCCCGTCCTGATGGCCCTGCGGGCCGAGGCCGCCGGAGAGCCCCGCATCACCCTGACGGCGCCGGTCCTAAAACAGGCGCGTCACATCCACATCTTGATCACCGGGCCGGAAAAGCTTGACGCCTATCAGCGCGCCCTGACCCTTTCGCCGACGGAGGCCCCCGTGGCCGCCGTCCTCCCCCAAGCCACTGTTCACTGGGCCGCCTGACATGACCAAGTTTCAGCCGCTTCTCGACCACCACGCCAAGGTGGCCTCCCGCCCGATCCTGAGCCTCTTCGGCCATGGCGCCCAGAACCACCGCGCGCAGAATTTCTCGGTCAGCGCCGATGGCATGATCTTCGACTATTCGAAAACCAATATCGACGAGACGGGCCTGGGGCTTCTCCTCGCGCTGGCCGAGGATGCGGGCCTGCAAGCCAAGCGCGCCGCGATGTTCGGCGGGGAAAAGATCAACGAGACCGAGGGCCGCGCCGTCCTGCACACCGCGCTCCGGGCGGGGGATCAGGCCGTGGTGACGGTCGATGGGAAAGACGTCTTGCCCGAGGTCCGCGCGGTCCGCGCCCGGATGTATGACTTCGTCCGCGCCGTGCGCGACGGGTCCTTCAAGGGGCAGGGGGGCGCGATCACCGATGTGGTGAACATCGGCATCGGCGGCAGCGACCTCGGCCCCGCCATGGCGACGATTGCGCTCTCGCCCTATGCCAATGGCCCGCGCCTGCATTACGTGTCGAATGTCGACGGCGCCCATATCGCCGATACGCTGAAGGGTCTTGATCCGACGACGACCCTGGTGATCGTGGCCTCCAAGACCTTCACCACGATCGAGACCATGACCAATGCCAATACCGCCAAGGCCTGGATGGCCAAGGCGGTGGCGAACCCTGCCGCACAGTTCTGTGCTGTCTCGACGGCCCTGGACAAGACCACGGCCTATGGCATCGACCCCGCCCGGGTCTTCGGGTTTGAGGACTGGGTCGGTGGCCGCTATTCGATGTGGGGCCCCATCGGCCTCGGCATCGCGCTTGCCGTGGGGCCGGAGGCCTTCGACGCCTTCCTCGCCGGTGGCCGCGCCATGGACGACCATTTCCGCACCGCGCCGCTCGCCCGCAACATGCCCGTGCTTCTGGCGCTGGTGGGGCTCTGGCACAATCAGGTCTGCGGCCATGCGACCCGCGCCGTGCTGCCCTATGACCAGCGCCTGTCGCGCCTGCCCGCCTATCTCCAGCAGCTGGAGATGGAGAGCAACGGCAAGCGCGTGTCGATGGATGGCGCGGACCTGCCTTATGCCTCGGGCCCCGTGGTCTGGGGTGAGCCCGGGACCAATGGCCAGCACGCCTTCTACCAGCTGATCCACCAGGGCACCCGCGTGGTTCCTTGCGAGTTCCTGGTGGCCAAGAAGGGCCACGAGCCCGAGCTGGCGCATCAGCATCTCCTCCTGGTGTCGAACTGCCTGGCGCAGTCCGAGGCGCTTCTGCGCGGCCGCTCGCTGGAGGAGGCCACGGCGATCATGGCGAAAAAGGGCCTGACCGGGGCCGAGCTGGAACGCCAGGCCCGCCACCGCGTCTTCCCGGGCAACCGCCCCTCGACGACCCTGGCCTATGAGCAACTGACGCCCTTCACGCTCGGCCAGATCATCGCGCTTTACGAACACCGGGTCTTTGTCGAGGGCGTGATCCTCGGCATCAACTCCTATGACCAATGGGGGGTGGAACTCGGCAAGGAGCTGGCGCTGGCCCTGCAACCCATGCTGGAAGGCCGCGCGGGGACCGAAGGCAAGGACGGCTCGACCGCCGCCCTGGTCGCCTGGGCCCGCAGCTGATCCAAAGGAGAGGGCCCCAAGGGGCCCTCACTGTTTCATCTCGCCTCTGGGCCTGCGGCCCAACCGGCTCGGCGCATTGCCTCCGGCGGGGATATTTGGTTCCGTGTGAAAGGTCAGGAGCGGCTGTGCTTTTGACCTCGCCGCGAACTCGGATCTGACACAAGACCTCTCCCCAGATCCGTCTTTCATACTTGCACAAATATCCCACGGGGGTGCGGGGGTGTGAAACCCCCGCTTCTTGCAACGGGTGCGGAGGTGTGAAACTCCCGCTCTTCGGGCGGGTGCGGGGCGCCCGTCTCGGGCGCGCCACCATCGGAATCCCCCATGAAAAAGCGCGCCGCGGAGATCCGGGCGCGCTTTGGCTTTCAATTTGGCCCAAATACCCCCCGGGGGGGTAAGGGGGGCAGGCAGCCCCCCTGCGACCGTCACGCCAGGGCGGCGGTGACGATGATCTCGACCAGGTATTTCGGAGCGGCCAATTTCGCCTCTCCCGTCGCGCGCGCGGGGGTGTGGCCCGCCGGGACCCATTGATCCCAGACCGCGTTCATCTCGGCAAAGGTCGAGATATCGGCCAGCCAGATCTGCGTCGACAGGATCCGGGTCTTGTCGGTGCCGGCCTCGGCCAGGATGCGGTCGACCTGCGCCAGGCAATCGCGGGTCTGTTCGGCCACCGAGGCGCCCTCGCCGACCTGGCCCGCCAGCCAGACCACGCCATTGTAGCACACCGCTTCCGACATCCGCGCGCCAACGCCGATCCGCTTGATTTCGCTCATCTCAAATCTCCCGTGATGGATGGGGGCTGACTAGCCGAAAGGGCGAGAAAGGGCAACGGGCGCCTGCATGGCAGGACCAAATCGCATCGGTTTCTGACGGGGGAAGCTTGGAGCGGGTGAAGGGAATCGAACCCTCGTATTCAGCTTGGGAAGCTGCTGCTCTGCCATTGAGCTACACCCGCAATGAGCGCAGAGCTACAGTCCTGCCCTTGCTTCGTCAAGCGGTTGGAACGGGGTCAGCGCAGAAATTCCTGTGCCTGCGCCTAGGCAAGGGGGGCCGAGAGCCCCCCTCTTTGGCGTCAAGGATCAGCTTTGGCTCAGCAGGTCGATCAGGAAGTTCGCCGCGGTCAGGTGATGCGTCCCGCCCAGTTGCAGCGTCAGGTCGGCCTGGCCATTGCCATCGATATCCAGCAGGACGAAGAGCTTTTTCGCCTGCTGGCGCAGGACGATCTCGCCCGCCTCGCCGTGGAAGCCCATCGTGTCGCTGATATGCAACCTGTCCGAGAGGGCGGTGAAGTCGATCACATCGGCCGCATCGTTGAAATAGCGGATTCGGTCCTGCGCGGCCCTGGTGCTGTCGGAGGCCGCCTCATAGACGAAGACATCCGCCCCCGAGCCCGCCATCAGAAGATCAGCCCCCGCGCCGCCGGTGATCGTGTCAGACCCGCCCCCCGAGGAGATCGTGTCGCGGCCAAGCCCGCCCTCGATCTGGTTGTTGCCCGATCCTCCCGAGACCTGGTCATCGCCATCCCCGGAAAGGATCACGTCATTGCCTGCCCGGGCGAAGATCGTGTCGGCCCCGTCGCCGCCCAGAAGCCGGTCCGTGCCATAGCCCCCCGTCAGCGTGAATCCGGTCAAGGCCGAGACCTGGTAGACCGCCACGCTGTTCGTGGCCACATTGTCGGGGATGTCGTTCCAATGCCCATTGGTGTAGATCTCGCCATTGTCTTCGATGCCGAAGTTGTTGGGCTCGCCCGTGTACCAATTCTGGTAGTCAGAGACCCAGGTGCCATCCACCCAGGCCCAGCCGCCGCCGGGCTCCTCGACGCCTGCGCCCTCCTGGTAAAGCCCGATCCAGGCCTTGCCCGACAGGACCGTCATCACCGCATCCTGTTCGGCCTGGTTCTGGATGCAGGCGAGCAGCCAGCCAGGGCCGCGTGCGACACCAAGGGCATTGGCCTGGTTCCAGGTCAGGTTGTCATCATATTGGACATTGACGAAAATCTTGTCCGCCTCGCGGACCATGGTCAAATACATTGCTTTCTCCTGCGTCAAATCCTTTGGAATTTCCCAATCCATGCCGATGCTTGCCGATTCTGTCAAAGGCTGCGGTATCGGGCTCTGGACCTTGGCCCGGCTTTCCGGCATATCTTGCGGCAGATTACGGAGAGGCTCCATGAACTTCATCAAGCGCCTGCTGACCTGGTGGAACGGCCAGACCCTGAACACCCAAGTTTTCACCGCCCGCCATGGCGTGAAGGTGGGCGAAGACGCCGAGGGCAACATCTATTACCAAAGCCGCGATGCCAAGAAGCGCTGGGTGATCTACAACGGCGAGATGGAAGCCTCGCGCGTGGGGCCCGACTGGCATGGCTGGCTGCACCACACCTGGGACGAGCCGCCGACCAAGGCGCCCTTGAAGCACAAGGCCTGGGAAGCGCCTCACCTGGAAAACCTGACCGGGACCCAGGCGGCTTACGCGCCGCCCGGCTCGATCCGCAAGGGCCAGGCCGTGGCCCGCGCCGATTACGACGCCTGGTCGCCGGAGTAAGTCATGGCCGAGAACCGGGTGGAAATCGCGGCCGGAGCCCTGGTTCTGGTCCTTGCCCTGGGCTTCGCGGCCTATGCGGGCAAGGGCATGGGGCTGGCCGATGGCGGCGACAGCTATGAGCTGCGCGCCTCGTTCCGCTCGATCCAGGGCGTGGGCCTGGGGTCGGATGTCAAGCTGGCAGGCGTCAAGGTCGGCACCCTGAGCGAGCTGACGCTCAACCCCGAGACCTATATGGCCGATGCGGTCATCACCGTGGACCGCTCGGTCCAACTGCCCAGCGACAGTGCGATCCTGATCTCCTCCGAGGGGCTTCTGGGCGGCAATTACATCGAGCTGCAGCCCGGCGGCATGCCCGATTACCTCGCCCCCGGCGATGAGATCGAGGATACCCAAGGCGCGGTCTCGCTGATTTCCTTGCTGATGAAATTCGTCAGCTCCAAGGCCGACAGCGGAAGCACCGGCAATTGATCCGCGCGGCGCTTCTCCTGGCCCTGCTGGCAGGGCCCGCGCTGGCCGAGACCAAGCAGGCTTCGGGGGGCACGCTGCGGGTTCTGGATCGGCTGTCGGACAAGGTCGAGGACATCCATCTCGACACGGGCACGGCGGGGCCGGTCGGGCGGCTGACCCTGGCGCTGGACGATTGCCGCTATCCGGAGGGCGAGCCTGCGGGCTCCATCGCCCATCTGACCATCATCGATGGCGAGAATGCGGTCTTCAAGGGCTGGATGTTGGCGGCAAGCCCGGCGCTGAATGCGCTGGACCATCCGCGCTTTGACGTCTGGCTCTTGCAATGCGACGCGCCCGCGGCCGAGGCTCAGCCCGAGGCCGAAGGCGGCTGAAGGATTTCGGGCTGCGGGTCTGCGGGATATCCCATCGGGTGAAAGCTGGCGGGCAGGGGCAGGGCCTCTGACAGGCGTGTCTCATAGACCCGGCGCGGGACCTCCACGGCGCCAAGGCTGGCCAGGTGGTCGGTCAGGAATTGCGTATCAAACAGCCGGAAACCCCCGGCCCGCAAGCGGTGCATCAGGAAGGCCAGCGCCATCTTCGACCCATTGACCTGGGCCGAGAACATGCTTTCCCCGAAAAACGCCCCTCCCAAGGCCACGCCATAGACCCCGCCCGCCAGGGTCTCGCCCTCCCAGACCTCCAGGCTATGGGCATGGCCCATCTGGTGCAGGCCGCGATAGGCCGCAAAGATCGCCGGGTTGATCCAGGTCTCGGGCCGGTCGGCGCAAGCCCGCACCACGGCGTCGAAAGCGGTGTTGACCGTGACGCGGGGGCGCAGCCGCTTCATGTGGCGCATCAGGCTGCGCGAGATGTGGAAGCCGTCGATGGGCAGGATGCCGCGCCGCTCGGCCGTGACCCAGCGGACCTCCATGGCCTCGCGGCTCTCGGCCATGGGAAAGATCCCCATCGCATAGGCGCGCAGCAGGATTTCGGGGCTGAGGGCAAGCATCTGGACGGAACCCGTAGCCCGGGGGGCACCCCGGGATTTGAAAAGGGCCGCCCCCTGCGGGACGGCCCCAAGTCTCAGCCATAGGTCTTGGCGAGCCACTTTTCCAGCCAGTGGATGTTGTAATCCCCCGACTGGATGGCCGGATCGTCCAGAAGCGCGTCAAAGAGCGGCATCGTCGTCTCGATCCCGTCGATGATCAGCTCCGACAGGGCGCGGCGCAGACGGGCCAGGGCCTCGGGCCGGTCGCGGCCATGGACGATCAGCTTGCCGATGAGGCTGTCGTAATAGGGCGGGATGGAATAGCCGCCGTAAAGCGCCGAATCCATCCGCACGCCAAGCCCGCCCGGCGCGTGGAAGACCTTGACCTTGCCCGGACGCGGGGCGAAGTCGGGGAGACGTTCCGCGTTGATCCGCACCTCGATGGCATGGCCATTGATGACCAGGTCGTCCTGGGTGAAGGACATCTCCAGCCCGGCGGCCACCCGGATCTGCTCGCGCACCAGGTCCACGCCGAAGATGGCCTCGGTCACCGGATGTTCGACCTGAAGACGGGTGTTCATCTCGATGAAATAGAACTCGCCGTTTTCATAGAGGAACTCGATGGTCCCCGCGCCGATATAGTTGATCTTGGCCACGGCCTCGGCGCAGACCTTGCCGATGGCGGCACGCTGCGCGGGGGTGATGACGGGGCCGGGGGCCTCTTCAAAGACCTTCTGGTGGCGGCGCTGCAAGGAGCAATCGCGTTCCCCAAGATGGACGGCCTTGCCCTTGCCATCGCCAAAGACCTGGATTTCGATATGACGTGGGGTCTGGAGATATTTCTCCATATAGACCTCGTCATTGCCGAAAGCGGCCTTCGACTCGCTGCGCGCCGTGCGGAAGGCCACTTCCAGCTCGGAAGGGTTCTGCGCGACCTTCATGCCGCGCCCACCGCCGCCCGCCGTCGCCTTGATGATGACCGGATAGCCGATTTCCTCGGCGACCTTCAGCGCGGTTTCCGTATCGGGCACGCCACCATCCGAGCCCGGGACGACCGGGATGCCCAGCGCCTTGGCGGTCTCTTTCGCGGTGATCTTGTCGCCCATGATGCGGATGTGCTCCGCATTCGGCCCGATGAAGGTGATGCCGTGGTCCTGCAAAGCCTGCGCAAAGGAGGCGTTTTCCGACAGGAAGCCATAGCCCGGATGGACCGCTTGCGCCCCCGTGATCTCGCAGGCCGAGATGATCGCCGCCTTGTTCAGGTAGCTTTGCGTCGAGGACGCAGGCCCGATGCAAACCGACTCATCGGCCAGCCGCACATGCATGGCATCCGAGTCGGCGGTGGAATGGACCGCGACCGATTTGATCCCCATTTCGCGGCAGGCGCGGATGACGCGCAGCGCAATCTCGCCGCGGTTGGCGATCAGGATCTTGTCAAAGATGGGTTGAGCCATGAAGCCTCACTCGACGATCATCAGGGGCGCGCCATATTCGACGGCCTGGCCGTCGCTGGCGAGGATGCGCTTGACCGTCCCGGCGCGGGGCGCGGGGATGTGGTTCATGGTCTTCATCGCCTCGATGATCAGCACGGTCTGACCCTCGGCGACCTGGGAGCCCACGGTGACGAAGGGCGTGGCACCGGGTTCGGCCGCGAGGTAAACGGTGCCCACCATGGGCGAGGTCACGGCGCCCGGGTGTTGGGCGGGGTCTTCGGGCAGGGCCACTGCGGCCGGAGCGGCGGCGGCGGGGGCAGCGGCAGGCGCCGCAGCGGCGACGGGGGCCGGGGCATAGGAGACCGGGGCCGCCTGGATCACCTGCGGCGGCTTCTTGACGACCTTGACGTCAAGGCTGTCCTTTTCGCCATATTCGCGCTTGACCGCGATCTCGGTGAGGTCGTTCTTGTTCAGAAGCTCGGCCAGCGCGGCGATGAAAGTGACATCCGCATCGGGGGAATTCTTGCTCATGCAGTCCTCTTTAGCCTGTGTTGTTGTGCGGTCCCGGCGAGCCTTTCCGGTCCAATTCGGACCCCGGTATAGCGCGGGCCTGCTCAAAGGGAAAGCATCCCGTTACCGCAAGCGGCCAAGGCCGGGCCGCAAAAATTTCCGGCGAATGCTTCCGACGCGGGCGGGGCGCGCGGTTTTTTCGCTGCCGATGAAATTTACCGTTTGATAAAAAATCTCAACCGTGCATTCTGATCCCCAAGAGCCAGCAACTGGCCAGCTTAGGAGGTATGATGACGAATTCTCCCCTGACACCGGGGATCGCGGCGGCACGCCTCGACCCCGCCACGATCCAGGCCAATTTCGCCGACCACATCCCGGCCTTCGACGCCCATGAGGCGCGGGTGGCGGCGGACCGCTGTTATTTCTGCCATGATGCGCCCTGCATGACGGCCTGTCCGACCTCGATCGACATTCCGCTCTTCATCCGCCAGATCGCCACCGGCACGCCGGATGCGGCGGCCAGGACGATCCTGGCGCAGAACATCATGGGCGGCATGTGTGCCCGCGTTTGCCCGACCGAGACGCTCTGCGAAGAGGTCTGCGTGCGTGAAGTGGCCGAGGGCAAGCCGGTCGAGATCGGGCGGCTGCAGCGCTTTGCCACCGATGGGCTGATGGCCAAGGGGGTGCATCCCTTCACCCGGGCCGCCCCGACGGGCAAGCGGGTCGCCGTGGTGGGCGCCGGCCCTGCGGGGCTTTCGGCCGCGCATCGCCTGGCGATGAAGGGCCATGAGGTGACGGTCTTTGAACGCAAGGCCAAGCTTGGCGGGCTGAACGAATATGGGCTGGCCGCCTACAAGACGACCGAGGATTTCGCGGCCAGGGAAATCGACTGGCTCTTGCAGATCGGCGGGATCACGGTGAAGACCGGGGTGACGCTGGGGGTCGATGTGACCCTGGCGGGCCTGGAGGCCGATTACGACGCTGTCTTCCTGGGGATCGGTCTGGCCGGGGTGAACGCCTTGAACGCTCCGGGTGAGGCGCTTTCGGGCGTCATGAACGCCGTCGATTTCATCGCGGGCCTGCGGCAGGCGGACCTTGCGACGGTCGCGGTGGGCCGCGATGTCGTGGTGATCGGCGGCGGCATGACGGCGGTCGATGCCGCCGTCCAGTCCAAGCTTCTGGGCGCCGAGAATGTGACCATGGTCTATCGCGGTCCCAAGGAGCGGATGAGCGCCTCGCTTTACGAGCAGGAGCATGCGACCTCGGCCGGGGTGAAGATCATCTACGGCGCCGCTCCGGTGCGGATGATCGGCCAAGGCAAGGTGGAGGGCGTTGAGTTCACCAAGGGCGGCGAGAGCTTCACGCTCAAGGCCGACCAGGTCTTCAAGGCCATCGGCCAGGCGCTGGAAGGGGCCCCCATCGCGCAGGAGGGCAAGAAGCTCGCCAAGCGTGCGGGCAAGGTCTGGGCGGGCGGTGATTGTGCCTCGGGGGGCGAGGACCTGACCGTCACCGCCGTGGCCGAGGGGCGCGATGCGGCCGAGGAAATCCACGCGGTGTTGATGGGGGCGGTGCGCTGAAGCGCACCCTACGAGGTAACGGAAATGGCAAATCTTTCGTCTGATTTCATCGGCATCAAATCCCCCAACCCCTTCTGGCTGGCCTCCGCGCCGCCGACCGACAAGGCCTATAACGTCGAGCGCGCCTATGAGGCGGGCTGGGGCGGGGTGGTCTGGAAGACCCTCGGGAGCGAAGGGCCTCCGGTCGTCAACGTCTCGGGCCCGCGTTACGGCGCGATCTGGGGGGCGGATCGCAGGCTCCTGGGCCTCAACAACATCGAGCTGATCACCGACCGCCCGCTGCAGGTGAACCTCGACGAGATCAAGATGGTCAAGCGCAAGTGGCGCGACCGGGCCCTGGTGATCTCGCTGATGGTGCCCTGTGACGAGGAGTCCTGGAAGGACATCCTCCACCGCATCGAGGATACCGAGGCCGATGGGGTGGAGCTGAACTTCGGCTGTCCGCATGGCATGGCCGAACGCGGCATGGGAAGCGCGGTGGGCCAGGTGCCGGAATATATCGAGATGGTCACGCGCTGGGTGAAGAAACACTCCCGCATGCCCTGTATCGTGAAGCTGACGCCCAATATCAGCGATATCCGCAAGCCCGCCGAGGCCGCGCATCGGGGCGGCGCCGATGCGGTCTCGCTGATCAACACGATCAACTCGATCACCTCCGTCGACCTGGACCTCTTTGCGCCTCAGCCCACCATCGACGGCAAGGGCACCCATGGCGGCTATTGCGGCCCCGCCGTGAAGCCCATTGCGCTGAACATGGTGGCCGAGATCGCGCGCAACCCCTTGACCCGCGGGTTGCCGATCTCCGGCATCGGCGGCGTCACGACCTGGCGCGACGCGGCAGAGTTCCTGGCCCTTGGCGCCGGCAATGTGCAGGTCTGCACGGCGGCCATGACCTATGGCTTCAAGGTCGTGCAGGAGATGATCTCGGGCCTGTCGGAATACCTGGACGACAAGGGGATCGCGCTCTCCGACCTCGTGGGCCGCGCCACGCCCAATGTCACCGACTGGCAGTTCCTGAACCTGAACTACGTCACCAAGGCGCAGATCAACCAGGACGACTGCATCAAGTGCGGGCGCTGCTATGCGGCCTGCGAGGACACCTCGCACCAGGCCATCGCCATGAGCCCGGACCGGACCTTCACGGTCAAGGACGAGGAATGCGTCGCCTGCAACCTCTGCGTCAATGTCTGCCCGGTGGACAATTGCATCACCATGGTCGAGATGCCCAAAGGCGCCACCGACCCCCGCACGGGCCGCCAGGTGGGCGATTATGCCAACTGGACGACCCATCCGAACAACCCCTCGGTGGCGGCGGAGTAACCGGGCGGCGAACCCGGGGTATACCCCGGGCTACGCGGTGGACACAGAGCGCCGGGAAAGACAGGGGCGCTCTCATGCAGCTTGCGTAGCCCGGGGTATACCCCGGGTTCCCTAATCGACAGCGCAGGTCTCGGACGTGAGATAGGCATCGGTCTGCTGCAACTCCGTGCCCGTCCAATGCCAGAACAGGAGGCAACGGGGCTTGCCCGACGTGGTGAAACCTGTCGGACCCTCGAAGACCAGGTCGCCCTTCTCCAGCCAGGCAGCCGAGCCCGGCGGGGTGGAGAGCGCAGGGTCCGTGACCCTCCAGTTCCCCCCGTCCTGCACCAGGATCAGGGTCGGGCAATTCTGCACGCCGCAGCCGCCCACCAGCCAAAGGAACGCCGCCCCACCGTCCGGGAACATCTGCACCTCGGTCGCCTCGCAGAACTCCTCCGCCTTGCAGGTCGCCTCGGCCAAAGACTCCACCTCTGGTGGGGGCGCTTGGGCCTCCCCCAAGGCGGGCGCGGCGGTCAGGAGGGCGGCGAAGATGGCGAAACGCGGGAAGGATGGGCGCATGGGGGCTCCGTTCTTCGGCACCCTGATCCGCCAAGGCCAAGCCCGTCAAGGCCGCGCCTCTTCCCCTTTCAGCTTGGCACAAATATTCCACGGGAGGGTCTGGGAGGGTGTGAAACCCTCCCGGGGGTTCGGCAAGAGACCGGCCTGCGCGGGGAAATCGCCGCCCGCTCCCCGGCAGGTCTTCCCTTGCATCCGCGCGCAATAGGCATATCTCCGGACTGAAAGGGGTCCTTTCCATGCGCTATTCCCTCCTCGACCTCGCCCCCGTGGCCGAGGGCCAGACCGCGGCCCAGGCCCTGGCCCAAACCGCCGACCTTGCCCAACATGCCGAAGTCTGGGGATACCACCGCTTCTGGCTGGCCGAGCATCACGGCATGCCCGGCATCGCCTCAGCCGCCACCGCCGTCGTCATCGGCCATGTCGCGGCGGCCACCAAGCATATCCGCGTCGGCGCGGGGGGCATCATGCTGCCCAACCACGCGCCCTATGTCATCGCCGAGCAATTCGGCACGCTCGAGGCGCTTTACCCCGGCCGCATCGATCTTGGCCTTGGCCGCGCGCCCGGAACCGATGGCGCCACGGCAAGGGCCCTCCGCCGCGCCATGGACCCCGATGATTTCCCGCAAGACGTGGTCGAGCTCTTGCACTACCTGGACGACCCGCACCCCGAGGCCCGCATCCATGCCTTCCCCGGAGAGGGTGCCAAGGTGCCGCTCTATATCCTCGGCTCCTCGACCTATGGCGCCCAGGTCGCGGCGCATCTGGGCCTGCCTTACGCCTTTGCCAGCCACTTCGCCCCTTTCCAGCTGGACGAGGCCTTCTACCTTTACCGCACCCATTTCCGCCCTTCGCAATGGCTGAGCGCGCCCCATGCCATGATGGCCATCGGGCTTTGCGCCGCCGAGACCGATGCGCAGGCCCAGTTCCTGCGCTCCTCCCAGCTCCTGGCCTTTGCGCGGCTGCGCCAGGGGCGGCCCGGGCGGCTTCCGGCGCCGACCCATGATCTCTCCGAGATCCCCGCCTCCCAGAGGGCCGAGGTCGAAAAGGTCCTGGGCTGCTCTGCCGTGGGATCCGATGAGACGATCAGGGCGCGGCTGGCCGAGCTCATCGCCCGTCACCGCCCCGACGAGGTCATCCTGACCGGCATGACCCATTCCCACGAAGCCCGGCTCGACAGCTTTCGCCGTGGCGCGCGGGCGATGCAGGAGCTTGGCGCCGAGGCCGCTATGGCGTGACCAGGGTCAGCCGGTCACCCGGCCCAGCGCCGCGCAACTCGCGCTCGACCAGGGTCGGTTTCGGCAGGGGCGGGGCGATTACCACGATCTTGCCCGCATAGCGCAGCGCCTCGAGCTGCTCGACCACGGTCATTGCATCGCAACTGCCGGTGAACAGCGGCAGGACGATGCGGTCAGGGCGCAACTCGGCCAAGAGTGCCGCCGAAAGGTCGCTGCTGGGGCGCATCACGGCATGGGTCAGCGGGATCGGCCCCTTGGGCGCCAAGAGCTCCTGGCAATCCAGGGCCAGAACGCGCTCTTCCCGCAGGGCGGGAAGTTCGGCAAGTCTTGGATAAAGGACGACGGGGGGCTTGGTCATGGTCGAATCATCTTGTGGCTCGGGAAGTTTCAACCTGCGGTCACAAAACTTCCATGCTTTGGTCGCTACAGGCGAAATGAACCGCTCAACTGGGCTTCACAAGTCACAATAGTTTAACGAACGGAAAGTAAAAAACCATGCCGAACGAGGCCTTCCTGCGCGAATTTCTGGCCGCAATGCCCGATCCTGCGCTGCTTGTCGGTCGGGATGAGCGGCTGGTGGGGGCCAATCCGGCAGCCGAAGCGCTTTTGGGCGCGGGGATCGCCGGGCGCCACCAGGCCTTCGTGCTGCGCCACCCCGAGATTCTCACGGCCATCGCCGAGGCCTGGGCTGGCCGCCGGTCCGAGGCGCGCCACGTGATTCCCCGCGCCAGTCACGAGGTCATCCACCGCATGACGGCGGCCAAGGTTGGGGATTTCGTGCTTTGCACCTTCCAGGACCTGACCGACCGCGAGCGCATGGACCAGATGCGCCGCGATTTCGTCGCCAATGTCAGCCATGAGCTGCGCACCCCCCTGACCTCGGTCCTGGGCTTCATCGAGACCCTGCGCGGCCCCGCGCGCGAGGATGCCGCCGCCCGCGACCGGTTCCTCGCCATCATGCAGACCGAGGCCGAGCGCATGGTCCGCCTGGTGCGCGACCTTCTGAACCTGTCACGCGTCGAGACGAAAGAGCGCCAGCGACCGACCGACCGCCATGACGTGACGCTGTTGATCCGTTCCGCCGCCCATTCCCTGCGCCCCCAGGCCGAGACTGCGCGGGTCAAGCTGGACCTTCAGGGCTTCGACCAGCCGATCGAGATCGCGGTGGACCCCGACCAGATCACCCAGGTGGCCACCAACCTGATCGAGAATGCGATCAAGTATGGCGGGGCGGACAAGGTGGTGACCGCGCGCCTGGCCGTGGAGGAGGGGCCGCGCCGGCCGCTCCTGCGTTTTGCGGTGACCGACCAGGGCGAGGGCATCGAATCGCACCACCTGCCGCGCCTGGCCGAGCGATTCTACCGCGTCGACAGCCACCGCTCTCGCGAGAAGGGCGGCACGGGGCTTGGCCTGGCCATCGTCAAGCACATCGCCCATCGCCACGGCGGCAAGCTGGTGATCGAAAGCGAGATCGGACGGGGCTCGACCTTTACCCTGCTCTTGCCGATGGGCTGAGGGGGGCGCCAGGCCCCCGGGCCTTTCATGCGCCCAGGTTTGCAAGGCCCTGAAGCCCTCCCGCGATTGCCGCGCCTTTTCCACATGTTCCAGGATCTTCCCGGATCGGGTCTCGCCCCCTGGCCGGTTCCATCAGGCCGGGCCTGTCACGGACCTTGCCCCGGGGTGACAAAATCCGGGCCGGGGCAGGGCGCTGTCATGAGACTGTTACAAATCCGTCGCAAAAGCGCAGTCGAGGCGCATTAGACGGGCCTCAACGGTGACACACGGTCACCGGATCACTTGGAGATGCTCATGTCTTTCACCAAAGTTTCCGTCTCGGCCCTGGCGATCCTCGCGGCCTCGACCGTCGTGGCTTCGGCCCGTGACCAGCTGCAGATCGCTGGGTCCTCGACCGTTCTGCCCTATGCGACCATCGTCGCCGAAGCCTTCGGCGAGCAGGGCAGCTTCCCGACCCCGGTGGTCGAGGGTGGCGGTTCGGGCGCGGGCCGTGCGGCCCTGTGCAAGGGCGTCGGCGAAGACACGATCGACATCGCCAACTCCTCCTCCAAGATCAAGCAGTCGGACATCGACACCTGCGCCGCCAATGGCGTGACCGACATCATGGAAATCCGCATCGGCTATGACGGCATCGTCTTCGCCTCGGACATCGCTGGCCCCGACTTCGCCCTGACCCCGGCGGCCGTCTACTCGGCCATCGGCGCCAAGGTTGCCAAGGACGGCGCCCTGGCTGACAACGCCGCCAAGACCTGGACCGATGTGGACGCCGCTTTCCCGGCGCAAGACATCCTGATGCTGATCCCCGGCTCCAAGCACGGCACGCGCGAAGTCTTCGACATCAAGCTCCTGGAAGAAGGCTGCAAGGCCACCGGCGCCTATGACCTCTACCTCGCCACGGCCGAAGGCGCCGACGACAAGGAAAAGGGCGCCAATGCGCTGAAGGCCTGCCACACCCTGCGCACCGATGGTGTCCAGGTCGAGATCGACGGCGACTATACCGAGACCCTCTCGCGCCTGGATGCCAACAAGCAGGCCGTCGGCGTCTTCGGTCTCTCGTTCTACGAGAACAACACCGACAAGCTGAAGGTCGCCACGATCAACGGTGTGGTCCCCTCGGTCGAGACCATCGCTTCGGGTGACTACCCGGTGTCGCGCCCGCTCTTCATGTATGTGAAGAAGCAGCATATCGGCGTGATCCCCGGCCTGAAGGAATATCTCCAGTTCTTCCTGTCCGAGGACATGGTCGGCGCTGATGGCGCCCTGGTGGCCTATGGCCTGGTCGCGGATCCGGAAGTCGAGAAGGTTCGCGCCATGATCGACGCCGAAGAAGTGATGGCTCCGCTGCAATAAGACCCTGGCGGGAGGGCGGTCTGCGCCCTCCCGCTTCCTTCAATTCGAGACCGCGCCATGAGCATCGGCCTGCTTTCCCTGATCCTTCTGGCCCTTGCGACGGCCGGTTACCTTGTTGCCCGGACCCGCGCCGTGGCCAGTGCCGGGGGCGATGCGCGCCGCTTGCACTCCTTGCCCGCCTTCCATGGCCGCCTGACCGCCATGTCGGTCCTGGTCCCCGCCGCCGTCATCCTGATCCTGTGGCTGATCTTCGAGGGCTTCGCCATCCGCGGCGCGGCCCTGTCGCAGCTGAAGCCCAGCGATGTCCCCGACGGCAGCACGATGGACCTGATCATGTCCGATGTGGGCCGCATCGCCGACGGGCTGAACCAGCTCGAGGCGCGCGGCACCGAACTGGCCCCGCTTTTGGCCTCGCCCGATGCCCTGGCCGCCGCGCTGAAGGATGTGGGCGTGGCCCAGGGCGGCGCGCCGACCCCCGACACGATCCTCGCGGCCCAAGCCTCGCGTGAGGCGCTGCGGACCTCGCGCATCGGCCTGTCCATCGTGACCCTGGCCGCTGCCGTCGCGGGCCTGGTCCTGGTCCTGCGCCGCATCACCCCTGAATTCCGCGCCCGCAACGCGACCGAGGCCCTGTCGATGTGGCTTCTGATCGGCGCCTCGCTGATCGCGGTGGGCACGACTTTGGGCATTGTCCTGTCGCTTCTGTCCGAGACGCTGCACTTCTTCCGGCTTTACGACTTCAGGGATTTCTTCTTCAACCTGACCTGGAACCCCAAGTTCACCGGAGGCTCCGACCTTGGCATCTGGCCGCTGATCTGGGGCACGATCTATGTCTCGGCCATCGCGCTGGCCGTGGCCGTGCCGATCGGGCTCTTCTCGGCGGTCTACCTGGCCGAATATGCCTCCAAGCGCACCCGGGCCTATGTGAAGCCCCTCATCGAGATCCTGGCGGGCATTCCCACCATCGTCTATGGCCTTTTCGCCCTGGTCACCGTGGGCCCGCTTCTGCGCGACTGGATTTCCATTCCGATGGGGATCGGCAATTCCTCGTCTTCGGTCATGACGGCGGGCCTGGTCATGGGGATCATGGTCATCCCCTTCGTCTCCTCGCTGAGTGACGACATCATCAATGCCGTGCCGCAGTCCCTGCGCGACGGGTCCTTGGGCCTTGGCGCCACGCCGTCCGAGACCATCCGCCAGGTCGTGCTGCCCGCAGCCCTCCCGGGGATCGTCGGCGCCATCCTCCTGGCCGCCTCCCGGGCCATCGGCGAGACCATGATCGTGGTCCTTGGCGCCGGTGCGGCCGCCCAGCTTTCGCTGAACCCTTTCGAGGCCATGACCACGGTCACGGTCAAGATCGTCAGCCAGTTGACCGGCGACACCGAGTTCAACTCGCCCGAGACCCTCGTGGCCTTTGCGCTGGGTCTGACGCTCTTCACCCTGACGCTGTGCCTGAACATCGTCGCGCTGATCATCGTGCGCAAATATCGCGAGCAATACGAATGACCGACATGACCGATCACCCGCTGCTCATGCCCGATGCGCGCACCAAGGCCCGCAACGCCGCCGAGCGCCGCTTCCGTGCCTATGGCCTGACCGCCATCACCCTGGCGCTGGCCGCCCTGGTCTGGCTCCTGGTCTCGATCTTCTCGGCCGGCTTGCCGGCCTTCAAGCAGACCTTCATCACCTTCCCGGTGACGCTGGATGCGGCGACCTTGGACAAGTCGGGCAAGCTCGACCCGGTCGAAATGGCCAAGGTCACGACCATCGGCTACGGCAAGCTGATCGACAAGGCCTTCGCGGCCGAGATCGAGGCCAAGGGCATCGCTCACGAGGTCAAGCCCAAGGAACTGGGCGACATGATCTCGGAGCAGGCGGGTGCAAGCCTGCGCGACATGGTGCTGGCCAATCCGGCGCTGGTCGGCCAGACGATCCAGTTCCAGGCCCTGGCCAATGGCCGGATCGACGGCTACTTCAAGGGCCGCGTCACGATGGAGACCGCCTCGCGCGACAAGAACACCTCGCCCGAAAAGCTGGCCCTGGCGGACAAGCTGCGCGATGCGGGCGTGATCGCGGTCAAGCTGAACCCGGGTTTCCTGACCATGTCGGATGCCTCCGACAAGCGACCCGAGGCCGCGGGTCTCGGCGTGGCCATCCTTGGCTCGCTTTACATGGTGGTCATCGTCCTGTGCCTGGCCCTGCCCATCGGTGTCGCGGCCTCGGTCTATCTCGAGGAATTCGCGCCGAAGAACACCTTCACCGATATCATCGAGGTGAATATCGCCAACCTGGCTGCGGTGCCCTCGATCGTCTATGGTATCCTCGGCCTCGCGATCTTTATCAACTTTGCGGGCCTGCCGCAGTCGGCCCCCATCGTGGGCGGCCTGGTGCTGACGCTGATGACCCTGCCGCGCATCATCATCCCGACGCGTGCCGCGCTGAAGGCCGTGCCGCCCTCGATCCGCGATGCGGCGCTGGGGGTTGGGGCGTCCAAGCTGCAGACCGTGACCCATCACGTCCTGCCGCTCGCCGCGCCCGGCATCCTGACCGGCACGATCATCGGCCTGGCCCAGGCGCTTGGTGAAAGCGCGCCCCTGTTGCTGATCGGCATGGTGGCCTTCGTCAAGGACTTCCCCGGACTGCCGCCGCAGGGGCTTTTCGACCCCGCCGCCGCCTTGCCGGTGCAGATCTACAACTGGACTCAGCGCGGCGACCCGGGCTTTGTCGAAAGGGCCTCGGGGGCGATCATCGTCCTCCTGGTCTTCCTGGTGGTGATGAACGCAGCCGCAATCTATCTGCGTCGCAAATATGAACGTCGGTGGTAAGAAGATGTCGGTGATCGAAATGAAACTGGAGCGCGAAGTGGCCGCCGAAACCATCAAGATCCAAGCCCGCAAGGTGCAGGTCCATTATGGCACGAACCATGCCCTGAAGGATGTCGATGTCGATATCCTGTCCAAGAATGTCACGGCCTTCATCGGGCCCTCGGGCTGCGGCAAGTCGACCTTCCTGCGCTGCCTGAACCGGATGAATGACACGGTGGCTTCGGCCAAGGTCTCGGGCTCGATCCTGCTGGACGGGGCCGATATCTACGACCCCCGCGTCGATCCGGTGCAGCTGCGCGCCAAGGTGGGGATGGTCTTCCAAAAGCCCAATCCCTTCCCGAAGTCGATCTATGACAACGTGGCTTACGGGCCCAAGATCCACGGTCTGACCCGGTCCAAGGCGGAACTCGACGAGGTCGTGGAAAGCTGCCTGCGCAAGGCCGCTTTGTGGAACGAGGTCAAGGACCGCCTGCAATCGCCGGGCACCGGGCTTTCCGGCGGCCAGCAACAGCGACTGTGCATTGCCCGCGCCATCGCGACCTCGCCCGAGGTTCTCTTGATGGACGAACCCTGCTCGGCCTTGGACCCCATCGCCACGGCCCAGGTCGAAGAGCTGATCGACGAGCTGCGCTCGCAGTTCTCGGTGGTGATCGTGACGCATTCGATGCAGCAAGCCGCCCGCGTCTCGCAGCGCACGGCCTTCTTCCACCTGGGTCACCTGGTGGAATATGGCGAGACCGGCACGATCTTCACCAACCCCAAGGACCCGCGCACCGAGTCCTATATCACCGGCCGGATCGGCTGAGGAGGCGAACATGAACACCGAACGTCACATCGCCTCGGCCTTTGACCGCGACCTCGAGGGCATCCAGGCGCTCGTCGTCAAGATGGGGGGCCTGGTGGAGGCCGCCTTGGCCGATGCGGCCACCGCGCTGGAAACCCGCGACGAGGCCATGGCCGAACGCGTCCGCGCCCAGGACGGCGCCATCGACGCGCTGGAGGTCCAGGTCAATGACGAATGCCTGCGCCTCATCGCGACGCGGGCGCCGGCCGCCACCGACCTGCGGGTCGTGCTGACCGTGATGAAGATCGCAGCCAGCCTCGAGCGCTGCGGCGATTACGCCAAGAACCTCGCCAAGCGCAGCCTGGTCCTGAACCAGATGCATGTGGTCGAGGGCGCCACGGCCTCGATCCGCCGCATGGCGCGGCAGGTTGGGCTGCTGTTGAAGGACGCGCTGGACAGCTTCATCCACCGCGATGTCGAACTGGCGGCCTCGGTGCGCCAGCAGGACCGCGACGTGGACCACATGTACACGGCGCTCTTCCGCGAATTCCTGACCCATATGATGGAAGACCCGCGCAACATCACCGCCTGCATGCATCTGCATTTCATCGCCAAGAACATCGAGCGCGTGGGCGACCATGCCACGACGATTGCCGAGCAGGTGATCTTCCTCGCCACCGGGCAGATGCCCTCCGAGCCGCGTCCCAAGGCGGATTCGGTGAACATGGGGAAGGACTGATGGCCCAGCCCGTGGTTCTCCTGGTCGAGGACGAGCCCGCCCAGCGCGAGGTCCTGGCCTATAACCTCGAGGCCGAGGGCTTCGTGGTGCAGCGCGCGACCAATGGCGAAGAGGCGCTGGAGCTGGTCTCCGAGGCGGCGCCCGACCTGATCCTCCTGGACTGGATGATGCCGCATGTCTCGGGCCTGGAGGTCTGCCGCCGCCTGAAGCTGCGCCCGGAGACGCGGGGCATCCCGATCATCATGCTCTCGGCCCGGTCGGAAGAGGTCGACCGGGTGCGGGGTCTGGAGACCGGGGCGGATGACTATGTGATCAAGCCCTATTCGGTGGTCGAGCTCATGGCCCGTCTGCGCGCGCAACTGCGCCGCGTGCGCCCCGCGACGCTCGGCCTGGCGCTGGAATGGCAGGACATCCGGCTCGACCCCGAGACCCACCGCGTGACCCGCGCGGGCGAGGTGCTGAAGCTTGGCCCGACCGAGTTCCGGCTTCTGTCAACGCTTTTGGAGAAACCCGGCCGCGTCTTCTCGCGCGAGCAGCTCCTGGACCGCGTCTGGGGTCGGGATATCTATGTCGACAGCCGGACGGTGGATGTCCATGTCGGTCGTCTGAGGAAAGCCCTCTGCGCCTTCGGTGGTGACGACCCGCTGCGCACGGTGCGCGGCGCAGGCTATGCCCTGGGGTAAGTGTTGCGGCCGGGGGGCCACGTCCTGACGGACGATGCCCCTTCGGCCGCGGAAAGCGGGGGGCTTTCGCCCCCCGCACCCCCCAACCAAGGGGGAGCACGCTCCCCCTTGGATCCCCCGTGGATATTTGAGCCAGTATGAAAGGGGCGCGGGGCGTGAGCTTTGCGCCTTTTTGTTTTGGAGGTGTTTGCCAAGCTCCGCGGCATGGGGACCAGGGCGGCGGCGCTGATGGTTCAATGGTCCAGGCGCTCGTTCCAAGGCCGAATGTGCCGCGATGATCGGTTCTTTCCCTTTCACCTTGGCCCAAATATCCCGGAGGGGTGAGGGCGCAGCCCGAGGGGAGGCAGCGCCTCCCCTGCGACTTTGGGTTGCGGGCTGGCCCGTTCCTCCTGCGGAGGCCCGTGCTGTGCCCGCCCGAGCGGGGGGCTTTCGCCCCCTGCACCCTCCAACCAAAGGGGGCCACGGCCCCTTTGGAAACCCCGTGGATATTTGGGGAAGTATGAAAGAGGCGAAAGCCTTATGCCCTTGCGCTTTCAAACTGGCCCAAATGCGCGAAAACATGTCGCGGGAGGTCCGGAGGGGGCGCAGCCTCCTCCGGGCTGGGGGTGGGCCGGAGGTCCGCCATTGGTCCGAGGACCGACGGCCCGGGGGGGATGGCAATCCCCCCAAATTTGGCCCCCCAATCTTCCCGCTCAGGGCGCGGGCACCAGCGTCGTGACCCCCACCGCCCCGGCCCGCGCCAATTGCGGGTCCAGTGTCATGGGGACATATTCGCCCCTCCGCCAAAGTTCGGACAGGTCGTCGTAGTGCCGCGACAGGGGATGGCCTGACTCCCCCGTGGCAATCACGAAGACCGAGCTCTCGGGGTCGGCGAAGTCATAGACCCCGCGATAGCCGCCGCCATGGACATTCTCGTAGGGGGTCTCGCCCGTTCCCACCGTCCGTCCGCGCATCAGGGTGAAGTCCCCTCCGCTCGTGCTTTGGCGGATGTTCACGAAATACTGCAAGATCGGGACCTCGCCCAGGACCGGGTGGTCATGGGCCGCCTCATGGGCATCGCCCCAGCGCCAGCTCTCGATCTTGGGCCCATAGGTCTCGGAGAGGCCCAGGAGCGCATCGTCCAGCGCGAGCCTCGCGATCTCGGAGCAGCTTTCGACGGCGGCCGATTGCACCACGTCGCACCAGACCGAGGCGCCATCGGTGTTGCGGTAGACCCGCTCGATGAATTCGGGCGCGGGGCGCAGGAACTGGTCGGCGAGCGGGCCCACCTCGTCGCGCATCAGCCGCGCCTGGATCGCCCGCAGCCAGGCCTCGGCGATCAGCGGCTCGGGCAGGTGCTCGTTCTCCTCGCCGTTCCAGGCGGCCAGAAGCGTCAGGGCATCCTGCCTCTGGCGCTCGGGCGTTCCTTGGACGGCGGGCTCCCCGGTGAACCAGAGGTCCTTGCCGATCAGGGGCAGAAGCGTGCGCAGGGTGGGGGAGACGGTATCGAGCTGCGCCTCCATGAAGGAGGACCTTGTATGGACCTCGCGGGTTTTCATCAGCGTCAGCCAGCGCTGGATGCGCTGGGTGTCGCCCCAGGTGAAGGAGACATGGCGCGGGAAGGGCGCATCCACGATCTTGTTGTTGGTATTGCCGATCAGGCCAGCGGCGGGGTTCAGGACGCGCAGGTTCTCGGCATAGGGGAAATAGCCCGTCCAGCGGTTCTTGCCCTGCCAGCCCGGGGCGGGCATCCGGCCTTGGGTCGCATGGGCCGGGTCGCGCATCGGCATCTTGCCCACGAGCTGCATGGCGATGTTGGAAGCATCGACCAGCATCAGGTTCTGGCTGGGGGCCACGAAACCCTCCATCGCGGCCAGGCCCTCCTCGACGCTTTGCGCCCGCATCAGCCGCAAGCCCGCGCTCATCGTCGTGTCGGCGCCGTCCAGCGCCGTCCATTCCAGCGCGGGCACCGCACCGGCGGGGGTCACCGTGCCCAGGTCGTAATGCGCCCCGGGCAGGATCGGGCCGCTCTCGCTCCACCTTTGGGTGATGGTGACGGGGGCGGCATCCTTGACCTGGATGATGGTGCGGCGGGAGGTGAAATCCTTGGGGCCCTCTGGCGTCAGGTATTGCTCGGGGTTCGCGGGGTTGACCTTCTCCATCACCACGTCCTGGTCATCCAGGTAGGAGGAGGTCAGGCCCCAGCCGAGCTTCTCGGACCGGCCCAGGAGGACAAGGGGCATGCCGGGGATCGTGGCGCCGATCACGTCGCCGGTGGAGAGCCTGAGGCGCGCCAGGTACCAGGTCGAGGGCGCGGTGAAGCCCAGGTGCGGGTCATTGGCCAGAAGCGAGCCCCCGGCGGCCGAACGCGCCGGGGAGGCGGCCCAGGCATTCGACGCCCCCGCCATATCGGCGGAGGGGAAGGGCGAGAGCGGCAGGTCCAGCGTCGCGCGGCGCGCCTCTGGCAAAGGGCTGCCATAGGGGCCGGGCATCAGCTGCGAATATTGCGGCAGGGCGGCGATGCCGGGGCCCGTCACATCGGGCAGAAGGTCGCGCAGCCTTGCGGGAGAGATGGTCTGGGAGAGCTCGGCCCGCAGGACCTCGTTGTCCAGATGGCCCGAGAGCTGCAGCGCCATCAGCTTGATGATGGCCAGCGAATCGGCCGGCGCCCAGGCGTCGATCTGGGCGGGAAAGAGAAAGAACTCCGGTGCGCCGCGTCCCAGGGCGTTTGCGTTGACCTGGCCGATCCAGGCATTGACCCCATCGGCATAGGCCTGCAGCGCCGCCTTGGTGTAATCATCCTGCACGGCCACCGAAGAGAGCGACAGGGTGTAAAGATCAAGCCGACGCAGAAGCTCGTCGGTCTTCAGCGTGCGGGTGCCGAAGATCTCCGACAGCCTCCCTTGCGCCGTCCGCCGCATCAGCATCATCTGCCAAAGCCGGTCCTGGGCATGGGCGAAGCCCAGGGCGTAATAGGCATCCGTGTCGCTGGCCGCGAAGATATGGGGGATGGCATTGGCATCGCGCACGATCTCGACCGGGGCGGCGATTCCCGGGACCTCCCAGGTGGCGGCGTAATCGGGCAAAGAGCGCGACAGGAAGTAATACAGGATCAGAAGGGCCAGGAGCCCCAGGCCGATCAGGGCGATGAAGCCGCGCAGCGTCCAGCGGAAGGCGGTCAGCATGGGGTGCGTCCTCTTTGGGTCTGCTTGACGTTTCTGGCGGTTCTTCCTCTAGTCGGAAAGCAAGGATCGCACAATTGGGGAGGCCGTGATGGCGAAGGTGGCATTTCTGGGCTTGGGGGTCATGGGCTTCCCCATGGCGGGGCACCTGGTGGCCAAGGGACATGAGGTCACGGTCTGGAACCGGACGGCGGCGCGCGCCGAGGCCTGGGGGGCGCGGCATGGCGGCGCGGTCGCGGTTTCGGCCGCCGATGCCGCGCGCGGGGCGGAGTTCGTCATGGCCTGCGTGGGCAATGACGACGACCTGCGACAGGTCGCAAGGGCGGCCTTTGCGGGCATGGCGCGGGGGGCGGTCTTCGTCGATCACACCACGGTCTCGGCCAAGGTGACGCGCGAACTTTCGGCCGAGGCTGCGGGCCTGGGCTTTGGCTTTGTCGATGCCCCGGTCTCGGGCGGGCAGGCGGGGGCGGAGAACGGCGCCCTGTCGATCATGTGCGGCGGCACGGAGGCGGATTATGCCGCGGCCGAGCCCGTCATGGCCTCCTATGCGCGGATCCGCCGGCGGCTGGGCGAGAGCGGGGCGGGGCAGATCGCCAAGATGATGAACCAGATCTGCATCGCGGGGCTCGTGCAGGGCCTGTCCGAGGCTTTGGCCTTTGGCGAGAAGGCCGGGATGGATGGCGCGGCGGTGGTCGAGGTGATCTCCCAGGGGGCTGCGGGGTCCTGGCAGATGCAGAACCGTCACAAGACCATGCTGGAGGGCAAGTTCGACTTCGGTTTCGCGGTCGACTGGATGCGCAAGGACCTGAAGATCTGCCTCGAGGCGGCATCGGAGGTCGGGGCGAGCCTGCCCGTGACGGCCCTCGTCGACCAATTCTACCAGGAGGTCCAGGCCATGGGCGGTGGGCGGGGCGACACATCCTCCCTGATCCGGCGTCTGAGGGGGTAGGTTTGGTCGCCGTTGACGGATTTTCGAAGAAAATCCGTCCCCCGCGACCGGAGGCCGATTTTTCTGCGAAAAATCGGTGTGCCGGGCGCCAGGGCTTGGCCGGAAGAAGGGGCAGTCCTGGGGCAAGATGCCCGGAGTTTGGTCGCCGTTGACGGATTTTCGAAGAAAATCCGCCCCCCGCGACCGGGAGCCGATTTTTCTGCGAAAAATCGGGCGACGGGGCGCAATCCCTTGGCGGGGCAGGGCTGGTGCCCTGCTCTTGCAAGCTCGGGAGGGGTGTTTTTTGCAGCTTCGGCGCGGAAATTTGCAGGACTTCGCAGATTCGTCCCCTCCGGCCGGAAACTTAAACCATTCTTTAACCAATCTTCCGCAAGTCTGAACCTATCGAATTCGATTGAAATGTTCCACTTTTGTGCTTAACAAGGTGAGAACAGGTCAGGAACATCGACCATGCATGCCGCAGCCTTGCGGTGGATCATCAGATTGCCGCGCATCTGCGGCTCGGGCATAAGGGGACGACGATGGCAGTGGCAAACCTCTTCGAATTGGACGGAAAACGCGGCATGGACAAGAAGGACGCCGAAAAGGCGAAGGCGCTGGAATCGGCGCTGGCTCAGATCGAGCGGCAGTTCGGCAAGGGCTCGATCATGAAGCTCGGGCAGGAAAATTCGGTGATGGATGTCGAGGCGACCTCGACGGGCTCCCTGGGGCTGGACATCGCGCTTGGCATCGGCGGCCTGCCGCAGGGCCGGATCATCGAGATCTATGGGCCGGAGAGCTCGGGCAAAACCACGCTGACGCTGCATTGCGTGGCCGAGGCGCAGAAAAAGGGCGGCGTCTGCGCCTTTGTCGATGCCGAACATGCGCTGGACCCGTCCTATGCCAAGAAGCTGGGCGTCAACCTGGATGAACTTCTGATTTCCCAGCCCGATACGGGCGAGCAGGCGCTGGAGATCGTGGATACCCTGGTCCGTTCCGGCGCGGTCTCGGTCATCGTGGTCGACTCGGTCGCAGCCCTTGTGCCCAAGTCCGAGATCGAGGGCGATATGGGCGACATGCAGATGGGCTCCCAGGCGCGCCTCATGTCCCAGGCCATGCGCAAGCTGACGGCCTCCATCGGGCGCAGCAATACCATGGTCATCTTCATCAACCAGATCCGCATGAAGATCGGCGTGATGTTCGGCTCGCCCGAAACCACCACCGGCGGCAATGCGCTGAAGTTCTATGCCTCGGTGCGCCTGGATATCCGCCGCACGGGCTCGATCAAGGACCGCGACGAGGTCACCGGCAACGCCACCCGCGTCAAGGTCGTCAAGAACAAGGTCGCCCCGCCCTTCAAGGAGGTCGAATTCGACATCATGTATGGCGAGGGGATTTCCAAGACCGGCGAGATCCTCGACCTCGGCGTCAAGGCGGGCATCGTCGAGAAGTCGGGCTCCTGGTATTCCTACAAGGACGAGCGCATCGGGCAGGGGCGTGAGAATGCCAAGATCTTCCTGAAGTCCAACCCCTCGGTCGCAGCCGACATCGAGCACCGCATCCGCAATGCCTCGGGGCTTGATCTGTCCATGTCGCCCGAGGACAAGGCCGAAGTGATGGAGGACTGAGATCGGCCAAGCCTCGGCCTCACAGGGGCAAAGGTTTTTCCTTTCGGTCAAAGGGCGGCCCGGATTGGGCCGCCCTTTTCATATCCGGTGGACAGGCCCCCCGCATGGGGCTAAACGGTTCTCGATTTACCACTCCGCGCGCCGCAACACCTGGCGCCAAGCCGCAGGAAATGGGACCATATGCCCTCGCTGAACGACATCCGCTCGACCTTCCTTGGGTTCTTTGAGAAGAACGATCACCGCGTGGTGGAGTCTTCGCCCCTGGTGCCGCGCAATGACCCGACGCTGATGTTCACGAACTCGGGCATGGTGCAGTTCAAGAACTGCTTCACCGGGGTCGAGACCCGCGACTACAAGCGCGCCACCACGGCGCAAAAGTCGGTGCGGGCGGGGGGCAAGCACAATGACCTCGACAACGTGGGCTATACCGCGCGCCACCATACCTTCTTCGAAATGCTTGGGAATTTCTCCTTCGGCGACTATTTCAAGGAACAGGCGATTTCCTACGCCTGGGAGCTTCTGACCAAGGGTTTCGACATCCCGGCCGACAAGCTCTGCGTCACGGTCTATCACACCGATGACGAGGCCGCCGGTTACTGGAAGAAGATCGCGGGCCTGCCGGATCACCGGATCATCCGCATCGCCTCGGACGACAACTTCTGGCGCATGGGGCCGACGGGGCCTTGCGGCCCCTGCACCGAGATCTTCTTCGACCATGGCGACAAGATCTGGGGCGGTCCGCCCGGTTCCGCCGATCAGGATGGCGACCGCTTCATCGAGATCTGGAACAACGTCTTCATGCAGAACGAGCAGTTCGCGGATGGCACGTTGAAACCGCTGGAGATGCAGTCGATCGACACCGGCATGGGGCTGGAGCGGATCGGGGCTCTCCTGCAGGGCAAGCATGACAATTACGACACCGACCTGATGCGCAACCTCATCGAGGCTTCGGCCCATGCGACCAGCTCCGACCCCGATGGCGCGGGCAAGACCCATCACCGGGTCATTGCCGACCACCTGCGCTCGACCTCTTTCCTGATTGCCGATGGCGTGATGCCCTCGAACGAGGGCCGGGGCTATGTGCTCCGCCGCATCATGCGCCGCGCCATGCGCCATGCCCATATGCTGGGCGCCCAAGACCCGGTCATGCACCGCCTGGTGCCCGCCCTGGTCCGCCAGATGGGCGCGCAATATCAGGAACTGACCCGTGCGCAGACGCTGATCGAGGAAACCCTGAAGCTCGAGGAAACCCGCTTCCGCCAGACGCTCGACCGGGGCCTGCGCCTTCTGGACGACGAACTCGCCCGCCTGCCCGAGGGTGGAGCCCTGCCGGGCGCGGCCGCCTTCAAGCTTTACGACACCTATGGCTTCCCCCTCGACCTGACCCAGGACGCCCTGCGCGAAAAGGGCCGCGAGGTCGACGTTCAGGGCTTTGAGGCCGCGATGGACGAACAGCGCCAGAAGGCCCGCGCCTCCTGGGTCGGCACCGGTGAGGCCAAGGACGCCAAGATCTGGTTCGAACTGGCCGAGGCCCATGGCACCACCGAATTCCTCGGCTATGACACCGAGACCGCCGAGGCCAATATCCTGGCACTGGTGCGCGACGGGGCGGCCATCGGCTCGGCCGCGACGGGCGAGGCCGTGCAGGTCGTGGTCAACCAGACCCCCTTCTACGCCGAAAGCGGCGGCCAGGTCGGCGATGCGGGCTTCATCCGCACCCAGACCGGCCTGGTCGAGATCACCGACACCCGCAAATCCCAGGGCGTCTTCATGCATGTGGGCCGCGTCATCGAGGGCCAGGTCGCCAAGGGCCAACCCGCCCAGTTGGAGGTCGCCCACACCCGCCGCGCCAAGATCGAGGCCAACCACACCGCGACCCACCTCCTCAACGAGGCTTTGCGCAACGCGCTCGGGTCTCACGTCGCCCAGCGCGGCAGCCTGAATGCCCCCGACCGGTTGCGCTTCGACTTCGCCCATTCGACCGCCATGTCGGCGGAGGAAATCGCCAAGGTCGAGGATGAGGTCAACGCCATCATCCGCCAGAATGGCCGCGTCGAGACCCGCGTCATGACCCCCGACGCCGCCCGCGCGCTCGGCGCACAGGCGCTCTTCGGCGAGAAATACGGCGAGGAAGTCCGCGTGGTCTCCATGGGTGAGGCGCTCGGCTCGGGCAAGGGTCTGGACGGCAAGACCTATTCCCTTGAACTCTGCGGCGGCACCCATGTGACGCGCCTGGGCGAGATCGGCGGTTTCCGCATCGTTTCGGAAAGCGCGTCGTCGGCGGGCGTCCGCCGGATCGAGGCCCTGACCGGCCCCGCCATCCTGGAAGACCTGCGCCGCCAGTCGGCGATCCTCGAGGCCCTCGGCCGCGAGCTTGGCTCCGCCCCGGAGGAATTCGTGGCCAAGGTCCAGAAGCTGAAGGCCGATCTGAAGGCCGCGCAGGGGGAGGTGGGCCAACTCCGCCGCGACCTCGCCACGGGCGGCAGCGCGGGGGTCGAGGTCAAGGAGATCGGCGGCATCAAGGTCATCGCGCAGGTGCTGCAGGGCGTCTCGGGCAAGGACCTGCCGGCGCTGATCGACCAGTTCAAGGCGCAACTGGGCTCGGGCGCCGTGGTGCTGATCGCCGACACCGGGGCCAAGCCCGCGGTGGCTGCGGGGGTGACCAATGACCTGACCGGACGGATCAGCGCCGTGACCCTGGCCAAGGCGGCGGTCGAAGCCTTGGGCGGCAAGGGCGGCGGTGGCCGTCCCGACATGGCCCAGGGTGGCGGCGCCGATATCGCCCTCGCCCCGGCCGCCCTGGCCGCCGTCACCGCCGCATTGGAGGCGTAAATGCCGCAAGCCTTCTGGATCGCCCATGTCGAAGTGACCGACCCCGAGCGCTACGCGCTTTACGCGCGCGGCGCCACCGAGGCCATCGCGGCCCATGGTGGCAAGTTCCTCGCCCGCGCGGGTCGTTACGTGCAGCTGGAGGGCAAAGACCGCGCCCGCAACGTGGTCGCGATCTTCCCGAGCCTGGAAGCGGCGGTGGAGTGCTATCACTCCCTGGCCTACCAGGCGGCGCTGGTCCATGCGCAGGGGGCGGCGGCGCGGGACCTGGTGGTGGTCGAGGCCGCCGAATGACCCCGGGCCGCCGACAGGGCGGCCCAGGCATCACAGCGATTTCTTAACCCCTTGGGCCGCAGACTGGGCCCAAAGGAGCCTCCCATGTGCCGCTGGGCCGCCTATACCGGTGAACCGATCTTCCTGGACGAGATCATCTCGCGTCCGGGGCATTCGCTGATCCATCAAAGCCATAACGCGACCCAGACCCATACGGCGATCAATGCCGATGGCTTCGGCGTCGCCTGGTATGGCGAGCGGCCCGAACCCGGGCTCTTCCGCGACGTCCACCCGGCCTGGAGCGACCCGAACCTGAAAAGCCTGACGGCCCAGGTGAAATCCGGGCTCTTCCTCGCCCATGTCCGCGCCTCGACCGGGACGGCCACCAGCCGCAACAATTGCCATCCCTTCGTGCATGGCCGCTTCAGCTTCATGCACAATGGCCAGGTCGGCGGCTATGAGACCTTCCGCCGCGATGCCGACATGCTGATCCCGGACAGCCTCTACCACTCGCGCAAGGGGGCGACGGACAGCGAGGCGATCTTCCTCGTCGCGCTCGCCGAGGGGCTGGAGGCCGACCCCCGCGCCGCGCTGGAACGTGCCTCGGCCCGGTTCATCAAGCTGGCCCGCGCCAAGGGAAGCCTGCCGCATCTGCGCATGACGGCGGCCCTGTCGGATGGCACGACGCTTTACGCCGTAAGATATGCGACCGACGACCGTGCGCCCTCGCTTTACCACCGCTACTCCGAGACGAGGGGGGGCATGGCCGTGGTCTCCGAGCCGCTGGAAGACGATCAAGAGGGTTGGACCGAAATCGCGCCCGCTTCCTTTTGCACCTTCAAGGGCCCCGAGGTGAAGGTCGAACCCTTCTATCCCTGCCGCTGCGCCGAGGCCGCCTAGGGGGCGCTGCCTCCGGGACTTCGCCTCTTCTCCGGGATATATTGGAACAGATGAAAGGGGGCCGAGGCGCCCTTTGGCGAGAGCGCGGCGCCAAGCGTCAGGCTTTTCGGTTTTATTGCCGCAACCAGGCCTGCGCAGCATCACCCGCCGCAAAGGCCACCTTGCCCTTCCCGCTATCTGCCCTCGCCAAGGATCACCCCCGCCCGCTGCTTTCAATTTGGCCCAAATATTCCGGGGGGGCGAAGCCGGGGGCAGCGCCCCCTCCGCCCGCAGTCATGCAAAAGCGGCCCCCGAAGGCGCCGCTTTCACTTCAGACTTGCACAAACATTCCGGTTGCGCGACCGCTTCGACAAACCGGTCGCGCGGGGGCAGAGCCCCAGCCTTGGGCCGTCAGTCCTTGCGGCTCTCGCGCTTGCGCTCGTTGGGATCGAGCAGGCGCTTGCGCAGGCGGATGACCTTGGGCGTCACCTCGACCAGCTCGTCATCGTCGATATAGGCGATGGCCTCTTCCAGCGACATGCGCTGGAAGGGCGTCAGGCGGACCGCTTCGTCGGTGCCCGAGGCGCGAACGTTGGTCAGCTTCTTGCCCTTCAGCGGGTTCACTTCGAGGTCATTGTCGCGCGAATGTTCGCCGATGATCATGCCGACATAGACCGCTTCCTGCGGGCCGATGAACATCTTGCCGCGGTCTTCGAGGTTCCACAAAGCATAGGCCACCGAGATCCCGGCCTCGGTCGAGATCAGCACGCCCTGGCGCCGACCCTGGATCGGGCCCTTGTGCGGCACCCAGCCGTGGAAGATCCGGTTCAACACGCCCGTACCGCGCGTATCGGTCAGGAACTGGCCCTGGTAGCCGATGAGGCCCCGCGAGGGGACATGGGCGATGATCCGGGTCTTGCCGACGCCCGCGGGCTTCATCTCGACCAGGTCGCCCTTGCGCTCGCCCGTCAGCTTGTCGATGACCGCGCCCGAATATTCGTCGTCGACATCGACGGTCACTTCTTCGACCGGCTCATGGCGCACGCCGTCCACGTCCTTCATGATCACGCGGGGACGCGAGATCGAGAGCTCGAAGCCCTCGCGGCGCATGTTTTCGATCAGCACGCCCATCTGGAGTTCGCCACGGCCCGAGACCTCGAAAGCCTCGCCGCCGGGGGTATCGGCGATCTTGATGGCGACGTTGACTTCGGCCTCTTTCATCAGGCGGTCGCGGATGACGCGGCTCTGCACCTTGTTGCCGTCGCGACCTGCCAGGGGCGAGTCGTTGATGCCGAAGGTGACCGTGATGGTCGGCGGGTCGATGGGCTGGGCGGGGATGGCGGTGTCGATCGACAGGTCGCAAAGCGTATCGGCCACGGTGGCCTTGGACATGCCCGCGATGGTGACGATGTCACCCGCCACGGCCTCTTCGATCGCCTGCTGGCCCAGGCCCCGGAAGGCCAGGACCTTGGAGACGCGGAACTGCTCCAGCCGCTCGCCGTCACGCGACAGGGCCTTCAGCGTGGTGCCCGCCTTCAGTGTGCCGGCCTCGACGCGGCCCGTGAGGATGCGGCCGATGAAAGGGTCGGCGGAAAGGGTCGTCGCCAGCATCTGGAAGGGCTCACCCGCGCGGGACTGCTGCTTGGGCGAGGGGACATGGGCCACGATCAGGTCAAAGAGCGCGTCCAGGTTCTGACGCGGGCCGTCGAGTTCCGTATCGGCCCAGCCGGAACGGCCCGAGGCATAGACATGCGGGAAATCGAGCTGCTCGTCGCTGGCGCCGAGGTTCGAGAAGAGGTCGAAGACCTCGTTCAGCGCGCGGTCGGGCTCGGCATCCGGCTTGTCGACCTTGTTGAGCACCACGATGGGGCGCAGGTTCAGCGCCAGCGCCTTGGCCAGCACGAACTTGGTCTGGGGCATCGGGCCCTCGGCCGCATCGACCAGGAGGCAGACGCCGTCCACCATCGAGAGGATGCGTTCGACCTCGCCGCCGAAGTCGGCGTGGCCGGGGGTGTCGACGATGTTGATGCGCACGCCGTTGTGTTCGACCGAGGTGCATTTCGCCAGGATGGTGATCCCGCGTTCGCGTTCGATGTCATTGCTGTCCATCGCCCGTTCGGAGACTTGTTGGCCTTCGCGGAAGGCGCCGGATTGTTTCAGAAGCTCGTCGACGAGGGTCGTCTTGCCATGGTCAACGTGCGCGATGATCGCGATGTTGCGAAGCTCCATCGGGGGGCCTGCTTTCAAATATGCTGCGGTTGCACGCGCCTTACACGGGCGAGGCGCGAAAGGCCAGAGGTTTCGCTTGTGACCCGCCCGGAGGGGCTGCCGGCCCCTCCGGCCCTCCCCCGGGGATATTTGGGAAAAGATGAAATGCAAGGGGGCGCACCCGTGTCGCGGCTGCGCCCCCTGTCGTCTGTCACTCTGATGCCGCCACGTAGCCCGGGGTCGTGACTCCGGGTCTTTGGGGGCAGGGTAGGGTGCGCTTCAGCGCACCGTTACCCCACCAGGGCCTTGTTCAGGTATTCGTCCACCTTCTCCAGGTAGCCCATGGTCGTCAGCCACTTCTGATCGGGGCCGACCAGGAGAGCGAGGTCCTTGGTCATCCAGCCATCCTCGACGCAATCGACCGTGACCTTCTCCAGCGTGGTGGCAAAGCGCATCAGCTGCGCATTGTCGTCCAGTTTCGCGCGGTGCTTCAGGCCCCCGGTCCAGGCGAAGATCGAGGCGACCGAGTTGGTCGAGGTCTGCTGGCCCTTCTGGTGCTGACGGTAGTGGCGGGTGACGGTGCCGTGGGCGGCCTCGGCCTCGACGATCTTGCCATCGGGCGTCATCAGGACCGAGGTCATGAGGCCCAAGGAGCCGAAGCCCTGGGCCACGGTGTCGGATTGCACATCGCCGTCATAGTTCTTGCAGGCCCAGACATAACCGCCCGACCATTTCATCGCCGAGGCGACCATGTCGTCGATCAGGCGGTGTTCGTAATGGATGCCCGCCGCCTTGAATTTGTCTTCGAACTCTTCGGCGTAAACCTTGGCGAAGATATCCTTGAAGCGGCCGTCATAGGCCTTGAGGATCGTGTTCTTGGTCGAGAGATAGACCGGCCAGCCCTTGAGCAGACCGTAGTTGAACGAGGACCGGGCGAAGTCGTGGATCGAGTCGTCCAGGTTGTACATGCCCATGTAGACGCCGGCGGAGGGGGCCGAATAGACGTCCTTCTCGATCACCGTGCCGTCGTTGCCGACGAATTTCATGGTGAGCTTGCCCGCGCCGGGGAAGTGGAAATCGGTCGCGCGGTATTGGTCGCCAAAGGCATGGCGGCCGATGACGATGGGCTTGGTCCAGCCGGGGACCAGGCGGGGGACGTTCTTGGCGATGATCGGCTCGCGGAAGATCACGCCGCCCAGGATGTTGCGGATCGTGCCATTGGGCGACTTCCACATCTGCTTGAGGCCGAACTCCTCGACCCGCTGCTCATCCGGCGTGATGGTCGCGCATTTGACGCCTACGCCGTATTGCTTAATGGCGTTCGCGCTGTCGATCGTGATCTGGTCGTTCGTGCGGTCGCGCTCTTCGATGCCCAGATCGTAGTACTTCAGGTCGATATCCAGGTAGGGCAGGATCAGCTTTTGCTTGATGAAGTCCCAGATGATCCGGGTCATCTCGTCGCCGTCGAGTTCGACGACGGGGTTGGCCACCTTGATCTTGGTCATGAAAGCACCTTGGGTTGGGGGATTCGCTTGGGTTCTGCATAAGCGAAATCGGGGCTAAAAGAAAGTCGGTATGCGAAGGTATACCGTTTAATTTTCGCCACGCCGCGCATGGGTGACGGCGCGGAACAGGGCTGCGGCAAAGGTCAGGGCAAGGGAGACGAAAAGCGCTGGAATGAGCAGAAAGAAGCCGTCATCTCCCTTTCGGTCGCAAGAATGATAGGCCCCCGGGTGGCTAAAGAGCCAAAGCAGGAAGCCGATGAAGCAAAAGCCTGCGACCCAGGCGGCGCGGTCGGGCTGTTTGGGGCCCAGCGCGAGAAGGGCCAGGGGCAGGGCGGGCAGCAGAACGAAGAGATTGGTCCAAGCAGGCTGCTGCGGGGTCACCAGCATCCAAAGCGCGGGGCCGATGTGGCGGTCTTCCCGGATGCAGGTCTGCCAATCGGTAAAGGTCCAGTTGATCCCGGCCAGGGCGATCAGGCTGGCGGCCAGAAGCAGGGCCAGGAAGCCCGCGCGGTTCATGGTTCGAACCAGGCCCGTGTCTTGGCGCGCACCCAGTCCCAAAGCCGAGGCGCGCCCTTGGCGATCTTGGAGCCGACCCTCTGGTCCAACTGCTCGGAGGTCACCTCGTACTCCACCCAGGTTCCGCCGCCGGACATCAGGTTCGCCATGACGGGCTGCACGCGGTCGAGGCTTTTGGCGAAGAGCGCGTCGGGGGTCTCTGCCGCTTCGAACTCGTCCCAAAGCGCGCGGAACTCGGCTGCGAGGTCGGGGGGGAGGAGGCCGAAGATGCGATCCGCCGCCTTGGCCTCGGCCTCTTGGGTGTCGGTGGAGCCATGGGCCGTGCCGCCCTTGGAATGGATCGGCACATCGCCCACGTCGATCTCCACGAGGTCATGGAGGAGGAGCATGCGGATCACCCGGTCGATCTTCACGGCCGGATCGGCCTGATCGGCCAGCGTCATGGCGTAAAGCGCCAGGTGCCAGGAATGCTCGCCGGAGTTCTCCCGGCGACTGCCATCGACCAAGGTCGTGGCGCGCAGGACGCTCTTCAGCCGGTCGGCCTCGTTCAGGAAGGCGAACTGGGCGGACAGGCGGTCATCGGTCTCAGAGGCGGTCATGAGGGCATCCTGAAAGCAAAAGGCCGGGGTTTCCCCCGGCCCAGATCACAGCGGCCAAATCACAGGGGCTCGGCCGCGCGGCCCGCCTTCAGCGCGGCCTCGAGCCATTTGCGCGAGCGTTTTTCGGCGATGCGGACGCGGTAGGCCGTGGTGAAGGCCTCGAGAAGCGTGGGCGAGCCGTCGCCCACCACCTTGGCCAGCTTGTCGAACAGCCGGTCGTCGCCCAGCTTCTCCATCGCCTCGATCACGTCGCGGGCCAAGGCATCGCCCAGTTCCTCGACGACCGACATCAGCGCGTGACCTCGGTCAGGCGGCGGCGGACATAGGTCGAGACGCTCTCGATCATCGGCTTCATGTAAAGCTCGTCGTCCTTGAAGAAGTGGTCGGCGCCCTCGATGACCTCATGGGTGATGGTGATGCCCTTCTGTTCGTGCAGCTTGTTCACCAGGGCGGTCGTGTCCTTGGGAGGCGCGACCTTGTCGGCGGAGCCGTTGATGATCAGGCCGGACGCCGGGCAGGGGGCGAGGAAGGAGAAGTCGTAAAGGTTGGCGGGGGGCGCCACCGAGATGAAACCGGTGATTTCCGGGCGGCGCATCAGAAGCTGCATGCCGATCCAGGCGCCGAAGGAGAAGCCCGCGACCCAGCAATGCTTGGCGTTGTTGTTCATGGACTGCAGGTAATCCAGCGCCGAGGCCGCGTCCGACAACTCGCCGATGCCCATGTCATACTCGCCCTGGGACCGCCCCACGCCGCGGAAGTTGAACCGCAGGACCGAGAAGCCCAGGTTGTAGAAGGCATAGTGCAGGTTGTAGACGACCTTGTTGTTCATCGTCCCCCCGTAGTTCGGATGGGGATGCAGCACGATGGCGATCGGCGCGTCCTTTTCCTTTTGCGGATGGTAGCGGCCTTCGAGACGGCCTTCGGGACCGGCGAAAATAACCTCGGGCATGTGACCTCGCCTGATGACCAATTCTTGACGAATTCGGTCGGATAATTTAGAACCATTCCAAACCGGGTGTCCGGGATGGGGCTTGGGCTTTCAGGTAAGGGAGCCCGGGCTTTGCGTCAATGGCCGTCGGTGATTTGGCCGCATCGGAGGGGCAGGATGAAGCTTTCGACCAAGGGACGTTACGCGATGGTGGCTTTGGCCGACCTGGCGCTGGCGGAAGCCAAGGGCAGGGGGGCGGAGGAGCTGATGAGCCTGGCCGAGATCGCCAAGCGGCAGGATATCTCCTTGCCCTACCTGGAGCAGTTGTTTGTGAAACTGCGCCGGGCGGGCCTGGTCGAGGCGGTGCGGGGGCCGGGCGGGGGTTACCGCCTCGCGCGGCCGCCGGTCGAGATCCGGGTCTCGGAGGTGCTGGAGGCGGTCGAGGAGACGGTGGACGCCTTGCACACCGGGGCGGGGGCTTCGGGGGCGGTCTCCGGCACCCGGGCGCAGTCGCTGACGAACCGGCTCTGGGAGGGGCTCTCGGCCCATGTCTATGTGTTCTTGCACCAGACGCGGCTGTCGGATGTGATCCGCAACGAGATGCGGCCTTGCCCGGCGGTGCCGCAGCTTTTTGCTGTGGTCGACGAGTAGGCGGACAGCGCCGGGGGTTTCACACCCCCGGACCCGTTAGAAAGCCGGGGGTTTCACACCCCCGGACCCCCGTGGGATATTTATGAAAAGATGAAAGACGAAGATGCGCGTCTATCTTGACTGGAATGCGACGACGCCTTTACGGGCGGAGGCAAGGGCGGCGATGGTCGCGGCCATGGATGTGATGGGCAATCCCTCGTCCGTGCACCAGGAGGGGCGGGCGGCGCGCGGGCTGTTGGAGCGGGCAAGGGCTCAGGTGGCGGCGGCGCTGGGGGCGGAGGGGGCGGATGTGGTCTTTACCTCTGGCGCGACGGAGGCTTGCGCCATGGCCCTGGGCGGAAGGGGCTTTGCTTGCTCGGGGATCGAGCATGACGCGGTCTCAAGCTGGTGCGATGTGTCGCTGGCGGCCCCGGGTGGCCTGGTGACGGTGACAGAGCCTGCGCGGACGGCCTTGCAGCTGGCCAATTCCGAGACCGGGATCGTGCAGGACCTGCCCGAGGGCCTGGGGTTTTCTGACCTGACGCAGGGTTTTGGCAAGCTGCCCCTGGCCTTCAACTGGCTGGGCTGCCAGATGGGGGCGGTTTCGGCCCACAAGTTGGGCGGGCCCAAGGGGGTTGGCGCCCTGGTTCTGCGCCAGGGGCTGGATGTGGCGCCCGTGTTGCGCGGCGGTGGCCAGGAGATGGGGCGGCGGGCGGGGACGGAAAACCTCATCGGTATAGCTGGTTTCGGGGCGGCGGCAGAGGCTGCGGCCAGGGATTTGGCCAATGGGGTCTGGGAGCGGGTGGCCGAAGTTAGAAAGACTCTAAATCAGGCCTTGGCAGCGCTGGGATTTGATACTATTTCCGTCGGGAATAGCGCGCGAAGCCTGCCCAATACGATCTGCCTGATTGCCCCCGGTTGGAAGGGCGAGACGCAGGTCATGGCCATGGACCTTGCGGGCTTTGCTGTGTCGGCCGGGTCGGCTTGCTCGAGTGGCAAGGTGCGCGCCAGCCGGGTGTTGAAGACGATGGGCCATTCCGAAGAGCTGGCGGGTCAGGCGATCCGCATCTCCTTGGGGCCCGATGTGACGGAAGACCAGGTCCTGCGCTTTGCCGAGGTCTGGGGGCGGGAATACCGGCGGGTTCTGTCTCGTCGCGCATGAAAGGGATGTGACATGGCCGATCTGGAAGTCCGCGAGGGCGTGGACCGCGAGACCATCGAAACGGTCGCGGGCATGGGCGCCTATAAATACGGCTGGTCCACCGAGATCGAGATGGACTATGCGCCGAAGGGGCTGAACGAGGATATCGTCCGGCTGATCTCTTCGAAGAACCAGGAGCCCGAGTGGCTCCTGGAATGGCGGCTGGCGGCCTATCGGCGCTGGGTCTCGCTGGAGGAGCCGCATTGGGCGATGCTGGACTATCCGGCGATCGACTACCAGGACCAGTATTACTACGCCACGCCCAAGAGCATGGCGGTGAAGCCGAAGTCGCTGGACGAGGTCGACCCGAAACTGCTGGCGACCTATAAGAAGCTGGGGATTCCGCTGAAGGAACAGGCGCTTCTGGCGGGCGTCGAGGATACGGGCGAGCGCAAGGTCGCGGTGGACGCGGTCTTTGACTCGGTGTCCGTGGGGACGACCTTCAAGGCGGAGCTGGCCAAGGCGGGGGTGATCTTCTGCTCAATCTCGGAGGCGGTGCGGGAACATCCGGAGCTGGTGCGGAAGTATCTGGGCAGCGTCGTGCCGCCTTCCGACAACTTCTTTGCGACCTTGAACTCGGCCGTCTTCTCGGATGGCTCCTTCGTCTATATCCCGCCGGGCACGCGCTGCCCGATGGAGCTTTCGACCTATTTCCGCATCAATGCCGAGAACACCGGCCAGTTCGAGCGCACGCTGATCGTCTGCGACAAGGGGGCCTATGTGAGCTACCTTGAGGGCTGCACGGCCCCCAAGCGCGACACGCACCAGCTTCATGCGGCGGTGGTCGAGATCGTCATCCTGGAGGATGCCGAGGTCAAGTATTCCACCGTCCAGAACTGGTATCCGGGCGACGAGAACGGCAAGGGCGGCATCTATAACTTCGTCACCAAGCGCGCCGATTGCCGCGAGGCGCGGGCCAAGGTGATGTGGACGCAGGTCGAGACCGGCTCGGCCATCACCTGGAAGTATCCGTCCTGCATCCTGCGGGGCGATGACTCCCAGGGCGAGTTCTACTCGATTGCGATTGCCAACAATGCCCAGCAGGCCGATACCGGGACCAAGATGGTCCACCTCGGCAAGCGGACCAAGTCGCGCATCGTCTCCAAGGGCATCTCGGCGGGCCGGGCGCAGAACACCTACCGGGGGCTGGTGTCCATGCACCCGAAAGCCTCGGACAGCCGCAACTATACCCAATGCGACAGCCTGCTGATCGGTGACAAATGCGGCGCCCATACGGTGCCCTATATCGAGGTCAAGAACGCCTCCTCCCGCGTCGAGCATGAGGCGACCACCTCCAAGGTGGACGAGGATCAGCTCTTCTACTGCCGCTCGCGCGGCATGGATGAGGAAGAGGCCGTGGCGCTGGTCGTCAACGGTTTCTGCCGCGAGGTCCTGCAGGCCCTGCCCATGGAATTCGCCATGGAGGCGCAGAACCTCGTCGCCATCTCTTTGGAAGGGTCGGTCGGATGATCGTCACCACAACCGACAGCGTCGAAGGCAGCCGCATCACCGCTTATCACGGCATCGTGGTGGGTGAGGCGATCATGGGCGCCAATATCGTGCGCGACATGTTCGCCCGGGTCACCGATATCGTCGGCGGCCGCTCGGGCGTCTATGAAACCAAGCTGCAAGACGCAAGGCAAACCGCCCTGGCCGAGATGCAGGCCCAGGCCCGCGCGCTTGGCGCCAATGCCGTCGTCGGCGTTGACCTCGATTACGAGGTCATCGGTGACTCCATGCTCATGGTGTCGGCTTCCGGCACCGCTGTTACTGTCTCCTGAGGAAATCATGCTTGAAATCAAGAACCTGCACGTCAAACTTGAAGCGGAAGACAAGCAGATCCTCAAGGGGGTCGACCTGAAGATCGGCGCCGGAGAGGTCCATGCGATCATGGGGCCGAACGGGTCGGGCAAATCGACCTTGTCCTATGTGCTGTCGGGCCGCGAGGGCTATGAGGTCACCGAGGGCGAAGCAACGCTGGATGGCGTGGACCTGTTGGAGATGGAGCCCGAAGAGCGCGCGGCGGCGGGGCTCTTCCTCGCCTTCCAATACCCGGTGGAAATCCCGGGCGTGGGCAACATGGTCTTCCTGCGCACCGCGCTGAATGCGCAGCGCAAGGCGCGCGGCGAGGAAGAGATCAGCGCGGGCGATTTCCTGAAGCTGGTGCGCGAAAAGGCCAAGACCCTCAAGATCGACGCCGAGATGTTGAAGCGCCCGGTGAACGTCGGCTTCTCGGGCGGCGAGAAAAAGCGCAACGAAATCCTGCAGATGGCCATCCTGGAGCCCAAGATGTGCATCCTGGATGAGACGGATTCGGGGCTTGATGTCGATGCGATGAAGCTCGTGTCCGAGGGCGTCAATGCCCTGCGGTCCGAGGGCCGCAGCTTCCTCGTGATCACCCATTACCAGCGGCTTCTGGACCATATCAAGCCGGATGTCGTGCATATCATGGCGGCGGGGCGGATCATCAAGACCGGCGGGCCGGAGCTGGCGCTTGAAGTCGAAAACAACGGTTACGCCGATCTCCTGGAGGGCGTGGTCTGATGGGACTGATCGCTCCAAAGGCCGAGGCGCTGGCCGCACGGCTCGGCGCGCTGACCGCCCAGGCCTCCTTGCCCGAGGCGCGGGCGCGCGCACTGGACCGCGTCGGCGCATCGGGTCTGCCGCATCGCCGCGACGAATACTGGCGCTATACCGATCCCGCCTCGCTGGTGGCGCCCCAGGCCCCCAAGGCCGCGGTCTTCGACCCGCGCGACGAGGCCCCGCTTTTCGATGCAATCGACCGGCTGAAGATCACCTTCGTCGATGGCGTCTTCGCGCCGGACCTGTCCGATGACCTGACCCTTGCCGGCGTCGAGATCTCGCGCCTGGCCGCGCCTGCACCCTGGGCAGAGGGCGCCTATGGCGTGCTGGAGGCCCTGGGGCAAAGCCCGGTCGCCCGTCCCCTGGCGGCCTTGAACACCGCCTTTGCCACGGATGGCGTGCTGATCCGGGTGACGGGCAGGGCGGCCAAGCCTGTCAGCCTGATTTACATCCATAAATCAGAGACTTCGGACGCGATGCTCCACCACTGCGTGAGCCTTGATCCCGGAGCCGAGTTGACGCTTCTGGAAAACGGCCCGGCGGCGGCGCGGTTCAACAAGGTGCTGGAGGTCGAGGTCGCCGACGGCGCCCGCTTCCACCACATCCGCGCCCAGGGCCGCGACCATGAGCGGCGCGCGGTGACCCATATCTTCGCCCGGCTCGGCGCCAAGTCGCTCTTCAAGAGCTTTACCCTTTCGGCGAACGGCATCCTGACGCGCAACGAGGCGGTGATCACCTTTGCGGGCGACGAGGCCCGCGCCCATGTCGCAGGCGCGGCCATGGGCGATGGCGCCTTCCATCACGACGACACGGTCTTCATCACCCATGGCGCCGTGGCCTGCGAAAGCCGCCAGGTTTTCAAGAAAGTGCTGAAACACGGCGCGGTCGGTGTCTTCCAGGGCAAGATCCTGGTCAAGCCCGGCGCGCAGAAGACCGATGGCTACCAGATCAGCCAGAGCCTTCTCCTGGACGAGGACAGTCAGTTCCTCGCCAAGCCCGAGCTCGAGATCTATGCCGATGACGTGAAGTGCAGCCATGGCTCCACCTCCGGCGCCATCGACGAAACGGCGCTCTATTACCTCCGGTCGCGCGGCGTGCCCAAGCGGCGGGCGCAAAGCCTTCTGGTCCTGGCCTTCCTTGCCGATTCCATTGCCGAGATCGAAGACGAGGCCATCGCCGAAGACATCCGCGCCAGGCTGGAATCCTGGTTGGAGAGGCACGAAGACTGATGCCCCTGACGCGCGATATCGTCGAAAGCTGGAAAGCCCCGCGTCGGGTGATCCGGCGGCACCAGGCGCGGGCGCGGTCGGAAAGCTTCCTCTTCGCGCTGCTCTTCGTCTTTTTGCTCCTGGCCATGGTCTCGGTCGCGCCCTTCCTCGCGCGCCAGGCCGTGATCGAGGCCAAGCCTCTGCCGCCCTATATCCTGGCCGCCTGTTTCGGCGCCCTGGTCTCGGTGCCGGTCTTTTACCTCTTGGCGGCGGTTGGTCACCTGACCGCCAAGCTGATGGGGGGGACGGGAGGCTTTTACGACGGGCGGCTGGCGCTGTTCTGGGCGCTGGTCACGACGACTCCGGCGCTGCTTCTTTATGGCCTGGTGCGGGCCATGGCGGCCGACAGCCCGGCGACGCCCTTTCTGGGCCTGGGCGTCTTCCTGATTTTCCTGGGGTTTTACAGCGTCATGCTGCGCGAAGTGGAAAGCCGATGAACCTGAACGCGGTGTTGCGTCTCTTGCATCAAAGCTATGACCATCCGCAGGACACTGCGCGGTGGTTGATGCGGCTCGGGCTGCCGCGCTCCCAGGCCTTCATGGCCCTCGGGCTGACGGCGGTGATCGGCAGCCTGATGTCCTCGCTGGCGCAGATGATCAGCGACCGGATGCCAAGGGGCACCGTGCCGCCGACCGAGGACCAGGCGGCGGCCATGGCGGCCTTCGAGGCGGCCTTCAAACCCATGCTCGACCTGATGGCCTCACCCCTGGGGCTTGCGGGGTTTCAACTGGCGGGGACGGTCTTTACCTGTTTCCTGATGCACCGGGTTGGCCGCCTCTTCGGCGGCAAGGGCACCTGGCCCGAGACCTTGATCCTGATGGCCTGGCTTCAGGTTATCATGACGCTCTTGCAGCTGGTGCAACTGTTTCTGGCCCTGACCCTGCCCATCGTGGCCCTGCCGGTGGCGCTTTTCACCATCTTCTCGTATTTCTTCCTGCTCAGCCACTTCACCGCCGCGCTCCATGGCTTTGCCTCGGTCGGCAAGGTCTTCGGGGGGATCATCGCCACGGGCATCGCGGTGACCTTGCTGCTTGCGGTCCTCTTCTTCCTGACCCTTCCGGTGCAACATGTCTGAAGCCTATGACGTCGCAGCCATCCGCGCCGATTTCCCGATCCTGTCGCGGCGGGTGAACGGGCGGCCCCTGGTCTACCTCGACAACGGCGCCTCGGCGCAAAAGCCCGAAGTGGTGATCGAGGCGATGAACCGCACCTATCGCCAGGGCTATGCCAATGTCCACCGGGGTCTGCATACCTTGTCGACCGAGGCGACCGAGGCCTATGAGGGCGTGCGGGGCAAGCTCGCGCGCTTTCTGGGCGCCGACGAGGAGGAGATCGTCTTTACCACCGGCTCGACCGAGGGGATCAACCTGGTCTCCTATGCCTGGGCCGCGCCGCGCCTGCAGCCGGGGGATGAGATCGTCCTTTCGGTGATGGAGCATCACGCCAATATCGTGCCCTGGCATTTCCTGCGGGAAAGGCAGGGGGTGGTGCTGAAATGGGTGGAGTGTGATCAGAACGGCGACCTTGACCCTCAGGCGATGATCGCGGCCATCGGGCCCCGCACGCGGCTGGTGGCGGTGACGCATATGTCGAATGTCACGGGCACCGTGGTGGACGTGGCCGCCATCGTGAGGGGCGCCCATGCACAGGGCGTGCCGGTCTTGGTCGATGGCTCTCAGGCCGCCGTCCATATGCCCGTCGATGTGAAGGCCCTGGGCGCCGATTTCTACGCGGTCACGGGCCACAAGCTTTACGGGCCCTCGGGTTCGGGCTGCATCTATATCCGCCGCGAGCGGATGGAGGAGATGCGTCCCTTCCTCGGCGGTGGCGACATGATCCGCGAGGTGACCCGCGATGCGGTGACCTGGAACGACCCTCCGATGAAGTTCGAGGCGGGGACGCCGGGGATTGTCCAACAGATCGGGCTTGGGGTGGCGATCGACTACATGATGGGCATCGGCATGGAGCGTATCGCGGCCCATGAGCTGGCCCTGCGCGACTATGCGCGCGAGCGGCTCCGGGGGCTCAACTGGTTGAATGTGCAGGGCGATTCGGCGACCAAAGGGGCGATTTTCTCCTTCACCATGCAGGGCGCGGCCCATGCGCATGACATCTCGACCATCCTCGACAAGAAGGGCATCGCGGTTCGGGCGGGGACGCATTGCGCCATGCCCTTGATGAGCCATCTGGGGGTGGGGGCGACCTGCCGCGCCTCTTTCGCGATGTATAACACGCTGGATGAGGTCGATGCCCTGGTGGAGGCCCTGGAGTTCGCGCGGGAATTGTTCGGCTAGGCGCTTGCGGGGCGGTCGCAAGGGAGTATTTGGGCCAAGCTGAAATCAGCAGGCGATATAGGCGCAGGCCGGGAACCAGTCACCATGCGTTGCCCGCAGCCAGCTGACCGCCACGATGGGCGGGAGCGAGAGCGCAAAGGCGGTGAGCCAGATCAGCACCAGCCGCAGGGCAAGGGGTCGCTGCACGGTGCCTTGCGCCTCGGGCGGGCAGATCAGGGTCAGGGGCCAGAGGATCACCGCATAGACCGCCATATTGGGCAGGATCAGCAGGGCTCCTGCCACGGGATTGGCCAGCAGCGCGAAAAGGCTGCCCTCGGAGAAGAGGCCCCAGCCGCCCGCCGCCAGGAACAGGTCCCAGCGCCCGAAGGCCAGTTTGCGGTGCCAGAAGGCGAGGGAGAGGATGATGCCGGTAAAGGCGAAGAGGTTGAAGGCGATGAACTGGCCCGCCGCCTGAAGCATCCGAAGCGGCCCGGCGCCCTCGGTCATTGCGTGGAGGAGGCCCGCGAGCGTCTCTTCGAAGATCACCGCCAGGTAGCCGGCTGCGACCATGGCCAGGCCCAGGGGAAGGGCGCTTAAGGCGCGGCTGAGCCTTGCGGCAAAGGTCGCGCGCCTTGTCCAGGCCAGCGCGCCGAGGGCCAACAGGATCGGGTAATAGGCCGGCACCAGCGACCCAGAGGCCAGGCCCACAAGCCCCGCGAAGGCAAGCGTCGTGAGCCCCACGGGCAGGAGCATCGGGCGGGGAACGGGGGCCAGGGGGGCGGGACCGGGATACATGGGGGGAGTTTGCCCCTTGGCCCCGCGCTTGCCAAGTCTCTGGCCGGGCCATCGGAATTTTCCCGCGCGCCTCCGCGTGAAAATCGCCCGCTTTGGCGTTGCACCCCGGCGCGGCTGTCGCTATAGAAGCGCTCAGGCACCCATAGCTCAGCTGGATAGAGTGTTGCCCTCCGAAGGCAAAGGTCGCACGTTCGAATCGTGCTGGGTGCGCCATCTCCCCCAAGTCGTGTCGGTTCGGCCCGTGAGGCTTCAGAAGTGACGGATCCGATGAAGCGGCTGGCGGATTTCATTCGCAGCGGCCGACACCAGACTGAACCGATCCCCGATGACATCCGCAAGGATGGATTGACCTGGCTTGCCGAGCAGCTGGCGGCATCGCGGGCGCGATACAGCAACCCCATGGAACCACCCTGGCTCTTCTTGCCGGACATTCCTGCGGGGAGCATAGGGTGGCGGATGGGGCCGGGCGAGGAATACTGGATGGACTTTCTCGTTTGGTTTCGCGGGCTTTCGGGGTCTGAACGTGGCGCCTATATGCACCGTGTTCCCGAGCCGCAGGACTGGGTAGGCTTCTACGATTCGCTTCTTGTGTCGTGAGCGCCGGTTCGGCGCGGTCCGGTTGGATTTGCCCTTGGCTTGCGACGTCAACGGAAGGGGGCTTGTCCGATTGCCTCTTGTCTTGCCCCCCTCGCTTTGGCAGGCAACGCGCATGACAAAGGTCGCGGGCCATTTCGGAGAGATCTTGCAGGGCAGGCTGGGGGAGGATGGTCCCCTGGCCCTGGTGACCTGCCCTTGTCCGGGGTTTTGGGCCGAGGCGCGGGTCAGGCCCTCGCGCAACCTTACACTCTATGGCAGCCCGGCGGTCAGCTTTCTGCGGCTGAAAGCGCTGCTGATCGGCCTTGGCCTGCCGCTGGCCGGGCGCTTTACCCTGCGTGTCACCATGCCGCCGGGAGGTGGGGCCGGGGCCTCGACCGCGGGGCTCGTGGCCTTGGCGAGAGCGGTTGGTGTTCCGCCCTCGCCCGAGCTGATCGAACTGGTGCGCGAGATCGAGGGCGCCTCTGACCCGCTGGTCTTTCCCCATCCCGAACGGCTGATCTGGGCTTCGCGTGAGGGGCGGGTCCTGGACCTCTTGCCGCCCCTGCCGCGCTTCCAGGTCCTGGGCGGCTTTTGGGGAGAGGCCCAGCGGACCGAGCCGCGCGACTTGGCCTTTCCCGATGTCACCGACCTGGCCGCAAGGATCCGGGGCGCCGACCTGCAAGCCCTGGCCCAGGTCGCCAGCGCCTCGGCCCAGCGGTGCTTGGGCCTGCGCGGCCCCAAGGGCGATCCGACCGAGGCCCTGGCCGCGCGTCATGGCGCGCTGGGATTCCTCATCGCCCATACCGGAAGCGCCCGGGGATTGATCTTTGCGCCGGGAATGGCGCCCAGGGCGGCGGAGGCAGACTTGCGCGCGGCGGGGTTTTGCAAGATCACCCGGTTCAGCGCGGGAGGGTAAGATGTTCGCAGGAACCATGGTTCTGGCTTTGGCGGTGGATGCGGTCCTGGGCTGGCCTGACCGGATCTATGACCGGATCGGCCATCCGGTGACCTGGCTCGGCGGGCTGATCGACCGGCTCGAGCGGCGGTTCAACCTTGGGACCGACGGTTTCGCGCTGCGGCGGCTGAAGGGGCTGGGGGTCTGCCTCCTCGTCACCGGCGTCGCGGCCTTCGCGGCTCAGCTCCTGGTCTGGGCCTTGCCGGGCGGGCTTTGGGGCGCGGTGCTGACCGGGATCCTCGCCTGGCCCCTGGTGGCGGCGCGGTCGCTTTATGACCATGTGGCACGGGTGGCGCGGCCCCTGGCGCGGGGCGATCTGCAAGGCGCGCGCGATGCCGTGGCGATGATCGTGGGGCGCGATCCGAACCTTTTGGACGAGGCGGGGGTGGCGCGGGCGGCCCTGGAGTCCCTGGCCGAGAACACCTCGGACGGGGTCGTGGCGCCCTTGTTCTGGGGCGTTCTGCTGGGGCTTCCGGGGATTGCGGCTTACAAGGCGATCAACACGATGGATTCGATGATCGGCCATATGAGCCCGCGTTACCGGGCCTTTGGCTGGGCGGCGGCGCGGCTCGATGACCTGGTGAACCTGGTGCCCGCGCGGCTGACGGCCCTGTTCTTCGTCGCGGCCTCGGGGTCGGGGTGGCGGACGGCGCTCAAGGTCATGCTGGTCGATGCGGGCCACCACCGCAGCCCCAATGCCGGCTGGCCCGAGGCGGCGCTGGCGGGGGGGCTTGGCGTCAGGCTCTCGGGGCCGCGCGTCTATGACGGGGCTTTGTCGTCGGAGCCTTTCGTCAACGCGGGCGCCCCGGACCCCACGCCCTATGACCTCGGGCGCGGGTTGGTGGCCTATCTGCGGGCCATGGGCGTCATGGCGCTCGTCATGGTCCTGGGGGCGCTCTTGTGAGGGATCATGGCGGCAATATCGAGGCGGCGAAGGCGCGTTTCGGCGGTGCGACCTGGATCGACCTGTCGACGGGCATCAACCGCGAGGCCTATCCGGTCGCGGTCTCGGCAGAGAGTTTCGCAGCCTTACCGCGTAAGTCTGCGCATGAAGCCCTGATCCAGGCAGCGCGCCAGGCCTATGGGACCCAGGCGCCGCTGGTGGTTCTGGCCGGCGCCCAGGGGGCGATCCAGATGGTGCCGGGGGTCATGGCTCCGGGTCTCGCCCGGGTGGTCTCGCCCACCTACAACGAACATGCGGCCTGCCTTGGGGCGCAAGGGTGGCGGGTGGAGCCGGTTGCGACGCTGGAGGCGCTGGCGGGGGCCGATATCGGCGTGGTGGTCAATCCGAACAACCCCGATGGGCGGATGTGGTCGCGGGATCAGGTCCTGGCCCTGCGCGGCAAGGTCGGGCTTTTGGTGGTGGACGAGAGCTTTGCCGATCCGGTTCCGCAGGTCTCGGTGGCCGATCAGGCCGGCCCCGGGCTGATGGTGCTGCGGAGCTTCGGCAAGTTCTATGGCCTGGCAGGCATGCGGCTGGGCTTTGCGCTGGGGGAGGAGACCCTGGTGGCGCGGATGGCGGAGCTTGCCGGCCCCTGGCCGGTCTCCGGCCCAGCCTTGGAGGTCGGCGCCCGGGCTCTCCTGGACCGTGCCTGGGCAGAGGCCACGACGGCACGCCTTGGCGCGGAGGCCCTGCGGCTGGATGCATTGGCGGCCGCCTGGGGTTGGAGCCTCGTCGGCGGCACGCATCTTTTCCGCACCTATGAGACCGGCGACGCAAGGGCCGCGCAAGAGTTCCTCGCCCGCCACGGCATCTGGAGCCGCATCTTCCCTTGGTCCAAGGGCTGGCTCCGTCTCGGCCTTCCCGGCCTCACGGAATGGAGCCACCTGGAAACCCTGTAAGCGGGGTTTCCAAAGGGGAGCGTGCTCCCCTTTGGGCAGGGGGTCCGGGGGGCGGCAGCCCCCCGGCTTCCGCCGCAGTGGCATATTGGCCTGCCAAGGCCATTCATGCCGCGCGGCCCCTCACCGCGCCAAGTCGATCAGCCCCGCGACATCCAGATGCGCCTCGACATGGTCGGCCAGGGCATCGAGCGTGGCCTGGACCTCCGCCCCATGGTTGCGGTCCGAGGCCGGGAGCCCCAGCGCCCGCAGAAAGGCGGCGCGGAAGGCATCCGAGGCGAAGAGCCCGTGCAGGTAAGACCCCGTCACCCGCCCATCCTCCGAGATGGCGCCTTCAGACTGGCCCTCCACCTCGGCAAAGGGGCGGGTGCGGTCGGGGCCCTCGGTGCGGCCGATGTGGATTTCGTAGCCTTCCAGTGTAAGGCCGCTGGCAAGATGCCGGGCCTTGGTCCGGGTCAGCCGCTTGTCCGGTGTCATCTCGGTGGTCACCTGCAAGAACCCGAGGCCCCGGGTCGAGCCCGGGGCGCCTTCGATCCCTTGCGGATCGTCGATCTCCAACCCCAGCATCTGGTAGCCGCCGCAGATGCCCAGGATGCGGCCTCCGCGCCGGTAATGGGCGATGAGGTCTGTGTCCCAGCCCTGTTGGCGCAGAAAGGCCAGGTCGGCGCGGGTGGATTTCGACCCCGGCAGGATCACAAGCGTCGCATCCCCCGGGATGGGCTGGCCCGCGCCCAGCATCACGACCTCGATGCCGGGTTCGGATTTCAGCGGGTCGAGGTCGTCGAAATTGGCGATGCGGCTGAACTGCAGGCAGACCACCTTGGCGCCCTTGTGGGGGGAGGCGGAGATATCCAGCGCATCCTCGGCCGGGAGCCGCCAGGCGTCGCGGAACCAGGGGAGCGTGCCGAAGCCCTGCCAACCCGTGCGCTCGGCAATCATGCGGTAGCCGTCGTCAAAGAGGCTGGGATCACCGCGAAACTTGTTGATGATGAAGCCCTTGATCCGGGCGGCATCCTCGGGGTCCAGCACGACCTGGCTCCCCACCAGCTGCGCGATCACCCCGCCCCGGTCGATATCGCCCACCAGGACCACGGGCACGCCCGCCGCCTCGGCAAAGCCCATGTTGGCAATGTCTCCGGCGCGCAGGTTGACCTCGGCCGGAGAGCCCGCGCCCTCGACGATCACCAGGTCATGGGCGGCTTTCAGGCGATGGAAAGACTCCAGCACCGGTTCCATCAGCGAGGGTTTCAGCGCCGCGTATTCCCGCGCTTTCACCGTCGCCACCCGCCGCCCCTGGACGACGACCTGGGAGCCCACCTCCGACTCGGGCTTCAACAGCACCGGGTTCATGTCGGTATGCGGCTCCAGCCCGCAGGCGAGGGCCTGAAGCGCCTGCGCCCGGCCGATCTCGCCGCCATCCACCGTCACGGCGGCGTTGTTCGACATGTTCTGCGGCTTGAAGGGCGCGACCGAGAGGCCCCGCCGCACCATGGCGCGACAAAGCCCCGCCACCAGCATGGATTTGCCGACATTGCTGCCCGCGCCCTGGATCATCAGGCTTTTCATGCGCTAATCCCCAGAACTTCGGGAAGCCGGTCCCGCGTGTCTTCGGTGAAATGGAAGACCCGCCAGCCGCGCTCCTCCGCTGCCTTGATGTTCTTTTCCGCGTCGTCGATCAGCAGGATATCGGCAGGCTCCAGCCCCGCCCAGGCCTCGATCTGCGCATAGAACCCCGCAAAGGGCTTGCGCACCCCCATCGCCCCCGAGGCAAAGATGCGCTGGAAGCGATGGGCGCCGAGGCAGTCCCAGATATAGCCCGCCCGGTGTTTTTCGTTGTTGGTGGCGATCACGCCGGGCAGGGGACAGACCGAGGCCCAGGCGGTCACCTGGTCATCCAGCACGATGTCCTTGGCCAGCCAATAGTCCAGCACCTCCCGCGCGGGCATGGCCACGGAATGCGCCTCCCGCCAGGCTTCGAGCAGGTCCAGAAGGTCGCGCTCTCCGGCCAGGACCGCCTCGAAGCGCCCCGTGCCCCAGACATAATCGGCGAAACGCTCGGGGTCGGCCCCGGTATCGGCGCGGAAGCTCTCTTGCCAGGCGAAGAAATCGCCCCGGTAACCCCGGTTCAGGACCCCGTCGAAATCCCAGGCGACCAGCTTCAAAACTCGACCCCGGCTTGGGCCTTGATGCCGGAGCGGAAAGGGTGCTTGACCAGCGTCATCTCGGTGGCGAGGTCGGCCGCCGCAATCAGCGCCTCGGAGGCGCCACGGCCGGTCAGGCAGACATGGGTCAGGGGCGGCTTCTCGGCCAGCGTCGCCAACACCTCGGCCTCGTCCAGATAGCCATAGCGCAGCGCAATGATGATTTCGTCCAGGAGGACGAAACGAATCTCGGGGTCCTCGATCAGTTCCTTCGCCTTGGCCCATCCGGCCTGGGCCGCGGTAATGTCGCGGGCCTTGTCCTGGGTCTCCCAGGTGAAGCCCTCGCCCATGGCGTGGAACTGGCAGAGGTCGCCGAAGTTCTGCGTCAGAAGGCGCCGCTCACCGGTGTCCCAGGCGCCCTTGATGAACTGGACGACCGCACAGGGCATCTGATGCGCGATGCAGCGCAGGATCATGCCGAAGCCCGAAGAGCTTTTGCCCTTTCCGCTTCCGCTATGGACGATGACCAGGCCCTTTTCGCCCGACTTGCCCGCCATGATCTTGTCGCGGGCGGCCTTCTTCTTGGCCATCTTGGCGGCGTGGCGGGCCTCTTCCGAAAGGGGCGTGTCGGTTTCGGGGTCTGACATGGCGGCTCTTATCCTTGACGTATCCATGACATCCTGCCACAGCAGGGGCGAAGCTGGTGTCTGGCATACGACAGACCAAAAGGGAATGCGACAGGTCGAAAGCCTGGAAGCAGCCGCCCCCGCGACCGTGACCGGAGAGGTCGCCCATGGCCACTGAGGTTTACCTTGGGAAGGCGGGCGACCGGGAACCCTCCGCAAGCCGGGAGACCTGCCAGCTTTGGGAACTTGGGCGGACGGGGTGTTCCGCGGCGGTTGGGCTCTTGGCCCCTCTGTCGCTGCATATCCCCTGAAAGGTAAGATGGGCGCGCGACTGCATATCTGCATGACCTGCAAGGCGGGCTTGGCGGTTCCCGAGGGCGAGAAGCCTATGGGGGCGCAGCTCTGGGAGGCCGTCGCCGCGCTGGAGTCCCCCGAGGGCGTCGAGGTCATCCCCGTGGACTGCCTCAGCGCCTGCAACACCGGGGCGGCCGTCGCCTTGTCGATGAAGGGCGCCTGGGGCTATGTCTATGGCCGGATGGTGCCCGAGAATGCCGCCGATATCCTTGCGGGCGCGGCGGCCTATGCCCGCACCCCTGACGGTCTCGTGCCATGGCGCGAGCGTCCCGTGATCTTCCGCAAGCAGTCGCTTGCCCGTATTCCCCCGATGGAGGCCTGACATGGACCTGTCCAAAATCCCCGTAACCGTGATCACCGGCTTCCTTGGCGCGGGCAAGACCACGTTGATCCGGCATTTGATGGCCAACCCTCAAGGGAAACGCCTCGCCGTGCTGGTCAATGAATTCGGCACGGTGGGGGTCGATGGCGAGATCCTGAAGTCCTGCGCTGATGAGAACTGCCCGGAAGAGAACATCGTCGAGCTGGCCAATGGCTGCATCTGCTGCACCGTGGCCGAAGATTTCATCCCGACGATCGAGGCCCTGCTGCGGCTCCCGAAGCGGCCTGATCACATCCTGATCGAGACCTCGGGCCTCGCGCTGCCGAAGCCCTTGTTGAAGGCCTTCGACTGGCCGGGCATCCGGTCGCTGATCACGGTGGATGGGGTGATCACGCTGGCCGATGCGGAAGCCGTGGCCAATGGGGTTTTCGCCGGAGAACTGACCGAGGCGCAGATTGCCGCCGGGGAACATGACACGCCGCTCGGCGAGGTTTTCGAGGATCAGCTGGCCTGCGCCGATATCGTTCTGCTGACCAAGGCCGACCTGGCTGGCGAGGCCGGGCTTGAGGCCGCGCGCAAGGTCATCGCCTTTGAGGCCGAGGAGAAGGGCCGGGTGCTCCCGGTTCTGCCGGTGACCGATGGGGTGGTCGATCCCCGCGTGATCCTGGGGCTGGGCAAGGCGGCCGAGGATGACCTGGCCGCGCGGCCGTCTCATCACGACGGAGAGGATGGCCATGAGCATGACGATTTTGATTCTGTCTCGGTTGACCTGCCGGAGATGGACTCGGTCGACCAGCTTTTGACCGCCATCGGCCATCTGACCGAGGGCGGGGCTTTGCGGGTCAAGGGCTATGTCGCGATCAAGGGCAAGCCGATGCGGCTTTTGGTCCAGGCCGTGGGGGCGCGGGTGCGTCACCAATACGACCGGCCCTGGGGCGCGCATCGCGCGGGGCATCTCGTGGTGATCGGCGAGAAGGGCAATATCGACGCCTCGGCCATCCACGCGGTCCTGGGGGCCTGAATGCACGTCACCTTCCGCGAGAGCCATGGGTTGGAGGAAACGGCGGCGCCGTTCGATCCCGACCAGGCGCCTGCGGATATGGTGGTTCTGTCTTTCAGCGACAGCGACCTCGGCGCCTTTGCGGCGGGGTGGAAGCGGGCGGCGGGGGATTTGCCGAGCCTGCGGCTTTGCAATCTCGTGGCGCTGAAACATCCCGTCTCGGTCGATACCTATGTCGAGAAGACAGCGCAGGGGGCCAAGGCGATCCTGGTGCGGCTCATTGGGGGTGAGGCCTATTGGGCTTATGGGCTGGCGTCGTTGCAGGACCTGGCACGGCGGCGAGGGATAGCGCTCGCGGTGCTGCCCGCAGATGGGCGGCCCGATGCGCGGCTGGATGAGCTTTCGACCCTGCCGGTTTCGACCCTGCGGCGGCTGTCGGCGCTTTGCGATGCGGGGGGCGCGGTGGCGGCCCAGGCGGCACTCGCGCAACTGGCGCTGGCGGCGGGGCTTTATGCGCCTCCGGTTCTGGGCGAGAAAAAGGTCCCCGATTGCGGGTTTTACCAACCCGGGGTCGGGGTCGTGGCCGATGGAGAGCCGAAGGGCGTGGCGGTGGTCTTCTACCGCAGCTATCTGACCGCCGCTGATACCGATGCGGTCGATGCCTTGATCCGCGAATGCCAGTCGCGGGCCCTGCCGACTTATGGGATATTCGCCCCCTCGTTGAAGGGCGGCTCTGCCGACTGGGTGGCCAGCGCCTTGGGAAGGCTTCGCCCCCTCGCCGTGGTGAATGCGACGGCCTTCTCGGCGCGGGGAGAGCACGGGTCTCCGCTGGACACCGGGGCGCCGGTCTTCCAGGTGGCCCTGTCCACGGCGCGGCGGCGGGATTGGGCGGGCTCGGCGCGCGGACTTTCTCCCGCCGATCTGGCCATGCATGTCGTGATGCCCGAGGTCGATGGCCGCATCGGGCTCGGCGTGGTGTCCTTCAAATCGCCGGGCAAGCGCGATCCCGACCTGCAGTTTTCCCGGTTCGCCCATCGCGCCGATCCTGACCGGGTGCGGGCGGCCATCGACCGGGTCTGCGCCTGGCTGCACCTGGGGGCGACGCCCAAGGGTCAGCGCGACCTGGCGCTGGTGCTGTCGACCTATCCCGGACGGGCGCATCAGATGGCGCATGCCGTGGGGCTGGACGCGCTGGCCTCTTGCCAAGCGGTCGCCGCGCGCCTGGGTCACGAGGGCTATGACGTCGCGCCAGCGGCGCTTCGGCTGGAAGACCTGACATGGCCGGTCTCCGATTATCTGCATGCCTTGAAGATCTTGCCCGCCGAACTTCGCGCGGATTTGGCGGTCTGGGGCAGGGCGGAGGATGACCCCTCGGTCAAGGACGGCGCCTTTCACTTCCCGGCGCAGCGCATGGGCCGATTGCTGGTTTGCCTGCAACCCGAAAGGGCCTTGGCCGACCGTGAGGGCAGCTATCACGATCTGAGCCGCGTGCCGCGCCATGCCTATGTCGCCTTTTACCTGTGGCTGAAGTCGCAGGGCATCCACGCGCTGATCCACATGGGCGCCCATGGCACGCTGGAATGGCTGCCGGGGAAATCGGTGGCGCTTTCGGATAGCTGCTGGCCCGAGGCCCTGACCCCTTGCCCGGTGATCTATCCCTTCATCGTCAATGACCCCGGCGAGGCGGCCCAGGCGAAACGCCGCCTGGGGGCCGTGACCCTGGGCCACCTGCCGCCGCCCCTCGCCGATGCCGGGACGCCTGAGACTCTCCTGCGTCTGGAACGGCTTCTGGACGAATACTCCACCGCCGATGGCATCGACCCCGCCCGGCGCGACCGTCTGATCCGCTCGATCCGCGAAGAGGCGCGGGGCCAGGGGCTGGAGGAGGACCTTGGCCTGCCCGAGGAGGCCTCTCCGGCCGAAGCCATCACCCGCATCGACCGTTTCGTCTGCGACATCAAGGAAAGCCGCTTTGGCGAGGGGCTGCATGTCTTTGGCGCGACGGGGGAAATGGAAGGGCTGCTGACGGCCCTCGACGGCCGTTTCGTGCCACCGGGGCCGGCCGGTTCGCCCGCGCGGCGGTCGGACGTGCTGCCCACGGGGCGGAACCTGTTCTCGGTCGATCCCCGCGCCGTGCCCTCACGCGCCGCCCATGCCCAGGGGGTGAAGCTTGCCGAAGAGCTGATCCGGCGGCATTTGCAGGACCAGGGCGACTATCCGCACGGGCTGGTGGTCGATCTCTGGGGCTCGGCCACGATGCGCACCGCTGGCGAGGACTTCGCCATGGCGCTGCACCTGGCGGGGTTGAAGCCCATTTGGGACGAGGGCGCGGGCCGCGTCTCGGGGGTCGAAATCCTGCCCCTGGCGCTTTTGGGACGGCCCCGGATCGATGTGACGCTGCGGGTCTCCGGCCTGTTTCGCGATATTTTCCCGGGACTTGCCGGGCTTTTTGAAACCGGCTGCGCGGCGCTTGCCCTGCGGGAGGAAGCGCCCGAAGACAATCCCTATCTCGCCCGCGCCCCCCGGGTCTATGCGCCCGAGCCCGGACGTTACGGGCTTGGCATGGGGGCGGATGACTTCTCTCCCGAGGCCCGCAAGGCCGCCGGAGAGGCCTGGATCGCGGCCTCCTCCTGGGCCATCGGCGCGGATGGCGAGGCGCATGAGGCCCGGGCGGCGCTGATCGGTCGGCTGAAGGGCGCGGACAGTTTCGTCCATTCGCAGGACCTCGCGGAGAGCGACGTGCTTCTGGCGCAGGATTATGCCAGCCACGAAGCCGGGTTCGCCGCGGCGATGGAGAGCATCGGGCAAGTGAAGCCCGCGCTCTATCATCTTGACGCAACAGGGGAAACCGCGCGGGCCCGGACACTGGGCGAAGAGATCGCCCGTGTCGTGCGCGCCCGGGCCCAGAACCCCGCCTGGGCCAATGCCATGATGCGCCACGGCTTTCGCGGTGCGGCCGAGATCGCGGCGACGCTGGATCACATGGCAGCCTTTGCCCACCTGGCCCAGGTCGTGCCGGCGCATCTCTTCGACCTCTACCACGAGGCGACGCTCGGCCGCGACGATCTGCGCGATTTCCTTTCGCGCGAAAATCCGGCAGCGCTTGCCGCAATGGAGGACTGCTTCCGCCGCCTGGCCGAAGCGGGGCTCTATGTGACGCGCCGCAACTCGATCGCAATGGAGCTTCATCGTGCAAGCACCTGAATTCAAAGTGCAAGGCTGGTGCCCCGGCGCCCTGCGGCCGATGGAATCCGGTGACGGGCTGGTGGTCCGCATCCGCCCGCGCCGCGCCAGCTTCTCCGCCGATCAACTGCGCGCCATCGCCGAGGCCGCGCGGACCCATGGCAATGGCGTGATCGAACTGACCGCGCGGGCCAATCTGCAACTGCGCGGGGTCACGGCCTCTTCTCATGGACCGCTCTTGCAGGTGTTGGAGCGGCTTGGTCTTCTGGACCAGGACCCTGCCGTCGAGGGGCGGCGCAATGTCGTCCTCTCGCCCTGGCGCAGCACAGCGGATGCGGACCTGGCCGAGGAGCTTTACAGGGCCATTGCAGAAGGCCCTGATTTACCGGGCAAATTCGGTTTTGCCCTGGATATGGGGGAGCGGCGGGTCCTGGCCGATACCCCTGCCGATATTCGACTGGAGCGCGGCGCGAAGGGCTTGATCCTGCGGGCCGATGGGGTCTCGGGCGGGATGGACGTGACGCGTGAGACCGCGGTGACCGAAGCCATGCGCCTGGCGCGCTGGTTCGTCGAGACCGGTGGCGTGACCGAGGGGCGCGGTCGCATGGCCGCCCATGTGAAGCGCCTGGCCTTGCCCTTTGACACCGGCGCAATCCCGGCTCCGAAAGCGGCTGATCCGCTGCCGGGCCAAAGGGAGGACGGCGCTCTTATTGCCTTTGAATTCGGCATCTTGCGGGCCGAAGCTCTTGTAGCTCTCGCCCAGGCCGCGCCTGAGATTCGCATGACTCCCTGGCGCATGGTCTTCCTTCCCGGTGCCAAGATGCCCGACATTGCCGAGGCCATCATCGGCCCCGATCCCCGGCTGAAGGTCTATGCCTGCACCGGCGCGCCCGGCTGTCCGCAGGCCTTGCAAGAGACCCGAAACCTCGCGCGAAGGCTGGCGCCCCTGACCCCTGGGGTGCTGCATGTCTCTGGGTGCGGCAAGGGCTGCGCGCATCCCGGCGCTGCAGACTTTGTGCTTTCTGCCACGCGCCAGGGCTTTGTCCTTGCACGCGGCGCCCGCGCCGGGGCAGAGGGCCTGCATCTGAAGCCCGCCGAAATCACTGAAGAAACCTTCTCCAAGGCCATGTAATGCCTCATCAATACGAAAAAGACGGCGCCACGATCTATGTGCAGAGCTTTGCGACGATCCGCCGCGAAGCCGATCTCGCGCGCTTTACGCCCGAGGAAGAGGTCGTCGTGGTCCGCATGATCCATGCCGCCGGGATGGTCGAGCTTGCGCCGCATGTGGTCTTTTCGCCCGGCATGGCGATTGCGGCCCGCGCGGCGCTGGAGGCCGGGGCGCCGATCCTTTGCGACGCGAAAATGGTCTCGGAGGGCATCACGCGGGCGCGGCTCCCGGCCAAGAACGCGGTGATCTGCACCTTGCAGGACCCTTCCGTCCCGGCGCTGGCGGCTGAAATCGGCAACACGCGCTCGGCTGCGGCCCTGGAGCTCTGGCGACCGCATCTGGCGGGCGCGGTGGTGGCCATTGGCAATGCGCCTACCGCTTTGTTCCATCTTCTCAACATGTTGGAGGATGAAACCTGCCCGCGCCCCGCCGCGATCATTGGCTGTCCGGTGGGTTTCATCGGCGCTGCCGAAAGCAAGGAGGCGCTGATTGCGGCGCCGCCGGTGCCCTCGGTCATCGTGCGCGGCAGGCTCGGCGGTTCGGCGATCACGGTGGCGGCGGTCAATGCGCTGGCCTCGCGGAAGGAATGACATGGGAAAGCTGATCTGCGCCGGCCTCGGACCCGGAGACCCCGACCTCATGTCGCTGCGCGCCCACCGCGCGGTGACCGGAGCGGCCGACGTGGCCTATTTCCGCAAGGCCGGTCGCGCGGGCCAGGCGCGGCGGATCGTCGAGGGGCTGTTGCGCGGCAATGTGGTCGAACATGCGATGGAATATCCGGTGACGACCGAACTGCGCTTCGACACGGTCGAATACAACGACGCCTTGGCCCATTTCTACGACGATTGGGCGGGGCGGCTCGAGCGCTTGCTGCAAGACAGGGATGTGGTCGTCCTCTGCGAGGGAGACCCCTTCTTCTATGGCTCTTTCATGCATCTTTACAGTCGCTTGGCGGGCAAAGTTCAGATCGATGTCATTCCCGGGATCACGGGCATGACCGGTTGCTGGACGGCCTCGGGCCAGCCGATCACCTGGGGCGACGACGTGCTATCGGTGCTGATGGGCACCCTGCCGGAGGAGGTGATGCGGGCCCGGATGGCGGAGGCGGATGCCCTCGTCGTCATGAAGACCGGTCGCAACCTGCCCAAGATCCGCGCAGCCTTGGACGCCGTCGGCAAGCTTGACGCCGCCTTCCTGGTCGAGGCCGGGACCATGCCGAACCAGCGCATCCGCCGCCTCGCCGAGGTCGAGGGGGAATGTCCCTATTTCGCCATCGTCCTCGTCCACGGTCAAGGACGCCGCCCGGAGATCCTGGAATGACGGGCCGCGTCGATATCATCGGCATCGGTCCGGGGGATGAGGCGCTCATCACGCCCGATGTCCGCGCGGTTCTGGACCAGGCCACGGATGCCGTGGGCTATATTCCCTATGTCGAGCGGGTGGCGGGCCCGGGGCTGCGGCTGCATCCTTCCGACAATCGGGTGGAGCTGGACCGTGCGCGCCATGCTTTGCAAATGGCGCTGCAAGGTCAAAGAGTTGCCGTGGTTTCTTCAGGTGATCCGGGCGTCTTTGCCATGGCTTCGGCCGTCTTCGAAGCGCTGGAGACCTGGCCCGAGGCGCAAGGGGTCGAGATCGCGGTCCATCCCGGCATAACGGCGATGCTCGCGGCCTCGGCCACGCTCGGCGCGCCCCTGGGCCATGACTTTTGCTGCATCAACCTCAGCGACAACCTGAAGCCCTGGTCCCTGATCGAGCGACGCTTGCGGCTGGCGGCCGAGGCGGATTTCGCCATGGCCTTCTACAATCCCCGCTCTGCCTCTCGCCCCGAAGGTTTCGCGAAAGTTTTGGAGGTTCTTCTTGCAAGTGGTTGCAGTGAAAGGTTGATTTCCTTCGCGCGCAATGTCTCGCGTCCCGATCAGAGCCTGCGGACCTTGCCCCTGAAAGAGGCGACGCCCGAGATGGCCGATATGCGGACCTTGGTGATCCTGGGGAATTCGGCCACGCGGCGGGTCGGGCGCTGGGTCTATTCGCCGAGGTCGGCATGAAGCCAGCTCATGACCTCTGCCACGGTCTCGACCCTGTGGCGCGGCGGCACAGGGGGGCGGTCGACCAGGATCACCCGCAGCCCAAGCGCCCGCGCCGCATCGAGCTTTGCCCTCGCGCCAATCCCTCCCGCGTTCTTCGAGACCACGACTTGAACCTTCCGCTCTTGCATCAGCCGCAGGTCGTCCTCATAGGCAAATGGACCGCGCGAGAGGATGACCTCGGCGGCAAAAGGCAGGTCACGGGGTGGGTCGACCAGGCGCAAAATGTAGTGATGCTCAGGTCTTGCAGTGAAAACTTCAAGCTGCAGGCGACCGATTGCAAGGAAGACCCGGGCGGGCGCCGAGGGCAGGGCCTGGACCGCATCCTCCATCCTGGGCACCAGGAGCCAGTCGTCGCCGGGCCCCGGCCTCCAGGGCTTGCGCTCCAGCGCGATCAGCGGCGTGCCCGTCTCGGAACAGGCCGCGACCGCATGGGTGGACATCTGCGCGGCAAAGGGATGGGTGGCGTCGATGACATGGGTGATGGCCTCGCTTCGCAGGTAATCGACCAGGCCCGCCACGCCTCCAAAGCCACCGACCCGCTGCGGCAAGGGTTGCATGACCGGGGAATCCGTTCTTCCGGCATAAGAGAAAACGCCTGCAATACCATGGTCTGCAATGGTTTTCGCCATCAGGCTCGCCTCGGTCGTGCCGCCCAGAAGAAGGATGCGCATCGTGTCTGACCCTTGGGTGACAATCATCGGTGTGGGGGAAGATGGACCGGAGGGGCTGTCCTCCGCAAGCCGGGAAGCGCTGGTCGGGGCCGAGATCGTCTTCGGCGCCCCGCGTCACCTGGAGCTTCTTGCTGTCGCTGGCGAGCCTTTTCCGGTGCCGTTTTCCACCGCGCCGATCCTGGCCGCGCGGGGCAGGAAGGTGGTGGTTCTGGCCTCTGGCGATCCGTTCTGGCATGGGGCGGGCGGGTCGCTCATGACCGATCTTCAGCCCGGGGAGTGGGTCAGCCATCCCGCGCCTTCGACCTTTCAACGGATGGCCAACCGTCTTGGCTGGCGGATGGAGGAGGTTCTGTGCCTTGGCCTTCATGCCGCGCCGCTTTCGCGGTTGCGGCCGGTGCTGGGGCGGGGGCGTCGGATCATCGTGACGCTGCGCGATGGGGCTGCCGTCACGGAGCTTGGCGCCTTTCTGACGGCGCAGGGCTTTGGCGCCTCGACGCTGCACCTGGGAGAGGCCCTGGGCGGGACGCGCGAACGTCACATGAAGATTGTGGCGCAAGAGGCCGGCAATTATCATTTTTCCGCGCCGGTCATCGCGGGGATCGAGGCCCTGGGGCAGGGGATTCCCCTGGCCTCCGGACTGCCGGACACGCTTTTCGACCATGATGGCCAGATCACAAAGCGCCCTTTCCGGGCTCTGACGCTCAGCGCCTTGGCGCCGCGGTTTGGGGATGTGCTTTGGGACCTCGGCTGTGGCTCGGGGTCGGTCTCGATTGAGTTCCTGTTGGCGGCCCCGGGCGCCACGGCCCATGCGGTCGAGGCGGATGAGGCCCGCGCGACCCGGGCGCAGGGCAATGCCGAGAGCTTCGGCCTTGCGCACCGCTGGCATCTGCATCGCGGCAAGGCCTTGGAAAAGCTGGACGATCTGCCGCCTCCCGATGCGGTCTTCGTCGGTGGCGGTGCCAGTCTTGCGCTTTTGGATGCGCTTTGGCCGCGCTTGCCAGAGGGGGCGCGGCTGGTGATGAACGGCGTGACGCTGGAAACCGAGGCGCTGCTTTATGCCGCGCATGGCTTGCGGGGAGGCCAGCTCCTGCGTATCGACATCGCCGAGGCCGGGCCTCTGGGCAGCCGTCACGGCTGGGAGGCGGCGCGGCCCGTCGTGCAATGGAGCGTGGTGAAATGAGGATCGCAGGCCTGGGGTTTCGCAAGGGGGTCAGCGCCGAGAGCCTGGCCGAGGCCCTGGCGCAAGTGGCGCCCTATGACGCCTTGGCGACGGTCGCAGGCAAGGCGATGGAGCCGGGATTGCAGCGTCTTGTCAGTGACTTGGGGCTGCCTTTTCACGCGGTCTCACAAGAGGCGCTTCAGGCCTCGGAACGCGCCGGTTCCGCCCTTGCGCGGCTCTTTTACAAGACCGGCTCGGTGGCGGAATCCGCAGCCCTGGCCGCAGCCGGCCCCGGCGCACGCCTCGTCGTCGCCAAGGTCAAAACAACCGACGGCATGGCCGTTGCAGCCGTCGCGGAGGTGTCATGATCCATTTCATCGGGGCGGGACCGGGGGCAGCCGACCTTATCACCCTGCGCGGCCGCGACCTGATTGCCGCCTCTCCGGTCTGCCTTTACGCGGGCTCCCTGGTGCCCGAGGCGCTGCTTTCCCATTGCCCGCCGGGGGCGAAGATCGTCAACACCGCGCCCCTGTCGTTGGAGGCGATCACGGCCGAAATGGCCGAGGCCCATGCGCAAGGTCTTGATGTGGCACGGCTTCACTCGGGCGACCTTTCGATCTGGTCGGCAATGGGAGAGCAGTTGCGGCGCCTGCGCGACCTGGGGATCCCCTATGACGTGACGCCGGGCGTGCCGAGTTTTGCGGCCTCGGCGGCGGCCTTGGGGGCCGAGTTGACGCTTCCGGGCCTCGCGCAAACCGTGGTTCTGACCCGGACGCCGGGGCGGGCTTCGGCCATGCCGGAGGGGGAGGATCTGAGGGTCTTTGCCGCGACGGGGGCGACGCTGGCCATTCACCTGTCGATCCACGCCCTGCCGCAGGTCGTGGCGGATCTGATGCCGATCCTGGGCGATTGCCCGGTGGCCGTGGTCTGGCGCGCGACCTGGCCCGATCAAAGGGTGATCCGGGGATCTTTGTCGACGATTCAAGCCCTTGTCGGGCCAGAGGTCGATCGGACCGCCCTGATCCTCGTGGGCCGCGCCCTGGGCCAGGAAGGCTTCGAGGAGAGCCGCCTCTACGCCGATGACTATGACCGCCGCTATCGTCCGCGCGGCACCGAACCGCGTTTTCCGGAGGCGTCATGAAGGGCTTCCTGATCTCGGCCCCTTCGTCGGGCTCGGGCAAGACCTTGGTGACCTTGGGAATTTCCCGCGCCCTGCGGCGCAGGGGGCTGGCGGTTCAGTGCTTCAAATCCGGCCCCGACTATATCGACCCGGCCTTTCACCGCGCGGCCACCGGGCGGGCGAGCTTCAACCTCGACACCTGGGCCATGGGGCGCCCGATGATCGAGGCGCTGCTGACCGAGGCGCAAGGCGCCGATGTGGTCGTGGCCGAGGGCTCGATGGGGCTGCATGACGGCGTGGCGCAGGCGGGGGCCTTTGGGCGCGGCGCCTCGGCCGACCTGGCTATGGCTTTGAATTGGCCCGTTGTTTTGGTGGTTGATGTCTCTGGCCAAGCGCAAACCTGCGGGGCGGTGGCCCTGGGGTGCCAGGCCTTTCGCCGGGGTCTGCGGCTGGCGGGGGTGATCCTGAACAAGGTCGCCTCACCGCGGCATGAGCGTCTGGCGCGCGCGGGGGTCGAGGCTGCGGGCCTTGCGGTGCTGGGCGCCCTGCCGCGTCGCAAGGGGGCCGAAGTGCCGGAGCGGCATCTGGGGCTTGTCCAGGCCGAAGAGCTGCCCGAGCTCGAGGCCGTGCTGGAGGCGGCGGCGGACCTGGTGGAGACCCATGTCGACCTGGACGCGATCCTTGCGGCCTCGGCGCCGGTCACGGGGCAGGGCGCCTTGCGCCTTGCGCCCCCGGGTCAGCGCATCGCCCTGGCTCGGGATGAGGCTTTTTCCTTTATCTATCCGCATCTTCTAAGCGGGTGGCGGGCTGCGGGGGCCGAGATTCTGACCTTTTCGCCCCTGGCCGATCAAGCGCCGCCGCAAGCCGATGTCTGCTGGCTGCCGGGTGGCTATCCCGAGTTGCACGGGCCCCGCCTCGCCTCGGCGACGCGCTTCATGGCGGGCCTGCGCGGCTTTGCGGGCCCAATCCATGGCGAATGCGGCGGCTATATGGTTTTGGGCGAGGCGCTGGTGGACGCCCAGGGGGTCAGCCATCCGATGGCGGGGCTCCTCGGCCTGGTGACCTCTTTCGAGAAGCGCAAGATGCACCTGGGCTACCGCCTGGCCGAGATCGAAAATCCGCCTCCGGGCCTGGCCGCGCGCTGTCGCGGACATGAGTTCCACTACTCGAATATCGTCGCGCAACCCGATGAACCGCTTGCGAAAGTCATGGATGCCGATGGGCAGCCCGTGGCCGAGACCGGCTCGCGGCGAGGTCGCGTGACGGGGACCTATTTCCACATGATCGCCGAGGCTTGAATGTTCGTCTCCTTCGTCTCCTCTGGCCCCGGCGATCCCGATCTTCTGACGGTCAAGGCCGCGCGGCTCATCTCTCAGGCCGATGCGATCCTCTTCGACGACCTGTCCTCGGGGCCGATCCTGGCGCTGGCTCGGGCGGATGCCGACCTGGTGGGGGTCGGAAAACGGGCAGGGCGCGTCAGTCCGAAACAGGACCAGGTGAGCCGCCTGCTGGTCGATTATGCCAAGTCCGGTCAAAGGGTTGTGCGGCTGAAGTCGGGCGACAGCGGCATGTTTGGCCGCCTGGAAGAGGAAATCGAGGCCTGCCGGGCGGCGGGCATTGCCTATGAGATCGTGCCGGGCGTCTCCTCGCCCTTTGCGGCGGCGGCGGCAGCGGGGATTCCGCTTTCGCGTCGGCTGACAGCGCGGCGGGTGCAGTTCGTGACGGGGGCCGATATCACCGGGGGGATGCCGCCGGACCTGAACCTGAAAGCCCTCGCCGATCCCCTGGCGACGACGGTGATTTTCATGGGAAAACGGACCTTTGCGGCGCTTTCTTCAGAGCTTGTGAAGGCCGGTTTGCCGCCCGATACGCCCGCGATGCTGGCCGAAAGCGTCTCGACCCCCGATCAGCGGATCACGCGGTCGACGGTCGCTGACCTTGGCGCGGCCTTGGCCCAGGCCCATGACGGCCCGGCCTTGATCCTTCTGGGACCCTTGATGGAATGATTGATACAAGAAAATTGGGGACTTACAGGCTGAACCTCATCGGCATCGGGACGGGTAATCCCGACCATGTCACGGCCCAGGCCGCCAAGGCCCTGAACGCCGCCGACCTGATCCTGATCCCGCGCAAGGGAGAGTCCAAGGCCGATCTCGCCGACCTGCGGCTCCAGATCCTGTCGCAGGTGCTGACGCGGCCTATCCCCTTGGCAGAGTTCGATTATCCGACCCGCGACGCGAGCGGTGACTATGAGACCGGCGTCAACGACTGGCATGACGAGATCGCGCGGCGCTGGCATGCCGCCATCGCACCGCATGAGCCGCGCGAGGTCGCGCTCCTCGTTTGGGGCGACCCGTCGCTCTACGACAGCACCTTGCGCATCGCGAGCCGCCTCGGCGCCGAGACCCGCGTGATCCCGGGCCTGACCTCGATCCAGGTCCTGACCGCCGCCCATGGCGTCACGCTGAACGAGATCGGCCGGCCCGTGATCATCACGACCGGCCGCCAATTGCGGGACGGCTGGCCCGAGGGTGCGGAGACCGCCGTCGTCATGCTGGACGGTCAATGCAGCTTCCAAACCCTTGACGCGGAACGTTTCCACATCTGGTGGGGCGCCTATGTCGGCATGAAGGAGGAGCTTCTGATCGCGGGCAAACTCTTCGACGTCGGCACGCAGATCGTGGAAACCCGCGCGAAGGCCCGGGCGGAGCATGGCTGGATCATGGATATCTACCTGCTGCGGCAGGTATCAAAGTGACATAATACTGATTATCGGATCCAGAGTGGCGCCTTGGTGCGCGCTATTCTGGAATGCGACTTTTCATGGTTCCTTGATGTTTGGGACCAGACAAGGAGCTGAGAATGAAGATCCGGTTTTCCCATCTTTCCGTCTCCGAGCGGCGCAAGATCGAGCGCTGGC